>JAUIIO010000039.1 GCA_030431715.1 bacterium
TTTTTTGTAGACCGTGGGGGAGTATTACGAGCGCAACTGTAAGCCTGCCGATGAGCGCTGATACGTTTGAAGTATCGGTGTTTAAAAATGCTTTTATATAGTGTTTCATGAGATCTCTCCAAAAGTAGTTGATGTGTCAATTATATCGACATTTAGTTGACGCGTCAACTATAATATGCTACTATCAACATATGTCATTGAAATCAGACACTTTACAGTCAGCGTGGGGGGCGTTTTTTGTGGCCCATGCTCTTGCTACGAACAAAATTGAGAAGGTGCTCTCAGAGGTCGCTCCGCTCTCTATGGCTGAGTACGATGTCATGCTGACTATAGAGCGTAGTGCTGAAAGGCGGATTAGGTACTCAGAACTGGCATCCTCAACTGTCTACACAAGAAGCGGCATTACCAGAATCGTCAAACGTCTTGAAGAGAGGGGCCTAATCGATAGGCAGAAGTGCGAGAGTGATAAGCGTGGTGCCTTTGCTGTCTTAAATGACAGTGGGGCGGCAGCGCTTAGAGATACGTGGAAGATTTACTCTGAGGAGATTCTTAAAGTACTCGATCCGGCTTTAAGTAAAGAAGACGCCACTCAACTTGAAGCTATGATGGTACGAATCATAGAGCAGGTCTCATCCGCTCCGCTCATTCAGATTGGATCGGCTACCAGATAATATTTTTAGACCGACAGGGTCTGAACAGCGGTGAAGCTTTCACCGGGGGCAAGCGATATAGGGTGTTGCATATTTCCAGGCTCGACACAGACGAATTCTTTGTAAGATCCCGGTGTCAGATCTTTAAATCCTTGCTCGCCGTCTTCCCACGGGTTCCAGAAGAAAGCATCGCTACAGTTTTCTGTTTTGATGTAAATAGTATCTCCGCTGGAGCTGTCGTGTATGGAAATAACTTCAGGGATGTTTTGATATCTTCTATCGGTATGCTCTGAGATTACAGCCTCTTTACGATTCTCGGTAAATTGCTGATGTTCTCTAAGCTGATCCATGTACTCAAGGTCAGAAAAGCCAGTGACTTTGGTTTTATTGATTTCATGAATTTGAAGATAGGTATGAAAGCCGTGCGTGAAATGAAATGCAGATGTGTCGGTATTTGTAACCTTAAAAACCAACTTAAGCTCCGTATCTGTTAGAACAAATTCTTGTTGTATTCGAAATGCATGTGGCCATTCCCGGCGATATTTTGGGGAAAGTGAATCTTGCGTAATTTCGAGAGTAAGAGAGGTTTGATCTGCGTCTGTTTGAGTACTTAAAACGTGCCAGTGGGAACGCCTAACGAAACCGTGGCTGGTAATCTCACCGGGACCAAATTGAGGAAAAATAAGAGGTATTCCGCCACGAAGTGGAGTGTCGGATTCGTATACTGCATCATCGCTCATAAATAAGCGTTCTTTTCTAGTACTATCAACCCAAGATGTGGCATGTGCGCCGTGAAGTTGTACGTCTAGCGCCGCACCGCTCCTACGCCGTAGCTCAGCACTTACAAGTTGGCCTTGGCCGTATGAGAACTGCACATTGTCTTTCCCAAATACTTCATTATAGCTCTCAGGTGACTTTTCAGAGAGTTGGCTTGAAAATTGACTCATTTTTTCTTTTCGCCCTTCTTCTTTTTAAGATTATTGTACTTATCTGCGTGATTACTCTGATGTTCAAGAGCCTTCTTTGAATTAAATATAATTTGAGAATGAGCGAGAGCATCAAGGATAAGACCAGCAACTTCATTTTTAGCGTCTTCTTCCGTGGCCCCGTACCCCTTAAAGGGAGGGCCACCGTTAACGTGGACTTTGCAGGTGAACGCCTCTTCTAAGACTTGCCGCTCCGGGGTTTTGGCTACGCGGTAGTGAACCGCATGGGCTCCTTCTATCTCAATTCTTAATTGTAATCTATCAAGATTTGATGTGCTGGCGTTGCTGGGGGGTGAAGCTGGGCGTTGATTGCGGTACTGCGACTGACTCGAATCGGGTGAAATGCTCATGGTAGAAAAATATAGCGTTTCACTCTTGTATTCACAAATGAAATTCTTACTCGCGAAAGCTTATTCTTCATTCATGACTTTGTGTGATAAGATAGATGAATTGTTAGTGATATATTTATATGTTTTACATTTCAGACATAAATGGAGTTCTTTCTCCCTATGATCCAAATAGGTTTCGGATAGAGAGAGAGGCACGCTTGCTAGCGCAGGCACAAGACGCAGAGCTACAGGCTGAAACTACTGGTACTGCTGAAGCTCTCGCAATGAACCCGACCCAGACTAGTGCTTCTCAGGCGGCTTCAAGTAATCAGAGTGTTGCATCAGAATCAACGTCTTCGCCTGCTCAAATAGCTGATGCTGCGGCTACCGGTATGGCAGGTGCATCAATGCTTCATCGACAGGGCTCAGTTCAAAGACGTGGAGAGGTTCCAACAGATCAAGAACAAAAAGAGCACGATCGTACAGCTCAACTCCTCCAGCAGATGATCCGTCCTGCAGCAAGATTATCAAAGAAAATAAAAGAAAAGGAAGCGGCTACGGGAGTGAACCCGTATAAGAAAATAGATGAACCAATTCCTGAGAGAAGCAAGGCTATCTCTGTTGATAAGATTATGTCAGATCAAGTTATCACGATTACCAAAGACCAAACGATTGCTGAGGCTGGAAGGATCTTTGAGGAGCACCGCTTCAGGCACATTCCGGTCCTCTCATCGCCTGATGGAAAATTAATCGGTGTGTTCTCCGATCGAAACTATCTAGCAGCGAGAGACCTGAGCTTGCCAGTAGAGAGTTGTATGGCAACAACAGTACTTACTGCGAGACCTGAAACAGAGATTCGGCGTGTGGCTGAAGTTATGTTCGAAGAGCGTATTGGAGCTATGCCTGTGTTACAAGATGATGGCTCACTGGTAGGAATAGTAACGCGAAGCGATATACTTTGCGCCCTTGTTCATCATGCCCCACTTGAAATCTGGGTGTAAGTTAGCATCTGGTAACATTTTTCTTATCTTCTGCAAGCATTGTGGCACAAAGCTTGCAAATCTCTTGAGTGTGCTCTCAAACCACTACTAGGAGAGAAAATGACCAAGATTTTAAGAATATTACTGACATTCGCGATTATGGCTCCGCTCAGTAGCTGTACCGTTGGAAATGTTTCCATCTGGGCCCCACCTGAACAGCCTGCGATTCAGGAGAGCTATGTACACCGAATTCAGCATGAAGGCGAAAGCCTCTCTCTGATATCTCTCTGGTATACGGGGGATATGAAGAATTGGAAGAGAATTCAGAAGGCTAACCCGGCACTCAATGCTCACCGTATTCGTATTGGTCAGGAAGTGATTATTCCTCACAAGCTTCTTACGAATAGAGAACCTCTTTCTCGTGATTTTGTAGAACTTCATCAAAAACCCTCAGCTGATGAGCTTTTTAGAGGCGAAGTGCAAAGAGTGAGCACTTCATCTGAGTCATCTGCGAGGTTCCAACGTGTAGGATATTCCGGACAGGCGAATATGAACTCTTATGAGTACCGGGTTCAGGATATCGAAGGATGTGAACGTTTTGCCAATACCCTTATAGGCCTTGAACAGTGCGCCAGCTACATTGAGGGGAAAATCGGATACCACCGTTTGCGCTACTAGAAAGAGTATAAATTGTCGTGCAAGCAATCATGCAATAAACTCACAGATCCTCGCAATGACTGTTAGGTGAAGCGAAGTCATGAGCACCCGAGAAATCCTTCCTGAGAGCTATCCCACTGGCATGTAACAGACAGGCGTTCATGGGTCGCTGTGCCGGTGAACTCTGTGCCTGTTGATATCATTTCGATCTGCACTCCTCTTGAGAGTGCCGTGATACCAGCAAGTTTTGAGACACAATCCGAGTTTGTACACGAGGTAAAAGTTTCGTTGTCTAGAAAATAAGCCTCTTCTGCTGTTGCTATGTGACGAAGGTCGCCCTGCACTCTCGCAAGAATACCACTATCTTTGTAACTATTAAGCTGAGGCAGTGCCACTGCTGCTAGAACACTTAGAATTCCCATAGCGGTGAGTAATTCAACAAACGAAAATCCGGCTTCTGAACGCTTCATAGTTCTCCAAGTGCGTATCGGCATAAAATAGTATTCCAATAATCATGCCAGCTAGGGTAACTCGTTGATACGATGGCTATGACATTGATGTCTCTCTGCGTACCGCATTGGAGATCGACACTTTGAAGGCTTAGCATAAGCACATTTTTGCAGAGTAAGCAGTGCAATTAGATTTGCAAATACCTGCTTATTTTAGCTAAGCTTCGTGCATGCAATATCTTACAAAAGTCGCTGATTTAACCGCCGATACAACTCTCTCAATACTAGATAAAGCTTTTCAGTTTAAAGATGGACATATTCCACCAACTGAGAAACCGCTAGCTGGCAAGGTCATCGCTATGATCTTCGAGAAGCCCTCTTTGCGCACCAAGGTGGCATTTGAGGTAGCTGCTGCGTCTCTTGGAGCTACCCCGGTGTTTCTTACCAGTTCACAGATACTGGCCAGTGGGAGTAACCAGCAGGGGCGAGAGTCTGTTCCAGATATTGCGAGAAACCTTGAACGATTTGCCGATCTCATTTTGGCTAGAGTCTATTCTCATGAAGTTATTGAGGAAATTACCGGTGCGATTAATAAACCGGTCATTAACGGACTGTGTGATCGTCACCACCCGACTCAGAGCCTTGCGGACCTTATGGCAATTCACTGGCACATGAAGAAGAAGGGGCTGAATCCGAGCAAGGATAAAATTAAGGTCGCCTTTGTTGGTGACGGGAACAACGTCGCTACGTCACTTATGCAGATCTGTGCTCTGACCGGTATTAATTTCTCGGTAGCTTCTCCTGATATCTTTCAGATCCCAGTTGAAGAGATCGATGTGGCGATATCGCTAGCGCGAGATGCAGAAACTACCCTTGAGTTTATCAATGACCCAGAGGTAGCCGTAAAGGACGCTGATGTTGTTTATACTGACACCTTTGTTTCTATGGGGCAGGAAGAAGAGCGTCAGGGGCGTATAGATGCGTTAAAGCGCTTTCAGGTTAATTTTGATCTTATGGCGAAGGCTAAAGATGGGGCGCTCTTTATGCATTGCCTGCCGGCGCATCGGGGTGAAGAGGTGACGAGTGCGGTCTTTGATTCTGAGCAATCTATCGTTTTTGATCAGGCTGAGTGTCGGCTCCATATAGCTAAAAGCCTTTACTGTCACCTCCTGTCAGTTTAGCAGGGCTGCACTTTTTCGTTGAATTTTCCGTTCCTAAGTCTATACTGATCGAATTCCCAATTGATCAGGTGATACGTATGGATTCGCAGACAGAATATATGAAAGTGGCCTCATACGAGGCAAAACCAGAGAATGTTAACAGGTGTTTACTCCTCTACAGCGGAGGACTCGACACCTCGGTAATGATTAAGTGGATTAAAGAGCACTACGACGCTGAAGTTGTCGCGCTTACACTTGATATTGGGCAGCAGGGAGACGATCTAGAAGAGATCAAGCAAAGAGCTCTGGATCTTGGAGCCGTAGAGGCTCTTGTCGTGGATGCGAAGGATGACTACGCCGAGAATTTTATCGCAAAAGGGATCCTCGCAAATGCTAGATATCAAGGTGATTATCATCTGTCTACACCGATTGGCCGGGCCCTTATTGCAAAGGTTGCGGTTGAGGCTGCAAGGGATACTGGAGCAGACTGTATCGCTCATGGGTGTACAGGGAAGGGCAACGATCAGGCTCGAATCGAGTCATATATCCTTACGCTGAGTCCTGAAACGAAGATAATGGCACCCGTACGTGAATGGAAGATGGGCCGAAGTGAGGAGATAGCGTACGCAGAAAAACACGGCATCCCAGCTCCTGCGAGCGTCGATTTTCCTTACAGCGTTGATGACAATATGTGGGGAATGACATGGCAGGGAGGTGAGATTGAAGAACCTCATCTTATAGCTCCCGTCGATAAGTTCCTCACTACCTATACCCTCCCTCAAAATGCGCCAGACGAGTATGAGGATGTAACTATCTCCTTTGAGAAGGGGTTGCCTGTTAAGGTAAACGGCGACGGGGCGAAGCTTGCTGAGCTTATTAAAAAACTTAATGGAATTGCGGGCGGACACGGTGTTGGTGTTGCTCATATCGTTGAAGACCGACTTATGGGGTTAAAAGATCGTGGCATTTACGAACAACCGGGAGGGCACGCCATCATCCTCGCTCACCATGCATTGGAGCGGTATGTAAGTACCAAGACAATAAATGAGATTAAGGAAGGGCTTGATTCTAAGTGGGGATACCTCTGTTATTCAGCGCTTTGGTACGATCCAGCTATGGATGCTATCAATGCGTTTAACGAGGAGGTGAATAAGCGTGTAACCGGCGATGTTACCCTTCGACTCTTTAAAGGAAGAGCCGACGTTGTTGCGCTTACTTCACCGTTTGGACTTGAGTATGCTTCTTTTACTTCAACCGGTGGATATGACTTTAATGTGAATGCAAGTGCAGCGTTTACAGAGATTCATAGCTTGCAGATGCGTCTGGCAGCACAGAAAAAGGCCTAGCAATTCATGTCTAAAAAACTGTGGCAAAAGGGAAGTGTCGTTCTTCATCCACTCGTTGAGGAATACACCGTTGGAGAAGATCCGCTCCTCGATACAAAGATCTTACCGTATGATGTTGACGGGACGAGAGCACATGTAAAGGGGCTGCATAAGATCGGTATCCTCAGTGACCGCGAGCTTAAGCAGGTGCTAGCAGCTTTAAACGCTCTTATGCGTAAGTATCGGCAGGGAAAGATACGCGTCACCCTGAAAGATGAAGATTGTCACACGCTGATTGAGAAATTTGTAACCCAGCAAGCCGGAAGTGTTGGTAAGAAAATTCATACTGGGCGAAGTCGAAACGATCAAGTTCTTACTGCAGTTCGTCTCTATCTCCTTGACCACGCGAATATCCTTGAGGCCATGATTCGCTCTCTTGCACGTGAGTTCTTAAAGAAGGCTGAGCAGTACCAATCTGTGCCACTCCCGGGGTACTCACACACGCAGCAGGCGATGCTCACTACCTGTGGTCATTATCTCCTTAGCTTTGTGGAAAGCCTCTTAGACGATGCTGATTATCTTAAAATGATGGGGGCACATCTGAGTAAGTCTCCTCTGGGGAGCGCTGCAGGTTTTGGAGTGCCTTTAAAGTTACAACGTGATTATGTTGCTAAAGAGCTCGGATTTGGCGGTGTGTATGTGAATTCCCTTTACGCTCAGGCACAAAGAGGCAAAGGAGAGAGTCTCTACCTTGAGGGGCTATCGCAGGTGATGCTCACACTTGGCAGGTTTGCCTCGGATCTTATTCTCTTTTCAAGCCGTGAGTTTTCTTTCTTTTCGGTTAAGGAAAATCTCCTTACGGGCTCAAGTATAATGCCGCAGAAAAAGAATTACGACGCTATGGAGATTCTTCGAGCAAATGGAGCAGTTGTGCAAGCTCATCAGAGTACCCTGCGAACGCTCGCGAAAGGGCTTACGTCCGGTTATCACCGAGACTTTCAACTTATGAAGAAACCGCTGATTGAGAGTACTGAAATTATTACTCAGTCTGTTGAGGTTGTAAGGCTATTTATTTCATCTCTTCGCGTCCACAAGCAGTCCATAGCGCAAAAAATTCAAGATGATATCTTTATGGCAGATTATGCAACGCTTCTTGCTAGCGAGGAGGGAATACCTTTTCGAGATGCGTATAAGCGAGTGGTGAGCGATGGCTCCCTCTCTCTTGATCCAGAAGTGGCGGTTAAGAAAAGACTAAGTATTGGAGCGCCTGGAAACCTGCAACTTCACCGCTATAAAAAAAGGTTTTCATAGTCGTTTCGACTGATTACTATTCTAGTATATGCTCTCTTCACTAACTGTGTTTCAAGCACTTACTCTGTATATTGGCTTCACCCTACAAGCTCTTCGAATTTCCATCCAGACAAAGAGTTATGAAGGTGTCTGGGTCTCACAGTTCTTTAGTATCTTTCCTTTTCTCGTTATTACATTGTTGTACGGAGAGGACTGGAAAACCGCTTTTTGGGCCTGCTTGACCATATATCTCTTTCTGACAGCCTTTATGTATAGAGATCAGTTATTGGCTCAGATTGATCTGCATGTCTTTATCTTGAATCTTATAATTGTCTTATATCTTATAGTCGTGCTCCTCGATGATAATAAGGTTCTAAATCTACGCAGTCTCGAATACATTCTCATTTACTCTTCATGTGTACTCTTTCTTCCGTTTATGGGCAGATTGCTTGGTGACTGGCGCTTTGCGTGTAAGTTTACTCTTTACGTCTGCTATCTTCTCTTTGTTGTCTTTGCTGGTGTGTATCTCTTTCCTGTGATGCTTTTTGAAGATTTTATGCGTGAATCGGGAAGTATTCTTGAACAGTTTTTCTCAGGTCTTATTCTCTCAGGAGCAATATTTTATATCTCTGCACAGTTTATATACATCTTCTATCTTTTGCCTATTCCGGGGAAAAATCAGAGTGTAAAAGAGCGACTTGAAGATATTCGAGAACATGCTCGTGAACTTGTATTAAAAACGAGTTTAAAACCACCTGTACGTTGGCAGTACCTCTTTTACCTTATGTTATCAGTGTTTTTGCTCTGGAATTTTTCGGCGCGTCTGATAGAGCCGTGGATTATACTTAGTATCATTTTTCTGCTTGAATCTTTTCAAGTAACTTCTCAGCATACGCATCAATAAACTTCTCCGTCTGTCCTCTGACATCGCGGTAGAGGGCATCTTCGTCAAGTGTCGGACGAAAGAGGAAATAAGTATCATCAAGCGATGTATCTAGTGTTGATATTGTAATGTGCACTTTAAAACTCTCCGGAAGAGTCGCAACAATTCCTCCACCACTTCTACTGATCTGGGTATGGCTTACATTACTAAACTCAAAAAGAGCGCTCTGCTCATTACTTCCAGATGATGATGTTGTGACAGACATGCCTGTATACAATACTAGCGTTCTTTCAGCGATGAGGCAGAGGTGTCCCTCGCCGTTGATACACTCTAAAGAGATCGTACTTTGAGTGGATAAAGGATTTCGCTCGGTGATCTGCACAAAATCTGTTTCCAAAAAACTTCCTAAACCGAGAGAATTAAGAAACGAGCGATAGCTACTCCTCTTTTCGGGATGTTCTTGCAGTGCTTTGATAAGGAGATCACTTCCTATTTCGACTTCAGATGCCATCCCTTCCCACCACTCAGCACTTCGTTGATGAACCTCTTTTTTTGAAATTCCTTCCGGGGGTTCTTCGGCGTAAAATGATATCTTTTCTCTCACTTCATTATAAAGAGCGATACTCTCGTCTACATCTCCACTAGCGTAGAGTTGCCGCGAGTTCATTATCTTCTTCTCAAGGGATTGGAGCGTCTCCTCTTCTCCTCTATTCGAGCATCCGTGTATAGCAAGGCATATAAGTAGAATCAGAGAAGTAAGCTGGTAGGGGCGCATTGAGAAGCTCCTGATAAGTGTCAAATAATACAGTATATAACCTGAACCTCTCTGAAAACCCACTGAGTTAAGATGTCGTTCATTAAGTCACAATCGATCCAATACGATGAAATAGGTACGGGAGGTAGAGCCTTATGGATAGTGACAATATTGGTCTCCAGCACGGTTATTTAAATGCTCTGTATGCAGGTCTTCAAGGCCTTTATACGAGACTTAATACTATCGAGAAGCTTAGTGCTTCACGAAGTAGTGATGCTGCTTATAAAGAGCATGTCACGACGACTCTTCAGAGAGTGATACAAATTTACAAAGATTTTTGGGAAGGAGATCGAAAAGACATGCATTCATCCGAGGATGGAGAAGTGCAGTTTCTCTTACACGCTGCGGATGAACTTAAAAGGATGTATGTTGAGAACGCCAAGCAGGGGTTTGAAATTCGAGAGAAGCTTGATACAGAGCTTCTTCATCACGATTACTTTCTCATGCTCGGGCAATGTGCTGAGCAGGCATACGGACGTGAACATTTTGTTAAGGGGCTTGTTCAGTATGGCGAGGTATTTCGTATCGCTGAAGTTGCAGACCGTTGGAGAAATCATCTTCTCTCCTGTCAGCAAGAGATTGCTCATGTTAATAAATTCTTTCATATTCTTTCTCATGGAAGCCTTTCAGAGGATGAGCTTCTTGAACTCCGAGCAATGCATGAGTTCATTCCGTTTACTAACCGTACAAAATCAATTGACATTACGGTCCTCGATTCGATCAGGATGAAATCTGATAAGCCGGAGATCTTTAATTTTTCAGAAGAAACCTTTCAACCGTGGGCTGCCATGGGGCTTGATATTATAGGAGCAAGTTATTGGAGAGCGTATTCATTTACTGCAGATGTCGCCCTTTACTGGCTTGCCGCAGGCTTTCGTGATCCTGCGCTTGCCGCAGGCTATTATGTTCGAGGTATAGATGTTGAGCTTGCTCTTGCGTGGATAGGGCTTGGAGTACAGGGTGCGAGCGCTGCCGTATATCAGGAGCAGGGTATCTACCCCGAAAACTACGAAACGCAGATTCAATAATTATGCCTGAAGGATTAACGAGACGTGCATGTCTGGCTAGTATGTACTGCCGTTTAGTCTTTTAAGCTCTCTGTTAAAAATCGCTAGCCATTTTGTCGCCTCAACGTGTGACTGAGCTCTAAGACGATAGAGGATTCTTTGTATATCAGCCTGACTGAGTTGCTGATTAGCATAAGATTCTGATTTTTTAGCCAAGGCTAGTAACATTTCATAAGAATCAATTGCTGAAAATTTATTGATGAGCGCAGATGCTGAGAGATCTTTCATGCTGGCGGACGCTGAGCCACTTGCCATAAGCGCCATAAGTGTTTGGATACTGTCCATTGCGTCCTGACCAGAAAGGGGAGGCAGCGCAGAAATGGCGAAGGCCTGCTGAAGCTCACGCATTGGACCACTTAAGTTGGTAGAGCTCTCTTTCACCAGTGTAAGAATTTCTGGAAGAATTTTTTTAGCATCTGGTCCCATCATGCTGAGCACCTGACTGGCGTTTGACCAGCACTTTGCTTGATTCACGTCTTGAAGCACCTGAACGAGGGCCGGAGCAAGTGATGGATTTTTTGAAAAGGACTGAAAGTGAGAAAAGGCCTGCGGGTTTTTACACATCTGTGAGATCATCTCGGCAATGGTAGGGGTAGCTCCTGCTGAGCCGGGTCCGAGCATGGCTAAAAGGAAAAGAAATTTCAAAGTGTACCGCTTTTGTTTGCTCATATAAGTGTTATGCTTTATCTCGGGCAGGACGTTACTGATTAATACTACGTTAAGTATGCAAAATAACAACGAAAATAAATTTTTACTCGGCGTTAATTACTGGCCACGTACAAAGGCTATGTACTGGTGGAAGCATTTTGAGGCAGAAGAGGTTGATGACGACTTTGCACTTCTTGCTGAATATGGCATGGATGCTGTCCGAATATTTTTACTCTGGGACGATTGGCAGCCGGAGCCGGATAGAGTTTCTCACGAGTGCATGAGAAATCTCGAGCGAGTATGTGACCTCGCCCTGAAACATGGCTTAAAGCTTGATGTTACCTTTTTTACCGGACACATGAGTGGTCCGAACTGGGCTCCGGGCTGGCTACTCGATAGTAAAGTTACTAAGTATCCCTCTCCCCATAATCTACCAATAGTCAGCGGAGGAAAGAGTGTTACAGGCATGCTTTACAGAAACATGTTTTCAGACCCTGTTGCTATTTCTGCGGCAGGCTTTCTGCTAAGAGAAGTTGTAGGAGAATTCAGACAGCACGATGCTATATGGCTTTGGAATCTTGGAAATGAACCAGATCTCTTTGCCTGGCCCCGTAGTGCTGAGCAGGGAAAAGCATGGATCGAAAGCATGACTCAAACAATTAGAGAGCTTGATCCAGAACATCTTGTTACCTGCGGGCTGCACGTTGAAAGTTTACAGGAAGATAATGGTCTTCGTGTTCACGATGTGTTTTCTTCTGCGGATATCGCAGTTATGCACGGGTATCCGATGTACTCTGCTTGGTCGAGAGATCCGCTTGATCCAGACTTTATCCCATTCCTTGCAACACTCACGAGAGCACTTAGCGGTAAAGCAGTGCTTATGGAGGAATGGGGAGGATGTACGGCAGCACCGGGAAGTGAGTCTTATATAGAAACGTGGGAGTGTTGCGGAAAAAAACGTTCCCAGTATATGGCTTCTGAGGAAGCGCTCGCTGAGTATATCAAGAAGGTGCTTCCATCTTTACACCGAAACGGGGCGCTTGGTTCAATGTTCTGGTGTTTTGCCGACTATGCGCCGGAGCTCTGGGATAAACCACCGTGTAATGAGTTCTGGCACGAAAGATTCTTTGGCCTCGTTCGCCCAGACGGAACGATAAAGCCGCACGCTGAAACAATCAGATCATTTGCCGCCACCAACCCAATGGTAGTAGAGCCATCGGAAGACACTCAATCTCTTTCTATAACGCCAGAAGAGTACTACACCAATCCAGAAAGCCATATCCAAGCCCTCTACCAGCAATACCTTCAGTTATAATCCCTCCGCGTTTTCCGCGCTCTCCAGTGTTTAATATTTCAGGAAGCAGTTACTGCTGATTATATTCTTCGCAGTTCGCCACACACTTCTGATAAGGCATTACCTCTCCACCGCAGTTCTCATAGCAGCGGTTGTAGCGTTGGTCGCAAAGAGTGGTATCAGGGTTGGGGCATGAAGGTGCGGAGCAGTAGCAGTTTTGCACACACTCTGTTCGACCCTTTTTATAATTATAACGGTAGACCTTTCTGGCTTCACAGAGATGAAGAGCAGATTGGGCACGATTGAGGCAGGATTGCTGCTCTACAATCAGATTTGACTCACACTGCTGCTTAATAGGCATACAGTCGTTCACACACTTTTTCCCCTCAAAAGATTCTGGAGGAGTGTAGGTATAGAAGGTTTGAATAACTGGCGTGCATGACGTTATGACTATGCACATAAGAAAGAGTACGTAGAGTTTATTCATCACTACTTATAAATCGCTAAAGACTAGTTGTAACAAGCGAATCTCTAAACTTCTGAATTGCCTTTCGGGCTCTTCTCTTGTTTTTAGCAAACTTTCCACTATTTGTCTTTAAAGCTTTCTTTGCCGTTCTCTTAATTCGCTTATTGTGAACATCAAGTTCAATAGTAGAGTTTACACTGAGTTCTGATGCACTTGTTGAAACGGAGGTTTCAAGAGCTTCTAGCAGCTCTCTTACGAGTTTTTTTGCTTTGCGGAGTCTTTTTCTGCGTCTGCGATCAAGCTTCTTTCTCCCAGAGAGTTTTACTTTTTTGATTTTCTTTACGGCATTTCCAAGCTCTTCGACAACGAGTGCCAGCTCATCAGTGATCAGGCAATCAACTATTCCGGTGGCGTCAAGATCGCTGTCCACGTTGCCGCAGCCACAGAATTGTGGTTGAGTTTTTGCCGGATCAAAGTCGCAGCTCTCCTGAGTATCTGCAGCACCGTCTAGATCAGAATCTACAAGAACTGTGTAGGTTTGTTCATCGAAATTATTGTCATAATCAGAATCTACTTCTTCACCTATAGCAGCTGTTAAGGCTTCGACCTGACCCTCGGTAAAATACTCACGGGAGATTGTGACTGTGCCACCGCTGGTTGCCGCTGTCTTAATATCAGCTGTTGGTTCATCCCTCTTAACACTAAATACTGGAATAGGATCACTAGTGGGGGCGTCCGCGAGACCAATAAGAATAGGAGAATCATCGACGATAATTACAGCTGCTGCTCCAGCATTAGCTGCATTTTCGGCGACATCTGAGGCTCTGCATCTCAAGTCAAGAATGGAGAGGGCAATCTTCCCAGCTATATCGGTAGCATTGGTAAAAGGTTCACAACCGTCCATGGCATCATCGGTGTCGTCGTTTATCTGAACAATTTCCAGAGCAGAATTTAAGAGTGCATCTGAAGGTGGGGGTGAAGACTCTCTAAGCTTAACAAAGGGATCGTTTGTCGAACCATCGATATCAACTAGGTAGTCACGATTGACAAGGTGGGTGCCTGTGAATTTAAAGGTGAGTGTTTCACCCGCAGCAATTTCTGGTATTACTCCGCCAAAGAGGACAGTTGAATCAAGCCCTTCAGGAAGTACAAAATCGTCAGCTTCAAAAACGACCTTGTCGGCGGTAGTAAAGGGATAAAAACGAACATTGGTAGCCGTTTCAGGTCCGTGGTTTGTGATATTGTACGTGAGTGTTGCAAGTTGCCCTTCTACAGGGATTTCTGGCTCTACGCTTGATGTAACCTCGAGATCTGTTCCGCCAGTACACGTTATTTCTACGTCATCAATCTGAACGTAGTAACCAAAATCACCTGCCTCAGGATCGTAGTGTCTGAACCTGATCACCGTCTCTGATGAGCCGAGGTATGGCGCCAGATCAATTTCAGCAGCTATAACATGCTCGGCAGCGTCTGGGAGCACTGTCGTATTCGATGGGAGATCTGGCGAGCGCCGCCAGCTCTTAATAGGAGTGCCGACCCATGTGGCTCCGCCATCATAACTAATTTCGACATCGAGTCTGTCACCTGTGGTCAGGCGGGCGACGAGCTTGAATGAAAGGGTGGCTGCCGTAACTCCTGAGAGATTAAACTCTGGTGAAACAAGTGAAGTTTCAAATTCAATGCCTCTAACGATCTCACCATCCTTTCCTGGTGCGGTGCAGGCCGCATCTCCAGTACCACCGGTTTTGTTGGTGGCCCCCGGATTAGGTTCTTCGCATGAACCAATTCTTGTCCAGACCTCACCACCACCTGCGTGGTCTACAACTGACCACTCTCCAAGACCATCATTAAAGTCGGTAACACCAGTACCGCATCCAAATTCTGGTTCTAGTCCGGAAAAGATTCCGGGTTGTGCATACCCTGCGGTGGGATTGAAGCTTAGGATCAGGGAAACAATGATAATGAGATATCTGTGAGGTAATTTGGTGGTGAGGTGGCATAACGAGAACATGAAGCATTCCTTGCAGTTAGGTTGGAACCAGAAGAACGAGGAATGATATCAGTGAGCGAAGTGGTACTCAATGTTTTTGTTAACATGTTGTAAATAAAGAGGATATTAAAATAAGATTAAGATCGTTTATTTCAGTTATATTTAGAATAAATTGCCGACAGATGCGTCAAACAAGGAAGTACCTACTGATGAATGGAGAATTTTATGTTTAAAAAAATCTTATTTACTTTGCTTTTGCTTTTCGGGTGTTCACAAGTAGCTGTAGCAGGTGAATATGAAATTGATCCTGCCCATAGTTCCGTTGGGTTTAAGATCCGTCACCTTGCAATATCAACTGTTCCTGGAACGTTTACGGCGTTTAAGGGGACCTTCTCCTTTGACCCGGATAAGATTGAAAAATCGAGTGCTGAAGCTGAGATAGCGGTAACGAGTGTTAATACCAATAACGAAAAAAGAGATAATCACTTAAAGGGCGAGGACTTCTTCGATGTTGAGAAGTTTAAGGTGATGAAGTTTAAGAGTAAGAAAGTTGAGAAAGTTGATGATGATTCCTTCAAGGTTCACGGAGACCTCACTATAAGAGGAATTACGAAGCCTGTTGTACTTGATGTTGACTACCTTGGTATGGCAAAGGACCCTTGGGGGAGTGAGAAAGCTGGATTTACTGCTACTACTACTATTAATCGAAAAGATTTTGGTCTTACTTGGAATAAAGTCCTTGAAACAGGCGGTTTTGTCGTTGGTGATGATGTAAATATTCGGCTTGATGTCGAGGGTACGAAGAAGAGCTAATGCTTTATGACGTCGGTGGGCAGCTTTAAGCCGCATGCCCGTAAAGTGCCTCTCGTGGCACCTGATACCACATAGGTGCGTAGCTTGATTTTTTGCTGGCGCGCACCTTCTTTGCTTCCATTTGTGGTCCGATAATCTCTTTTAAATCTTGAAGTTCTTCTGGCCGCCCAATCTTTGTAATATCACGCAGGTTTGCAAAGGGGCAGTTGTACTTATGAGCCAGATAGGTGAGCACGCAATAGGGTTTTACTTGCGGATCCCACTCCAAGCTTTTGTGTATGCCAGATGGAACGGCATAAAATCCATAACCGCCCCCACACATGGCACCACCACCACCTATGTTTATAACGAATTTATAGTGTCCGAGATCTCCTCCAGCCTCTTGTTCAAATATTTCAAGTCTCTTGTTGGTGCTATCAAGGGTGTCTCTCGGCCAGAGCAAGGTGGTTTCAAATTTGGAGATGATTTCTTTAACGAGCTCATCATCAATGTCTTTATTTGCTGCACGGTCGTGAGTTCCTCCGGGGGAGGCTGCTACGGGAAAATAGGGCAGAGTGCCTTTCTCAGCGCAGGCCTCAAGCATATGTAAGATCGTAAAATCGGGATTATTCGCGCCGTAGGATGATGAGGCCACACTGGCGATGACCACGGGGCGAACTTCAAGTGCTTTAAGGGCCGTGAGTACAGATAGGGTAGTGGCTGGCATTGAGCCCGTGGTGCCTACAGCTACGAGATCTCCCTTCTTGAGCTGAAGTTTTGAAAATTCCTGAGTTAACACTGCAGGCCATCTATCATCAATGGTAGCTTGCTTGTAATGGAGCGTGCCTTCGCTACCTTCGATACTGGTAATATCTGTGTCGTGTTGACCCAGCAAAAATGACAGTGGGTTCTCTGGAGTAGCTGTCGGAGTAGTCTCTTTACGGTGCTCTGCGAGGACTGTCTTTACCTCATTCCATATGTCGAGAGCTCTCATTTTAGCACCTTCCGTCTCTCTTAGAGCAGGCTCAACGGCTAGGGTCTGAGAGCTGGATGAGAAGTATGCTCCCGCTATTGAGGCTACGCTGGCAGAGAGAAAGCTTCTGCGATCGATAGAATGGTCTGGCATTTCGTAATTGTACTTTGGCGCCGCGGTCTAAACAAGACGGTTGTACGTATGAGGTGCAAAAATTTCAAATGTTTGCAGAATTCAAGATTCTTCCTGAAAGAGTCTGTACATAGCTTTTTGTATTAAGTCGCGTCTAACCGGCTTGGTGAGAAAGACGTTGGCCCCGGCTTCAAGGCATTCTGACTTATCCTCAGTAAGGGCGTGAGCTGTCAGGGCAATGATCGGAATAGTCTGAGAGCTTGTTTTTCCTCTACGTATTTCGCGAATGGCTTCAAGCCCACTCATAACGGGCATTTGAATATCCATAAAGATGAGATCAAACTCACTTTCATCAAGCTTGTCGAGGGCTATCCGGCCATTCTCAGCGATTTCTACGTTGCATCCGAGTCTTTTGAGAAGTTTCTCCATAATCTTCTGATTTACCCGGTTGTCTTCAGCAAGAAGTATTCTCTTATCCACGAACTCTTGGTCTTCTATTACTAGATCAAGGCTGGAAGGTAGTGTGCAACTGGCCTCTTCCTCTACGGGGCTAAGTGGGAGTTCAAAGTAAAAACATGTTCCGACATCTTCAATGCTTCGAAGATGAAGAGAGCCTCCCATATGTTCTACAAGTTGTTCGGCAATTGAAAGTCCTAGCCCGGTACCGCCGTATTTTCTACTCGTACTACTATCGGCTTGAGAGAAAGCCTCAAATACTTTCTTTTGTTGGTCAGCAGACATTCCTATTCCAGAATCATAAACATAGAAGCGTACATTACATGGAGAGCTCTCGAGGTCAGCTGTTGTGAGTACAACAACCCCGCCTTCTTGCCTTGTGAATTTGACTGCATTTGATACGAGGTTTGTAAGTACCTGACGAATTTTTGTTTCATCGCCCAGAAATAATGGGCAACTGGAAGGGCGTATCTCAGAATACAAGAATACTCCTGCCATCTCTGCCCGAATGAGCTGGCCCTTGAGTACGCTATCAATAAGTTTGGGGAGCGAGAAGGTGAGGTTCTCTGAATCCAGCTTGCCAGCTTCTATTTTCGAGAAATCGAGAACATCATTAACGACTGAGAGAAGTGAGTGAGCACACTCATGGGAAGAAATTACAAATTCTCGCTGGTCGGGATTAAGTTCGGAGAGGGACAGGAGGTCAAGCATTCCGATAATTCCGTTTAGCGGAGTACGAATCTCATGACTCATATGAGCTAAAAAGGTACTTTTCGCAGCACTAGCATCTTCTGCTGCCGATTTAGCGAGTTGCAGCTCATGAGTTCTTTCTTCTACAAGGTTACTCAGGTTCTCAGAGTGATCTTTAAGCTCTGCTTGAGCCTTTTCTAATTCCAGTGTACGTGCGCGTATCTCTTCTTTGAGTCTTTTTTCCTTATCTTTAAGAAGTTTTTCTCGTAGAGAAGCAAGCTCTTTGTCTATCGTTTTTTCAGATTCATAGATATGGAAAATTACAGTAGTGCCGTCATCGAGTATCTCTTCATCAGCCCAGCAGCTCTGCTCAAAGGCATGCGTAAAAATCCCAATGAGTTTTCCGGCTAAAAAAGGGCATCCCCAACGCACCTGATCTGGTTGAAGTCCCGACTGCATTTTGAGTTCCCATGCATGCTCTACTCGAACTGAAGCTTTTTTTTCTTTCTCGCAGTAGTGATCGTAGGTGAACTTTCCCCATCCGGCAGCCGTTACGCAATCTCCCCAAGCGATAAGGCCGTCTTTAAAGTTGTCAGCTAGAGTTGTCACCATAGCCTGATAGTCTTCTTTCGTACCGAGGCTAGATGAATGTTTTACAAGAAGTTTAAAAAGATCTACTCCCACCTCTTCAGCTAGAGGTGCAAGAAGATGATACATAGAAGGGTTCATCCAGAAGAGAGCGCACGGAATACCAAAGAAGGTAAGATCTCCCTTTTCCAGATCCCATTCTAGAAGCGCGTTATTAAGCGTGATGCTGTGCACATGCTTGTTCTTTTCTCCCATTAGATAGTAATCGACTCGATTTACGCTAAGCTGTAGACTGAGAAACTGTGATAGAATGAGAAAAAAGTGTTTCTTTAGAGTAGTTTAGTATAGGAGTAAGGGGACCCCTTACATACGGTCAATTTTATAAATGACCTCATCTAGTATCTTATCCGTACTAATTTTATGTACGGTCTCTCGAAAGATAACCCCTCCCAGTGATTCGGGTATTTTACGGCTCGGTATGTTTTTCTTATCTACTGGATACGTTGCGTACTCATAGAAAAGGTGAGCATCTGCCCATTTTTTTAATGCTGTAACTGCTTCCCTGCCATATCCGTTACCGTGTGCTGATTCTTTAACCCATACTCCGAGTTCAGGATGTAAAGAATCCCCTCTCACATGCAGTCCAACGCAACCGAGAAATTCTTCTTTCTCTTTTAAGATAATGGCACATACAAGTTCATCGCCTCTCTTATGTGCCGCCACTGATTCTTCGATAAACTTTTTTGGTTCTGCTTTTGAGGTTGGGGGGGATGGGAGCATGTACCGGGTAATCGTAGCGGTAAAGTTCTCATAAACATCGTCAAGGTGATTAAGTGTAATAGGGCGTAACTCAAGTCTTTGAGAGTGAATTCTGATCGCAGTGAGGTCTTGAGGTTCATTTTGCCATTGGAAAGATTCTTTGATTTGGGAAGGATCTGTCATAGAGCTCATGCTTATGTTGGTTTGGAAGTAGCTAGGGTAATACTTTTCGTGGGAAGACTAAAGATTAATTTGGTGCAGGTATAGGTTCAGGTTAAGGTATAGGTGTTGGATGGCTAGCTTTCTTTGAAGAGTTCGTACATTTTTGAGGTGTATTTATCGAGGTTGAAATCATTTAGTAGGTGTTCTTTTCCACGTTTGGCCAGCTCTAAGCGCTTGTCTTTATTAAGGGCAAGCTCTTGGAGTGCAGATGCTAAGCTTTTGGCGTCTCCCGGTGGGATGATGACTCCTCCCTTGCCGTGGTTCACAAGTTCGGGCATCCCGCCAATGTCTGTTACGATAGCCGGAATCTCTTGGGCCATTGTTTCGATAATGGATCTTGGAAGCCCTTCACGGCGAAGTGATGG
Source organism: bacterium (assembly GCA_030431715.1). GTDB lineage: Bacteria > Bdellovibrionota_C > UBA2361 > UBA2361 > RFPC01 > JAUIIO01. Next base: position 19,966 of record JAUIIO010000039.1, read on the forward strand.
CATGACAGCTACATCGCTCATACCTGCAATTCTGGTTGCTTCCTTTTGAAAGCCGAGAACGTGAATTGATTCTTTGCGTGGATGGTTTTCAATTTGCTTTAGAACAGTTGAATCTCTTGCCTCTCCGATAAGTAGAAGATGCGGTTTTATATCTTTAGGAAGAAGAGCAAGTGCTTCAAGAAGTACAGGAATTCCTTTAAGCGGCCTCATATTTGCAACACAGCTAATAATAAAGGCATCTTCAGGGATGTCATACTGCGAGCGTAGTGGAGGTGTGTGTTGCGTGTACCAGCTTAAATCGTGTCCTTTATAAATAGCTCTAAGATTTTGAGGCGCTAGGCGATATGACTGTAGAGAGTTCTTTACCGCCTTACAGTTGCAAGCAACTCCTTTCATCGCGGGATTAAAGTAGGTAAGGTAGTCTGCCGGGTTAAGATAACTGAGATTCCCCAGAGTACCTCGATAGGTAATAAGCGAAGTATCTAAGCCAATTGAAGCCAGAGCTGAAGCTGCTAATCCCTTATTAAAGGGAGAATAGACGAAGTCATAATCATAGAGCTTTAAAAGATCTCGTATAAAACGTACCGCCCGCAGGTCAAAGCGGTGTTTTACGTGTAAAACATATGCTTTTCCACCGAGCTCTCGAAACTCATCGATCTTTTGTTCGTTCGGATCGCATATGAGATCGATGTGAGCTCCTCTTCTCAGGAGCTCCTTATAGAGGTACCACTCTGAGCGGTCACTTACATTTGCAACTACAAGGCCTTTCATAGCAAATAATTAAACATATTCGGTCCCGATTGTCTTGCTTCTTACTCTGTCTCAATATAATAAATTTGAGCAGAGGTATAATGTATGAATATTTCAATTATTGTTTTCCCTTCTAAGCGTCGCAGCAACGAGCCGATCTTTGGTGAGGCTCGACAGATGCAGCAAGCGGCCATTTCGCGAGGACATCAGTCAGAAGTCTATAACTCTCAACACTTTTCATTTCTTTTTGATGGTAAGAAAACGCAGCTATGGTACCAGCATGAGAAATTTAAGGCTCCAGATGTATTTGTTGCTTGGGTGGGTATGCTTAACCATGTGGCAGAACGAACGGCGGTACTTGAAGAGATAGAAATAATGGGCATCCCAGTACTCAACAGAAGAATACCGGTGGTGCGCACGAGGAACAAATTTCAAACTATGCAGATCCTCTCTTCAAAAGGACTCCCAATTATTAAAACGGTCATGATACATGAGCTCGAAAGTCTTGATCTTGTGTTGGAGCAGATAGGAGATTTCCCTGTCGTTGCAAAAACTATTTACGGAAATGACGGTAAGGGTGTTGCTATATTTGAATCGAAACGCTCTCTGCAATCGGGGCTGGAGCTCATGTTAGATAATCAGGTTCAGGCAGAGCACGTTCTCATACAAGAATTTATTAAGACAGATAATAAAGACTATCGCCTCTTTGTTGTTGGAGATGAGGTTGTGGCCACCATGGAGCGTACCGCAGCTGAAGGTGATTTTCGCGCGAATCTTTCAAGTGGCGGCTCTGCGAGGAACGTTGAGCTTTCAGATGATATCAAGGAATTAGCCGTCAAGGCCTCAAAGGCACTTGATATGGATATCTCTGGGGTTGATATTCTCCTTTCAGAAGATGGCCCGGTAATCTGTGAAGTAAATCCACGGCCTGGATTTAAGATAAAAGATATTACTGGTGTTGATGTTGCAGAAAAGATCATCATGCATGCTGAGAAGGTTCTTTCTTAGTTTGTATTCGGTAAAAAACCTCCACTACGAAATAATAGTAATTCCAGAGGTAACTAAAACGAGGGTTCAGTAGCTTACTGCTGAATAATTACACAAACAGCATTTTTGTCTCTCGTTTTAAAGCTCAAAATCCGAAGTTAATTCAATCATTTCAAATCTCAGGTGCATCAAAATCTGTAGGATTTTTTATGCGGAGATGTCCCATGAGATCCTGTGTCGTGTTTTCTAATTTCTGGCTAACTCCCATAGGAACTTTCATGTTAAGAAAAGTTTTCACTAAGCGTTTGTTCGTTTCACTTCAGATAGTAGCCTTTGCATTCGCTCACTTCTTTTTCATACCGAGTATAAGTTTTTCACAGCCTGCACCGGGCTCTACGACATCAACCGATTGTGTCATACCTGTCTTTGTCCCGTTTGGTTCAACGGTTGTTTCGAACACTTCCACTGTGTCGGAGCCAAGCGCGTTCGTACCAGATGCGCTGATAGGTTCTTTTGAATATGCACAAAATGGCTCAAGTGGGGGAACTGGAGATGGTGGAGATGAGGGAGGGACCAACTTTCCGATTGTCCTTCAAAACTGTGGGTCGATCACCAGTCCTATTGGAACATCTTTTTCTGGTATTTTAGTCGAATCTTATGGAGGAAATGGAGGCGACGGTGGTTCCGCTAGTCTGTTTCATTCCTCTCGTCGCGGAGCTGATGGTGGCGATGGAGGTGACGTTAATATCTACAACTTTGCAAAGGGCAATATCACTACTGGAACAAAGGATCATCCTGCCGGCGGCGCACACGGAATTTATGTTTTGAGTCAGGGTGGTAATGGCGGTAATGGCGGTAACGGTCATGATGGACGTTCTGGATCTGTTGGAGGGCTCGGTGGAAATGGTGGAGAGGTTTTTATTCAAAATGATGGGTCCATTACAACATACGGAACTGACTCAAATGGTATCAAGGTAAGAAGTCAGGGAGGAGAAGCTGGAAATGGTGGAGGAGGCAGTAGCCTCTTTGGAATATTTGACACCGGCTCTGCTGGAGATGGGGGAGCTGCAGGAAACTCCGGTACGCTCATTACAATGCAGAACTCTGGAGATATCACAACGAATGGCAATGGTTCAGTTGGAATAGAGCTTCAAAGTATCGGAGGCCAAGGAGGTACTGGCGGAAGTGATGCATCACTCTTTGTTTCAATCGGAGCTTCCGGTGGGGCAGGTGGTCTTGGTGGAAAGGTTTCAGCGACTCATGCGGATGCAACAATACATACAACAGGATCCCAATCAGCAGGGCTCTCTGGACTCTCTCTTGGTGGGGGAGGTGGTGATGCAGGAGATGCCGCAGATCTTGGAATCTTTTTTGGTCTCGCAATAGGAGGATCTGGAGGAGGTGGTGGTAGTGCTGAAAAAGTTGATATAGAACTCGGTAAAGGTGGAGTTATCCGAACTGAAGGACCCCACTCAACCGGGATCATCGCCAGTTCAATTGGTGGCGGCGGTGGCCACGGTGGTAAGGCTGAAGGAATATCGGTTGGAGTATATGGCTCAGCACAGGTTTCTCTCGGAGGTTCTGGGGGAAGCGGCGGGTCTGGTGCGGCAGTGAGCGTCACTACAGATAGCGAAAGCATTATTCACACAGGCGGCTCAAGCAATGATACACCGCTCGATCCAGCGTTTAACATACTTCCTGGCGATCATTCTCCTGGGATTATGGCTCAATCTGTAGGTGGCGGTGGTGGAGTAGGCGGAAATGCATTCGCACTCTCTGCAGCAGCATCACCAAATGTTGCGGTAGCTTTTTCATTCGCTCATGGAGGAACAGGAGGCTCTGGTGGTGATGGAGACTCTGTCTCAGTTAATAGTACAGGCACGATCGTTACCACCGGACAGCTCTCTGATGGAATCGTTGCTTCATCTATCGGTGGAGGTGGTGGCCACGGCGGATACGCGATCTCTGCCGGGCTTGCTGCCGGACCAAAGGTTGGTGGAACTATAGATCTTGGATTCGGTGGAAGCGGTGGAAAGGGCGGAACCGGAGGTGATGTTGATGTAGTCGCCGGAGGGAGTATTTCAACATATTCAAGTTCCTCAAATGGTGTCCTTGCACAGTCTATTGGAGGAGGTGGAGGTCACGGGGGTTCAACTACAGCGGCTGGTGGAGCCTTTGGTCGAAAGTCGGTTGCCATTACGAGTGGATGGGGTGGATCCGGTGGGAGTGGAAACTCTGCAGGTGACGTTACTGTGAACGCTCTGTCTGAAGGAAGAATAGCTACTCTCGGACACCACTCTCACGGAATCGTCGCCCAATCAGTTGGAGGAGGCGGAGGAGCAGGTGGAACCGTTCATACCTATGCGGCTTCAGTCTCTGGAGGAAAGAGCGGAAAATCAGCAGCAGTGGATCTTACGGTCGGAGGTAGCGGAGGCGGCGGCGGAAGCGCAGGAACCGTTACAGTTAATCATTACGGTGGAATTTATACGATCGGTGATAACTCTGCCGGGATTCTTGCCCAATCAATAGGTGGCGGTGGTGGAGTAGGCGGAAGTGTAAGCGCCATTTCAGCGGCCGCGTCTATAGACACGACAGAGAGTAATAACGGCGAATCTCAAAATCAGGAAGCTGAGCTCAGTGTCACCGTAGGCGGCAGTGGTGGTGCTGGAAACTTAGGAGGTGTTGTTGCAGTCTCTCTTGAAGGAAGCTCAATTACCACCAATGGTATCCGTTCTCACGGAATTGTTGCGCAATCCATAGGTGGCGGTGGTGGCCACGGTGGTGCTGCCAATGCTTACACTGTTTCTTCAAATATTCCTACGAACCCATCAAAGATCGCACAAGACTTTAAAGCGTGGGGGAAGGCCACAGCTGCCAAGGAAGCCGGACTTGGGGCAGAGTATACTGCTTTTAATACGGTCAAAGGAAAACTCACAAAAAAGAAATCTGATCCTTCGAGCCTTAAGGTTGATGCGATCGTCGGTGGTGCGGGTGGTGTAGCAAGTACAGGAGGAGCCGTTACGGTAAGCCTTGACGGTGAAACTGCAGTTACGACCACAGAGAATCATTCGCACGGACTACTTGCACAATCAATCGGAGGTAGTGGAGGTAGTGGAGGATCCTCTCACGGTGATGGTTTTACAGGAGTGGGGAACTATTCAGCCACACTTTCTCTCGGTGGAACCGCTGCGAGTGGTGGGGACGGTGGTACGGTACAGGTTACTGATGGGGGAGCGACTTTCGTAACACAGGGTGATTTTTCGAACGGGTATCTTCTTCAATCGATCGGTGGTGGAGGTGGTGAAGGTGGAACTGCCACCTCAAAGGTCGGATCGATCAACGGGGTAAGTAAGGCCGGTGTTCAACTTGGAATTGGAGGGAAGGGAGGAAGCGCTGGTGCCGCCCAGACAGTCTCCGGAACCTTCGCTGGAAAAATTTACACCACTGGTGATCTCTCTTCAGCTATCCTTGCGCAATCAATTGGTGGAGGCGGAGGTGCGGGAGCACACTCTGTCGATGATGGGGGAATTACCTTTTCTATCGGAGGCTCTGGTGGAGGTGGCTCCACAGGTGGAGACGTAAATATCACGACAGCCTCATCTTCTCTACTTCAAACGCAAGGGGAGGCTTCGCCCGCTATTCATGCTCAATCTATCGGTGGCTCGGGGGGGCACGGAGGTGGCTCTTCGGGATTAGCGAAAAAGGTCTTTGTTAACCATTTAGATTTCTCTCTTGGGGGAAGCGGGTTTTCTGGAAGTGCAGGAGATATCACTATCTCTCAAGGGGGTAAAATTTTTACCCTTGGAAATGTTTCCCCGGGAATCCTGGCTCAATCAATTGGGGGGGGAGGTGGTTCAGGTGCTATCGGAGATGCATCCATACTGGACTCAGCACCGATTGTGTTTAACCTCACTGGAAGCGCGGGCGGAACAGCCGGGAATGTCACTGTTGCAGATTCTCTGGAAGCCCCACTGACCATCGCTACCACCGGAGCAGGCTCACACGGGATGGTGCTTCAAACTGGTACTATTGGTTCAGGCGTGCTTCTAGTTGGTGATGACCTCGGAACAGGTGCAGTTGTAAATTCGTCAGCTCTGAATCCTGCTTTTTTGTTTGAGAATCCCCTTAACACCGGGCAGGTGACAGCGACCTTACACGGTGCAATCCAAACAGCGGGCGATCACGCGTACGGTATTCTCGCTGCTAGTGCTGCTAATACTATGCTTCTCCTACATGAAGGCGAAACGCAGTTCCTCACAGGCGATACTGTAGGCGGGTCTCAAATCTTTCCAGGACTCAACACCGGAGGCGTGCTCATTTCTTTAAGAGAAGGCAGCTCAATTAAGACAACAGGTGACTATGCGCATGGTATCCGCGCATATACAATGAGTAGTGGGACTAATGCAGTAAACGTCGATGGAGTTATCGCTGCTACAGGAGATAGCGTCTATAACATCTTTTTTCAGAACGGAACCCCGGCTCAGAGTAGAAGCTCAGGGGAGACTCTCGCTATACACATTGGTGAACACGGAGGCCTTATTAATACGGGTAAAGGCGGTGGAGCTATCAATGTTGAAAATAATATTGGTGTTACAACCATTAAGGTTGCCGGTAGCATTCTCGCGAAGGATCAAACTGCAATCACTTCTAGTGGAGTTGCTTTAGTTACTATTGATGAGGGAGCAGTCGTAAAAGGGGATATTCTTCTTTCCGATACTACGGGAGAAGATTTGGTAACAAATTCTGGTAGTATCTCAGGAGCGCTCCAGACGGAGGGCACTTACAGTATTACTGGTGGAACACACCTTCTTTCGATCGATCCGAGTGGTCTGGATACTAAACAGATTAGTGCCCATACACTGCAAGTACAAGGTGGGTCGAATACAATCATTCCACAACTATCAACGGTTGCCTTTGATGTAATCTCTCCTCAAGATGTTGTTTCGTTTGCTCAGGGTGATGTTTCTATAGAGAATTTTCAATATCAATTACCTGCAACTTCATATGCCGTCTCTCCGCATTACGGAAAAAACAACGAGACCTTCCGAATAGAAGGTGTTTCGGTTGACTATGACAATCCTCAGCTAGGCGCAAATGACTCGGCTATTGCCAAACATGCAAACAAGCAGCGTGAAGAACTTTTGTCGGCCTCTGATAGTGCTCTTGAAGATCTCCTGACTGAAGCTGCAAATGCACAGAGTGTAGGAGGTCTTTCATCTGCGTTATCGAAACTCGATGCAAGTGATCACTACTCTTCTGCGCAGGGTGCTGTAACTTCGTCTGGAAATCATCTCAGCCATTTACAGAGCTGTGGGGGCACCGGAGGTTCATTCGATGCTATATCTCAAACTGAGTGTAGCTGGGGACTCGCTGAGTATACCTATGAGAAGCGTTATGGGGGTGCACACAGAGATGAGAGTCAGTTCTATTCATTTGGAAAGCAGGTTGAACTGGGTGACGGGTTTTACGGTGGGCTTGGATTTGGATACGAACTGCAAGACTTTAGATCGACAACAGCTAGTAGTAACGGAGATCGCTTCCACGTGGGCGGAGTTTTAAAGTATATCGATGGTCCGTGGTTTGGAAACTGGGCAGTGAGTGGAAACGTTGGATGGACTGATGCAGCTAGAAGCGTTCAGTCTGGTGATAAGAGCTATATCGCTACGTCCGATCAGGAACTTTGGGGAGTGAGTAAT
>JAUIIO010000007.1 GCA_030431715.1 bacterium
ATAACAAAACGGTCTGAGTCCGACGTCAACCTTTTTGCTTAGAAAATCTTAAATTTTCAAGTTCTGGAGTATTCGCCAGGAACGCCATAATAGGCGATCCGCTTTTCTGTAGAGCTTTGATGTATTCAGCCTCAGAATAAGTAGTTCTGTTTTTCCAGAGTACATAGATAATTCTTATCCATTTAAAAGCGAGAGCCCTGACAGCGATACTGTGAGACTTGCCTTTCTTACGCTGCATGGCGTAGAAAGCACGAGCCCAGAGTGAGTGCTTTATAGTGATACCTGTCCACTCAACAAAAGATTGCCTGATAAACTTTGAGCAGTTGTACCGCCACCGTATCCAGCAATGGTTGCCACTACGTTCTATCACGGGAGATATTCCGGTAAAGTTTTGAATCTCTTTTGCTGAGCTGAACCTGTCTCGCTGTGTGCCGAGCGCTGCAAGTAGTCTTGGAGCCATCTGCTCCCCACATGCTGGAAGAGAATTGAAGATATCGCTGTCAGGGTGCTGTGCAAACAGAGCTTCAATCTCCTTATCAAAACTCATGATTGAGTCCACCAGTAGATTTATCTGTCTGCTAAGCGATATTGCCATCAGAGCCGAAGAATCGATAATGGCACTGTCTGTTACGAGAGGCTGCGCCTCATGGATGAGCTTTATTCGACTCTGGTTGGTAGCTGCTCTAGAAGAGTTATGGCTTGTAAAGAACTGCAGCAGCTCCCTGTCAGATGCTTTTTGAGCATCGGAGAGGGTGGGATACTTGAGAACAAAGTCTGAGAGCACCTTTCTTCCCATTTTTGGAAAAAGCTCTAAAATAAGGGGATAATAGCCTTTAAGAAGAGCTGTAAGCCTGTTGCCGAGTCGCTTTCTGTCATTAACCAGCTTACGTCTTGCTTCTACGAGATACTGAAGCTTTCTCGTTTGCTCTGTCTCAGGTTTCCAGGCTGATACTTTCTCAGGGTGCCGTAACAGGAGATCGAGCATCATGTCAGCATCAGTAGGGTCGTCTTTCTTACCACTGGGGGCAAAGGCTGCTCTGTACTTTGCTGCTGTGGCAGGATTCACAGGATAAAGCACGAAGAACTCATACTTCATCAGAGCGTAAATAAGTGCTCCTCGTGACTGCTCCAGTATCACTGCTATCTTTTGCCCCTGAAAACGCTTTCTGAGACTCACCGCCCAGTCTTCTATCGCCTCAGATTTTTGCTTCAGAGCCGAGCGCTCCACTTTCTCACTCTCTGTCTTCTTCAGTGAGAGCTTATGCTCGCTGTCTGCCCAGTCTATCGCTATAAAGGCTGCGTAATCTTCTGTTTTCATAGGACATGCTCCTCTTCTTTGTTGAACAATAAAGCCGAAGCATGCTACGCTTTCTCTGCGAATTATTTATAGACTGTCCTTATTTTGCGAAGACATGGTCTGAGTATTCGTTAGCGAAAAAGCACACCGTCTGGTCCGAAAAATTTGGTTATAAGCGTTACGCATCTGCGCCAACAGGTGCCAGCTTTACAAACGATATTCGTAACCAGACGGTGCATGCTCCTCTCTCTACCTCTATAAAATTTCAAACTTACATTCCAGTAGTTTTACTCCATTTATAGTGGTATTCTCAGAGCTCGACGAACTATAATACAAATGAGCCTGAATAAGCTAGAATTTCTTGATGAGCTAAGAGCAATCGCGCAGCTTGGCTTAAACTACTCAAAAGATACTCATGACATTGAGCGCTATACTCGCCTACTTAAGCTCTGTTCAACTCAATATTCAGAGTTTTCAGGGCTCAGCGAACAATAAGTTCTTTCTCACAAAAAGACATGATGATAGTAGCTGGGAGCTTCCCGGAGGCTGGGCTGAGGTTGGAGAGGGGCCTAGAGAGGCGCTTCAACGAGAGATTGAAGAAGAAACCTCCCTTTCTATCGAAGCCGGGCCACTTATCGAAGTTTTTCATAGACTTCCTGACTCGACTGGATAAAAGAAGGGGGTACCTAAAAGCTGGCGTCTATGTACTCAGGTTAAGTTGCTCACCATGTGGTGAGGTCGTGCCTGAGAATCCTGCTGAGACGCCTCGCTAACACTTGATTACCTCAGTAGGTGTGTCATTATTGTTAGTTCAATCTTGAAGAGTAACTCTTCATTGAATTTCATAACGTCTGGGGTTTGAATATTCTCAATTGAAAGGGTTTTACATGTTGACTGAAAGTCTTGGCTTGAGCCCGAAGGGCGTCGAGCTAATCCTGCGCATTTTGTTTTCGTTGATGGCGGGGCTTGGAGGTTACGCTTGGAGCAGATCCGTCAAACGAGGGCGAATGGATCTTGGTGGATTTGGTGGCGCTACGGTAAGCATCTGGAGTATCGTCTGTTGCTTTCCGCTACTACACCCACTGGACCTTGCTCGAATTTTCTTCGTAGCTGGATTTCTGCTTATCGGATGGGCTGCTGGCTTAAAAAAGCAAGACTCCCTCCCGAGGCTCTCTTCTTAGAGATGCTGGGCCTTCTTCGAGAAGCTGGGCTCGCTGAGGTTAAACATTCGATGTTCAAACCCCGGCGACCTTCTATATCTGACTATGAAACCTCACGGTTTATTGAGCACATAACATAGTTGCTTATGTGGAATCCGCGAACTACCAACAAGACTCCAGAAGGAATAGCAATAGATGGGCCAGTTACATTGCCATCTGATTTTGCAGAAGCATTTCGCAAGTCTCATAGCTTAGCTTTTACCGATTTTGAAGGAAGAAGGTCTGTTGAGGCATTAGATTTGTTGACTAAGATTGATCAGCCTCTCTTCCCAGATATCCAGACAACTGCTACAGCGATTAGAGGTTTTCACTTTTCCTTGGCCGCTGTTGACACAATTCATCCTGTGGATGGCCAACTTTATTACTTCCCTTGTCCACCAACTCTGACACAGTTGGAGCAGATTGCTGTATCTGCTGCCTCTGCCGCAGGATGGGGACAGCGCACTACCAATTCTACTATACGTGATGAGCAATGCGTATTTTGTTACGAGATTCATCCTGATGAATCAATCCTCCATTCTCCTGTGACCGTTAAACCTAATGCGACTTATGGTAGCCCACCATTGAAAGGACTTGAGATAGTGGCATCCGATAACTTAATTTGGAATGTGATAGATAAACGGTTGATTATCATTGACAGAACGTCAGCTCAGGTTTTGGAGGGATGACATCCGTTTGAATTGACGCTACCTCTCCAAATCTTGATGTTCTGATCATGGCATTATGAAACCCGGATTAAGACTTCCGTGGTTTCTGCATGAAGACAAAGACGAAATGATCGTAGTGCTGCAAGGTGCTGGAGTAATGTACTTTAAAAGTGCTGAACCAATAGAGCTAAAAAGTGGAGATACTCTTTGCGTTCCAGCAGGCATCGAACATAGCCTAGAGAATACTGGCGACAGTGATTTTGAAGCTATTTTCTTTAAAGTTTTGTGCTAGGTGGGTATAATCAGTTGAAGCGTGTTTTTCCACGGCTTTTTTCGTAACCGTAAGCCATGAAGTATTTAATATTAGACCCTCAATTAGAGTTCATGCCTACTGAAGAGCAGGGGGAGCTTGTTGCATTTGGAATCGGTCCTGCAAGAAGTGTCCATGCTCTTTTCTCGATGTCCGTTGCAAACTTCAGGAGGAGATCCACTCTTAGTAGATTGGGTAAAGGCTAGAAATGACACCCTCTACCTCGTTTCCAATGGAAAAGTTTACCCGATTACTGTAGAAATGTGTCTGCGTGCTGGCTAACCCTGTGGTTGAATTTATGCCGGCTCTGCTGACACATTTATCTAACCGCTATTTATCTCCTCCATATTGAGGATGCACTTATGAAGTATTACCTAAGTTCTTACCAAATCGGAAACTTCCCCGAAAAGCTTGTAGAATTATCTGGAGGCGGGATAATTGGATGTATCACAAATGCACTTGATTTTATTCCTAAGAACGAACTATTAGACACTCCTCAGTTGAGAGGAGATGACCTTAAGAGTATTGGCATTTCTACTGAGGTGCTTGATTTGAGAGACTTTTTCTCAAACTCATCTACACTTAGCCACGAACTAGAACGGTTTTCGGGCGTTTGGGTAATAGGAGGTAACGTTTTTGTTCTTCGACAGGCAATGAAATTGAGCGGTTTTGACAAAGCTATCGAAAAACTTCGACTAACAGATTTTCTTTATAGTGGATTCTCTGCCGGGATATGCGTCTTGGCCCCAAATTTAGAGGCTTACAAAATAGTCGACAGCCCGGATCAATTTCCTTATCCAGAGCAGAGAGAGACTATCTGGGAGGGGCTAGGAATAATGAATCAGGCTATATTGCCTCATTATCAATCAGACCACCCTGAGTCAGCCGCAATAGATCGAGAAGTTGAGTATTGTAAAATCAACAAAATCCCTTTCAAAACCTTAACCGATGGAGAAGTCCTGTACGGTGATAATATCGATAGACTCTCCAATGAGATTAGGGTAAGTCCATAAGAAAGATAACCAACTGTATATGGTTGATCGAAATGTAGTTTGCATGAAATGAGCCTGAAGAAAAATTCAGATATGCCAATAGATGAGAATCCCAAACATAAGCTAGAATTTCTTGATGAGCTAAGAGCAATCGCGCAGCTTGGCTTAAACTACTCAAAAGATTCTCATGACATTGAGCGCTATACTCGTTTACTGAAGCTTTGCTCAATTCAATATTCAGAGCTTTCTGGGCTCAGCGAAGAGTCGGCTATTGAAGCACTTAAAAAAGACTTGGGACACGTTACACCAAAAGTTGGGGTAAACGCTGTAATTCTCTCAGAGGATAATAAGTTCTTTCTCACAAAAAGACATGATGATAATTGCTGGGAGCTTCCCGGAGGCTGGGCAGAGGTTGGAGAGGGGCCTAGAGAGGCGCTTCAACGAGAGATTGAAGAAGAAACCTCTCTTACTATCGAAGCCGGGCCACTTATCGAAGTTTTTCATAGGCTTCCTGACTCCACTGGTTACCCATACACCTCGTATCACTTGCTTTTTCTCTGTTCATTAAGAGGTGGACAGTTAGAACTTAACAGTGAGAGTACTGAATCTGGATACTTTAATATTCAAGAGATCTCAGACTGGCATCGTGATCACAAATCTTTTGCATTGGCAGCTCAAAGGTATATTGATCTAACGCACGAGAGATAACAAACTCAAGACAAAGCATGCGGTAGTCTGCAGCTTTTTTCAACAATAGTTAGCAATATACTCTCCATGAGCATTACCTCAATTATAATAGTCCTCATCTCTGCTTTTATGCATGCTCTTCGCAATTTGCTAACGAAAAAAGCATCAAACAAACAAGCATTTTTGTTATGTTATGAGGCCATAGGGCTTATCTATTTCCTTCCTGTTCTCATTTACTATTCAATTCAGAATCAGGAGATATCAATATCATCAATATATTTTATTCTATTTTCGGGACTACTTCACTTTTTGTACTGGTTCTTTTTGGCGAAATCACTCGAGAATGGGGATCTCTCACATGTTTATCCTATCTCTCGTGCTTCTCCAGCATTTGTTTTGATTGCATCTGTAATATTATTAGATGATAAAGTGAGTCTATCAGGTGGTATTGGTATTGTCTTCGCAACTCTTGGCGTATACGTAATCAATTTAAAGAAGGCTTCTATAAAACATTTAGCTGAGCCGATACTTGCAATAAGAACAGAGCTTTCTACCCGATATGCATTACTTACCCTTATTTCTGTAACAGCTTACACTATGGTTGATAAGCTCGGGGTGATGCGAATGAATACGGTAATGTATGCCGGGCTTTACCCTTATGTAAGCGTTATGATTTTTGCCGCTTATGTGCTTATGACTCAAAGCAAGGAAGCGGTGATTACAGAGTGGCGTTTAAACAAGGCTTCTATATTGATATGTGGGTTTTTAGGTATTTTTGGATATCTCCTTATTCTCATTGCACTTTCTTATGAATCGGTAAGTTATGTAGCAGGTTTCCGACAGATAAGTGTTGTTTTTGCAGTAATAATGGGAGCACGGGTTTTAAAAGAAGGAAATAAAGGTATCAGGTTGTTTGCTGCCTCTTTAATCTGCATTGGCACAATACTGATAGCATTTGCAAAATAATACATTTCGATTTTAGCTACATGTATGGAAATGATTCTTAACACTATTTTTGCGATTACGCTGATTACTGTTCCTATTGGTCTCGCCTACTTTTTAGCAGTTACATTCAAAGCCTGTGTAGAGGCATTTAAGGGTAGGGACTGGTTTCTACTGTTGGGTAAAAGCTTGATATTTCTAGCCTTACTGTTTTTCTTGATGATATTATTAGGAGATTTTTATAATGGCTATAGGATAGCCCAATTAAAAGAGGAAAATAGCAAGCAAAATCAAAACACGTTGTCTCCGTGATACCGTTAACCTTTTATTATAAAGTATGACTCATTACCGTTATCTCCCAATTGTAGCAGGCCTTTTTACAGCAACGCTGGTTATTTCAAATACAATCGCTACTAAGATTATTGAGGTTGGCCCAATTAATCTCGCTGCAGGTATTATACTATTTCCAATCGCATACGTGTTCGGAGATGTCCTCACTGAGGTTTATGGATATTCAGCATCACGTAAGGTTATCTGGGCCGGTGTTGCCTCTCAGATTCTTATGGTTGCAGCTTATACGGCTGCCGGGGCACTGCCTCCTGCTGCTTTCTGGCACAACCAAGATGCATTCACCACAACGCTCAACCCAGTACCACAGATTGCTTTAGGCTCAGTATGTGCACTCTTTGCTGGCGAATTTTCCAATTCATATGTGCTAGCCAAAATGAAGGTAATGATGGCGGGCAAAAGTGTTGCTACTCGATTTGTGGCATCTACTATTGTTGGTCAATTCTTCGATAGTGTTGTTTTTGGTGTTGTTGCTTTCATTGGAGTCTTTTCCATGTGGAATATTTTCTACATGATTTTATGGGGATGGGGGCTCAAGGTACTCTGGGAAGTGCTAGCCCTTCCCTTGAGCCTTCCAGTATCAAGTTGGCTTAAAAAAGCTGAAGGAGTAGACTTCTATGATAGAGATACTGATTTTAATCCCTTTCATATTAAGTAATTGGATACGGGTTAAATTGCGGCTATTTTTGACCTTTAGGTTGTTTAGATGAATCAAATGTTCATAAGAGTTATTTTTGTAATTGTTTGTACTTTATTCTGCACCTCAACAGCCGTAGCCTGTATGAGTTCTTTTCGTTTGCTGAAGAGTAAAAGCTGCGAGGTGGTACATAACCAAGCTGAGACTGCTATCTCATGGTCAGAATTTGTAGCGCGCTCAAAGGAAAGTTGTAAGCTTAGCGACGAGGAAGTCTCGTGGCTACAAGAAAACGCGCCATCAGGTTCCCATATTTTCGAACAGACAGATGAGGAATACAAATCGTACGCCGAATCATTAGAAAAGGCTAAAACACAGAAAACACCACGAAATGCTACGAAGTTGACTACGATAGATAAGAAGAATGAATGTGGCGCGACTACTATCCTTAAGCGACATGGAAGATGGACTGTTTCTAGAAAGGATAGAGGTTCTTGGAGTGATGGTCGATGTTTACGTCCCAAATGCTAGACTTTACCGTGAGGTAATATGATAGATGTTGAAATAATAAAGAGACACACTACTTGTGCTGGATTTGATAGCATGTATGCAGAATTTCGAAACTCTGAGCGAGTTGGTTTCTTATGCTCGTATGTTAATCCCGATCTCATGTGCTGCCAAATTTTAGATTGCCCGGAACAAGAAATCGCACGAATAGAGTTAGAAAAGCGAGGCTACGTACTGGCGGACTATCGTATGTACAACAAGAGCATCCCACAGCAGAAAATAAATGCTGAGAAAAACTTACGAAGATTTCAAAGCGACATTCGTAGTGATTTAGAATACCTGCGCTGTAAAAATGAATTAGGAGACGATTGGCAATACCTAAGGCTCCCTAAAAGAGGCTATCCTCCCGCAGACAGGCATAATATCGCTTTAAGTGTGATGCTTGCACATGCTTCAATAGACGGTGACTAGCGTATCGATACGCTGTATAAAAAACGTATCAACTGTTGTGCCTCATACTGAGTGTAGTTACTACAACAATTAGGATGCTACTTGCACCAATCTGACAAACTTACATACGTAAGATCACTTCCAAAGGGACAACGAGTACTTATTGCTCTGTTTGGTTTTGTTCCACTCATCGCTCCGTATCAACTCATTATCAAGGTGCATTGGGAGGAGTATTTCAATCTTCCCTTCCTTTTCGTTCTGGCCATTTGTCTGGGAGCTATTGCTGTTTCTCTATCCTTATTCTTCGGTGCCATAATGGCTATAGATTCCAGTACCTCTTTTGATCTAGCCAAGAGAACGGTTACTTATAGGTGGTCTACCGCTGTGTTTCGACAACAGCAAGAGCTTTGGAGATTTGACGATATAAAAGACATAGCGGTAGAGGAGAAAGAGTGGTCCGATGGGCCACCTTATTATTTGCTTGTGATTCTACTAAATGAAGGAAGAAGAGTTTCCTTTGCCAAGTATGACAAAAAAGAGGAAGCAAACGTTGAGAGTATGAAGCTAAGGCATCTGGTAAAGGGGTAATTATGTCTCCTACGACAAAAGTAGGTTGTCCCCTTTGCGCTCTAAATTGCTCAATGTCTTAGCTATCTTACAATAATAGGGACGCTGCCCTTGTTAAAATTATAAGAGTAGCTCCATGTCCAAATCTCCTCACGTCAAATGATGGAATATGAGACATTTAATAGGATTCTAAGCATAACCTAGTGTTGGGAATAGCATTAGGTAGAACGTTCATGAGTCATATCGAGAATGATTTAAATTTAGCTGCTTTGTTTGATGAGAATTTTGGAGACCCAATTATTAAGAATGGGCAACGTTTCTTGACGACAGAGTCTGGTATCGAGGTGCTCTCAGATTATTTAATTGGATTTGATGAGTTCGATGCAGATATGGTGCTTGGATCAATGCAGGATCTTGGAATAGATACTTTTGTCGTCAGGTCAGATAGATTTGTATCCACTCAAATTCCGAAGTTGGAAAATGAAGATCCGTGGGACGCTGCTATAGAGCTTGCTCGTAGATCAGCAAAACCAGTTTTAGCTCATCTTGGTGGTGGCTATCAGTTTGTTACCGCTGAGACCTGTAAAGAGGATATTAAAGTCAGAGGGGATACATATCGTGAGACTCTCTCTGAGTTGAAAAAGTATCGTGAAGTTAATCTTAACCAAGCCTATGCTTCAGAAAAACTTCAAAGAGTTCTTAAACGTGACTATAATTTGACGTTCGATGATTTGACGAAGATACGAATAGACCTTAACCGATCTACATTTATCGCAACACGGTGTAATTATGTACTAGAACAGGCGATCCAGCACGTGGTTGAAAGTCGAGATAAACTAGGGCAGCCAGTTGTTATGCGCTTTAATGAGGATCTGCTCATTGCAGATTTTGGAGTTACTGAGGAGGAGCTTGATACGGCTATCAAGCTGCGATGGAGTATGGCAATTGAGCAGGCTGAACTTCGAGACGATTTGTCTTTTGATGATTTCACTTACCTAGATCTATCAGATACAGAAGCTGTTTTAGCATGGCTTCTTCGTGCCGAAGAGCAGGAAGTATGTTTTGTGGATTATCGCGCAGATATTATACTAGAACGCTTTTCTCTCTATGGATATACAGGCAAAACTCCGGATCAGTTCTGGCGCTACTGTTATTCTGAGGATGATCGGAAATTAAAAGAAATCGTTTCTAATATGAACGATGAACAATTTAATGATTTGTTAATTAATGCTGCATTATCTGTGTTTGAAAATGGGGGAGGGCCAGCTATTCTAAAACCTTTGATAGAATTTAGGGCCAATTTAAAGAGAGCAGATTAACCTAAATTATGAGATGTTTATTTGCAGCAGCTTCAAATTATCTCTTTTTTCTGCACGTTCAATCTTGTTGAGGTGTGGTCGGCGTATTCTTTGGTAGGAGTGTTTTCAAAAATACTCCAATACTTTAGGCTCCTTACCATAATAGGGACGCTGCCCTATTTAGAGCCAGTGTAATACACACCTCGTTGGCTTTATTACATTTACAGGCAAGAACACATTATTTTGTTTAGCACTCTAGTTCGTATATCCTATAGGCATGGGATTTCTTTCGAATCTATTTAAACCTACTCCATCTGAGCCCAGTAATGACCTTGAGATTACTGTTACTCAACCAGAAAAGGTTGGGCAGTTAGTAGAGCTTGGGGCCTTTCATACTCATGAAAATCTTTTCAGATCCTCTCTTGATGTAGCAAGCCTTTTACTTCGACTCAATGACCGAGGATTACGCTTTCGTAAGAATATTGACACCATTGAATTTGATGTTTTAGAAATGGACACAGCAGTGCGCCAGCTCATTCGAGATACTGATAATGAACCTCAATACCGTGCGCCTGAAGATCCGATTTCAATTCATATCGATGCTGCTTCACTAGCAGAGGATTTGAAACAGTTTGGTGAATTTAAGGATTATGATCAAATGCTGGAATTTTCTATGAACGCAGTTGCTCACTGGCGTAGGTTTCATGATGAGGGGTGGGAGCTAGAGGTTCGAGCTACAGAAGAAGCTTGGATACCCATTAGGTTTGAAAGTTGGGGCGCCCCAAGCATCTAGTAGAGAAAAGGGGACGATCCCCTTTATACCCTGAATTGCTCAATGACTAAGCTATCTTACAATAATAGGGACGCTGCCCATTACGACGCGGCTGAAGTGCCCCCTCCACACATATTTTCTTTCTGCCTTTTCACTTCCTTACGCGTTTAGCAAAAATTTGCTTAGCCGCACCTTAGACCTATAATTGTAGCTATAGTAAACAGTGTCGTATTTCAAAGAGAAAAATTATGTACAGTTACGGTGAATTCAGGGCAGTTCCAGAGGGATATCAGCATTACGCACAGATGCCAAATGACTTTTCGGCGAAACTCACTGACTTTGTAAACGAAAATGCAGAGCAGGTTCGAGTTTTTACTAGTAGGAGTCTTCCTCAAAATCCTCCAGTTCCTGACGGTTACAGTGTTATTGGCATTGGCGACCAATGTGTAAAATTTCACGTGAGAGATATCCGAAGTCCAGAGCATGCGGAGGTTCTTGAATCTGCCTACAAATCAGGCAATCTTCTAGGTCTATCATATCTCGCAATTGATGATTCTATTAAGCCTAAACTCGTCGAACTGATTAATGGAATATCTTCTGTTCAGCACGACATTGTTGTTGATTCTCCCTCCATTACTGTCATTGATATGTCACCTTCAACAGGAGAGACGGGAGAAGAACTTTGGGAGATGTTTCCAGACATTAAAGAGCAACGAATGCTTAAAGAGATGACTGCAAGCGAGCTTGCTCCAGCTTTGTGGGGAAGTGGTGAATTTGTCTTTGGAAGTGCTCTACCTGATGTTGCTATCAATATTTCTCCTGAAAAATCTATTGATATCTGTAAGGCGACGCTTGAAACTTTTCCTGATGCAAAAGAAGCCTTGCTGGGAGTTGTGCTTGAGAAGAAAAATCTACTCACCCGTTTCCTGACGAGTGACGCATATACACCTGAACAGTTGAACAGGCTCACTAGGCTGGTCGAGCTTATGGATGCGTTTATGGCTGAGCACAAGTAGCGTTGTGGGACTTTTTGACAGTAATCAATATCAAAAGCTTATAGGGGAAGCTCAACAGAGAGATTCCCGGCAAAAGATGGGCGAGATCCTAGATCAGGCATTAGGTACTACGCCAGATGAAACCGCGCCTCACGTACCTTCTCTAGATGACGAAATGGTGCGTAGGCCAATTGCGGTTCCCGCAGGGAATTTCCAGTTTAATATTTCAGGAACAATTCAAGTTCTGAGCGATTCCAGTATAAAGATCCGGATCGAGAGTTCTTCATCGATTCCGGGCTATGACAATCTATGTGATCATCTTCCAGCACACCCGATAGTGGAGATTTCGTGCACTTCTGATCAACTCTCAGAAGACATGTTGCAGCCCGGAGACTGTGTCAGCCTTCAGGTGGCTGACTGTTGCGGGCCTATAATCGAACTTACTGCAATGAGCGCCATTACGAGGTTGACTGATGGTGAGGCTGGTAGAATTAGTGAAAATACTGTAAGCGAAGTCACATCCACAGTGAGACAACGTGCTCATCCATTAGAGAGTATGGAGTGGGAGAGATTTGAAGCTCCCCGAGGTGCAACCGGAGGATGTATAGGTGAATCTTTCGGAGAGCTTCTTGAGGATTCTACTTTGACCACCATTATCCCTGAATTTGTTACAACTGGTGATGTGAGAGAGATTTGCCGTATTTATGACCTTATCCTTATTGAGTCAATGGAAGAGGCAGAAAGGCACCTAGGAGATGCCCCCGATAATACTCCCATGATTGTGGTCGTAAACAGAGGACGCTCGCCGCACGATTCAAATGATAGAAGGGAGTTCGGACATTTTATCTTTACCAGAGATTTAGCAAGAGACTTTCAGGAGATTGATGAGATACAGGGGATCATTATTAAGCGAAGTTGCTCTGCAGCAAGTAACACAAACGAGTAAAAGGCTAAAAAGGAGACGATCTTCTTTTTGCCTGAAATTCTCCTTTACTCTATAAGCATCATTGTAATAGGAATGCTGCCCTCTTGGGGGCTCTGTTCGCTGATTTAGGGATCATGCTTCTGTCCACAAAGCGTTCAGTCCTGTAAATTACGATGACGGTTGTTACTTGGCGAGAAATATTAAGTAAAATTCAAAAGTATAGATGCAGAGCGCCACGAGTTTCGTTTCGGGGCTTGTATCTTATGGTACTCTTAAGAAGGTTGTGATAGGCTCCGCTTAGTATACTTATGAAGAAGCTACGCACTAAGGACAAATGGTTTTCTTTTCTGCTTGTTTTCAGCTGGTTACTTGTCTGTAACCTGCCGGTAGCAGAGACGCTTTTCGTGATGCTTCATGATTCGATTGGTGCTCACGAAGATGCTCACGAGCATCACACGGATCATCATGCAGGACACTCTGTTCCTCATGAGCATGAGGGAACAGAGCAAAAACCCCATGGTATGAGTAGCGTTCATTATGTAAGGCTATCAAACGATACTTCTATTACCGATGGTTTAAGCCCTCTCACCTCATATATTTCAATTCTTTTAAATCCACCTATCATGATAAGCCATGGGGAGATCTTATCTTCTCTCTGTGCTCCTTATAATGATTGCCGCTTTTTTGGTGACTTCGATGTCAGGTCGATCACCAGTCGTGCGCCCCCCACCTTCTTGTAAAACCTTGTTATTGTCTCTCGTGTTCAGAGATCTCGAAGTCCTTAGATTTTTGGATAGCGTTAGGGTGTTTGAAATTTAAAATTCCATATTTATCAGTGTAGTTAGCCGCTTGCCGTACCACTGAAATGCTAGGAGATCGTATGAAAAATAATCTGCTAATAAACGAGGAAATATCGTGAAAAAGAAACTGATTCTATTTCATATCGTACAATTATTGACCGTTCTGCACATTCCTGTCGCTTATCTGATTGCTGATAGTAGTGTCCAGAAAGTTGTTACAACATCAGAGCAGGCGGTAGGTGAAGTAAAAGTTTTAACACTCTCACATGCACTTGCTATGACACTCGCCGGTAATCCCGAGCTTGAAGGGTATTCCTGGGATACGAGAGTCATGGAGGCGAGAGTCCTCCAGTCTGGTCTTCTTCCGAATCCTGTGTTTAACCCACAGCTAGAGGACTTTGCCGGGTCGAATTCGTTTCGAGGATTCGATCAGGCTCAAACTACTCTCATGCTCTCACAGTTAGTCGAGTTAGGTGGAAAACGTAGCGCTAGAAATCAAATTGCTTCTCGGCAAAAGGAGTCCTCTGAGCTTGGCTATCAGTTAAAGCGAACTGAGATATTACGAGATACTATTAATTATTTTCATCACGTGGCCGCCGATCAAGAACGACTCGAACTTGCAGAAGATGCTCTAAAGCTCGCAAAAGTGACACTTCAAAATATCAAAGAAAGAATTCGAGCGGGCAGGAGTTCGGAAGCGGAAGGAAATAAAGCACAGGTGCTCTTTGCGCAGGCTGAGATAGAGAAGGAGCATCGTGAGCATGAGCTCGCATCGGCAAAGCTTCGACTTGTGAACAGTTGGGGGGCGGAAGAGGTTCGTTTTAAAAGAGTAAAGCCTGAGCTCTTCGAGCAGAAGAAGACTTTGGGCTATAATGAACTATTAGAAAGTTATGAACAAAGCCCTGTTGCTAAGAAATGGATTGTTGAGAAGAATTTGCGAGATGCAGAACTCGATCTCGCCAAAGCGGGGCGTATTCCTGATGTCACACTCGGAGTAGGTTATCGCCATTTTCACGGTTCTGAAGACAACACATATGTTGCTCAGTTCTCGGTGCCCATTCCACTTTTTGACAGGAATCAGCATCAGGTATCTGAGGCCGTTGCGATGCGCGAGCGTTCTAAATCGATGAGGCGTGTTGCTGAGCTCAATGTGAAAGAGCGGCTCTTTAGTCTCTATCAAGAGCTTCAACATGCCGAGCTTGAGATGACGACCAGTAGAAAATCCATCGTGCCAAAAGCAAAGCAGGCATTTTTAATCGCAAAGGAAGGCTTTCGTAAGGGAAGTTTTTCCTACCTCGAGTTAACTGATACACAGCGTATCTATTACGATGCAAGGCTAAATTCTATTCAAGCAGCGCTAGAGTATCATGAACATATTGGTGAACTTGAAAAAATACTTGGACGTTCAATAACCGAAACCAAAAATGCAGCAATCAAACTGAAAGACTAACTATGAAACAAAAAAAATCTTATAACTTATTTTCGAATATGTCGTTAATGATTGCTGTCTTAGGAATATTCGCTACTCTTTTTGTAGTTCAGCCAGCCTTCTCTCTCGAGAAGAAATCAACTAAAGAGGCAGAGCCAGCAAGGGGTCCTCACGGCGGGAAGCTTTTTGGTGATGATGATTTTCAGGTAGAAGTGACTATCTATGAACCTGATATTCCACCACAGTCACGGGTGTACTTTTACGAGTATGGCGAGCCACTTGATCCAGATGCCGTTAAAATCAGCATGGAACTTCATCGGATAGACCGGGTTGATGTGTTCTCATATCGAAAGCAAGACGATTATGCTATCGGTGATAAGGTCGTAGAAGAGCCACACTCTTTTGATGTGAAGATTCAGGCTATTTATAAAGGGAAAACGTATAACTGGGAGTATGCCTCATACGAGGGGCGCACTGAACTTTCGCCAAAAGCGGTGGAGAGTGCAGGACTGGTTATTGAGTCAGCTGGGCCGGCCACGATTCGCAGCACATTACATGTTACAGGACGTATCATTCCAAATGAGTATGAGTTGTTGCACTTAACTCCGCGATTCTCTGGAGTTGTCAAAACTATTAAGAAACAACTTGGAGATACGGTTCAGGCAAATGAAGTTATTGCAACAATTGAGAGCAATGAAAGTCTCACCCTTTATGAGGTTCGCTCAAAGATCGCAGGTACTGTAATCCAGCGTGACGTCTCTTTAGGTGAAGTCGTTTCAGATGGAGATGAGCTTTTTGTAGTGGCAAATCTAGAATCAGTCTGGGCAGAGTTCAATATTTATCGATCAGATATTCAGAAGGTTAAAAAAGGTCAAACGGTTATTATACGTAATGGTAAAGATGACCCATCGGTTACTGAAGCAACGATTAGCTACGTATCCCCCGTAAGTTCTCCGGATACTCAGGCGTTTCTTGCTCGTGCTGTCGTGCCGAATACTAGTATGAAGTGGAACCCGGGGCTTTTTATCTTGGGTGAGGTGGTACTAGACCAAGAGCATGTTCCAGTCGCGGTCAAAGCAGATGCATTACAGACATTTCGAGACTGGGATGTCGTTTTCCAACGCAAAGGCAATTTGTTTGAGATAGCTATCCTTGAACTTGGGAGAAGAGACGGAGAATGGGTAGAAGTTCTCTCAGGCCTAGAGCCAGAAACCGAATACGTAACTGAGAATAGCTTTGTGGTGAAAGCTGATGTGCTTAAGTCAGGCGCAAGTCACGATCACTAATTTCTGAATTTAAGGAAACATTATGCTAGAGAAGATTATTCGATTCTCCATTCACCATCGCTGGTTTGTTCTCCTTGGAGTAGTAGCCATTGCGTTACTTGGCGTTTTTAACTATCAGCGACTTCCAATTGATGCTGTTCCAGACATTACAAATGTGCAGGTACAGATTAATACGGAAGCGATTGGATATTCTCCATTTGAAACAGAGCAGCGCATAACCTTCCCCATTGAGACGGCAATGGGGGGGCTTCCTTTACTTGATTATACAAGATCTATTTCCAGATATGGACTCTCACAGGTGACGGTAGTTTTTAAAGATGGAACTAACATTTATTTTGCTCGCCAACTTATTAACGAGCGCTTACAGGAAGCAAGAGGAAATCTTCCTGAAGGTATTGAGCCAGCAATGGGACCTATTTCAACCGGACTCGGGGAAATCTTTATGTATACTCTACAGGTTGAAGAGAATGCAAAGAAGGAAAATGGGGAGCCCTTCGCTCTTTCAGATCTTAGAACCCTTCAAGACTGGGTTATCAAGCCACAGCTTCGCGTAGTTCCCGGCGTTATTGAAGTCAATACGATCGGGGGATACGAAAAACAATTCCACGTACTTCCTCATCCTGAGAAGTTACAGGCTTACGGGCTAGACCTTAAGCAAGTACTGGACGTTGTTATGAATAGTAACGAGAACGTTGGAGCCGGGTATCTTGAGAGAAACGGAGAGCAGTACCTCATTCGCGCTCCCGGTCAACTTAAAGACGTTGAAGAGATTGGTAACACTGTTGTCGATACTCGAGGTGGTGTTCCGATTCTACTTAAAGAGATAGCAGAGGTAACTCTTGGAAAAGAGTTAAGAACTGGAGCTGCTACTCAGGGGGGAAAAGAAGTCGTTTTCGGAACAGTCTTTATGCTTATCGGCGAAAATAGCCGTGTGGTATCAGAGAGAGTTTCTAAGAAATTAGATGAAATTAATCTTTCGCTACCTAAAGGAGTTCAAGCAAAGGCTGTTTATAATCGAACTCATCTAGTCAACGCGACAATTCGTACTGTGAGAAACAATCTCCTAGAAGGCGCCACACTGGTAATTGTTGTTCTTTTTCTTCTTTTGGGAAACTTTCGAGCAGCTCTAATTACAGCTCTGGTCATTCCACTCTCGATGCTCTTTACGATCACGGGGATGGTGCAAAATGGCATTACGGGTAATTTAATGAGCTTGGGCGCACTTGACTTTGGGCTCATTGTTGATGGTGCAGTGATTATCGTTGAGAACTGTATCCGACGCTTGTCAGAGAAGCAGCATGAAGAAGGTAGACTCCTCTCAAAAGAAGAGAGATTAAAAATTTCTTTTTCAGCGACGAAGGAAGTTATTCGCCCAAGCTTTTTTGGAGTATTCATCATCATGGCGGTTTACCTGCCAATTCTTAGTCTCTCTGGTATTGAAGGCAAGATGTTTCATCCAATGGCGTACACCGTTATCATGGCGCTTATAGGTGCAATGCTTTTTTCTGCAATATTTGTTCCAGCTGCTGTCGCTATTTTTCTATCTGGGGATATCTCAGAGAAAGAAAACATCATAATGAGAGCGGCTAAAAAAGCGTATGTCCCGCTTCTAGAGAAATGTCTTCATGAGAGAACGAAAGTCGTGGGAGTTGCAGCATTTTTTGTTTTCGCAAGCGCGCTTCTGGCTACGCGAATGGGGGCTGAGTTTATCCCGAGTCTGGATGAAGGAGATGTTGCACTCCACGCTCTCCGTATTCCCGGTACAAGTCTGACTCAGGCTATAGATATGCAGCATGTCCTTGAACGGCGCTTAAAAGATTTTCCAGAAGTAAAAGAGGTTTTTGCCAAGATCGGGACGGCTGAGATAGCTACCGATCCGATGCCGCCAAGTGTTGCTGATGGATTTGTTATTATGAAGCCGCGAGAAGAGTGGCCTAATCCGAGAAAAGCAAAAGCCGAATTGGTATCTGAACTTGAAAAGGCAGTCGAGAATATACCCGGCAACAAGTATGAATTCACTCAGCCGATAGAAATGCGATTTAATGAGCTTATCGCGGGTGTTCGATCGGATGTGGCCGTTAAGATATTCGGGGATGACATGGATCTTCTTCTTTCCTCAGCAAAGGCTGTAGGAAAAGTGTTAGAGAAGATTGAGGGGGCATCAGATGTGGGAGTGGAGCAGATTACCGGACTTCCTCTCATGACGATTGAGCTTGATCGAGTTGCGCTCGGCAGGTATGGGCTACGGAGTGGTGATGTTCAGGAGATCATTGAAATTGCTCTCGGAGGAAAAGTGGCCGGTCAGGTTTTTGAGGGAGATAGTCGTTTCAGTATTATTGTTCGACTACCTGATAAAGTTAGAAATGATCCTGAAGTGCTCAGGAAAATTATGATTCCTTTGCCTGATTCATCTGCCAAGGGTATGAGTATAAGGCCCTTTGTACCGCTTAGTGAGGTAGCATCAATCCATACCAATTTAGGCCCTAATCAGATCAGCCGTGAAAATGGAAAACGTCGAGTTGTAGTTACGGCAAACGTACGAGGGCGAGATCTCGGAACTTTTGTGGCGGAGGCACAGGAACGGATGAGAAAGGAGATAGAGCTTCCCTCAGGATATTGGATAACTTGGGGAGGACAATTTGAGAATCTGATTTCTGCCTCAAGGCGACTTCAAATTGTGGTTCCTGTTGCTCTACTTCTCATCTTTGTTCTTCTCTTTATCACACTGGGTACGGTAGGGGATGCACTTTTAGTTTTCACGGGTATTCCACTTGCGTTAACTGGTGGGGTGGTGCTTCTATGGCTTCGCTCTATACCGCTCTCAATTTCTGCGGGGGTTGGTTTTATCGCTCTTTCAGGGATTGCTGTGCTAAATGGTCTTGTCATGATAACTTTTATTAACAAGCTTTACGAAGACGGAGCATCTTTAGATGACGCCATAACAAGAGGCTCGCTCACGAGGCTTCGTCCGGTGTTAATGACGGCACTTGTTGCCTCCCTTGGATTTGTTCCTATGGCACTTGCGACTGGAGCCGGGGCAGAGGTTCAGCGTCCGCTAGCAACCGTCGTAATCGGTGGAATCCTTTCCTCAACGGTACTAACGCTTCTAGTACTTCCCGGACTTTATCGGATGTTTCATCATAAAGAGGTCGAAGAAGATCTTACCTGAGATAAGGGAACGCTCCAAAATCTTTCAATATATTGTATGAGTTGGTAGCATAACTAGCCGATTATACATGCATAACTAGTATTTCCTTATATGCCCGGTGACTTTTGTCGATATTATATACAAAGGTCATTGAAACATGGATGTCTCTACGAGCTTATTTTCAACGCGGCGTAACTCGCCTTTCTCAGGAGCCTATGCTGGTCTTAGCATAAACGGGCAGCGTGCAAATGGTTTCGGCCGTGGAATTTCATTTCACTCATCTCAAAACATACAATCAACTGGTGGCGTTGATGAAGCCGTCGTAGTTGATCTCGCTAAGAAGACGAACAAAGCAGAGGAGCTTGAGCGGATAAAAGAGGCTCAGGCGGATGGTGTTGAGGGTGAACTTGATAAACGGCTCGATGCAATCGATCAGGTATACGAGAAGATGCAGGGGCTTATCAAAAAAGCGGATGAGCATGGCATCTCTATTGAGCAAAGATTTGCAATCGCAAAAGAACTCATGGCTCTAACTGCAGAGTATATACGACTTACTGCACCGCAAAAAGAAGATGCAGAAGGGACTGCACTTTACGGGGCAGTAGAATCAGGATTTACGCAGAGCGATTCTATTGATGCACTCGCTGAGAGTTCTCAGGAAACCAATTATTTACGCTATACTCTGTCCAGATCGTTAGTGTCAAAAAGAGAGATAGTGGGTGATGGCTTTATCGGACTTATGCGGGATGGCTCTGATAAGGGCGAAGCGTTTCGTAATGAGTTCCGAAGTATATTTCAAGATATTGCGGAGACCAGATTCTATGTAGGAGATCAAGAAGCTCCTGCAGGGGAAGGATTTAATCTCATACACATAGATATCGGTTCTCAGGAAGGTCGTGACGCAGCAATGAATATGCTTAAGGGCCGCAGAGAGCGACTTCATCGTGCACAAGATATTCTGGATTCATACCGCCAGACCGGGAAAAGAATCTCTCTTAATATCGAAGTTGCTCCAGATGCTACTACACTTGATAAGGGGAAGTTGAGTGAGATTATGCAGCTCTCTAAAGATCTAGCGACTTCACTTGAAGCTGACGGAATTTTTGATATACACAGGCTCGATAAACAGGTTGTTCAGGATATGCTTTACGGGGAGTAGGTGACATCTTCGTGCTTACAGAAATCTATAAAGCTACTAGAAATCACCATTTTCTTTATCTAGCTTAGCTTGAACTCTTTTTCGCTGCCGTACGAAACCTTTCATTCTGGCCTCAGCTCGATCAACGCATTCGTAGAGCAACTTTCCTTCATCTCCTTTGCATGCAGGAGATATTTTTTTTAGCACAGAAGTCCATCGATACAGCAACCCAATAAGATTATTGTGTTCAGAAATCTCCTGAATATCCCCGAGGCGATCGAGATTTATTTGCCAAAAACTACGGTCAGACATCCGGAGTCTGTTGGTAAAGGCTGCTCCCTGAAAATTTTCCGGGTCATAATCTAGGCTCGCAAAATGATCGCAATCCTCAGATATGAGATCCTGCAAGTCTGCTAGCGGTAGAGATTCAATAGTGTCCAAGAGCTCATTGGTAGGAACCTCTCTGTCATCTGGATAATGGTAAAAGTTATTTGGCATAAAAATGGGGCAATCCCTTGATCCCTAAGATAAATTTGCTTAGTGCTCCGATTTATTTAAACTATACAGGTGGTTCTCGTTTTGTCTAGAGCGCCGCATATCATTAGTTTTAATATCATAATAGGGACGATCCCCTTTTCTCGCCCTTAAAAAAGTAACTTGGTACTTCGCTTTTCGTAGAACTAGCGTTTGCGCTCATTCATTCTCTGCTCGGTAAAAGTTGATATAAACTGCTTTAGTGGTGATATCGTTTCGCTTTGAAACGGTACAACGATTCGGTACTGACAATGCTCGGTATCATCGAAATAAGAGAAGGGGATCTGGGCTACTCCTAGATTCACTCCAGTCATTGTGGCCCCTAGGGCTACCGTTTGCCACGGCGCGCCGGACTCGCAAGCCCGATACTGAATTGCTATCGGAGCGTGAGCGAGTCCGAATCCGTCGTTTGTTTGAAAGGTCACCTTTGCGAGACACTCTGTGCCCTGAGCGATAGCGTTTGCTTGTCGTATTATTTCGTTGTTTTCAAAGAAAATATCACAGGTACCTACTATTTTTGCTCGCATAGTTACAGTTTCGGTAGTTTGTTCTTCGAGGACGGGGTTTATCTTAATTGAGAGGATGAGGAAGGAGTCTTCCTGAGGAACTTGGATAATTTGTATGGCCATTCCATCACCTCGTACTACTTCAAGGGTTAGAACTTGGCCGACTTCCATATCAAGCTGGATAGTAAAATTTCCTTCCTTGTTGGAAAGGACCATGTCCCCGGTTTCAAGAAGGGTAATAGTAGCGTCCTGAACAGGTTGGCCGGAGGTGTCGACTACCTGACCTACCAAAGTAAATATTTCTCCGGTACCTGTCCCAGAAGACCCGCCACCAGCACAGGAGGTTAGTAATAAGGACGCGACAGTAAGAAGTAAGGTGAGTAACAGGCGAGACATCAGCTATCCTTTTTCTCATTTGTCAGACTAAACGAGCAAACACTGACCTTGCCCTGGCCCTTAGAGGCGTAGAGAGTCGGGTTCAGGTCTTTGTCGAACTTGCTCAGGTAAGTGCGGAGTTCGGCGTGAAAGGCTGCGCCGCGTTTGAGAATCCATTCCTGTATCTCAGGGAGCTTCTCCGTGACTATATTGTCGTACGTGGTGTTAATGTGGAGTTGGGGTGCTTCACATTCTTCGGATTGAATATTATTTAAAAGTGTCTCACTGAGCAGAGCAATGTCTCTACTCCAAAACTCATAAGATTCGTTAGATTCGGGTTTTGACTCAAATGTTTTTCGATTGAGCTGAATCGTATTGTCTTCTTTTGTCACAAGATTGAGCCGATGCATTTCAAAGAGGACGGTGTAAGGATTTAGATCTGAAGTTACAGATTGTACGAGTTCTGAAAACTCACTTTCTGCACCTTCGTGGTGAAGGGAGGCAGGCTTTCCGCGTTCCGTAAGAAATCTTTTATCATGTTGCCATTGCCCAATGATTTTTGAAATCACATTTAACTTTTCAGTTTGAGTGTCAGGGAGATCCATTCGCTTTGAGACCTCTCTTCTTGGTAGTCCGGTCATAGCTGCGAGCTTACTCTGATTAGGATCTTCGCCGAGACGAGTCAGCTCCTCGCCAGCTACTTGAACGAGGCAATTCTTCAGCGCTTCAAGAAGTTCCTGCGATTTAAAGCCGCGACGGAGAGCAAATACAATGGCAGGTTTTAGGAGTTGTCGGAGGATCATATTTAAACACTGTGTTATCAGCACATTATATAGTAATTGAATAATTAAGCAATAAAAGCTTGATCGAAAGGATAGTAGCAACTAATGTGTGATTAACACATCATATGGAGTGCCGCTATGAAGTATGTTCGCTTTACTCTTCTTTTACTCTTATCAGCTTGTTTTCTTACATCAGAGGCTTTGGCGCAGATTGAAATCGTCAATCCTTCGCTAAAGCAGATCAACTTGATTAAGCATCAGCATGGTCAAGCTCCAGATAAGATTCTTTTCCTTCGCTATAAAGGAACAGAGGAATTCTGTGCAAACGTGAGCTTTGTAGGAGGTGATACCGATTTATTAAGCTTTCCAAGAGTGAATAACGAATGGGTATGGCAAAGAGCTCTCTGTTTTGAGCCCGGTGAACTTCGTACCGTAGTGGTTCAAGCCCAAATCCGTGACGTCGGCGTCTATGCATCGTCACTACATCTTGAGAATCAACGAGATGCAACGGATGTTCTAGATATCCCTATATATATGAAATATCGAAAGCTTCCATCGGTGAGCATTGATTCATTTGAGGTCACTAATGGTGAATGTGGTCTGGAATATCAATGTTGGAAAGCGACAGTGAAAGTGCGTAACAGGGGTTTTCGATCCACTCGAAGAGGTGGGAAGCTCCGTGTCGGTTGGGTATTTGGGGAAGACGCAGTACAGGAGAAAGTTAAAGTACTACCGATCATGCGTCAAAAACGCGCAAGAACTTTCACCATGCTTTTTAAGCTGCCAATAGAGACGTATTCTGATTATAGAGAAAAGGTTTACTCTGTTCGCCTCGTAGCTAGTCTTGTCGGAGACCGAAAGCAGCTTGGGAGATACAAGAGGTTCAGAAGCTCTTCAGTAACCCTAGAGCGGTACGTTTAAAGGCAGTAGCTTGTGGCATAATGGGGATCGTCCCTATTATGCTCGAAATCTTTCAATGTATTTGCTGCTTTACGCTAATAGGGACGATCCCCATTATTGACGCCACAGTATTTTAAATACTCTGCCTTGATTGATAATGAAGTCATTCCCTAGTATGCATTATATATGCACCTACGACGTTTTCTCTCTACATCTCTTTTCATTGCTATGCCAAATTTCTTATCCGTGCCAGAAAGTAGTAGCTTTGCTTACTACTTATTTAGGCTTGCACTTTGTCGTAAGCTTCTATAACAGACGTTCGTTTTTATGATCCTGAAGGGGTGCGAGAAGCCTTTTGAGTCGTATTATAATTCTATCTGGTGCTTTTATCTCTCTGGTGGCAGGGCTATCTTCCGGCGTTGCATTGCTATTGGGTATCGTCGCAGGAGTTGCTACTAAGAATCCCTATATTGATTATACCCGCAAATACACCTCTCGGCTGCTCGCTTGGTCTATTGTTGGACTTGGTGCAGGGG
Organism: bacterium; assembly: GCA_030431715.1. Lineage (GTDB taxonomy): Bacteria > Bdellovibrionota_C > UBA2361 > UBA2361 > RFPC01 > JAUIIO01. The sequence goes on from JAUIIO010000007.1 coordinate 24,026, forward strand.
TGAATCTTTCGGTAGTTGCTGAAGCAGGACTTCAAGGAATTGGTTATACATTTGTTGGTATTCTAGCTACGCTTTTAGTTGGCACGCTGCTCGGTAGAGTTTTTGGTTGTGAAAAACAGCTGACGCTTCTTATTTGCTGCGGTACGGCAATCTGTGGGGGGAGTGCCATCGCGGCTGTGTCTGCTACCATTGGAGCATCTGCTGGCGCGACCTCCGTTTCGCTTGCTACGGTATTTCTTTTAAATGCCCTCGCTTTATATGTCTTTCCATATGTGGGGAATCTCTTAGAGCTTACCCAGTCTCAGTTTGGCCTTTGGTGTGCACTCGCAATTCATGACACGAGCTCTGTTGTAGGGGCTGCGCTCGGGTATGGATCAGAGGCTTTAAATATTGCTACTACAGTTAAACTTTCGAGAGCGCTCTGGATTATACCTCTATGTTTCGCGCTAAGTTTTCGTGTTCGAGAACATTCGCAAGAGGAAGCAAAAGTCTCAGCTAAGAAGCCGTGGTTTATTCTTGGGTTTTTATTGATGTCTGCAATTGTCACGACTTTCCCTGAGCTAACAAAGTTCGGAGAGATGGTTGCAGCAATTTCTCGAAGAGTTCTCATCATGACCTTGTATCTTATCGGAACTGGATTAACTCTCGATGTTATTAAGAGGGTGGGGGCTCGTCCCCTAATACTTGGGGTAGTGCTCTGGATACTTGTTGGTGTGATAAGCCTTGCGGCGATTATGGCCTGAAGCTGTCTTGACCTTTAAGTTCAACAGATTATTGAGTTTTACCAGTGCTTATCTTTGATGAAGTCCTGATATGGAGAGTTTTCTTGAGTAAGATCTCCTATATAGTATATCTATCTCAGCGATATGTATCACCAGACTCATCAAAAATTCTTACGTGAAGCCTTACAGGACCATGATTCAAGCACTTGGCTTGCGGCGCGACGTGAATTTGAGAAGAGTTGGGCGCAGATAAAAGATCAGTACGGGATTGAAGCGAAGAGGTTTGATCCACAAGAAGCTCTCTTTATCACTGAAAACAGAGAGCTTGTTGGTGAACTACTCTCGATCTGTTATCAAGATGAGCTTGATTCCAAAAACTCTTATGACATAGCGGAATGTCTTCGTGAAGTCATTACTCCGTATTTAGATCAGCCTGAAGAATTAAGAGATGAGATAACTGATCTCTACAGGACAGCGGCCGGACTAGCAGCAAGTTATAACCGTGTCCGAGACTTTGTTAGAGCAGTTCCTGCACAAATACTCACAGGCTCGCATGAAGAGAAGCAGCTCAAGCTTTCTACGACAACGAGTGTTCTTGGTGAATTACACCGTGGTGGTGGCTCCCTTAGCCGTCAAGCATACCAGCAAGTAGTTCATGGACTCATCCCGAATCTTAAGCGTGCGTTTGAAGATCTCCCTGCTAAGGACTTTCCAAAACTAGAAGAAGTTGCGCGTGAAACATTTTCCTTTGGTCAGGGAAAGAGAGCGCTTCGCGAATTTAATGCTCTTGTTGCGGCTAGAATTCGTGGTTTTGAGCTGAAGATTAACCCTGATATCCGGGTTTGTTTTGAACGCGCTGGATTTGATGCAGCTAAATATGCGGAGACTCTCGTCCTGCTCTCTGAAGATGGAACGAGGCCGTTTCTCACCTTTGGTACCGAGAACCTCATCAGTGCTATGAATATTGGTCTTGAAGCCGGTCTTCGTAACGATGACTTTTTGCGATTTGTCAGAAAGACAATTCCAAATTTGCATGCTCAGAAGAGCATTGGTGTGTCTGAAGAGGGAATCTTGACGCTCCTAAGAGCGGGTATTCCTTTTGGTACTAACCGGTGGTCTTCTCCAGATGCTGTACTTGGACGCAAGCAGCATCTTATGGAGAAACCGCTATGTGATACTGAGGTAATGCCCGGCTTTTTGGAATACTGTGATTACGGTATGCCTGAAGTTTGTAGACTTATACAATACTTTGATGAATCAACAGTTCTTTCTGCGATTGAGCAGTATCAGAATGTACGAGAAACACAAATTGCTAGAGTTCAACCTGATCCTTTAGGTGATCAGTGTCAGCTCTGGAATTATCTTGTACATAGCCTTCCTGCCTTAAAGAGAGCCTATCCTCATCCGAAGGAGCTAAAGATCTTTTCACTAGAGCATGAGCAGATGTTAGAAGCACTATCGGCTTCTGCTCAACTCGATCTGGGAGCTGGTGTTGCCACTTATCTTCAGTCAAAGTCGTATACTCGGTTCTCTTCTCATGATAGTCGATTTCATACTCTATCAGACGATACTTATGGATTACTGAATTTTGCGCCTGAGGAACATCATGCGTTGGTAACCGAACTGGCTTTTGCTCTTGAGTCTCTACCGCATAAGGACTCCATCAGTAATCTTAAGCAGATTCTCGGCGTTGTTGACCGGGAATTTGAGAGGAGTCCAGAAGATGCTGAAGGTCTAATTCGTGACGCCTTGCTCCCAGCGCTAAGAGGTGGCCTTGTTACGGAACTTGATGAACTTCGTTCTCTTATTGAAGAGATAGGTGTACTTCGCCAAGAAGTAGATCTGCTACCTGTACTTCGTTACGGTTTTTCTCATCTCTGTGAACGTCGCGTATTTTCGTCATTTGACGACTCGGTCGTCGCCCTAAAGCAGATTTCCAATTACGGTAATCTATCAGTTGACTTTTGGCTTGATTATCAAGATCTGGTGAATCAAGGGGAGGTGCTCCAAGATGATTACTGGACGAAAGACTCTGAGATTCCAGTACTTTTATTCTCTCCTCTCTCTACTCATCCAGAAGGGTTTGCTGCGTTTGATAATAATTACTTTACAACTTCTCGTGATGGTATTCGGGCATTTTGCCAATACTTGGGTACAAGAGATCCTCTTCAATTCACTTTCCTTACTACTTTAAAAGGAGCTTCGAGTAAGCTTGTGAACCGTGCTTTAGAATCACGTACGCTACTTGTAAGAAATAAGCAGTGGAGTCTGCCATCTTCTGAGAGTGCGGCAGATTTTGTAGATCAGATTGAACGAGAAGCGTGTGCATATGCCACTCGTTTGCTACCACTCACTCCTGTTGAGCAGCAGTCATTACTGGATGAACCCGGTTTTCGTGGTCAGAGACTTCGCGCAATTATTGCCTCAGTTTCGTTGCACAACTACAGCGTTGCTGAGGAGCAGGACGGACGTGCAGTTGTGCAAGCATCAACCCTACTTAAAGAGATGACAAAAGCGCACCTGCACGGACGGTGGCGTTCTTGGCGTTATGATTCTAAGAGCGCAAAGAAGCAACTCGCTGTGCTAGATAACCAGCAGCAAGAGATATGGCGTAGAAACACTATCGATACGGTTCTCTTTATCCCCGATGAAGAGCAAGATCACAATGAGAGCCTCATTGAACGGCTCGATCACCTAGGTGAGCACGTAGTTAATAAGCTCAGATCCTTGTATCCTGCTTTTGAGCTTAGTCAGTCCTGTCTGGATAAGCTAGAAGAGCGGATGTTTGAGAAAAAGCGTGATACAGCAGGCAGCGCTTCTGAAAGAAAAGCATATGCAAAGCTTGAAAGAATTCACCTTATTGCGCACAGACTTTTATTTCTACGTCAGAATCTCACAAGCTATGTTTCAAGCTCACAGGCGCATAGTGCAGTACGCTCTCTTCATCATGCCTTTCAAGAGCTAAAGCTCTCGCGCGCTCAAGAAGAGATCACATCCATTCTCGGTGCTTTTAAGAAACTTGATATGAAGTACCTTTATACCGTAGAACGCGACGATCTTACCGCAATGCTTGATACTGAAGACGCGGTAAAAACATGTATACAGTGGTCAAATCCTCATGAGGCTTTGTCAGCACTCCTTCATTTTCCGAGTGACGCAAATGTGAAAAAAGTACAGCTTACATCTCCTAAGCACCTTTTTACTCTTAGTGACGAACTTCCCATGAATCTTATAGGCGAGCAGACTCAACTGCTTATGGGATACAGGAACTTTAATATTGATTCACCTTGTCGGCAGACTGGAGGGGCGTGGTTCTTTACGGCACAAAGCGAGGATGATGAGAGTTCATTATTGTGGAGAGTCTCGCTGGATAGTTCTCGCTCAAGGCTTACTTTTCAGAAAAGAGAGCAGAATGGTCAGTGGGATGACGCATTCTATTTTCTCACACAATCTTCTACAAAGCGCTCCAGAGCTCTAGAAGTCTATGGGCCGAATGCAACCCCTTACGCAAGAATGCACATGCGAGTCTTAGAAACCTCTAAGGGCGCAACGCTCTTCGGTGACCCTGCACAGCCCGGACAGAGAAGCTACGAGGAAGTCTTGCGATCAGCTTTAAAAGAGAAAGCAACTCATATGGGTATACATCACTATAGTGGTGGACGCGTCGTTGCCTTTTATCCTCAGAGCCGCAATTCACATGTTTATAGCCCCGCAGTTTTCGGGGAGTCTCGAGTTCCGCGTAGTCGTGGAATGATGCATGTGCGTGTTGAAGATTAGTCGCGTTACTTAAGCCACGACTCAATGTCTTCTTTACTAGGGAAACCTCCCTTGTGCACGAGCTGACCATCGATCATCACTGCCGGTGTCTTTATGATACCACGAGAAGCTATCTATACTAACGACGACATGTCTAACCTTTTTTTATTAGTGCATGCTCAGTGTGATACTGCATTTGGTAATGATTTAGTCTTTCTCTAGAATAAGCTATCTGGCTATGAAATACTATTCTCTTTTAACTATTTAGCTAGCTCTATGACTGTACAGTTACAGAAAGCAAATCCCGAAGATTTAAAGCTCGCCCTTGATATTCTCCGCGAAGCGAAAGAATGGACTGAGCGTGATGGCGCGGAGGTTATGTGGACAGAGCAGGATGTTTCAGAAGAGATCATCGGGCAACTCATAGAAGACGGAGTATTTTACTTTGCTCTGGTTAATGGAGAGCCCGCAGGAGCGTGTACGTATCAGACGAGAGATCCTATCTATTGGCCTGAGATACAGGATGAGAGTACGGCATTTGTTCATCGTCTTGCCGTTTATCGTAAGTTTGCCGGGCAGGGGATTGGAAAAGCTATGATCGATCTCGCAAAGCAAAGAGCCTTAGAGGAAGGACGGAAATATCTACGTCTTGATTGTACTGCTGCACGTGAAAAATTATGTCATTATTATGAAAAGTTGGGATTTTCTAAAAAAGAAGTACGTTACATTGAATATGATCAGGCTGAAGCCGCTCTCTTTGAGATGAGGTTACTCACTTAAGCTTAAATCTTATTCTGCCTGACGTGGCGCCTCGTCACCACTTGGTCCGTAGCTTGACGGCACACTCGCCCCAGTTAACCGCAGATATACCCCTAGCTGGCCACGGTGGTGGTAGAGGTGGTTAAGAAGGACCATTCTTAAAAATCCAATCCTTGGCTCATTAAAAATAATAGTATCACCTCTGGTAATCTTTAAAGTTTCCTTCATGCGTTCATCATTAATTGTAGGAAGATTCTCTGTGACGAAGCCAGTAGCTTCAGCAAAAGCGGTAAGTATCTCTTCCTTTGATTCAGGTTGATATGGTTCAGAAAGGTCAGGGAGCTCTGCTAAATCTTTAAGTGCCATACCAAGGACTCCCTTTTGAAGTGTTGCGATGTGGTGAGCAAGTTGCCCTGCGGTCATTGATTTTTCATGTGGGCGCCAGCTGAGCTTGTCTTCGGGGATGCGCTCAAGGAATCGTCTTGTTGTATTTGATTCAGCCTCAATCTCTGCCATCATGCCGCTTGCGATTTTATATGTTGCTTCTTGATTCATATCACCTCATGGAGATTTAATTGGTAATCACAACATAGGCTGTGTTAGTAAAATGGACAATATCAGCCGCTCTAAAGATAGGAGCATGGTGGAATGTGCTTGCAAGCTGTTGCCTGAGCTAATAGTATTTTAAAAATGAGTACACAGCCACCTATGAACCTGAGCTCTTTGTCCCCGAGTCATCAGCCTGCCGATATCGTACCATTGGCCAGTAGTTTTCATGCTACCGTTCCTCCTTTAAGGATTGCTGAGTGCGCTGAACGTGTAGTGTGTAAGATTGAAGATCTTCTCTCTGTTATTGATGACGGAACCATACTTTCACAAGATTCTGCCGAGCAAGGCTGGGCTGAGTCTTCACTGCTGTTTCTACGAAATGCTTTTGTGATACCTCATGCTATGAAAGCTAGCGTTCAACCTGTGGCTGAGGATATGAAGATTCGTGGCTATTATCAGAGAGAAGTTGCCAAAAGCTTCCTTGAGATGTACGAGCAGGGTGATAAAAGTGGTGCTGCGATCTCTGCTATCGCGGGTTTTTTAAGAGAATATAGCGATGCGCTATCGCTATCAGCTCGCTACCAGTATGAAGCCTCTGAAAGGCTCTTAGCGCCTGCTCTCTCTACTTTTACTGATGCTCTCTATGCCATTGGTGCAGACGCTCATTACAATGAGTTCCGTGACATCATGAAGAATGATATTGATCACATTCGCGCACAGAAGGTTCCTAATGGCAAGGAGCTCTGGCAAGTTCAATGTTTTGATAGTTGTGCGATGTTTTATTCGAAATTTCCTACATTAAAGAATCAACGCACAGTCATAGATACCATAAAAGAAAAGTCTGCTGAAGTCGCATGGAAGTCCGCACTTAAGGATTCCTGATATGAGGAAACTAATACTCCTAAGCGTTGGATTATTCTTTAGTTTGCTTTGGGGCCAATGTCTCTGTGCTGAAGAAGAAATTCGACTAGGTGTGGTAGCGCCCTTAACGGGAGACTTCGCGAATTACGGTACATTCATAAAAGATGCCGTTGAACTTGCCGTATCACAGCAAGAAAGTGATATCTCAGTTAAGGTGTTTTATGAAGATGCCTGTTTGCCCAAGAATGCCGTTACTGCCTTTCGTAAGCTGAGCAGTGTCCATAAAGTTCACGCAATAGCTGGCAGCTACTGTGTTATTGGGCTTGATGCATTCGCGCCGCTTGCGAATAAAGATGAGGTGATAGTATTTCATTCTTCGCCTATTCCCACAGGGGTACTAAACAAGAGTGATTTTATTTTTTCTACAAATGTAAGAACGGCGGATGAAGCTCGAAAGGCAGCTCGGTATGCCATTAATTCTCTTAAGGCAAAAACTTCGGTATTGTTTTTATTTGATTCTCAGTGGGGAAGGGGATTCTCGGAGCCTTACAGGGAAGAGTTTGAACGCTTAGGCGGTAAGATTATAGGCCTTGAAACCCCTCCCTTAGAAGCTCCTGACTTTAAAGCTGTACTCACGAAATATGTTAGAAATGTGCCAGATGTACTTTTCATTGCAGATATTGCTCACCGCACAGGAACAATCATGAAGCAGGCGAGGAACCTTGGGATTACTTCTCAGTTTCTTACTGTTGATGAGGCAGAAGAAGAAAATGTACTTAAAGTTGCTGGAGACGCGGCAGAAGGGACAATTCTTTTTGCGCCGGAACCAGCAACGCTGAGCTCAGAGCAGAAAATCTTCCGTAAAGAATTTGAGAAACGAAACGGATATGCTCCCAATAGTTTGAGCGCATCAGCCTATGATGCGACACAACTTGCAATTGCTTCGCTTAAGAAATGCAACGGTGAATCTTCTTGCGCAAAGAAGGAGCTCTATCTAACAAGAGATTATCCTGGTGTAAGTGGTGACATTTCAATTGATAGCGATGGGGGATGTCAGAAGTCCTTTGTGAAGAAAAAGGTCATCGACTCGACCTTTACAAGATTTTAATTATTAGTCATTCTCGCTATATGTCTCTATGAGTGTCATTTACTCTGATTTGAGAAGCTGAAGTGCTATCTGTGGCTGCTGGTTTGCCTGAGCAAGAATTGCTGCAGTTGCCTGCTGAAGTATTTGTAGACGAACAAGTTTTGCGCTTTCCTGTGCGATATCAGCATCTCGGATCTGTGATTCGGCTATTGCATATGCTTCTGATTGTCTTTGGAGAACGTTTGCAGCGACACTGAGTCTTGCCATGTGTGCTCCTATTTCGCCACGTTGAGCCGCGAGCTGTTCTCGCTTTCGTTGTAGGATATGTATTGCGTCTTTCGCGTCGATCGTTGATTCCAGTGAAATAGGTAAGAGTGGGTTTACTCCTTCAGTAGTATTTGTGAGGCGAATATTAAGCGCATCTCCTGAACCGCCGTTGACATAGGCGACATCAAGTACGCCATCATTGTTAAAATCCGCGGCGGCAATGTCACGTCCATCAGCATCAGATGTGTAGCTTTGATAGCTGGCAAAGGTCCCATCACCATTTCCAAAGTGTACAAAGGTTCGGTTGTTCGCAGTGTTAATCAGGTCGACATTCCCATCTCCGTTAATGTCCGCAGCGGTAATACCGAGCGAATAAGGGGTAGCTACTGTCTGAACCGCTTGAAATGTTCCGTCACCATTTCCGATCAGTATACTACTGGCATTTGTCGCGTCGCTGTTAGCAGTTGCTAAATCGAGAACACCATCTCCGTTAAAGTCAGCTGATACGATCCCAAATGCGAAGGTACTCCCTCCAATGTCATATGCTGAAAGTGAATAAGAACCTCGTCCTTCATTTAAGATAACCTTTACTGTGTGAGAGTTCGGACTCGGAGTCGCGATGTCATCGATGCCATCACCGTTAAAATCCCCAATCTCAATATCCTTTGAGGAGCCGTTGACACCCAAATCAACGGAAATTGCGTCTGTAAATCCTCCATTTCCATCACCATAAGCAATTCGTAATGCATTAACTCCGTCTTGTGTAGAAGCATAGTCAAGAATGCCATCTCCATCGAAATCACCAAGGGCAAGATCTTCAACGTTTACGAGAGCCATAGTCTGTTGTAACGTGAAGGTTCCGTCTCCATTTCCAATATAGGTATATAGCGAGTCTGATCCTAGGTCTGCACCAACAAAGTCTAGGATCCCATCGTTGTTTAGATCTCCGACATCAATCCCTACACTTGAACCAGCACCGTGATTGTAGATATCTACAGAGAATCCGCCTTGCCCATCTCCGAGAAAGACCTGAAATCTATCCGCAGCATCGGTTATGATGTCGATATTTCCGTCATTATTGAAATCACCAGTAGCTAGATCGGTCGGATTATTTACAACAGCAATAAGTTTTTCATCTCTAAGAGTTCCATCACCAATAGCCCCACCTACTGAAGTCGAGATAGTTGCATGTTCGCCGATACCAGCTTGAATAGAGATTGAAGAGGTTTCACCGGTCAGAAGTTTTTTGTCGTTAAACTCAGTTGAGATTATGATGCGGGTAAACTCTTTGGACAGCGCCTGTGCTTCAGCATCGAGTGCTGCTCTTTGTTCAGCGTTGTAGACTCCATTAGAAGCCTGAAAAGCAAGTTCCTCTATTCTGGAAGTAATACTTGAGAGACTCTCAAGGGCAGAGTCGACAATATTAAGTAGCGATATGCCGTCGTTGATATTACGTACGCCTTGATTGAGCACTCGCGTGTCTGCTCTAAGCCCATCAGCTATCGCAAGACCAGCGGCATCGTCAGATGCACGATTGATCCGCTGCCCGGAAGACAGGCGTTCAAACACCTGCGATAGGCGATCGTGCCCTTCCGTGAGCTGCTTCTGCGCTTTAAGCGAAGCTATGTTAAATCCTAACGTTAACGTCATCCGTGAGAATCTTAACGCTCAAACTGCTGAGCGAATTCCTCCAGTATCGAGATCGACGTATCTAGTTGAATTCTTAAGAGAAAGTTAGATCCTACCTGTCTGTGCTTAGGTAACACACTGAAAATAGGTAGATTTATCTTGTTGGCGACAGGTAAAAATACCCGCCATATCTAGTATCGACTTAAATGAAAAATGCATTACAAACTGGCGCGCTTTTTCGTGAAAAATTTAGTGCAGGTTGAGGAGGAATCTCTCTTGAAGTCTATGGTGTAGTACAGGCAGAAGTTCTATTGCGACCCGTACTGTTTACTTAGAATTTCAGTTATATATAATCCGATTTTTAGCAGAAGTATGGCTATGATTACTCAAACAACCCAACCCCTTGCCAAGCAACGCGACCTGCGGGATGTCACAGTTCGTGAAACCTCTACAAATGGCTTTAGTAAAGTGCATTTTGGAAAGACTCCCGAGGAGTGTTTCGAGGAGGAGCGTCAGGAGGGGATGCCGCGTGTTGCCTCTCATATGTACACACAGGATAGCGAACTCTTTAATATCTTCGCTGAGGCTAAAGATGATGAGAGGCGTATTCGTATAGATCTTCAACACCCAGAGGACCGAGGGCTTCAGATCGCGATTCTGGTTGATGGAATTGGAACAGAGGAGCTCTCTGTCTCTGCGAGTTCTTATTATCTAAGTAGTGATGATGAGTATAATTTATCACATCGATACGATGCTGGTATTCGATGCTACTCATCTGAAGACGCAGCCCGTGCAGTGGAGGGACTGCTACTAAACTCAAATTCGCCTGCCATTAAGCAATACCATGAAGCTATGGTTCAGATTGTAGAGTATGAACTAGAGCATCTCGCTCAGTACTAGGCAGTCATTATACGTAATAAATCAATTACTCTGATGGCAGCTGGACAAGAACAAACGGCTGCACAATCGCACATTGAAATTCAAGCGTTGGATCAGAGTTCCAGAGATCAACTTGATCGTCAGAGGGTTTTGATAATGAGCCATCTTCGATCCATGCAGATACGACTGAAGTGTTATCTGCGGCTATTTCATTAGCAACAGTACGAAGATCGTTCTCTGCTTTAACTAAAATGATCGCGTCTCTTTCAAGGTGTGGACGCAAGACATGCCATGTAACCGGAGCTATCTCAAGTTTTCTATCAGAATTATCTGTTGTTGTCATGGAACTAACCTAACAGAAATATTTTCGACAATAAATGGGACGCTCCCCTTTTTTACGGGGTTTTATTCCTAGTGCGGCCAGATGAGCTAGTGAGCTTAAGCTTCACAGCCCGCGCCAAAGTTGTTTCTCCACACAGAGTAGTCGCTACTCTCGATCCTACCGTCACCGTTTCCATCGGCTCCAGAGCCTGCTGGACTTACGGTTTGTCCGTAACTTCCTCTCCATGTGCTGTAGTCTGAGCTGTCAACACATCCATCACCGTTGTAATCACCGGGAATAGGATCTGGCTTACAACTTATGGCACTCAGGGGCTCATCGAGTAGCCATGAGTAGTAGGTCAGGGCTGGATAAATCTCAGGATCGTAGGTCAGGATTCTTTTGACGTCACCCTGACGAGTTACGCACTGTACAAGCCAGAATGTTGGATTGGATTGAATGGAGATAGGCTTGTAGAACGCTGCACCTCCGTATTTGAAATCGGTATTACAGTATACATCAAGTTCTTCAGGAAGTGGGGTGTCATTGCCCGATGTCGCCGGGAGCACAATTGGTCCTCCGGCGCTGAAGTAATACGAAGAGGAATTACTTTCTTCACAACCTTTCAGAACAATTGCTCCAGTATTGTTTTCAGCTGAGTTGTGAAGCGCAAGATAGCTATCTTCGTAGTAAAAATTCTCGTCAAATTTCATCCAATCAATATCATCAGCTGCTGGATGAACACGTCTGCCAACGATATTTGCTAGTAGCGTTAATTCTACACCACTTGTGTTTCCAGTAAGGTATCGAGAAGGAATTTTCACGTAAAAAGGTACATAAAGAGTATCTCTAGTTGTACCTTGAAGATAAAGTCCTCTTTTAATAAATTCGAAACCAGCTGGAATGTCATCTTCCTGTCTTCCATTTGAATATCCTGCATCCGTTAGGTCGTATGCATTGGTATTTTCAGAAGGAAGCGTGCCGACTGTCATCTGCCCTGTATTGAAACGTGCAGAGACTCCAATAGTTGAAAACTCACTACCAGCGCTTACCGACTGGTGGATCAATGTAGAGATGGAAAGAGTAAGATCTCTAAGCGCGGCGTAAGCTCCGTTTGTACTACTAAATGCGGTCTCGAAGCCGTAGTTTGCTGGCGAAGTCTGAAACTTTCCGTCTACGAGAGGAGATAAGTCAGCATCAGGAGCCATGTTACCACTCTCCTCAAGTACAATGTCCGAACCTAAAATTTTAACCCCCTCCTCAGTAACATCTACATATATGTGACCGGAGAGACCTACGATATCGCTATCTGGGGTTTGTGCGTCAAAGTAGCCATTAAAATGGCTTAAGCTGAGAGCAGCTTGAAGTTGAGAAAGGTCTTCATCCACTTCAAATCGGTAGATTTCCGCGAAAGCACTTTCTGTCAGCAGGAAACTAATAGTTAGTATGGTGGATACGAGTAGGGCACAATAAAATTTCATACGAACTCCCAATCATTTCTGAGCTGTCGTAATGCAAGATATGTACCTAGCTGAGAAACCTTCCCTGTGGCGTATGTACCTGAATGGCTCATTTGCTTGTCATGTCTCATAGTTGGAACCCGGGGCAGGACTGGTCCCGGTCGAAACTGGAAGAGAAAAGGGAGTGCTCGTATCCTAGGTTAGTATCAGCACTTCCGTAAAGATGCTGTGAGTAGTATGAAAAATGGAACTCTTGTTGAGCTATCCGGTCTTGGGCATATGCCACCGTTTGAAAATTACGAAAAATTCTCGGAGGTTTTTACCCAAAGTAAAAATGGTTTTGGGTCCTGTACGAGTTCCTTACGGCCTTGTCTCCTCTTTCTCTACGAAATTTTTTGAGTACCTACATCTTACATTGCTTTTATCGAGCCTCGTTTTCATGGAGCGTTTTTTGCATCTACATCAGTAGAGAAATATTATTGAGGAGGCAGTATGAGAAGTTTCAGCAGAAAACTTGCCCTATTACTTACGTCACTTTTGTTTTTACCACTTGCAGTGAGCGCGCAAAACACAGACACGTACTACTGTGACGCGAATGTTTCAGGTTATCAAACCACAGATCAGTTGCAGGTCATAATTGATCGAGCGCTTGATAGTAATAATGACAATGTTAAAACCATTTGTTTCGCTCAGGGGACAAATATCACTTTTGGCACAAATCAGCTTGTCTTAAAGGGAAGCGTAGAATTGGTTGGGCCAGAAGGAACGTATGTCTACTTTGGAAATACGAACACCGAGTATAAGTCACTTATTAAAGTTGATAAGGGAGGAGTACTCTCAGTCAGGAACCTGTTGCTCTTTACCATGAAAAAGAGCAGTAGCCTCATCCAAGTTACTGAAGGTGCAAAACTCAAAGAGGTTACTCGTACGATATTTTACCTGATGGGGAGCTTTTCTACAGGAATTATTGCGGAACAGCCCGATGATAGTAAATACACTACGGACATCGAGAGTATCAATGAGAGTTACTTCTATCTCTATAGCGGGATATATTCACAAGAAGCTTATGAACCCCGGGCTTCAGCGATTAGTTTGCGTAATGCGAATGTAGACGAGATCCGTAATGTTCAATACTACTCTACTCAAAACTTTGACAAGCTTATCAATGCACGTAGTTCGGTTATTAATTCTATCACAGATTTAAATGTTATCGGCAATCGTGCTGAAGTGAATCTCTATAAAGAGAGTACTATTTTTAGAATAGAGGATGTTACTGGTAATATATATGGAAAGTATGGAAAGTTTTTATTTCTAAAGGATACTTCTAAGCTGGGTAGCTTGAGGAATGTGAATGTAACGTTAAGAGGCGACTATACGGGACTTATTACAGTATTTGATCAAGCAAGGATCGATCTTGTTGAAAACCTTGATATCGATGCCATGAAAGAGACAACATATGGTGATGCACTCTACCTTTACGGCGGTGGTTCCGTTGGAACAATTAATAATGTAACCTATAAAGGAACCATGAGGTTTGCCTATATTGTAAAAGGTGGACACATCGGACAGTTCGGAAATTTCCATCTTGAGCTTGATGGAAGCGGAGATCTGATACGTTTTATAAACGAAGAGTCTTCGATTGATTTGCTCTACAATGGAGTACTCCTTGCACTGCATGGTGCCACTATCAATGGTCGCGACCAAGTGAAGAAAGAGGTGAAAGTCTCTCACGAGCTCTAGTGTAGTGCCTGACTTATTAATGGGGACGCTGTGTATTAAATGTAATCGCAGCGTCCCCATTTTTGTAATATGCTGAAAGTATTTGGGAATTTTGGTGAAAAAGGGGATCGTCCCTTTTGTTTGGACTGGGGTGGGGTGGCGCGGTATATTCTTGGTATGTGGATGTGTTTTGTTCTTTGAAGGAGGGGCTATGGCGGCGGATAGAGTAGAGTGTGGTGCTTGTGGTGGAATGCAGGTTGGACCGGAGGTAAAGCCGCCCGAGAGTTTTGAGGCTCTTTCTTCTACTCCTCTGACTCCTCTTGCACATTCTTTAAATGTTTACGATGAGTTTGAATTAACTCCAGATAAGATCGCTACACTTCAACGAAAAGATCCCGGTGTCGGGGTTGTCCTTGGTGAAGATGGACAGTGGAGTAGGGAAGATGGTGCTCCAGTTGAGTTTAAAAGTGGGGATATTATTTTCTGTGTCGCTAGTCCTGATAAGGAGATGGTCGCAACTCTTTATCATTCTCTTTCTCGAGCCGCTACTGAATATGCTCGGAGCCTGACTCTCGTTGATGAAGCTGTTTGTCGCTACTCTCCTTCTGAAGAAGCAAACTCTCCTCTACTTTGTGTATCTCATGATATGTTTTCAGTAGGATTTCGTCCTGATCGGATGTCGTCTGATGATCTGCGTTGCTTGCTCGCTGAGTGTCCTTTTGTGATGCACTCATCATAGCGGCTCCCCGCTTTATCTTCTGCTGTGAAGAGCGCGGCTAGACACGCTTCCCTGATCTTACTTCGTCAGCTTGCAGGTACCTGATCTTTGTTATGCTCGTTGTGGGGTCATGAAAAAGACCGACTCGAGGAATGTTCAGAAGGCTACTTGCCGCATAGTGGGCATCTGAGTCTTGGAAAGTTCCTTGGAGGTCAACAAGAAGCTGATCCTCAATGAGAACGCCGTTGTCGCGTAATGCGATGGTAAAGGTGCTGCCAAAGAAAGGATCTTCTCTATTGAGATCTCTAAGCGCGGTTACTATTGAATGAGCGGTCTTTACGTTTAGCTCGTGGTCTATCGGCCAGTAGTTAAAGCAGCTCTCATCTAGATTCCACGCGGCTTCTGTTACAGGGCGTCCACTATCTTGATCGTAAATCTTAAATGCAGGGACTACAACTGCGAGAGTGTTTCCTGTTTGCATGGATTGGTAGCCAACTGAGATGATCCCTGTTCGCAAGCGCCCAGACTTTATGTTCTGTTCGGAGCAGGCCTGATTTGCAATGTCGTTCATGCTTTCTAGTGTGTGTTCAAGGAACTGTAGGCGATCGATGTTATAGAGATCGGATAGTGTTTGATAAGGTTCGGAGTAAGCGCAGACGTAATCGACATTATGGTCGGCTCTTAAGCGTGAAACTTGATTTCTAACGTTATTACTTCTCAGTCCTTCTTCGTCAGTTTCAAAATGGAGTGCGGAGGCTGAGGGTACCCAGTGGTCTTCCTCGGTACTGAGGATGTTGTATTCCCCTCCATGATCAACGATATTTGTAAGTATCTGATACTTGTTTGAAACTACATCTCTTGGCTCAGATGACATCGTAATTCGAGCATTTTGTCCCAATTCAAATGCTTCGATGTCGATATCGTGATCCGCGTTTGGTTCTTGAGAGTGTATAAAGATCTCATTTGCCTCAGGAATATCCGCTACCCATGAATCCAGACCTGATAATATTTCTCTTACGCGTTGCCTTCCAATGTCAGTCTCGAGCAGATCGCTCAGGAGCATTATTCTATACGGCGTAGTGCGTTCCGGGATTTCTCGCTGAAGGAGAGTGTAGTTCGTCCCAGGAGTAGTAAATACGTTTCTCTCTCTGCGGCGGAGCTTTTCTCTACTTGATGTGGTCGTGTCGACGCCTTCAAAATCCACGCGTAAAATCGCTCTTATAACTAGCGTGTCTGGTTCGTCTGCTAAAATCTCTGCGGACCCTCCGTAGGGGCTGAGGAAGGCATGCAGTCGATTTACGGAGACATTAATTCCATCAGGTTCGCTAAGAACTGACTCCTTCAGTTCTTCAGGAACACAGGCACGTACAGAAAGCTCACCTGTAGCCTCAAGCTGTATAGTGAGTTCATCGAGAGAGCTTGAGAATAAGGATAAAATTTCAGCAGAACGCGAATCAGCGAAAGATCTGTCTCCGATTCGTCCAAAGAGATCGTCGTCACGACCAAATACGCTTGCCATTTTTTCTTCTACATTACTTGTAAGTTCCTTACAGCTATGGAGCAAATTTCCAATTGCCAGCGTTAAGTCAGTCTCCGGAATGTGCGCTCGTGGGCTTCTTGTTTCAGGGAGTTCCATTTTATGAAACTGACTCTGATAAAGCCTAGCGAGCGTAGTATTCAGATCGGTGCACAAGGCATCTGAATGCTTAGAAAGATTAGCAAAGTAGTCTCTTAAGCTATCGTCGTTTTGAAGGAGTGAATTTCGAAGCTGATTCGTATGTGTGCATTTCATCACGTAACACCGTCTCTGGGGATTTAGCGTCTTTACTGAGCTCATCAAGCACTTTCCGCGCTGGAAGCGCCCCTTTGCCGGCGGATGCGTATACCGATTCGAGCTGAGATTGTAAGAGTTGTTCTGCGAGAACTTCAACGGCGTTGCATACTTGCAAATCATGATCGTGAGAATCGCAGGTAAATTCGTATAAGGAATGAAGGAGAGGAATGAGCTCTTTCTCTACTATAGAAGCTGTCTCAGCCTCTGATTCAGCATGCTGTAACTTCTCACGAATGCGATCCCCTTGTTGAAGTATTTGTCGGTATCCTGCTCTTAGCTCTTTTTCTTTTTGAAGAAGCTCTGGAGAGTTTGCAGCCTCTTGCCACAACTGATCCGCGGTATATCTCGTGCCGAATTGGTTGAGGGCAAGAAGCTGGTGTGTAATGTCTTGCTCGCCTGTTGATGTAAATCTCCTAGCAAGTTCGAGATGCAACGCCTGCTTTGAAATCTCAAGCGATCTTGATTTCTCCTGAGCTTCAGGTCTGTTCGCTGAGTGTTGAGTTGATGGTTGCATGCTACTCCTCTATGCCGTGATGATATAAAAGACCACAGGAGTCTAACAGTGTTATGAAAGCGAATCAAACTTGATAATTGCCTGATTTTATTGATATGAGCTGAGCATTCCTATTCAGGATGCTTGAGAGTGTTCACAGATATAGCTGTCCGCTGGGCGGTGTCTTACGTAGTGGTTTACAGGTCTCTTTCTTGGAACATATCTCCTACTTTGAGCAATTGGTTGTGCTGGTGCGGGTGAAAGTCTCCTTCTTATTTGATGACGAAAAATAAGACAGAGGGTAACCGTTAGGCATATGCAGTTTGCTAGCGTAGAGTAAAAAAGCATACTTGCTACGCCGTGAATCATGTTCTGAACAAGTGCATAAATGAAACTAAGAAGACCAGAGATTGACCAGATGACCCACGCCGAAACTGAAATTTCGACAGAAGAGGTCTGTAAGAGTGCTATCCAGTGCGGAATATAAGCACACAAAGATAGGATAATAGTTACTGTCTGACAGACATCGCCAAGTATGAGCACATGGTGTAGCTCCATAAAACCTCCTTAACTCTAACTTTAAAAAGAACACTTTCTCTTGCCATCCATTTTACTGGATTCACAGTGCTAAGATAGAAATTGGAATAGAGATTCAGAGCTATTGACTAGAGCTTCCGGGTCTCAGTCTTCTTTGAATAGGGGAAGTACGCTGAGGTTTGGTTGTTTGTGAGTTTCCTGTTTTGTGCTGGTAGAGCGCTTCCATAGTCTCAGTGGAGAAGGTATTATTTTTGACCTTTCCGTCTGGAGCGAGGGCAAGAAGCGATTCTGCAAAGACTTGTTTTTCTTTGTTACTCATCCTTCCACTTACTCTATCAAGCAAACCATTTACTTGATCGCGAGGATTAAGGAATTCTTTTACAATTTTATCGTAGGTCTGCTGTGAGTACTCAGAAACTTCTATTGAGGAAACAAGATGCACGGCTTGGGCTTGTGGGCTAAGATTTCTAACACGAGCAACCTCAAAAAGTGCGATATCATCGAGATAATTCCCTTGAGTTCGATCGTCTTGTATAGAATGTTGATCGAGTGGGCTCTGAAATCCTCTTGGCTTTGCAATTATGGTTTCGCTGACCGTAATTTCTTGTCCCGTGAAGAATGCTTTCCCGCGTTCTACGGCAGTAAACATCTGTCCGAGAAGTGCTACGGGATCGCCGGGATGTTGAAAGTTAACACTTTTAATTGGTGCATTGGTTACATTGTAAGGACTTCCTAGTCGTTGCACTTCAAATCTTTCTTCAAAGAAATGATCAAGTTTTTGTTGGAATAGCTCTTGTTGCTCAGGTTGGAGGGAATCTCTATAGGCGAGAAGTTCATGCTCAAACACTTCTAAGGATCTTTTAAGGATTAAGTTCCCCTGGCTGTATCCGCAGACCCATGTTTTGCTCTCTTCGTTTTCCAGTTCGGTAAAGAGCATTTCCACCCCGAGGCCTCCTGCTTCTTGCTCTACGTTAAACTCAGGGCCATCTGTGAATGCAGCAATCACACCGTGCGCGAGTCCCTTCATAAAACTTTCTTCTTTGTTATTGGGGATAACAATGACTTCTCTTCCTTTAGCATTGGCGAGTTCACAGGCTGTTACATAAATCTTTTCTTGCTCCATCTGCATGCCGTTTATGAAATAGACTTTTTCATTTGCCGGAGCGTTAACAGCACGAACGCCGTCATCAGGTTGTACAGAGTACATTTGATGTGGATCGAGAGGATAGGGAAGGTCTTTAGGCAGCGTGTTTTGGATAGCAGAGTTTTCAAGTGCTGAGCTAAGAGCCGAGGAAGGCGCTAGAGCTTGCTCTCTTAAGTCTTCTCCCCTTAGAGAAGCGCTCATGTTCTCAAAAACATCAGGATTCGCCATAGTAAACCAGTATAAAATAACCTGCAGTGGTGTTATGCCGTACTACCGGCTCCTCGATACTTTACAGTGAGTACGAGAAATTCTTAGTGCCATAGAGTCCTGTGCATATTCTTGCGTATCCACAGGGGAGAAAACAGGCTAGGCTTTTTATGTGAAGAAGAGACAAAAATACTTACTTATGTTTTGCATTGCTATGGCTGGTGGTTGGCTTCTGACAGAGCTGGTCTCTATCTATAAGAGCCCTGATAGTGGACTTTTTAGAGAACGAAACTGCAGTAACTTTGTGCTTCATGTCGCGGCTATCATGAAGAAATACGATAGTCCGCACCCTATTAACCGTACTGGCAGTTTAGAGGAGCTCCGTAGACTCTGCTCTTCCCCTCCACTTACGAAAGAGCAAATTGATTGCAGTATGAAATCAGACGATCTTGATGAGATTCAGCATTGTATACGTAGGCGGTGATGAGATTACTTTGAATCTCTGGAAGAGAATTCTTGGATAAATGAAGTAACTGCTTTTGAGAACTCTTTATCGGTATAGTTTCGCTTTTTTTGTTCTCGTCGATGGTGCGATACCACGCTTTCTTTACGGAGTGAATGAATCATTCCGAGATTTGAAAGACATGCTCCAATAATTGAAAATCTTTCGTTTGGAGAGATGCGTTTATCGATCTCTTCGAGATTCTTGTATAAGAGTGCCTTATTATCAACATGAATAATATCACCGTTGTCATCGAGTGCATTTTTTAGCGTATATTTATGTTTCTCGGGAGATGGGCAGGCAAGATCGGCATAGAGGAGACCTGATTCCAGATCGCACTGTCCAAGATCGAGAACAAGAGAACCATCGGCTTCAAGATCGTATCGTAGAGTGAAAGTTTCTTGCTGATTGTCATATGGCGACACTATAAAAGAGATACGTGCCTGTTTGTTTGTCCCCCCTGTATCACGCGCGAATACGCTCACGCGAGGTGTTAGCTTACGTCGTTCACCATCCCAGTTTTCAGGAGCGGATCCTTCACATATGGCTTTTGCCATTTCTTTATGAATGTCTGTCATGGTGGATAGAAATGTGAAGATTTCAATTGCATGCAGATAAGTCGGGACCATCAGTGATGAAGCTTTCAGGTTCTCTCCTTTAAGCTCTGGCAAGAATTCATCCATGATAGGAAACGTATTTTTCTCTATGACACTTACTATTCTTTCTCTGGAGACTCTTCTATTTGGATATTCTGGCCAGTAGTAAAGACCGGGAATGGTATTTGGATAACGACTGTAACAGCCTACCAGTGCGCTCATATATGCAGAAGCCTCAGTTACGAGGCGATCGCTCTCGTCGACAAATGACATGAGAAGCGTTCTTGCTGGTACTCTACGCTTTTTAAAATGTGCGTTAAGCGCTGTTTTAAATTCTGTAATAGCATCAAATGCCTGACCAGCATGAAGCCTAAAAGACGCGTAGAGTCCTTGTAAGTTTACTCCTTGCTCTCTGTGTCCGGTAACGAGTTCACTCTCCGGGTCAGTGATGTTATACGCAGTATGTAAAACATTGTACGCGACAATAGGATCCGTTCGGACAAGATTTACGAGCAATCGTTCTTCCTCAGAGTCACGCATTTGGACCTGTTCCTTAAAGACTTCGTCCAGAGTCTTATCGCCCGTAGCAAGTGAGGTAATGAGGGTAAGCTTTACGTAATCAAATGCAAAATCTACTGCCTGCTCACACCAATAGTGATGTTGCTCAGGGGTGATGCCTGCTTCCTCAGCATTGGTAAGATTCTTGTCGTAAAGTTCAGCTGAAAGCTCGCGGCGCTCCTGTCTTGTCAGCCCAAATTCATGATTACCATTAAACTCTGAAGTATAGGGTTTTCGAGTTTCTCCGATCTCAACAACACGCTCATGTAAAGCGAGGCTAAGCGATTTTAAGTACTCTTTTGCCAGTACAATCTTTTCTATATTACGTAAGGTTCTTTTATCTGTGGGATCCTCATTCTCATGAGAGGAGGTATGTTTGTTAGATAGATTTTGATGCATAGCTAGAACTTGATTTCTCTTCTATACATCGCTTCCTGATATTTTTCTGAGAGCGTGTAAGTAACGTGAGGTGTTGCTGAAGGTGAGAGCATAAGGCTTGGCCCATCAGAATTGAGTGGAAATCTCGCCTGAAATTGTCCCTGTGGCCCCTTGCCATGAAAAGTGAGGAGCTGAGAAGAAGAGCCTTTTTCTATATCGATTTCGTAACCGGTTTGTAAGCTGTATTGGTCAGAGGAGAATTTTCCGGAAATCTTTGCACGGTTGCTCTGAAGTGAAGTTGTAACATTAAGCTCGTTTGTAAGTGCATCAAAAGTTGAGAAAAACTTAGAGTCCTTGAGAGTATCGTCCGGCATAAAAGACTGGTGTGCTGCGAGCTCTCTCCATAAATTTTTAAGGTCTCCGCGGATAGTATAGCCCTGATCGTTATATTGAAAGGTAACTTCCTTGATTCGTACTTGTACTGCTGGATTTTCTAGTTGTACTCCGTTAAATATTGCCTCGCGGTTTAAAACGAGACTAGCGCCAATATCCTCGTTACCTGCGGCTAGACCAATTCGATCCTTGTGAAATCCAACCCCAACGTTCTCTCCCCACGCAACTGCTCCTACTTCATCCTGACTAAAGAATGAGGACACAGCTTTGTCATTGTCACGTACTCCAGCGAAAAAATCCCCACGTGCGGTGGCGCCGAATCCTGCACCTATATTTTCGCGGTAAAGATCAACGCGGTTCGCATTTCCGCTAGCTCCTTCATTTTTTGTGGCAAGTCGATCGCCCAGACCCGAAGGAGAGCCGAGCTCTTTGCTCACAAATTTGATGTCGGATTCAATTTCATTCATATCTCTGTTATGAGCCGTATCGGCTCATTGTGTTGTTCTGCTGCGAAGTATGGGGTTGTAATTTAGATAATCGTGATTATCTACATGATATAACTAATAAAAATAAACCCCAGCACCCTTTGGTGCGCATTTAAGGAGGGGCTAGATGATTGAAATAAGAAAGAGCGAAGATCGGGGCCATGTTGACCATGGCTGGCTAAAAGCTAGACATACATTTTCATTTGCGTCTTACCACGATCCAAAGCATGTGAGATATCGAGTTTTGCGAGTAATGAATGAAGATACGGTTGCCCCGGCAAGAGGCTTTGGTACTCATCCACACGATAATATGGAGATCGTTACCTGCGTGCTATCAGGTGAGCTTGAACACAAAGATAGTATGGGCAATGGTGAAGTACTTAAAGCAGGTGAGTTCCAAGTGATGACTGCTGGTAGTGGTATCACTCATAGTGAGTTTAATCCTTCACCAGATAATGAAACGCATCTCTATCAGATTTGGCTTTTCCCAGATGAGAAAGACCTGACTCCTCACTATGAGCAGAAGGCGTTTCCAGATGAGGGTGAAAATAGAAAGCTTCAACTTGTGGCGGCTAAGGGGCATGAGCAAGAGGGAGCCTTGCCAATACATCAAGATGTCATGCTTTACTTGAGTAATCTTAAGGCAGGAGAGGAGATTTCGTTGCCTCTTGAATCCGCACGATATGGTTGGCTCCAACTGCTAAGTGGATCAGTCACGATCGAAGAAAGCCATAGCCTAAAGGCTGGTGATGGTGCTTCTCTTAGTGAAGTAGCTCGTCCGGTTGTTAAAGCAGCGGAAGATAGCAGGTTTCTATTCTTCGATCTTCCCTAGTGCCATTCTACTAGCGGGTTCGACAACCGAGCCCGCGTGGCATACGCATGTCTTTGCAGCCGTGCTTCCGATCTTTTTTTGAGCAACTTCCCGGCTTCCAACCTGAGGGACATCTTTCAGGGGCAGGCCTGCTTGTATGTTGCTCTTTGTGGCTGTGGTGCTGTGCTCTTTCACGCTCACGTTCTAGACGATCTCTTTCTATCGCGAGATCGCGTCTTTCTTGTTCAAGGCGTTCTCGCTCTCTCTCGCGGTAGTACCGATCTCTATCGTAGTCACGATTTGAATATGTCGGGCGGTACCTTCCGTCGTCATAGTATCTACCGTTAGAGTCGTACCTACCATAATCGTTGTTCGTGCAAGCTGAGAAAATAAAAGCAAGAGTTAGAAAAAATGTCAGAGAGAGGATTCGGCTCATGTCGCGCTCCATTGTTATAACTGCAAAGTAGTGTAATCGACCGCGTCAGAAAGAAAAAGGAAAAATTCAGATTCTTTCTGGTAAGGTGAGAATGATGAAACTTAGCTCTTAATGAATCCCTGCGTCGAAATAGGAATTTTGGGAATCAGGCCACCGAACGCCGGAATAGTTATTCCCAATTGGTCTAATCCTTGACGCAGCTTCTCATAGGTTGAGGGCGCGTTTTTCTGCATCGTAGTTAGAAAATAAGGGTTATTTTCTAAGTCCTCTCGAGTAACTTGTAAAAAGTCCCGTATGAGGTAAGGCGAGGAGCTGTTTGGAAAGTTGTTGTTCGCTTCTCTGGGAGGGCCAAAAACATTGAAGTTCATATCTAAGACGGACCGAATTCCATTTGGAAGATCCGGCTTCCATGTGTCAAGATAGGGGAGATTAAAGCGTCTAGCGAGCTTATATCTCGCATATCCCTCATCTGCGGTATAGGCAGATAAGTGACACTCTTCGATAAGGAATTTTGAAACCTTATCGTAAAGGGTGGTACCAAATCCTGAGATTTGAAAAAAGTCCTCAGGGCAGAGCTCGTGTAAGTCTCTTACGGTTTTAACACCAATCTCTTCAAGCCCATCAACTACCTCTATCCCGATATATGACTCTGCAACGAGAGCAAGTGGCTCTTTCTTTATCTCTTCAGTGAATACAAGAGGTATGGAAGCATTTGATGTGTCTTTTGATTCTTCAACTCTTAGCGCAACTCTTGCAATTGCCCTATCGCAGGGTGTGTTCGGTGTATCCACGTTCTCAGTGATGTGCGCATTACGATTGGCCCTGTAGAGCTGCAGACCTAAGAGCTCATATTCCTTATCATGTACCATTGAATCAAATACTTGCTTGTCCGTGATAGGAAGTACGCTTTCTGCGCTACGATTTTCCCCTTCGTCATTTGACCTACTTGTCGTTGAAACGCTACTCGCCATGTTATTCATATGAGACTACTTTAATGATACAGAAGATAAACAGTATGGAGATTTAGCTGTTTAAGCAAGAATAACGAAGCGAAAACTTTGGGGTATGTCTGTAATTTATTCTAACGTTCAGAATTTACAGAGTTCCCCTCATCTTGGAAGAGGAGTCATCGGTAGGCCTTGAAGCAGAGCAGACTCCTTAAGCCGTGACACGATCGTTTCAAGAAGTGCTGGTCCATCAACATCAAGAGGACTGTCGTGCGAAAGCTTGTCGTGCATCTGAAGTGATGAACCGTAGTACCCGTGCCGCTCCATATGCAATTTCATCTGTTCAAGGTCGCGAGATGAAATAATCCGATCATTTGTTGATCCAAAGATGAACATAGGAATATCTACTTTTTGGGGGGACACTTTAGCCGGGAATATCGCCTCTCTAACCGCGAGGCTAGATTCAGATGAGATGTATTGATCGCAAAATTCCTGAGCCGTCATAGAAGCTAATCGTGAGTCGTTCTCAGAATCACTTGAAAAGAACAGGGAAAGAGTCCTTTCCGGAGCTGATTGAAAGAATTGTTTGATATTCTTTCTAAGAAGTAGAGCATACGGAAAGGTCAGAGGAGTTGCGCGGTGATTGGTACGCATGTCCTGAAATGTTGCTTGTGTAGCTGAATAAAGGACACCGTTATGAGGAACAGGATTTACCAAGACGACACTCGAGACCGTATCGGGCAGTTGGCCACTATGTAAGAGGTCGTAGAGTATTCTTCCTCCCATAGAATGACCTATACAAACTATATTGCGAGC
The DNA here is from genome assembly GCA_030431715.1 of bacterium. GTDB lineage: Bacteria > Bdellovibrionota_C > UBA2361 > UBA2361 > RFPC01 > JAUIIO01. The sequence continues at coordinate 48,888 of JAUIIO010000007.1, forward strand.
TTGCTCGGTAACCTTTTCCAGCGTAGCGAGCACATCCTCTTTATAGTCCTGTATGGATAATTGATTAAGCTCTCTAAGAGATGTTATGGGCGTTGAATTTCCATGGCCTCTGTAGCTTAGTGCCGCAGAGCGAATGCCATCATTTAGGGCAAGCTGGGTACTCCACTCATCGAAAAAATTGGCTTGATGAGCTACTCCGTGGCAAAAGAGAATAAAAGTATCAGAGAGGATCTTATCTGGAAGGCAGGCCTCTCGAAACTCTAGTCCGTTATCATGTGTAATATGTGTTTGATCTGAAACAGTAGCCATCGAAAAACGGAGCGCTCTAAAGTTTTACTGAGATTAGTACTGTTAGATTTTAGAATCAATCAATAATTCCATCTGTGTACTTGCGAATGAATGCAAGATTGTCTGGAGAGGTTATGTTTGCCCATCTTGAGATGTCAGAGCGTTCATAGCCGGGTAGTGCACAATTATAAGCGTCACCATTTGATACTATCCCCGCCAGTACCCACTGCGAATCGCGCCATACTGCGAGTGGTCCGCCGGAGTCTCCGTAGCAGGTATTTCCTTTTGTAATATCTTGTGAGTTATATACAACATCAATCCCGTCGTCCTCTACTCTCGTTAGGGTGTTTTGTGTCCCTCGTAGCTGGCGATACTGATATGTTTCACTCGCTCCGAATCCAGCAAATACAGCAGATTCACCTCTTTGAAGATCGTTTTGAGTAAGTATCTGAATGATATTTGTTTGAATGCTATCCTCTAAGTAGAGGATAGCTATATCGTTTTCTTCGCCATTTCTATATTTGGGGTGCATGACACAACCTGAGACCGCTCTCCTGATTCCAGTACCATTGGTTACAGAAAGCTGTTCACATGAGATACCTTCCACACAGTGGGCTGCTGTGAGAATGACCTTTTCAGCAATTACGTTCCCTGTACAGTATTGATTGCCACGAAAGTCTATTGGAACAATCGGAGTATCATTGAAATTACATACTGCACCATTAACGATACGGAGATGACCATTTTTAGTATACCTAGGGTCTTCTTGAGCGCTGTAGGCGGTTGTACCAAATGCTTCACAGACATCTGAGAAGAGCGGGTTGTTGTAACCATAGTCTTCATATCGACACGAGGACTCTTGATACGATTGGCAACGGCGAATTCCTTTCTGTACTTTTCGTAAAATACTGGCATCCGATATTGTGCGTAGCACTATGCTTCGATGACCTTTGCGTCTGGCTCTTGAGCGTTCGCGCTGAACCTTTCGGAACTCATTCTTTGTAGATCTCTTGGCTCTTCGAAATGTAGTGCTTTCCTGCAAACTATCAACAAGCTCTCCTCTGCATCCGTTAGAACTTTTATATTGACGACAAGAGTACATGAGCCCTTCGGGACCGTAGGGTATATATGGTACTTGTGATAAGACGGGCTGCGAGAAAATAAATTGCGCTAGTATTGTAGCGCTCAAAAGAAGAATACCGGCGTTCTTAAACATAGAGAGTGGCCTCAGTAGCAAATAAGTAAATTAAGAAAACCGGAGGAAAAGGGATGTAAAAACGGTAGGAGAATCTCCAACCCATTATTCTACCGTGAGCATAGAGCTAAGCAATTAAAAGATAGATCAGGGCTTTCTGCCGCCACAGAGATATCGATTAAGCCTTTGTAATCAAATGTTAAAATGGTTACTCGAACTGTGGTTCCCTAGACGGATTCGCCTTTTATAAGATCTGGCTCCTAAATTGCATAATCCTAATATTGAGAAGCAAAGAAAGTTTGTAGCTAAGAATTTTTCGTAGTCGCCCAAAGGAGCCTTAACTATGCATATTGCCCTTATTGAATCAGCCGAGAAGACACACGCAATAAACATGGTCCAGAAGTTCGCCAGTTCTTTTCTTACTGGCTTTCTCTCTGCGCTTACCCTTGGGAGCCTTGTCTCTGTTCCAGACTATGGATTTTTGGGTGGATTGGTTCAGGAATTCGCCGCATACATATACGCGACACTTTAAGTACTGACGTGGAGTGGTTGGGCAGAGACGTCCTTGTCTCTGCCGCATATTGTTTTGAAATAACCTTATTGTAGCGGTATTTTGTCAAAGCGGAACTCTGCCGTGCGAAAGTCGCCGCCTCGTGGCCGCCCCTTGTAGTGGAGTCGGGCTGAGACGTGTTGGAGCTCGTTGACGCCGGGCTTTGTGCCGTACACGTCTAATCTTACGAGCCACTTTCGTTCATCGTAGCGAGACTTTCGCCACTCGGTTTTGAACCTGCCCTTTATTGGCCACAATTCACTTAGACCGTAAACGAGCTCAAGGCTTGGATTCAAGGCGCTCACCGGAAAGCCTCGTTCCGGAACAACTTCAAAGTAGAGTGTGACCATAGTGGGTACAACCGGATCTCGTTTTGCTCTAACAAATCTTAGAGAAAGTTGCTCACGGCGCTTTACAGCACGGCTTGAGACAGCTTGCGGATCGGTTAATGTAGGGCTACTTGATCTCTTTGCTGCATCCGATCTCTCAGCGCAAACAAAGAGAGAGAGAAACACCGCGAGAGTCGCTGTGACTTCCTTACCAAACATGTCAAACCTCCTGAAAGGACCTGTAGAAAAAACGGGTCCTCACTATACCTATCGCTTAAGAATATTCAAATAGCTTGCTTTATTTTTTTAGCGGAGGTCTGCCGAAACGAGTTCGATACGTATTTACTTTATCTAAGATGGAATCAGTAAGTATATAAGATAGTGCTTTCTTCTTGCCAGGAAGGGATGTTAGCAATATGCCTAGAGCAATCGTAAGTAGCCCCTGACCGGGGATAAAGAGCATAATAATTCCTGCAAGTAGGATAACTCCTCCAAGTAAGTTTGTGAAAAGTGTTAAAAAAACCTTCCATGCAAGTGAGCGTTGTCGTTGGTCTGATTTTTCATCTGTTTCGCACAGGTAATCCTCGGGGAGTAGCAGAAGGGCAAGCGGTGGAAGGAGTAGCGTAATAATGAATAAACCGGCAGTGAGCGCGGCGAGCTGTGTCTCGTTCATTAGAGTACTGGAGAAAAAAGCCTAGCTACCTGTTGTGGAATCATTTTTAGATAAGGAGTCTGAAGAAGATGCTCTGATATCTCGTGCGACTTCTTTTTTTCACCTTTAAATATCTCTTGAAGCTCTAGAACTTTTCTCTCGTTGGCTATAAAGACACTCTCTTCAAAATTTAGGTGAAGGGAACGATTATCGAGGTTGGCACTTCCCACAGAAGCAAAATCATCATCAACGATAATAAGCTTTTGGTGAATAAAACCTAGCGAATATTCAAAGATGCGAGCGCCAGACTGAGCGAGCTCTCGTGCTGAAGCCCTCGTTGCGAGGTGTGCTATTCGAAGGTCTGTTGTCTCTGGAATGATAAGTTGTACATCTATACCTCGAAGTGCTGCCAGCTGAAGAGTGGACATAATAACATCATCGGGAGTGAAGTAGGGGGTTGTGAGCCAGAGTCTTTTTTTCGCAATACGTATTAAGTTCATGAGATAGAGTGAGCAGTTATCGATCTCATCAATAGGGCCTGTTGCCAGAGGAAGAAGTGATATGTCTTCATCGTGAATTTGTGATTCCCACTTAAAATCAGGCAGGGAGTCTGCCCCCCAGTACCAATCCTGTGCCAATGTACGCTGAATCGGGATAACAGCTGGTCCCTGTATGATAATGCTTAAATCTTGCAGGAAGCCACACTGAGAATCGCCCGTTCGATAGTTATCTCCGAGATTGTGGCCTCCAATAGAAGCCCATGCTCCATCAACGACCATGAGCTTTCGGTGATTTCTAAAATTAAGACGAAATCTATTGGTAAGTCCTCTATTCGTACAAAACTCATTTATTTCTACACCTGCCTCCCTGAGTTCTTCAAGATAGCTATGAGAAAGATTCATGCTTCCTACCTGATCGTACATCAGATAGACGCGTACTCCTTCTGCTGCTTTTTCTATAAGACGTTTTTTAAGCTCTTTGCCAGTTTCGTCCTCATATATGATATAAAAGTGTATAAGAATGTAGTCTTTTGCTTCACTGATCTTTTGAAAAAATTTCTCAAAAAACTCTTCTCCGTCGGGATGTATCGTGAGGGTGTTCCCGTGCGTCAGTGGCCAATCAGCAATTTTTTCTAAGAATTGAAGGTCAAAGACATATTCCTCCGGTATTTCATTTTGTGAGCTTCTTATAGCATCAAGCGTACTCCGAGTGAGATCGGTAAATGCGTTTCTGGAATTACTTATCTTTCCTTTGTAACTCTTAAATTTTCTTGGACCAAAAGCCCAGTACGCGGGAAGAGCAAAGTAGGGGAAAAGGGTAAGAGTGATTGCCCAGGCTACTGCTCCTTGAGCAGACCGCTGATGCATGGTCGCATCAATTGCGTGTAGTACTCCTACTATATGTATTATTGGTATAAAGAGTGTAGTCCAGAGCCAGCCAGGCCAGCTAATGGTGGTAGCAATCCCTTCAATCATTTCTAGCTATCCTTGCAACAACAGGTGCATGATCGGAGAGATCTGCAGGCCCGTGCTCATACGTAACGAAATCAAATGTATCAGATATGAGTATCCAATCCCAGCGTCTTCGAGGGTAACGAAAGGTGTGAAGTGCTTGATCTGTCGGTTTATATGCTTTGAGGTGGAGAGATTTTGAAAGAGCGGCAACAGCAGAACGCTTCTCTTGCCAGTGCGAGTTAAAGTCTCCAAGGAGAAGAAGAGGGCGGTTTCTTTTTTTAATTTCTGCGATGAGCTGAGCTAACTGGCGTTCACGCTTTCTTCTACTTAGAAAATCAAGATGGAGTGATACGACGTCAAATGTAAAGTTGTTTGAGCCAGGCCAGAGGCACTCTGCGAGGACGAAGCCTTTTCTTGGCAGAGCATCAATTGCAGAGAAGGTTCGGGCGAAAGGTTTCTGCAGAGAGAGTGCTGAGAGTATGCCAGTACCGTAACGTAATCGCTTAAATGACATGTGTTCACCCACAGCAGAGTGAGTCATAGCGGGGGAATGCTCCGCTAGATATGAGGCTTGCTCAAAATTACCATTCCAAAAAGAACGAATATCAATTTCTTGTAAACAAGCAATATCAACGGATTGCTCTGTGAGAAAGTGGGCGATTCTTTTTAAGTTCCTCTTGATGATTTTCTCCTTGAGAAATATCTGGTGTGCCGCAAGTCCTCTTCCGTGTGCGATATTGAAAGAGCAGAGTGTAAGGGACTCCGCTTCAGAGAACGAAGAAGAGAGAATAGAGCGGTATGATTTTGTGCTGACATTACATTTTTTTGTCATAGAAGGACAGGAAGGCTTTATCATTATTGTGACGAGAGATGTAGCTGTATTATGTAGTATTTGAGCTCAGTATCAAGTGCCGCGCAGGTAGCGTTGAAGTATTTAGGAGGTTTTGTGTAAATATGTGGAGACAAAGCGACTGAGAGCTTCGTCACGTTCTCTCACGTAGCTTGCGGATCGCTCGAAGGCCATTTTGGAGAGCTGTTCGTAACTATTAAGAGCTTGCTCTATGCCCATTTCAAGAGCCTGAATATCTTTTTGCCTAATGTCAGTAAAACTCTCCGGTCTGGGCAGGAGAATACCGCTTTGCCCGAGATTTTCTTTAATACCTCCAACATCATGGGCGATAACGGGGCGTCCCATAGCTGATGCTTCTTGAATAACTCGTGGAAAGTTGTCCTCACAGAGAGAAGGAACCAGAACAAGACGTGATGCGTCGTAAAGGTCCGTAACGTCAGTAGAGAATTGTCCGAGCGTGATATTCTTACAGGACTGAAGGCGTGCTTTCCAGTCTCTGTAATCTGCACCAGCTCCGCTGGCGATAAGAAACTGTAAATCACTTCTCTTTTTTGCCAGCTCGTAAACCAGTCCAACTCCTTTGTGGGAGTATGGATGCATGAGGAGAATGGAATCACCGGGAGTCTTTCTAGCAGAGTGAAAGCGTTCTATATCAATCATCTCAACAAAATGTTCGGGGGAGAAATGATGCACTCGCTCATAAGCGTTCTGAAGAAAACGTGTTGCAACAAGCACGGTATGAGGCTGGTTAAAGAAGGGGGCATGCTCAGTCAGAGGGGCGTTGTTTTCTGCCTGGAAGTAAGAATTCTCAGAAAGGAAGTGAAGTATCTTGCTCTGCTGTTCTTTGAGGGCAAGGCGTAGCTCATAGTCGCGTTCATCCAGAAACAGGATCTCCGTGTTGTGTGCAAGTTCTCGGAGCGATTCACTGTTTCGGTTTGAAATAGGAACGATTTCAACAGGAACTCCTTTGAAATGATAGGTGAGTTCTGGTGATAGAGTGATGTTAAGATTTTCAAGGAGTTTCTTGATGCCCGGGATATGATCTTGCGGGACGGCACAGCGGAAACGTAAAGTCATATTGTGCTTTTTCTGAAGAAGTAAGGCTCTATCAAACATACTGAGGTCAGCGCCGGTATATGGTGCAATGAGCTGAGATCGAAGAAAAAAGAGCGAATTCATAGTGTACGATATTTACTGCTAGGAGATCCTTTGATACATCGTCCGCAAGAGCTGAACAATCAAACTGGCAGCCTGATTTCAATTATAGTCCCGTATTATAATCACGAGAAATATATTGTTGAAACCTTAAAGAGTGTTGCAGGTCAGAGTGTGCTTCCACGAGAGGTTGTTCTTGTTGATGATGGGAGTGACAGGCCACTTGAATTTGAGGCTTTGCAGAAGCTTCTGCCGATTCCTCTTCTCCTTGAAAGACAGAGCAACGCAGGGCTCTCATGTGCAAGGAACCGGGCGATTGAGCTCAGCCAAGGAGCATATATCCTTCCACTGGATTCTGATGATGTGCTTGATTCAAAGGCAATTGAGACATTTCTCTCTGCTGAACTTGATTCCGATACTGTCTATTTTGGAAATTTTCAGATGTTTGGGGAGAGTTCAGAACTCATTTGTGGTGCGTTAGACTTTGATCCCAGAAAAATTCCGCATCGAAACATCATTCCCTATGCGTCACTCTACTCAAAAGCCCTGTGGGAGAGTATTGGAAAGTATGACGAAACGATGCGTGAAGGGTATGAGGATTGGGAGTTCTGGATCAGGGCGTATGTGCAAAAAAAACACTTTCAACCGATTGCCTGTACGATATTGCACTATCGGGTAAGAGCAGAATCAATGCTCGCTGGATCACGGCGTTCTCACGCGAGGCTTGTTTTAGATTTTAGAAAACGTTATCCGGAAGTGTATCCTCCGACGCGGAAGTTTCTTGAGGTTGTTACTGGTATGGATCCCGGTGGGCTGTTTGTCTGCCATAATGGAAAATTTTTCTTTCCTCTCGTATCGAAAAATAGCACTACTTTTTTAAAGTCACTTGTATATCAATTAGATTATCCGGGTGAACCTGCCCCGGAGGATCTCCATGAATTCTTCGGGCAGACTATTCCTTCTCAGCATCGTGTATCTATCGATCAGGGAGCGGTACTTGAGCAAATGGGATATACAGGGTTTTGTGTGAAAAGTGATCCTATTGAAAGACTTTGTTCACTCTATGATAATCAGATAAATCCTCAGAATAAGGCGATATTTGAGCATTTTTACTTCTATCATTTAGATCTTCAGGGGGCTCCACTCCCGGTGTTTCTGGCTTGGGTTCTGTACGAGACCTCGAAAGCGAATGTGCTGCATCAAGATGAGCATGTTCGTCGTCAGTGGATCTCAGAGTCAATTCTTGGAGTACATACTGAGGTTCAGATCTCAGTTCTTAATGCATTCCTCTCAGAACTTCTTCCGGGCATATCATTACCAGAGAAACGTAATGCCTCAAAATCGATACATACAAACTTCCAGAAGAGTGAACTTGATCTTGTGGAAGCAATTTACGAAATGGACTTTCTGCTAGGTCAGGTTATCGCTCCTCCAATATCAGACGTCGTCTTGTGCGGAGAAGAGTCTCATCTATCAGAGGATTTTCGTCGCAGGGCAAGTTACTATGGGATCAAAAACTTCTTTCTTGTCTCTCCCACATCGAATTGTTTCATGACGGAAGCGAAGAAGATCTGTCCGCATTCCGAGGGAGGCCTCCTGCTGATTAATCAAGATGTGATCTCTGTTCTTTCGTGGAAGAGGATGCTTCAAGAGATACATGAATGCAAAGATGTTGAATTGATGATGTTGTCAGAAGCACCGAACATCGCACTCTCTGTCAGAGGAGAGGTATGGAACCGATCTGAAGTAGTAGAGCTAAAAAACGCTTGGGATAATAAAGCTCTTCATGCTTTTCCGGCGTTTGTTCCCCGAGAATCCCCACTTAAGACTCTGCAACACTACTGGGAGTCGAGGGGCCTGCGTTGACCATTCGAATGCATATTTTAGAGGTGAAATGGCCTAATTTCTAAGAAAGTTTCGTATTTTAGTTAGAGAGATCTGAGGAAAAGGCCCTATTTCTCATACCTTTGTCGAATAAGATCGATAATTTACTTGAAGGTTTGAGTACTTCACTGGTGTGGATTCATACTTTCGATATCGAACAGGGATGTTGTTGTGGCAGTAACAGTAGGATCGAACATAGCCTCTCTTCGGGCACAGAGACAGCTCAATCGCAGCTCGAACTCTCTTTCAAGTGTGTTTGAACGCCTTTCTTCCGGACAACGAATTAACAGAGCATCTGATGACGCGGCAGGTCTTGCCATCTCTGAATCACTTAACGTGGATCGAAAAGTTTATACGCAGGGAATGCGCAATCTCAATGATGGGATATCTCTGCTAAACATCGCTGATTCAGCAATTGCGGAACTTTCGAGTATCGTCATACGAATACAAGAGCTAGCAGAGCAGGCGGCCAATGGCTCACTTTCTCACACCCAACGAGACTCTCTTGATAGTGAAGCGCAGCAATTAAAAGATGAGTACTTCCGTATCTCACGTTCTACTGATTTTAATAATTTAAATCTCTTTGACGGATCAATTGAACAAGGTGTTCGGATTCAAGGAGGATATGGCATAGATGGCTCAATCTCCTCTTCGCTTGGTGGAGCGATGGGGGATGGAACGCTACAGGCCACTAATACACTTTCCCGTGGTAATGGTGGAGGAGAATCAGAGCTAAGAGACATTGATGGTGATGGGGTGCTTGATCTCATCGCTACGGGCTACGCTTATAGCACAGGTACAAATGGAACCATCACCGTTTCACTGGGTAATGGTGATGGGACGTTTGGTGCAATGGAACGTTTGGCTCGAATGTTCCCACTGGCGCAAGTGCGTCTCTTTCCATCGCTGACCTTAACAACGACGGAAAGCTCGATGTTGCTACAAGCTACTTCGGTGATGTCTCAATCTTACTTGGAAATGGAGACGGAACCTTCGGAGCAGAGCTAACGATAAGCACTCCAGCAACTCAAGATCTGTCACTCGCAGATCTTAATAGTGATGGTTTTGTAGATCTAACGGTAGCAGAACGAACAACAGGCAATGTGATTACATTTCTTGGTAATGGAGATGGCACATTTCAAAGTGGCCAAACATTCTCAGCTACCGGAGGCTCCTCTGGCCTTGCCCTTGATGACATAGATGGTGACGGTGTCATAGATATTGTAGCTGTTAGTAACGAAGTAACTACGCTTCTCGGGAATGGTGATGGCACATTTCAAAGTGCGATTACGTATGCTACTGGTACAGGATCTCAAGAGGTAACCATCGGTGATTTGAACAATGATGGTATACTGGATATAGCCACTGCCAACTTTTCAAGTGATGATGTTAGCGTACTTCTTGGTAACGGTGACGGATCGTTTCAAAGTGCCGTGACTTACGCTGCCGGCAACGGTGCATACGACATTCTGTTTGAAGATATGAATAGTGATGGAACTCTAGATATCCTTACCAAGAATTCACTGGATAATTCTATTACGATATTACTTGGAGGTGGTGATGGAACATTCGAAAGTGCCGTATCATATGCGGCGCCCGGTGTGCATGGCTACTCAGTTACAAGTGGGGATGTAAATAACGATGGCGTCATTGATATTGTCGCTGGGACTGCTTACAATCATAATGTATTGCTGGGAAATACTCGTGTAGGTATTGCACCCATTTTAGATTTTTCCCTTTCTACACAGGCTGACGCCCTTCAGGCCCTTGCTCCGTTAAGCCGCAAACTTGACTCGCTTTCTGCCCAGAGAGGTGTCATTGGAGCGTTTGAGTCACGACTTGCCTCTGCATTGAACACATTGCAGGCTACTAGTGAAAATTACGCTCTGGCTGAATCTAGGATTCGAGATGCTGATATCGCATTTGAATCCTCTCAGCTCACACGACTAAATATCTTGCAACAGGCCGGAGCGGCAGTGCTCGGGCAGGCAAATCAGCAGCCTGATATTGCCCTTCAACTACTGACATCATAGTCTCTTATGATAGGGCTTGGAGCTGGATTCTTTCGTGTTCAGGCCGCTCGTGTGTTGTCGTATCGCTTGTCGAAAATACAGATAAGTAATCTGTAAGTGAATGGAGTAATCCTTTATCTGTGCACCAATATTCCGCCGTAACTACCTCTACTCGTATTGCAGAGAGGTGTGGATCTTTGACGGTATCGGGTATCCATTGACTCGCTGTCTTTGTCACAACCTGCTCTAGATTTTCTTGGTCAGTAACTATCTGTGCTTTGCCTGATAGTGAAATATAAATTCCCTTGCTCCGGTCGGAATAAGATAGGTTCACACCAGTGTTTTGTATAATCTCTGTATTTAGTGTGCTTTCAACACGGTCCGCAAACCAGATGAAGTTCGGTTCTTCAATTGCCTGTGTCATCATGGGGCGAGATCGCAATAGTCCATTATTACTTTGGGTGACAAGCATTGCTACATTAATCTCCCAGATGTCTTTCCAGAGTGTTTGAATGAAATTAGATGCGTTTACGTTTTGTGCTTTATTCATGGTCGTCCTTTACGTTTCTACATATGTTAGGACGTGCGAGAGGAGCCGGACATGATCTGGATCAGGCCTGAGGCGGCTTGTGCATTAATTTTGAATTTTACTACTCTGATAGGCGGTATAGGCCTTTTGTTGTTCCTGCCAGTAGTCTTCTGTGTTTCCTAGTACTCTTGCTAGGGCTTTCGAAATATCAGGATTCAGATCTGTTTTCGCATCAAGGATACTTTGCAGTTCCTCCTCTTCGAGTTGAAGCTTCGCAGCGACATTATCAACTGTAAGATTTCGTTTTTTCATTACCCTAGCGAGAATAACTCCTGGATGTTCAGCCGCTTTGACAGCTTTCGAGCGTGAGCTTTTCTTGAGTTGGGAAGCGTCCATAGTCTTAAGCTTTGCGAGCACTTCAGTGATCAAGAGATACTCGTACTTTTCAGGAGATACCTTTTCAAGTGCCGATCGGAGCACGGGGGATATATTTCGCATAAGTACAATCGATGGCCCTGCCCCACGTCCTTTTGTTTTGTGGAGTTGAGCAGCAGCGTCATCTATCGCCTCCAGCGCTTCCTTTAGCATCATCTGAGAAGCTATATAGTTCTTTTGCTCTTCGTTTTTCTCTGAGGTTTTGTCTGAAGTAATTGCTGTTAGAATCGTTCTCAAACTATCTACATTATAAGGCTCTTTAAGAAAATGGGTAACACCTGAGAGATAGAATTCAGAGATATACAACGACTCATCATTTTTCGCTTTAATGAGAAATACGGTGTTCGCTGCGAGGTTTGGATAAGATTCATTGAGATACTTGAGAAACTTCAGTATGTCTTCGCGCTTACTACTTGAGCGAATGAAAACGGCATCAAGTTTTGGTTTATTTTGAAGCTTTTCTTTTGCGTCTTTAAAATTCAGTGCGTAATGTAGCTCCGACTTTAGTACGAGTTGATTCATAACCTCTTTTAACCGAAGTCGTGTCTTGGAATCAGTTTCGATAATGAGGGATTCTAACTTACGTATAATCATGAAAATACATTTACTCTATCGGCAGAATGTGCAGAAAAGTGTAATTGTTGCTCGTAGAGCTTATTTCCCAAGAGCTTGAAGAATGCTAGTCGGATCGTATCCTCTGACAATGGTTGACCCGATCTTTGTGATTGGCACTCCACCTCCTCCCCACTGGGTATGAAGCATCCTACCTTTCCTATCAGTTTTGATGTCGTACCTCGTATATGAGATATCGTTTTTTTCAAAGAGTCTTTCAACGGCCGTACAATATGGACACCCTTGCATTACAAGCACTACTGGTTTTTGAACGCGTGTGACCTTGCGCGGGTTATAGTTCGGATCGGGATGAGACGAAATGAGCGGTAATTGTGCCGGGGATTTTATTCTGCTTCGGTACCGCTGCGGAACCTGTTCAAGGCTGGTGACGTAGTGCTTCTGGCCGTATGAGTCAGTGTAGGTATATACCTCGGCTGATACCGTGTTTGTAATACCAGATAGAAGCAGAAGGCAGATGAGAAAAAGTCCCTGTTGCATAAGAGTTAGATGTCGGAACCGTGGAAAAATAACTAAAGAATGGCAGAAAAAGTATCGAGAGGTAACCATATGGTTTTACAGCCTAAATTATTTTAGTTGATCGAAAAACCTGTTTTTTCATCTTATTTGTACACAGGCTGAAGCAAGTAAGAGGGGATCTCAGATAGTGAGATAGGTGGTAGTGTTTTTTTAGTAAGGTTTTACATGCTCAAAGCCAGATTTCATAAGAACTCTGATAGAGGCGCTGCCCTTGTAGAGACAGCTCTCGTTATTCCTGTGCTCGTATTGCTGCTGATTGGTGTTTACTACATCAATGCCAGAATGCATGCTCACGGGCTCATTACAAATATTGCCCAAGAAGGATCCCGATTTCTCGCAAGGCGTGCCAGTCTTGGCGCGAATCCTCGTCGATCACAGATTTTCATGCTGACAGATGATCCTAATACAACGGCGGATGAGACAGCTCTTGTGCCGCTTAATGTGCTTGGTAATCACGCTGCTGGTCATCAATATATGCGCAGGTTACTAGTAGCAATGAATACTCGTGATTCAACTTTTCGAATTACACAGATACAAATTGAGACAGAGTTAATTACAGACATAAGCTCGACCTCTAACCCGAGTGGGAGTGGTTCTACAGCTGGTGAAGAGACAGATAGAATTCAGGCTATTATTCGTGCAACGATGGAGCCAGATGGTCTTTTCCCGGAAACAATGCTTGCGCCGATAGGACTCTCACCACTTACGGTCGCAGTTACTTCAAATCATCCTTATCTTTTTAGAGCTCAAAACGTAGGGGCAAATAATGGTAGCTAAATGGTTTAAGAAAGAAGCAGGTGCAACACTTGTTGAAGCAACACTGGTTGCTGGTTTACTCATTTCATTTGCTTTTGGAATACTCGAATTTGGAAGGTATTACTACTATAAGGCAACTCTTCTTCGTGCGGCCAATAACGGCCTTGAGCTTTCTATACGTCACGCTGACATCCTAATCGATTCTACTGAAATTGATATGGATAAGACGACTTCTGATAACAGTGCACCAGCCGAGCGCTTGAAGGCTGTCATTGATGAGATTGAGAGACGTGTGCTCACGCAAATAGACCTCGAAAGAGATTTGGTAGGCGCTGCGACTACAAGAGTAGCTGTGAATCAGAATATTACTACAAATTACAGCAATGCCAGTGCAACAGGAGAGCCACCGCTCTACGATCTCCCACCAAGTCGGGTACTGGTAATACGTCCTGGCGATCGTGGCAGGTATCTTGATCCGGCAACTAATACTGTCATTGAAGTGGTTCATCCTACGTATCCCGAGAGACAGAACGGGGATGATTTTTTAAATATACTTCAAGAGCATCCTATTCTTATTGAGATCAATGCTCGTATGGCTTCTGTTATTCCACTTTTTCCTAATATTCCTATCCGAGTTCAGGCAGTCGGTATCCCAGAAATCATTACACGTGGTATTCAAGGTGTTCCAGCGGAGCAAGAGCTTATAGATCCTTTTTGTGGAGACAACGTCTATCATAGCACTTTAGAGACTTGTGACATCGTTGATGGCGTATCTATGGGGGTAGATCCCGGTCACTTTTGTACAACGAGTTGCGAGCAGGAGCCGCTTTGTGGAAATGGTATTGTTGATGACGGAGAGGACTGTGATGGATGGCTCGTGCGAGAGGGATTGGATGATCTTGAAGAGGGCCTCAGAGAATGCGGTGGTGATTGCAAAATTCGAGAGATTGAGCCGTGTGGTAATGGAAGGTGGGAGAAGGATGAACCGTTTTATGAAGAGTGTGATGCTTCTGCGAGTGAATCACTAACGAGAAATGTTGATGAGTACCTCTGTGTACAGTGTAAATGGTATGACATTACAGAGTGTCTATTTGGGAGTAATAGGATATCTGAGCCTTGCCTTGATCAGAATATCCCAGCTGGATTTGAATGTATAAATTGTGTGCTCTGTGAGTGTGATAAAGATCCTGAAACAGGAGCAGAAGATTGTTCAAACTGTAAGGCTGGTAAGTGTGGTAACGGCATTAAAGAAGCGGGAGAGCAGTGTGATCGCTTTGATGGTACCAGTGACTCTTCTGAGTTCTGTAACGATTGCCGACTGGTAAAAGCACTCTGTGGAAATAAAATTCGAGAAGAGCTTCCCGGCAGGTTCGATGGAGACCCACCATATATAGAAAAATGCGATATCGGAGCTCCAAATAATCCTGATATTCCAGCCTCACACGTTTGCAGCGAGAATTGCACCATAGCATCCTTATGTCATAACAATAAGGTTGATAATGTAACCGCGCAATTCCCGGGCGATACAGACTATTCTGAGGAGTGCGATGGGAATGCTGTTATTCCAGAAAAAGCTGACTTGCTTGCTCAAGACGATCACGAGTGCCGTGATTGTGCCGTACTCCCTCGTTGTGGAAATGGCCGAATTGATAAGGTGGGAAGTCATGTTGAAGAATGTGATGGATCAACGGGCGCGCCAGAAGGTGGGTACTGTGATGATGAGTGTAAGAAGAAGTGTAACATTGTTGCTGGGGTAGAAGGTACTCTTGATGATAGTGGGAGGTTTTGTGTTAGTAATGATATTGAATCTTAAGAAAAAGTTATCACACTTTCAGTGTGAAAGAGGTATGGCCCTTGCTTTTTTTGCGGTGAGTGCTCTTGTGATCATTGGCATGGTAGGCTTAGCCATTGATACGTATTTTGCGACAACTTCTCGTACGCAGTACCAGTCTGCCGCAGATGCTGCCGCATATGCGGCTGTTGAAGGTTTCTATGATGCTTATGACCCATCAGATGGGGACTACCAAAATGCTATGCAAAAAGGTATCTCTATGGCTCAAACTCGGGCTCAAGCGATACTTCAGCAAAATATGATTCGTCTTGTATCGAGTAGTAATATTAAGAACGCATCAGCTCAAAACAATGTAAGCACCTCAGGAGGAACCAATGGAAGCCTTCAACCCGGTTTCTGGGTAGCCTCTGACTCATCTACAGCGCCTTGTTCGCCAGCACCTTGCTTTTCCCCTTTAGATCTTGCGAGTGGAGATGAAGAAGTCCCAAATGCGTTTCGAGTAAATATTAATATTAGTGAACAGTCCCCCATCAGGACGTTCTTTATGGGAATACTTGGAGTCAATAACTACCGGCTAAGCGCAAGGGCGGTTGCAACCTCAGTCCCTCGTAGAGGCGCTTTTCTTATTGATTTGTCCCCATCTATTCATGGGACAACGCATAATAGTAGTGGCAGTGGAGCAATACAACAAACGCTTTATGCATATCCATTAAAGAATACGTGCAGTGCTTCTGACCGTGGACAGCCTATAGCCAGCGTTGATGAAATTTACGATCGTTCTGGAGATTCTGCCACTGGAGTAATCATCTCAGATGCCAGTAATCCCATTAAGATCTTTGACAATCTGTATAACGATACAAGTAGCGATCCTGAACCTGGAATGGATAGGATTCCCGGAATTTCATACAAATCAGATTTTCGTAAGGTTCCAATTTCAACTCCTGAAACTGATTTCGATGGAACCACCATCAATAAATGCTTTGCCGTCGATGTCATGCGACAACCAGAGCCTATGAGTACTGTCTTACTCGGTGTTAACACCGCACTTAATAACTTTGCGAATCGCTCAGTAAGAGGGGATCGTATTGGAGTATATGGGTTTGATGATTATGATGAATTTCTATCGATACGTTCCACAGTAGATGATGGCGGAGTTCCAAGTCTTATTAGCCCTGATATTGGTAGTAGTAGCTTTAAAAATATTACGGATGCAACGAAATCACCATTCACGCAGGGGGCTCTCGGATCACACGTCAATACCTTCCTCTTCCCGCAGTTTTTTAGCAATCTCAGTACAGGTGAAATTTATCCCAAGCCGGTGAATACAAATCTGAAAGCTGCTCTCGTTGAAGCACGGCGTATATTGGAAGAAGAGCCGGGTATGAGCAGCAGTGACAGCTTTGTTGTTGTATTTAGTGATGGTCGTAGTAACTGTATGAATGGCAGCTGTAATGCGCCGAGTAAGCAATTTACCAAAGGCGGTATCGATGATGCTGTTAATTATGTCTTATCTGAAGACTGGGGAGACGTTAATCTGCACTTCGTTTTGGCCGGAAAAAATAGCATGCCTCATACCATTTTACAGGGTGGGCTAGATGAAGATGGTGACGGAAAAGCCGATACCTGTCTTGATGATTTTACTTCAAGAAACATTAAGGCTGCTTATCCTGGTGACCAGTATAAAGATTTCCGTGCTCGGTACAATTTTGTAAATGGTGATGCCAATCAAATAAGTGGGTATGGGAAAGTTCCAACTCGAATACTTTATCCCAGTAAGATTTATGATGCAGCAGTCGCCACCAGTGGCTTCTGGGTTCCACTACGTCCACCGTGTGTTGAGGGGACAAACCTTCTTGAGCGCATCGACAATCCTACTCCAGGTTCATATGCGGGAGCGTTTCACCGCGCCTGTAAGCAGCTAGGAGACGGGGAGAATCTCTCATTTAACAAGCGTGGGACACTGCCATCAGCATTACAGAATATACTCTATAAGAGCGATCTTGATGCCGGAGTGAGGGTTAATAACAGTTTTCCTAATAGCTTGATTGGTCAGCACGGCAGGCTCTACTGCGACCCATACGGAAGAGATTTGGATACTCAGGTTCAGGAATTCATTAACCAGCTCATGAGACAAAACCCAATTCGGCTGGTAGCTAGCAGTTCAGATGGGCTATAAAATCTGTTTTATTACCGTAGCTTAGGCGGAGTATCTCATTTTTTCTGCGGTTGTAATCTATTGCTTAAGCATTGTTCCACTACTGACGACTTAACCCTTAGGGAATAAGAAGTATCGGGAGGATGTTGTGGATCCCACGAAGTTAGTTGTTCGTTCGCTTGTCGATCTTGGCGAGCTTGAGAATATGCCGTCTGATGAGGCAATTTACTCTCAGTCATGTGGTGCTGTTCGCACCTTAGCAGATCTTGGACTTATTGATGAACAGAAAGCGCTTAAGGCGCTTAGTGCAAAGCTCTACGTTGACTACGTTGATCTAGACAGACTTCCAGAGGGAAAAAGGTTAGAGCCGCAGCACTTTGAAGAACTAAATCGGGAAGTTCTCGCGCGTTATAAGCTTTTTCCACTTTGGAAAGAGAAAGAGAGCTATGTTGTAGCTACTGCCAATCCGTTTGATATGGAAGGTATTAACCTTCTTGAATTTGCCTTGGGGAAAAGGGTTCAGATCGTTTTGGCAGAGGAATCAAAGATTCAAAGTAGCCTTACAGAGTATTTTCCAGATGATATTTCACAATTTGATATCCTTAGCGATCTTGAGAGCGAAGACTACGTTGAAATTCTGGGAAAAAATAGCGCAACAGAGTCAGATGATATTAATGCCAGTGAAATTGATGCGCCACCGATTGTAAGGCTCGCGAATAAGATTATCGCTGATGCCTATGACAAGCGAGCAAGTGATATACATATTGAGCCTGGCCAAGATAAGATTGAGATTCGCTTCCGCATCGATGGGGTAATGCATAATTTCCTCGAAATACCGAAACGACTTCAGCCATATCTCCTTTCTCGTATTAAGCTTATTGCTGGCATGGATATCGCCGAAAAGCGAAAACCTCAAGATGGCCGGCTAAGAGTGCGGGTAAATCAAGTCCCGATCGATATGCGAGCCTCAAGTGTGCCAACAGCATTTGGAGAAAAGATGGTGCTGCGGATACTTCGATCAGACGCAGCGAAGGTCACTTTTAGTGAACTCGGGGTTTCTCCTCCAATAGAGAAAAAGCTTAATAGTGCTTTAGACAAAAGAGGAAAACTTTTTCTCGTTACTGGTCCAACCGGTTCTGGTAAGACCACGATGCTCTATACGTTCTTAAACTATCTTCGAGATGGAAAAACAAATATCCAGACGGTAGAAGATCCAATTGAATATCGCGTGCCCGGAATTAGCCAGATTCAGGTTAATAATGCCACGGGAGTTACATTTGCCAGCGCCCTGCGTTCTGTACTGCGTCAGGATCCAGATATTATTCTAATTGGTGAAATACGGGATGAAGAGACGGCATGTATCGCTTTACAAGCTGCTCAGACCGGACATCTAGTCATATCGACTCTCCATACAAACGACGCGCCAAGTGCTGTGACGCGGCTTATGAACCTTGGTGTGGATCCGTTTCTTCTTGGCTCGAGCTTGGAAGGGGTTCTCGCACAAAGACTCATTCGCAAAACGTGTGTTGAATGTCAGCGACCTCTGACTGACATGCAGCTTGCTAAATACGGAGCATATATAGAGCATTATTCAATTGACCCGGCAACTCTCTATGCGGGTACGGGGTGTGAGGAATGTCACTACTCTGGCTACATGGGGCGGACAGGGCTCTATAGTTACCTGCAGGTTGATGGCAGGATAGAGGAGTGCATATACCGATCTGCTCCGACCTCGGAAATTGTTCATACGGCTTTACAAAGAGATTATACCGATCTTCACTTCGCAGCAATTGAGGCGGTTAAGAGTGGCATTACCACGTTTGATGAGGTGAAGGCATATCTGGTGCTACCTGAGATTACTGAAGTTGCTCATGTGGCTTCTCAGCTAAAAGAGGTTCAGGCTGTGGAGGAGGTGCATGAGCAGGAGGAAGAGCAGGTGCAGGAGGAAGAGCAGGAGCCTGCGCGAAATGATGGTATTGAGAAAACTAAGGTTTTACTTGTTGAGGATGACGAGGATACGCGGAGTGTTCTTTCGCTTCTCTTGCAGCGAGAGATGTACGAGGTTATTGAAGCTGAGAACGGAGCAGAGGGGCTACAGAAGGTCTATGAGCATAACCCCGGAGTGGTCATCTGTGATATGATGATGCCTGTAATGGATGGTAAAGAGTTTTTAAAGAAGATGCATTCTCGCAAAGAAACAAAAAGTATCCCTGTTGTTTTCCTTACAGCAATTGATTCGGAAGAAAATGAGCTCGAACTCCTTGAGCTTGGTGCGCAGGATTTTGTCAGCAAGACTACCTCATCGAGCATTATGTTGACTCGTATCCGTAATATTTTAGAGCGACAGTAGCTTGACCACTATTATTTGGACATCGTCTTAAGACAGAGCTATAGTCTCTGTGGAAGTGATTATGTTCGATAAGAGGTCTGAAGTTCCTGTACCTGATGAAGCTGGCGATAGTCCTGTTAGAGATAGTCACGCCCTGAATATTCCTACACAACACTCCTATTTATCACCTCTTAGCTCATCACCACTTGGAAGCGTTACTCTGGCTACAGCGCTCCTGCTCTTTGGAAATGGGGACGGTGCATCTGCGCAGAATGTTGATAGGAATATGGACAACGCTCCCGGCCCAACGCCTGAGGAGGTCTTCCTAGCTGATGTTAAGACTGTTTCAGAGTACTTAACCGATCTCGATGCCTCACGTTACAATGTTAGGGAACACGCACAGGAAGAGCTCACATTTCACACTCCGTGGAGCACGGAGGAACTTAAAGCACTTTTACGTTCTTCCGTTAGCGATTCTCTTGAGGTGCGAGCAAGAGTGTCAGAGATCCTGACTGAGATAGAAGAAGGGGAACTTCCTAGTACCTTTATTGATTTTCTAGAGAGTCGTACAGCGAAGCCAAGAGCGAGAGAGCTGGAGCTTTCTCTGGTTGAACCAGTTGTTTCTAAGCTGGCCCTTCTTTATGGCCGGGCGACCTTTCAAACAAGAGAAGAGAAGCTTTTTGTACATTTCGCTTCGCCGGGGAAACAGGCAGATTCTTTTTACAGAATGTATAGTGCCGGATTCTTCGAGGATCCGAAAAAAGAGCGCTCCAGTGAAGAGCGAGCGCTCCGTGCTATGAGATCTATCTCTCAGCTCCGTAGTGATGCCGATTTCTTTTTAAAGAACCTGAGTCGTCTGGAAGAAGCCGGGATACGTATTGAGATTCATGACAATGAATTAAGAAAGCCCACCTATTATATACAGGACTTCTTAATCTTGACTGCCAGCGGCATCGCAAATAGTCGTGATGAAGAGTATCAACAAACTTGTAATGATCTACTTCAGGTTTTATCCATTACCGCGGATCGTCTTTCGAGTAGTTCCGATACGGAGACTGATCCTGAAGCTATCACAAAGACTGTGAACTCAAGGGCAAGGGCACTAAATGATGTCCTTGGAAAGTTTCGAGAGTGTTTCTCTGACCGCTCAGATGAAGAGGTGGTAAACTTTAAAAAAGCGTTTATTCATTTTGCAGAGCTCTGTGACCTCGATAGGGAGGAGGGCCTTCTCGCCCTGTTTTCGAAGCTCTCTGATACGAACGAAGAATCCTTTGAGTTGGGGACTCAACGAATGTGGGTCGTGTATCACTCTGCAAATCTTACGCTCTTACCTGAAACAAGAAATGCAAAAGCGACCAAGCCTGTACTGGAAGATCTCAAGGAGGCATTTGAGACTGGATCAGAGACCCGTGGGATAGGCTATGTTTCACTTCTGAAGAGATACGATAAGGCTGTACGCGAAGGGCTTACTCTTGATGACCCCTACACGTCAAAACTGCTAAATGCGATTCATGTCCAAACAGCCGCGGGACGTCTTCATTTTATCGATTTGAGTCGTGATGTGCTTGATGCCCTTACGGTAACAAGTGCTTTTATGGTTGAGGAAAATAGCCCGGCATTTCCTGCAGAGCTCTATGATACGTTTATTCGTCAGCTCAATTCGAGCTCGCCAGAGAATGCAAATAATACGCATACGACGATTGAACTCCATAAACGTGTTTTAACGGAGCTTTCAACTCTCCCAATCCCTTGCTCGGATCAATCCGTGCAGCATTTTGCAGCTATTGCTGCAGATGCGGCTTGTGGAAACCATGCTCAGGAGCAGTTAAACTACCTGAGGTCGCTTCTTACTGAATGGAGTCGCGATGCGAGTGAGGAAAAAGATCTCTCTCAACTGAGAAAGCGCTTACAGGATTTTGAGCTGGTTCCTTTTAACCAGCGCTTAAAGAATTAAAATCATGGCCTACAATCTGCTAGTCTGATCGGCAGAAATGCAAGAATGACAGATTTGGCCAAGCTTGCCTTTGTCCGTGCAATTGCTTGGCTTTATTCAAGAAAGTCTGCTTCCCTTGCTCATTTTCCTAGAGAGGGCCAGCAAGGATTCGGATCGTTCACCAAATATACTTAACTTTTTTGGAAACTAAATCACGGATATAACGATAAGTTTCATAAGTATTTAAGTATAAAGGGCTGATTCTGAGCTTCTCGGAGAACCTGTTGGTACTGCTTACAAAGTGGACAAGGATTGTGAGATGCTTATAAGATAGAGGCTTCCTTGTTTGGGAGAACTTTTAATGCATTCCACGAATCCTTGGTTCCAAGTCGCATTCATTCATCACTTCTGCCTTGCTACTCTGTTTTTTGTGCTCTCCTTAGCCGGCCCCCCCACCGTTTATGCAGAGCAAAATTATGATGAGGCTCCAAGAGCAGACTTTCCTGATTTAGCAGGTAGACTCCTACAGTTAAACGAGGGGGAGGAAATAAACATAGCCTCTATCCCGCTCAGTGAGGGGCAAGCTTCCCTTTCAGCGTCATCTCTGGACGAGAGTCCCTTAAGTGATGTCTCTACGCCGTATGATGTTCAGGAACTGAGCATATGGGCGCTTCCTGAAGAGCAAGAAGGAGTTTTCATACGAAGGTTTCTAAGTAATGGACAAGTAATTGAAGAGGAGAAAGCGCCAACCCGTCGGTTTCAAGGCGTTGCAAGAACTAGTAAGGGAGTAAAGCCAGTTCGCTTTCAGATGCAAGGAGGCTTACTCGTTGGAACACTCATTGATGGAGCAACGGAATACAGCTTGTCACAAGAAGTAGGCAGCTCTCAGGCTCTTACAGTTACGCCTGAACCAAAACAAGATGGCTTTCATGATGGGTGTGGCACTGACGCTGAGACTCTCGCACCAGAGAGTTTCGGCCCTGGAAGTTTAAATCAGCAATTTCAAGCGGCGTCTGAGGCAGAGGAATCGTTCCCAATTAGCGCTATGGATTATGACGCTTTAAGAGAGATAAACGTTAAGCTTTATATCAGCTGTCTTGAGGCCCAGCGATACACAAGTCTTGACAAGCTTTACCTTTCGTACTCCCACCACATGGCTCAGGTGAGTTCTGTATTTGAGCGATACTTTAGTATTCGTTTTAAAATTCATAGCTACAACATTTTTGAGAGTTGTGATGCTGATCCAACATACTATCCGGATGGGATAAATAAGGTCGCGAATGAAGAGATCATCGGACTTATTCGCCAGAACTTCGTTTCCTCTACCGATTCATATACTTACCTTCACTACGCATTTGTACATGAGGACCAGATACAAGAGTCAAATATTGCTGGCCTTGCAATGGTTGGCTTTGTCTGTGGTGGTACGGGATTCACCGCGACATTTGGAGCAGACCAAGATCCAGAGATCGTAACAGCTAGTCATGTAACTATTCACGAATTTGGGCATCTCCTTAGTGCACAACATGTTAGTTGTGATTGCCCTGAACCTCCGTGTACGATAGGTTCTTGCCCCTATGTAATGTTGCCGGGGCCGGGACCATTGGCGTTTTCCCCGGTAAATATAGCGAGAATTGAAAACTATCGAGAGTTAATCTCTTGTGGTGTAGATCAGCCTATAAGTCAGGTTGGATTGGCTCCCTCGTTTGTAACCGATGTCTTTGGGCCACTCGTTCCTTTAGCGAATGCATCGCACTATAGTGAATGGGGACACTTTGGCTTGCCTGTTATCATGCCGATCAAAGCTATAGACCCTGATAATGATTTGGTGAGCGTTTCGATTGATGCGCTTGATGATTCAAAACAAATTTTTTGGGGGCTAAGCGAAGGTAACGCGACATACTTAGAGCCATTCACGTGTGAAAATTATGACCTGAGCTATCCGGAACAACAGAAGTATGCGTTTCTCACTGCAGTAGATAGCAAGGGAAACTACAGTATCGCCCAGGCTAAGGCGACAGTTCTTCCCCCTACTATCTGGTCAACGAGCTCTGAGAAACTTCATTTGTTGGCGAATGAGCCCAAAGAAATTCACTTAAAAGATAGAAACATCATTGGAGAGAACCTTTACACAATAGATGTTCGATCTCTTGATAATGATTTTGACCCAACGTGGATGAGCTTAGATTCACAAACTGGCGTCTTAAAAGTAACCCCCCCAGTTACTGAAATTGGCAATAGATTTAGTGTGGATCTTGAGTCAAAAGCTTGCGGTAGGACAGCAGCATACAGCACCGCTTATTTTGATATTGTACCTGATCACGACACTCCTTTTATTGGGAATGGATCCCTTCCTACAGTCGTGACACCCGATCGAACAAGTGGCGCAGCTCTTTATGTTTCTGGTGGCAATAATGTATCAGATAATTTAGAAGTTACCCTGTTGTCTGAGCTCCCGCAGGGAGTCAGTTTTGATAGTGAGCGAAACTACCTTAACTGGGATCTGACAAGCCTCAGTTTTCCTTACTGCAGCTCCCCGCGTTCTACTGAGCAAGAGATTCGTTTTCGAGTGACTGACCTAGAGTCTGGCGTCTCTTCTGACTTTGTTTATCGCTATGAATTGCGGTTGGACTATAGGGAGCTAGAAGGTTCAGTCGAACTGCGAGATCGTGAGGTGGTAAACCCGGAATCCTTTCCGGGAATATATATGCTAGGAAGTTACGAGCCAGGTGACATCATTGTACTCCCTTTTGTCGCAGAAATTTCTGATACTTCTTTAGATCCTCTAGTAGGTATGAGCGCTGAGACAAACAGCTACTTCCTTGAACAGGTGGCGGACGGGCTGATTCAGTATGAAATTGATAATGTAGAAAAAGAGATTCGGTTTCTAATTAAAGATAGACCTGAAGACGAAGGTGTCTATGTAATGAACGAGTTCTTTTCTCCAGAAGTTTCCTTAAATCCTTGTGGTCCATGTAAAGAAGAAGATATTGAGTGTTCTTCTAAAGCTCTACAAAGTAAAAGAATTAGGTTTGAAGTCCGTTATCCGAGAAAGGAAGGAACATACCCTTCGCCGACTCCAAGCTCTCCTTATGAAGCAGGAGAGAGTGAAGAGGAGGTCGATCCCTATGTAGTCACCGATTTAGATATACAGAGGATTTACGATAATCTCAACGATCTTTTCAATCTGCTCAAAAAGGCACAACCAAAAACGAAGAGAAACCCCGAAGGCTTTGACGCGAATGGCTGGCTTGAGTCATTTGACTTGTTTAACAATGCACCCCTTCAGTCTGAACTTTCCTTTGATTCGAAGCAGAAGAGGAAGCGTGCGAGGTTAGTTACAAGAACCGAAAGGTTTGTCTCCCGACTGCCAAACACCAAGAAACGAAGGTTTAGAAAGCTAAAAAAACGAGCAAAGCGTATTACAAAACAACTCCTTCGATTGTACCACTCACTCTAGGTCAGCTTCTTCGATAGTGCATGGCATCGTTCCGCCGTGAGATAGACTTCGTCTACAAGCATCTCGTATACTTGCGGATTTCCATTCATTAATGTCTTCTCTCCAAGGTAAAAGAATATACGGGGATTTTAAAGTTATTCTTTATCAGAAACGCGTAAAGAGCTAACGCTTCTATCTGTTCCATCATCCAATGGAATCTGGTAACCTGCCCGGCATGAATGAGAGCCACATTGGGCTTTTTCGGGAGAAGATGCGTGAAGCAGGGCTCTCTGAAATCGCTCTTAAGAATTTTGAATTTTACTATCAGAAACTCTTAGAGGGAGATCGTGGAACGCTACCTTCCAATGATATAAATGTTCCGGGAGAGTTTCCACGTGCCTCAAGTATAGATGCGGACACCTCAGAGCTTTCAACGTTCGTTGATAAAGTGTGCATTATTAAACTTAATGGTGGGCTCGGTACAAGTATGGGCCTTGATCGGGCTAAGAGTCTATTGCCGGCGATTGGTGAAATGTCGTTTCTGGATGTGATCATGCATCAAGTGCTCTCTTTAAGAAAAAAGACAGGGGTGGAGGTGCCGCTTCTCTTTATGAATAGCTTCCGCACAGAAGAAGATACGCTTGCGGTAGCAGAGAGTTATCCCGAATTTCTTCAGAAAAATAGAGGGCTCCCGATTAGTTTTGTGCAAAATCGAGTTCCTAGAATTTGTGCTCAAACACTTAAGCCTATTTCTTGGGAGGAAAATTCTGAACTTGAATGGTGCCCACCGGGACACGGTGAGATTTATACAGTTCTTTTGGAAACCGGCACACTTCAGAAAGCTCTGGCAGCAGGAATTCAGTACGCTTTTATCTCGAATGCTGATAATCTGGCGGCCACGATGGATCCTGCTATTCTCAAACATCTCATGAATACTCAAGCTCCGTTCCTCATGGAAGTGGCAACACGTACGATTTCAGATCGTAAGGGTGGACACCTTGCTCGAACACTTGATGGACGGCTTGTACTTCGTGAGCTGGCGCAGTGTCCGGAAGAGGATCTCGACGATTTTCAGGACTTTGAAAAGTATAACTATTTTAATACAAATTCGCTCTGGGTAGATCTGCGAGCATTGGATACTACTCTTAAAGAACGTAGCAACGTGGTCGGATTGCCCCTTATTTGTAATAAAAAGAATGTAGATCCCGGACAAAAGGATTCCCCAGCAGTTTTTCAACTTGAGACTGCGATGGGAGCAGCGATTGGTATATTTGAAGGAGCTCAAGCGCTACATGTTGGAAGAGAGCGGTTTATGCCGGTCAAAACGACGGATCAGTTGCTTGATCTCGGATCGGACAGTTATGCTTTTGATTCTGAGACTGGGCGGATTGAGTTATGTCGAGAGGATCGCATAGTTATATCACTAGATTCTCGCTACTACGGGCACATTAAGAGCTTTCAAGAAAGGTTTCCTAACGGCTTTCCTTCGCTTAAAAAGTGTACAACCTTAAAAGTTACCGGAGATGTAGTCTTCGGCAAGAATGTGGTATGTAAAGGTGAAGTTGAGATAATCAATGAGAGCGGTACTCAGGTAGCTCTTCCAGATGGGGAGAATCTTTCGGGCCGTATGGTGTTTAATTAGGACAGGATCTTATGAAGGGAATTATACTTGCAGGTGGCTCGGGAACGAGACTCTACCCAATTACGAGATCAATAAGTAAGCAACTCCTCCCGATTTACAATAAGCCGATGGTATATTATCCGCTTTCGAGCTTGATGTTTGCAGGTATTAAGGAGGTCTTAATTATTTCGACTCCAGAAGATACCGATGCATTTAAGCGCCTTTTTGGGGATGGTTCTCACATCGGACTTGATGTTTCATATGCCATTCAACCAAGCCCAGATGGGCTGGCGCAAGCCTTTCTCATAGGCAAGGATTTTATAGGTGATTCAAATGTCTCTCTCGCGCTTGGCGATAATATTTTTTACGGGCACGATGTCCCTAGAGAGTTTGCGAAAGCGGCGAAGAGGACGGAAGGGGCAACCGTTTTTGGCTATCAGGTGCAAGATCCAGAGCGTTATGGAGTTGTTGCTTTTGATAAGGATAAGAATCCAACTGAGATTGTGGAGAAGCCGGAGAACCCACCTTCGAACTATGCTGTTACTGGTATTTACTTTTATGATAATGCCGTTATAGAGATCGCTGAAAACTTGAAGCCGTCACCCCGCGGGGAACTTGAAATTACTGATGTTAATAAAGAGTATCTAAAGAGAGGAAAGCTTTCTGTTACGCGACTTGGAAGGGGAACGGCATGGCTTGATACAGGGACTCATGACTCACTTCTCCAGGCGTCTCATTTTGTGCAGACTCTGGAAGAGCGGCAGGGGCTTATGGTAGGTTGTGTTGAGGAGATTGCTTTTCGCAAAGGGTTTATCAACCGAGATCAACTCGAACAATTAGCTGCGCCACTATCGAAGAGTAAGTACGGACAGTACCTACTCAACATTCTAAAAGAGGATAATCCTCAGGTGAGCTATTGACACCGCAGGTGTCATTGCGAGGCGCGTTCCGTAAGGTATTTTGCTGTAAGCAAAATAGCGAGGTCGAAGACTGAACAACAGCCTGTCGTCCGTAGCTTTATGCGAAGGATGGAAGCAATCCCCTGTATGTGCGATTACTCTCGGGGATTGCTTCGTCGTTCGGCATAAATGCCTCAGCTCCTCGCAATGACGAGGAGGGCGATAACGGTGTTGAGTAGAGAGTTTTTGAAACGTAGGTAGGAAATTATGTCAAAAGAATATGCATTTAGTTTAAGCCGAGTTGGGAAGACGTATTCTTCTAATAAAAAAGTTCTTGAGAATATTAATCTCTCTTTTTTCTACGGCGCCAAGATCGGTATTCTTGGTTTAAATGGTGCCGGTAAATCGACTCTCTTAAAGATAATCGCCGGTGTTGAGAAAGAATTCTCCGGTGAAGTGCACCGTACAGAGGGGTATACCCTCGGTTATTTGCCACAGGAACCCGAGCTCAGTCAGGACAAGACGGTAAAAGAAAACGTAATGGAGGGGCTTGGTGAGGTTGTCGACCTCTTAAAGCGTTTTGAAGAAATTAACGCAGCTTTCGCCGATCCGGAACTGGATCCAGACAAAATGCAGGTACTCTTGGATGAGCAGGCGAAAGTGCAGGAGCGTATCGAGCAGTTAAATGGTTGGGAGATTGATCATATTCTTCAAGTAGCGATGGAGGCTTTGAGGCTACCTCCCGGCGATAAGGCTGTAACCCATCTCTCTGGTGGTGAGCGAAGAAGGGTCGCACTCTGTAAGCTCCTTCTCGAAAAACCCGACATACTGCTCCTCGATGAGCCGACAAACCACCTTGATGCAGAAACTGTTCTCTGGCTAGAGCAGCACCTCAAGCAGTATGAAGGTACAGTTATTGCCATTACGCACGACCGATATTTTCTTGATAATATCGCTGGTTGGATTCTTGAATTAGACCGTGGCAAAGGAATTCCGTGGGAGGGCAATTATAGCTCTTGGCTTGAGCAGAAAGAGAAAAGACTCGCACAAGAAGAGAAGCGTGATGCTAAAAGGCAAAAGACTCTTGAGCGTGAGCTAGAATGGATACGGATGAGCCCGAAGGCGAGACATGCGAAAAGTAAAGCGAGGATCAAGTCTTTTGAGGCGCTTGCATCCGAGCAAGATGCTCAGAAGATTGAGGATATGGAGATCTATATTCCTCCTGGGCCGCGTCTTGGTGATGTCGTTATTAATGCTGAAGGCGTCACAAAGTCATTTGAAGAAAAGCTTCTGTTTGAGGATCTCTCATTTAAACTTCCTCCGGGAAGTATTGTCGGGATAATTGGACCAAACGGTGCTGGTAAGACGACTCTCTTTCGAATGGTCACAGGAGAGGAGAAGCCCGATGCTGGGGAGATTGTTGTCGGTGAAACCGTAAAGCTAGGGTATGTGGATCAGAGCCGAGATGCGCTTGATGATTCAAAGACCATCTGGGAGGAGATTTCGGGAGGAGAAGAGCTTCTGCAGCTTGGATCTAAAGAGATGAATTCAAGGGCGTACTGTTCACGTTTTAATTTCACGGGCTCTGATCAACAGAAGAAAGTTGGTGCGCTCTCGGGTGGAGAACGTAACCGGGTGCATCTTGCGAAGCTCTTAAAGTCAGAATCAAATGTGCTCCTGCTCGATGAGCCGACAAACGATCTTGATGTGAATACATTACGCGCGCTTGAGGATGCGATACTTACCTATGCCGGATGTGTTCTGGTGATAAGTCACGATAGATGGTTCTTAGATCGTGTAGCGACCCACATTCTTGCTTTTGAGGGTGATAGTAATGTGGTTCTTGTTGAAGGGGGATTCCAGGACTACGAAGAGGACAAGGTGAAGCGCCTCGGTCCAGATGCTCTTCAACCGAAGTCGATTAAGTATCGGAAGCTTACGACGGGATAACTTCTCCTCATCCTTCCTCCGCGTTCTCCGAGGGCTCCTGTGTTGATTCTTTCTTGGACTAGCTCAGGGTTTTTGTTGCTTCACACATGTAACATGTTTGTGGGCAATGGGAAAAATAAACAGGGAGAACGCGGAGGTCGCGGAGGGGGCTCATGAGAGATGAATAAGATATTCCTTGTTCCCACCACCGCCTTTAATTGGGGAGGGGATAATGCCGTGTACTTTAAATTGGTTTTTAGTGCACCACTTTTCCACATCACTAAGAAGTGACTCTATAAGCGTTTCATCTTTGAGTACTCCTCCTTCAGGTACATCTTCTTGACTTGCTTGATACTGCGGTTTAATGAGGGCTATGATTTTACCTTCTGGTTTCAGAAGCTTCCGTGCTGCGGGAAGGATTTCTTGAAGAGGGACAAGAGAAATATCGATACTTATAAAATCAACCTTCTCGGGAAGCTCTACTTTTTGGGCATTATTCTTTTCAAGTACAAAGACTCTATCGTCTGAGCGAAGCTTCCAATCGAGTTCATTATATGCAGTGTCAACGGCGTACACTTTTTGCGCGCCGTGTTGAAGGAGGCAGTCAGTAAAACCTCCGGTTGAGCTCCCGAGATCGGCGCACGTGAGATCTTGGATTGAAACCTTAAAATGCTTAAGAGCTGCTTCAAGCTTCAGTCCGCCCCGGCTTACATATTTTGACGGGAGATCTATTCGAATAACGGTATCGGTCGGAAATTTTTGTGCTGCAGAAGTTACTACTTGATCGTTCGCCATGACCTTTCCGGCGAGTATCAAAGAGCGAGCAGTTTTCTCATCAAGCTCAGGATGTGCCCTATGAACATGCTCTAAGAGTTTAATTTTCTTTGGTTTATCAGACATTTAGAACTAGATGTAGCATGCCCCCTGAAACTTGTCGACAACCTCTCCGCGAGCTCCGTGGTCTCCTGTGTGAATTACATCTTAGGTTTATCCGAAATCTTAGCTCGCTTTACGACCAGAGATACGTACAAGTTCGCAGGATTTGAATAAACAGGGAGAGCGCGGAGTTCGCGGAGAGGGGTTACCTCAGGGGGTTATTTGTACGGTGGATGAGTTTTTCTATTCGTTTGAGAATAAGCTTTTTCTTTGTGCCTTTTGAGCAGTAGTCATCGGCTCCAGCTGCGAGCAAATTGTACTCAGTATCTTCATCGTTAATGGCTGTGAGCATGAGTACGGGAAGGTGAGTTCCTTTCGGTGAATTTCGTAGCTCTTTTACGAAATCTTCACCGTTCATGACGGGCATCATGAGATCACATACTATGAGATTTGTAGAGTCGTTCTTTAGCGCATGTAGAGCCTCTTTTCCATTTGTCGCAGTTTGAATTTCATATCCTTCCTTCTCAAGGACCATGGTAAGAATATCGAGCTGATCCTGATTGTCTTCAACTAAAAGAATTTTTGGTTTTACTGCCTTCGCTTTTGTTTCCTTAAAGAAGTACTCGTTGTCCAAGTTTTCAAGTTGTTCGCGTAGTTCAGCTTCAATAGGATTTTCTATATCTTGTCTTCCGGATCGATGAATAGCGGCGGCAAGAAATCCACTGCTAATACGTTTTACGGCCCCTAGAACCTCCTCGAAAGTTGTTACCTTTTGTTCAACCTTGGTGAGGCCATCTTCTAGCAGACTGCGTGCACCAGAGCGTGATGCAAGTTCAGATATCTGCGCAGCACTAGCACCGTGCTCAAGGAGTTTATGAAGTTCAGGATTTATCTCAAGAGCACTTTGGAGATCTATCCAGCCCTGATACGCGCTGTGCTCACACACCTCACAACCTCTTCCAACCATATATTCGAAGTCTGAATCTGGTTGTAGTATTGGTGGTAGCGTTGTAATGAACTCACTTGAGATAGGTGTTCTTTTGGAGCATTTCTTACAAGATTGCCTTACAGAGCGACTCATAAATGAGGCAACAAGTAAGTTATAGAATCTCTTAATCGCTTCTTTCTCGTCTCGAAAGAGATTCCCCGTTTGCAATATAGCCTCAACAGAATCATCGCTATCGACGCCGAGAAGTATCAGGGATTCTTCTGCAAGTTCAAGTACTCGGGTGAGGTCTTGTGCTGTGCGAGCTTTATAGCAGATTCGAGCATCGGGCCGGAGTGAATAGCACGTACGCAAAGCATCTTTTCCTGGCGTTCGTTCTCTATCAAAGTTACAGAGCACGATACCTTTTGGAGCAGCAATGATCTGTCCCAGTACGTTTGTATTATACTCAGCCTGTTGTTTTTGGAGGGTTTGAAGATCCGATTTTTCAGTTCTGATATCTTTAAAGAGGAGAACAGCCTCTTTGGTGTTCATCCGCTTCTGTCTCTCAACGGTGCAGCAAGCATAGGTATTAGCTTTGAGTTTCATGCGCAGCGTTTTGGGAAGAGAAGCGCTGGTCGCTCTGGTGTTGAGAGTTGTAGGTTCCGCAATTGTCTTTAGCTCAACGGAAGTTAGAATACTCTTCCAAAATGCCTGTGAGCAGGCGAACTCGCGTGAACTTAACTTCTCTCCTTTAAAGAATGTGAGGTGAAGAGCCTTTTCTTCCTTAAGGCTTAACTCTAATTTTGTTGCTTCTCCGCGGGTGGCCTCTTCTATGATGCGTGGGAGAAATTGCGAGATAGCGGTGCTCTCGATAGTGAGACTGCCTGAGCTCTGATTGTTTGTATTCGTATCCATTTTTTAAAACGCTTTTCCCCGGCATCCGTATTGGTAGTACCTTAGATCTTAGATGCGTACTTCTGCGGAGGCGTTCCAGAGAAGGTTCGAAAAAAAACAAATGCAATTAGAGGGTTAGGGGGAGAGGCGGGATTTCGTCCAGCTCTCTTTGCTCGTTTTCTTGTACAGGATGCGGTCGTGAAGTCGATTTAAGCGAAGCTGCCAGAACTCTATCTCAATGGGCTTTATCCTGTAGCCTGTCCAGTAATCAGGCCGGGGTATGGGTTGTTGCGCGAACTTTTCTTCGTACTCAATAACTTTATCTTCAAGCTCTTTTCTTGAGTGTAGCGTTGTGCTCTGTTCTGAAGCCCATGCTCCAATTTGACTTCGGCGTGGACGAGAGGAGAAGTACTGGTCAGCAGTAGAGTTGTCTACGAATTCTACGTCCCCCTTTATCCGTACCTGACGCTGAGAGACGCTCCAATAAAAAGTGATAGAGGCTTTTGGGTGAGCTGAGAGGGCTGCTCCTTTTTGGGATTGAGTATTGGAGTAGAATACAAAACCTTCCTTGCTCCACTCTTTTAAGAGCACAATGCGTCCCTCCGGGTAATCATCTGTGCCGGTAGTCGAAAGACACATAGCATTAGGAAATTCACCGGAAAGTGATTTCTTCGCTTGGTTATACCACTGCTCAAATACCACAAATGGATCGGCATGAAGCGATTTTTGAGATAATGGCTGGCGAAACCAGAGCGTTGGATGGGTGAGGAAAAAAAGAAGTTCGCGTGAAGTTGAAAAACGAGCCATGGGTTGTTCTCTGTACCTGCTGCGTTCATGTACGGTGAAACAGGAATCTTTTTACAGATGATAACGTAGAGAAGATGCTCTGCCCAGCCAATATGTACATATACCGACTAGATAGAGAGGAACCTGCGCTTGGGATGGGGTTTGGGCAATTAAAGTTAGATGACGCTTTGCATGCTGGAAGCAAAGATATAGAGCTTGTGCCTTACTGATGCCCCTCGTCAGCATGAAAGCTGTTACATAGGATGGTATGGAGTATTTACGGTCGTAATCAGAATCGAGAATGTCATCATACATTTGAATCAAGTACCCAAGGTGGAGCAAGCTAAAAATATCTTCTTCAAGGGGAGTACGGCTTTTCTCTGTCGAGGTATTTAGGGAATCTACTGGGAGGGCGAACAGTTGACAGATGGCGTCAAAGATAGCTCTGGTTTCTCTTTCCCGCGCGGACAAGATCTCATTTGAATCAGTGAGTTTTTTATTCTGAGATTGCGATTTTATGATTCGTCGATAGCTGGGCAGTATTTGTAAGAGTCTTTTGCGAGAGCGCATTCTTACCCGTAGTGAAATATAGTGGTCATAATCAAAGCTTTTTCCGTCATAGTAACGATTTAGAAGTGAAGCGAAATCAGTGAAGAGAGCCGCGTCATTTCTTGCCCCGTTTGAAAGTGAGATGCCATGGAGTAAGGCGATGTAGTCAAAGGCAGAAATAAGTCCCGTTCTTAGAGGGGTAGCCGGGGATTGGGTGAAAAAGAAGCGTACATTTCGTAGCGTAAGTATGAAAGCGTATAGAGCGCGAACTGATTTTTGTATCATTCTTGTCTTGGGGGTCGGTATTTGACTACTATAGCTTTGGATGTGCTTGATTACCAGTAGCATCACCCTCAGATGCCCCAATTTGTAAGAGCTTATGGCAGAGAATGTTCAGGAGATTAAAGATCGCGCGATGACGCTTTCCTTGCTAGTCGCAATCTTTATGATTGTGGGGAAGTTTCTAGCATACTGGCTCTCTGGGAGTACCGCAGTTCTCTCAGATGCTCTTGAATCATTGGTGCATATCGTGGCTACTGGCTTTAGTGCTTATTGCGTTCGTTTTGCCTCTCGTCCTCCAGATGAGTCACATCTTTTTGGCCACGGTAAAATTGTGACCTTATCTATTGGCATAGAGGGTGGATTAATTTTTGTTACAGCATTATACATTGCAGTCAAAGCTTTGATGGCGATGTATTTCGGACCTGATTTACATGAATTAGGAATTGCTCTCTTTCTGACCGGTGCTTTTGGGGTGATTAACTTATTCCTCGGTACCTACCTTGTGAAGACCGGAAGACGACTCAACGCACCAGCTATTATTGCTAATGGGAAACATGTTCTTACAGATATGTGGACAAGTGTTGTAGTTGTGGGAGGTCTTTTCCTTGTTTGGGTTTCGGGCGTTAGTCTTCTAGATCCCATTGCAGCTCTCCTTGCTGCAGCATGGATCTTGTACTCAGCTATGAAGATTTTAAAAGATGCAATTCAGGAGATGATGGATGAAGCGCAACCTGAAGATACAGAACGCTTAGTTACCCTCCTCGATTCTCTTGTAAGTAAAGGTGAGATCCATGAATACCACCAGCTAAGGCACCGAAGGATAAATGGGGAGCTTTCCATAGAGATTCATCTGCTTTTCCCAGATAATGACTCTGTTTTTGATGCGCACCATGAGGCGACCCATGTTGAACAGGTGCTCAAAGAGAGCTTTGGTCAGAATACACGAATCTTAACACATATAGAGCCACTTACGCACAGTGAAGCTCACCCTGAGGAATTTGAAGAGGGGATCGATCCGCTCTCTCAGCTTTGAGGATGTTGTTCGGATCCAAGAATATCAGTGATCATTTTCGTGGTCTCAGGAAAGTTCAGTGGCCATGAAAAACAGTGAAGCCCCTTCTGGCCTGTAGCGCTCGTTAGAGTCTTGTTGCAGTGTGGCGATGAGATGATAACTGGCGAAGTGGGATCTATGCTTTGAAACTTTGGGAACCACTCTAGAATATTTTCACAGTCACTTTTTCCGTACAGAAAAATCAGTGCGATCTTATCAGATTGCTGAGCGTACCAGTCGTATGCAAGCTCAAAACTTGCAAATGAAGTTATATTGATCTCCGCTTGCTGTAAGAAAGGACTGAGAGAGGAGTGAAGGCTTTCATCTGGATCAACAAGAAGTATATTCGCGTTTTCACTGATAATAGTGGTCTCTGGCTTTCTTGTAAGGAGTGAGACAAGAGGAAAGTCTAGGGAGAAAGAGCTTCCGATTCCTTCCTTAGAAGTAATGTGAAGAGTGGCATCGTGACTCTCGAGTATTTTGCGAACATTTGTGAGTCCTTGGCCTCTTATGAGCCCGGTGCCTTTGGTTGAGTAAGCGCCTTTGTCGATTTTAAATAGGGTCTCCTCGCTCATGCCACAGCCTGTATCTGTAATCACGAGCTCCGCTCGGTTTTCTTCCTCGTGACTTGAGAGTTCTAGCGTTATCTTGCCAGATTCAGATATTGCTTGCTCAGCATTTACAAGAAGATTTAAAATTACACGTTTAAGCTGCACGCTATTTGCGTTGACACATATGCCAGCCTCTAGCTTAAAGTGAAGCGATACCTCTTTTCTTAGACTTTCCTTAAAGAACTGACAGGCTTCTTCAGTTATTGCGCTGAGGTTTACAAGCTTCTGATTTAGTCCACGAGTAGTATCATAGAGCTGTTTTACGAGTTCACTTGCATCACTTATGCCACTCAGTAGGAGCTTGAGTCTCTTGTAATTACTTGAGCTCTTCTCAGTGTTGCGCAGGAGTGATTGAAGCGCACCGGTACAGCTCATAAGAGAATTGTTAATGTCGTGAGCGAGTGAGCGTATGCGGGAAGATTCCTCCCTATCGCACTCATTGGTGCTCCCCTGCGGGTCTGCTTTTTTCATAACTCCTTAGCGCGACTATGTACTGCTGCGCACCCTGTCTTCGTCTGGAGATATAATCGCCTGATTGTAATGAAAGGTTAATTATCTGAGGTCAATTATCTGACAAAAACGTACTCATCCTCAGCAGAAAGCGAGGGGACATAGGAGTATCCATTGACATTGAAGTCAATTAACTGCTTGGGATCTTTAGCTTTATTTACTATGGCCCAATTTGCCATTTCTCCGCGGGCTTGTTTGGCAAAGAGAGCCACTGTTTTAAGAGCTTTCCCCTTTTTCTCTTTAAATACGATATCGATTACAGGAGCTGTGAGCGCATCTTTATTGAGCGCCTTAGAATACTCCTGTGAGGCGAGATTAATAAGAACCTTTGATTTTGATTCCCTAATATCTTTATTCAGGCAGCTCGTGGCAGCCTCGGTCCAGAACTCATAAAGATTTTTTGAGCTAGCGACTTTGAGTTTGGTTTTCATTTCAAGTCGGTAAGGTTGTATTCTGTCTAGAGGGCGCAATATGCCGTAAAGACCAGAGAGTATTCTTAGATGTTTTTGAGCATACTCAAAGTCGCGCTTTTTGTACTGTTCTAGGTGAAATCCTTGATATACATCTCCTCGAAAGCTGAGCAGAGCTTGGCGAGAGTTTGATTTCGTTAGGCTCTTTGAAAAAGCTTGGTAACGCTCATAGTTGAGCTCTGCGAGTTTCTTGCTTACTGAAAGTGTCTTTGCGAGATTGGTACTGGACTGCTTCTTAAGAATATCTACGATCTGTAGTGATTGCTTAAAGAGCACTGGTTTTGTCGATTCGTCATAGGAGAGCTCGTCTTCAAAATCCTGAGTCTTTGATGGTGAGAGTAAAAAAATCATGAAGCTATCCTCCCTGACGAACAAACTTTCTTACGTAAGTATTATGTTCTTTGAGCGTTTTTGAAAAGTGATGCTTACGAGTTTGAATGTCTTCAACAACATAGTACATATACCCCATGTCTGTCGGTTGCAGAACGGCCTTAAGTGATGCCTTTGAGGGAGAGCAGATAGGAGAGGGCGGAAGGCCTGGGTGAATCCTCGTGTTATATGGGTTCCCCTTATCCTTTAGATGTTTACGTCGTATATTGCCATCAAAGTCTTGGATTCCGTATATGAGTGAAGCATCAATGGCCAGTGGTATGCCACGCTTTAATCGTCTCCATATGACTTCTGATACGGCGCCGCGCTCATCAGGTCTTCCTGTTTCTCGTTCGATGAGCGAGGCAAAAGTCACCGCATCGTGGAGAGAGAGTTCTTTTTCACTAATATCGGTGAGGTAGTCTTTTGGTAGTTCTTTCCAGAAGGTGCGCACCATTTTTTTAATTACCTCACGTGCCTCTGGTAGAACGATAAAATTATAGGTTGCTGGATAAAGAAATCCTTCGAGGCTGGTTGATGGTACTCTGAGTGCCTTTAGGAAATCCTTGTCTGTATTGAGCCGATGAAACTCCTCTTCCGATGTAATGTTATCCGCAAGAAGTCGCTCCCTTACCTGTGCGACCGTATATCCCTCCGGGACAGTGAGTGAGTAAACAACGGGTTGGTAGATTTCCCCTTTTATAATGGTTGTAGCCACGTCTCTAGGAGAAAGAGGGGAGTGAAAGAGGTAACGACCGGCCTGAAAGTTTCGATAGTTTGAAAACAGGCGAACCCAATATTCAAAGAACAGGGCATTTGATACAAGCTGTTGATCTTCAAAGATATGACTCAGCTGTTTAAGGGTAACGCCCCGAGGAACACGGATGTCTATAGGCTGCGTCAGTTCAATCGTGCTTGTTCCCCATGCCTTTAGGTATTTGTACGAAAAGGTCGCGGTAGCTGCAGTTACCAGAAGACCAAAGAATAGGAGAAGAAAAAATGTACGACCAGCTCTCATCGCCTCGACATGCTTGCATGAGCTACAAAGAAACTCAATGTGCAAAATGCTCTGATTAATGCTAAGTAGTAGTTGGGGAGTGATATTGTGGAAGAAAGTCCATTTCGAAGAACCATTACTGCTTTAAATGACTCGGGAGAACCTTACGTTATCGTTGGGGGCTTTGCTGTCGTGATGCACGGGGTGAGCCGATTCACCCCTGATATGAATATTATTGTGCCTTTTGAGCAGGGGAGTATTGAACGGATCTGCTCTACACTGGAGTCTCACCACTTTATTCCCTTTGGCTCGGTGACAAGGGAGCAGTTTCAGAACCCCTCTGAAAGGGAAAATCTAATTGAGAAGGGGCATTGGTTCTATACCTTTGTCGATGAGCAAGCCCCGACATTTCGCATCGATCTCTTCTTGCAGCATCCGATCCCGTTTGTAGAGTTACGCGATGAGGCGATGGATGTGTCCTTTCATGAAGGGGGTACGAAAGTTTGTAGTTTTGATCATCTTATGAAACTTAAGAGATTGGCGGATCGGGGGCAGGATAAAGTCGATGTTGAGAATCTTGAGATCGTTGAAGTGATTAAGAAGTTTGAAGGGGATGCCGAAAAAATACGTAACAATCTCCCTGCATCGGCACACGATCGAGTCGAGGACCTCATCTCCTTCTGTGCCTTATCGCCTGATAAGAAAGCCGATTGGCTTCTTGATATGCTCACAGAAATTGGGAAATTCTGCATCGTTTAGCCCCAGTCTTTCTTTCTGAGAGATATTCAATTATAGTACGTTAGGAATTTTCCCTGTATTTTCGTATTCCTATCAATGAAGCAAAATATCATTTTAGTTCTTTTCGGTTTAGTACTTGGATTGGCGGCTGTCGGAGTTTCGTATCCACTGCTTATGTCTTATATCCAATCGGTTCCGGAAGGGGCCTCTTTTGAATCTGTTGAAGATTTTCAGCGAGCGATGCTTCAGCGAGATGATCGGGATAGACAAGAAGGGGAGAATGTTAGTCTGCGAACGATTATCACTCCACATCCTGATGAGCAGGTCATGTATGATCTCCTGCCCGATCAACAGGTGCTCTTTCAAAACGTTCCTGTGCGTATAAATAGTTGTGGCATGAGGGGCCCTGAGGTCGACGTATCACGGCCAGACAAGACTTATAGAATTGCATTCCTAGGAGACTCCTTCACTTTTGGCTGGGGGGTAAATGAGGATGAGGCATTTCCTGAGGTGACAGCAAAGATTTTGCAGAAGAAGTTTCCGAATATTCATGTTGAAGCCTTAAACTTTGGCGTGCCAGGATATTCCACCTTTCAAGAGGTGGCGCTCTTTAAGGACAAAGCGCTTGATTTTAAGCCTGATGCCGTTGTGGTCTATTTCGTTCAGAATGATTTTGGATTGCCATTCTTTATTAAGAACGTGCACCAGCCCGGAAGTGTTGTGACGAGCAGAGAGTTCTCCAAATCTGCGTGGGCTCGAGATGATAGCAAGATAGAGGAGCAGGAGCATGAGCTTAATTCATGGCTTAATCCGAACAATGCGTTATTGTCTCTTGCCAAGCTCTTACGTAAAAATGGTATCGATCTCTATGTCGCGATGAATCCGCACCCGAGTTGGAAAAAGGATTTTAAGCGTCTAAAAAAAGCGCGTAAGAATAACTGGATAACATTTATTGGAATGCGGGGAAATTTTTTACGTATAATGAAAGCACGTGGCATCAAAGCAGATCAGCTGTCTCTTGCTCATGATCCTCACCCAAGTCCAGTCAAGCATCGTATTCTTGCCGATATACTTGCATCAGAGCTCTTTCCATCTGTTGATACCTTTAATAATTCTGTTGCTCACTTAAGTCGTAGTTGAGGAATCATGCGATTGTTTTCTTCCGGGATAGTGCTCGTTTTCATTTTACTTCTCGGGCTTGCCCTGCGGCTGGACTTTCTTATGGCCAGTCATTTTGTATTTGATGCGGATGAGGGAATAGTCGGCCTTATGGCCCTTCATCACAGTCATGGTGAGTCGATGCCTGCGTTTTATTATGGTCAGGCGTATATGGGCAGCCTTGAGCCCTTCCTCGTAAGTTTACTCATCGGTGCAGGGGTACCTCCACTTGTTGCTTTAAAGGTTATCCCACTGCTCTTTTCACTTATTCTTATTTACGTTCTCTACCTTCTTGGAGTTGAAGTTGCGGGGCGAAGAGGTGGGATATATTCAGCTCTCCTTGCCGCCGTTGCTCCGGCGACACTTATACTCTGGAGTTCTAAGGCAAGGGGTGGTTTTATTGAGACCGTTTGTCTCGGTGCTATGGCGTTACTCTGGACGATCCGATGGATGAGAAGTGGAGAGCGGGGGCTTTGGGGATTGGCACTCATTGGTTTTGTGCTTGGAGCGGGATGGTGGATTAATAACCAGATCTTATACTTCATGCTTCCCATTGGCTTTGTGGTACTTACGCAGGTCAGATCCTTTAAGGACATGGTACGCTTTGCTCTCATTGGATTTACATCGTTCTTCATCGGTGGCTTGCCTTTTTGGATTGAGAATTTTCGTACGAATTTTAGCACGTTTCGAACTCTGGGTGGCGGAGCTGGTAAGGGAGTACTCAAGCATGTAGAGGGATTCTTTTATGAAGCTTTGCCGATACTCTTTGGTGCACAGCGCTACTGGGGAGGACGGGTGACTTTTGAGGGGAGTACCTTATTTCTTTGGATCCTTCTTCTTTCGATGCTGTTAGTGGTGCTCTCGCTGCGCTACAAGCAGGTTGTAAACCTTTTTCGTTTACGAGTCTCAAGCGATGGGGGAGTCGAACTGCTCTTGCTCTTTCTCTTTTCGGTTATGTGCGTGTTCTGTCTGAGCTCATTCGGTTACTTGAGCAAGGCCCCGAGATACCTTCTGCCAATATACGCAGGATATTTTCCTCTCCTTGCATACGCATTGGTGAGTATCAGGGAGAAATACTCATCTCGACTTGCTTCTATTTTTCTATCGCTCTTCTTGATCCTTCATGTGCTTTCTTCTTATTCGGGTGGGAGGGCGTTGCCCGGAGAACCATTTGTTTTTAAGGGGCAACGAGTAGCAAAAGATCACTCTGAGCTTATCTCTTGGTTAGAAGAGAAGAAAATAGGACTCGTCAGAACAAATTACTGGATCGGTTATCGTTTGTCTTATGAGACGGAAGAAAAGGTACGGTTTCTCATGTTTCAGGAACCGGGACAGGTCCGTATTCCGGAATATGAAAAGGTAATTTCGCCTGAGCTTCGAAAGGAAGTTCCTTTCGTTTTGGTCCCTGCACAGGCTCGTATCGTTCGTACTGGGCTTGAGCTCGCCGGATACGCGTTTAAATCTATCCGCCTCTCCGGATATGTAGTGCTTTACGATATCAAGGCCCCCATATTCCCCGAGCACAGGGTGAGAAGGGATGATGTTATTCTTACGGCCTCAGATCAGTCTGAAATGGCAAGTTTTGCTCTCGATAACGATACGTCTACACGGTGGGCCAGTGGTCGACCACAGTCACCCGGAATGAGCTTTTCCATAGCCCT
Source organism: bacterium (assembly GCA_030431715.1). Taxonomy (GTDB): domain Bacteria; phylum Bdellovibrionota_C; class UBA2361; order UBA2361; family RFPC01; genus JAUIIO01. Next base: position 90,103 of record JAUIIO010000007.1, read on the forward strand.
TAAAGATCCTCGAAAACTAAAATTCTTGTCTTATTCCCTCGGGGACTGGCCTCACGACGCCCCCGTGCAGTTAAGGATCGATGTTGTGGATACCGAGGGACAGAAAACCAGAGTCGTCGGGAAGAAGTCCATACAGATGCTCTCCTATGCATTCTATAAGGAGCCTTTTCATATAGCCTTGCCCGACGTCGAGATCCAAGAGGTCATCTTTAGCCAGAACGGGAGTCACCCCATTTTTGATTGGTCAATAGCTGAGATAGAGTTACTCTATTAGTTGACGTTTTATTTGTACTTTTGCCTCCTCAGGGAGCTTAATGTCAGAAGATTCGGATTCGTAAGGTTCAAAGAGTGTCCGAATTCCCTTTTGAATAGCCTGAAATTGACAAAGCGTATTTCTACAAAGCGAGCAGAGTAGAAGATGGAAGCGGAGGAGGAAGCGCTCTTTATGTGTTATGGTGCCGTCAAGTTTCTTAGAGCAGAGCTCGCGCGCTTTTCGGCAATTTATAAGAAATAGAAAATCTCGTTCCATCATTACTCGGGCCAATTTTTTCCGAGACAGCTCCGTAGCTGCTCACGAGCTCTGTGCAGAAGTACTCCTACATGAGACGTTGAAATGCCAAATTCGTTACAGATTTCGCTTCTATTATGCCCCTCGACCTCCTTGAGGATAAAGATTGTTCGGAGTTTGTCCGGCAGTTTTTGCAAGCAATTTTCAAGTGTTGAGAGGAATTGCTTCTGCTCGAGATGGTCTACCGGGTTTAGTCGCCAGTCTGTTTCATCGCTGAGATTCTGTCCCAAAAGATCCTCTTCGATAGATGAGTTTGTCGACGATTGAGGTGTACGCGCATCACGTCGGAATTGGTCAATGATCTTGTGCCTGAGAATGCTTGTGAGCCAAGTTCTAAGTGTTGAATCGCCCTTGAACTTCTCCTTTGCCTTAAATGCGGCTAGAAATGTTTCTTGGACAAGATCGCGAGCGGCTTCTGGTCGAGAAGTATGCTTAAGTGCATATCGATACAGTGCATCCCCGTGTTCGTCGACCCAGAGCGAAGGATTTTGAAGAGTTTGTTTGGAGGAGCTCATAGAGTTCTGGTATACTCCATCACGTGAAGATGTATGGTGGACCGTGTAATAGTATGCCCGGCTACTAAGAGGACGTAAATCCCTAGAAGTATATCAGCAAGAGAGGCAAGGCAGATGGAAGAGGAAATGACTACCCAGAGCGAAGAGCGGTATGAATCTGCCAAGCCACGGGAGCGTCTCAGAAATAATGAAAGCGTTACGGTTTATAGGAGTTTCTTAGGAGAGGGTGTTCTTGTATTTGCTCTGCTCGCATCTTTTCTGCTTGTGAGAATGATTATCTACACCATTCCATCCACTCTCTGGGAGACTCAGTTCTTTGTCCTTCTTGGGATTCCATTTGGATTTGTTTGGTCTCCACTTGAATGCATTCCTCTCATCATCGTAGGTGTTATCCTTTTTCGTATCTATGATGAGCGCTACGTAATTGAGTCGGATGCCGTGCTTCGCATTACAGGGTTATCAAGCATTGGTATTCGTACAACGGAAGCTTACCTTAAAAATGTTCGCGTGATTCGTGTGGAGCAAAACTGGTATCAGACCATTTTTGGTATTGGTGATGTGCGTGTATGCACAAGCCACCTTGAGGAGGGCGATATCTGTTTGCGAGGAGTTGCAAACCCTTTTCAGAGAAAAGCACTTATAGAAAGACGTATGCACGGATCAGAAGAAGAGCTTATGGCGTAAGTACTCGTTCTTGTTCTTCGATCAGTTCAAGTATCCCTTTCTCAGCAACATCAAGGAGCTTATTGAGGAGATCGCGAGAGAAGGGGTTTCCTTCTGCTGTTCCCTGAACTTCAATAAGCTCCCTGTCCTTATTCATAACGAAATTCGCATCAACCTCAGCGGCTACGTCTTCTTCGTAGCACAGGTCGAGCATGACCTGATTATCAATGATGCCAGCGCTAATAGCTGCAACCGGAGAGAGTAGCGCCTCAGACGGGATTTTTCCCTTCGCTATGAGATCATTCAGAGCTTTTCTCAGCGCGATGTAGCCACCCGTGATCGAAGCTGTTCTCGTACCGCCATCTGCTTGGATAACGTCACAATCGACAGTTATGGTTCTTTGGCCTAGTAAGCGCAGATCCACCGATGCACGGAGTGAGCGACCAATGAGTCTCTGAATCTCCTGTGAGCGTCCACCAGGCCCATGTCGCTCTCTTCGAGAGCGGGTGAGTCCGGAGCGCGGAAGCATGGAGTATTCAGCCGTTATCCAGCCTCCTTCTTCTTCCTGAGATTTCATCCATGGGGGCACGCTTTCTTCGATACTGGCGTTGCAGAGGACTCTAGTGTTGCCCATAGATATGAGCACTGAGCCTTCAGCGCAGGGTACAAAGTCCATTTCAAGGCCTAGCTTTCTCAGTGAATCTTGTGATCGGCCATTTTCTCGCTTCATATGCAACCCTACTCATAAATTGTTGTTTCTTTTAAGGTATATACTAAACACAGAGCTCACAGAGAACACAGAGATATTCAGTATGTTGGAAAAAAATTTTTCCAACCTCTGTGATCTCTGTGCACTCTGTGTTCTATTTTCACATGAGATACTCCCATGAAATGTGAGTGCAATGTTTAAATTCAGTAACTATTTATGAAAGACGAAAAAATCCAAACATTCATGAAACTTGCCGGGCAAAAGGTGGCGCAGTCATTTCAAGTAGGAGATGATGAGCAGCGCAAGCTAGGGGCCCAGCTCCTTCTGTCTGAGGTCCTCGAATATGTTATTAAAGGCCTCGGAGTTACTCCTGTAGTTAGTGGTACACCAATTGAGGACCCTAATGGACTTGCATATGAGGTTCGCAGTTCGAAGCCTGACCACTTGGAGATGCTCGATGGCTTAGCGGACGTTGCGTATACGATGTATTGGAACTCGTGTGCGTTTGGTCTCAGACTAGAAGAGGCCTTTGAGCTGGTGTGCGACAATAATCTTGAAAAGTTCGTGAAACTCGATGGTTGGAGCACTGGTGAAAAAACGCTCTCTGAGGCAGAGTGGGATCTCGGAATTGGGGTTACCTGGCCTGAGGAAGTGGTTGAGGTGTCTGTTCTACAAGTTGGAGCGGAGTTTTATGCTACCGGTAAGGATAAGAACGGAAAAGTTCGAAAACCATCTTCTTATAAAAGTGTGGATCTAAAACCTTTACTATCATAGGAATTGAGTATGGATGTCTTAGAAGCAATTGAGCAACGTCGCGCAGTAAAACATTACGATGCAGAGCATCGTATGTCTGAAGAAGAGATTCGTAAGATCCTTACAAGCGCGATACAATCGCCGACGGCATTTAACATACAGAACTGGCGCTTTGTGGTAGTTGAGGATCCTGAGCTCAGGAGAAAAATTCGAGGGGCTGCATGGGATCAGGCTCAGGTTACAGATGCTTCTCTCCTTATTATACTTTGTGCGGATATGAAGGCTTGGCAAAAAGAGCCAGAGAGGTACTGGAAAGATGCCCCTGAGGCAGCTCGTAATATGCTTCTTCCAGCCATTGAACAATACTATAGTGGCAAGCCGCAGGTAGAGCGTGATGAGGCTCGTCGTTCGTGCGGTATCGCTGCACAGACGCTTATGTTAACAGCTAAGGCAATGGGCTATGATTCTTGCCCGATGGACGGCTTTGATTTTGAAGAGGTCGGTAGACTCATCAATCTTCCGGAAGATCATATCGTCACTATGTTTGTCGTTATCGGAAAGAAGGCAAAAGACGCATGGCCCAAGCCAGGGCAACTCCCTTTGGAAGAAGTCTGGATCAAGGATACCTTCTAGCCCAGTCTCTCCGAGTTCTCCGCGATCTCCTGTGTTGCTTTAATCTTTTGTAGAGAGGATTGAAGCGTCGGCCGCTTTGCGGAGGGAGAGTATTGTTTCACCAAAGAAGGAATAAACAGGGAGCTCGCGGAGAACGCGGAGTGGGTGTTATGGGGTGTTATTTAAGGCTTCGGGGTCGCGGAAGTCAAACCAAGTAAGTTTAAGGAAAACGTCTTTTCTCTTAATGTCTAAATTCTTAAGACTTATCTCTACTATATTATTTGCACGTGCGTGTTTTTTCCCTTTTGCAACGAGCTTAACATCGGGCTCTTCCTTGCTCCGTACATAGAGCTGTGCAGAATTCGAAGGGGAACTTACTTCCTGCGGAAAATATACTAGGATTTGTACGAGGTCTGCTCCGATGCCTAGCCGCTTATTGAGAAGCTGAACGGTTGCATATCGCGCTACGTTCTTTGTTCTTACTCCGTTTGTAACATCATATTTAAAAGTAAGAGTTTTTCCGTAAACGGGTTCGTCGGTTTCTTCCTGTCCGAATGTTAAATAACCATCTACTTTGTCGCGAGCGGCAAATTTAATGAGAGGAATGTTATCGACCGTGGCGGCAATGTTTTGAATCAGTCCTCGACTTCCTTCTCCTCGATCGTCGACTACATAGTCAGGAATGTATCTTGTAAATCCAGTGGCGCCGTCTGAGTCTTTCGGAAGAGAAAAAGTATCAGATACGCGTATGTTCCGACCGGTTTCCATGTCGATGATAACTTCAGCTTTATACGATGAGAGCACTGGAGTATCGTCGACAAACAGGCCAGCGATGTAATTAAGGCATAAAAGGAGTATGACCACTTGGGTGAGAATAGAGAGTGCTTTAAGAGCCGGGGGGAGTTTGTACTCTCCTTCTTGTTCCTTTTTCTTCTCTTTGATGAGTTGGTTTTTTCTTTTATCCCAGTCTTTTCGCATAGTTTTACGTTACCAATGGGGTATCGTGGCAATTCAGGTGACTACAGTTGAGAATTCTGTATACTCAAGCATATTGTCATGCTGTTTGGGCTTATGAAAAGACAAATTCTTACATACACTCATAAGGAGCAGGGAGCGAATTTAGTAGAATATGCGCTCTTGATCAGTCTTGTCGCAGGTCTCTCTGTTGTCGTTCTTACTAGTATTGGTCGTGAAATGGCTGATATCTTTTGCTACACAGCGGGAAAAACCATGACCGGCGATGCCGCAACTGCTGATGCAGCTCAATATGGCGGAGCCTACGATTGGGATCAGGGATGCTGTGTGGCCAAGAAGCAAGATGGTTCGCTTGGAGATGGTGGATGTCTCTAGTGCTTTGTCCATTAAGTTTTGCTAAGCATCTCTAGAATTTTACACCTCTCTTCCCATCCTCCTTTCTTTTTTTACCTATATATGTAACAAAATCTGCTATTAATTTGACTGCAATATCCTGTGGCCTTGGTTGTTTATTGCTCCTCATCGTTTGGTTCGGGTCGCGGGTAGCATATGTATAGGGAAAATATTATGCGTAATCACACACTACTCCTCGCGTCGTTTTTTTTGTTTGTAAATGTTTTTTCGCTACAGTTCGTCCACGCAGATCCAGCAACCCCGACCCTGAGTGATGAAGCGCCAGAGATTAAGATTGATGATCCGTGGGCGCACGACGAAGATTTTAAAGAGGGAGAATGGCAATCGACAGCTAGTCTTGGATTTAACATGACCGATGGTAACAGTAATACAACGCTTTTTACTGCGGGCCTGAGTTCTGAGATGGAAAAAGGGAAAAATATCTGGCGATTTAAAGGGGAGCATAGTTTTGGAGAGGACGACAACGAAACCAACCTCGATCAATCCGAAGCCCTTGCAGAATACAAGCGGCTTATCACAGAACGCATGTATTACGGTCTGGGAACCAAGTACACCCGAGATGACATCGCTGATCTTAAGTACCGTGTTTGGATTAATCCCGTCCTCGGTTATTTTTTATACAAAAATAAAGATGTAAAGTTTAACATTGAGGGAGGTCCCTCTTATGTATTTGAAGAGCAAGGGGATGATACCAATGACTATTTTGCTCCTCGCTTTGGTGAGCGTCTTTCTTATGCGGTGAGTAAGACAGCGAGCATTCTTCATGAAGCTTACGTTACCCTTGATACGACCGATAGTGATAACTATATCATTGAAGCTAGGCTTGGACTTTCCACCACGGTAACTGAGACGATCAGTCTTGTGATAACGATTGAAGATATCTACGACAACGTTCCGGCAGAGGGACGAGTGCGTAACGATCTGGGTATGTTTAGTACGCTTAGTCTTGCCTTTTAATAGGCAGTTCTTTAGGACTCATCATCGGATATGAGTTCATCTAGGTCGTCCTCTACTTCGTCAGGAAAGCAGTCCGCCATGTAGTCGCTACGTTTTGCCTCTAGCCATCCAGAGATTCGCCCGTTTTCTCGAACGGTATTTGCCGATGCCTCGAGCACTCTGAGATCGTCGGTGAGGGGGTAGTATTCTCCCTTATGAGTCATGTCAGGAGATTTTCCGGTCTCAAGAAGGTTGTCGAGCCATACACGGGTAAGCTTAGCGCGGTATACGTCAGGGCTCTCGGCAGCTTCGGCATCCTCAAGTGTTTTAGCTGAGAGACCAAGAACAACGGCATCAAATATTTTTGCTCCAGCGGACATGCTCTGGAGTAGCAGTGCCGTAATTTGCAGGTGATTGCATCCCCATCTTTCTTGCTCGAGTTCCAGATTATATCTTTCATTATTAATTTTAAGTCTGGTTTTCTGTTTCTTATAGCCCTGCTTATCTATTCCGAGGAACATGGCCATTCCAAGAAATGGAAAGCCAGTAACAAGCAGGGCCATTTTAAGGCCTATGCCTGGAATAGCAGTGCCGATTAATCCGCCGAGCTCGAGATCACGAATAAGTGCAGCCGAGTGATCAGCGAAAAGTTCGGGGTCACAGCCCTTTCTAATGCGACGGTAAAGGTAAAGCATGCTCACTAATGAGTGAAGTTCGCCTGCGCTGAAGATCTCAGCCATTGCTATCCGTGACTTGAAGACTTTTCCTTCTGTGTCTCGGGGGCGGTACGTGAGTGCGGCTTTATGGAGCGCTGCGGTAAATGATGGGCTATTCAGGAGTACTTTGAGTGTCTGCTTCGAATGCGTTCCCAGTGTGCCGTTGTTGTCGCGAGCATCTACACGGAGGAAGTGGAGAGCATTACTAAAAAGGCTTGGGACCTCTCCAATGAGATTAGCAATTTTTATAGCCTCATCCCATGATTCAGGGGTACCTAGCTCGATAAACTGTTCTGGGCTTTCTTCTTCAGTAGTCATAACGTATCGGATATCTTACCGTATGTCATCTCATGTCACCATATGGCAACCGCTGAAATATGTATCGAATCATACTCCAAGTGCATTGAAAAGGAGTACATTGGATATCGTTCCTTTTTCAAATAGCACGGGGTCTGAAATTCTGCTAAAAAGCTATAAGCGATGAATGATAACATTATAAAACGCATAGATGAGGCTGTAAGTATACCGGATCTTTTTTTTCAGACGGTGGCATCAGATCCAGAGGGAATAGTCGCGTATCAACCCCTTCCATCAGCTGGCGAGGCTCCATCATCATTCGTATCTTCTACCAATATTACTGTAGCCCAGAGAGTACGCCTTTTAGCAGATCACCTAGTAAGGGCCGGCCTGAAAAAAGGTGATCGAGTTGCTATACTATCTCTTTCACGCCCCGAATGGATGGAGGCAGATCTTGCAATTCTCTGTGCCGGAGGAGTTTCAGTTGGAATCTACCAAACACTTCCCGCAGATGACATCGGTTATATTCTTCATGATTCAGGTTGTCGTTTCGTTTTTGCCGAAAATGAGGAGCAGCTACAAAAACTTAATGTGCTGCTAGAGAATCCCACAGAGATTCCTGAGATTGAAGATAGAGCTGCAGAGACGGTACATATAAAACTAGAGCAGATCATACTTTTTGAAGAAAGCGATATCGCTTGTCCTCGCGCTAAAATCTTGTCGTTTGGTAGTATTGTTGAACAAGATCGAGACATCTCTCTTCAAAGCTATCAGGATCTCTCAAGAGAAGATCTTGCTGCTCTTGTATACACATCGGGAACTACTGGTGCTCCCAAGGGTGTGATGCAAACTCACGGCAATCATCTCGCTAATGTGAGGCAAGCATGGCAAGCTGAGATATGTGGAGATGCGTCAAAGATACTTGTCTTTTTACCTCTTGCGCACTCGTTTGCTCGTTTAATGGGTTACTTGACCTATTTAACCCCGGCTATTGCTCATTTTCCCGGAATTTTTGATACAAAAACTTCTAGGCTCGATCCCGCTGCACTCACTAAAGATATTCGTGAGGCTGATACGCACATCGTTCCAATTGTTCCCCGACTCTTAGAAAAGATGCGCTCGGTCATTCAAGAAAAAGCGAGAAAATCAGGTATACAGGCAAAACTTCTGCAGTTAACTCTCTGGGCAGCGAGAAAGAACTTTGAGGCCAAGCAGCAAGAAAAAGCTCCGTCCATGCTGGTGATGATGGCTTACGAAGGGACTGTCTCTATACGAAGGCAGATTCGAGAACGACTCTTCGGTACAGAGCTCCGTTATTGTGTCTCCGGTGGAGCAAAGCTTGGGCCAGATGTAGCCACATTTTTTGAAGCATTGGGTATTGAAGTCTTGCAAGGGTATGGGTTGACCGAAACGTGTGTTGCAACCAACGTGAATCGGAGTGGTAGAAATAAAATTGGAACGGTTGGGCCCGTTCTTGCGCCGGATATTGAGGTTAAGATTGCAGCTGATGACGAAATACTCTTTAGAGGCCCGAATGTAACAAGCGGCTATTACCGTAGGCCTGAAGCAACGAAAGAATCATGGGATCAGGATGGATGGTTTCATACTGGAGATCTCGGTGCGCTTGATGAGGATGGGTATTTATCAATTGTTGGGCGTAAGAAAGACATTCTCGTAAGCTCTTACGGAAAGAATATTGCTCCGGATCCTATACAATCTCAAGTTCGGAATTCGCCGTATATATCGCAGGCTGTCCTTATCGGGGATGGGCGTCCGTATTGTGTAATGATTGTCACCCTCGATGCTCCAAATGTTGAAACTTGGCTAAGGTCTAAAAAACTTAGTATACCAAATGAGTCACTTGAATGTATGCCAGAAGTGCAAACTCTTATTGAGAAGGAAATAACGAGGGTGAATGAAGATCTTGCTCGTTATGAATCAATAAAAAGGTTTGTCATTGTTCCCGGTGATTTTACCGTAGAAAACGGGCTCCTTACTCCAACATTCAAAGTAAAGCGAAAGCCGGTTCTTGAAAAATACGCTGGGGAGATTGAGGAGCTTTACCAAGAATCCTCTTGAGGCAGTCCTGGAGCAAAAGTAAAGTGATAACCATCCGGGGTTCTGTAAGTGATCCCTTCATCTTCTTCGAGTTCGTTTGTTGGCTCATGATGAAGGAAAAAAGCACCGTGTATATATCCGGCCTTGATCAAGCGTTCTAGGAGATAGGCGTAGAGAAGAACCTGATGTCTGGCGGCGCCGATTCCTGCATCTATCAAAACAGTGAGTGAAGTTTTACTATCTTTAACTACTTTTTTGCTTTTGAGATATGATTCCGTTCCCCCGGGGTTATAGGTCATAGCGCTCTCAACTCTTTTCTTGAGATAGGGCATAATGTGGAGTTCTAGCTCATGGGATGTGCCGTGCTCACGGGCGAATTCGGTTAAGAGCTGATCGTAAACATAAGAGAGTGAGCGGTACTCATCATCGATGACGAGAGCTTCACATGGAAGAGCACTTATAAATACACCGGTATTAATGGAGGTATGCTCTCCTATTATATGCCGGCCTTGGAAGAATCCATATGGCGCGATCTCGGGATTTTCGTCTGAGGGTGGGTCGTAACCCTTTAAAAGCTCAATACGTTTTTGGGCAACTTTGAAGCGGTTAATATGACTCATACGCCTTGCCGGTCTTACTTAACTCCTGTAGTGCTGGATATTTCTCATCCATACTGCTATACCTTCCAGCACGCATTCTGAGGAAACGTGTATGATTCGATATATTCCTTCTCTCTTAATACTTAGCATACTATCACTGGTATCAAATCTCTATTTTTCTCCTGCACTTTTAGCTCAGGAAGAGTCTACCGGCCCAAGGGATATTTTAACTGATGCCAACGGTGATGGAGAGCAGATTATTCTCACATTCGGAGATAGTATCACTTACGGTATAGGTGATGGTATTCCAGCTGGAATATCAGTTGAAGAAGTTCCCTTTTCTACTTCTGCTTCTGGATATCCTGCCAGATTAAGTGAACGTACCGGTGTTGGGGTGCTAAACTCTGGAGTTCCTGGTGAAGTTTTTACTGAAGAGGGGAGTGCAAGACTCATATCACTCCTCCATACATCTCCAGCAGATTCTTTTCTGCTGATGGAAGGTACGAATGACGCGATCTTTCGAGTCCCCCCCAGCGTTTACGGCTTTGAGCTTCAAAAGGTGTTGAATATCGCTAGTGTACTTGAGAAGCAGGTTGTGCCCTCAACTCTTCCAGTGCCGTGTTGTGAGCATTCCGGTCAGAAGCTCTTTACTGATGCCTATAGCAATCAGGTAAGGACCCTTGCTCTTACAAATGACATTCCTTTTATAGATCTTGAAGATGAGTGGAAAGCCAGCTGTCCTCAGGCTGATATGTGTTCATTTTTAAATATCCCTGAAGGCCTACATCCGAATTCTTCTGGATATGATTTTATTGCTGACATATTTGCCCCTGTGTTTGTCGGTGGCTCAGTAAGTGAAGTAGTGGAGGAGTCATGAAAATAAGAATTTGTCTCATTGTTCTGTCAGTACTTGCCCTCACTCTCACCGGATGTGGTGGCGGAGGCGGAGGAGGTGGCGAGAGCGCTGCCGGTAACGACTCCAGTGGTCTACGTGTGCTTCACGGCGCGCTTGATATCCCACCATTAACAATTAATCCCGGTGCGGGAAGTACCTACAATGCGAACTTTCGAGGAAATTCCGCTTACCGAAGTCTTCCGGGAGAGAGTGCGTCTGTCATTGTTCACCGGGCAAATATCCCGTCATCGGTACTTTTTCAGCTTCCCGTTGTGAGTGATGGTCAAACAAAGCAGACGCTATTGGTTTATGGGCAGGAAAATGACGGTTCTCTTAGCGCTAAAGTTCATGAGGATAATTTCCCTGAGCTCTCATCAGGTATGGCAGCCGTTCGAGTAGTACATGCCCTACATCGCACTGGGCAGATATTTGCGACAGTCGGTACTGATTCAACACGCCTGATTTCACACGGTGCATTGAGTTCGTACATAACCATCCCCGCAGGCCCACAGGCCTACTCAGTTACCGAAAGCGGAGATCCCGGCCCTTTTATCTCAGAGAGTTCAGATTTCGAAGAGAAAAAATACTACACGATCTTCGTGACAGGCGAAGAGGGAGTATTTTTTACTCATCGGGTCTATGTCGATAACTAATCTCTAGCCTCCTAGTCCTGCTCCTTGACCTCAACCTAAACCTTGACCAAAGTTTAGAGGAGCAGGTTAAGGTTTAGGTCAAGGAGCAGGTAGGGAGAGGCACTACTCTTTGTAGTCATACCAGACCTTATCCGCCAGTTTCTGATTCTTCCCTTCAAGAAGTTTTAAGAATACACCGGGATTTCTCAAAAAATACCAATCACCAAAAGTATCAAATTTACGAGTTGAGGTAATTATTGAAGCTCGAAAGAGGTTCACGTAGCTTCGTCCAGTCTTTTTGCCGTAGGCCTTAAGCCTTTTGGCAAAATCAATATCTTCTACACTGGCAAGCTTCTCATTAAACCCGCCAATAGCATGAAAGTCTGTACGCCTACAAAAGAAAAGTCCACATAAAATTCTGTGCCAGAGAATAATCGGCAAAAGACAAAGGGCTGTAAGGAAGATTCCCATGGACCACCTCTCCGGATATATGATAACGCCACCACCTATAACATTACGGTTCCTGAAATTTTTTAAGATTTCGGTAAATATATTTTCTGATACCGTGCTATCTGCATCGACCGTGATGAGAAATTCTCCTCTTGCATTTTGAGCACCTGCATTTCGTATCATTGCCAGATTTTTGGCCTCACTGTGTACGATGCTGCACCCTTCAGCTTTTGCTACTTCCTCGGTCTTGTCTTCGCACCTATTGATCACAACGATGATTTCATGAGAGCAGCCTCCTGCAGCACGGAAAGCAGCTCGTAGGGCCTTGAGGCAGCTAGGTAGCCGCTTTTCCTCGTTACGTGCCGGGATGATTACAGAAAAAACGGGAAGAGTTTCGGGGTCCTTGGTTGATTTTGACATATGACGAGTGTACGCTTTACGTTTAAGCCATTGCCAGACGGAGCAGTATCTATGACAGACTATAGCGCAGAGCTTCAACAGGGAATACCCACAGCGGGATATTCTATTACGGTCAGGCTCCGTATTGAGAATATACCGGGCAGATTCGCTAAGATTGTTCAATATCTTGGTGATGCCGAATCGTCACTTTCTGACGTAAACCTCGTTTACAGTGATTTTAACTATATCATTCGTGATCTTACGATTAACTGTAAGAGCGAAGAGCAGGGACGCGAAATTGTAGAAAAGCTCAGTCATTTTGAGCGAGTCGCTCTACTTCAATGGAGTGATGATACCTTTGAAATTCATAAGGGCGGTAAGCTTACCATTGAATCTCGAGTCGAGCTAAAAACGACCGCCGATCTTTCGAGAGCGTATACTCCTGGTGTCGCAAGGGTTTGTACCGCGATAGCTGAGGATCGCGACAAGGTTTTCACCTACACGATGAAATCAAATACCGTTGCTGTCGTAACTGACGGGAGCGCAGTGCTCGGGTTGGGGAATATTGGTCCCGAAGCAGCGCTTCCTGTTATGGAAGGAAAAGCGGTACTCTTTAAGGAGTTCGCCGGGGTTGATAGTATTCCTATCTGTCTTAATACTCAGGACACTGAAGAGATCATTACTGCAGTGAAAAATATTGCACCTACTTTTGGTGGTATTAATCTTGAGGACATTGGAGCACCGAGGTGTTTCGAGATTGAGAATCGTCTGCGCGAAGAGCTGGATATTCCTGTATTTCATGATGACCAGCATGGAACTGCCGCGGTTGTTCTTGCCGGACTTATTAATGCATTAAAGATCTGCAATAAAAAACTTGATGAGATCAAAGTCGTTGTTAACGGTTTTGGAGCAGGTGGAGTTGCCTGTACCCGTATGTTGCTCGCCGCTGGGGTGAAAAATATTGTTCCCTGTGATTCTGTGGGCGTAGTTTATCGTGGTCGCAAGGAGCGTATGAATCCAGTGAAAACTGAGCTGACCGACGTTACTAACCCTGACAATGAAAAGGGCTCTGTTGCCGATGCGATGAAGGGGGCGGATGTCTTTATTGGAGTGTCAAAGCCGGGCGGTATTACTCGTGAGATGGTTAAGACTATGTCGCGTGATGCGATAATCTTTGCGTTGGCCAATCCTGTGCCTGAAATCTTACCTGGGGATATTGAAGATGTCGCTCGTGTTATTGCGACAGGACGTTCAGATTATGCCAACCAAGTTAATAATGTTCTCTGCTTTCCTGGACTCTTTCGTGGAGCGCTTGATGTACATGCCTCTGACATTACGGACAATATGAAGATCGCCTCTGCACGGGCGATAGCAGATGCTATTGATGAGTCTGAACTCCATGAGCGCTATATTATCCCAAGTGTCTTTCGCGGAGATATCGCAGGCCTTGTGGCTGAACGAGTACGCGATGCCGCCATAGCTGACGGCGTCGCAAGAAAAGTCGACTAGTGCTTCTAAAACGAAACTTCTTCTACGCAGTCATTGCGAGGAGCTGAGACCGCAGGTTGAACGACGTGGCAATCCCCGGGGGCTCTAATAGAAATTTACTGCCACGGCACGGAGATTGCCGCCATCCTTCGCTAAAGCTTCGGACGACAGGCTGTCGTTCGGCTATCGCCTCAGCTCCTCGCAATGACGATTGCTCTCAAGATCTCTGTTGATCTCAGATACTGTAAAACTCTAAGGAACTACGCGGCAGGGCGGGAGGTGCCTTCTGCGCGTCAATGATATTCGTTGAATAGCTGCTAAAGTATAATCTCTACTTCAGTTTCACCTTCTGGTTGATGAAAGGTCTCGTATGCTGAGCCGCCACGCTTAAATACTTCCCAGAAGCGCTTCCCATGTCCGCTACTTCCAGGAGAGAACGCTATTTCGCCTTCTTTAACGTTAAAGCTCCCACTTGCAACTTTTGCCGCGTGTGTCGTGTCTTTAATTTTAAGTCGAATTTCCTGTCCCGGCTCAAGGTGCGCGACTTCGTTCTGTCCTTCACGATATGTTGTTTTGAGGTTTCCAAAGGAGTCTTTGTACGCGATGACGCCGACCGGTGGAGCAGGTATTACTTCTTGCGGATCAAGCCTGTCCTGGCAGAATGATAGGTCTTTATTTGCAAGCATCCCAACGATTTTCGGGAAAATATCTCGAGAGCGAAATTGAGAACCTTCTGTTGGGACGTTTACGGACCAGAGCTCTTTAAGCTCATCTCGTATAAATGAGAGCGAGTAGCCGCTATTAACGATCAGAACCGGGACATCGTTCTGGAGAACACCATAGAGGATACCTTCGCCGTCATTATTTTTGCGCTCCTCTCTGCGGTCTTTTCGCGGTGCGCAGTTTGCAAATAGGATTGTCTCTTTTGCTCTGAGCTCTTCACTTTGGAGTCCAATCTGAGAGACGCAAAAGCCAGTTGCAACGGTATCAAAGCTCGGAACAGGGGTATCATGAAGAATAAAATTGTCTTCAAGGTGGTAAGCTATGGCCGAGAAGAGTTCCGTGAATGCTAGGTCTCCAGCGGCATAGTCAGCAACAACGTGAATAAGTTTCATATCAGGTCTCCCTCCAAGAGGAATAAAAGTGAGGGCACATTGTAGCGAATACCAATCTCTTACTCAAGCATCCCCTCTGTCCATAATATGAGGAAAGTGTTAGAAGTTTAGTGTCACAAACTATGATTTATTCTGCATTTCTTCTCATTGCTGGTCTTGTCATCCTTGTAGGAGGTGCCGAATATCTGGTACGCGGAGCGCGTGTTCTCGCCCTCATCCTAGGTATCCCGACTCTGGTTGTGGGCCTTACCGTTGTGGCTTTTGGGACATCTGCTCCTGAATTATTTGTCTCTCTGGCCGCGGCACTTGAAGGCAATGGTGATGTTGCAATCGGCAATGTCGTTGGGAGCAATATCTGCAATATCCTCCTTATCATCGGAGTCACGGCACTTCTCTCTCCTATTCATATAGCGCCGACTCTCGCAAAAAGGGAGATGCCAATTATGCTTCTCTCACTCGTCGCGATGATATTCTTTAGTTATGACCTTCAGATTTCATTTCTTGAAGGTGCGGGACTTATGCTTGGGCTTATAGCCTATCTCATTATGAACTATGTGGTTGTTCATCGCGGTGAATCAACCCTTCAAGCTGAAGTTCTTGAAGAGGAAGCAGAAGAAGAGGCTGCGCTCTCTCGAAAGAATGTTCCTCTAAATCTCTTCTTCGTCGTTCTTGGTCTCGCTGGGCTTGTAGTTGGGGCAGAGCTTATTGTAACTAATGCCACACTCATTGCCAGAGCTGTGGGGATTTCCGATCTTGTTATCGGGGTGACTCTCGTCGCATTGGGCACTTCTCTCCCTGAGCTCGCGACAACTGTTGTTGCTGCTACCAGAGGTGAAGCTGACCTTGCTGTTGGGAACGCTGTTGGCAGTAATATCTTTAATGTGCTCTGCGTTATTGGACTTACAACACTTATTACCCCTCTCAGTGTTGCTGCTACAGCATTACAATTTGATATGGTGGTAATGCTGCTCGTATCACTGCTGATTTGGCCAGTTATGCTTTTTCGGGGCAAGATTGGGCGTTTGAGTGGAAGTGTTATGCTTGTTTCCTATGTGATCTACATAGCGGCAGTTGTCTTTTATGGAAGGATACCGAGTTAGTGTCTGATCAATCTGAAATTTTCCAAGCTATCCTTATGGGAATTGTGGAAGGTTTGACGGAGTTTATTCCTGTTTCCAGTACTGGGCATCTTATTCTCTTTGGTGAGGGTATTGGATTTCATGGGCCCAGTGCTGCGACCTTTGAGATCTTTATTCAGTTAGGCGCAATACTTGCTGTGGTTTTTCTTTACCCAGCTCGCTTTACTGGGCTCTTTGAGCTTTCCTCTTATGCCGGGTTTAAGGGGTGGCAGGGGCTTATTAAGATAGCACTGGCGTGTTTGCCGGCATTTGTTTTAGGATTCCTTTTTCATAAGATGATCAAGTCGTATCTCTTTTTTCCGTTCCCAGTTGCACTTGCGCTTATCGTAGGGGGCGTTTTGTTTTATCTCATCGATCGTCCTGGTAAGACATACAAAGTATCTGCACTTGAGCAGATCTCCTACAAGCAAGCTTTCCTTATCGGTGTATTTCAATGTTTTGCTCTCTGGCCAGGAATGTCTCGATCCGGGAGTACTATCATCGGAGGCTTATTGCTCGGATTAGACAGGAAGGTAGCCGCCGAATTCTCTTTTTTAGTTGCGGTTCCTGTTATGTCCGCAGCCGTGGCTTACGACATGCTTAAGACGTATTCTACTACGGTTTCAATTGATTGGACGATCTTTTCTGTCGGGTTTGTTGTTTCGTTTTTGACGGCGATTTTAGCTATTCGCTTTTTTATCAGGCTTTTAGGGAGCTATACTCTGAGGCCTTTCGGCTATTACAGGATAGTTCTGGGAGCGCTTGTTCTTGTACTGCTTACGCAGTAAGCAATCTCTTATTGCACATAAGTCTCAAGGAACGTAATTCCATACCCCGGTCCGCCTTCCGCGAAGAGTATGAGATATGTCCCTACAGCAAATAAGCCAATGATTGCCAGAAAGAGAAATTGTGCTACGGCATCCATTGCGCGGACTCCGTTTACGTCAATGCCTCTCATCTCCATTCGTCTTATTTCTTTTTGATAGTGGCGTTCTTGATTACAAGGAGGGCAAAGCGTGTGCGGACCACCTTCAGAAGAACCACAATTGTAACAACCCATATCTTTTCCTTATGCAAAAATCCCTAATGATAGGGGAGGGGTAAAAAGGAGTTGGAAGGCGCTTTTTGTTCGAACTTCAATTTTTAGCAGACAGGACTCTGCAATGCTTATTGTTAAGTATTCCAAAGTCCTGTCTGAACTATGTTCATAACCGTAAAAATCCTAAATAGAACCCGGTAAAAGTAGACACAGCCTTTACTGCGAAGCTGCGAGTAAAGTATGCGAAGTTCATAACCTGATGTTTGCTCGACGATAACCTCAAAAAAAATACCTAGATAAAAACCAAAGTGTTTAGCGCCTCCCAACGAGAATCGATATTTTGTAATCCACCGATTCCCGTTGAGAGAGATGCTTCTATTAGCAATCTACCCATATTCAATTGTCTCTTTATACGTATCTGCCAGACCTGCAGCTTTGCTTCAGGAAAAAGTAATTTTATAAAGGCCTTATTTTACTCAAGAAAACCCCCTGCTCGACTCTATTTGTAGGAATTTTCATTTAAGAGGCCGTACAGACAGGACGATATTATGGGGTAAGAGAGCAGTAGTACTGAAACGAACGGATTCGTGAAATTATGGTACAAATTACAGGAAGTAGCTACTCACTAGCAGCTCTGGCCCTTCAGAAGCCGGCACACTATAAATCCTTAGCGGAAGCCGTTGAGGTGCAGCGCGATGAGACAGCGAAAAATCCAAAGGTAAAGAAGACCGACTACGCTGGACTCTTTCAGTCTTCTTTAAATGTTCCCAAGCTTGAAAAACATATCGATGATTATCATGACGGTAGGGGATATCTATCAAAGAAGATTGCCATTGATATAGAACGAAAGCAGCAGAGTGCTGCAGACGGCCTTTCGCTCCTACAGCCTGCCGCTCTTAACGCCTATCAGGGCTACCTCACCTCATTAAATTACGGCGCCAGAGCCCGTTTCATTCAGGGCGTAGATCGGGCTGTTACTACAAGTACGAAAATACTCGGAACTCTTTAGCCTGAGTGAAGGATAAGGCTCTTTCCTCTCCGCGAACTCCGCGTTCTCCAGTGTTTTTTCTTATTTGTTTCAGTCAAAGAATGGAAGCTGGAGGTAGAGCTACTTCCCACACAGTCGGTCCAACATAATAGCACAAGCCGATCTCACCGAGAGGTGGTTGTAGTCGCCGGGGCCTCGCACAGGTGAAAGGAAGTAATCGGCTTTAGCAAGCAGCTCGTCGCTCATTCCCCATCCCGTACCGAGCATAAGGAGATAAGGCGTTTCTGTGTCTTCTTCAATCTTACTTCTCATGTCAGGAAACGAGATGCGTCCATCTCCGTCCTTAGCCGAAGTAGCAATACATACCGGTTTCTTGCCGTGGGTGCTTTCTAGTGTGCTTAGCGTTTCATCGAAGCTTGTGTTGATGTGCAAGATCCCAAGTGCGTTTTTTCTGTCAGGGTTATACGTCGATCCGTATCCGTCTTTCCAGTGTTCAGCGAGGATGTTCGCGAGCTTCCTCATCGATTCGGCGGGGTGTGAGATGAAAAAGTGTCCGGCGCCGTATGTTCTCGCGCTGCGACATATATCATGGAGATCGATAAGGGTGAGGGAGGTCGTAACCTCCATCTGCTGTTTATCAAGCATGTGTTCATGTAGGAGGGCTACGTGGAGGGTCATGGGTTTTCTCTTAGTAAATCAGGCCGAATTTTTCTTGTGCGAGCTAGGGACTGTTTTTCCCGCCATTTTTTTATCTTCTCATGATCTCCTGAGAGGAGCACCTCAGGTACAGATATTCCCTCAAATTCTGCGGGGCGAGTGTAGTGGGGGGCTTCAAGGAGGCCCTGTTTGGTGCTACTAAACGATTCTTCAATCAGGGACTCTTGATTTCCTACCACGTTTTTAATGAGTCTAACGGTTGACTCCAGTATGACCATTGCTGGGAGTTCTCCACCCATTAGGACATAGTCACCGAGTGATATTTCAAGATCTACGTAAGAATCGATGACTCGCTGATCGATTCCTTCGTAGCGGCCACAGAGTAGGATCATTTCAGAGCTTTGAGAAAGTTCTTCTGCTTTTTGTTGTGAGAAGACCTTTCCCGCAGGTGATGGAAAAATGACTGGAGCGTTTGGGAGGTTTGCCTTTGCCGCTCGGATGGCTGCAGCTACAGGCTCTGGTTTAAGTACCATACCTGGGCCACCTCCGTACGGGGTGTCATCCACGTGGTAATGTGGGGATTCGGCAAAGGTGCGTATGTTTACAAGATTGTATTCGAGCTGGCCATTCTCTACTGCTTTTCCAATAAGACTAGTTGAGAGAAAGGAGTCAAAGAGTTCGGGAAAGAGCGTCAGTATTTCAGCTTTCATACCCAGGTACTGTAAATTTCGGGTAGCTTTGAGGGGGGGGTACTTTAGCCGACATTCTTACAATGTCGGCTATATAGCTACGCTGGTGTTCCTGCAAAGGGGCAGGTGCCAGACTGGTAGCGAGTGAAGAAGGTTATGCGCTCGGCTTTTTAGCGCGAACTGCCTCACGGCGCTTTTTACGTCGAGCTACCGTTTTTTCCTTCTTGTTCTCTTCGCGCTTTTCGATGAGCCCTGGGATTTTCTGCTTAATAAGAGAGCGTACGAGTTCACTTTGCCCAGCTCCACTTTCTACCCAGTGTGTAATACGATCTTCCTTGAGATTTACTTCTGCTGGCTGAACCATTGGATTATAGGTGCCAACAATCTCAAGAAATTTTCCATCTCTTCTTGCGCGCTTCTCAGCGGCTATTATTCTGTAAAAGGGTCTCTTCTTTTGACCGTGTCTCGCAAGACGAAGTGTGACTGCCACGTTGCATTCTCCTTAGAATCAATAAATGATTGAATTTACTCTTATAACGAAATTCGCAGTTGAATTCAATAAGGGGGGCGTTTTTTAGCCTATCTCTGAGGGAGTGAGGGGCAAACGCGATATAGTCTAGTGATATCGGGGGGTTATCTTTTTGCTGGAAGCACTTCGTAGCGTTGGGTGGATAAGGTAATTAGAATTTGAAATGTTCTTTGTTATACTTTAGCCCGATGCGTTAGGAGCTAAGAAGAGAGTTAAGAGAGATGAAGTATTTATTATTCCTATTTAAAATTACTGTTTCAGTCCTTTTTCTAGGCCTCTTCCATTTTGCAGCATATGCTCACGCTGACCAGCTGCCAGGAGCAGAAAATGTCTGTCCCGCGGTTTTTCCGTGCGATCTTGAAACTGGGGAGCTGCTTGCTGAGTACAGTAATCCGGAAAATGAGTGCTACGATACTTTTCGCTCACAGTGTGATTTCGAACAAACCATTCGTTCTATGAGTGACAGGCTCTCAGCGTGCGAGGTTACGCAAATTGAGACAAATCTTGAGCTTACAAAATTTCGTAAACGTGTCAGGCGCCTTAAGAGAAAAATACGCTCATTAAGGCAGTAAACTACTACTATAAAATTAAAATGCGCCCCAGTCGCAATGAGAGGGAGAAAAAGGAGGTCTTTGACCTCCTTTTTCGTATCTAGTTTTTGGGGGAGCGGTTCATGCTCCTCCTCCGCGCTCTCCGCGTGCTCTTGTTGATTTTCTCATCAAGTCGCCCGAGATTATATGGCCGCTAAGGCGGCAGAGAAGGAGAAGATGTACGCAAGCGAATGAAAACACAGGAGACCGCAAAGCACGCGGAGAGGGGGGGGGAGGTTCAACCTTCTTTGCTATTCAGTGACTCAAGATGCTCAATATCGTTCTGAATAATTCTCGGGAAATTATCATCGCCTCGAAAATCAAAAACGTTTAGGCACGCGTTGTGCTGTGGTATCTCGCGGGCGACGTCGTAGGGGAGTTTCATGTAGTACTGGAAGATATAGCGATTTATTTCGCTGTGCGCTGAGACCAGTAGAGTTTTCTGGGAGTCAAGTTTGAGAGTGTTTAGAAATGAACTTGCTCTTAAGAAGACATCGTAGGCGGATTCACCGTTACGAGGCGTGTAGTGCTCAAAAGTCTCTGAGCTTGCAGCTCTTTCGTTTCTAAATGTAGAGATCGGTTGACCTTGGAATTCCCCGTAATTTCTCTCACGAAGGGCCTCTGTGTAGACAATCGGGCAGGTGTGAAACTGTGTGATTGCTTTTGTGGTAGCTCGCGCTCTACCAAGATCGCTCGAAAATACGCGATCTATCTTTTCATCTTTCAGTCGCTCGCCGAGAAGCTGGACCTGCTTTTGTCCGAGCTCTGTCAGCTTTCCATCTCGATGTCCTGCGAGGCGCTTTTCGACGTTATCTTCGGTCTCTCCGTGTCGTACAACAAGTAATTTCATAATGTCTGGTTGTGTCAGGGGTGTTTACTGTTAGTCTATATTTACTTTAGCATATAGAGTACGATACTTCTAATATCCGATGAAAAAACTACTCGTTACTGCAGCTCTTCCTTATTCAAATGGTCGTCCTCATGTGGGGCATCTCGCAGGATGTTATCTTCCTGCCGACATCTTTGTTCGTTATAAGCGAATGTGCGGAGTGGATGTAAAATATGTTTGTGGTTCTGACGATCATGGTGTCGCCATAGTGCTCAGTGCGGAGAAAGAGGGCAAGACGCCACAAGAGATTGCCAGTTTCTATCACGATATTCAGCTTGAAAACTTTAAGGATTTTGGAATCTCTTTTGATGTTTATGGTGCTACGAGCACGACCGAGAGTCATAAAGCACTCAGCCAAGAGTTTTTCTTAAAGCTCTTTGAAAAGGGCTTTATGGAGAAAAACACAACGAAACAGTTCTATGATGAATCAAAGGAGATGTTTCTTCCTGACAGATATGTGAAAGGCACGTGTGGGTATTGCGATGCCGCAGAGCAAAATGGTGATCAGTGTGAAAACTGTGGAAAGGTACTCGATCCTGATCATATGACAGATGTTGTAAGTGTTGTAAGTTGTAAACCTGCGAGCGTTAAGGAGACTACTCACTGGTTCCTTGATCTCTCCCGTTTTGAATCTGATGTTAAGGAATGGATTGAGAATGCTGATCTAAGAGATCACACACGCAATTTTGTTTCCGGGCTCCTAGGCGCCGGGCTTGTTAAGCGGTCAATGACGCGTGATACCAGCTGGGGGATTCCACTTCCAATTGATGACCCTGAAGCAGAAGGCAAGGTTCTCTATGTCTGGTTCGATGCCCCGATCGGGTATATCTCGAATACGCTTCAGATGCTTAAAGAAGAAGGAAAAGACCCGGAAGAATATTCTAGCTGGTGGAAGTCTGATGACTCAGAGGTAGTACATTTCATAGGTGAGGATAATACGATATTTCACTGTGTTATCTGGATCGCAATGCTTAAGGCTGAGGGTTCTTACACTTTGCCTAAGGGCGTTGTTGTGAACAATTTCTTAAACTTTCAATCGCCTGGCGAGAAGGAAGAGAAGATGTCAAAATCAAGAGGGACAGCTATCTGGTTGGCTGATTACCTTGAGCAGGGGGGGAACCCAGATAGTTTGAGATATTACCTCACGGCTATCGCTCCTGAGAGAGCTCGTACTCCTTATCAGCCTGATGCTCTTCTTCAGAGAAACAATACGGATCTGGCAAATGTCATTGGAAACTTTGTGAACCGTATCGTCTCATTTACAAAAAAGTATGTAGGGGAAGAAGCTCCGACATATACGGATGAGCAGTTGTCTGATCTGGATAAAGAGTTTTTAAGCACTTTTGCTACAGTAAAAGAGAAAACAGCAACACACTTAGATGCGTATCAGTTTAAGCAGGCGCTTGAAACCGTGATGGAGTTTGCAAGAAGCTGCAATAAGTATGTCGATGAAAAGGCTCCGTGGGTTACACGTAAAGATGATATGGACACAACGAGAGTTACGCTTGCCGTTTCGCTTCATGCGATATCTTTTCTCAGCGCACTCTTAGCACCATTTCTACCATTCACTTCCGAGAAAATGCGCTCGATCTTAAACCTTGAGCCATGTTCTGATTGGAGTGGGGCAGATAGAGCCCTCCCAGAGGGACTTCAACTTGGGGAGACAGTGATTCTCTTTGAGAAGATGGAGGCCGAGAAGTGGTTGCCACAGGACGGGGTAGATGGAGCCTGAACACATTAGTGCGATTAAGCAGGTTGTTGTTTCAGCGGGTGAAAAACTGCTTGAGTATTGGCCGGGAGGAGATCCTGCTCATCAACTTGGCGATCAGCGAAAAGCAGATGGTTCAATCGTAACAGCCGGAGACTTTGCTTCAAATGATATCCTCATCGAGGGCCTTTCAAAGCTTTACCCTGAAGATGCCTTTTATTCTGAAGAAGGAGAGGGGCTGACTTCTTCAGAAGCTCAGTCAGTTTGGGTAATAGATCCTCTTGATGGGACAAAATATTTCGCAAAAGGTACGGATGGATTTTGCATTCTCGTAGCTAGGGCGACTGAACATATAGCTGAATATGGAGTGTGTTCTTTTCCTGTTCAAGGGCTTTATGCCGAGGGCTCTAAGGATGGAGGATCCACTCTTAATGACGAAAAGCTTGCAGTATCTTCCAGTACGCGCATAGAGGATTCATCTGTTTTTGTTAAAAATATTTCAGATGCTCACCCTTCATTTTATTGCGATACGGCACTTCATCCAGCATTTCACTTCTTTAAGCTTTGTAAGGGAGAGATTGACGGTCTTGTTATCAAGATACAAAAACATCAGGAATGGGATCTTGCTCCCTATATCCCGATACTTCTCGGAGCAGGTGGAGAGGCTACGGATGAGAAAGGGAATCTACCTGAATTTCATTTCGGAAAGCCACGCTTTAAGTATCTCGTTGGTTCCAATGGTCACATACACGAGGAGCTTCTTAGCGCCCTATGAATACGAATGACCGACATTCGCATTTGCACAGAAT
Organism: bacterium; assembly: GCA_030431715.1. Classification (GTDB taxonomy): domain Bacteria; phylum Bdellovibrionota_C; class UBA2361; order UBA2361; family RFPC01; genus JAUIIO01. The sequence goes on from JAUIIO010000007.1 coordinate 113,913, forward strand.
ACATTCTGATGAAGCCATTGCAGAGAGGCTTGATGGAACGCACTCCCACTCTGATACTGGAGATGTCGTTCTCGGAGCTGTTGATGGAACCATCACTACATTTGCAATCATCTCTGGTATCGCTGGAACACAGCTTGAGCAAGGAGTGCTTGTCGCTTTTGTATTGGGACTGGCAAATGTTGTGGCTGACGGATTCAGTATGGGGGCCAGTAACTATTTAAAAGCACGTTCTGATCAGCAAACGTTTGAGCAGTATCGAAAGATGGAGGAATTTCATATCGAAGAAGTTCCGCACTATGAACGTGAAGAGATCCGGCAGATCTATATCCGAAAGGGATTTTCCGGTGAGCTACTAGAGCAAATTGTAAGCACTATCTCTGCTAATAAAAAACTATGGGTCGATACAATGCTGGCTGAGGAGTGGGGCTTGTCTCTGACACCTGTTGCACCGTTGCGCTCAGCCCTTCTTACTTTTGGAGCTTTTTTATTTGCTGGTTCTATTCCTCTTTTGCCACTTTTACTTGGTTATGTAACCACAATCGAGGCTCAGCAAATGTTTCTCCTCAGTGCCTGTGTTACCGCTCTTGTCTTTTTTGTTACGGGAGCGCTTAGAGGGAAAGTTACTGGGGTTTCATGGATTCAAAGCGCATTTGAGACGCTCTTTGTTGGTGGTGTTGCTGCTGCGATAGCGTATTTTGTCGGGAATGTTTTTGGTGGGCTGATGCTTTAAATGGTTGAGGAAGCTTCGCTTACAGAAGAACAGGTTTCAGAACTTAAGCAAAAGTTACTCACCCTTCTTAAGGAGCTTAAAGAAGCAGTTGATCTGAAAAAAGATTCTACAAAACCTGTTGAGCTTGATCAGCCAGCTATCGGACGACTCTCACGTATGGATGCTCTACAGCACCAACACATGGCAGAAGCGACGATGCGACAGGCAAAATTGCGGTATCAGGCTGTTCAGGCGGCTCTCAGAGCGATTACAGCGGGTGAATATGGGGAGTGCAGAAACTGTGGAGAATATATATCGTATAAGAGATTATGTGTGAAACCAGAAGCTGCCCTTTGTATAGAATGCCAATCAGGTCGAGAGCAGCGCTAAACTTTTCAGGAGGTATGATGACTCATTATATAGTTCGTTTTCTCTTTGCAGCACTTGTACTCTTTCAGAGTGCCTGCTCCGTTATGGCTGCCGCAACAGGAACTCCTGACCCTGATCTCTCAAAGCTTGATACAGGCGCTCCCAGAATACTCGTTGAGAGTGAGCTTGGCCCTCCGGTTGAAGAGTCAAAGATTCCCGGTGGAACAAAAGCCCTCTACACTTATAAAATAGGTGATGAGCCAGCAATTGGAAGAGCCTTTTTATTCCTCATAGGTGACATCTTCACCCTTTGTCTGGCCGAATACATTTTCTTCCCCCTAGAGATTTCAAATTCTGGTAACGCTCACGATATGGAAGTTGTATACGGTGCCGACGACAAAGCTCGCTCTCTACGCAAGGTATCATCCGCACCTAAGAAGTAGTGTGCAATAACCCGATATTACAATGAGATGAGTATGAAATCAGAACTCCTCTCGTGTGACCGGGAGACAGGCTTCTCACTTAAGAACTTGTGTTATTGAACATCTGCCAGAGCTGCTCAAATAATGAATCGCTGTGCACTTGATTAGGAGACTTTCCTTCCTGCTGCCAGCGATTAAGCCATAGGTGAATAGCATGTGAATTGCGGAATTGTTTTACAGTATACCCCGTTGAGCATATGACATTGAGATCAAACCACGGGGCCGGGCAGAAAACGTGTGGGGCAACCAGTGCTGGTGTCAGGGCAAATTCTGGCACAAGCTGCTTTACTAATCCTGGCCCGGTTGCGCCCCACGGGAGGTGAGCTATATCTTGATCTCTACAAGTTTCGTAGCAACGGTGCATAAAGCTTGATCCTCTGGGAGCTTTCAATACGCAATTTGTTGGCTGAACAGATCCATCAGGCTCTCTTTCTGTGGCTATAAGATGTTCGTGTGGAAAATCAAACGGCTGAAGACAAACTATGTCAGTATCAACCCAATAGCCTCCTCGTTCATACAGCAGCTTATAGCGGAACATATCTGCAAACATCGCGTATGATCCACCGTGGCTTGCAAACACAAGATCCTGCTCTAATATCTCGCTGGCATCGTGTACGGTAACACCAGCTGGCACTCCACTAAGTGAACTATAGCAGTACAAGTGGTATGAGTGGCCATGAGCGAGAAAGGATTTTATAGAGAGTTGCTCTATGCGAGATAGAGTCGTGCCAACCCAGAGGCTCTGTATATTAACTGTCATGCCAACCCTCTACGACTCTATCTGCTTCCTTTAAAAAAGCTGTTACATCTTCGTCTATGGGGGTGTCTCCAATGGTGTCACGAAAGGCTTCAATCATCTCTTTCGCTTCCGCAATCTGGTTACTTCCAAGAAGTGCCTGAATATAGAGAAACTGTGGGTTCAGGAGTTGAGGTGCCAGTAACTTCGCTTTAGCTAACACGGGTGCAGCTATGCTATATTCACGGGCTTCGAGTAACAGCATACCGGCATGTAACCACGTCTCATAGTGATCAGGTAACAGTTCAAGAGTAATCTGTAGTGTATCAATAGCTTCGTCAATCTTGCCATTAGCTACATAACATTGTGCCAGCCTAAGTTGAGATTGAGGATTATCTGGCATCAGTTCCACTGCACGTAAGAGATGTTGTTCAGCAAAGATTGGTCGCTTCATCTGCATGTAAACAGCAGCAAGATTGATATGTGCAGGAGTAGACTGAGGATCAATCTCTAAAGCATGGTTGTAAGCATCAATTGCCTCTTGATATCGCTGTCCAGAGACAAGTGCGATACCGAGGCACTGCCATGCTTCAATGTACTGAGGCTGGATGGCCAGTAGAGCGCGCAGCGTTTTTTCACAGTCTTGTAATCTCCCAGATCCAAGATATTCGCAGCTAAGCTCAAATAAGGTACGCCAGTCATCCGGCATCTCCTGTACCTTCTTCTCTAAAAGAGAGGTATAGATCTCACCTTTTTTACGCTTTGTACGAGCAGCAAATGTATTTCCGTAATGATGTAGCCGTACTTCGCTCGCAACGAGTTTGAACGGTTCGAGATGCTCAATGGTTCTCTCAACCATTTCATGTATTCTGCCAACAAAGCGGATGCGCTCGTCACGGGGAAACATGCGGCAGACCTGAGATTCAAAGTAGCCAGCAAACCCTTCCTCTAATTCTGGATACTCGCCGATGCAGCGTCTAAAATGAAGGCGATGGGAGGCATTTGTATAATGGCGTTGGACAAGCGTATAACAGAGCTCGGGATCGTTGGTCTGCTCCTGCAGGATCTGCAGATCGCTTTCATGAATAATTTCGTCCGCATCAAGTACCAGTATCCAATCGCCTGTGGCTTTAGAGAGTGAATAATTTCTTGCCGCAGAAAAATCTTCATTCCACCGGTACATATGTACCTCTGCTCCAAGGCTTGTAGCAATCTCGATGGTTTTATCAGTCGAACCGGTATCCACCACGATAATTTGCTGAGCGATAGGTAATACGCTTGATAGAGAGCTCTCGATCCACTCCTCTTCATCCTTGACTATCATGCATACTGAAATTGAGGAGTTCATAGTTAGTGATACTGGCACAAATGGTTGCGTGGCTATTGTGCCATTACCTGATGGTGTATGTCGACAGCAGAACGATAGAGGCTTACGGAGGTGCTCGTAATAGTGAGAGTGCCAGTTCTGATGACTGGTTTGCTTGAGCAAGTACGGCGGCTGAAGCCTGCATGAGTATCTGTTTGCTAATAAGCTTAGCTGATTCTTCGGCTATGTCGGCGTCAACAATACGGGCACTGGCTGCCTGATATTCCTGACTGCGAGTTGACACAACTCCCAGAGCTGATTGTAATCTACTCTGGATAGCACCGAGCGTGCCTTTTACAGTAGTCAGCTCACTAAAGCTTTCATCGAGTGTATCAAGGGCATTTAGCGCTGAGGCTTGTGTACTCAGGTTTAATGGATCGAGACGCAAATCCACGACATCTTTTTTATATTCAGTCTGCTGCAGTTGAAGCTCCATTGCTGAGCTACTAAAAAATCCTATCCTGTCTTCTACACCGTCACCGTTGTAATCAAGAGTGCCGGTGACACTACTGAAATCATTTACGCCCGGTGCCGATCCCCCAGAAGCAATACTTATAGATGAAGCACCATTTCCCGATATTGTGAAGTCAACGGGAGTTAGGCCAAATCCTACCCGTACATTGACATCGTACTGATCCCCACTCCCCGGAGCATATTGACCTGAGAGATTAAAGCTAGTGATTGTGGCGCCGGTGGTGGCGTTAATGGAAGTGATACTACTCGGAGCGAAAGTACCAGCAGCATTGCCACGAAATACTCGGGCCTCAATCGTACCTGTCAAAGAAGATGTGCCTGAAGCGTATGCTCTTAGCAGAACTATATCATCAAAGCCATCAGAATCGAGGTCTCTCGCAAAGTACGCTTGAGTAGATATGGTAGCGCTACTATAGGTACTAGTGATATCGGTATAGACACCGGTGCCAAACAGTCCTTCACGTTCCAGATAATTCACCTGTAAGCTATTATCAGTGCCATATCCAGCCTGTATGGCCATCGATGTCGTATCAGTACCGAGTAGTGAGCGATTGTTAAACTGTGCTGTTTCAATAATGCGATTGAATTCATCTACAAGGCTATTGGCTTCTAAATTTAAAGCCTCGCGTTGTGTAGCTGAGTAGATGCCGTTCGCAGCCTGCTCGGCAAGTTCACGCTGGCGAACGAGAATACGATCAAGTTCTTGCACCGCGCCATCAGCAATGTTTAGGGCACTTATTCCGTCATTGATATTTCTAATTGCCTGATTGTATACACGGGCATCAGTATTGAGTGATTCTGATATAGCAAGACCAGCGGCATCATCACTTGCGCGATTAATACGCTTTCCACTAGAGAGTCTTTCCAGCACCGCGTCCAATGCGTTACTGGTTCTCTGCATGTTACCCTGAGCTCTCAATGAGTTGAGATTCAGGCCAAGTGATACAACCACAACAACTTCCGTTACAACTAAATACTATCAATCCTTGATATGAGAGAGATACCATATAAAAATCTGGCATCTCTCGTATCTATTATCGGTAGAATCGGAGAAAATCTGTATAGTTATAGAGAAACAGTCAGGGTTTCGTACGAGAAATGCTTATGATTACAATGCGGGTATGCCAAACAATCGCTTTTTACTCATAGTGCCGTTTCGAAACGCTGAATCTTGGATTGGTGAGTGTATTACCTCTCTTAAAAATCAATCTCTAACAGAATTTCGTACTCTTGTTATAGATGATGCAAGTACAGACAGCTCTTTAGAGCAGGCAAAGCTGGCGATTGGTGAGGATCATAGATTTACGCTTATAAGAAATAATACCAGAAGGGGAGCCGTTTATAATAAGACCATAGCCGTACAGGTTCTTAACCCAGAAGATGATGAAATAGTGATGGGTATTGATGGTGATGATTATCTCCTTTCACAGGGCGCACTTTATACACTGAATGCCTACTTTTGGGATGAGCTCTGGCTTACGTATGGAAACTTTGTGAGTAATCGCGCCTTCGAAGATTATGGTCAGAGGATTAATTGGAATGTCTCCATACGAAAGCAGCCATTTTGTTATGCTCCACCGCGCGCATGTAGATGGTTTTTGCTTCGCAGCTTGTCGCTCTCAGATCTTACCGACTCAGAGACTGGAGAGGTATTTCTCTTGCCAGAGGACTGGGTTTTGATGTTTCCACTAGTGGAAAGAGCGGGGCCGGGTAAGGTAAAGTTTTTGGAGGATCGCATATATTTTTATCGCATAACAGATCAACAGGATCTTTCAATACACAGAGAAGAAGGAGACCGGGTGCGAAAGCAACTTCTGCTTAGACCACCATTGTCGCCGCTAACGAAAGAACAGTTATTATCACAACATTGCAGTTGGCCTGTATGTAATGGGTATGAGAAAGTCCTTGGCTAATAAAAGATAGAAAGATTACTATCGCCCTCCTCTTCTCAAGCAGATCTCATCATACGCCCGCTGGATCTCTCGAAATCTCTCGAGTGAAAAGGCCTGCATCTCTTCCGTTAGCCCCTCAGACGCGTATCTGTCTGGATGGTGTTTCATCACCAATTTACGGTAGCGGCTTTTAATGGTTTGAAGAGAGTCAGTAGTTTTACATCCCAAAACGCGGTAGAAATTTTCGAGATCAATCTGCTCCTGTGTCCGAGTGTGAGTACGAGAAGATTGTTGCTTGAAGTTACTAGAGAAGTTCGCGTGTGTGTGCGAATATTTATCTTCATAATCTATCTGCGCTCCTTTTAGCCTTTCTTGCTCACGCAAAAGACGATGAATTTCTTCTCGTCTCTGCTTTAAGTTTTGATACGTTTCCCGAGATAGTCTAAATGTATCGAGTGCGATATTGAGTATTTGCTGTTCGTGCGCATCTATTTTCCCGTCAGCCAGAGCAAGGGCTAAGAGGATATCGATATTGTTTTCTAAGATAACGCTACTTTTTTTAAATCGCTGATAGAACTCCTCTGCATAGTCCTTAAATGTTTTTGAGCTGCTGCGAGCCTTTCTGATATGGCTAAGTGCTAGAATAAGTTGCTGGTCATTAAGCTTTAATGTACTGCGTAGGAGATCTTCAATAGCGTGGTGTTCGGTGTCGCTAAGTACCGAGTCTGCATAGGCCATCTTTGCAATCATTGAGATGGTAAGAGGGAACAATCCGTCCTGACCGCTTTGGAGCTCTTGTTTTCCTTGCTGTATGAGGAGAAGTGACCATCTTCGCTTTTGATACCAGATCTGAAGATCGAGGAGTTCAATCTGTAGCTGTTGTCTAAGGTATTGAATTGACTCTGATAAGGAGCCGGAAAAGAGATCGAAAAAGCTCATTGGGGTGTTCGTTTCGCAAGTAGAGTATACAAGGGCGTTGCTGATACATACTATAACTTGGAAATACTGAGGGAGCATAGTATGCGAATGAGAAAAAATATCCTGCAATTTTGCTTATTCTTTTTGGTAGCTATTTTGAGTGGATGTGATTCCACACCAGTGGCCAGAGAATCTGAGCATAAAAATGAGCCTCGTACCCAGATAGGAAGACAGATTCAAGACGCTAAAGATTTGCAGAGTGAGAGCGATGAGCGCAATGACGCTCTGACGAGGCAGGCCGATGATCTTTTCGGGGAGGAGTAGATGATTAGCATTCGGCAGATTCAAGAATCCGATATTGAATCCTATCACGCGGCGGTTGACACTATTTGTCGTGAACAGCGATATCTTGCACTTTTTGAGGCTCCACCGCTTGAAGAAACTCGTAAATTTGTACTTGGAAATATTAAAGACGAGACAATACAGCTTGTTGCCCATGATGGAGAACGTGTTGTCGGTTGGTGTGATATTTCTCGGGTAACACATCGGCCTATTTATCCCCATGTTGGTACCCTTGGTATGGGGGTTCTCCCTGACTTGCGCGGAAAGAACATAGGAAAAATGCTCCTTATTGAAGCTCTTACTAGAGCAAGCGAGTCAGGTCTTACGAGAATTGAACTCGTAGTACTCGGTTCAAACGAGACCGCTCAGGCTCTCTATAAAAAATACGGCTTTGAATATGAAGGGAAGAAAGTAAAATCTGCTAAATTTCCAGATCGATACGAAGACGAGTACTTGATGGTTCGTGTTTTTGATGACCCCTCGGGAGAATAAGCTGAGGTGATGGTTCCCTGAAGCCGATTATTAGCGATTCTTCATCGTACCAGGAGCCCAGCAGTACCTCATACGTACTAAGATATTTTGAATTAAGAAAATTTAGCAGAATGTCGACTTAACAAGACATGAAAAATATCAAGATTAAAATCTTAATATGCTATTTTCCCTTCCTCTTATGGATGGTAAATAGCCTCGCTCTTCGCTACTTCGGAGTCGATATTTTGGGCACAGAGTATCTCTATTACCACGTGGGGTGGGTGATCTTCAGCTTTCTCTTCCCCGTAGTTGCACTGGAATACAAAGACAACTCAGACTATATCAGACATTGCCTCTTCTCAGTGGTAATGACGACACTGTGGTGGCTATGGATTTTACTAGAAGGTCTTAAAGGACTTAGCGATGCGCTTCGTTTGGCATTCATCCCTTACTTGCTACTCGACTCTTATCATTTCAGTGATCTCGTCAGTTACGTTGTCATTATCTTTGCATTTTGCCTTGCAGTGAAATTCATTCTCTTTTCAAAGCTTTCATATCTAGAGGTATTAATTTTTACCCTACTCATAGCTGGTTTTCATGTCTTTCAAAGATTGGCAATACACGAAGTCGCTCTCCTTAAAAACTATGGTCAGTACTCAATACTACAGTGTAGCCTCGCGTGTGCGCTCGCTATTTTTATACACAGTAAGCGCTATGGCAAAGCAAAATCTTTCTCATTTGGACTGATTCTCTTTTCGCTCATCCTCTCTTTTCTCATTTTAATGGCTTGGCATACGTATGATAGCGAGAACAATGTTTCTGCAAATAGAAAAATCGATTCGAGCGCCACAATTGAAATCGGCCTATCCTCTTTGGATCGTATGACCAATGAACCAGATATAGAAAAATTCAAACTATATCTCGCGAGTAGCCCTATGTGGTTATTGAACAAAAGAGGTAAGGATGCCTATGTCGCGAGGTTGAGAAGTGATGAAGATGTTATTTCAATACCTCCCGAGGTTAAGAATAAATATATCCATTCCTATTCAACATGGGAAGGTGAGTTTTCTGTAGATATATATATTGAAAGCGGCAAGGATAAAATCGGAGGTTTGAGAAAATATGAAGGCGAAACGTTTCAGAAAGTTTCCGCAAATAGCAGCCAAGTTGAACTCCAGATTTTTAAATCAGAGAGAAGCTATAATGACAGCACGGAAATAAAGATCGAAATACAGTCTCCGAAGATTGCTTTATTTATTGTAGAAAAATCGAAAGGAAATACAGGAGAAAAGGCCAGAGAATTCTTAAATCTCTTCAGAGCTGTAATTGAAGAGATTGACGAAATGCAGAGCGTAAATGTTCCTTACTTTGAAGAAATGCCGCAGTGCTTCTTTGATCTCAAAGAAGAGGAACAAGCCTTAGAAAGAGGGGCGTCAAGAATTGCAGATTTGAAAGTGTGGGGCTTTCTTAATACAAGAGAACAAGGTACTGCTCTCATAACAGTGAATGATGAAGAACAAAAATCTGGGTATGCTGACGAAGTAATCGGATGGTCAGATGAATCCAAATATAACTTTTACTTTCACGGAGAGCGAAGAATTAAGCTAAATAAAAAGGACACATACGATGTTGAGATTCGTTTTTATCCTGATAGCAAGAACAAGAGGTGGGCGGATAGGAACTATCAAGTCGCTGCAAAGTGCGAACAACTAGATTTTGACAAGCATCAAGTTATTGGTGAGTCGGTGGAAGAATGAATTTAGGTGATGGTTTTTTGAAACCACTTCTCTGTTTTTTGAAAGAGTTTTTGGCTGATGCCTTCTTCGGTAAATGAATGGCTTGCCCCTTCAAGTTCTACAAGCTCTCCCTCGCATATAAGATGCTCAAAGTAGCGTTTGCTACTTTCAACAAGCATGGCATCCGGGCCTGATGCGTAGCAGATCTGGGTGGGGGATTGAATCTTTGAAATGAGTTTGAGCTCATCAGGAAACGTTTCAATTCCTCGAATAAATCTTTTAGACATAAGGAGCTCGTAACCTACGTTCATGTACGTTGCTCCGGATGCCCTGTCTCTGTTTAGCCACTGCCTGGGGGGATAGGAGATGAAGGAAGAGATGTCCCAGAGGCTTAGAGCTTTAAATTGTGAGGTTTGTGTACGTAAAAGAGTTAGCCCACCAAAAGAATGACCAACAGCAAAGAGTTGCTTATGGCCTTTTCTTTTCAGGTACTTTGTAACAGTGTCGACGTCTTTTGAGTGTTGTAGCAGATCCGTTTTCATTAACGTACGCGCATTTGGGTGCCAATCATAAAGATTCACACGACAATAGGCGTATCCTTTCTTGCGAAAATACCATGATCCAAGAAGCATTGGTGGCCAGAGCTCGGTCGAAGCGAGGCCATGTACAAAAATTACGGTACCTTTTGGAGGAGCTTTATCGGGATATCCGAGAGTACAATATATATACTTTTTATCTGGAGTCCTGATTTTAAGAGACTCTTCCATAGGTCGGCTTACTTTAAGCCTTTCATGAGATTGCCGAGACCTGGCATTTTTCCTGCGCCGCCCATCATGTTCATTAGGCCGCCCATTCCCATCTTGGAGACTTTTTTCATCATCTTCTTCATTTCGACGAATTGTTTAAGAAGCTTATTTACATCTTCAACCTTTGTGCCCGAGCCAGCAGCGATTCGTTTTCGCCTACTTCCGTTGATAATACCGGGTTTTGTGCGTTCTTCAGCCGTCATGGAAAGGATGATCGCTTCGATCCGTTTTACTTCATGGTCCATCTCTTCAGAGTCAACTTGCTTGGCCAGTTTTCCCATACCGGGGATCATGGAAGTAAGTGATGAAACGCTTCCCATCTTCTTGATCATTCGAAGCTGTCCGAGAAAGTCTTCAAGGCTAAATTCGTTTTTAGCCATCTTCTTATGAAGAGCCATCGACTCTTCCATGTCGATCTCTTTTGAGGCTTTCTCAATAAGCCCTAAAACATCGCCCATACCGAGTATTCGTGATGACATTCTATCAGGGTGGAATACTTCGAGCGCATCAAGCTTCTCCCCGAGACCTATAAATTTAATTGGCTTGCCAGTCACGGCTTTCATAGAAAGCGCGGCACCACCACGGGCATCACCATCAAGTTTGGTCAGGATCAGTCCATCTATCTCAAGCGCTTCATCAAAGCCTTGAGCTACGTTAACGGCTTCCTGCCCAGTCATGGCATCTGCGACAAGTAAAATCTCGTGTGGTTGAATAACGTCACTTATCTCTTGGAGCTCGTTCATGAGCTCCGTATCGATCTGGAGACGTCCTGCGGTATCGAGAAGGAGAACATCAAATCCGTGATTTTTTGCATATGCTTCGGCATTGCGAGCGATATCAACGGGATCGTCGTCGACAGTTGAGTGAAAGACTTCAAGGCCAAGCTGTTTCCCGACAGTTTTTAATTGATCGATTGCAGCAGGGCGGTACACATCTGCTGGAACGAGAAGTGGTTTCTTCTTTTTTTCATCACGCAGATATCTTCCAAGCTTCCCGATAGTGGTTGTCTTACCTGATCCTTGAAGGCCAACAAGCATAACAACTACGGGAGGAGCTTCAGCGAGATTAAGCTCGCTCGCTTCACTTCCCATAACTCGGGTAAGCTCTTCGTTTACGATTTTGATGATCTGTTGATCGGGGGTAAGGCTTTTAAGAACAGACTCACCTTTCGCTTTTTCCCCAACCTCGTTGCAGAATTCTTTCGCTACCTTAAAGTTTACATCAGCCTCAAGAAGCGCCATGCGGACAGCTTTCATGGTGTTCGCGATATCTTTTTCAGTAACGACCCCACGGCCGCGTATGCTTTTTAAAGCGCTATCAAGCTTTGAGCTCAGGCTATCAAACATGGTATACATCCCAACGAATTAGTCAGCTGTGAGTATACGACTTGAATCAGAAGAAGCAAATAGATCCCGCCAAAGCGATTCTCTCTTGGTACAGAAAGCACGGGAGGGATCTTCCGTGGAGACACACGAGCGATCCTTATCATATTTGGGTACTCGAAATCATAATGCAGCAAACGCAAGTATCACGTGGCACAGAGTACTATGAGCGCTTTATAGCAAAATTTCCTGATATCTTTGCACTTGCAAAGGCCACATGGCGTAACGTACTGCCAGTCTGGCGTGGGCTTGGGTACTACCGTCGCGGGCAGAATATGCTTAAGACAGCAAAGGTGCTCGTTGCTGATTATGGTGGAGAGTTTCCTTCAGATCGCGATGAGCTGTTACGGCTTCCCGGAGTTGGACCATATACTGCCGCAGCGCTTCAGAGCTTTGCCTTTCGAAAACCGGTGCCAGCCCTTGATACAAATCTCTTCAGGGTTCTTAGTCGTTACTACGGTGTGACAAAGGAGCGAGTGCCAGAGTTGGCGGAAGAACTCTATCTTGCACATCCACGATCCTCAGCCAAGCTTAATCATGGGTTAATGGATATTGGAGCACTTATTTGCAAGAGCAAGAAGGTACTGTGTGAGGAGTGCCCTCTGTCATCGCACTGCCACTTTCGCATGATTGGCGCGCCACTGACGACGCCGAGTAGGAGCACAAGGAAAAAGGTGGAATGTGATATTGAGCTTGCGGTAGGGTGCCTGATTCATCACGATCAATACTTTCTAAGTAGCAAAAAGGGGAGGTATTCGTCTTTTCCAGCGTATCCATGTGCGACAAAGAGTCAGACGCGACAGGTACTTAAGGAGTCTCTTAAAGTGGATTATAAGATTGAGGTAGCTGTTCGTCCCCCATTTGTGAGTATTGAGGGGGAGTATCGTGGAAGATCCTATAGGCTACACTACTGTCGTTGTCGTGTATTAAAGGGAGATCTCAATCGGAGTGCGCTGAGGTCTATAAAAAGAGATCGAGTTAAAACTTCTTCCTGGTCTGAGATTGATAGGGAGATTTTAGCTCAATTGTAGAGGTCAATAAAATTAACAGTTTGTATAGTAGTCAGCTCCTCGCAATGACAGGAAAACGATACTCTGGCAATTTAAGAATCCAGAAGCTTCGCAGAGAGTTCATTTACTCTGCTTGCTTCGGCTGCTTTGTCCGGATTCTGCGAAATCGCAGAATCAATACTTCCAGCAAGCTTTAGTGCAGAGTCCAGATCTCTAACCGTTGTTCCTGAAGCTTCTGCATTTTGCAGAGCAACCTCTACGGTATCAACCAGCTCTTTAGCTTGACTCTTGGCTGTATCAACAGCGTCACGAAGCCTAGCGAGTTGCTCACGAGCTTCTTTAATACTTGCTCTTGTTTTTATAATATTCTCAGGAGGGCTCAGAGCTATCTTATTTAAGCTCAGTGCGCCATCTCCAGATTCTTTAAATATAACCTCAAGAGTCTTTTCAAGCTCCGCCTCGGCTTCGAAGCGAATTGTTTCACTTGAAGAATCACTGGAGGAAGAGTCTCTTCTTATAGACTTATCTCTAATGGCTCCGAGAATCTCGTTTGCTTCTTTTTCAAGAACAGTACTTCTTGACTCTGATATATCAGATGCTTCAGCTTGCTCGACGATACCATCAAGGCTTTCAACAAGTCCTTGCAGCTCATCAGTTGCGCTATCTACACCGTTAATCAGGCTAATGAAATTGTTTGCTCTCTTCCTCGCGTTTCCTGTCTCATTTGAATCTTTACTCTGACGAGCTTCGACCTGTACTGATACTGCTTCCGTTTTGGCAACGTTTACTTTATCAGCAGATAATGAGGTCAGTGATCTTTGAAGAGAATTCCCAGATGAAGCCTGCCCGGCCTTACTGGATTGAACTTTGATTTTTGATACGTCATTTACTTCCATTGTACTACAACTGCTACAGCGGTGAAGTCCCTCACACTACTGTGGTTGCGCAGTCCTCCGTGATAGGTTTGCACAATTATTTTATCGGCATTTTTACGTATCACTTGAGCGGTTGGAGTGAAAAAACCTGCAAGCTATTGAAAATACAGCAGTAAAACTGCATAAAACTACCAATCTACGAGATCTTCGCGTGCACTATCACTACTTTTAGTACGCGGCTCTCGAGGTAACGCTGCTGGGATTGGGCGTTTGCGGAAGGATGTCCTTTCATTTTGATGCCGCTCTTTGGCCTCACTTAGGTAACCCTTAAGCTTTTCCAAACGGTCCTCAGAGGAAGGGTGAGTGGACAGGAACTGGAGCGTTGAGCCATTAAGGTCTGGGTCTTTTACTGCCTTTTCCCAGAAATCGATTGCTGCCTCAGGATCGTAATCAGCCTCGGCCATGAGAAAGAGTCCAACTTGATCGGCCTCAAGCTCAAGGCGTTGTTTTTGTGGATTGATAAGTGCCGCATTTAGGCTCTGCCGAATGATATAATCTGCGATTCCGGCGATGGCGGCAACGCCTGCGCTCTGGCCATAGAGGATCTGGCGAGTCGCACTCCCGGCTGTTTGTGAGATCGTCTGATTAATGAGAATTGCAGGCTCGGGCTGCACATGTCTGGCAAGTACGTGTGCGATTTCGTGAGCAAGAACTGTTGCAAGCTCATCATCGTCTTGAAGAAAGTCTACGAGAGCAGACCATACAAAGATATAATTTCCTCTAGTAGCTGCGGCATTTTTGAGCTCATCATCTTTTAGAACATACACGTGCCAGATGTTCTGATCGTTCTTGCGAACACTTGTGAGTTTTTCAACGATTTTTCTAACTCGTAGTATTCTTTTGTCATCGGTATCAAGTGGATAACGCTGTGAGAGTTGGCTGAGTACTTCGTGCCCGTATTGTTCGTCTTCATTCGCTACGGTTGTCTGCTCTGGGATGTGCCCGACTGGTAGTGGTTTGCGGTACGCAAAGCAACCAGCGCAGTAGAGAGGGAGAAGCGCAAGAAGAAGGAGCCTATTCATGGTGAAGTGGTACAGGGATAAGTTTACTCAAGTGTCTGAGATAGCTCTTCGGCCTGCGGCTACAGAACACGAGGAGTTCTTCCTTGTTGCGCTCCATATGAAAGCAAGACCAGCGTTTCTGTCCAAGCTCAGCAAGTTGCGCTTGCATGTCTTCAGGAGTGTCCTCAAAAGAGAGGGTGTGTACCCGGTACTCAATGGTTGAAAGCTTTTGAACTTCTTTCTCTGCAGCCTGTGATACTTCATCTGAGGTTGGGGTTATGTCACTAATTTTCTTCTTGGCGTCGGCAAATGTTTTATCGATATCAATTTCGGGGGCGTTGTCGCAGGCAGAGAGGAAACAAACGAAAAGGACAAGAGAGATGATGGAGTAAAAGTGGTTCATAGTAGGAATATATCATGAAATGGTGGGAGCGGGAAAAGATGCATAGCTGACGGTGATTTTCGCACCCGCAACTCCTCCTCCTCCTAATCCTGCACCTGCACCAAATCCCTAAAGCCTAGTGCAGGTGCAGGAGAATGAGGAGGATTAGGATGAAGAGGAAGAGAGGGGTGTGTTTTCTCCTAAGCCTCTAGCACTCTTTGCTTTTTTACAAGAAACCTTCTATGCTTTGTCCACTTTTGATTGAGAGACTCCGACGTGGCAAAACTCCCCGATACCTTTAAGAAGATTTACAGTAAAGATCAGATAGCTGACAGGGCTGCTGCTATCGGTGGTGAGATAACCGCTTGGGCTCATTCTGTTTCAGAGGACACCGGGCAAGACGTATTGGCTATTCCGGTTTTAAGGGGTGGCATCTTCTTCTTCGCTGATATCGTCCGGGATATTGATGCCTCTGTTCAGGTCGTTCCGGTTCAGAGCTGGGCTTATGATGAAAACGAGGTGATAAGAGCTGAAATTAAGATCTCGATGGAGGGCGTGAGCGCAGAAGGACGCTCGGTGCTTCTCGTTGATGACATCTGTGATTCTGGCAAAACACTTCGCGCGCTCGTTGATGCATTTGAACGTAGTGGCGCTAAGGAGGTTAAGACCGCTGTGCTTATTAAGAGAGATATCGAAGATTCCGTGTTCGATCCTAATTACGTCGGGTTCCACTACGCTGACGATGAATGGTTTGTCGGATACGGAATGGATGATAATGATCGCTGGAAGAATCTTCCGGATATTTATGTTATTGAGCGAGATTCTGAGTAAGTTCGCATGAAAGAGCAACCTGATTATGCGATAGACATTGTATCGGTATCAAAGCGATTTGAGCGCAACCGTAATGGCGGCTATTCAACTTTAAAGTCTGCATTTACAAGTCTCTTTTCCTCTAAGAAAAAAACACCGAGTGATGGCGCAACGGTCACATGCGCAATCGACGATCTTACGATTCGTATACCGAAAGGTGCATCGATCGGAATCATAGGCAAAAATGGATCCGGAAAGTCTACTCTCTTAAAGCTCATTACTGGAATCTACAAGCCTGATACTGGTTCTATATCGTTACACGGCCGAGTTGCTGCACTTATTGAGCTAGGCGCAGGCTTTCATCCCGACTTTACCGGGCGAGAAAATATGTACCTTGGAGGTATTATACAGGGGCTCACCCGTAAAGAGATAGACGAGAGATTTGATGACATCGTTAGCTTTGCGGAACTCGAGCATGTTATTGACGATCCCGTTCGTACATACTCGTCAGGTATGTTTATGCGACTCGGGTTTAGTCTAGCCGTTCACACCGATCCGGATGTGCTTCTTATTGATGAAGTTCTTGCGGTTGGTGATGCTGGGTTTGTCAGTAAGTGTAAAGAGAAGATTACCTCACTTAAGAAAAACGGAGTCACCTTGCTCCTTGTTACACACGACATGAGTGCTGTGGAAAGGTGGTCTGATGAAGTGCTGTGGCTAAACGAGGGAGTTGTGCGAGAACGCGGTGAACCTCGTCGTGTCATAGATGCCTACATAAACTATATCGAGCGTCAGGAAGAAGAAGAGCTTGAGCGCCTTGAGGAAGTAGAGCAACAAGTTGCGAGTCAAGAAGAGAGTAGCGCCGCAGAAACAACTGCTCCAGAGCGGTGGGGCAGCCGTGAGGTTGAGATTCTCGATGTAAAGCTCCTTGACTCGCAGGGGAAAGAGCACCTGATGTATCACTCAGATAGCGCTCTCCAGATAGATATCCATTATCAGATACACCAAGAAGATCTTGGGCAGCTTGTGTTCGGTATAGCGCTTCACCGCTCTGATGGCACGCTTGTGTTTGGTACCAATACTGATATTGAAGGACTCATGCTTGAGAATCCTCCAAAGAGGGGAGTTTTTAGCTGTCAGATTGATCGAATAGGATTTCTTGAGGGGAATTATCATCTCGATGTCGCTGTTCACCGTGAAGACGGCTACGCCTTTGACTATCGTAAACATCTGCTTACCTTTGCTGTCCGTTGGCAACAGCAACAGGTAGGAATTGCAGTTCCTCCGCATTCTTGGAGTCTTAAAGATGACAGTGGTCAGGATGCGCCGGGACTAAAGGAGTGGCAAGCTCATGGTTGAGTACATAAAAGAGCTCTATAAGTACCGGGCACTGGTCTGGGCACTTGTTACCCGACATCTCGCCTCGCGCTACCGAGGGTCTGCTCTAGGGTTTCTGTGGTCTTTTCTGAATCCACTCTGTCTGATGCTGGTTTATATGCTGGTGTTTAAGTACTACATACGTTTTAACTCGGTAGATAATTACACCGTCTTCCTCTTTTGCGGACTACTGCCCTGGATATGGTTTTCGTCAGCACTCATTGAGGGAACAAATGCAATTGTCTCAAGTGGACACCTTGTTACCAAGTCAATGTTCCCGGCACATCTCTTACCTACGGTGGCAGTTCTTACCAGTATGGTACATTTTCTCTTTTCATTGCCTCTGCTCTTTATATTCATGTTTTTCTACGGCATGTCGTTTTATGCTACGCTGCTGTTGCTTCCGTTTGTAATTGTCGGACAATTTCTTCTGCTCTATGGGGCCACACTTCTCTTAAGTGCCCTCAATGTTCACTTGAGAGATGTTCAGCATGTAGTTGGGAATTTGATAACCTTTCTCTTTTTCCTTTGTCCTATTCTGTACCCGTTAGAGGTTGTACCAGAGAAATTTCGATTTACCATGGAATATAATCCTTTAGCATTACTCACTATTTTTTATCATGATGTGATTATTGACGGTGCTGTACCGGGGGTGCTTCCTGTAGTATATTTCTCTGTCTTTTCGCTCTTAGTAGTATTTCTGGGGATGAAAGTGTTTTCCAGATATCGGGAAAGCTTTGCGGAGTTGTTATAAGTTATGAAGCCGATACATCAGCTCGTACACACACTCAGTTATGGTGATGCAATTTCTAGTGAAGTGCTGGCTCTGCAGCGAGCATTTCGGACACAGGGTCGAGAGAGTGAGGTCTATGCCCTAAATGTGCACCCCAATCACGAAGGAAAGGCCAGAAAGCTTGCTGAGTTGTCAGCCGATATCGATGCTGAGATAATTCTTCATTATTCATTAGGATCGCCTCTTAATCCCTTCTACAAAAACCTCAGCAAAGCAAAACGAAGCCTGATCTATCACAACCTGACACCGCCTAAATGGTTTGAGGGAGTTAACCCGCGAATCGTACGTGACATTCGTGAGGGACAAAAAGAGCTTCCCGATCTTTTAGCGTGTACAGATCGAATAATAGCGGATTCGAAGTTTAATGCGCTTGAGCTCACAAATCTTGGCTTCCAGTCCGAGGTATTAGAACTTCCTGTCGATCCAGCGAGATGGGATGCGCCTTCAAATCCCGGAATTGCTTCACTTGTAAGATCTCAGCCCGGTGTTCATCTGCTTCACGTCGGCAGGATAGCTCCTAACAAATGTATTGAAGATATTATCCGTACTTTTTACTTCCTTCACCATTATATTTCGAAAGAGAGTAAACTCTGGTTGGTGGGAATTGATATTGATACTGAACTGTATTCATTCGGATTAAAACGGTTGGTCTATCAACTTCGCTTAGAGGACGCTGTTCAGTTCGTAGGTTGTATGGCAGATGCTGAAGTTCGAGCGCTGTATGAAAATTCCACAGCTTATCTTTGCATGAGTGAGCATGAAGGGTTTTGCCTTCCTGTGATTGAAGCTATGCATTTTGGGCTTCCGGTGATTGGGTATCACTCTTCAGCGCTTCCTGACACTATTGGAAATGGTGGTATACTTTTTAAAGAGAAGCGTTATGTAGAAATTGCCGAGCTCATATGGCGAATCCATGAGCAGCATGACTTTCGCGATGCGCTTGTGCAAAGCGGGAAAGCCCGCGTAGCTGAGTTAACGTATGATAACTTTGAAAAGAACGTACGTGCTCTCTTTGGGGCTGAGAATCAAGGACAGCAGGCTCATTCTGTGAACGCCTGAAGTAAGTGATGAATTTTACAGTAGGATTAGAAAGTAGTGCGGTTCAGGATGGCTTTAAAGCCCACGCTGTTCGTGGTACTGGACGCTACGTAGCAGAACTTCTGCGATACTTTGAGCAGAACCAACCCGACGATATCTCTGTAACCTCTTTTTCTCAGGCGCAGCTCTTTGAACGCTCCTTGCCGTACCGAATTACTGAATTTGCTCCTGTTGGTCGCCAAACGATTCGCCAGCAGTTCTTTTACCCGTTCTGGCTTACCGGTAAGCAGACAAAGCATATGGACATTCTGCATTTTCCTGCGCACATCGATTCACCTTCGTGGACGCCAAAGAAGTACATAGTGACTGTACTTGATCTGATACCAGTTGTTTTAAAAGAGCTCTATCGTCCTGAGAAGATGACGTGGCGTTTTACGCTTGCGCGCTGGCTTGAACTTAAGGCTATCAAGAACGCTGATCTGATACTTACAATTAGTGAACATACAGCACTTGATGTGCATCGTGTGCTCGATATTCCTTATGAGAAGATACGAGTTACCCCACTTGGTGTACGAGAAGAGTTCTTTCATGTCTCTAGAGACGTTAATCGTAGTGAGTTTGAGCAGAGCTTTAAGATTCCAGCGGATGTTCCTGTTGTTCTCTATGTTGGCGGAGTTGATCAGAGAAAAAATATGTCTGGCCTCGTAGATATCTTTAAACAAGTTGTTGGGGCTCGAAGAGAAAAGGGATTGGAGTTACCGCGGCTTGTGCTGGTAGGTGATATTCGTCGGGATAAAGAGTATCCGGTTTTACAGAACGCCATAAAGCGCTCCGGCATAGAGGATCTTGTGATAGAAACTGGTTTTGTGCCTGATAGAGACCTTTTATTGTTTTATGCTCGATCTGATGTTTTTCTCTTCCCGAGTCTTTATGAGGGATTTGGCCTGCCTCCTTTAGAGGCTATGGCTGCTGGAACCCCTGTAGTGAGCTCGAATACTTCTGCTATGCCCGAAGTCCTTTCTGACGCGGCGCTATTATTTGCTCCTAGTGATACCGGCAGGGCAAGGGATCATGTCTTACAGATTTTAGAGAACTCCGAGCTTCGAGAGGAGCTCTCAGCCGCAGGGCGAAAGCAGGCAGGTCTCTTTAGTTGGGATAATACAGGGGAAAAAACTCTTGATGCATACCGGGATGCGAGGCGGATAGTCGGCAGATGAAGGGGTTCTTCAATTCAAAGTTAGTACGCACGCTCTTTGCGATACTTATCCTTACGTTTCTTGTTATACAAGTTGATACCGCGAGCCTTCTACAAGCGCTTGGTCATATCACTCTTGCCCAAGTTCTCTATCTTCTGCTCCTTTCTGTTCTTCTTATTTATGTAAGTGCTCTTAAGTGGAAGCTCTTTGTGGAGTCATTTGGAAAAGAGGTTTCACTCTTTACCCTATTTAATCTTTACCTCGTTGGATATTTTGTGAATCAGCTGCTTCCATCATTTGTTGGTGGAGATATGGTTCGTAGCTGGAAGATCGGAAAGTCTGTGGGGCAACATGAAGCAGCTGCCGCGACTATCCTTGAGCGATATACAGGAATTGTCGCAATGGTAACACTTGCGCTCGGATGTATGTGGCTCAGTGACGTTGTCACATGGCAGATTCGGCTGGCGGTCTTTTTGGTGGCGCTTGGAATAGCCTGCTGTACTCTTCTTGCTCTTTCTGATCGACTTCTTAGCTGGGTAGGGCGATATTCGTACTTTAAAAAAATTACTGGTGAACTTAAGAAGGTTCAGGCGGCTCTCCATCTGGCACGAAGAAATTATCTGCTTCTTGCCAAAGCGCTGCTGCTTTCCTTTCTCTTTCATTCTTTTACGGTCGTTAATGTGCTAGCTGCCGGTGCAGCTGTTGGTTGGTGGGATATTCCTGTTTGGGGTCTCTTTGGCGTACTTCCCCTTATTTTGCTTGTAGGTGCCATTCCGTTATCTCCGAGTGGGCTCGGTATACAGGAGGGGGCTTATCTCTTTTTTTTGAGCAGTATTGGTGCTACTCCAGCGCAGGCTCTTGGGATTGGTATCATTTTGAGGGCAAAGGCCTATATTCTGGCCCTGTGGGGAGGTGCGCTGTGGCTCCTTCAGTCAAAGTCAGCTGATCAGCCAGTGTTACAAAAGTGAGGCTGGGTCTAAACCTTTATAAGACCGCTGACAGAACATCATGCTCTGCCAGCGGCTAAACCCCTTACAATGCTTCTCCATGCGTAAGAGGAATGCAGCTATCGGTTGCAGGCTTGGCAGCGGTAGCGCCCACGAGTCATGAAGTTCCTTACACCATTGAGGTTCCTCAACCTGTTTCTTAAGGTGCTAAGTGGTATGACCCTGCGTCCGAAGACCAGGCCTGAATTTGCAGCAAATCTCATATACCGAACCTCTCTTTCGCTATTCGGGAAGGAGTTATTGGTACAACCGTTGTACCAGCCGTAAAATAACGTTAGCCCAAAAGTATCCCGTTCGTCATGTAAAAAATAAGTGAGCGAGAATTAATTTGGTAAGACCGGAAAATAGTAAGGACTTGAAAATTGGTAGAAGTGTCTCAAGAAGCCACAGCTTAAGAGGCTACAGTTTAAGAAGCCTTAGCCGCTACATCAATGTTCTCACTTTCCGTAGATGTGTGAGCGAGGCAGGGGATCTGAGGGATTTCGCAGATTTTTCTTGCCACACCATCGTTTCTTCTTGCTTGGTGTGCTCTCCAGAGAAGATTCTGACACATCTCGCCATTACAACCACGGCAGGTAAAGTTGTCCCAATTAAGCGCTGCGGTGAGGCTTAAACATTTTTCGTAATTTTCGCATGAGTATCTTCGGCGGGGAGCGAGCATCGGACGGTCAACTTTACCGTTACCTTCGTTGCCGATGATTTGAAATGGACCGGGTTTACCTAACATTTCATTCTCGAATACTCATCGCTCCAGATAAGTGGCAGGCAATTTCTCAAATTGACCGCGGTGTAAAAAGAACTACTTCTTCATGCTAGATTTGCATAACTTGATAACTTGATCAAATGTTCTGGATGAAATAAATCGTCTGGCTCGTTTTTAAGTGAGGGGAGGCTGAAGTTAATGGAATAAGCATTCAGTTTGCCTCCCGGACGTAGTATGATACCCTAGAAATGCAAAGCAAAGTCGTAAATGAAGATGATCGAGGGAAGGGGCGTACTTTTGTTCTCCTTTATGAGAGGCAAAATCAAGGCGCAGCCCACCGAACTTCTTACTTGAACGCACTTAAAATACTCCCTGAAGTCTTGTCTGAGACGAGCAGGGTTCTTTCACTTTCAACTCCCTACATTACGGCATCAAATTGGAAGCAAAATGTTGAAGCTGTATCAGAAGAATTGCAGGCGTCTAAGGTTAGACAATTTTCTCTTATTTGTTTTGGTGGTGCTGGTACCGTTGCTCAGTACCTCTATTTAAAAAATTTTCGTTCTGTAAGAACTCTTATTTCTGTTGATGTAACCAGTAGGCCACATCCCGGTTCTCTGGAAAAACTTTTTGATAAGGTTGAAAGATATCTTCCACTTGGACTTCCATTTCGATCGAGAGGGGAGGGGTTTGATGCGAGTCCGTTTCTTAACCGAGTGCGATGTCCTTCGCTTGTTGTTGTTTCCCCTGAAGCAACGGCTTATGAAAAAGCAGAGGCACTTACAATCTCAAGAGCTTTGCCTACCTCTTGGCACCTCGATCTTTCATCAGAGGATGCTTGGGCAACTCTCCCAGATCATATTCTTAGCTTCCAAAATATCCCAGTAAAGTGCCCCCAAAAAAATCTTAAGGCAGCTAGCTAGTACGCTGTAACTTAAGTTTTTATTCACATCGTCATTGGAGCGCAAAAGTTACCTCCGGCTCTGCCGGAGGCCCCGTAGGATTTTACAGCATCTGAGATCAACAGAGAACTTTAGAGCAATTGTCATTGCGAGGAGCTGAGGCATTTATGTCGAACGACGCGGCAATCTTCCTGCCCCGGCTCTCTATATGCCCTGAGGATTGCCGCGTCGTTCGGCTGACGCCTCAGCTCCTCGCAATGACGATGTGCCCAAAATGTTACTTCACTGAGTACCATTCCTCACTAGGTGGAATGTGTCGGTTCTTCTCCCTCCGCGCTCTCCGCGGGCTCCTGTGTTTATTTTCCCATTAGAGATAGCTCGCTCAGCGCCTTTTTAACTCCGGTTGTAGCCGGTTCAGGTATGCACAAGCATTCATTGTCAGGAAGCGAAAGCTGGTCAGCTTTTGGGTCGACAACCGCGATCGGAGTACCGGGGCGGCAGTAGTGGATAAGGCTGGCTGCTGGATACACAACAAGTGAGGTTCCAATGACCAGCATGATGTCTGCCTGTGAGGTGATCTCGATAGCGGTTTCCATCATCGGCACCGCTTCACCGAACCACACTACATGAGGCCGGAGGGGGGAATTCTTTTCACACCGGTCAGAGCGAGAGAGCGTTTCACCTTTGATATCATAGATAAGATCGGGATCGACCGAGCTTTGAGCTTTAAGAATCTCGCCGTGAAGGTGGGTGACATTTGAAGAGCCAGCACGCTCATGAAGGTCGTCAATATTCTGAGTGATAATGCTGACCCGAGCGTGCTCCTCAAGATGTGCCAGACAGAGGTGTGCCTCGTTTGGTTTCGCTTCAATGACCTGTTTGCGGCGCTCGTCGTAAAAGCGCAGGACAAGTTCAGGATCTCTTTGCCACGCCTCAGGTGTTGCTACGTCTTGGACGTTATATCCTTCCCACAGGCCATCGCCGTCTCTAAATGTTTTTAAGCCGCTCTCAGCACTAATGCCTGCGCCTGTTAAGACAACAACATGTTTCATACTATCAACATTGACCTTTCTCTGTGATTTTCTGAGAATCAGAGTATGGTTTCAGAGTATGATACGGTGAGCTTTCTTTGTCGTAAAGAGAGTTATCCGCATGAAGTGAGTGAGGTGATACACCTTGAGACACACATCTCGCATGTGTTTTTGGCAGGGGTGTATGCCTATAAACTCAAAAAAGCAGTTACCCTTCCGTTTCTTGATTTTTCGACACTACCTCTCCGTAAAGAATACACGCTTAGAGAGTTTGAGCTTAATACGCGATATGCTCCTGAGCTGTACCTAGGTGTAGAAGAGCTAAGTTATAACGGGGAGACCTTGTCTTGGAATGATAAGAGTAGCGGTGATCCAGTTGCGTATCTACTAAAAATGCACCGATTTGAAGAAAGTCACCTTGGTGAAAATCTCTTTCGTTCGGGTACTGTTACGCAAGATGCATTAAACGTATTCATAGACCGTATAGCAGCGTTTCATAAGAGCGCCGTTAAGACTCCTCAGTACTTTTCTCCATCTGATTTAGAAAAGTACTTCATTGAGTGTTTTGAGGATCTCCCCGCCAAAGATAACGTGGGAGAGCTTCGCCAAAAAGTTTTTGAACTCATCAGTCGTTACCGTGAACTGATGCTTGCTCGAAAGCGTGAAGGTTTTGTGCGACATGTGCACGGAGACCTTCATCCCGGAAATATATGTTTATTTCATGATAAGCTGTTAGCGTTTGATGGTGTTGAGTTCTTAGATGAGTATGCCTGTACAGATACTTGGGCAGATATTGCCTTTTTAATTATGGATCTCTCGTATCACCGTTATAATCAGTATATCTATCCAATCTTAAATAGATATCTTGAGCAAACAGGTGACTATGCAGGCCTTAGGCTGCTACCACTTTTTGTCGCCTACCGGGCTCTGGTCAGAGCCAAGGTCTCCTCTATTCGCCTGCGGCAACAGCGCCTGAGTGCACAAGATAGTGACAAGATAGCTGGCTCAGTCCGAAATCACGTACAATTCGCCAACAAAGTTCTACATCAATCTATACCTTCGCAGGTAATACTTATTGGTGGTTTCTCTGGAAGTGGGAAATCAAGTCTTGGTAGAGAGATAGCCAGTTGCTACGGCTTCCTTCATCTTCGATCAGATGTGGTCCGAAAACAGCTTGCTGGTTGTCAGCCTCGCGATTCTCTTGATGAGAAATTCTATACCCCTGAGTTTTCAAGGAGAGCTTACAAGCGTCTGTATGAACTTGCAGAAATGGGGATTTCGCTTGGGTACCATGTTGTTATTGATGCCGTACACGGTGACTCCGAGCAGAGAGATGAAGCTTGCAGATGGGCTCGTTCTGTTTCGGAGGATCCCTTGTTTCTCTGGTGTGAGGTGCCCCAAGTTGTTGCCGAACAAAGATTAAAGGAGCGACAGGGGGATGCTTCTGATGCCGACGCAGACATTTTGCGATTACAGATGAAAAAACTACGTAAGCCACAGAGCGGCTGGAGAAGTGTTGATATGTCTAAGGATTGGAAGGTAGGAGTAGAGAAGCTCTTACATCATCCTTCTAAAGCAACGAGCTCTTCAAAATTCCTATTTTGATGGAATTCGATCTGGGCTCGGCTCTTTAAGAGTTGGGTGGTTTCATTGTACCCACGTTCAATCAGTCCGTGAATATAGTCAGGATCAAGAGCCACGTAGCTCATAACCTCATATGCGAGATCTTCGCCGAGCTTATTTTGTAAAATCTTAAATATTGGCCATGTCGGACCAACAGCTTCAATAAACTTTCTTGTCGACTTGGAAACGGCTTGTTTTAGAATAGGCCCAAATGGCTGTTTGTTTCGAACAATAAAGGTGTCAGGTGGACGCATACAAAATGTTTCAAGACCAGCCGGAACTTCCCAATCGGGTCTTGTATCGTGTGCTTCTTGATATTGATCGAACCAGAAAAGACGTCCAGAGATATCGATAACAATAACTCGTTCAGCCCCAAGACGTACCGCCGGATCCACTGGGACGTTTTGAGAGATCCCACCGTCAACGAGCCTTACCTGCCCGTGTTCCGTATCAAGCTCCACGGGTGGTAGAACAGAGGGGAGTGCGGCAGAAGCAAAGCCATGTTTTGCGGTTAGTTTAGGAACATTGCAAACTTGAAAAGATGCTCCGGAGAGAAGCTCGTCATCTAGAGTTTTATGTGAACTCAAAAACAGGAGCGGTTTTCGTTCTTCGCCTTCCATGGTTGTAATAACAGCCATTGCTTCAAGCTTTGGATCTCTATCTTCAGGGGCCAGCCCTCCATGACGTTTTAAAACCTCATCAACTTGAGTCATCAGCGGAGTGGGATCAAAGATTGAATCTGAAGTTGGTTTGGGGCCGGGTGAGAGATATTGCCATGCAGCGATTCTGATAGCTCGAAAGAAGGCCATCGATGGCGAGCCCGAGAACGTGTTTCGAAAAGTACGCATTCGCCACAATGATTCGATCTCGCCAACAGCTTCTTTTAATCCGTTATCGATACACGCTCCGAGAATGAGCCCATTAATAGATCCAATACTGCTTCCAACTATAATTGAGATGTGCTGATCGTTTCGCTCAAGATATGGAATGAGTGCCTTGAGCGCACCCGCCTGATACGCTGCACGAGACCCTCCACCAGAAAGAACAAGACCAAGTTTCCCCTCAAGAGGTTGCGATCCGGGCTTTTTACGGATGGCATTTTTATCGGTGGATCTTGGGCGTGGTCTCATAATTGGCTAAGCTCTTTTTGTCTATTTCATAGTATCGACACAATCTGTCATTTACTTGAGATTTCAAACACTTAGGTTTATTATACTATTAAGATGCAAAACGCGACAGAAAGGGGCCTTCTTTTTATAGTGCTCATATCGAGTAAGGTTCTGGAATTGCAAAGTATTTTGTGCACTGTGTGTTTGCGGAGAGCTTTTTCTCTTTGTCCTTATCCTCCTCTTTATCTTGCGCCTGCGCATCAATGTGGGGCTTTGGTGCAGGGTGTATTATGAGGACTAAGAGGAAGTGCAAGAGGAAGATTAAGAGGAAGAGAGTAGGGGGCTGTGTTGGAGAATAGGAAGGTTGTTACGATTGATGGGCTTGCAGGTACGGGCAAGTCAACGATCTCGTCAAAGCTTGCAAAGAAGTCGGGCTTTATCCTCTTTAGTTCCGGGTTGCTCTACCGAACTACCGCATACCTTGCGCTTAGCGCTAATGTCGATCCTTCAGATGGAGCGGCCGTAGCTAAAGTGCTTAAGGAGAATACCCTTTTGCTTGATCTGGACGAAAAAAACCGTGCGATCGTTCTCTTAAATGGTGAGCGTGTAGCAGCGGACCTCTATAAGCCCGCAATCTCAGAGGCAACGTCGATCGCTTCTGCTCATCCGGAGGTGCGAGCGCTCTTACTTAAACCTCAGCATGACGCTTTCCCGGGGCGCGATATTATCGCTGAGGGCCGTGACATGGGCAGTGTCGTTTTCCCGGACGCCGACATGAAGTTTTTTATTGAGGTCGATGAGCCAATTAAAGTTAAGAGGCGAATCGAGCAGATGTGTGCAGGCAAAACGCTCTCTGAAGATGAGCTTAACCAGTTGAAAAAAGACATGAAAAAGGAGATTTCGGAGCGAGATGCCCGTGATGCCAGCCGAAGCCACTGCCCAGCAGTATGTCAGCCCGATATGGAGCTTATAAATAATTCATCTGAGCCATTGGAAAATGTTGTGCAAAACATGTATAACCTGCTGGTGGCTAAGGGAATTATTCGGAGCTAGCAAGTCAGCCCCCTGCTGTCGGCTTCGGTAACTTCAGTTTTCCTTAAGCCTCCGGGGGCGATGTTTTTAGAGAGATGAGAGGGGTTATACGAAACGCCCCTGTAATTGGTCTTGGGTCCATAAAGGATCGTTAAGTCTTAATTTTTCTTTTAAAGCATTTTTGAGGAAGTTTCTTATTCGACGTCGTAATGGTGCTCTTCGTCGGTGAGTTATTTTCTTTTTTTTGAAAGTTAACAAAGCACCGCGCATAAAAGAAAAACATATGGAATCAACAGGCGAAACATCGGGTTCATTTGCAAAGGAATTTGAATCCTACATGGAATCCCATCAGGGCGAAGATATCCGTCAGGGAAACATCGTAAAAGGTACGGTTACTGATCTCAGTAAAGATTTTGCAACCGTAGATATTGGATTTAAGACGGAAGGTCTTATTCCGACCGAACAGTTCAAAGACATCGACGGTAAGCTTACTGTTGCTGAAGGTGATGAGACAGAAGTCTATATCGTTCACCTTGAAAATGATTACGGTCAACTTGTACTCTCTCGTGAGCGCGCTCATCAGAAGCGTGTTTGGGCTGAGGTTGAGGAAAAGTTTAATAACAGTGAAAACGTTATTGGAACCATCGTTCAGAAAGTAAAAGGTGGTCTTCAAGTTGATATCGGTATTCCGGCGTTTCTTCCTGGCTCACAGGTTGATGTCCGCCCTCACCGTAACCTTGATAAATTCCTAGGTGAAAAACACGAGTTTAAAGTTCTAAAGATTACACGCGATAAGGGGAATATCGTTCTCTCTCGTCGTGCCCTTCTTGTTCAAGAGCGTGATGAGCTTCGTAGTGAGACTCTTAAAGTTCTCGGTGACGGAGTGGTGCTTGAGGGTGTTGTTAAGAACATCACCGACTACGGAGCCTTTATCGATCTCGGTGGTATCGATGGTCTTCTTCATATCACTGATATCTCTTGGGGCAGAATCAATCACCCAGCAGATAAGCTGTCTGTAGGTGATAAGGTTCCTGTTGTTATCCTCAAGTATGATGAAGAGAAAGAGCGCGTTAGCCTCGGAATGAAACAGCTTGAAGAAGATCCGTGGAAAGATGTTGAGCAGAAGTTTGCTCTTAACGCTACGGTAAAAGGAAAAGTAATAAGTATTACTGAGTACGGAGCATTCGTTGAGCTTGAAGAGGGAATCGAAGGGCTCGTTCACGTTTCAGAGATGAGTTGGAAGAAGGTACGTAACCCTGGAAAACTTCTCAGTGAAGGTGACGAGATCGAAGCGGTTGTTCTCGGAATTGATGAAGAGCAGCGACGTGTCAGCCTCGGCATGAAGCAACTTATGCCGAACCCTTGGGACGATCTTTCAGAAAAACTCCCTGTTGGATCAAAAGTCAAAGGGAAAGTTCGCTCAATTACTGAGTTCGGTATCTTTGTTGGTATCGATGACGGGATTGACGGTCTTGTTCACGTTTCTGATTTCTCTTGGACGAAGAGAATCAAGGATCCAAAAGAGATTGCTGAGATCTACAACAAAGGTGATGAGATCGAAGCAGTTGTTCTTGATATCGATGTTGAGAACGAGCGTCTTAGCCTTGGTGTTAAGCAGCTTGATGAGGATCCATGGGATACTATCGCTCAGCGTTACCCTGTTGGTGCGAAAGTTAAGGGTAAGATTAGCTCTATTACTGACTTCGGTGTCTTCGTTGAGATTGAAGATGGTATTGAAGGGCTTATCCATAACTCGCAACTTGGTCTCAATAAAGAGCAGGAGCCAAAAGATGAGTTCTCTGTTGGTCAAGAGGTTGAATCAGAGGTTACCTCTGTTGACAGAGAAGAGCGTCGTATCAGCCTGTCCATTAGCGCTATGAACCGTAGAGGTGATGATAGCGATATGTCTGGATATGTTCAGGACGAAGGAAGTGCGGTTACGTTTGGTGACCTCCTTCGTGACAAATTGGGAAGCAACGATTAGTCCTGCTTCTTAGAGAGGATCTCTATGAGGTCCTCTCTGATACCTTTAGCTATATACTGAGCGCCCTTCACAGATGGATGATAACCGTCGTCCTGAAAGAAGGGCGCTTTGTCGTTCTGGTTTCGAAACTTCTTTTCTAAATCTATTAGTGGCACCTCAAGGTCTTTGCTGACTTTTCGCATAACCGTATTGAGGTGTGTAATAAGAGCGCTCTTATGTGGCTCCATACCGTTTGGGTTGTGGAGAAAAGTTATGAATAGAGGCTCGGTGTCTTCAAGGCGGGCCAGTGTGGTAAGCGCTGTAAGGTTTCTTCTGTAGCGTTCACCGTTATGCTCCTTAAGGAGATTAAGCTTTTCCGTTGGCATGTCCCTAATGCCGCTTTCTGTGCGCTGTAGTCTCTCTTGCTTGATGAAATATTTACCTATGCTGGTTTTAAGCATGTGTCCTAGGACACTTTGAAAGTAGAAGTTGCCGTAACCGATAGCACGTAAGTACTCCACCATTGAGCTAGAGAAGACGAGCTCTTTGTCTATGAATACTTCTGCTGGTTTTAAAGGACGCTCCTGTGCATCATTTCGGTTCTGATAGATGAGAAGATGAGTTGGGTTGTGTTGTGCAAGCTCAAAGTAGCTTTTAAGAAGAATTTGAACTGAGTTGTGGCCGTTATTGCCGGCATTTATAATTACAGTGTCTTTCTGGTCTTCTGCTAGAAAATTATCGAGAAGTGTTGCCCAAGTCTTGTCGTCACTTATCCTGTATCCAAAAGCCGAAGATCCGCCAAGTACAAAGAGTCGTGCGAGCTCAGGGCGATCTGCCCAATCCGCAACCCGCTTTTGGATTCGATATCCTTGCCTGTCGGTGTGATGTATAACCCCGGCATCTTTCCAAGTGTGGGAGTAGTCGTTTTTAGCCCCGAATAATATAGCTTTTTGCTGACCGTTCTTTCGATAAGATTCAAACTCATCATTGAGCGATGTTTGACGAAGGATCATTTCACAACCGGTCACTAATAGAGCCGTGGTTCCCCAGCTAATCAGCAAGTTTTTTGAAAGTCCTAGGCTCTGCTTTCTGAGGCACAGGATAGCTACGCCGGCCGCATAGAAAAGCGCTATTGCAGATGCGATACCCAGAAGAAGTGCATATTTAGCACTGTAAGGACCAAAAGATGGGAACTGGCTCGTGTGTAAAAAAAGGGGGAGTAGAAAAAGTGCAGGTGGCAGCAGTGCTAAAAAAAATGCTTGAACAAAAATCACCTGAGGATCTTATCATCCACTCCCATAAGGGGACTAGTGTCTCTTCAAGTTAATTTTTACCGTTTTTTCAAACATCTTTGGCCCATCTTGCTCGTCTCCTCCCTCCCGAAATCCTCAAAATACTTCAGTATTCCTGCGGTTTCGCTCAGTCCGGGGACGAGCAATCTGAACCAAATCTGCTCGCCCTACCGGCAAAAATGAACTTGAAGAGACACTAGATAACAAATTTTTCTTCTACTGGTTACCAATCTCAGAGAAGACCCTTGCGACATCCTCGGGGGAAAACGGCTTGGCAAGGAAGCCGTTTGCGCCGCTTGAAAGGGCAGCCCCAACTTCTTTGGTCGTGGCATGACCAGAAATGAGAATAAATGGAGTTTGAGGACAGTGTTCATTACGTTGAGAAAGCATGTCCATACCGTCATGCTCAGGCATTCTGAGATCTGAGAGAATGGCGTCATGGATGTGGGATTCAGCGCTACTCAAATAGGCAAAAGCAGCCTCTGGATCGCTCATTCCCGTAACTTCAGCGCCAAGAGCTTTGAGCAGTAGTGAAAGCGCCGTAAGTACGCCACTTTCGTCATCAATAAGGAGGATTTTTTTATTTTCTAAACAACCTGTCATAAAACGTAGGCGTTTACGCCCCTTCGTAGAGTGTATTTAAGGCACTGTAAGCGTTCAGAGTTTATTGTAAACCATTTTTTGATTTGATACCATCTTTTGCCATGGCGCAGGCAGCATCCCAAATCCCCGCAGGAGATTCATCAGAAGTTACAGAGCGGAAGTCGAGCAAAAGAAAGACAGGCGCTCTATCCCCAATGCTTCAGAAGTACATTCAGTATAAGGAGGAGTATCCGGACTGTCTCCTTTTCTGCCAGGTCGGTGATTTTTATGAACTCTTCTTTGATGACGCTGTTACGGTTTCACGGTGTCTTAATCTGACTCTGACCAGCCGTGACAAGAATCAGGCCGAGCCAATACCTATGTGTGGCGTTCCTCTTGCCGTTGTTGATGGTTATGTCGATCGGCTTGTAGATCTTGGCTACTCAGTGGCAATTGTGAGCCAGTGTTCTGATCCGGTCCCAGGTAAAATGGTAGAACGAAAATTGGAGCGCATCGTTACGCCGGCGATACGGGTCATGGGTGGCGTAAAGAGTGAGGCTAGTGGAGGTGAGATTGTAGCCAGTGTCGTGCTGACACTGAGTGCTTCTAGTGGAGGTGCTCAAACTCTCGAAGGCGCTCTAGCTCATACCGAGATCGAAAGTGGCGCGATTACTATGCTTGAGCCCCTTTCCGTTGAGCAGATCGTCGAAGAGATTCAAAAACTTGCGGTCCGAGAGCTTATTCTTCCAGATGCTATTCAGGGGAAGAAAGTTGACATGCGTAGCCCGTGGGTGAGACGTCTTCAGCAGATTCTGCCTGAGGGAGGGATTAAGTTTCGAAGCGATCGCTACCTGAACGCTTCAACTTCTGAGGATCGAGACTTCTCTGCGATTCAGGGCTTCACGATGCTTGGAGTTGTCGCAAAAAAAGCGGTGAAGCTTCTTCTCAATTATGTTGATGAGACTACTGTTGATAGCATAATGAGCATCGATCAGATCCGAAATGGTGCCGAAGAGGATGTTGTTCTGATTGATGCTACGACACGAGCCAACCTTGAACTGGTAAAGACGTTGAAGGGAGGAGAAGAAGAGGGGAGTCTCTACGGATACCTCAAGCAAACAGTAACGCCCGGAGGCGCTCGTCTACTAAAAAAATGGATACTCCATCCATTGCGAGATGCCAGTGCTATACAAGAGCGGTTGTCTGCAGTGCGTATCCTGAAGGCGCAGTCGTTTGTAAGAAATGAGCTGCAATCTCTACTTGCTTCTATTCCTGATCTTGAAAGGGGGGCAGCCCGGATCGACCTCGGAATCGTTACGCCTTTAGAGCTTGCGGTGATAAGAGACGGCTTGGCACAGGTGCCATCTGTGCTTCATCAATTACAGATTCTTACCAAGGATCCAGAGGGAGACAAAAGCCAACTCCTTGCGAAACTCTCCCAGCAGATAGTGTTTCCGGTGGGCTTACATCAGAAGCTTAAAGATGCGCTTGTAGAGAATCCCCCGCTTAGTCTTGTTGATGGAGGATATCTGCAGAATGACTACAATCAAGAGCTCTCTAGGTTAAGAGCCATACGTTCTGAGGGCAATAAGTGGTTAACAACTCTTGAGGCTGAGGAGAAAGAATCAACCGGGATCCCGTCACTTAAGGTCAAATACAATAATGTGCTCGGTTATTTTATTGAAGTGACCCGCACGCATCTTAAAAAAGTACCTGACCACTATATAAAACGTCAGTCGATGGTGAATGCCGAACGGTATACGACTGAGGCGCTTAAGCAAAGAGAAGAAGAGATTCTAAATTCCAAAGCAAAGGCCATTAAGCTTGAGCGTGAACTCTTTGATGAATTTAAGAGCAATTTGAAGGCATTTTGCGCAGAGATTAAATCATTACATACACATCTTGCTACACTTGATGTGTTACTTGCGTTTGCCAGAGTCGCAGAAGATAACGGCTGTGTTGAGCCACAACTCAGTGCCGATAAGATCTTACATATAGAGCAAGGCAGGCATCCTATTCTTGATCAGATTCTTCAACAGCGATTCATTCCTAATGATCTGTTACTTGATGCGCAGGGGCGTACATGCCTTCTCCTTACCGGGCCGAATATGGGAGGGAAGTCGACATACCTAAGGCAATCTGCCCTGATTGCACTTCTAACCCACATTGGCGCCTTTGTACCAGCAAGGTCAGCTACCGTTGGAGTTATGGACCGCGTCTTCGCCCGTCTTGGAGCCTCAGATGATATTGCAGAGGGCGATTCAACATTTATGGTTGAGATGAAAGAAGCCTCTCTTATCCTTTCAAAGGCTACTGAGAGTTCGCTGGTGCTGATCGATGAGATCGGCCGAGGTACTGCTACGAGTGATGGTCGTTCCCTTGCTCAGGCTATACTTGAGTCGATTGCAGCAAGCATTAAGTGTCGAACAATTTTTGCAACTCATTTTCATGAGCTTACTGCGCTAGAGAAGGACATTACAGGAGTTAAGAATATATCCGTGGGATCTCTTGAGAAGGAGGATCAGGTCTATTTTACGCATGAAATCTGTGATGGCCCTGCTAGCAGGTCGTACGGGATTGAAGTGGCTACGATGGCGGGGCTTCCCTCTGAGGTGCTCCTGCGAGCACGAGATTTACTTCAAAGAGTCAGCTCTTCAGCTGTGGAGACTCCGGCCGAATCCCAGCCCTCACAGCAACTCTCTTTCTTTTCTAGTTCTCCTCAGGTACCCTCAAAAGAAGAGAAGGAGTTGGAAAAAATACGCAACCTTATTGATGAAATACAGATTGAACACACCACCCCGCTTAAAGCACTCCATATCCTTGAGGAGCTTAAGACTCTTCTGTCGTAAGAATCAGTTCTTGATACTTACATCTTTACTCACCCTATTCGTCTTGAGCCTTCCAAGAGTAGGGCTTTGTGAAAACACGTATGATTCTCTTCGCGCTAGGTATCTTAAGTTAAGAAATGTAGACCCGTCCGTTAATAATCCTTCTTCATGGCTGGCCCTTGCTGCTGATCTCGAACACTTTGTGCGTGAGCATTCGGGAGATAAAATGACGCCATCGCTTATGTATGATGCATCTATTGTGTCAGAGATACTCTACACGAAAACGCAGGAGCCACGCTATCTTAAGGAGGCTATTACGTATTTAGATACGCTCTCTAAGAAGTATACAGAGAGTGAAGTAGCGCCAGAAGCGCTTGTTCGACTTGGAGATCTCCATCTTTATCTGGAGAAAAATACAGAAGGTGCAACTGGCGCGTATCAGCAGGTGGTTGAGACATATGCGGACTCCGAAATGTCTACGGTTGCCAAACAACGATTACAAGAGATTCATAAGAGTGCAAGCAATCAGGAGAATCAGAAAACGACGCGACTCGATAAGGCCGATAATGAAAATTTTCTTATTGTACTCGATCCCGGGCACGGTGGTGAAGACCACGGCGCAAAGGGAGTGGGCGGGCTCTACGAAAAAGACGTCACTCTGGCAGTAGCGCTCCTCCTTGAGAAGTATTTTCGTGATGAACCCGGTGTAAGTGTAAGGCTTACAAGACGAGCTGATTCCTTTGTCCCCTTGCAGAGCCGTAGCCAGATGGCGAATCAGGAAGAGGCCGATCTTTTTGTGAGTCTTCACGTTAACGCGAGCGAAAAGAAAAACTCGAGTGGCTATGAGGTGTACTATCTCGACAATACTCGTGATGTATCCTCAAAGCGGCTGGCTGACAGGGAAAATGCTTCCATGAACTACGAGGGGGGAGGAAGCGATCTTATGTTTATGTTGAGTGATTTAATTACAACTGCTCAGGTAAATGAATCTATTCCTTTCGCCAGACATTTTTATGACACCTCACTTCACAGCATGAAGTCGAAATCGCTTGGCGTTCGCGGGCGGGGAGTAAAGAAGGCTCCGCTTTATGTGCTTGTAGGGACCACTATGCCTTCGATTCTTGTAGAGATGCTTTTTGTTGATAGTACTCTTGATGGGAAAAAACTTGCGAGTGAAGAGTTTCGCCAGAAGTTAGCGGAGAGTCTTTTTGATGGTCTTAAGTCGTATGTCCTTAAGTCAGAGCCTGAAGTGTTAAGGGCGCAACGATGATCTCAGAAGAACATCACAGACTTTTTCATCTTTTGTCTGAGCATGCGCAAGAGCAGAACTGTAAAATTTACATTGTCGGAGGATATGTACGAGATCTTCTCCTTGAATCATCGTTAGCAGATCAAGATGTGGATTTTATTCTTGAGGGAGATCTTCAGAAGTTTGTTCAGGAGTTGCAGCGAAAGATTGGTGGGGAAGCGAAGTTTTACCCGCGATTCCTGACAGCAAAGGTTTGTGGGCCAACCCTCTTTCAAACGATTCAGGAGATAGACTTCGCGCACGCACGAGTGGAGGCCTACCGTAGTCCGGGAAGTTTGCCTGAGGTGAGCTCCAGTACGATACGTGAAGATCTCTACCGCCGCGATTTTAGTATCAATGCTATTGCGCTGACGCTGTCTGGCTTTCTGGATCTTCTTGCTTCAGAGGAGAATCAAGTTCAAGCCCTAGATGTCTTTCTCGATCCATTTGGAGGCATTCCAGATCTCGAAGAGAGGAAGATTCGAATCCTACATGAGAAAAGCTTTGAAGACGATCCCACTCGAATTTTTCGTGCGCTACGGTACCGAGAACGCATGGGTGGTGTTCTAGAGACTCGGACAGGAAGCCTTCTTGAGCAGGCACTCGAATCGGGTGCTCTGAAAAATATATCTACGTTTCGCGTGTTTCAGGAGCTGAGAAAGGTTTTTGAAGAGAGTTGTTACAGTGAGATCTTTTCAACCCTTACTGAGTACGGAGTGATTGGACACATACTCTTACTTGAGAGTGAAGAAGTCGAGAAGCTAAGGCAACAAGTGGCTCTTCTACAGTCACTCCCTGAATCTGATTCAACAAGGTCTACGGAGAAGCTCTCCCGTTTTGATATCTTTCTACTCCTTTATGCTTCCTACCTCGAAGCGCAGCAGGAGAAGAGTTTGGTCAACGATCTTGGGGTCGGAAAGGCTCGCTGGCAGTCTCTTAAGAAACTGGCCGCGGAGCGTATTCCTCACTTGTTCTCACAGCCTTAGAACGCTATTATCGCATTTAGCGGGTAATACCGTGAGGTAACGAATCATGGCAACTTCAATTCACCAAAGACATTATTCCCGCGGAGATTCTAAACACCCGGTACCTTCAATGAGAATGAAACCTAAAAAGACCAGATTTGAATTACGACTCGCTCTGCCACATCTCGTGGTATGTCTTGGAGTTGCTATGGGGTTTATGCTTTGTGCATTCTTTATTGGGTACTCATCGGGACGTACACATGGGTTTGAAGTAGCCTCTCAGGACGCTCTGGTAAAATCAGTACGTCTCCCTATTGCAGAAGAGTATGATTCTGCCACTGACAGTGAGCAGGTTTCAAATCTCTATGCCCGACTGCAGGAACGTCAGGTTACTGATGGAGAAGAGAAAGAGCTTCCACAGTTAGAGAGAAAAGAAGCTCCTCCATTGCCTGAGTTAAAAGAAGTCAATAAAAAATCTGTAGATGCTGAAGACAAAACACTAAAGGATATTGTCGCGGGTGCTGAGCAGACGCAGGTTGTGCCAGTCAATAAGGATGACTCTGGACAATCAGAGGCAAAATCTGTAGCTGCACTTGGTGATGCGGTAAGAGTTTTAGGGGAAGGGGCTGAGAAGAAGCCGGCTAATATACCTGACTCCCTCGCCGTGGAAGAAGGCAGCACAATTATTACTGAGGATAAGGGAGAGTCTGCGACGCTGGGTACGCTTTTAGGTGCGAAAAAGGAAATCACGCCAGTAGTTGAGCTGCAGAAAAAGACTCAACCAGTTGTCCCGGAGGTAAAACCTAAAGCCACGGAGCGAGTTCCCGTTCAGGTGGTTACGAAGAAGCCAGAAGTAAAAGCTCCTGAAGCTTCATTTAAACCCCTTGAGAAGAAGCCGACTCCAAAAAGTGTTTCTGTAACGAAAAGTGTGCCTAAAGGATGGTACGCACAAATCGCAGCACCTGAAGAGCGAGCCGTAGCTGAGAAAATGGCTGGCCAGCTTCGCTCCTCCGGATTTCCGGCTGTGATCGAGGAGGCCTATGTCAGAGGCTCACGGTATTACCGGGTTCTTGCCGGACCAGAGACATCCAGCAAGATGGCTGGCCGGCTTGTGCAGCAGCTCTCACGTGAGCCTTATGTGAAGGGGAAGCCCTTCCTGAGACCAGTAAAATAGTCATTAACACAGCTCTGCTATAACAGCGTTATGTCACAGGTGCTAGCAAATGCTTCCACAGCCTTTGCGTGGGCTAGGCTTTTTTGGATCCTAAGGTCTTAAATAACAACGTTTTTTCAAATCTCACGCGAATCTTAGCATTTCTTTAAGGAATCTAAGAAGCAGGGACGAAAGTATCTATGAGGGGATAGATACCTTCCATAAGATCGAGATATACGATAACCATGACAGGCTCTACTCAAGATACCAGCACAGACTCGGATTCTAATCCGCTAAGTCAGCTTACGTACGTAAGTGGCACTGATATTGGTATGAAGCGTGAGGAAAACCAAGACTCACATGGTGTAATACTCACCGAACATTTTCATTACTACTTAGTTGCAGACGGCATGGGGGGAGTTAAGGGCGGAGCCACTGCTTCCAGACTTGCTATTGAGACCTTTGAAAAAGTTGTTCGAAAGGCAGGTGGTGTAGGGGTAAAGATTGTTCGTGATGGTGTCTGGGAAGCCAACTATAATGTTTTTAAAACCGGGAAGCAGGACCCAGCGCTGACAGGTATGGGTACTACTTTTGTTGGTCTGGGGTTTGAGGGAGAAAAGCTCTATACCATTAACGTTGGTGACTCTCGAGCTTACAGAATTCGACAGGGGACCATCAAACAGCTCACAGAAGATCATACTCTTGTTCAGGAGTTAGTGAAGTCAGGCGCGTTAGCTTCAGAGCATGCTGAAAATCACCCAGTCTCTCAT
The DNA here is from genome assembly GCA_030431715.1 of bacterium. Taxonomy (GTDB): domain Bacteria; phylum Bdellovibrionota_C; class UBA2361; order UBA2361; family RFPC01; genus JAUIIO01. The sequence goes on from JAUIIO010000007.1 coordinate 152,383, forward strand.
ATGTTAACACGCTCTCTTGGTCCTGCTGAATCAGTTGAGCCCGACTGCCGCCTCATTCAGGATGGTCCGGCAAGGGGAGATAGGTATCTCCTGTGTTCAGATGGGCTCTATAATTTGGTTACTGATCAGGAGATCTGTGAAATCGTCAGCTCAAAATCTCTTGATGATGCAATTCAAGAGTGTATTCGGCTTGCAAACGAGCGCGGTGGAACTGATAACATTACCGTTACTATCGTAGAAGTTGGTGAGAGGTATCCGAAGACAGTTGAAGATTTCCCGGAGATAGATGATACCCAGACCATTGAACTTGATGCTGAAGAGGCTATCCAACTCGAACAAGAGCTCCAAAAAGAGCGAGAAGAGGAAGAGCAGGAAGAAGAGGGAACACCGGTTATCTCCAGTGGTATTTCTATTGAGAACATGTCCGGGGCATTTCAAAAACCACCTGAGCCACGTGGCGAAGAGGTTACCTCTCAGCAATCTCCCCCATCTCCAGAAGAGCCGCAAGTTGAAGGCACTTCCCGTATATCTGATGCGTATCGCACAAAGAAGATAGAAATAGATCCTATACTTCAGCCGCCATCAGCTCCAAGCTCAGTTCCATTAAAGCTTGTTCTTGGGGTTGGTATTCCATTTGTTATCATTGTTGCCTTTTTTGCATTTAGTTCAGGAAAGCAGCAGTCTCAAAATCAGAGTGTTGCGAAGCTAGAGCAAGTGCCTCCTGAGCCGCCAAAGACTACCTATGAGGTTAAGAGTGAGCCCGCTCCAGTAGAAAATAAGCAGGAGTCGGAAAATACAAACGCGTCGGTAGAAGCCGTATCAAACGCAACAAGGAGTGAAGAGCCTGTAGCGGTTACTGAGCAGAAAGTTCGAGATGAAGAGAGTAGCGTGCTTGAACGAGCAACGTATCTTAAAAACAAAATTGAACGGCTGGAAAAGCAGCTCTATGCACTTTCCTCACCTCTCAACGCTTCTATCTTACAGAACAACGACGTGGGAGATGCCGAGCTTGAGGGCTTGAACAGGCAACGAGACGACATAAGAAAGAAGATTGATATTGCAACTCGAAGACTTGCAGTCTGGTATGGCCGTCGCAAGCGTCTAGATCAAAGTGACCCAGTGAGTCTTGCTACAGAAGTGGCAGTGTCGTCTCAGAAAGTTAAAGAAGCAAAAGAAACTTTTGAGAGAACCACTTGGCAGTATCTTAAAGCAAGTGAGGAGCTCCGATACGATCCTGCCAATGCCGATAAAAAAGAAGAGGTGTCTCGCCTAACAAAAGAAAGAAAGCGTTACTACCGTGAGCTTTTAGACTCCGTTCGTAGTGCTATAGATCTAGAGATAGCAGAGTCTGATCGACAAATAGCTGAGCTCACCCTTCAGAGAGAGAGTATCAATGAGAAGGTAAACGATGTCCGTCGTGAGAAGGAACATATGAGAATTGTCCTTCGCGGAACCCCTGAAGAGAAGCAGAGCCAAGAGAGAGAGCTGAGAGAAGAGCTCGCGCTCCTTCGTTCCGAGTTAGAAGTGCTTCGTAGCCACATGAGCCCATCTCTGCTCTATGAATTCAACGAGAGGCAGGCTGATACTCACCGAGTTGACACTGAAAGTCAGGGGGGAGACGAATCTCTCCCTGAAAATGACGCTGTTCGCTGAGTGTGTTTTGTCTCTCAGTCCCTTTTGTCCTTCTCTTGAAAATATTGTCTTTTCATCGTTTTTTGGAGCAGATTAGCCCCTAAATTCGCTTCCCTGCGCGTTTAATTATCCTTCCTCATGTGGTACCTTACGACTTCAGAAAAGGGGGGAGTTATGAAGAGAGCTGCGTTAATTAGTGTGTCTAACAGAGATGGACTCGTAGAGTTTGCGAAGGGGCTTCGAGAGCACGGTCTGGACCTCCTTTGCACTTCTGGTACCGGGAAGTATTTGCAAGAGTCGGGAATCGATACAGTTTCAATTGAAGACTATACCGGGCAGAAAGAGATTCTTGATGGCAGGGTTAAGACGCTTCATCCACGTATACATGCTGGCCTCCTTGCTCGTAAAGATGATCCAAATCATATCGCTCAGCTTGAAGAGGACGATATATATTCCATCGAAGTAGCAGCTGTTAATCTTTATCCCTTTACCTCAAAGATGGAGAGTGATGTCGCGACGGATCCTCTGAAGATGATCGAGTTTGTTGATATCGGGGGTCCAACGATGGTCCGTGCTGCTGCGAAAAACTTTAAGGGGATTTACGCGGTCATCGATCCCGCTGATTATCCAGAAGTTCTTTCAACAATAGCCGGTGCCAATGAGAAAGAAGGGCTTAAGCTTCGGCATCGACTTGCGACTCGTGTTTTTGCTGAGCTTGCGAATTATAATCTGCAAATAGCCCGGTACTTTTCAAATGTGGACTGTGAAGATGGTGAGCTGACTCCAGATACGAGCAATTCGTTTCATATGGGAGAATATGAGGGTGTTGTTCTTAAGAGAAAACAGTCACTGCGTTATGGTGAAAATCCGGCTCAATCGGCATCATTTTACTCTGCGATCGACAAAACCGATCAAAGCTGGCAGCAGCTGCAGGGGAAGGAGTTGTCTTATAACAATCTCCTTGATTTTGATGCTGCATTTCGAATGATACCAGCGCTTCCTGCGGACACTCCTGCCGCGGTACTTGTTAAGCATCTTAATCCTTGTGGGGCTGCCTTCGGTAAAACCTTAGCTCAAGCACTACAAAAGGCTAAGGAATGTGATCCGAGAAGTCATTTTGGCGGTATTATAGCTCTTAATCAGTGTGTAGATGCAGAAGCAGCGAAGGAAATGACAAAGGACTTCTGTGAGATTATTCTCGCACCTGAGTATACCGAAGAAGCGCTTCAGGTGCTTCAGGCAAAGAAGAATGTACGAGTACTTAAAGTAGATCCTCAACACGCAACCACTACTGAGCTTCGTAGCATACAGAGTGGTGTGCTTTTACAAACTTCAGATCGAGGAGCTTCTGCTGTTCAGGAGGCAGAGCTTGTAACTTCGCGTAAGCTATCTGATGAAGAAGGTCAGGATCTACAGCTCGCTTGGAACTTCTGTGCTCACGTAAAGTCGAATGCTATTACCTTAGCAAAGGATGGTAGGCTCATATCGTGTGGTGCAGGACAGATGAGTAGGATTGATTCACTTGAAGTTGCTCTTCTTAAGTGCCGCACACACAACCACGATATTCGTGGCGCTGTGGCTGCTTCTGATGCCTTTTTCCCATTTTATGACTGCATAGAAGAGCTTGCAAAAAATGGAGTTGTCGCGGTTATCGCGCCTTGCGGAGCGAACCGAGATGAGGAAGTAAAGGCAAAGGCTGAAGAGCTTGGGATAAGCTTGCTCTTTGTTCAAGATCGACATTTCAGACACTAATCAGGAGATATCGCATGAAAGTACTTCTTATTGGAGCAGGCGGACGTGAGCACGCGATGGCATGGAAGCTCTCTCAGAGTGATAAGGTTAGCTCTTTATTTATCGCACCAGGAAATCCTGGAACGGCTGAACTTGGAGAAAATGTTTCTCTTGATGTAACTGACATTGATGGACTCGTAGCTTTTGCTCGTGACGAGCAAATTGATCTTACGGTCGTTGGTCCAGAGTTGCCGCTTACTCTTGGCGTTGTGGATGCTTTTCAGGCGGCTGGGCTTAAGATTTTTGGACCCGACAAGATTGCGGCACAAGTAGAGGGGTCAAAAGCATTTGCGAAAGATATTATGGAGCGTGCAAAAGTTCCTACAGCTGCTTACGAGACCTTTTCTGAGGCGGAAAAGGCTAAAGAGTATATCCAAAAGCAAGGTGCGCCTATTGTTGTTAAAGTTGATGGGTTAGCAGCCGGTAAGGGAGTGTTCGTGTGTACCGAAACACAAGATGCTCTTTCTGCAGTGGATGAAGCCTTTCATACCTTCTCTGCGAAACAGATCGTGGTAGAGGAATTTTTAGAAGGTGTTGAGGTCTCATACATCGTGGCAACGAATGGTAAGAGCATCGTTCCATTTGCCTCTTCGCACGATTATAAGAGGATTGGAGAAGGTGACAGTGGCCCAAATACCGGAGGAATGGGTACGATTAGCCCTACGCCAAGATTATCTTCTGAACAAGAGCAGTACGTTCTAAATAACGTAATGGCGCCTGTCATAAATGAGCTGGTAAAAGCGACAGGGGGGTATACAGGATTTCTCTACGGGGGATTGATGCTCACTCCTAAAGGGGAAGTAAAGGTGCTTGAGTTTAATGCTCGACTTGGAGATCCGGAAACTCAGAGCATTTTACGTAGAATGGAGTCAGATTTATTTGAGGTGCTCTATGCGCTTAGCGTAGGAGATGTGCCGCCGGAGGTGAGATGGAGCCCGCAAACAGCTGTTTGCGTTGTTATGGCTTCCAAGGGATACCCGGCAAGCTCAAGCAAGGGAGATATTATTTCAGGGCTTAAAGAGGCTGGGGCAAGTACTGCACAGCAAGTATTTCATGCTGGCACTGCTCTCTCAGAAGCCGGAGAAGTGGTTACCGGAGGAGGTCGTGTGTTAGCTGTTACAGCTCTCGGTGATGATGTAGATACGGCCCGTGCCCTCTGTTATCAGGCAGTAGATCTCATTGATTTTGAAGGAAAGCAATTTCGAAGAGATATTGCTGCGTGATGATGAGAGAGTCGCTCATTTTACTGCTGTTTCTCTTCTTTACTCTTCCCTGCTTAAGTGAAGAGATACGTATTGCGGATGAGAGTGGGCTTACGCGCGCTGTAAAGCGTAATATTTCATCAGGTGATATCTATCTCTATCTGAAGCAGGCACGAATATACAAAGATAGGCTTCAGCTTAAGAATGTAGATGGTCTTCTCGCGGCGCAAGAACCTGATGAGATAAGCGATGAACTTCTTCTCTTTAGGGAAGTCCCCGCGGGAAGCTGGAGGGTGAGCCGCGATGGTTCTTCCCCGTCAAAAATAAATTTATACAGGGTGGTCATTGAGTAACTGGTATTCAATTTTAATTAGGAAAGACAACGTTGAGGACGTACTTCCGGTACTTGTAGAGTCTGATGTCGCTGGCTCTGAGCTCCTAGGTGAAGATACAGCTCGCCTCTATCTCCAGTGCGATAATTTGCCTGAAGAGTTTTGTGCTCGCCTTGAGAATGATTTTGATTGCGCTGTAGAGGAAACGAGCGAGATCCGTAATGAGGACTGGATCTCAATGGCTCAGTCTGACTGGCGAGAATTAAAGATAGGTTGTTTTCACATCATTCCCGTACTTTCTGACAACAAAAATGATGGGGAGGAAGAAAAGGAGGCTTGTCAGCGCATTTTCTTAGCGCCTGGTCTTGGCTTTGGCACTGGAGAGCACAGCACTACAAAAAACGTACTTAAATATCTACAAGACAATCGCCTAGAGGGTAAGGTTTCGCGAACTCTTGATGTTGGAACAGGAAGTGGAATTCTTGCTATCGCATCAGCCCTTCACCATAAGTCTGACGTCATTGCTATTGATATAGACGCGGACGCCCTTGAGAATGCGCGGTGTAATCTGAAAAATAATAATGTCAGTGAGAAAGTGCATCTCTGTCTGGCAACGATCGATGGCGTGAGTGGGGGGTTTGATATTGTTGTGGCTAATGTCTACGCAGAAGTCCTCATCGATATTAGAGATGAGCTCTTTAAACGCGTTCAATCGGGAGGCTCTCTTATTATCTCAGGGATAATGGATACGAAAGCTGATAGTGTTAAAGAAGCATTCGCTCATCCCGATTTTTTCATGGTCGATGAGATCACAGATGAGAAGTGGACAACGATATGGTACCAAAGGAGTCAGAGCTAAGAAGTCGCTGACTCTTGTTCTGAATCTGAATCACGGTCATCAACAAGGCCTTCCTCGAGCTTCGCAAGGAGCTTTTTCTCCATACGTTCTTTAACGCGCTTACTCGCCCCGCTGTAGTTCTTCTGGTACATCTTCTTCGGAAATGGAGCATTAGAGAATTTTTCAATGGCAATGTTATAGTAAAGTTGCTTTGAATCTTTTTCGAGTGTTTCAAATACTGAACACATCTGCTTAAATCTGCGTATCCCGCGCCCAACGTCATAGCCTGCACTTTTGAGGTAAGCGAGCATATCTATCTGTTGCAGCACGTCGTCTAGTAAAAAGCCAATGGCAGCTTGTTCGCGCTGGAGCGAGCGATCCTTTTTCACCTGTGCAGCCAGCTCGGTTATTTCAACGAGTGAATCTACAGAATATGGTTCAAAGAGCATCCCATCTGCACCAATCATTACATTTGATGCGACGTTTGAGCTCTCCTGATCTTTTGTTTGAAGTACGAGGACATATGCGGCGTCCCGGGCTGCTTCGAGTTCTTTCGCTGATTTGATGAATTCAGAAATTGGCCCCTGTTCAAAGATCGAAGATACAAAGATAACATCAAAAGCCTTGCCTCCCGATATCTGGTTCTTTGCGTCATCGAGATCGTTAAGAAGATTGACCTTTCCAAATTGAACTACGGAAGTAGTTGCACTTTTTAGGCGCATGCGTCTATCTAGATCTGTGTCGACGATGAGAGCGTTATATTTTACCGGAGCAGTAGACATATCTTTAACTTTTTGTTCAGGTTTAACTCTGCTTTACAGCTAAAGATACTGTCGTATCCTTACGTATTTTTCTAAAGCGCTATTAGCAAAATTCACTATATTTGGCCGTGGATGGCTGTAAGTTGCTGAAATTAGGAGCTATGCGGCTTGGTGGGTATTGTGAGAGGCCCCGGAGAACCCTGTCCGGTGAGTAACGGCTGGTCTACCGGGTCTAGTGACCTGATCATACTTTCGAAATCGTAAGAGTTCAAATAGGTGTGCTGGCGAAGAGCGTTCTGCAAGATGGGATTCCTCTGGTGTGATGCCAACAAGGTTCATGTACTTAAAATTCATGTCCTTTGTCTTTTGAACTGACTGAATAGGTGTAAAGGGGGTCACAAAGACACCAAACACCTTACAGCCTGATGTTTCAAGAAGCGGGCGTTCGGTACTGAGTGTCATCCCCGTACGTAGAAGCTTTGATGGCCGTCCCATAATAAGGAGCCATGCGAGGGTAAAGAGATGTGGCTGGTGCTGGGGAGTCGAAGGCGACTCAGTAGGAGCGGCCTGCTGGAATATGATTTCATTTCCGGTTATTGCTCGATCTTCAACGTATGAGCTTAGAAATCTTAAACCGTTTGAGATTGAGAGAAGGGTATTTGTGCTTTCGTCCAAGTATACACGAACTTTAAAGTTTCTTAGCTCAGGCTTTACCTCTTGCTCAAATTCGCTCGTATCGTAACCGAGTCTGGCTAATTCTTTTTTTACGTGTACGGTATATTGGGCGGAGTGCTTACCGTAAAGTGCTTCAAAAGGTTCCCACGGATTTTTAAGAACTGGTCTTGGAAACCTTTTAGGTTTTTCTGCCTCGATTGGGTTAGAGTAAGAGGGAACGAGGAATATGTCAGAGCCTGCATACCAGTCGCGAAGATCGGCTCCCTGCCGGTTGTGTAATGAGTAAAACGTTCCAAGAGAGCCAAGCTGGGCAGAAACGCCTTCAATCACAATCTCATCGCGTACGCCACGTAAGATCGTACGGATGTAGCTGCAGAGCCTCCTCTCGTCCCACTCGATTTGCTTCTCAATGGGAAGCTTCGCATAGAGGTATTTAGCGAGTTCGGGAGTCTCCACGATGTTTCGATGTTTTGCCCGGTAGAAGCCCACAAGGTCCAGACACTTTTCAAACTGCAGGGTGAGATACTTCTCCTGACAGGAGTAGCTACTGTTTTTTTTGATTACTGAAGCGTGTTTTGTTTGGGTGTGTGGTGATACGATTCCAAATTGTTCAAGAAAGACCGCTCGGTTGTGTTCTACAAAATATGTGGTGGCATTGCAGAGAAGCTCTCGGATCAAGGAGCGATCGTCTGGTGTTGTTTCGGATAAGAAGCGGTCCCAGCTTAATCGATATGAGCGAGAAACATTCATGAAATAAGAACCTCCTAAACCTCTTTTGTTTGCATGCGCGAACAATGAGGGACTTATTATCTATACTGTTCTGTCGTTTATTGCAATTTGTAAAAATTGATACACCGTTGTTCTTCGCTTTTAAAATTCATCACTGTCTAAACGGTTA
>JAUIIO010000040.1 GCA_030431715.1 bacterium
GTATTGGGATAATGTTCGGTATAAGGCCGATGCAGGAGATAAGTACAGAGCGTGTAGAGATGAGTAAGATAAGGGCTACGAGCCCTAGCGTACACAACAGTGACCAGAGAATTCCCCTCGTGATCTCCTCAGCTTGCGTCGCCATTACAATTTCAAAAGCACTGAGGTGAAATTTGTAAGGTTTAAGTTCCTTTTGCTTTGAGATCTTTTGGGATAGTGCGTTTTTTAGAGTAAGGAGCTCTTGCCCATCTTTCTCGGTTTCGATGATAAAGCGGACAACGTGACGGTCTGAAGAGATAAGATGGGCGGTCACAGCAGAGAGAGGATCGTCTTTTTTAAGCGAGAAAGAGTCAAGTTCTAGTTTTTTAAGTCTTTGCTGCTCTTTTAGCGCATTCACCGGGCTCACCAGTGAGACAATATCTGTATCTTGCTCCAGTTGGGATTGGAATTTTTCTAGCTCAATAATTGAGGCGTCAGAGAAGGCATTGTTCTCTTTTCTCCTTAGCATGAGGGAGAGAAATCTGCTTCCCGGAAATGCTGATTTAGCTTGCAAAATTGATTTTTCTGCCTTCCCGTCCGTGATAAGGAATGTTTCAGGGTCGGTATCAACCTTGAGGTACTGTACTCCGTAAACTCCTACCAGTGAGAAGAGGAAAAGTAAGAGGAAGAGTAGCTTCATAGTGAAAAAAGAAGGCGGCTTAAATAGAAAGAAGCTTCTTTGATTGTTTGATATCTCTGATGTGAGCGTTGAAAGAGTGCAAAAGCTATAAGCTGCAGCGATGCTGTTTCCAACGCCAGCAAGGATTGCAAATTCTGTTACTCCTTTGACATCCATGAGGGCTAACGAGAAGAGTCCAATGGAGGTAGTAAGCGCTGCAAGTAGAATTGGTTTTACAATGACGCTTGAAATATGACCGTGATGTTTAATGAAGAGATACAGATGAATGCTGTAAGCTGTGCCAATGGTTATAATAAATGGTGGACCTAGCTGTGATATGGGACCAAGGGGCAGATCGACAAGGGCAAAAGAGCAGGTAAGGGTAACGATAGTGAGCAGAGGAGCAAGCAGGATTCTTACCGCGGCTATTACACTCCTAAAGAGAAGAGTTGCTAAAAGAAATAGTATCAGCGCAGAGATAGGGATAAGCTTTGCAGTCTCTTTCGCGATATCTGCAGTGAGGCTCTCTGTTATAAAGAAGGATCCATTTCGTGAAGCCTTCATATCAGAATGCTCTTTCGTAAATGTATTCAGCTGATCATGAAGCTGTTCTCGCTGTTCTTGATTCAGCCCCGTCTTTATTTTGAGGAGAAACCTGTACGCGTTATTCTTCTCTACTAAGAAGCCCTTAGATCTTCCACGTTCATTCCGGTTAAGAGGGCTTACGATCTGATCAACACCTTCTATTTCGCGTAATTCACTATCAAGCTCTTCAAGGATAAATTCATCAATATCTGCTCCCACCACGGTAATCGTATCGTAGAGGTTGCTTCCAAAATACTTTTCAGACTCTTTAAGGGCTGAGAGGCTATCTGATTGACGTGGATAGAGATCCTTCATATCTCCACTTGTTGATGGAAAAGAGCCTGCAAAGAAACAGAGAGTGACAGCAAGAAGGGTTATAGTGAATGGTAGGAGTGGCAGTATTCGAGAGCGCATGCAGCTATCTTTGCCTACGCAGAAGAGAACGACTGTTTATACATATCAAATACAAGCTTCGCGCACTCATACGGATATTTTCCTACCGCAGTCTCTTCTGAAAGTTGTAGTCCGGAAACTCCAGTTTTCACTGTTCGGTAGAGATCAACGATTTCAGAGATAAGTGGTACTGGCTTGGACTGCATGTTGTGAAGGAACTGTGTGGCAAGATAGACTTTTTTATTAACTCTGAGCGCAGAATCAATAATGCGTTCTTGAACTGCCGGTAGCTTCATTATTCCGATATCAGCTGAGAGATCTCCCCGATCGATATTAATCGCATCAACCTCGTAGAGAATTTCACCAAGATTTTCGGTGGAAAGAGCCGTTTCGATTTTTGATATAAGTTGAGGTTCAGAATCTATTTCAGCAAGAAATGCTTTAGCCTCCTTAATGTCAGCGGCACTTCTCACAAATGAGAGAGACAAACAGTCGATACTGGCCCCGGCTCCGACTTTCATGAGTTGCTTATCTTTTTCAAATAAGAAAGGGAGCGTTTCGTTGGCTCCGTTAATATGAATGCCCTTATTGGGAAGGAGTGTTCCTGATTGTTGTGGAACAAAGGTAATACCCTCTTCGGATATCTCTTTTATCTCAAGGGTGTAGCTTGAGTCATGCGTGAGCGCCATATCTCCGACATTCAGGTGTTTATGGTAGTCAGGATAGTTTAGCACAGAGTGCAGTAGCATGAAGGGCTCGCCCTTGCTTATGGGCATCTCTCCTCCGAGATTTTTAAGCCTGACCTTGTTGCCGGGGAGATCGAGCATTACGGTTGCGCGTGGGAGCGTACTTCGAATGTATTGTACCGTTGTTGGCAGGGTTTCAGGGGTTGAGTGTGCACCGTTAATTCTGTAAATGCAGTTTCCAAGATCATTTATACGCTTAAGCGTATCAGGGTTTTGAAGGGCGGGCCCTAGCGTAACGATAATAGTAAAATCCATTTCTATTTTTCTCCAACAAAGAGCTCGTTCTTTTTGGCGAGGTTGATCAGCACATCTGATATCTCAGGGCGCATAAAATTTTCAGGTGGTCGTTCTCCTTTTGAAAGAAGCTCGCGCATGCGTGTTCCAGAAACTCCCGCTGATTCTTCTTTGGGGTGGCGGCTGGTTTTTTCTGTTACGATACAGCCGCTTTTTGCGCAGTAATATGGTTCTTTAAGAGCAAGTATTTCGATTCCGAGATTGGTAAGGCTACAAGCGAGCTCTTGTGCTTCGTAGGTCTTGTAGTAGTTCCCTACTCCAGCGTGGTCACGACCGATTATAAAATGAGTGCACCCGTGATTTCTCCGAATAATTGCATGAAATACGGCCTCTCTTGGTCCAGCATACCTCATAGGAGTACGCAGTGCCCCAAGGAGTGCGTGGCTTTCAGGATAGAATTCGGATGCGAGTGTACGGTATGCCTCCATCACAGCACCGGGTGCGATGTCGTCTGGTTTCTTCCAGCCAATGAGGGGTTGGAGAAAAATTCCATCACAGATCTCCATAGCCACGCGCTGAAGATACTCGTGGGCGCGGTGCGGGGGGTTTCTCGTTTGAAATCCTGCAACCGTCGTCCAACCTTTTTCTTTAAATATTTTTTTCGTTTCAGCTGGTGAAAATTCATCATCAGGAAACATGGGGGGTACTTTTTGTAAAAGCTCCGGTTTGCCAGCGACACGTAGTGGTGATCGTGAGAGCTCTCTGGCTACTCCGGGATGGTCCGTGTCGTCAGTGCCGTATACCTTTTGAACGGTCTCTCTCAGATCAACGTCATATACCTCTTCCACTTGAACAGAGGCTACGCTTTCTCCTGAAGCATCAAGAAGGGTTAGCTTATCGGCTTTTTCTATTTCAGCCTTTTGTTCTTGGGGCACATCGAGAGTTATGGGAATACTCCATACCGCTCCGTTTTGAAGGTGCATATCATTTACAGTACTTTTGTAGTCTGCGGAGCTACAAAACCCGGTTAGGGGAGCAAACGTGCCGTCTAAAATGTTTGAAACTTCAAGCCAGGTGTCATTTGTGATGGTAACAGTTGTCATAAATATATTCTTGAGTTAGTGCTTTAGGTACTTTATTTAATCACACAATTTACCAAGCTGAAACAGATACTATGGCAACAAAGTCTTATACACTCTCTGAAGTACTTGATTCATTTTTTGATGGTCCCGACACAGGGGTTTTTACTGACGGCGGCTCACAACCAAATCCGGGTCCCGGTGGATGGGGGGCTGTGTGGGTTGAGAGTGGTGAAATTATAAAACAGCTCCACGGCCAATCTCCTCAGACAACGAATAACATCATGGAACTTACAGCGCTTATTGAAGCATATAAAGTTCTACCAGAAGATGCTGAGATAACGGTTTACTCTGATAGCGATCTCTGCGTCAAAACAATAAATGAATGGGCTGCGGGCTGGGAGAAACGCGGATGGAAGCGAAAGACCGGTCCTATTAAGAATCTTGAGCTTGTCCAAGAGCTCTATGCGTTGGCGAATGCTCATCCCAAAGTGAAGTTACAGTGGATTAAGGCTCATAATGGGTATAGGTGGAATGAGTATGCCGATTCGTTGTCTACGGCTTGGACTAGGGAGGTGGTTTAGGCGGAAGGCGAATGGAATGGAGAGCCCTCGTGCTTCCGGCCTACGCCTTGCAGGCTACGTCCGATCAACCTTCATAGGATCCTCCGTAGCTTTATGCGAAGGAGGACAAACAGCCCTTCGGGAACTGCGCGCGAGGGCTCTCCATTCCATTCGCTTGTGGTTAGGCGTCGTCCGTCACGTAGAGGGGGTGTGGGGTTGAGGGACGGCTCGGCTGCGCCATCGCGTCTTTCTTGACTCTTGCTTCTATCCCAAGTCCTATTCTTCCTCTTCCTCTTCCTCTTCCTCTTCCTCTTCCTCTTCCTCTTCCTCTTCCTCTTCCTCTTCCTCTTTTTCTTGCACTTGCACTCGTCATTGCGAGGAGCTGAGGTCGAAGACCGAACGACGAAGCAATCCCTTCGGACTAACCATTGTTTGTAATTTCACTGTGACTTTGGGTGAGGAGATTGCTTCGTCGCTCAGCCTGCGGCTTCGGTTCCTCGCAATGACGTGGTGCAGGTGCAGGATGAGGATTAAGAGGAGGATGAGGAGGCGCCGATGGAAATGGTGCCCGTGTAGAGTTAGTACAACTTTAAAAAATCCGCCTCAGAAACGATCCCTACAAGCTTCTTATTTTCCACCACCGGTACACAACCGATAGTGTGCTTCTTCATGAGCATTGCGACCTCCTCTATCGGAGTGTCTGGGCTACAGGTAATAACATCGGTATTCATGATCTCTTTGATCGGGGTGAAGTGACTGGCGGCAGCGTCGCTTAGGTGTAAGAGGAGATCTCTTAGGCTGACTATTCCCAAAACATTCCCCTCTTCGCTTACGACAGGAATATGACGGATATGCTTAAATTCCGTTGCGAGTTCTACCTGATTAAAGCCCTTATCCGGCTCTACCGTATAGACGTCTTCGGTCATAATTTCTTTAGCCAGTTTCATATTAGCCTCCATCTCAGTAAAGAACCTTTGAGTACCTGTATTGTAGCTTAGTTTGTCTTTGAGGAACATCGAAATTGTTTCTCCTCGTGTGTTGTACTCTGGTGGCCTTTTGTTTCGTGTTTTGATATGTCATATCAAGATGTAATGGAGCACAAACAGGAGAGAGCAAGATTTCTTTAAAAAAAACAAAACTCCCATTGAAGCCAATGTTACAGATCGGAGCGCTCCTATTTATCTGTATTGCGCTTTATTTTATCCTCCCAGCTTCCCAGAACATTTCCCGTCAAATTCACAATGAAGAGGCAACAAAAGCTACGAATACGAAGGCGTTGTCTTCTCGAACGCTTCCACGGGCCGAAATTGATGTGGTTCGATATGACCGAAAATCTACTGATGATGGCGTAATCCTCCTCCCTATTTCTGGAACAGAAGAAGTACTTCTTATCTCCAGAGACGGCAAGATCCTCCATCGTTGGGATGGAATTGATGCGGCTCGTGCTCGCCTACAAGACGATTGCTCGCTTCTTGTTGTTCATGGCAGTAAGTGGGGGCTTAAGTTTGAGAAGTGGCACCAGATGAAGAAAAAGCTAACGCTTTACGACCGTGATGGCAAAGAGCTTCGCACGTATCTAGGTGATGATGATATTCATCACGATGCACATCTACTAAAGAACGGAAATTTGCTGTTTCTTGAGTTGCGGCAGATTCCCTATCCGGAAGTTTTTCCCGATCGTCCGGAAGAGAAAGACGCCGTAATTCGTTCTGATGCCGTCTATGAAGTCACTCCGCAAAACGAAAAAGCTTATTCTTGGTTTGCTAGCGATCATCTTGATATGCGTGATTGTGGTTGGAATGGTTGTGAAAAGAGAAGAAAAGTGAAAGAAGAGCGATCGCATATATGGGACTGGACTCATGTTAATACTGTTTCGCCCCTTCCCTCTAACAAACATTTCGCTAATGGCGATACGCGATTTCGTCCTGGTAATTTCTTTATTATGCCCAGAAATTTTTGGACTGCTTATCTGATTGAAAAAGAAAGTGGTAAAGTCGTTTGGGAGTATTCTGGAGAAGGAAAAGGAAAAAATTTTCATACGCGCCTAGTACGTGGTCATGAGGTGCATATGATTCCTGAAGGGTATCCTGGTGCTGGTAATATTCTTGTGTTTGATAATGGTCTAGATAGAATCCGAAATTACTCGAGAATACTCGAAGTTGATCCGGTTACAAAAAAAACCGTATGGGAGTATCAGGATAGAGACAAATTCTACAGCCGCGGGGCGGGATCTGTTCAGCGACTGAAAAACGGAAATACTTTGATTTCAGAAGATATGCGAGGTCGAGTATTTGAGATCACCCCGGGGAAAGAGATCGTATGGGAGATCCAAACAAAATTTAGAGTGAGCAGGGCTCACAAGTACGAAACGAATTTCTGCAGCGCTCCCTAGAATGAGGCGCTCTGACACCCATCTGGAATGACATACGTGCTTTCGCCATTAGGAAATGGGATGATGGCACCACTTGAATTAAAGACTTGTACTTGAACATTACTTCCAAAGGCGCAACCTGGTTTGTTTGTTCGCCCTGTTGTTCCTCTGCCCTCACTTGGACCTACGTCAACGAGCCTGTCACCGTTAACAAATATAGTAGCGCCGGCCGGATCGAGAAGTACTGCCAGCCACCCGTCAGAGGTAGTCTCTGGTCTCCAAATGAAATTTGATACGACATTTTGAGCCGGTGGTTGAATGTTTTGATCGAGAAGTGCGGAGTAGCAGGACGAAACTTGGGTATCACTACATGTTCCATTGGCCTGAACGTTTGCGGCACCTCGCTTTAAGAGCCTTTCTGTTAAACTCACACCGTTATCCCTAATAAGATCGCCAACTATTGCCCCAGTTCCATTGCCGAGTGTTGTTGAGCAGTCGTCGGTAAAAAGTGTCGCGTCTCCTGTGAAGTCGCTGATGATGTTCGTCGCTTCTGAGCTGATTGAAGAAGACACGCTATCAGAGAGGGCACGAAGCTTAACAATTTGCTGTGTGCCATTTCTGTTTATGGTGACAGCGTTATGTGCTGCTGCTCCAGTCACAGTGACTCTTGTTCCATTTGATGCATTAACCGGATTTCTCGAAACACCACCCACTACAGTTCCACAATCTGTCGTGAATTCTCCGGACTGAGTTGGAGGGGTAACGCCTTCGCCGTCGTCTGACCGGGGTTTGGTGCATGATACTGCGGAAAAAAGACAAAGAAATGTGATGATGAAAAAGCGATGCATAATAAACCCTGTAATTCAAAACCTTGTAAAATGTATCATGAATGAAGATAGCTGGCATTCATGTATTTATATTGATTCTTCCTCTCCGAATACATATCTCGCCATTTTTTGTAATCGGCTAAGATACTTCGCGTATAATTGAGCGTTACCTTAGGCACTCGTGCTTTTCCTCTAAGAGCCTTGCGTAAGTTCGCGGGTCCCCAGTTGTACGCGATAAGCACTTTTCGTAAATCACCTTGAAACATTCCCTCCAACTGCTTCAGATATGATATAGCCATTTGAATATTGTATTCTGGATCACTGATGAGTGCGCTTGTTCCTTTCCATGGGTACCCTTCGGTATTTGCAATATGCCTTCCGGTGGCTGGCATAATTTGCATAAGTCCTCGTGCGCCTACTGGAGATATTGCTCTCCTATCGTATAGACTCTCAGACTTCATAATGGCAGCAACAAAGAGTGGGTCGTAGTTAAGCTTACGACAGGCCTTGATGATGCTCACGGAGATATCTTTTGGTGCCGGAGTTGTGTTTCTACTGATTTTTATGATCTGAGTGACGAAATGAGCTTTTCCCGCAAGCTCTCTCTCGTTTGAGGTTCTAATGACTTCAAGGAATCTCTCTTTAGCAAAATCGGAGCTATTTTCCCATGTAAGCTCCGGTGGGGTGCTCTGAAACACATCAGGGAGTGGGATTTGTAGTGTGGAAAGAAGGACTGCGAGCGTTACCGTAACGATGAAGCCTGAAAAAATCAGTAGCCCCAGCGTGGAAAGCGTAATTCTCTGCCCCTTCATGTTATAAGCCTGCGATGCTTGCATTTTATGTCTACCTGTACTCTCCATACACATCGGAGTTAACGGCAGGGTTGTTTCAGATATAGTGAAAATTTTGCTAAAAAAATTATCCTGCTGTACTATAAGTGCTGGAAATCACGGGAGATCTAGAGATATCAACAGGTTATCCCCCGCGCGCGAGGCGCGGACCTGCTCCTGCACTTAGTCCTTGTCCTGCCCCAAAAAAATCTGGACAAGGACAAGGAGTAGGGCAATGAGAGGGAAGTCATAAGAAATGGACAGCAATTTTGACGTTATAGTAATAGGTGGCGGACACGCCGGGGTTGAGGCAGCAGGGGCTGCTACGAGGCTTGGTGTGCGCACCTGCCTTATTACTCTGCGAATGGAAGGCATCGGGCAGATGTCTTGTAACCCGGCTATAGGTGGCCTTGGAAAGGGCCATATAGTGAAAGAGGTCGATGCTCTTGGTGGGATTATGGGCCGTGCGATCGATGCTACGGGAATCCAATTTCGCACACTGAATACAAGCAAGGGGCCGGCCGTGCGAGCCTCGCGCGCCCAGGCCGATAGACATCTCTATAAGAACTGGGTTCGAAACCACATGGAGTCCCTACAGTCAGGAGGTGGCCTCACAATTGTTACTGGTGAAGTAACAGAGATCTTAGAGCATGGAGGACAGATTCGGGGGGTGCGGCTTGGAGATGGCACTGAGATAACGGCTTCTAGGGTAGTGCTTACCACGGGAACATTTCTTCGTGGACTAATGCATGTAGGTGAGGACAAAACCGAGGGAGGTCGCCGTGATGATGTCGCTTCAAACACGTTAAGTGATGCGCTTCGTAACTTTGGTTTTGATATGGGAAGGCTTAAAACTGGGACACCACCACGTTTAAGGTTATCCAGCATTGATTTTTCCCAACTCAAGGAGCAGCCCGGAGATGAAAATCCTATTCCTTTTTCACTCCTAACGCCTTCTATTAACAGACCTCAAATTTCATGTTGGATTACGAAAACAAACAGCATGGTTCACGACATCATCAGGGAGAACCGTGAGCGAAGCCCCATGTTTAACGGACAGATCGCGGCAACAGGGGCTCGGTACTGTCCTTCTATTGAGGATAAAGTTTATCGTTTTGCTGATAAGGATTCTCACAATATTTTTCTTGAGCCTGAAGGTTATGAGTCAGATGTCGTTTATCCAAATGGCATATCTTCTTCCCTTCCGGCAGATGTGCAGGAGCGCTTCGTGCGACTGATCCCCGGACTTGAGAATGTTGAGATACTACAATCCGGCTACGCTGTTGAATATGACATGGTAGATCCTCGAGAGCTGCATCCGACGCTTGAGACAAAGAAGGTCACTGGTCTTTTTCTAGCCGGGCAGATTAATGGAACTTCAGGATATGAAGAAGCAGCAGGTCAGGGCCTTGTCGCAGGAGCGAACGCCGCACTACAGGTTAAGCAGGAGGAGCCACTCCTTCTTAGCCGCGGAGAATCATACATCGGTGTTATGATTGATGACCTTACAACGCACGGCGTTGATGAGCCTTATCGTATGTTTACTTCGCGCGCTGAGTACCGGCTGGTGCTAAGAGAAGATAACGCCTGTATGCGTCTCACGCCAAAGGGAATAGATCGTGGCCTTGTCGATGCTGAATATGAACGCCACTTTCATAAGCTCCAAGAGCAGTTAACAGGCGCCCTTTCTTACATGCACGACACGAGAATTAAGCCCGATGATGAGACCAATCAGTGGTTAGAAACTTTGAAAAGCTCACCTCTAAAGGACAGTATTACCCTTGCACGTCTGATGCAGCGCCCTGAGATGACACTCAGTGAGATAGCAAAACGTTATGAGGTTCCAGATGTTGAGCAAGCTCCTGAGCTTGCGACGATGCTTGAGATAGAGCTTAAATTTAGTGGTTATCTGAGGAGACAAGAACAAGAGATTGCAAAACTTCAAAAGAATGAATCAATGAAGATTCCTCATGATTTTGAGTACGACGATCTATCTAACTTAAGAATTGAGGCTCGAGAAAAATTTAAAAAACATAGACCTCTCTCAATTGGTCAGGCAATGAGAATTCCTGGAATTACACCTGCGACTGTCTCTCTCCTTGCCGTCTATGTAGAAAGACACCGACAAAGTATGAAACTAGGAGTTTCGTAAGAAGGCCTCCGCGTAGATATTCCACGTGACGGCTCCCCGTACTCCTTCATTAAGATAAGCGCGTCCTCCCTTAAGAGCGATACGTATCCAGCCGTTTTTTCCTCGACTACAACTAATCTGTACCCTTTGAAGAGCACTGAAAGTGTCAGTATCAACTGCAAACTTTGCATATGAGGCCTGAGTAGCGCCTGCAGATTGGAGGAGTTTTACTTCGTAGCGCGCCAGATCGCTTGAGTCGCAGGTGCTTTTTGGATTTTTAAAGTAAAACGTTACTTTTGCAACCGGCGCTGCTGGAAACTTTGCTGTAGTCGGGTATTGCGACAGAAGTACTGTGAGCGTTCCTGCTCGGCTTGCCGCAGTTGCTCTGGCGCTCTTGAGCGCTACTCGTATGCCGGGCATAGAGATCTTTCCGCGAGCAAATTCTTTTGTTACAGGAGAAACCTTTTCAAGATCCCACCGTACAGCATCTTCTCCTTGGCGAATCGCCTCATCTGATTGACTGAGCGTTTGAATTGATTCCGTAACTGAAAGTGATGGAAAATCGCGTTCTGGGACAGGAGAGGATGATGGCGATGGTGAACTTAAAGGAGAAGGCTCAGTCTCTACTGGCTCTTCTTCTGTAGAAGCACTCACCTCTTCTTCTTGTACTTCCGGCTCCTGAGAGGGAGACGGTACGGGCTCAACGAGCGCTTCTGGCTCAGGAGCAGGATCGGTACTTTGATCTGATTGCTCTGAAATGAGTGGAGTAGAAACTATCGAATTGAGAAGCTCCTTTACGTCTTTATGAAATACATATCGTATCATCTCAGATGTATAGACACATGACATCGCAAGAAGAACGAGCGTTAGTAGGAAAAAGAAGATTACATTATCTCTTGAGTAGTTGAGTTTTCTAGATACCGCAGTGTCGGTAAGATAGCAGTGCATGCCCTGACGACTCTCGCTCAGGAGAATCATGAAAATATTAACTACGAGTAAGGCTGACGCCGTTGAGATAAGTGCTAGGAATATGAGAGGAAGATTTTCTGCAACAATTGGCACAAATGCGGTCATGTGTAACGCGGAGAGTACGCCGGTTGCCACAACAAACCATGGGAGAAACTTAAAAATATTTCTTCGCAGCGATTGTCCAAAAGTCGTTGTGTAGGATTCTGTATCTATGACCTCAAGTCCCATGACGTATTTGCCCGGACTTGCCTTTGAGGGGAGTCGTTCAAAGATAGCACTATACAGAATAAATACGACTGTTGGCACATAACTTACTAGGGTGAGCTTCCATGTAAGTTGTATGAGTGGTGAAGTGTAGCGGTGTATAGGAATTGCTCCCAGTTCAATGGTCGGAAGAAGCGCCATAATCGGCTTTCCCAAGTAGATGCTCATTCCAAACATCACAGCTGTAATCAGGAAGACTACAATAAAGAGGTCAAGTACTGACGCCATTAGCCGTATAATCAGGTTTGCGGGAAATATGTACGGGATTTGACGTGAGAATGAACCTGAAGTCGACATGCTGATATAATTCCGACGGGCGGAAATTTTTAATTTCTGCTGTAGAATAGCACCTTTAGGACGTTCGCGTTAGCAGCGAAGTTGCTATTTTTTAAAAAATGGCTTCCAATGCAGCTCTTGCAAGTCACAGTTGTATGTGTATTCTGTGACCGAAGAGTGTTAGGCACTCAAATATAACACAGTTTTACTAATTTAGCATTTATGGCAACTTCTCTTGTAATAGTTGAGTCCCCTACCAAAGCCCGCACTATTGATAAATTTCTGGGGAAAGGGTTTGAAGTCGTGGCATCGTACGGCCATATACGAGATCTGCCGAATAATGCCTCTGAAATTCCTGCCAGCATAAAGAAGGAGAAATGGTCAAGGCTCGGTATTAATATCGATAAGGACTTTGATCCGCTCTACGTTATTCCTGCTGATAAGAAGAAGAGGCTTAAAGAGTTGAAAGCCCTCATGAAAGATGCAGATGAAATTCTGCTCGCAACAGATGAAGATAGAGAGGGAGAGTCTATCAGCTGGCACTTGCTTGATGAGCTTAAACCAAAGATCCCTGTAAAACGCCTCGTGTTTCACGAGATTACCAAAACAGCTATCCAACACTCGCTTGAGACCTCGCGCGATATCGATATGAACCTCGTGAAGGCTCAAGAAACCAGACGTATTATCGATCGGCTCTTTGGATATTCTGTAAGTCCCCTACTCTGGAAAAAGATGGCTCCAAAGCTCTCCGCAGGTCGGGTACAGAGTGTCGCCATGAAACTTCTGGTCGAGCGTGAACGTGAACGCATAGCGTTTAAAAGCTCAGAGTACTGGGATTTAAAGGCGGTATTTGCCAAGACTGATAAGAGTGGTGAGTTTGAGGCTGAGCTTACCCATGTCGGTTCTAAGAGAGTTGCCAGCGGGAAAGACTTCCACCCAAATACTGGAAAGCTTGAAGATCCCGATAAGGTTGTTCTTTTAGATGAGAAGTCTTCGCTAAAACTTAAAGAACATATTGAGAAGCAGGATGCGATCGTTACAAAGGTAGATGAGAAGCCGTACTCTACTAAGCCCCCTGCCCCGTTTACAACCAGTACCCTGCAACAAGAAGCGAGTAGAAAGCTTCGCTTTGCCGCAAGGCACACTATGAGTGTTGCCCAAAACCTTTATGAGAACGGTTACATCACGTACATGCGTACCGATTCAACCAGCCTTTCTCAGGAAGGGCTAAATGCAGCGCGTGGACACATAGAAAAAGATTTTGGCAAACAGTACCTGAGCCCACAACCACGTGTGTATAAGACTAAGGTGCGAAACGCCCAAGAGGCTCACGAAGCTATTCGACCGGCAGGTGAAGACTTTGCCAGCATGGATGAAGTTAAGAAAAAGCTTGGAATGGAAGCCTTTAAGCTCTATGAGCTTATCTGGAAGCGAACACTTGCCTGTCAGATGAAAGACGCTGAAGGGATGAGGATCTCTGTTCACGTGACATGCGGTGACGCAGTGTTTAGAGCTTCAGGCAAGACTATTACGTTTCCCGGATTTTTAAGAGCCTATGTTGAGGGCAGTGACGATCCGGATGCTGAGCTAGCCGATAAGGAAAAAATACTCCCCGTTGTTAAGAAAGACGAGCAGCTTGATACCAAAAGCCTTGAAACACTCAGCCACACGACCCAGCCGCCAGCAAGATACACAGAGGGAAGCCTAATTAAAGAACTTGAAAGGCTTGGTATTGGTCGACCAAGTACGTGGGCTACTATTGTAGGAGTTGTTTTAAATAGAAGTTACGCCTTTAAGAAGGGCACAGCACTTGTTCCAACATTTCTTGCCAGTGCTGTTACCTCACTTATGGATAACTACTTCACGCACCTTCTTAACTACGATTTCACTGCTCGCTTAGAAGATGACCTTGATGCAATCGCGCGTGGGGAGAAAGATAATCTTGAGTACTTGAAAGGATTTTATTTCGGTAATGGTTATGCTGGCTTAAAGAACCTTGTAGAAGAAGGCGAAGAGAAGATCGATCCACGCGTAGTGTGCGGAGTTGCTATCGGAAAAGATGATAGTGGTAGAGAGGTTGAAGTTCGCATAGGTCGCTATGGCCCATTTTTAACTGACGGAGAGAACCGAGCGAGCCTGCCAGATGGACTGGCCCCGGATGAGATCGACGTTTCTAAAGCTGATGAAATTCTTGAGGCTGCACGCCGTGGCCCTGAGTCACTCGGAAATTATCCAGGAACAGAGCTTCCGATATATTTAAAGACAGGAAGGTTTGGCCCCTATCTTCAACTCGGAGATATGGAGGAAGGGAGTAAAGAGAAACCAAAGATGGCCTCTCTCCTTCCAGGCCTTGAACCATCAGATGTAGATTTTGAAACAGCAGTTAAGCTTCTCGAACTTCCAAAGACGCTCGGAAAGAACCCGGAGAATAACGAAGACATCCTCGTTTCTAACGGTAGATATGGCCCGTACATAAAGTGTGGTTCAGATACCCGAACAATTCCTCTTGATGATATGTCACCGCTTACGATGACTCTTGACGATGCGATTAAGCTTCTTAAAGAGCCCAAGCGTCGTGGTCGAGCGAGCACACCGAAGAATCTCAAAGAGCTTGGTAAGCACCCTGTTACAGAACGTGAGCTCACCATCAAGAGTGGTCGCTATGGCCCTTATGTAACTGATGGTGAAATAAACGCCTCGGTTCCTAAGGGAGTCGACGTAGAAAACGTTGATATGGATCAAGCTGTAGAGCTTTTGGCTGCTAGGGCTGCAAAAATTCAAGCGAACGGTGGAAAAACGAGCTCAAAGAGTAAAGCTAAGACGAAAGCAAAAAGTAAGTCTAAGGCAAAAGCTAAAACTAAGGCTAAGACCAAAACAAAAGCTAAATCAAAAGCAAAAACGAAAGCCAAGACAAAGGCTAAGAGTAAAGCGAAAAGTAAGAGTAAGGCTAAAGAGAAGTAGTTTTTTCTTTTAGGCAGAAGGCGAGTTGAGGGGAGGGGGTGACTAGACGGCTTGGCTTTACCCACTCGTCTTTATTGACTCTTGCTCTTAATCCTATTCTTCCTCCTAATCTTCATCCTGCACCTGCACCTGCACCTGCACCTGCACCTGCACCTGCACCTGCACCTGCTCCTGCACCAAAAAATCCTGTTAATTTTACTTCTGAATGAAAGATGTTTTGCAAATGGGTGAAAGCTGTGTGAACCTTCTTAGCGTACCTTTCTGTATGCATTGTAGTAAAAGGAGCTATCATGTCATCATTCTCCCAGCCACAAAAACAACAGCTGTGTCATCCTCAAGATGTGCAAGGGGCAGCCGGAGCGCTTACTGAACTGTCAATCGAACGGTCGAGCTCTCCTGCAAGTTCTCATGCTATTTTAGAGAGAGTTACTTCAGCATGTAGGCACGCAGCTATGACGACAGTTGGAATGCTTGCTGCCTCTGGTTTTTTTGGACCGAGTCAACGTTCAGCGAATGCTCAGGCGGCGGAGATTACAGGGGCCGTTGTAATTACGAATGTTGAATACGACCCCTCTATCCCCCCTGAATTTGCTAATTTTGCCAAATTGCAACGGGACAGCACACTAGAGTTCGTATTTTCCTTTGATCCACAAACATCTATTACAGAATTTTCATCTGCTGAACGTGAAGTACACGGAGTAGATCCCTTTGCCAGCTTCATCTCCAGTCCACAAAACGGAATAAGTCAGGCGTATTTTGATTCTCTTTCTATAGATATTATCAATGATACGGCGTCCAGTCCCGGACTAAGTGATTCATTAACCGTAAGAGGATCTATTTCAGAGTTGAATTTAAATTTTGAATTCGTGCTTGGAGTCAATTTTGATAATAGCGGGTCGATTGATTCCACCCTTGCCTCAACTGACTTGTCCGATGGTCTCGTTGCTGTTCGAGATCAGACTTTCGCAAATGAGTTTTTTACTGCAGAAGATGGCTTCTTTCAATAC
Organism: bacterium; assembly: GCA_030431715.1. Classification (GTDB taxonomy): domain Bacteria; phylum Bdellovibrionota_C; class UBA2361; order UBA2361; family RFPC01; genus JAUIIO01. The sequence continues at coordinate 15,895 of JAUIIO010000040.1, forward strand.
ATCGTAGATGGTCAATATCTAGGGTTTGATGTTTTCTATGAACCGATTCAAGTATTAAATGCTGGAGATTACAATCTAGATTTTATTGTAAATGCGGCTGATTATACTGTATGGAGAGATAATCTTGGGAGTCGTGAAGATTTGCGCGCGGATGGGAACTTGGACGGAGTTGTTGATGTGGATGACTATCTTGTCTGGAAAGAGAATTTTGGAAACGTCTATAGCTTCCCTGAGTTCGGAGCTGCCTCATCGAATCAGGGTGTTCCTGAACCTGGAACATTACGACTCATAGCTTGTATGGCTGCTGCTGGAGCAGGTGCCATTCGAGTTCGACAGGTTCGAGGAGCACAAAGTTAGTTTACAGCACTAAAACTGCGACCAAATATACTGATTCGTAACCTCATGATGAAAGAGAACTTCCTCCGTCTTCACAAGATTTCCCAGCTCTCTCGGGCACCGGTTAGCGGAGGCTTTTTTACGGTTTAAGAACTTTTCTTTTACATCCGTACCGAAGATATCACCTATAAAGTTACTCCCTTTAAAGTGTCTCATGGCATCGTAAATATTGCCTGGAAGAAAGCGAGTCCTTGATCTTCTGTTCTCTTCACTCTGACTACTATCCACAGGCCCCTCTAGTCCGGTCTTTAAGATCGTGTAAAAAGCCATATATGGATTGGCGTCAGGAGCAACGGTACGAACCTCGATTCTTGCCGACTTTTCGTTTGCCAGTGGGATGCGAACCATCGAGGTCCTATCAACCGCGGAGGACTTAATCTGATTTGGCGCTTCATAGTTAGGGTCGAGTCGGCGATAAGAGTTCACACTCGGATTAAGAGTAAGACAGATATCGTTTGCACTATAGAGGACCTTATCTATAAATTCCCATGCCATAGGAGAAAGACCATCCTCTCCCTTGGGATCAAAAAAGATATTTTTCCCATTCTTCGAAAGGCTTAGGTTTGTGTGCATTCCACTACCGTTAATGCCGGCAATTGGTTTTGGAAGGAATGAAGCCGTCATACCCATATTTGCTGCCACTTGTCTTGCGATAAGCTTATAGAGCTGTAGCTGATCGGCAGCCTGAAGCGCGTTACAGTATTTGTAGTTGAGCTCGAACTGTGAGGGGGCAACTTCAGGGTGATCTTTCTCATTTTGAAAGGCGAGCGCGCGCTGTGCTTCAGCAAAGCTATCAATAAAGAGGCGTAGAGGATCGTTTGGTAGCGAGTTAAAGTATCCACCGGTAGAAACCATCTGAAACCCCTCTCGTGAGTGGAATTTTTGTTCTGTGTTCCTTCCTTCAAAAAGAAAACCTTCACACTCAACAGAGATATTTGTTTGTAAGCCTTGGCTTGAGTCAAGCTCAAGAAGATAGTTTCTTAGCTTGCCTCTAAAGTCTGAAGGATAAGGACTTCCATCACGGTCGTTAATAAGGGCAAAAAGGATAACTTTCCCAGGCACGAATACGTCGCTAGGAAGCCAGCGAAAGGATTGCCAGTCAAGTTGAAGTCTTAGATCGGATTGATTTACCTCGGTAAAGCCCTGAATGGATGACCCATCAAAGGTTAAGTTCTCGTGGGCATCGAGCAGAAACTCTTTGTCGTAATCGAGCATGTGAAATCGACCTTCGATATCTGAGAAACAAAGGGTTACCGCCTTAATTCTTTTCTCTTCTGCTAGATACTTAAGGTAGTAATCAGCAAGCTCCTCATTGCTTGTGCCTCGTGCAGCTTTTTCTTTGGCGTCGAGATTGAGCTCTTGAAGCTCTTCATAAGGGATTTCGAGGTGATTTTTAAGTTCGCTCATAGTGTTTTGTACTTTTAGTAAAGGTGCTTTGTGCGTTTAGTCTAATAGAAGTGAGGTGGCAGCCTCGTCCCAATCAAACCGCAGCTTTTGCGAGCTGTGTTTTGAGAGTTCAGATATTTTATCAAATTCACTCTTTTTATGAAGTAGTTTTTTGAGTTTCTGTGAAAGTTCTTCAGAATCTTCCGGATCAAATAGCAGCTCATCTGACTCTAAGATTTCAGCCATTTCAGGGACGCGTGAAGCCAGAACGGGAATGTCTGCTGCGAGAGCTTCGAGTACGATGTTTGGAACCCCTTCGTGCAGCGCGGGGTGAATAAGAAGGTCGGTTGTTGAAAGGAGTGGCATTATCTCTTGCTGCCATCCAACAAAGGAAACGCCCGGCGGGGCCATCGCTTCAAGTTTTGCTCTTAAGGGGCCTTCGCCGGCAATTGTAAGTGAATAATCAGAAGGTGGCGGTGATAGTACACGCCAAGCTTCAAGGAGCAGGCTGATGTTTTTTCTACGGTCAAGTACACCTGCTGAGAGTGCTTGAAAAGGGCCTTGCTCAGTTTTGATTTTAGGAGGCAGCGATATCGCCGGAAGGTCATTGGGAAGGACTTTGAGCTTTAATGCCTCCGTTCCATATTCCTGCCTTACCTCTTCAGCCATTGCTTGCGTCATGCAGATAACTTTACTTGAAAGGGCCAGACCTATTCGGTCAAGAAGGCTTGAAATAGCCCTTAGGGGGGCAGCTAAGCCAGTTATCCTGTGGGTCTTAAAGGAGAGAGATCTCAGGAAAAGTATAAGTGGGGAGCCCGTGAAAATTCTAACAAGAGCCAGCATGGCACCATAGAATGGGCTAAAGGCGATACAGTGAGTTGGTTTCACCCTTATTGCCTCAGCGAATATAAATACCGGGCACCACACTGTAAAAAGCAACCAGAACAGAAGTCCGCCTCGAGCCTTAAGGGGGAATGGGATCTGTTTTACGGTAACTTCACTCTTTACACGAGCGCTGGCAGGATCGAGGGTGTAGTAGAATACAGTATGATTTCTATCTGACAGGGCGTTTAGAAGACGATATAACCGTTTACAGAATCCACCAGGTTTATCAGTATAGTAGAGACTGAGAACTATCATCAGGTTACCTATCTGCAGGATTTATTTTTGGACGAAAAGACACGCATCAGCATTATCATCCCAGCCTATAACGAGGAAGAAGTTATTGGAAGTACCATCAAAACGATACTCTCTCAGAGCTATCCTCATTCTGAAGTTATTGTTGTAAATGATGGAAGCACTGATGAGACCGCACGTGTTGCAGAGAGCGCTGGAGCACGAGTCGTCTCTCATCCCTATAACATTGGTAACGGAGCTGCCATCAAATCCGGTATTCGATCGGCTAGAGGCGATGTCCTAGTTTTTATGGATGGAGATGGGCAGCACGATCCGGCGGACATTGCCCGACTTCTTGAGCATATACCGAGATATCATATGGTTATAGGTGCCAGAACGAAGGACTCAGAGACCCACTTCCATCGGACGTTGGCCAATAGTGTTTACAATACCTTTGCATCTTTTATAGCTGAATTTAAGGTACTTGATCTTACCAGCGGTTTTAGAGCTATGCGAGCCCCAGATGCCCGAAGATTCTGCGATATGTTCCCAAATCGCTTCTCTTATCCAACAACCTCAACACTTGCCTTCATAAGGTCGGGTAGAGCAATTAAGTATATTCCCATAACAACAAAGTATAGAGTGGGTAAAAGCAAGATACGATTATTACACGATGGGTTTGAGTTCTTTGTCATCATCTTAAAGATTGGCATGTCTTTCTCTCCCCTTCGTGTCTTTATGCCAGTAGCTTCTTTCTTATTCTTTCTCGGTCTTGGACGATATATCTACACATATGTTCTTTATGGACAGTTTACGAACATGTCGCATCTGTTGATGAATTCTTCTGTTATCGTATTTATGCTGGGCCTTATAGCAGAACAAATTGCTTCATTACGACTTGAAAAGGGAAATGAACTTTTTTCTCCTCAAGATGACTCTAAGTACCGTGACTTTCATAACACAGACTCGTAGGAGCTAACGTATGGCAGCATTTGCCCGAGCAATTCTTCTTATCTTAATTACATTTCTTGTTCATTTTTCAAGCACGCAAAACGGGTTTGTGTACGACGATAACGTTCATATTCAGTCGAGCACAGTGGCCCCAACAGAAGAGAATATTAAAGAAGTCTTTCTGAGGCCGATGTATCCTGGCAATTTGTACCGGCCAATGGTGACGCTCAGTTATATGTTTACGCATAAATATTATGAGCTTGATCCGTACTACTATCACCTCTCAAATGTCATATTGCATACGGCTACAGCCTTCTTACTCTTTTGTTTACTCGGGCTTTTCCTGACATCGAACTATGCGTTTCTCGTTTCGCTTCTCTTCGCGGTACATCCTGTCACGGCTGAAGTCGTAGCAAATGTGAGTGGGCGTGCTGAAATTCTTGCGGCGTTCTTTGGCTTTTTAAGTCTGTTATTTTACCTAGGAGGAGATTTTCGAAAGATACCTCTTATTCTCTCTCTCCCGCTTGGCACGCTCTTTCTTGCTGCTGCCTTTCTCTCAAAAGAGAGCGCTCTCGTGTTTCCGCTTCTTTATATTCTTCTTCGAACATTCTCTGAAGGACGACGCTACATAAGAAGCGCGGCCCTTCCACTTGTTGCTTTTGCGTTCCTCATTCCTCTTTATCTCTACTTTCGGTTTGAATTTTTAGATATACGAACACTTTCGATACCTTATATCGACAATCCACTTGCTGCGTTAGAACCTAGTGAGCGTATCCATAAGGCAATTCTCTTACTCGGAAAGTATTTAGCGTTGCTCCTCTTTCCTATTCAGCTCTCCTCTGATTATTCTTTTGCTCACCTTACACCAGATGCCATAGCTATCGCGTCTACTACGGAATGGAACGTTGCGGCGTTTTTAGTTGGTGTTTTTGGTCTCTGTTCATTTACGTATTTGTGGAACAGGGAAGAGTTCCCTTTTTTCTGTATGTGGTTCTTCCTTTCTTTTGTTGTTACAGCAAATATCTTCTTTCCCATCGGGACGATCTTTGCTGAGAGGCTAGCGTATTTACCAGCTATAGGTGCAGTTGGTGCTCTTGTTACTCTTTTTGCTTTTTTATTGCCATCTTATGCAGCGCAGCTGCTGGTAGTGCTATTTGTTGCGGTGTTTTCCTACAAGACGTATATCGCAGAGCAGTACTGGAAAAGTGATGAAACACTTGTCGCTAGACAAATTACAGTATCACCAAATAGCGCTCGTACACTCTTTAATTATGGGATCTATCTTAGAAACAAAGGAGACTTTGATCAGGCAAAAGAGCAGTTTGAAAGCGCACTTCATATACATGGAGAGTATGCTGAAGCCACCTATGGCCTAGCAACGATAGCAGTTCATAACGATAATAATGAGCTTGCAAAGGAGAAGCTTGAACAAGCACTTGCTATGAACCCTGATTATCTACCTGCGAATACCATGCTTGGCCGAATTTTCCTTGTAGAAGAGAAGACCGATGATGCCAAAAAGAATTTTCTCTATGCCTATGGACGAGATTCACGTAACGAAGAGGCACTCCTCGGATTATTGGCCGTCTCACTTCGCGAGAAAAATTTAGAAATGGCTGAGCTTTGGTACAGAAGGCTTGAGAGACTTCCTTCTACCCATCGTGAGTTTTTACGCCTACAAAAACTCTTAAAAGATTTCAAAGCTGGAAAGCTGGATCCCCCTGTGGCAGATGAAAGTATTCCTGAAGATGACGATCACGTTCAGACGACTACCGATCAGGACACAACACAAAACGAGCAAGATCAACCTTTAACCATTGAGAATCCGAATGAAGCTGGCTCTTAAGAGTTTTTCTTTACTTCTCCTTTTCTTACTCCCTCTTTATGTAAGAACAATTATTGAAGGAAGGGTGCAGCTTCGAAAAGCCGATGAGCTATTCCTTAAAGAGCAGTATTCACTAGCATTTTCTCATTACCGCAGCGCGCTCCATTGGTGGTCACCCGGAAACATATATGCCAATAGGGCGGAAGTACAACTTGAGACGTTTTTAGGTGATAAGACGAAAGAGAAGAAAGATAGAATTGAAGCGGCAAGAGCGCTCTATGAAGGTCTTATGGCTAGCCGTAACTTTTTGCACGATGATCGTTTAAAGAGAGAGGAGGTGAAAGATGCACTCTATGAGCTCTCCCCAGAGAGTCGCCCTAGCTACGTGAGAGCAAACCGCACCGAAGTGCTTTATCATTTTCAGATAGTTGCCCAGATTGGTTTTTGGGGATGGATCTTTTCAATATTTAGTATCATTTTCTACGGGTTTAAGCCGCAAGGATCGCCCAAGTGGCGTCCTCTTCTTCGGGGAGTATTTTCTGGTATCTGTTTTTTTCTGTTGTGGATCTGTGCCCTAAGCGTCGCTTAAGAGCGCTAAGTAGGTAAGTTATTAAATAAGAGGTTGGGAACAAAGCAAAGCATGTGGAGAGAAACCCCTCGCTGGCTTGCTTCTGAGATATTTGATTCAAGATAGATCTGGTAGGGCTCCTTACTCTCTTGCGTGGCATTTGCGGGAGGGAGATCGAGCAATTGGTCGTACTCTGCTCCTTGTAGAACGTCTTCAGAGTACGTCGAAAATACTTCGTCAACGACAAATGGAATATCAACAAAGTAGTCTGGATTAAAAAACTCCTTATTGGAAACCGTCAGATTGAATTTACGCCTTCTAATTTCATCACGCTCGTATTCTGAGAGTGGTCTTACAGGAACAAGTTCTTCAAATGATATTCCGAGCACGCCATAAAACGAGAGAGCGCTTTCAAGTGAGTTATATGGCAGGTCATCCAGAAAACTTTTGAAATCACCTTGGTCACAGATCTTAAATATTTGTTCTCCGGGTGTGAGCGGCGTCTTATTATTGTGCTCATGGTTCTCTGAAGCTCGGTAGGGAAAGCCAGCACTTTTAAGTTTCTCATCAAGTTTAGAGAGAATGAAAACATTATTGTCACGAGCAAAATCGTCAGTCTCAGTATGTAGCCCAAGTTTTGAGATAAAGAGGTCTCTTAGATACGTTCGGTATTCTTTTCCGGGTCGATAGCGCAGTAAATGTTTAAAGCCTATAGCCGTTGTTCCTGAAAGGTAAGAGGTAAGTGATTCCATGCAGATATCAAGATTTCTTTTCGACTTGTATGCAGGAAAGATCTTCTTCTCATCAATCTTAAGTATCTCTTTTGCTGGTAGAAAAAAACCACCCAGATAGGAGGGAGTTTCTGGGTTAAGGTAGTCATAGAGTGCCGCTTCAGATATTCCTAATTTCTTTGCTAGGGTTGCTGCTGGAACAGTGCCCTCTGCAAGTTCGTTTGCAACGACATTGTTAAGATGATCCATGAGATCTTCCCAGTCAGCAGGGTGAGTATAAGTACCAAGGGCGATATTTTCTGCATCTTCAGTTTCAGATTCTTTTAGGTAGTATTTTTCTCCTTTTAACTCCTCAAAATCGCAATCCTCAAATTGTTCATCTGCGAGCAGCTCATCGAGAGGTAAGTTTTCAATATCTTTAAAGGAGAGATCTTCGAGCGTATCGGGAGGTGTTGAGAAACAGGCTTCTATACGCCTGTTAAGACCGTCAGAATCGTCTGGTAGGGGAAATGAGTTACTGGCTGCAATCACACTCTTACACTGCTCATTGGGTTGTTGCGTTCTCTTCCTACAGCCTAGAGGTTCCTTGCGTAGGATGTCAATAAAAGTGTGAAAGTGTCGCCTTAAGCTGTCTCTGCTGTAATGAGTACCCTTGTAGGAGCGTGGTAGCCTTCTACTGTCTTTTGAGGATTCTCGGGATCAAGAAAATCCCTCAGACTCTCATATGGAGCATATGTGGTCTGTTTTTGCTCCTCAGGTGTAGTCATAGTTATGTCTATGACGTTTAAATTCTTAAAACCGGCACGTTCGAGCCAGACCTTAAGGCACGTTAACGTTGGAACATACCAGACATTTCGCATTTTTGCGTATCTTTCTGTAGGACAGAGGGCAATAGGTTCTTCACCGGGATAGATGAGGGTCTCAAGGACTAGCATGCTTTCTTTCTTTAAACATTCATAGAGAAGTCGGCAAGCGCTGTAAGGATCTCTTCGGTGATACAAGACCCCCATGCAAAGAGCGACGTGAAAGAAATCCTTAAAATATCTTAAGTGCTCAAGGCCGAGCGGTTCAAGGTGAAGGGCCGGAAGGTCCATGCCTCTGGTCAGGAAATGGTGTTGATAGTAGCACCTTCCGCTGGGATCGAGACCGAGTATAAGTTGTGGATCTTGTTCGAGGAGTTGGTACATGAAGTACCCGTTATTACAGCCTATATCAGCAATTCTTCGGTTGGTAAGTCGGGGAAGCGAATCTTTTAGCCTGTTCCACTTAAAGTACGATGACCACTCTGCGTCAATGGTGTGTCCTCCGTAGCAATACGGACCGGTGCGCCATGGGAGTAAGCCGTAAAGAGTCTCCTTAATGAGCTCATTATATTGTGCTATATATTCAGGATCGAGCTCGATGTGTACCGTATCTCCTGGAACTATACGTGGTGAGGGTGGAACAGGTAACTTGGAAAGCCGTTCGCGGTGTTTGTCCCAATGAGAGATTGAGATATGTTCTTTATGCGCGATATCCCGGTGCTTGCGTATAGCCGGAAGGTCTAGAAAGCGTGACCAGCCTTGCAGGAAATCAGGCTCTAATGTAGTATTTTCCATTATAGTTCTACTTATACCATAGTCGGATAACGTTTCTATGAAGACTCAAAAGCCTTTTTCAATTGTATCCTATCTCTGCTGTTTTATACTGATTGCAGTAGTTACGCTCGGTTGTTCTGAGGTAGAGCAGAGTAGCGGAAAAGTACTCGATAATGCAAATAGCGTTATTCGTTCAGGTTCAGGGAAAATCTGGATTAATGAGAAAGAGTCAGGGCGAGCTCAGTATCAGGATAATACCGGGAAACATTACGATCCTCATCGTGGATACGTTGATGAGGACGAGCCTGCAGCGAGTGATGATTTTGCTGCGCCCAGTACTGCAATCGGTGATGATAGGTACTAAGCCTATTGGCTACACACCACAAATTTTTCTATGACAAATCAACAACCACGAGAGCAGGACAAAGAGTCATTACGAGATATTCACTGCCTCGTTGTTGATGACCATTATCCTACACGAGATATGGTAAAGGCGATTTTAAGAAGCGCAGGATTTGCTCGTATTGATCTCGCGGAGAATGCGGATTCTGCTCTTAGCAAAATGACGGACCGAAGATACGGTCTTGTTGTTTGTGACTGGAACATGCCCGGCATGAAGGGTATCGACCTTTTGCGCCATGTTCGTAAACATATCGATGAGGACGTCCCCTTTCTCATGCTTACTGCTGAAGCGTATAGGGCAAATGTAAAGGAAGCGATTCGCTCTGGGGTGTCAGACTATATAACCAAGCCTTTTACTGCTCAGACGTTGACTGAGAAGGTTCTAAGCCTTGTTAAGTAAACACATTCACTTATAAGAATATTAACCGCAAAGAATGCGAAGTCGTTATAGGGCGACTCCGGAAACTTTCAGCTTTTTTCTTTGCGCTCTTTGCGTCCTTCGCGGTTAATTTTTACTCATCGAGCTTGTATTCGCCCAACATGGTCTTCTTTTCCTGATCGATGAAGATGATCTTTTTGAACTCTCCTCGGTTGGCCTTGAGTGAAGATAAGAATTTTTGTTTTGCTACTTCTGGCATCATTTCCATCGGGAACATCGTCATAGTTGCTATCACGGTATCCCCTTCGACCTTTGTATTTACAAGCTTTGGACCAGCAATAGGATTATTCTGCAGTGCCGCAATAAGTGGCGCTTGCTGTCTTTTCTTGCCCATCCCGCTTAAGAAGGTCTCAAAACGTTTTCGTGCTTCTTCAGAAGGGGCATGCTTTAGAGCTTCTTCTCCTGACAGACGAGCCAGCTCCTGTTTTCCCTGTTGAGCGTAGGTAATAGCTAAAAAGGCGTGAGCCTGAAAACTATCAGGGTGTTTTTCAAGAAGAGCATTAAGCAATGTTATTGACTGATTGTACTGGCCGAGAAAGGTAAGAGTGCTTGCGTAGCGAGCTGTGGCATCGGGATCGTCGGGTTCTAACTTCAGATATCGCTCATAAAATTCTTTAGCTTTCGTGAAAGCTTTCATGTCAAACGAAAGATCTGCGGTGAGAAGTAGTGCCTCTTTGTCGTCTGCATCGAGTTGTAAGATTTGACTAAGAGCATCTACGAGGTCAAGAGCAAGGCTCCTCGGATCGCCTTCCCCTGCTTTTAATGAACGAGAAAGTTCAAGAGCAAGAGATTTCCAAGCGTCTTTATTCTGCGGTGATGCTTTTACAGCCTTTTGGAGCCTTATCAGATTTGGATTAACATATGCAGTTTCTGGCTTTCCAGTGTTTGCATGTTTTTCAACAGAAAAGGTCTCGTCGGGTTTATTGCCTATAATTTGATTTTGGAATGTAAGTATGAGCCCCACGAGAACAAGTGAACCGAGAGTAATTCCAAGAGCGTATTTTTTTCCGGGTGCTACAAAAGCTCTAGGTCCGGAAGATATTTTTGCTCCGCAATGAGAACAAAACTTTGCATTTTCGGGTATTTCATTTTGACACTTGCGACACTTTTCCATTCCAACAGAGTATACTGAAAAGTGCTCAGATACAATTCAAGCCCACATATACCCCTCCGCGAGCTCCGCGCTCTCCCGTGTTTTATTCTTATTTGGCAGCAGATAGGCTTCCGTGGCCGCAA
>JAUIIO010000041.1 GCA_030431715.1 bacterium
AGCTTGAAGGAAAGCCAATGCTTTTTACACTGCTCTCTCTGGTTGCTGTCCTGATCGGCGGAGCAGTTGAAATCATTCCAATGATTGCTATTGAAAGTAACGTTCCATCAATCGCTTCCGTTAAACCGTACACTCCACTTGAGCTTACGGGACGAGATATATACGTCAGAGAAGGTTGTTACACCTGCCACTCACAGATGGTAAGACCGTTTAGGGATGAAGTTGTCCGTTACGGCGAGTACTCAAAATCAGGTGAGTATATCTATGACAGGCCATTTCAGTTCGGCTCCAAACGTACTGGACCAGATCTGCACCGCGTTGGGGGTAAGTACCCTCATTTCTGGCACTATCGACACATGCTTGATCCAAGGACGATTAGCCCAAATTCTATCATGCCTGCATATCCGTGGCTCTTTGACTACGATATGGATACAGACATTATCAGGGCTAAAATCAACGCCATGAGAAAGCTTGGCGCGCCTTACAGTGATGATGATGTCGTTTATGCAGAAACAGACCTCAAGGATCAGGCACGAAAAATTGCTGAGGATCTCCGTAGTCAGGGGGCAGACACTAGCAAGGATCTTGAGAAGAAAGAGATCATTGCACTCATTGCTTATCTGCAAAAACTTGGAACAGACATAAAAGGAGAGAAGTAGTGAAGCATCTCCTTCCAACAGACACACTCACCCTGTTACCAGAGATTAGCCTAGTGGCCTTTTTCGTGGTTTTCAGTGTGGTCATTCTGTGGGTCATGCGTCCTTCTGCTAAAACGAAGTACGAAAACGCTGGAAACCTACCTCTTGAATCTGAAGAAGAAAAGGGAAGAATATGAATAAGGAAAACGACTCAAAAAAACCAGAAGATATCACTGATGTGATTTTCGACAACATCCAAGAGCAGGACAATAACCTGCCAAAATGGTGGCTCTGGCTTTTTTACATTACCATTGCTTGGGGCATATTTTATGTAGCCTACTACCACTTTGGTCCGGGTCTACAACCTCACGAGATGCTTGCTCTTGAGATGAAACAGCACGAGGCCTTAAGAGAAACGGTACAAGAAGAACAAGCTGCCACAAGCGATGGGGCAGCTGAGGTGGACTATCTCGCCCTTGCGAAATCTGAGTCAAATGTAGCACACGGAAAAGAGGTGTTTGTTGCTAAATGTGTAGCCTGTCACGCTCAAAATGGTGAAGGGCTCGTGGGACCAAACCTTACTGACGCGTATTGGATTCACGGAGGAGACATCGACAGTATCGTTAACGTAATTGAAAACGGGGTTGTCGAGAAAGGGATGCTCGCCTGGAAAGGTGTTTTAAAGCAAGATGAATTCCAAGACGTCATAGCCTACGTCTGGTCTATCAAAAACACCAACGTTCCCGGAAAAGCTCCTGAGGGTGAAAAGGAATAAGTAGCTCGGCAAGCTTTACAACACTTCGAAACTGCCTCGCCTACTCACCCATCATATAGTATAGAATTCCTGACTCTTTTCGGGCCACTGCACGTGGCCTGACAGGGCTAGGCTGAATGGGGACCAGATGAGCAGCAAAGACCACGACTACCGCACAGAACTCTATACCATCACTAAAGATGGCGACCGCAAATGGGTTTATCCAACTCACGTAAGTGGATTCTGGATGAGGACACGAACAGTTGTGGTATATGCCCTCATGGCCCTTTACGTCATCGCACCGTGGCTCGTCTACGAAGGACATCAGGCTATTCATCTTGATATCCCTCACCGTCGCTTTGTTTTTTTTGGAGCAACATTTTGGGCAACCGATCTTCAGCTATTGTTCTTTGTGCTTGCTTGCCTTGCTCTTAGCCTCTTCTTCTTTACCGCACTTCTTGGAAGAGTCTGGTGTGGTTGGGCGTGCCCCGAAACAGTATTTCTTGAATTCGTATATCGCCCAATAGAGCGACTCATTGAAGGTGGCCCCGTAGCGCGCATGAAGCTCGATAACGCACCGTGGACAACTCAAAAGATACTCAAAAAGGGAACCAAGTATCTCACATACATTGTGATATCGTGGTTTCTTGCTAGCACGCTCCTTGCCTATTTTGTAGGTCGCGAGGAGCTTATCTCGATGATGCTCAGGCCCCCAATCGAAAACCTCTCGACCTTTTGTATTACTCTTTTCCTGATGGGTGTGCTCCTGTTTCAATTTGGATGGTTTCGTGAGCAATTTTGCACAGCGCTTTGTCCCTATGCCCGTTTTCAGTCTGTTCTCATGGACAGCAATTCTATTCAAGTAGGATACGATCCAGAGCGGGGTGAACCACGAGGAAAGCTTAATAAGAAAAATCCAAACCCAGACCAAGGCGACTGTATTGACTGCGGATTGTGCGTACGGGTTTGTCCAACTGGTATTGATATCCGAAATGGGCTGCAGCTTGAATGCATTCAGTGCACAGCGTGCATCGATGCCTGTGACTCAATAATGGATAAGATTGATAAGCCAAGAGGACTCATACGATACGACACAGAGGAAAGCCTGCTTCATGGCAAGAGCACCAGAGTTCTGCGTCCCCGTATTATCGTCTATAGCACACTTCTGGTCATAGCTTTTGCTGCGCTACTTTACAACTTCTCCTCACGGCAGGTCACGGATGTAAAGATCGTTCGAAAAAGTGGCGAGAACGTATACTCAATGATCTCGAAAGATACGGTAGCTAATCACTTTTCACTTAGACTCTCAAATAAGAGTGACAAAGAAATCCTCTATCATATAAAGCTCAAAGGTAGCGGAAGGAAGACAAAACTCATTACACCGATCAACCCGGTGAAGATCGAAGGAGGGACTTCGATGCCTCTACCTATTTTTATCCACTTCCCTACAAGCAGCATGAATTCTGGAAAGATGAGCGTGAGTGTCTCTGTAACATCTTCAAATAACCAAGAATATACACGTGATGTTACTCTCCTCGGTCCTGAAAAATAGCAGATTCTTCCCACAAAGAATGTAATACGGTATGCTACCGCTATGGCAACTCAAACAGACACAAAACGAAACTTTTCGTACTATACTTGGCCACTCATAGTAACTGGAATGCTTCTGTCGGTAATCATTGCTGGTATCTATACCATAAGCCTTGCGATCTCTACGCCCGCACAGCTTGTTGAAAGCTCACCCTATGAGAAAGGGCTCCATTTTGACTCAACCCTGAAAGAACGCACGCGAGCTAACAAAGAGGATATTGTTCGCGAACACAGCCTTTACCGCACAAAAGATGGTAGTCTCACTTTTCAAGTTACGATAAGCCAAGAGAGCGACATGTCAGGCTCGAGTGTCAAAGCTCACTTTATGAGGCCGTCAGATAAAGAACTCGATTTTGATGTAGATATGCTTCCCGGAAATACTGATCATACCTATAAAGCGACGCTCCCTGTTGATGAAAGGGGCCTCTGGCATGTCGAGGTAAAGATCACAGATAGCAATAAGCAAATAAGCTCTTACCGCTATAAAGTTACTTCACCTTAAAATAAAACCTCTTATTGATTTCCAAGCTGAGGATTGGGGGTGCGCTCCTTATTACGGTAGAGCGACGGAGACGTAAAATTTGATGGGGTCCGAGGCTTAACAATTGGCGGCGTACCCGGTCTTTCCGCTTGAGGAGGCCATCTATTTGGACGGCCGTAACGATTTAGCCAGTAGTTATCGATATCCTGAACAACTACTGAGTTCTGCTCGCTAGAAGAGGCGGTTTTCTTCTTTTCTTCGACTTCCTTGTCTTCTTTTTGCTGAGCAATTTTTACCTTCTCAAGCAATCGCGCCTCTTCCCGATCAATCTCATCTCTACACTTTTCAACAGTATAAGCAGGCTCACTACAAACCTCTTCTATGTAGCTTGACGAAGTTTGAATGTTATAACGTCTCTTTGCGTCCAGACGCGCAGTAGTAAAGTCATGCAGGAGAGACTTCTTAAGAGATGCCATTCGAAAGTCTTTTTTCTGTTCTTCAAAAGGTTTCTCAGTAATCGCTGTGGCAGGCTCCTTATCACAAGATCCATTGGTCCACGTATCACCGCACTTTACGATATCTGCGCTAGCAGGTGACAATACAGGTAGCCAAAGAAGGAGGAGTAGCAGGTGTTTCATATCTTACTATTATAGCACTTGAAAAAGGGCATCACAAAAAAATAAAGATAACTCACCTTTATATTAAGAAAAATCAATAGGACTGTTCAAATTGAATTACGGCACTATCTACTTTCATCTCCTTTAATATGAGTAGCATCCACTCTAGGGGCAGAGGCAGACATCCCCGATGTTGAACGTCTAGCACATAGGCCCCTCCTGCAACCTCTTCAATACTCCAGCTAAGCGCCCCTTCAAAGGCACCGTTTGACAGCAAAGCCGGAGAGTCTAGCGTAAGCCAGTATTTCCTGTGAAATAACGTTCTCGAATCACAATCAATGCCCGGAAAAGACGCTTCATAGTAGTTGATGTTACTGCCAGATAGATTGAGATCGGTTAGCTTGAAATGCTTTAGAGCCCTTAGCACATAGAGGTACACCCCCAGATATTCTCTCTCCTCAATCACCTTTACAAGTTGGTTTGTACTTTTGCCTATCGGATTATGCTGAACAAGAAAAACCTCCTGAGCCGCACCAACTTCAGTCTTTGCATAACGAAAGCTACTCACGCCGAACGTAGAAATAGTATTCGTATGGGCAGCTATAACGTAAAAGAGGAGTAAACATAGAGGGGCAAAAGCCAGACCTCGAAAATACTTTCCATTCACGAACCAGAGCTCCGTCAAAGAGAGTACGATATAAAACAAGATAATAGGAATATAAAGCGAGATGAGGAGATCCGGGGTCATCCCAAAAAGAAGGCCTACCCAGACAGAAACAATAGTACTTATTCCTGTAGCGATTAAAATATTTCGAACGTTTCTCCTAACAACATGGGGCGGGAGAGTCGTAACAGCTAAAAACAGGGGCAGCGCGATGGCGGTCTCATGAAAGAAAATACCGCCGTCAAACACGTTCTTAAGTATCGTGAACGCTGATATTACATATGGAAGAACGAGTCCCTTTGGAGGCAAAGCCTGCGTCGCTAGGCTTCTCACTAAAGAGAGGACAAAGACAATGGCTATAAAGCCATGTAGCAGTACGAGCCACGATGGAAAGAACTTTAAAAAACTCATCCCGCTATCGTACGCATAGCGGAACTCATCACTGACAAAAAACTGCGTTACCGCGCCAACTACCACCTTCCCTGTGTGAAGATGAAAAAGGCTTGAGTTTGAAAGATCTCCATTTCCATAAAAGCCGCGTAGCTCTAATACGGGAAAATCAAAGCGCATCGCCAGATAGACATATTCAGCAAACGCTAAAAGAAAGAGAAAAAGAACCGCGATAGGAAGTACAAGTTCAGCACAACTCTTTGATTCACAACGCCATTTTCTTGTTTTCCAGAGAGAGCTCACTATGAAGAGAAAGACAAAAAAGAGGTAATACTTAAATGAACTCCGAGAGGAGATAAAAACACTGAGTAAGAGCTTCGTTGTGATATAAAACTGCGGGAATACCCACATACAAAGAAGAATAAGCAATGAAGCCAATTGGAAAAGAGTAAGATAGCGCAGGAAACGACTCATATTCTAACTTCGAGTAGAGATCCCTTTCTCCCAAATGGGACGAATAAACAGATTCACTAGTTTATGTGCTACAAGCATAAGGAGAAAGCCTGCAAGAAAAGTTGTTAGTGCTAGAGGTTGATACGATATATAAAAGAGCGTTGAACCTATAATGAAGTCAGTCTCGTCCAAAACTGGGCACCAAACTCCGCGAGTAAGGCCAATTCTTCTCTTTATGAAACTACTAAAAAGCGTTCCGGCAAATCCGCCACATCCGAGATATATTCCATCTAAAGCCCTGCCCTGTAGAGCAGCGACTGAGACTGAGCAGATCAGCCAATAGATAAGCCCATCAATTCCTCGGGAATCTCCAATTAATCTCTGTTCGCGCAGCATAAGGCCCAAATCCACTGGAGAGCTTATACCAAATCTGAGCCAAAGCGTGTGCACAGAGAGGTTACAAACAATAACTGGCAAATAAAAGAAGAGGCTTTCACCTGCGTAGTGCAGCATAGAGAAAATATACTCCTACAAAGGCGCTCCATATCCTGAGCAACAGCGAGACAAGATCTTCACCGCGATAAAACGCAATTGTTAAAAAGACTATGCCTGAACAGATCGACATCCACCGCCCAAAGGTGCTCCAGTCGCCATCAGGCGGGAAAAAGGGTTTCTTTTCATTCATGTATAGTACTTAAGGAATTTCATTCCCCGATGAAAATACTACACCATTCGGCATAATGTTCTATACTAATAATAGTTATCACTGTAATTTCAATGATGCTTGCATATAGGTGAAGAACTTATGATTATCAACATAGCAATCGGTTCTCTTATGATACTGCTCACAACAATCATCCATTCTGAAGGAATGATGCTCGCTATCCGGTCTACCCGTGCACATATGAAGCGAGATGTATCACCTCGAAAATCTACTTATCTTATAGCACTTATCATTCTCATTATGTTTCTTACCACCATCGTAGAAATAGCTTGTTGGGCTGTCGTGTTCTTATTCACAGGGGCAATAAAGGGACTTGAACCTACCCTTTATTTCACCGCAGTTACCTATACCTCTCTTGGCTACGGGGATATTGTTCTAGATTCCTCTCGTAGAATCCTTGGAGCGTTTGCAGCAGCAAACGGGATTCTCATGTTCGGTTGGTCAACGGCGTTAATTGTTGCTGCCCTGCAGAGCATCTATAGGAAAGATTGAGCACAGAGTCGTTGTCGTTAATCTTTTTCTAGTACTCCATCCACCACTCGAAACATCTTTGCAGCCTTTCTAGCAGAGCCTTTCTCATTAATAGTTGTAAGACCAGCAGCGCCGGGAAAATCTTTAATTTTATAGAGATTCTCACTAATCTGAGCGGCAGAAATAGACTTTGAACGACGAGCAGCGTCTTGAAAAAGAAGTACCGAATCATACCCCAGTGCGGTTAAAAATACTTGATCGCATTCGCGCCTATGGGCCTTTTGATACTCAGCTAACATCTCACGAGTACGTTTTAAATCAGGATCTGATACTTGAGTTTGAAGTATGCCATTCGCTGTCGGGCCTATCTCTTTAATCAAAGCCTCATTTAATATATCAGAGGTAATCCTTATTCCTTTATATCCAGCAACTTCTAACTGCTTCCAAAAAGGAACCTGATGATCAGAGAGAGGTGCATAGATAACATCCGGCTTAAGTCTTACGACTCGTGCCAAGAGCGAGCGGAAATCTACGTCATCAGGATTTACAACAAATTCCCCTTTGATATCTCCATCGCTCTCTCGAAACTGCTCAGCAAAGCTCTTTGCTACCGCTAAGGACCACTGTCCATTGGTTGCCACAGTAACCGCCGTTTTATTCTTTGCGTGCTTTAAACTGTACTCAACTGCAACTTCTGATGTGCTCGGAGCCCAAACACCTATTCCAAAAACAAATTTCCCGAGGTTTTCAATTTCAGGGGAACTATCCCAGAGTGTCAGAAGAGGTACGTTGGCCCGCTCAAACACCGGACCGGCGACCATTACTTCCGTATAGTTTGAAATCACAGCGAATGGCACCTTATCTATAGACAGAGCCTTCTGAGAGAGCGTATTCACTGTTTTCATATCATAGCGAGTATCTTCAAAGAGAATCTCAAGTTTTCTTCCTTTCACACCACCTTCAGTGTTTACCTTCTGCGCGGCTAACTCCATGCCTTCTCGAAAAGCCTTCCCTGCTTGGGCATATTCACCTGTCAGATGAAGGAGCGCAGATATTTTAACAGGAGGATTCTCCTCAGAGAAACCACTGAGCGGAAAGAAGACAAGGCAGAGCGTCAACAAAGCAAGAAAGTGAGATTTCATTTATAAACTCCATGATTCCGGTACCGCATCATACTACACATAAATTGAATAGCTCTCAAAGCAGATTTCGAGCTCTTACAGCATACATTAAAAAACCTCTGATAAGGGCGAACCTTACCAGAGGTTATCAGTTTTAGTGTTCTGCGTGTGAGCTAGTCGACAATACCTGAAGTGTTGTCAGCTATAAACTGCAGGTTTGAGGATGAGGTCAGGTTGGCCCATCTTGATACGTCCGAGGACTCATATCCTGGAAGTGCACAGTTTTGGGCATCACCATTAGATACGGCACCAATCAGTACCCACTCACCGTTACGTTGCACAGCAAGCGGTCCACCAGAGTCACCGTTACAACTGTTCCCGATAGATGAGTTCCCTTGAGTATACTCAACTACCAATGAACCAGTTGAAACATCTGTCAGCGTATTAAAAGTCGCTCTTAAGTTTTCATCATCTTCCTCATTCCTACCATATCCAGCGAATGCCACCTGCTCGCCTACTTGCACATCCGCTGTAGTGTGGAGGGTGATGGTACTACTATCCAGATCCCCACTCAGGATCAGGAGGGCGACATCATTGTCTTCACTGTATCCATCGTATGATGGATGTGACGGACAACTCTGCACACTTCGAGATAAACCAGAACCGGTAGTTACAGTAAGATTTCCACAGTTTGTATCAACGACGCAGTGAGCTGCCGTTACAACAACATTGGCAGCGATAACGCTTCCAGTACAATGTTGGGAGCCGTTATTGTAAATAGGTACAATCGGGGAGTCTCCTCTGGTACAAACTGCACCGTTCACGATTCGAATATAATGACGATCACTACTAGTATTTCCAAGAGCGTTACAAGCCTCTGTGACAGAGGTGTTTCCACCGCCAGTTTCTCCAGACTTTCCACCGCCTTCTTCTCCACCTGAACCGGAGTCTGTACAATCTGGATCGTCATATCTAAAACATTGACGGGCGGCTCTTCTTATACTTTTAAGCAGCGTAATTTCTGCGGTATAAACATCCACACTATCAAAATCCCCAATTCTTCGAGCATCCCTTCTTTCTCTTTTGGTAAGACGAAGATTTCTTCGAATTGTTCTCTTAGCTCTACGGAAACCAATCGACTCACTGTTTGCATCTAGAAGATTTCCATAACAACCGAGATCGTCCTCAGCCTGAGCACAGGTAAAAAGCGTACCATCTGGCCCATCCGGAATTGATGGCAACTGAGCTAGCGCCACTCCTCCTGTCATAACGAGTAAAATGCAAATTGAAATCTTAAGACTGGTTCTGACTACACAATTCATAAAGGCTCCATACAACTGAGATTAACGAGTAGGTGAACTCCCATCAGTAGTAGTCATCGAACAGAACTGCGTGTAATCAGTGTGCTTTTTCGCACAATAATTTAGATAGAGCCTAACCTGCTGTAAATACAACACTAAAAATATATTAAACTCCCCTTATGTGCCCTATTTCAGAGGGAAGGAAGGGTTCCAAATCGGGGGTGAGAATACACAAGGAGTTCTAAACACGAATTTTTTCTATAGCAATTTTAGAATTCAACTCATACATGTCAGAGCGGCGGTCAAAAAATGGTCGCACTGTACCTATCTCACGCTGTAGTGTGAGTATCTCTAAATCGAGCTCTGCGGTAACAACTGTTTCTGTATTCGGATCTGCAATACCACTCGTAGCACGATCGGGAAAAGCCACGTCACTTGGCGTATAGACAGCTGACTGACCATAGTTAATAAGGGATACGCCTGACGAAAAGAGATTTCCGACTAATCCTGATGTGACCACATAAATGTAATTTTCAACTGCCCGCGCTTGTGCGCAATATTTTACTCGGTTAAAGGAACGCGGTTCATCGGTATTAAATGGAACAAAGAGCACCTCAACGCCTGCCATAGCTAACAGACGTGTACTTTCGGGAAACTCCACATCATAACATACCTGTATAGCAATTCTCCCAAATGGAGTTTCAAAGATCTTGAGTTTCTCACCGGGGCTTATGCCCCACTCTTCACGCTCCCCAGGTGTGATATGAATCTTATCCTGACTATGCACCTCACCAGTTGGAGTAATAAAATAGGCTACGTTATATATTTTATCTCCACGCTTTACAGGTGTAGTTCCAGCAATTATATAAAGCTGTTCTTTCACGGCGATGTCAACCATCAGCTCCAATATCTGATTACTCATATCAGCTAGCTTATATACGACGCCAATTGGATCATTTTCATCTGGAAAGAGTGCGCGTAATGAAGTTGTAAAATACTCTGGAAAGACCAGAAAGTGACAGTGATAGGTACTGGCTGTTTTACCAAAGAAGCGACAGGTATATTCAAATTCTTTCCATGAGTGGATCGATCGCACTTCAAATTGAGAAGTACAAACCCTCATTCTACGGTTGGTACGACTTATCGGTGAAGCCGCGACTCGGCGCTTACCCTCGTCATAATCTTCATTGAGATATTCTAGAAATGTTGAGTAATTTAATCCGCTTTGGTCTCGATAGAAATCAAGAAGTACCGCCTTCACGGAGTACCCGGCGCGCAAGTGAGCTGAGAGCGATGAATCCTTGCGTTTCTCTTTTCTCACTTCCTCAACGTATTCCTCCGGAGTCATCTGTCCGGCTACTTCGTGGTATTGAGGGATTCGACCATACGCTACCATTCGGCGTAGGTTAAACTTGGAGAGCAGTTTCTTACGTCTCTGATACAACTTCTTTGAGATGCCTAGATTTCGATACTCTGGGTTTACGGCGATGTCAGCAGCGTAGAGAGTATCGCCAGAAGGATCATGCGTATTAAACGACATGTTTCCTGTTATATCATCGTAGAAGTAGCGCTTATTATCTGAATCATCGAGCTCAACAATCAGCGAAGAAGCGTATCCCACGATCTTCTCATCAACCAGAGCTACAAACTGCCCCTCCGGAAAGGCACGGAGCTGAGTCTCGAGCTTATGCTCATCGTAAATGTCCAGCGCTTGGATATCTTGATAGGCGAGCTTCTGGCACTCAATAATCGCCGAAAAATCGCTCTTCTTCCACCGTCGAATAGAAATTTTTATAGGCTCACCTGACTTTGACTTCATATCTCTAACTCCATTATGCAATCGTCTGATACTTACAAGAGGTAGAATAAGTCAAGGTAGGGCGTTGGAACAGGTACAAGGTTAAGGTCACAGAACTGTGAGCATAAAAAAAGCCCTACAATAACCCGAAAGCTATTGTAAGGCATAAAACTGGCAACATCAAAGTGCCGCATGGCAGCACTTTGAAAACTGTAAAGCGATAGCTAGCGAAGCGCTTTTCCACATTAGGTCGTTGCGGGGAGTCTCAGAATTCAGGCACAAAAAAGCCCTTGATTAACCAAAGAGCTAATCAAGGGCATAAAACTGGCAACGACCTACTTTCCCACCGTGTAGTAGTATCATCGGCGCTGAAGTGCTTAACGACCGTGTTCGGAATGGGAACGGGTGTGACCACTTCGCTATAATCACCAGAAGAAAAATCACCTAAATGATTTTTCTTCTGATCCGCCGTAGCCTTTGGCGAAGGAGGACGTATGTCCACCTGATCAAGAAGAAAACAGCTATGGGTACCCACCGTCGCTAAAGCTTTGGCGGGTTGTTTTGATACATCCTGTATCAAAACAAGAAGAGGAATAAAATCATTATGACCAGATTACGCGTCTAATCAAATGCTAAAGTAATTATTCTAAAACACACGTAAAGTCGAACTCAAAGATTACTTTTTAATTACTAATAATACTTCGCACTGCTCAAGATCCTACTACGCTCTAAAGAGCTTCGAAGGATTATTTTTACAGTGTTATTGTATTTATTCGTAAAAATAAAAAATAAAAAATTAAGCCTCACGGTAAATTAGTACTGGTCAGCTCCATGTGTTGCCACACTTCCACCTCCAGCCTATCAACGTCGTAGTCTACGACATACCTTTAGTTCCCGAAGGAAAGGGAAATCTCATCTCGAGGCTAGCTTCCCGCTTAGATGCTTTCAGCGGTTATCTATTCCGAACTTAGCTACCCTACTGCGCCATTGGCATGACGATAGGTGCACCATTGGTCCGTTCACTCCGGCCCTCTCGTACTAGGAGCAACTCCTCTCAAATTTCCTGCGACCACGGCAGATAGGGACCGAACTGTCTCACGACGTTCTGAACCCAGCTCGCGTACCACTTTAATCGGCGAACAGCCGAACCCTTGGGACCGACTCCAGCCCCAGGATGTGATGAGCCGACATCGCTAAGTGTTAGCTTATGTTTTCACATAAGGTCAGACTATATCTTCTTCTTGTCGATGAACCGTAGCTCGCGTGTCAATAAGCGTAGTTCATTTTTAGGATAACAAGAGTTGGCGTGTTACCTCTCCCCTAAAGGATGAAGTCTCCTCTTTCGAGTCAGTCGTTACAGGGTCACTACCTTCCTTACACCGTTGCTCCTACGCAACTTAGTATTGATGTAATTTCAGCAGGACTTCCCACGGTATCGCCGGCTAACTTATTTCTTCTTAAAACTTAAGAAGCTTCACAAAGCTAACTACGGGTTCACCGTTATAAGCCAATTTTTTGGTACAGTATCGCTACTGTAGCACCCCAATATTGTCGCTATTTCTTCCTATGAAGAAATATTGGGTTATCTATCTTTATAAGACATATGGAAAGATTCCGTTAGGATTACAAATTCTTAAATCTAAGGTGCCAAACACCCCCGTCGATGTGAACTCTTGGGGGGTATAAGCCTGTTATCCCCGGGGTACCTTTTATCCGTTGAGCGACGACCCTTCCATGCAGAATCGCCGGATCACTAAGGCCGACTTTCGTCCCTGCTCGAGATGTCTCTCTCGCAGTCAAGCTGGTTTATGCCTTTACACTCAACGCGTGGTTTCCAATCACGCTGAACCAACCATTGCGCGCCTCCGGTACTTTTTGGGAGGCGACCGCCCCAGTCAAACTACCCACCACGCTCTGTCCAGGTACAGGATTCACTGTACTCTGTTAGAAACCAGAAACAGTCAGGGTGGTATTTCAAGGTTGACTCCACAATAACTGGCGTTACTGCTTCAAAGTCTCCCACCTATCCTACACAAACTGTTCCCAGCATCAAAGCGAAGCTATAGTAAAGGTCCACGGGGTCTTTCCGTCTTGCCGCGGTTACCGAGCATCTTCACTCGGACTTCAACTTCACTGAGTGCGTGGTTGAGACAATGGGGAAGTCGTTACGCCATTCGTGCAGGTCGGAACTTACCCGACAAGGAATTTCGCTCGATTTTATCCTCCGCTGTTTCCAACGAGGTCGGACTCTATCTTAACTTACCTCGATTCATCTTAGCAGCAGCCTCACGTATCTTACGTAAGCCGCCTTCATTAAGGTGATCGCCCACATCCATCATAAGCAGAACTTTTCTGAAAATTTCAAAATCCTGTCTTTTCTTGGTTTTAAGTGGGTGCTTGATGAAAAATGGAACGATTATATCTCTCAGATGTTGCTTGTCACGCACTCTGTAGCTCATTCGATCGCCGTTATTCTTTCGAACAACTCCACAATCAAAGTATGCTTTAAGTGCATGCAATATCTGTATATCGCGTTCGTGCTGTACGACGGTGAATTCTGGAAGCACTTGGTGCCCCATAGTCATTTCCTTATGTTTGCTAATGCCAACATGGAAACAACCTTCACCATCCACGAAACCTGTAATCCATTGTGCATCAAGATTCATTGGTAGTTCCAAACGTATAGTCTCTGAGGGTTCTCACTACAGTGTGAGTCTTCCCTGCGGATTGTCCATTTAAAGAAGCTATATTCTTACATACGTCAGATTTTTACTGAAGGGAATTTATACCCGACGAGTACTGAACGTCTTTAGGATGTTCCCGCATATAGTTTGGTTTTACTAAGGCAGCTTAACCGATATTTACATACCGGATCGAAATCCTACCTTAGGACCGTTATAGTTACGGCCGCCGTTTACCGGGGCTTCGGTTCCTCGCTTCGCAAAAGCTGACGATTCGCCTTAACCTTCCGGCACCGGGCAGGCGTCAGACCATATACTTCCTCTTACGAGTTTGCATAGTCCTGTGTTTTTGATAAACAGTCGCTACCCCCTCTCCTCTGCAACCTCCAACAGCTCAATTAGTAAAAAAATTACCATCAGAGGCTCACCTTCTCCCGAAGTTACGGTGACATTGTGTTAAGTTCCTTAACCACGCTTCTCTCATTCGCCTTAGTATTCTCGACTTGTCTACCAGTGTTGGTTTGAGGTACGGGCTACATAAATATTCCCTTAGAGGCTTTTCTTGGAAGCAGAGAATCAATCACTTCGCTCAGGGTTGCCCCGTCACTCGTCATCACCTCTCAGGATATAAAAGAGCGGATTTGCCTACTCCTTCTCCCTACAGGCTTAAACCACGAACCATCGTGTGGCTGACCTATCTTTCTTCGTCCCCCCATCGGTAAAACACATTTATGCAGGTACAGAAATATTAATCTGTTTTCCATCGACTACGCCTTTCGGCCTCGCCTTAGGACCCGACTAACCCTGGGCGGAAAATCCTGGCCCAGGAAACCTTAGACTATCGGCGTGAGGGTTTTTCACCCTCATTTACGTTACTGATGTCAGCATATTCACTTGTCTACACTCCACGACTCCTTACGGTACCGCTTCAGCGCAGTAGACAACGCTCTCCTACCATTAATAAATTAATCCATAGCTTCGGTGGTATACTTAGCCCCGTTAAATCTTCGGCGCGGGCTGACTTGACTAGTGAGCTATTACGCTTTCTTTAAAGGGTGGCTGCTTCTAAGCCAACCTCCTAGTTGGCTTCGTCCTCCCACTTCCTTTTCCACTTAGTATACACTTTGGGACCTTAGCTGATGGTCTGGGCTCTTTCCCTCTCGACTACGGACCTTGTCACCCGCAGTCTGACTCCCGGATTCTGACTCTTATGGTATTCGGAGACTAGCTGGGTTTGGTAAGCTGGTGGGCCCCCTAGTCCAATCAGTGCTCTACCCCCATAAGATATATTGTCCGAGGCTATACCTAAATATATTTCGGAGAGAACCAGCTATCGCCCGGCTTGATTAGCCTTTCACTCCTATCCACACCTCATCCCAAGATTTTTCAACATCAACGGGTTCGGTCCTCCACTAGGTGTTACCCCAGCTTCAACCTGGACATGGATAGATCGCACGGGCTTCGGGTCTGCTTCACGTGACTATGGCGCCCTATTAAGACTCGCTTTCGCTACGGCTACACCTAACGGCTTAACCTAAGGCCACGTAAACGCAACTCGCTGACTCATGATGCAAAAGGTACGCGGTCACACATTCCCCCTAAGGGGCATAGTGCTCCCACTGCTTGTAAGTGCACGGTTTCAGGATCTATTTCACATACCTCATCGGTATTCTTTTCACCTTTCCCTCACGGTACTAGTTCGCTATCGGTCGCTGGTGAGTATTTAGGCTTGGATGATGGTCCACCCAGATTCCCACAGAATTTCAAGTGTTCCGTGGTACTCAGGGACATGCTAGGGCCATTGATAATTTCGCTTACAGGAGTATCACCTTCTGTGCTCGAGCTTTCCAACTCAGTTCAACTATCATCTCCGGTCCCATATTGCAGCCCTACAACCCTTAGTGAGCATTCATCATCGCGCCAGCGATTCCTGCTCCTAGTCTTTGTCCTGTTCCTGCTCCAAAATGTTATTGGACTAGGACAAGGACTAAGAGCAGGACAAGGAGTCTCGCTTTGCTCGACAATCAATGCTCACTAAGTTTGGCCTGTTCCCGTTTCGCTTGCACTACTAAGGGAATCTCATATGATTTCTCTTCCTCCAGGTACTAAGGTATTTCAGTTCCCTGGGTTAGCCCCCCGAAGGGTGTCCTAAAGGACAGGTTTCCCCATTCAGAAATCCCCGGATCAAAGCTTATTTGGCAGCTACCCGAGGCTTATCGCAGCCTATCACGTCTTTCATCGCCTACCAGCGCCAAGGCATCCACCGTGCACCCTTAGTAGCTTAAAAAAATCTTTGAGCTACTAACTTCAACGTGTGCTCGAGAATAACAACTTGACATTTGTTTTTGAGAAGTCTCCTACAACTTACGCTGTAGAAGCTTTTTAACTTAACTATTTTTTGTTGGCATTGCTGCCAACAACTCAGTGTTGTTTTCGCGTTTCACTGAATACATCCATTATAAATAATGAATAATTCAGATCTATCTTATGTACATGCTCTAAAATAGAGACATGCACGGTCTAATATTTTATTCACTCTTCTACCCATAACCAAATTGTATCCCCCACCTTGCATAAAGCTCAGTGAGTTCCGACTTTCGCTGCGTGCCGGAGTCAAAGACTCCAAAACGCTCCCCGAAGGGACAATTCGATAATCGATAGAAGCTAGAACTAAGGGTAGCAGAAACATCTCGTATAAAGAGTTCGTACTCAGGTAATGATTTAAGGATCAAGGATGTCCTTACTGGAAGATGTAGAGACTCTTGACTGCCTTTCGGCGGTCTCACTCCAGTAACTCCCTAAAAGGAGGTGATCCAGCCGCACCTTCCGGTACGGCTACCTTGTTACGACTTCACCCCAGTCATCGGTACTGCCATAGTAACCTGCCTCCCTTGCGGGTTAGCTCAGCCACTTCAGGCAACCCCAACTCCCGTGGCGTGACGGGCGGTGTGTACAAGGCCCGGGAACGTATTCACCGCGGCATGCTGATCCGCGATTACTAGCGATTCCAACTTCATGAAGTCGAGTTGCAGACTTCAATCCGAACTGGGACTGTCTTTTTGCGATTAGCATACTCTCGCGAGTTAGCAGCGCTTTGTAACAGCCATTGTATTACGTGTGTAGCCCTGGACGTAAGGGCCATGCGGACTTGACGTCATCCCCACCTTCCTCTGCCTTATCGGCTAGCGGTCCCAATAGAGTGCCCAACTGAATGCTGGCAACTATTGGCAAGGGTTGCGCTCGTTGCGGGACTTAACCCAACATCTCACGACACGAGCTGACGACAGCCATGCAGCACCTGTCACTGCGTCTCCGAAGAGAACCTCGAGTTTCCCCGAGTAGCACAGGATGTCAAGTCCAGGTAAGGTTCTTCGCGTTGCATCGAATTAAACCACATAATCCACCGCTTGTGCGGGCCCCCGTCAATTTCTTTGAGTTTTAGCCTTGCGGCCGTAATCCCCAGGCGGGATACTTAACGCGTTTGCTACGTCACCGAAGCGGTAAGGTCGCCCCGACAACTAGTATCCATCGTTTACGGCGTGGACTACCGGGGTATCTAATCCCGTTTGCTCCCCACGCTTTCGAACCTCAGCGTCAGTTACAGTCCAGTGAGTCGCCTTCGCCTCTGTTGTTCCTCCAGATATCTACGAATTTCACCTCTACACCTGGAATTCCACTCACCTCTCCTGTACTCAAGTCTAGCAGTATCCAATGCACTTCCCGGATTGAGTCCGGGGCTTTCACATCAGACTTACTAAACCGCCTACGTTCGCTTTACGCCCAGTAATTCCGAGCAACGCTTGCACCCTCCGTATTACCGCGGCTGCTGGCACGGAGTTAGCCGGTGCTTCTTATATAGGTACCGTCATTTTTTTCTTCCCTATCGAAAGAGCTTTACAACCCGAAGGCCTTCTTCACTCACGCGGCGTTGCTGCGTCAGGGTTTCCCCCATTGCGCAAAATTCCTAACTGCTGCCTCCCGTAGGAGTCTGGACCGTGTCTCAGTTCCAGTGTGGCTGATCATCCTCTCAGACCAGCTAACCATCGTAGCCATGGTAGGCCGTTACCCCACCATCAAGCTAATGGTGCTCGAGCCCCTCTTTTAGCGCCTTACGGCTTTCTCCATATTATCCGCAGAATATATGGACGTACGCGGTATTAGCAGGAGTTTCCCCCTGTTGTCCCCCTCTAAAAGGTAGGTTACTCAAGTCTTACTCACCCGTGCGCCACTGTACTCACACCCGAAGGTGCTTTCTCGTACGACTTGCATGTCTTAGGCACGCCGCCAGCGTTCACTCTGAGCCAGAATCAAACTCTCATATTAAAAAAATCTGCTACGCATAAGTTGTTATGTCCCTAGATATAAGGACATAGCGTAAATTTATAGTCACATCTTCTTAACCCCGAGAATCTCTAAAAGATTCTGATTCATTACTTGATTACTTACTCTAAATTGACGAGATAACGATTGTTTACCTGAAAACATAAGCTTTCAAATATATATCTCGTACTTAGTCTAGCTTCTACCCATAACCAAATTGTTGCTTGTCGTAGCTGAACATATCAGCCATTTTTCCGGGCGCACAAAGGCGCGTGACCGGGAACGGACAAGGAGAAATAAACTATCAGCGAAGGCCCCACCATGTCAACGGTGTAGGCAAGTATTTTTTACAATTTTTTAACTTTTCTCCTCGGCCTATCAGAACGAGGTTTATCGCGGTGGCGAAAGCCAGATCCGCGACTACTTTTTGATGATATCGCAACTCCCCGTTTCAAGCTACTTAAATTTAAGCTTGGGCAGGAAACAGTGGGCCATGCAAGTCTGGCAGACGATAAGAGCCCCAATATCAAGTACCTGCCTCAAGCAGCCCCAAAACAAGTTGAGGCTGCTGATTAGCCTGCGCGAGCACCGCGGCACTGGCCTGTTGCAAGATCTGTAGACGCACGAGGTTGGCAGATTCCTGTGCAATGTCTGCATCTCTTATGCGACTCTCTGCGGCTTTAAAATTCTCTACTGAAACGCCGAGCACGTTCTTAGCCACTTCTATACGTGATTGGAATGCCCCTATTTGGCCACGCTGCTCGGCAAGATGAGAGAGCTTTTGCTGAAAACGGGAAAGTGCCTGTTTTGCATCCGCTATTGTGGCAAGAGAAAAATCCAGCAGGGGAGCGACTCCGTCTTGAGTCGTTGCAATGAAAACACCGATCGAATCGTGAGTCGCCCTACTGCCTGCGAGATCGAGCACGCCATCATTATTATAGTCTTCAGCTATGAGAAATATTGAGTCATTACCAGTTAAACTCTCGTACTCCTGGTAAGTACCATCACCATTGCCGAGATGTATAGCAATATCACCTATCCCCCCGGTTGCGATATCGTCGACTCCATCTCCATTGAAGTCCCCGGTTGTTAGACTTAATCGAGTCGAAAGCGTTGCCTCACTTCCAGCGTAGGTAAACGCGCCACCATTGTTATCATAGAGATAAATGAGGCTAAACGATGAACTAGTTCCAACTACATCTATATCGCCATCAAGATCATAATCTGTGAGTGCAAGTACCTGATTAGTGCCAGTAAGTACATTCTGCTCGTCACTAAAGGTCCCATCTCCCGATCCTGTGTAGACAGCAAGACCAAGTCCACTAGCCCCTGCAAGGTCAAGAACGCCGTCTCCATCAAAGTCAGATAACAACATACGAGAAATCTGCAAAGTTGTAGAAAATGTGGTAGTAGAAGCAAATGTACCGTCTCCATTTCCCAGAGCTACCGTGAAATAGGTGTTTCCGCTACTTGCTGATGATATTACATCTTGAACGCCATCTCCGTTAATATCACCAGTAGTTACGAACCCACCCGCTGTGACATTTGTAGTTACTCCTGATTGGAAAGTCCCATCTCCGTTACCAAGGTAAACAGTGAAGTCTGTGAGACTTGCGGCGACTATATCAAGCACGCCATCATTGTTTAGATCTGCAAGCTCAATATCATTTGTAGTCGCGCCCCTTGAAAAACTTGAACTTGCGGTAAAAGTGCCCGTACCAGAGCCCAGCAAAATATTTACGTCAAATGTGGTAGCATCGATATAAGAGAAGTCGAGATATCCATCTCCATTCAAATCACCAGCATCAAAGTAATAGACAGTATCTGGCGTGGCATTACCTATCATAGCTTCAAAGTCGCCTGTTCCAATGGCGCCACCAAGTCCATCGCCCAAACTACCTGTTGAGCCGTATCCAGCTTGCAGCGACAGCTCACCATATTCCCCGTCAAAGAGTTTTCTTCCGTTAAATTCCGTAGATCTTGAGATACGAAAATACTCTGCCTTGAGCGCCTGAGCTTCTTCATCGAGTGCAGCACGTTGAGCACTACCTAGCGTGCCGTTTGCTGCCTGTTCCGCAAGTTCAGTTAATCGAAGGGTTATATTCGTGAGTTCTTGAAGAGCCCCATCAGCGATGTTTAATACTGAAAGGCCATCATTGAGATTTCGAATTCCTTGAGTATAGACACGAGTATCTGCGTTAAGGGTATCGGCGATAGCAAGCCCTGCCGCGTCATCGCTAGCACGGTTGATCCGCTGACCGGAAGCCAGACGCTCAAAGACAGACGAGAGGTCATTCGACCCGTTGCTGAGCTGTCGCTGCGCCCTCATGGCGGATATGTTCGTTCCTAACGTCAACTTCATCCGTGAGATTTGTACGCTCAAACCGCTGAGCGTAACTCTCCGATATCGAGATCGACGTAACTACGCGAATTCTTGAGAAATAGTTAGATTGCCCCTGTGAGCGCTTAGGTAACGCACTGGTATTACGGGCATTTATTTTGATAGCAGAGAATAGTTATCCTCTTGCATTATAGTATCGACTTAATAGCGAAATGCATGAGAATCTGGCGCGCTTTTCTATAAATTAAATAAGCGCCATATCTTCAATGAGTTAAATAGACCTATCGCAGGTGGGCCGTTAAAATCTCAACAAAACTCAGAATCAGCCAATAGGGCCATACCCTCTAGCCCGTTCCCTTTCGATAGAGAATCATTCTTCCAGCCGGACTCGTCCATGATTTTGAGAAGCTTTTCGGAATTTGGCGCTCCACTTTAACAACATGGTCTACCCAAGGTAATTTTTCCCCTGCTCCCCAGATGAGTATGACGTTTAATTTATCAAGATGATTCTTTGATACGTGCTCAAACTGCATATCTGGAATTTGGCCGGGCATCATCATGTATGTACCATCATAACTAACACTAGGATTCCAGCCTATGGGAGAAAACTTCTCATTCGCCACGGCATTACAGATGTTCACAGTATTAGGCACTTCCGCTGAAAAGTAATTCGCTAAGTTTAAAAAGTACCCAAGCTTCGCGCTTATATACCCGTCATCATACCCATTGCCATCAAGTATAATAGGATAGAATACGTCTCCCTCGCGTATCTGCTCTTTGGTGGTCATAAAGTCATCTATGAGAGGCTCAAACCTCCTATATTCACGCATTTGAATGGAGATAAAGAACGAGCTGATCACACCAAAGCAAGCGATAGAGGCAATACGTACGACTTTTGGATACTCAAACGTTGCAAACCAAAAGATCAAAAAATAAAACGGAAAAAGCATGGCTCGTGTTGTAATCATACCGCTCCCAATACCGTAAAGTGGCAGCATGAAATACATAAAGAAGAGACCGAAAGAGCAGACTAAGAGCGAGTCAGGCCATTGCCACTTCCACGCAACAGTTCGTCTAACCACCAAAACGACCATGTAGAAAACACAAAGCCAAAACAGACACTGTGTCACCAATCGCTCATCGGAATGACCAAAGCCAACGATTGATTCCAGATGAAGTAAGTTTTTTAGAAGTAAGAGTTTCGGCTCGTAGTAAGCTTCGCCACCGTGATACTCCATTAAGAATATCGCTATGAGTGATACCCCCAGCACAGCTATGATACTCGGCGATACCATGCAAATCGCCGTACGAACCGTGAGCAACCGCTTTCTCCACAACGAAATCCCGTAAAAAAATGACGAGGCGAACGTAAAGCCAACAAGGACAACGTAAGATGTCATATGGCAGAGAAAACAGACCATATGCAAAAGAGCGATCCCTAAAATCGCAAAGAATGGCCATTTCTGCTTTTGAAAGAGCTGTAAAGTGAGCCCTATTCCAAACAAAAGCGGAATCTGAGCAAAGACAAAATTATAAAACCCCATGTGAAATAAATACGAATAGATAAACGGCACACAGAACAGTACAAAAAAAGAATTCTCTCGCTTTATCGCACGTAAGCAATAGTAAAAACCGAGAACAAACAAAACCACATAGACAAACTGAAATACGGAATCAAGCACCTGAGGTTCGAGATATCGTAGAAGAGACGCGAACACTTTCTGAAGAAACATATTGGTATGAAAGCGCGTACGATCAACAAAAAACAACTCACTTAGTCCTGACTCTCCATCAGCAAGAGATCTCATAACTTCTGCAGTATACAAATGCATTGGCCCATCCTGAGTGACGATCGGCTGAAAGCGGATCACCGGCACAAGACTTATGATTAAAGTGAAGAAAAAAACGGGAGAAAAGTATTTGAACACGCTAAAGACTTAAAATAGAAGGATGCATCGAGTGCGTGGATTTTAAATTATAAATGTAGAGCAAGTCTGACCGTATCGGAATACGTTAATTTTCATTACGGAGCAATTGTAGCACAAGCTGAGGCTGCTGATTCGCCTGACCAAGGATTGCGGCACCAGCCTGCTGCAGAATTTGCAACCTTACCAATTTTGCAGTTTCCTGCGCTATATCGGCATCGCGAATTCTACTCTCGGCTGCCTTAAAATTCTCAACTGAAACACTTAAGACTCTTTCCGCAACCTCTATGCGAGACTGAAATGCTCCAATTTGCCCACGCTGTGAAGACAAATGGTCAAGCTTATGCTGAAACTGTGAAAGCGCTTGCTTCGCATCAGCAATAGTAGTTAGTGAAAAGTCCAAAAGTGGCGCCACACCATCAACAGTTTCACCTAAGAGCACAGAGATACTGGCAGGGCTCTTATGCGCCAGCAGATCGACTACGCCGTCATTATCGACATCTGCGGCACTTAGAGAAAAGAATCCTGAACTGGCCTCATACTGTACCCCGGTACCGAATGTGCCATCACCTACACCTTCATAGACATAAATACCACCTAACGTAGACCCGGCAAAATCAACGATCCCATCGCCATTAAAATCACCAACGGCAACATTAAACTCCACTGATGCCGTATTGTACGCAACTCCATTTTGGAGTGTGCCATCACCATTACCGAGCATAACGCTAAAGCCGTTACCTCCAACGTCTGCCACAATAGCATCAAAATTCCCATCCTGATTAAAATCAGCAACCTGCACACCACGAGGACTGAGAATACCGGAGTTTCCTACTATATCAGCTTGAAATGTCCCATCTCCATTTCCGAGAAGGATATTTACATTCACACCTGCTGAGGCACCGTAAACAATATCCTCAATACCATCGTTGTTAAAATCACCGGTATTTACCGTGATTCCACCAAAACCGCTTCCGTAACTCGTTGCGGCTCCAAAAGTTCCGTCTCCAACCCCGAGGTGTACAGTTACACCGTCTCCGCCAGAGTTAGCCGCAGCCAGATCTAAGATCCCGTCCCCATTAAAATCTGCCGTGGTAAGCCCAACCGGATCGGCCGTTGTGCTGAATGTCTGTGCCGCCCCAAAACTACCGCTACCATCCCCTAGGAGCACTGAAATATTATCATCGGCAGCGCTCGCAGTAAGAAGATCGAGGTGACCATCATTATTAACATCTTCAGCTATAACCTGCTGAGGATCGGTACTCACAGTATAAGACTGTTCTGCACTAAAAGATCCCGATCCATTTCCAAACATCACATTAACGGTCTCATCATTCACCGATGAGTAAATCGCATCAAGATTACTATCCCCATTCACATCTGCGTAAACTATGCTATTCGCCTGCTTGACTAATGTACTCTCAATCTCTGAGGAAAACTCCCCTGTGCCAATATCTCCACCAAGTCCATCGCTCAGGCTTCCCGCGGTCCCATAACCTGCTTGCAGCGAAAGTACTCCATAATCTCCCTCAAAGAGCTTTCTGCCATTAAATTCTGTAGATTTGGCAATTCTGAAATACTCAGCTTTCAGTGCCTGAGCTTCTTCGTTCAGCGAAGCACGCTGCGCTGCACCGAACGTGCCATTTGCCGCTTGCTCAGCTAGCTCTGTAAGCCGGAAGGTGATATTTGTTAGCTCTTGAATAGCGCCATCAGCAATATTTAAGACTGAAATACCGTCGTTTAGATTTCGAACCCCCTGCGTATAAACTCTGGCATCAGCATTTAAGCTCTCGGCTACAGCAAGACCTGCGGCATCATCGCTTGCCCTGTTAATCCTCTGTCCAGACGATAGCCGTTCAAAAACACTTGAAAGCTCACTGCTCGTTTTCGAAAGCTGTGTTTGGGCACGTAAGCTTGAGAGATTGAGTCCTAGGGTAAGCGGCATATCAAGCACCTCCCCTTAACAGTTGCAATACAAGCTCTGGCTGCTGATTCGCTTGGCCAAGCACAGCAGCACTTGCCTGCTGTAGTATCTGGAGCCTGACAAGACTCGCTGATTCCTGAGCTATATCTGCATCTCGAATACGACTTTCGGCTGCTCTATAATTTTCTACGTTTGCCACAGTTACGGCTGATGCTGATTCAATACGAGACTGAAATGCTCCGATCTCACCACGCTGTTTTGATAAGTGATCTAGCTTCTGCTCAAAGCGAGAAAGAGCCTGCCGGGCATCTGCCATTGTTGTGAGGGTAAAATCTAAAAGTGGGGCAACTCCATCAACAACA
Organism: bacterium; assembly: GCA_030431715.1. Lineage (GTDB taxonomy): Bacteria > Bdellovibrionota_C > UBA2361 > UBA2361 > RFPC01 > JAUIIO01. Next base: position 24,556 of record JAUIIO010000041.1, read on the forward strand.
TCGCCAATTAAGATTGATATGGTACCACTGTTGCCGGCAATGATATCGAGAACACCATCCGCACTAATATCATCTAAAGTGACAAAAGATGCACTTGCGCCAGCCTGATATGATACTACTGCTTCAAACGTACCATCACCAGCCCCTAGGAAGACATTCACTCGCGCCGCCCCGGCTACAATATCTTCGATACCGTCGCCATTTACATCTCCAATGGACACACTATTAAAGACTCCATAACCGCTATAACTTACACCTGCTTGAAAAGTTCCATCCCCATTTCCCAGCAACGCAGTAAAAGTATTTGTTGATCTATTTGCCACGACGGCATCTAGACTTCCGTCTCCGTTCAAATCGCTCAACTCAATGGAGTCTGGAGTTATACCAGCAGCATAGTCTTGTTTCGCCTGAAAAGTACCGTCACCGTTACCAAGCAGCACCGAGATAGAACCGAAACCATTGTTCGAGGTTAAGACATCTACAATCCCGTCATTGTTGACATCACCAATTGTAAGAGATTGCGGGGCTGAATCAGTAACGAAAGTCTGGCGCGCACCGAAAGATCCGTCCCCATTGCCTTCATATACTTCAATATAATCATTATAGTATGAAGCTATAGCAATATCATCATGTCCATCACCATTGAAGTCACCGGCTTTAATCTCAAAAGCACCGATACTACTAAGCGTAATCGTTTGCCGAGCTTGAAAAGTGCCATCACCATTTCCCAATAAAATACTCGTTGTGTTTGTATCGGTATCAGCAGTAACAAGATCGTAGTTACCATCTCCGTTTAAATCTGAAACTGCAACTGATCGAACACCTGCTCCAACTTGAATTGTTTGCGCACCTTGAAAGCTGCCAGTCCCATTGCCAAACAGGATTGAGATAGTACCGGCCGAGGAGTTTGGTGCTATAATATCAGGGAAACCATCACCATCTAAATCCGCTGTTATAGGAGATCTCACTATCGTGCCGACGCCGTACGTACTACTAGAGGTAAAGGTACCATCACCAATGTTTCCACTCAGACCGTCACTTATACTACCTGCGGTGCCATACCCTGCCTGTAAGCTCAGTTGCCCATAACTCCCATCAAAGAGTTTACGCCCATTAAATTCTGTAGACTGCGCAATTCGAAAATGCTCGGCCTTTAAAGCCTGCGCTTCTTCATCAAGAGATGCACGCTGTGTACTTCCTAACGATCCATTAGCTGCTTGCTCAGCTAACTCAGTTAAACGGAAGGTAATGTTTGTGAGTTCTTGCAGAGCTCCGTCAGCGATATTGAGAACCGAGATCCCGTCATTTAGGTTTCTCACTCCCTGCGTGTAAACTCTGGCATCGGCGTTTAGACTATCAGCGATTGCAAGGCCTGCAGCATCATCACTAGCTCTGTTTATTCTCTGCCCAGAGGACAGTCGTTCAAACACTGTAGATAGCTCGCTACTCGTTTTCGAAAGCTGTGTCTGTGCCCGTAGGCTTGAGAGATTAAGTCCAAGGGTCAG
>JAUIIO010000042.1 GCA_030431715.1 bacterium
TTCGGGACAAGATGATGAACCCGGTCCCGGAGATAGCTTGCCAAATGGTCGGGTGAACTTAGTTGTTGCGAAAGAATGGCTGAAGTTTAAAAACGGAACCCCTTCAAATTTTGAACCATGTTTTAAATGGTATTCAGAAGAGGAAATGAATGAGGCGCTTCATCCTCCTCAATATGAGCATACGACATACTACGATCCATCGCGCGCTTCAGACGTTATTGCAATCACGTCCTTAGCGTCAGATCTTTTACTTCTGCGCTCTGATCAAGAAAAGCATGCTCTAGGAGCACTCTCTCAGCAGTTACAACCTTTTTCGCCACAGGGGCTTCTATCTGCTCCCGATAAAGCATTAGGAACTGATGAGAACGGGTACCTTTCTCTACAGGGGCAAGCACTCCGTATGATTGGCACGAATTCTGAAACTGGCAGCTCTAGTCTCTCCCCAGTCGAAGAACGACGTGAAGCAATCTTGCAGTCAACTGGAATTATTACAGCGCTTGAAAGTATCACACTGAGCCTTGTAGATTCCCTTGATCAGGCTGCGGAACTCGCGCAGGGCGGAACTTCACTGGTACAAAATGTTGATGGGCATTCCTTTAGATTCTTAGAAGAACTTCGCAAACGCACGCAACCACACCTTCCACGTGATGTAAGAACACAAAACAATCCAAGCTCTGTTACTGTTCGCGATCTAACAAACTATCTTGGGCGAATTGAACAAGAAACTCTTGATCTCTTTGAGGGATCACAGCCAGGCGGTCAACTCGTCTCTGGTCGATTCGGAGCTATGGATCATCAGGTTCCAGTGGGAATTGATCCGGTGGCGTCCGTGGCCTCCCACATCGCAAGAGGATTTAATGGAGCACATGTTGGAGCGACCCATTTCCCTGAGCTTGAGAGTCTCACAAATGATTTCGTTCAGAATAAGGCTACTCTCTTACGAACGACTTGGCCTAAAGGGCAAGCAATCACAACCACTGGCGGGACTGCTTCTAACAATCTTTCCGCCAGCCTTGCTTACCAATCGGCTGGAGCAGGCCTTGCTCTTAAAAGAGCATGTACTGAAATGGGTATTACATTGGGAGAGCGACCCATCGCACATGGCAAGACCCTACATGCTATGACTGATGAGGAGGCTCTCAAAATTCATTCTTCAATATTAAGTGATCTCCTCTCGACCCTAGATGGTGAAAAGCTTGCCGAACTACAAAAGAACTATCGACGACAGCTAAAAGAGGTACACAACGAATACACTCCGGTAGTCGCCTTTCCTGCTGGTGAATGGGTGCACTACACCTTAGAAGGAGCTCTTGATTCGTATCCTCGAAGAGACATTGTCAGAATTCCACTTAATGCCGATACAGAGCTTGATTTTGATGAACTCAGAAAAACGGTATCCTCACTTTTTGAAGACAAAGTGAGACCACTCATCATACCGCTCACCTTTTGTAACACCGGGCTTGGAAGAGCTGGCTTTAAAGCTGAATCGGTACTGAGCTTTAATCACTGGTTTCAGAGTGCGTACGATATGACACCAACCTATATTATCGATGCTGCACAGGGATGTACGACACTAGGCCTTTCTGCAAAGGAAAATGAGATTCCACTTGAAGTTGCCGACGCCCGAGATCTTATTGGGCAGATCGCTCAATCTATAACGCTTGACCCACATAAAACCTATCTTCCGCTTCCCGCAAGCATTTGGGTTGTAAAAGACGTTCCTTGGGCTACATTCGCAACTGCCAGATCTATCGGCCACTCTTACCTTGAGGTTGGAGATGCTTCGGTTCTACGAGAGGCTCATCAACTCTCTACGCCTCTGGATTCTGCTTTTTACAATCTGATGTTTATGAGAGGACTTGAGAATGGCAGACACAGAGAGATTTTTGCTCCTGTCATGAACGCTGCCACTCATGTTTACTAGTCACTTCGTGAATCATCTTATTGCGTTCAGGTCGGGGGCACGAGTTACCGCCTCATAGCTCCTTTTGAACCACATTCAGGCATACTCGGGATATGCTTTATGCCGCTCGAATCAGGCATTAGTATGAAAAATGCCAATACCGCGCTTAAAGCTGTCAGAGAGTATCTTTCAAACAGCAGGGATACCCCTATATCCTGCTCGTCATACACACTTCCATTGTCTACGTTTACCGAAGAAGAGCGCGCAAAGATTCTGAACAGATTTAATGCAGAAAATATTGATTGGGATGACTTTACTGAATTTGAATTCTTACGTTTTGTTTTCCGTCAAGCAGGGCAAGACGAACTCCTCCTTACGCAACTTCCAAATCTCATTTCATCAAGGTTCTAAGCGCAGATTTGTGCTCGACACCTCCATTCTAAACATGAAGACTAAAACCTCACATGCTCAAAGTGTAAGACTTTGTTTAGCTGTAAATAATAACTATCGCACTGAAAATGTCTCGCTTTACGTTTTGGTGACTCAGAAAACTGGCCTAGCATGCCTGACTCAACAGCTCAGTGCTAACTACCTAAGATATTGACTATATGCGAATTTGTCAGAGGGAAAAAAGATTCATGGGACAGAACGCGGATCATAGTACACCTCTACTAAGCTCCGGTCCATAACGTACGTTGTAGGTTTTATAAAAGGAATAATGCATCGATATCTAACACCATTCTCCTTTCAAAATCGCATAATAACTATATGCACCGTAGTAACGATTCTCTGCCTTAGTCTACTGACTGCGTGCTCCAAAGAGAAGAATCACTCTCCTGAGACAACTTCGATTTCGATAACCTCTGGAAGTTTTCAGAAAGATTTTAGAAAACTCTATGAATTATTACATAAAGATAGCTTATTGCATTCAAATGTACTTCTAAGGACGGGCTCAAAGACCCAGAGTAATGTTTTTCGCAGTCCTCAGATGCCAACCACTCACGCTTGGGCCATGCTCGGTCTCGCATCTCTTAGCTCAATAAGCCAATCTCAAAATGACAAAATTCTCTTTCTTAGTGAATTTAGAAATTGGCAAGATCTTGCAAATACTTGGGACGAGAATACCGCTCTTTTCCCTATACTGCGAAGCGCAGATCTCTTCTCTGATGATTCATCTCTCTCCAGAAAACTTCAGGGCTGGTATTGGGGCAGAATGAAATTCTTACTTCTTCGCTATGAAGAGCATAGAAAAGCAGGAACACTCAGATTAAGCGAGCCCATGCTGCTTGCCTCGTATGCAAGACAGTTGAGTGACTCGCTCGCATTGTTAAATGATGATTCTTTTGTTGTGTTTCTCTTCCAGCAGAGCCAGCTCTCGAATTTAGCGCATTTAGAAGCGACTCGCTCAAAGCTCAGAAAAACAATCGACGAGTTGCATCTTATTTTAGCGCAGAGGATAAAGGAGGATGCTGTACGCACACCGTCACTTTCGGATACAACACTCATTCCACAATATATCTGCTGGGCTGGGTGGGCTTACTACGGAAAGTACCTCGCTACAAATGATCCTGAAGATATGTCCGCGGCACTACGCATCATCAATCTTACTTCCTTTGACAAACGTGATCCAGACACAGTTAGACTTTCAACACTGCAGAGTATTCTTCCATGTACTGAGGTTATGTTGGATATCGGTGGCATTTACAAAACACGCGGTAAGAAGATCCTTGAACAATATGTTTTAATAAATTGGGATAGTGAACAAACCAGAGTCTGCACAGGCGATGGAGGTTATTTGACCGTATCACCAAAGAATATCGAAAATAGAAACTGCTTCGGAAACGCAAAATTTCTATCTGATGCGGCATGGATAACGCATCAATTGCTACAATTTCGAGCAGATGAAGAATTTCGCATTATGCAAAGGAAAGACGTATGAATAGTAAAAATGCTTTATGTAAGTTTATCCTTGTCTTTCTGACGCTTTTAGGAGCTCTCCTTGTAGTAGGCCGCCCACTACTTGCTAACATTCGATGTGGTGGGAAATATGGCCCTTGTCCATGTGCTGTCAATCCATGCCCGGACGGCCACACCTGCAAAAATGTTAGTAAATCTGGAAGAATCTGCCAGCTTACAAATGTAACTTGTGAAACGGGCATGTGCCCAGAGGGATATGCATGTCTCAAAGAGGGATGCACTAAAATCTATGACATCTGCGGTGAAGACTGTCAGGGATGTTGTCACGTATATAAGGGATGCACCGCATGTGATAACGTAGATTGTCCACAATGCCGGTCACAGACGTCGGAGACATGCGCTGAATTAGGACTGCCTACAGAGTGTGATGGGAGCAATACTCAGTACTGCCAAGACTATCAAGAACCTTGCGCATGCGATTGTTCTAATAGTGTTGCTTATGCAAATAAAACCAAAATAGTAGAATGTGAAGGACCATCTCCCTCTCCATCACCTGAAGTTGAATGTCCTTGCGAAGGTGAAGAGTGTCAGCTGAGTTGCCCGGAGGAAAGCCACTGCCCTGAAGGAATGCCAACAGATTGTCCGTCTGAAGGTGGTAACTATTGTACTGAAACGACTGTGACCTGTGAGGACGGATGCGGCACCAAAAATGTAACAGTGGCACAGATAGGGCAATGTGATCCTAAGTGCATACCAGAATGGGACTCTTGCCCCGCAACCAACCCTTGCCCTTCTGATATTCCCAAAGAGTGTCCTCCTCAAGGCGGTGAGTATTGTATTGAAAAGGTAATTCCTTGTGCGGATAAGCATAAATGCTTAGAGCCACGCCAGATAACGACACACCAGATTGAAGTATGTGGGTCTAGTCCTACCCCAAGCCCATCACCAGGAGTATCACCAAGTCCTTCGCCGGGAATATCACCAAGCCCTTCTCCAGATATTCGGCCAAGCCCCTCGCCGTGTATTTCTGTCACCTGTGCTCACTTAGCAAAAGAGAATCCAGCGCTTGTTAAATCAAAGATTGAGGCGAATCAATGCTGTCATGACGCTATACAGCCAAACGGATGTAAGGAAGCACAATGGAGCCTTTGCCCTACAGACACACCACCATCTGCCGACGATCGAACAATGCCATTACTAATAGAGTAGGAGTATCTAGAAATGTGGAAAGATACACCAAGAAAGAGGAATCAAATAGGAGCGTCTCTTGTTGAGATGGCTCTGCTCATCCCAATCCTTTTCCTAATCATGGCTGGAATTTTTAATATTTCCTCTTTTATACTTCAGATGCAGGTAATGGCAGAAGCAGCTCGGCACGGGGCACGCTCAGCTGCTTATATATCCAGCCAAACTAACAACTGTAATACTATCATGACTGAGGGAAAAGAGCGTTTCCAGGCCTATATAGCTGAATATAGCTCAACAAACGATACTCCAGCCCTTTTACAAAAATGGGGCACTGCAAACATTTGCCTTGATACACCAGAATGGGATGGACTCTCAGAAAAGTATATTGTTATGAGCATATCAACAAACAAAGAGGACAACTGCGTCTTCTGCTGGGCAGGGATAGCATCTCTTTTACAAGTACAGTTTTCGAGTAAATTTTTGTTGCAAGCTGATGATTGCTTTGGTGAGGCGCTATGGCAATGCTCTTAAGAAAACAAATATCTCAACACGACAATGGGGCTGTCATGTTTGAATTTGCTCTCGTATTCGCCCTCTTCATGATGATAATTGGTATAACTATTGATCTTAGCCTTACTTATTTTAGATATAATCTTTTAACTTTTGTCTCTCAACGCGTAGTAAGAGGGTTTGCTGCCGATCTTCAAGGTAATCATTCAACCTCAGATCAGACGCAGTTGAAAGTCAAAGTAGTTGAGAAACTTGAAAGTACACTCGCGGATCTCGGCGCTTCGTACGCTGATTTCGATATTGGTGAAGTCAAGATTGTCATCGAAGGCTGCGGAACATCACAGCTTCGCTGCTATTTGCAAGTCGATGATGTTCGTTGGAAGTCATTCTCTGGGGCTAATCTATTCTGGAATGCATCATTCTACGTAACCACCGAATCTAAGGTTCTTATCGAAGACCCATGTTTTATCTGTGCGGATGAGCTATGCAGTTAAGAAAGATCAATCCTCACAGTGAGCGCGGTGCCGTACTTGCAATGTCAGCCGTTGGTATTTTATTTCTCCTCTTAATAGCCGGATTTGTTATTGATCTATCACGATTCGAAGCAGCGATTCGAAGAGCTCAGAATGCAGCGGATCAAGCGGCACTCGCCGCTGTGAGTCGGCTTGAGACACGTCCCATTTTTCATCCTGTACTTGGATCAGGTTTTAGTGATGAATTTTCACTAAGTAAATATAGTGCTCAACAAGAAGTAAATGATTTTGCCGCAGTAAAAAAATCAACTCTACTCTCACTCTCAACTGGTGATTTACTTGGCCTGAATGCCGAAGCAGCAGAATCGCTCTGCACAGGTGGAGGTTGTTCGAACGCAATGCGTTTTAAAAAGGCATCAGGCACTCTCATGGATTGTCCTGATTATAGTCTTACAATGGCTGAGCAGGGAAATCTTGAGGTAAGAGTCGAGCGCGGTATCTATTGTTACTGGCAAGATCCAGCCCTTGATCCCTTAACCGCGCCCATACGTCGTGTCTGGTTATCGGTTGAAGGAGATGAGGATCATTATTGTAAAGCGAATGCTGTAAACATTGAACTAACTCTCCGGAATCAACCTACAAGCTTTATGAGCCTTGTAGGATTTAATACGACTGGTGACTTTACAGTCAAGGCTCGCGCATTCAAACAAGAACCTATTCCAAATATAGCACAGGGCGAAACTCATCCAGCTCGAGATGCCGCCGGAGGCCAGCCACTTTGTGCTTCAGTCAGTTGTGATTCCCTTGGAATTAGGCCGTTACTTGTAAATGCTAATCTACTCGATCCCACCATGAGGCTAGAAATTGGCACCATAAGGTGCAACGCCCCCAGTGGATATCCCGACAACTGCTAGATGTTTTGAGCGTTAGAGAACTTACAGAAGCCGTAACATATAGTTACCGAACTGCACATTGAGGCCTCATGACATGGCACGAACTTTGCAGCCTATCACCATACAGCTCTACCAATAGGATCAGTCATAATGAAGTCTTACTACAATACAAATCTATATACTCTCATACCAGCAGTCTGTTTTATCTGCTTTCTTAACATCTTCTGTGGCGTTCAGAATTCGAAGGCAGAGGTTGCTCACTACGAGATAGACAGCAAACTCTCTGAACTGCAGATTGTCATTGTATCAGGATCGGAAAAACTTCAGGCACAAGAAGTTGAGAGTGACATGTCCTCTGTAAGTGGAACTTTAAGTGTTGAGGTTAAGGAAAACTCTCTGAGAATTCTCGGCTCTGACATTATTCCTGAAAAGTCTGGTCAATTTTTTCCGGCTTCAGATGGGAGTGAGGATGTTGAGCTCGCACAATATGGTTTTTTTTCCAAGATAGGAAATAACAGTCTCGCAGCTGCACTTAGGAATGTCTCATTATCGCTTCTACATGTTGAAAGTAGCTTATTGGAGGACGATGGAAGCTTTTCTACAACTGGCCTAAGATCTACATTTAATACCGGCCAGATTGTTATGACATCAAATACTCATATTATTCTAAAAGAAGATCTTACCGGAAAGGCACATGACAATATCAATGAGCAGAATTTCCCTACCAATTTCCACAAGACAGGACTCTATAAGAAGTACGAACAAAGTGAAGTGCTCTTTATCCCATTCTACGTAGAAATACCTGCACACGTTTTACATAACGGAAATAATGAGATCAAACTTATAGTGCTTGGTCAAGTTGGGGCTCGCCGATCTCTTCCAGAAGATGGTGAACTTACATGGTCAAGGATAAGATTTCCTCAGGGAAATGATCCTAAATCATATTTTGCAGAACCAGCTCAGGAAGGTATAGGCGACGCTTTTTTCTCTTTCCAGACCTGCTTCGGCGGTTCACACACACCTGTAAAAAGATACCTGCCGCTCCTGTCTTCAGACTTTAATCTTAACTTTTCAGTCTGTCCGGAAGCCATTGCATTGGACCACAGTTGGTTTACTCCTCTCGTTATTAACAACAAGCTTTATCTACTGACAAGTTGTATTGACATAGCTGGTAAAGAGACGAGATCCATTATTGGCAATCCATTTATGCCAGACCAAATATTCCAAGGGTTTATGCTCTATACTCCACAAAAATATGTTGATTGTAATTTAGAGGGTGATTACAACCGGGATGGTAAGGTCGACATGCAAGACTATCTTGTATTTAAAATGACCTACGGAGAAGTAGTGTTACAACCAGGAAATGGTGCCGATGGTAATGATAATGGAATTATCGATCTAGCTGACTACACTGTGTGGAGAGATAATATTGGAAATGGCTCTTATTAAACGGTCTCAAGAGTTTTCAAGTCGCTTAACATCATTCGGATTACCTCCTGCTGGAGCGGGAAGAGCCAATCCATTAGGTACTTTAAGGCTATCAAATGATATACCTTCCGCAGTTGGTACTTCAGGTGCTGCGCTAAGAATCTCTTCCTCTTGCTGGCGAGTCGCTTCCGCCAGCTCTTGAACTCGTTTCGCTACAGCACTCCTATACGACAGCGCCTTTTCAGGAAGTGGGCTCAGTACCGATTTCTTGTTCTTGCTACACTGTTCGAGCGCGATTGAGAATGGCAAAAAGACCTGACGTACGAGTTCCAAATCTGCTGAAGTTACTGCAATGGCGCCCTCAGTCGCGAGGTGTTCTGTAATCTGAATTGCGATCTCTGGCTTCGATTTTGAAACTCCCTGCGAAAGCTCAAGAACAGCTGTCCATGGCTCATACAGATCGTTACTGGTAAGAAATCTTTCAGGCAGATCCCTTTTTGCTGGATCAGGAGATGCTTTCAACTCAGCTTCAATCTTTTGAGCCTCTTGCTCCCTTTCAACCCAGTGTCTCACACCAGCGTAACACGGGGGAAGTGCACGAGCTTTAACTTCCCTAGGTATGACCTTGGAGTAGATCATGGATCCAAAAATTGCCAATATCGGTCCATGCATCGACTCATCCCAACCACGGTCATGAGAAATCCATGCTATCTCACTGTTCTTCACATCCTCATGTAGCATGGTACTTAAGAATTCAGGTAACGAATCATCTCCTTTATCCCATTCAAGGAGGAATGGCGCATTTCTCGCAGTAAGCGAGGCGAGTTCTCTAAGAACGAGACTCGTATCAGCTTTACTCATGGGATCTTTAAAAGCTTGCCGAAGTCCCTCTTTTAACTGTTGTTCTAAAGTTTGACGCAACTCACGACTCTTTTCTGAATCTCCTAAGTCTCCTAATTGCGCTGTCATACTGATCCGACACAATATACCTAATAGATCTGATGAATCTCCCTGAGAGAGTTTTAAACTCTCGGGATTAAGGCCTTTAAGCGCCGGGGCTTCCACACCCTTCTGTACCAGCGCAAAAAGTCTTCGTATTTTCACTCGTTGCAAAGACATCTCTTTCTGAGAATTTCGCATCTCGTCAAGGGCCGATGTTGAGGCGCCATGCGCAGAAGTCATTGTCTTACGATGGTTCTCTCGCGAACGCGTCATCAGCTGAAGCTCTCCAAGGCTCATTCTACTTTTAGAAAAATGAGGCAATTCATCGAAGACAGCGGCAGGGAGCTGAAATGAGCGAGCGAGCAACTTATCTGCTTTGTCCTCAAGCTCAGCAATACTTCTTCTCAGTGTTTGTGGCGTGTTTGCCAAGTCCATCTCAACGAGCTCTTTGACGGAATAGGCGCTAAGCTCATCAAGCCTCTCTTCTTTCTTCGCTTTCTGGTTAAGTACCTCAGCGTATTCCATTTCAAGCTCTACAAACGCCACTATGGTTTCTAAATGTTTACGAAGTACCGGAACTTGAGTTTCTAACTCGGCTAAAGTGAATCCAACACCAGCCAACTCATCAATCTTATCAGCGGCTCGCATGCTTTCCATCTCAGACGAACGCCTAGTTTGTACAGCACTTGCATACTCACTTAGAGAGTTCCTGAGCGGCTTCACTAACCTTGTATCAAACGCCTGAACCATCTCTGCCCGTTGTGTGTTGTCAGCAGGTTCATAGGAACACAATTGAGTACACAGCCTCTCCTCTTGTCCTTGAACTTCTGCAAGTACCTGCAAAGCAGAATGGCCACCTTGAATGATAAAACGCTCGTAAGAGTCAGGGGAAATTCCAAGAGTTTCGGCCTCCCTTCCATCAGAGAGAGTGTTATGAAGAATAAGGGTCGAGTCTTCTTCTGCCACACTCCCTTGTGCCCCGTGTAAGATGAGCCAACGCAAAGCAATAGGATCTAAACTTCTTTCGTTCTTTAATTCTCCAAGGAGTAAGTCCATGACTTGTTTCGAAAGAAGTGTCGTAGCAACACTTTCATCAACAGCTTCAAGATCTTTGTGATGTAGAATGGTGTGCACAAGAACTTGCTCTACACACTGAGTGCGAAAATCAGCAGGAAGCTCATCCCAGAGCTCGCGCTTCTCATGAACAAATGAGATGAAATCTTCTGAGAGTGGAATAAAAAGCTCACCAACCATACGATCAAGCTCTGGTTGTGACAACGCATCAGCGTGCTTCACCGTTATTTCAATGAGAGCTTTCGGATCTACTTGCGGCTGACCTTCTCCTGCATACAACGAAAACTTGAGTGCTGAAGCAAAAACCAATACGAGAGACGGATCGAGATCATCGACCTGATAGAGGCGCTTACCAAGAAGCTCAGTAAGGTCTGTTTCTGGCAGGAGGCAGCCGATACTTAACATCACCTCACACGAAATAACGTCTTTATGATCCAGTATCATCTCTCCTTCATTCCCAAGACTCTCCATAAGGAAGTTTGAGATAGAGCGCATTAACTGTTTGGATTCTCCGGGACATCTCCTAAGCGACTCTAGCACGGGCTGGGGCCTACCATCATCAGTTTGTGCGGTAGTAAGCTCATCTCGCATCCTGTTTTCAAAGAGCTTCGCTAGATATGGTGCAAGTAGCCGCTTCTCTACGGGGAGCTTTGATTCTTCAACAATTACATGACGAAGCTCACGTAGGAGTATTGACTGAATAAGAGAGCTAAAGTCTTGGTTATAAACATAGGGCTCTACAGCATTATCACAAAAGTTCTCAAAAAAAGTACGAAGCGCGATTTTTGTTGCCCGCTCAGAAGTTGCCCCTAAAAGATCGCGAAAAGATGGGGTAAGTTTCAGTAAATACGGATCGTGAGAGAGAAGTTTGAGAAACTCTGGTCTAAGTGCCGTTCTGTATGTTGGATCATCGCTATCAAAGAGTTGATGAACGGTGCTAATGACTAGTGCATAGCTTGCGTTTACCTCCTGAAACGCATCACACAACTCAATATTTTTTTCATCGTATTTACTCGCAAGGAGACTACGGGCTTCAAGAAAACCCGCGGTAAGTCTCCGGAGTGCTGTAGCCGCTTCACTACTAGAACCTATAGAGAGTTTATTAAAATCTGCAGCTGGCGTTACGTTTTCTCCTGCGTGCTTGTAAGCCGCGGTATGTTTTAGCACTTCATCAAGAATCTGATTATTGGCAAGCACGGTTCCGACCTTCATAGCATCAACCGTACCAGTGTTGATTACCGCTACAAGTAGTTCATTGACTCCGTTTGTATGAGCGGAAGCTAAGGCTGCGAGTTGTGCTGGGGGAGGAGGTGCGTGACGAACAGTTAACTGTTGACCGGGAGAATTGGTTCCTTCATGCTGCTGCCCCATACTACAACCTCTCTAATGTATTTCTGTATTTCTACCATCAAGTTCTGGGGAAAACTAGAAAAGAATTTTCTATGTGCCCTAAACCGCCATCTGCAGAATATATCATCCTGTAAATTAAAGATTTTAGCTGAGTTTCTTCTTGCAAAATGCAGAGAAAAAAACCTTGGTTGAGAAACTTACAGCTACGGAAGGTTTAATAAAATACGTAGAACTCTTTAAGAAGAAGCAAGCCTCTGGGAAATATCATGATAGTTCTTTTTCATAAATTCTTCTTTTCTATCCGGATAATCAACGACTGAGAGATATGACATTGCTTGAATTTCATGCTCTATCGGGGCACACGTTCTTTCACCATCTTGTTTATAGATCTTAAAGCTCAGGGAACTCGCCGATACGGCGTCTTCCAAATTTACCCCTCCCATGCCAAATACGATATTGCCATCTGGTCGCATTACAGAAGAGAGTTTTCGTGCTGTTGTATCTGCATCAAGTGATAATCCAGAGAGTAAATTCGAAGAGAGAAGCAAATCAACTTTGATATCTCCCAAGCAACTCTGAAGCACATCTTGTATACTGCCTGCTTTCTCAGGGGCAAATGTAAGATCAGCCTTCCGCGTAAAAACTCTTTCAATATTTGAAGGGAAAAATTCTGGCTGGATGTAGTAGTTGGCGTGCTCAATGCGCCTGCTCGAATTATCAAGGCCAACAAGAGTAACCCCTTTTAGCGAAGAGGATCCCACTATTTCAACGAGATCTCGAACAAATGTTGGTGCACCATCACCAAGACCAATATCAACAATGGTTACTGAATCCCTGCCGCAAGCTCTCTCTTCAAGCAACTTGACCATAATTTCTTGAGCTGGTCTGAGCCTTCCATAATAGGTTTCACCGGAAAGGGAGGTAGCACAGGAAAGCTTGGGTGGGGCTTCCTCAGCAAGTACACTGCTATTCTTGATTTCCGCGCTCATAATTAAAAACTCTTATAATATTATGAGAAAATCGCAAGAGAGTGTCTCCTGAGATTTGCATAAACGTGCATCAAGTACCTGAAAAGATAAGTCCTCTTGAGATAACTCATTGATACTTTTGACCTGTATTTGGTTGTATCTCTCATAACTGCACTTCAAAGAATTCCTATGGCATAAGCTAATAAGCTGCTGAATTCTTTGAATCCGTAAGCATAATGTGCTAATTTTTGCCCGTTTAGAGCGCATATCAGTGCTTCACAAATTAGATGGTTCATACAGCAGTTCAAGACTTTTTCGCGCCAACTCACCGATCGAAATCAATTCGAAGAAGCCTAATAGTCTTTATTGTTATCGCTGCTTTATACTACTTCTTTGTTTCAGGTAGCAGTGTCACCCAAACTGCTATTGCTCCTGAAATTCCAGTTGCAAAAGTAACATTACAAGATGTTCCCGTTTATATGGAGCTTGTAGGACAGACCTATGGCTCAAATGACATCTCCATACGCGCAAGAGTTGAGGGAACTCTTGAAGAGATGCACTTTCAAGAAGGAAGCCGCGTTAAGAAAGGCGACCTCCTCTACACTATTGATCCACGACCATTTGACGCTAAGGTCGTTGAAGCCAAGAGCGCGCTCGCTGAGGCAGAAACCGTACTTGCGAAAGCTAAGAATGATTTACGAAGAATTAAACCACTCGCTGAAATGAACGCTGTTAGCCAGCGCGAGCTTGACGCTGCCATTGCTCAGGAGGGGGCAGCGAAAGCATCTGTCGATGCTGCTGCAGCATCTCTTGATTTCTCACAGATCCAACGGAGCTACACAACGATCTCATCTCCAATTGATGGAGTTATTGGTATTTCTAAAGCAAAAGTAGGTGACTTCGTAGGGCGCTCACCGAATCCAGTTGTACTCAATCTCGTATCCCAAATCGATCCTATTCATGTTCGAGTTTCTGTCACAGAGAATGATTATTTAAGGTTTGCAAGGCAACACAGCGCTGAAGATCAAAAAACTCGTAACGAAAGAAAAGAGAAATATCCACTACAGCTCATACTAGCAGATGGCTCAACACACCCACATACAGGCACTATGCGTGTCGTAGACTCAAGGATAGATCCAACTACTGGGTCACTGACAATAGAGGCTGCATTCCCAAACCCTGATAGAATCCTTCGCTCAGGACAATTTGCAAGATTAAAGCTTGTCTCAGAAGTACGCGAAAATGCAGTACTTGTACCTCAACGTGCTCTTAAGGAATTACAAGGCACCTACAGTGTCTTTGTCCTAAATAGTGACAACACCGTAACCCTTAAAAAGGTAGATGCGGGACCTACAACCGAAAAGCTCCAGGTAATTGAAAGTGGGTTAAATGCCAACGATACTATTGTTGTTGAGGGTATCCAAAAACTACGGGATGGGATGAGCATCGATCCTATCCTCACGAAGTAAATTGTGATGAGTGCCTTCTTCGTACATCGACCGATCTTTGCTATGGTGGTTTCCATTGTAATCACTATCTTCGGTGTCGTCTCTGCTATCTCACTTCCGATATCACAGTATCCTGAAATAACTCCTGCTGAAATCAAAGTCGAAGCAACGTATACGGGAGCAAATGCTATCGCGGTAGAACAATCCGTCGCCACACCACTTGAGCAGAAGGTCAATGGCGTTGAGAACATGATTTACATGAAGTCTGTAAACTCAGGGGACGGAAAGATGTCACTTACCGTTTCCTTCGATGTTGGCTCTGATCTCGATAACTCAAACGTACTGGTTCAAAATAGGGTATCGGAAGGACAGGCAAGCCTGCCAGAAGAAGTAAAACGGCTAGGGGTTACCGTAAAGAAGTCTCTTACCTTTCCTCTTATGCTTGTAACGCTTCGCTCCCCGAACGGTACGTTCGATAATAACTTCCTTACAAACTACGGCAAGATTAATATCGTTGATGAACTGTCTCGTATTCACGGAGTTGGACAGGTCAATATGTTTGGCGGTAGCGAATACGCTATGCGCATTTGGGTAAAGCCTGACAGGTTATCCCAGCTTGGGCTTACCGTTCCTGATATTACTCGTGCTGTTCAAGAGCAAAATGTTATTGCTCCTGCTGGGAAAATTGGAGCCCCTCCCGCACCACCCGGAACGGAATTTACCTATGCCGTTCAGACAAAAGGCCGGCTTGCTACAGAAAAACAGTTTGAAGAAGTCATCATTCGCTCAAATCCTGATGGGTCCCAGATTTTCCTTAAAGACATAGCACGCGTAGAGCTTGGTTCTGAAATATATAACTCCATTGGACGACTCGACGGGGCTCCTGCTGCTATTTTGGCCATCTATCAGCTGCCCGGCTCAAACGGACTTCAGGTCGCCACTGAGATTCGCGAAACAATGAAGAGTTTATCTAAGAACTTCCCATCAGATCTGGAACACTTTATTTCCCTTGATACTACAAAAGCAATTGAAGCAGGGATTAGTGAGATAGTATCAACTCTTTTCCAAGCTGTTTTACTGGTCATACTCGTTGTCTACTTATTCTTACAGAATTTTCGTGCGACCCTCATTCCGCTTATCGCTATCCCGGTGTCACTCATTGGGGCTTTTATAGTTTTTCCTATCCTTGGCTTCTCTATTAATACATTGAGCTTACTTGGGCTCGTTCTGGCAATTGGGACCGTTGTAGATGATGCTATTGTTGTTGTGGAATCGGTGTCGCTCAATATCGAAGATGGACTTTCACCAAAGGAAGCCACACTCAAAACTATGCGCGAGGTATCAGGGCCTATCGTTGCAACTTCCCTCGCCCTTATCGCTGTGTTTGTTCCGGTTGCTTTTATGGGTGGCATTACCGGCAGGCTCTATCAACAGTTTGCTATCACCATAGCAGTATCTGTTATCTTTTCATCAGTGAATGCGCTCACGCTATCTCCTGCTCTCGCCGCTTTATTACTTAAGCCAGCCTCTGACAAAACCTCTGATACCTTTTTGAGCAGGTTCTTTCAACGTTTCAACGATATTCTTGAAAAGACTACAGGCCGCTACGTTACTATTTCTAAGTTTTTTGTTACAAATATTCGCCGTAGTGTCATTTTTCTCCTACTCATTGTGCTGGCCGTAATTTTTCTCGGCTCAAGAATTCCTGCTGGATTTGTCCCTGAGGAAGATCAGGGGTACATGCTTGCAAACATCACCTTACCAGATGCGGCATCTCTTCAGAGGACTGACGAGGTTACGTCACAGGTAGAGAAAATTCTTGCTGCTACAGATGGTATCGATAGTTATACGTCAGTCGCAGGCTTTAGCCTCCTATCGGGCGCTATGCAGACAAACAATGCTTTTCTGTTTATCTCTCTAAAACCGTGGGCTGAGCGTGGGGCTGAGAATACAGCTGCAAATATAACCCGGAGGCTTAATCAGATCTTTGCAAAGAAGATCCCACAGGCAGTTGTTGTTGCGTTTGGTCCGCCCGCTATTCCAGGACTTGGAACCGGATCCGGATTTAGCATTATGCTACAAGATAAGGCAGGAAATACTCCAGAGTATCTTGAAGCACAGTCTCAAAAGTTTATTCAAGCAGCAAACGCCCGTCCTGAGATCGCCAGAGCGTTTACAACCTACCGTGCCAGTGTTCCTCAGATTTTTGCAGACATCGATCGTGCTAAAGTTTTAAAGCAGGGTGCTAAGATGTCTGACGTCAATACCGCTCTCGGATCATTTCTTGGTGGGTCTTACATAAATGACTTTAACCGCTTTGGCCGACTTTACCGTGTATATGTGCAGGCTGAGCCTGAATATCGAACTTCTACGAACGATCTAGGTGTTTTCTTTGTAAGAGGAGATAGTGGTCAGATGGTTCCGCTCTCTACTCTTATTAAGACTAAGCGGATAAGTGGGCCTGAATTTACAAACCGCTTCAATCTCTTTCGTGCTGCCGAGATAACTGGAGCCCCTGCCCCCGGTTACAGCTCCGCTCAAGCGCTTACGGCGTTAGAGGAAGTTGCGAAAGAGACCCTGCCAGAAGATATGACGTATGCGTGGAATGCTATGAGCTATCAAGAAATGGCATCTGCCGGTTCGCTCTCTACAACCTTCCTCTTCGCAATGCTGTTTGTGTTTCTCATACTAGCAGCTCAGTATGAGAGCTGGTCGCTTCCTCTTAGTGTATTACTGGGCACACCCTTTGCTGTTCTTGGAGCTTTTAGTGGTCTCTGGATCTCAAGATTTTTCAGTGAAAGTTATGTAAATAATGTATTTGCTCAGATCGGTCTCGTTCTTCTCATTGGGCTAGCAGCAAAGAATGCTATTCTTATTGTTGAATTTGCTAGAGTGAAACGTGATGAAGGTTTTGATGCCACAAGCGCTGCCCTTGAGGCAGCGAAGATGCGCTTTAGGCCTATTTTGATGACTGCATTTTCGTTTATTCTCGGGGTTCTGCCACTCCTTGTTGCAACCGGAGCTGGTGCTGAGGCGCGCAAAGTAATGGGGATGGCGGTATTTGCGGGAATGCTGATGGCGACACTGCTCGGAGTGTGCCTTGTTCCTGTACTCTTTGTGATTGTCGATACCCTATTTTCTAAAGAAAGTGATTCTTCTAATACTTCTCCTGCAGGAGATAGTAAAACAGCGGGGAGTCATGCAGCTTAGCAAAAGAATACCACAACTGCTCTTTTTGCTCCTCTTCTCAGGCTGTGCATTAGGCCCTGATTACACTCCGCCTGAGGTAGATCTCCCAGAGACATTTAGAGAAGAGAGTGCTGCCTCACCCGAGCAGATCACAAATATAAACTGGTGGGATCACTATCAGGACGAGAACTTAAAAGATCTTATTAAGCGCGCACTTGAAAACAACCAAGACCTAGCAACCGCAGTTGCAAAAAGAGAGGAAGCCCGTGCAATTCTGGGTATTACGAGAGCAGACTTCTTTCCAGATATAGGGCTTGCCGGGTCAGCCACGAAGCAAGAATTTGAAACGGTGAGGCCTGGTCAGATTGAAGAGATTTACACGCTCTCAACTCCGCTATTTTGGGAACTTGATCTGTGGGGACGCATACGCAGATCTAATGAGGCAGCGCGTGCTGAGCTTATGGCAAGTGAAGAGTTTTACAGGACTGCATACATTGGACTTATTGCTGATGTTGCGAGCACCTATTTTCTCTTACTTGATCTTGATAGAAGGCTTAGCATCTCCAGACGAACACTAAAGAGCAGGGTTGATTCTACAAGAATCATAAGAGCGCGATTTAATAAAGGCTATTCTTCAAAATTTGAACTCCACCAAGCGCAAGTAAATGAAGGCGATGCCGCCGCAGCCGTACCGTTTTTTGAGCGAAATATTAGGCAGACAGAAAACGCACTCAGCGTCCTTACCGGGTTTGCACCTTATGAAATAAAACGAAAACACTCTCTTACCGAACAGCCAGAGTTCCCTAATATTCCAGCCGGGCTTCCATCAGAGCTTCTGCTAAGACGTCCAGATATACGCGCGGCATCCGCGCTGCTTCATGCACAGACAGCGAGGATTGGAGTTGCGCAAGCTTTGCGATTCCCACAACTCTCTCTTACAGCAGCCTTTGGAGTGCAGAGTACAGACCTCTCAGAGCTTCACTTTGATCAGGATAGATTTTGGAGCGTCGGTGGCGATCTTTTGGGTCCCCTGTTAAGCGCTGACCGAAATGTTAGCAGGGTTGATGCTGAAAGAGCCCGTACCGATCAGCTTGCCCTGAGTTACGAGAGCGCCGTACTACAAGCCTTGCGCGAAGTTGAAGACGCACTTATCGCTGTAAAGACATATAGAAAAGAGTACAAAGCAAGAGCCGATCAGGTGTCTGCCGGCAAAGCTGCTGTTAAACTCACGTGGGCACGTTACGATGGCGGAGAAGCAAACTATCTTGAGGTACTAGATACCGAGCGATCGCTTTTTCAAAACGAGCTTACGGAGTCACAGGTACTAAGAGAAAAACTCAATGCCCACGTCTTCCTCTATAAGGCGCTTGGTGGAGGCTGGACACAGACCGAAACACAAAAGCCGTGATCACACCGCGACACGCACTCAAACTAGCCGTGTCTTGAACATACTGAGCCAAGACCTACACCTGCAGCTTCAAAGGTGAACTCTTCACTTTGGTTTCTGCAAATGGCTCTCGCAACAGCCGCCTCTTCACATTTAAAAGTTGCTCGCCAATGCTCACGTCCACCGTTTGCTACGCAGCTATAAGGAATATGAGACCATTCTACCCGGTCGTTACAATCAAGGAATTCTACAGTGCCATCAACTTTTTCTACCCGACAGTCATCGAAACGACCTGTATGCTCAGGCCCTAAGAGTACAACAAGAAGCCCGGCTGTTGAGGACTTTGGTTCTGCTTCAGGTTTCCAGAGATTTCCGTTTTGTCCAAAATATTGCGTTACCTGTGTTAACTGACTCGAGTCAGTTGTGATGACCTCACCTGTGCGACCACCTCCGCCACCACCGCAATGAGAAAGTGCGATAAATGTTAATGCAATAAGAGCTGATTTAACTATTTTCATGTGTTCATAACCCAAAATATTAGTTCCAATAACTTAAATATAATCGTATTTTTTCAGGGTTGGCAATCGCCTGATCGCAGAGACGTATTCTAGAAGCACCTCCTAAAGAACTATCCTGAATGCTCGCAGTTACACAGGAACATCTTCTTTACAAAACTGTTGTTATCCAGTCGAAAATCCGCCTTAATAGGCCGATGAATGTATTCACGCGCTTTTTGAAGTTAGCGATATGCCTCTTATCTTTACCCGTACTCTCTTGCGATAACGCATATGCTGAGGATGTAAAGGCAACATACGTAGGTGGCTCAAGCTGTGTAACATGCCATAAAAGGGAATCTCAAGCGTGGTCAGGATCTCACCATTATCTTGCTATGCAACATGCGAGTACAGAAACGGTCCTCGGTGACTTTCAAAACAAAACATTTAGCTATAACGGTGTCACTTCAACCTTCTATGCAAAAGGTAAAAAATATTTCGTTAAGACCGATGGGCCAGACGGTAAGCTCAGAGACTACGAAATAAAATATACTTTCGGGGTAACTCCGCTTCAGCAATACCTCATCGAACTAGAAGACGGCAAAGTACAAGCCCTCGGTATCGCATGGGACGCACGTCCAAAAGCTCAGGGAGGGCAGCGCTGGTACCACCTTTATCCTGACGATAAAGTTGACCATCAACACGAAATGCATTGGACAAGTCGTGAGCAGAACTGGAACTACATGTGCGCAGAGTGTCACAGTACAAACTTAAAGAAAAACTACAACTCAGAGACACACTCCTATAACACTACATGGACAGATATCAACGTAACATGTGAGGCCTGCCATGGTCCCGGTTCAAAACATATTGAATGGGCCGAGAAACAGAGCACCTCAAAGACTAATGAAAAAGAACTCTTAGATTTAGGACTCACAGTAAGACTTAACGATCGTGATGATGTGAGCTGGGTTCTTGATGAGATCACTGGCAATGCTGTGCGCAGTAAGGAACTTGTGAAACATAAAGAGACTGAGGTATGCGCTCGTTGTCACTCTAGGCGAAGCACTATCAGTGAAGATTACATTCCAGGAGATTCGTATTCTGATCATTATCAGCTAGCGCTCCTTACCGATTTCCTCTATCACCCTGATGGACAGATTAAAGAGGAAGTTTATGTCTATGGCTCCTTTCTTCAAAGCAAGATGTACCATAAGGGGGTAACCTGTAGCGATTGCCACGATCCACATACCGCTAAACTCCGTGCTAAAGGAAATGCGCTTTGCTTGCAGTGCCATCAGAGTAAGAAATTTAATAGCAAGAAACACACCTTTCACGATTTAAACAGTAAAGGCTCTGAGTGCATAGAGTGTCATATGCCCGCTAAGACCTATATGGGAGTAGATAGCCGACGCGACCACAGCATACGAATTCCCCGACCTGATCTTTCGGTAAAGCTCGGCACGCCTGATGCATGTACAAACTGCCACACCGATAAAAATCCACAGTGGGCCGACGCAAGTCTTAAGAAGTGGCTGGGCAAAGACTGGAATCTCGGCTGGCACTTCGGAGAAACTCTTAAGGAAGCAAGAGATAGAGTGCCCTCTGCAGGGCAAGATCTCGCAGCCGTTGCAGCTTCGCAAAAGCTGCCCTCTATCGCGCGTGCTACAGCGGCGGAAGATCTCGTGCAGTACCTGAGTCCTGTAACCCTTGTTGTTGTTAAAAATCTCCTCAAAGATTCAGAACCAACCATACGACTGGCTGCGCTCCATCATCTCGATCTCATTAATGAACAGGGAAGGCTGACTCTGGGGCTCCCAATGTTAGATGATCCTTCTCGCTCTGTCCGGATAGAAGCTGCAAGGATACTTTCTGTCGTTCCTAACGCCACAATCCCTGAGAAATATAAAGACTCGATGGATAAGGCCCTCAGCGAATATAAAAAAGCTCAGATGGCAAATAGTGATAGGCCCGAATCGTATATGAACCTTGGCCTACTTGAAATTAGGCTCGGAAATTTTTTAAAGGCAGAAACATACTACAAGAAAGCACTAGAGCTCGATCCCAAGTTTGTAAACGGATATATCAATCTAGCAGATCTTTACCGCCTGCAACAAAGAGATAATGACGTAGAATCTATGCTGAGTGAAGCAAAACAAATCGCGGCAGATAATGCGGCCGTACATCATGCACTTGGTCTGCATTATGTACGCGTAAAAAAAGGTGACGCAGCACTCCCTGAGCTTAAGCGCGCTTATGATATAGAGCCGGGCAATGTCCGATACGGCTACGTATACGCTGTTGCACTGAGCACACATGGCGACTTACAGGAATCAATTTCTATTCTTGAGAATGTTCACAAAACACATCCTAGCGACCGAAACATCTTGGTAGCCCTTATTTCCTACAACCTGAAGAGAGACAACAAAAAGGCAGCTACAAAGTTCGCTGAGAAGCTACTCGCTCTAGATCCTCAGTATGGCTCGGTTGTTAAGATTCTTAACGATCTGGGCCAAGCCAAGTAGTTGAAAACACAGGTAGTCGTGACTCGCCAAGAGCTCGCAGAAAATAAACTGGACATTTCTGTAGGGATTTGGAAGTCTTAGCCCGTCTCGCTGGCATAGCTAGGGCTTGCATCTATTCCACGTTGTTTCAGAACAAATGCGCTCTCTATCATCTCTGTCAGGTGTTTGTCGTAAATCTGTTTCACAGGTGTTATTTATGAAAAAATATTTTTTAGCGGTAAGTACTCTTACCCTTATCTTTTTTAGCAGTGCATCACTTCACGCTGCGACTGGAAGTACTCCAGCAAAAAAGCCAAACATTTTGGTTGTCTGGGGTGATGATATTGGACAGTCAAATATTTCCTATTTTACCCACGGCCTTATGGGTTACCAGACTCCTAACATCGACCGTATTGCAAAAGAAGGGATGACTTTTACTGACTATTACGGTGAACAGAGCTGTACGGCTGGAAGATCTTCTTTTATTACCGGACAAAGTGTTTTTCGTACCGGGCTCTCTAAGGTTGGTCTTCCAGGAGCTGACGAGGGCATGCAAATTGAAGACCCGACTATCGCCGCCCTTCTTAAAGCACAGGGGTACGCCACCGGGCAATTTGGTAAGAATCACCTTGGTGATAAAGACGAACACCTCCCTACAAATCACGGATTCGATGAATTCCTAGGAAACCTTTACCACTTAAATGCAGAGGAAGAGCCTGAGAATGAAGACTATCCGAAAAATCCAGAGTTCAGAAAGAAGTTTGGACCTCGCGGAGTTATCAGAAGCTTTGCCGGAGGCAAGATTGAGGACACTGGGCCACTCACGAAAAAACGAATGGAGACTATTGATGACGAGACCTCTACAGCGGCTCTCGACTTTATCGAACGTCAACATAAGGCTGGTAAGCCATGGTTTGTTTGGTGGAACGCTACCCGTATGCACTTTCGTACTCACGTAAAGAAAGAACATCGTGGAATATCAGGTCAAGATGAGTACTCTGATGGTATGGTTGAGCACGACAGACATATCGGACTTTTCCTTGATAAGCTCGACAAGCTCGGAATCGCTGATAATACTATCGTATTCTATTCTACTGACAATGGCCCTCACATGAACACGTGGCCAGATGCCGGCATGACTCCTTTCCGCGGTGAGAAGAACACTAACTGGGAAGGCGCGTGGCGTGTTCCAGCGATGGTTCGCTGGCCTGGTCAGATTGAAGCAGGAGTATGGTCAAATAAGATTATGCACCATATGGACTGGCTTCCGACTCTTCTTGCCGCTGCTGGGGACTATAGCGTGAAGGAAGATCTTCTCACCGGTCGTGAGGCTATCGGAAGACAATATAAGGTACATCTTGATGGGTATAACTTCTTACCTTACCTGACTGGTAAGACCAAGGAGTCACCACGTAACGAGATCTTCTATTTCTCTGATGATGGAGATCTTACTTCGCTTCGCTACCGTGACTGGAAAGTTGTCTTCTTAGAGCAACGTGTTTATACAACACTCCAAGCATGGGCTGAGCCATTTACACACCTTCGTGTGCCTCTCCTCTTTAACCTGCGTCGTGATCCGTATGAGCGTTCTCAGTTAACCTCAAACACGTATTACGATTGGTTAATTGACCGTGTTTACCTCTTTGTCCCTGCACAGGCGTATGTTGCGAAATTCCTTGCGAGCTTTAAGGAATACCCACCACGTCAGAAGGCTGCGAGCTTTAACCTCGATAAGGTTATGGAGAAGCTCTCTGCTGCTGGAAGCGGTAGTCACTAAGGATGAATTGCCGGGGGAGTCGTTTTACTACAACTCCCCCGGCTCTCTGCCATTTTCCTATTGGCATTTAAAAAATAAAGACATGAAAAACCAATCCCAACCACTTCACAAATCATATCTTATTCTGATTACCATGCTTGTAGCATCTGCCGTATCGGGCTGTTCAACTGCCAACAAGGATCCACTTCCATCTTGGAATGATGGTCCCAATAAGCAAGCAATTTTAGATTTCGTTAAGAGAACAACGGATAAAGAAGGATCCTCGTATCTTCCTGTAGAAGACCGAATAGCGGTTTTTGATAACGACGGGACGCTCTGGTCAGAGCACCCTCTCTATTTTCAGCTCGCCTTCGCAATCGATCGCATAAAAGCTCTGGCTCCCAAGCATCCTGAGTGGAGATCGAAACAACCATTTAAGGCAGTGATCGAAAATGACAAAGAAGCACTTCTTGCATCAGGAGAACACGGACTCGTAAAGCTTATTATGGCTTCCCATGCGGGCATGACTACTACTGAATTTGAGCAGACAGTGCAGGATTGGGTTAGTACTGCGAAGCATCCTTCTACGAACCATCTTTATACGGAGATGGTTTATCAACCGATGCTAGAACTCCTCGAGTACCTGAGAAGCGCTGAGTACAAAACATTTATCGTGTCAGGTGGAGGCGTTGAATTCATGCGGCCGTGGACGCAACAGGTATACGGTATCCCACCTGAGCAAGTTGTAGGTAGTAGTATTAAGACAAAGTTTGAAGTGAGAAATGGCCAGCCTGTGATTGTGAAGCTTCCTGAAATTGACTTTATCGACGATAAGGAAGGCAAGCCCGTTGGCATTCACAAGTTCATAGGCAAGAGGCCTGTAGCAGCTTTTGGAAACTCCGACGGGGATCTCGCAATGCTTCAGTGGGTTAGCAAAGGCGAAGGTGCTGAGAAAGACAAGACCTTAGCCCTCATCGTTCATCACACTGACGGTGAGCGTGAATGGGCATACGACCGGGAGTCACACATCGGTACTCTCGATAAAGCTCTCGATGAGGCTCTTTCTAGTGACTGGATTGTTGCCGACATGAAGAAAGACTGGAAAGCTATCTATCCCTTCGAAATCAAATAGTACTACGTAGCTCTGTTCGCTATGTTGTTACTTTTATTCGATGATTTTTTTTCAGGTATTTAGCGTCAGATTCTTATACATTTGAGTATTAAGTCGATACTAGTATAGGTCGGAAATTTCTATTTACTGACATAAATTATATCCTCCTGTATTCAATGTGTTACCTCAACACGTCCGGGAGAGATCTAGCTTTTACTTAAGAATTCAAGTGTTTACGTCGATCTCGATATCGGAGAGTTGCGCTCAGTAGTTTGGGCACGCAGAACTCACGGATGAAGTTGACGTATGGAACAAATATAGCGGCCATGAGGGCCAGCAGAGAGCTTACGAATGGCCAGAATGCCATTTCTACGCTGTTTGAACGACTCTCGTCTGGACAAAGGATCAACCGTGCCTCTGATGATGCTGCTGGCCTTGCGATAGCTGACACCCTGCGTGCAGATGCTCGTATATATCAGCAAGCGATACGGAACTTAAATGACGGTATCTCAGCTTTTAACATTATAGATTCAGCACTCGGAGAGCTCACCAATATCACCGGTCGATTACAGGAATTAGCCACTCAAGCAGCAAACGGCAGCTACTCAAAAGTCCAGCGAATTGCATTGGATAAAGAAGCTCAGGCTTTATCTGATGAGTACACACGGATAGTTCAATCGGTCGAATTTAACGAAATGAAATTACTAAACGGTGATACTCAAGATATCACTCTCCAAGCCGGAATCGGAGCAAGTGCTCAACTTAGTGGTAGCATCGGTGGAGCGTTTGGCACCGGAGCGTTTCATACCGATACTCTTGCCATCCCCACCACATCTGTTATCGCAATGGATAGTGGGGACGTAAATGGAGACGGTCATTTAGATGTTGTTGCAACAACCGGGAGTGGCCTCATACTTCATTACGGTACTGGTGATGGCACATTTACCGACGGACCGATATTAGGAGCGAATACAGTTCAGGCCCAGCTTGTTGACCTTAATGGCGACGGGAATCTTGATATCCTGAAAGCTGGTTCAAGTAATACTCTCGTAACCTCTCTTGGCAATGGCGACGGAACATTTAGCGAAGAACGCATTATTTCAACATCATACACTCCCGGTGCTATTGAGACAGGTGATTTTAACGGTGATGGTCATACAGATGTTGTCGTATCTTCTTATTCAGCTAGATTTGAAATCTTACTCGGAGATGGTGCCGGTGGGTTAACAGCCGTCTTTGACACAATCACCGTCTCAGCCGGCAGTGTCTCAGTCATAGATGCAAATGGAGATGGTCTTGATGACATAGCACTCAGTGGAACGGGAACTTCGGTTTATATGTCAG
>JAUIIO010000054.1 GCA_030431715.1 bacterium
ACTTCTGATAAACATCTTATGCCTGAAGGTCATTGGAGCGCAAAGAAACCTCCGGCTCTGCCGGAAGCCCCGTAGAGTTTGACAGTATCAGAGATCAACAGAGAACTTAAGAGCAATGGTCATTGCGAGGAGCTGAGGTCGCAGACCGAATGACGCGGCAATCTCCCCGGATATGCCACAGAATAGTAAGATGTAGACGGAAAGATCACCGCCACGCCCAGTAAAAGCTCGGATGCAAGCCTGCCTCAGGTACTTTAAAAATTTAGAATTCTCTTAGAGAGTGTTGTCTAAAGAACTTGGTTCTTTTGACGTCGCGCTTCGTCTTTTCTGCGCTTTTTCATTGATTCTTTAAGCTTGCGCTTTTTCTCTTCAGAAGGTTTTGAGTAGTAGCGTCTTGCTTTGAGTTCTTTAAAGAGACCTTCTTTTATGAGTTTACGCTTAAGAGCTTTAATGGCGCGCTCAACACCGTGGTCAACGATAACTTCCATAGACGCAGTGCGGCTCTTCTCAGGAGACTGAGGCTTGAAATTCATGTACTTATCTTTCGGCATGCCGTTGTAGAGGTCTTTATCTTCGTTTGAATCCTGACTGTTCACAAATATTCCTTCGTTTGTTTGTCGTTAACTCATGCTCGTGGTGGGTCTCATTTACCCACTGTTATGCACGTAGCTGCGCTTATTCGTCATAGCAGCTTGAGCACAAGATACTATACTGATTTCATTAATGAAGTAAACCCTATCAGCGGATTTTTATGCCGATACAAAGTCGATTATTGCCACTTCAGCCGGGCAGTTTACACGGTAGGGGATCTCAACCGTCCCAATGCCTCTAGAGGTAAAAACTGAAGTATTTCGAACAGTTGTAAGTCCAGATCGAAATCTCTGGTCGTTTATGTTGTAGAATAGGGCGCCGTAAAGCGGCAGGCATAGCTGCCCTCCGTGGGTATGCCCACCTAGTCCGAAGTCGTAAGAGAGCGCGCTCTTGCCAAGTAGTTCGCTCTGGTAGTCTGGGTTGTGAGAGATGACTACTCGGATATCATCTCTCGTAGAAGAGGCTGGAAAAGGCGGGGGCTTGGGCACGCCGGTCCAGTAATCATCAGTTCCGAAAAGCTTTAGTGAGGAGCCTCTCACGTTAAGCTCTACGAGATCGTTTATCAGAAGTTTAATACCTGCTTTCTCAAAAGTTTTCTTACACAAATACGGATTTACCCACCGATCGTGATTTCCGTACACAGCATAGATCCCGTGGGGGAGTTTGAGTTCACGTGTTGCATCTGCGAACTGTTCAAATATGGCTGACGGAAGATCTCGGTAAGAGACGCCTTGAAAGTTACGGATGCAGGAGCGAAACATGTTACTTAGACTTGAGTCCGGTAACCAGAGATAGTCGCCGCCAAGAATAAGGAGATCGGGGGAATGTTCTTTTACGATCTTAATCGCTTCATCAAGCATCGATTTCTCAAGAAAAGGACCGAGATGTATATCGCTAAGAAAGGCTACACGTATTGCACTCCCGTGGTGGTGTTTAATTGGGATCTGAAGTTTTGTGGTATTAATGAGCCCAGTTGTGTTTGCCGTACTAGCTACTGCTGTAGATGCGATCGCAAGCCCTGCTGCGCCACTTGTATAAGCTAAGAATTTTCTTCTCGTTAACTTCATAAAACATTAAGATATCGTTTGCATTAAGATGCCACTATGGTCTCAGCTTTTCTTCTTGCATGCGCTGTTCGAGTACGGTGGCTGCGGACAGCGGTAAGCCACCCGCCTTCTTTTACCCACTTATCAAATGCTCTCATCTGAGGGTGACGTTGCTCCAGATCCTTAAACTTTTTCCCGTGCCACGCTTTCTTACCGTTTCTCATGGCTGGCACATCATCACCAAGAAAGGCGTGACACATCTCATGATAGAGCAAGGGATAAAGCCACGGGTGAACATTAGGGTGGTCCATCTCTCTGGCAACTATTACCCGGTGTTCTTCTGTAAAGCACGAAGCGAGTGTACGCTTTTGATTGCGATTACTCCAGTATACGGTGTATTCGTCCAGATCAGGCCTGTTCGGAAAATACTCTCGCCTGATGTCGCACCAGATCTCTTTTAGAAATGGATTATTGCTCTTTTTCTGTCTCTTAATCTTTTGGCCACGTACCGGTCGTGTGCGCTTCTTCGACGAAGCGCGACGCGGGAATAGCCGCTCAAAAAAGCTAAGTTGCTGAAATAAAAGGGGTCTTCTTTTCATGGATCCGAATCAGTTGCGTCTGCATCAGTATATAGAAGGCTAGTAATATTCGAAACCCTGTATGGTCAAGGAAAAGAGCTATGGATCAGAGTAAAGCACTACAAAAACTGCTCGAAGCAGCAGACCTCACAAAGATGATAGAGGATCTTATGGATCCGTCCCGTTCAGAGAGTATTCTCTCTAGTTCTTCGGGTATTCGTATCACACTTAAAAATATCAGAGAGACAATCCTCTCAAGCCAAGGAGTTCTTGCAAAAGACTTCGTTGCACGTGCAAGAAGTAATGCCGGAGCACAGCAGGGAGCACCGCTCTCTTCTAGTGTAACCACTCACAAGACTTCTAGTAATGGCGCGCAAGACGAAGCATCAAATCCGGTAATTAACGGACCAAACTCTTCAAGAGGCGCAAGCCCTGAGATACGTTCAGCTCAGCTTGGACAACGTTCACTTAGAAGTTCAATAGAGCAGAGCAAATAGGCACTGCAACAGCAGCTACAAGCTCTGATCGGTGAGGGGATTAATTCTTCCCGGTCAGAGTTGCCAGAAACTGAGCAAAGTAATTTGACTCTTTAAGCTCATCTTCGCTCTTAACACCCGTAGCAACATTTAAAATCTCTTCAAGCTCTCCGGCGTCTAGCCAGATGCCTTTTGACGTAGGGCAGCGGTCTACGACTACTCCCATAATTGTAAGCTCTTCCATGGGCTCACCGGTAATCGGGCTCAGACGTTGCTTAGCAGCGTCCTTTCTCTCTTTAAGTCTTGTTAGAGCCTCAGCGTTCTTCTTATTGAAATACTCTTCTTCCTTGGCTCGGCGACGCTCATCCCATGAATCGTTCATACCAGTAACTCCTGATAAACATATAGACCACTGAAAACATAGCGAAAGGCCCGAATCTGCGCAAGCAGCAGCTCGTATTGACTTTTCTGCCTCATTTCCATACAAAGAGTAGTCTGTCCATTTGTGGAATCTAACTGTCGCAGATTAGGGCACAATTCTTTTGCGGGTGTAGCTCAGCTGGCTAGAGCGCTTCCTTGCCAAGGAAGAGGTCGAGAGTTCGAATCTCTTCACCCGCTCCATTTTTCCCGCTCGCCGCGTAGTCTACCGGCCATAGCTTTACGCGACGGCTGGGGCCAGGGGGCAGCATTGCAGAGACGAAGTCGCAGAGAGCAATGAGCAAACTGCTGAGGCGAGCTAGCGCAGCCTCAGATTCCGATCCCCTTACTTCGCTGAACGCTCGTATACCCCCTGCGGGTGAAGAGATTTGAACAGCCCCGCAGGGAAAATACTGGAATCTCTTTATGCGAAGCATAAAGTTTCTTCACCCGCTTAGCGTTTTTCCCATTTGACATTCTGGTCCAGGGACTTGCAGTCCCTTTCTCCCTGATCGGGCGTTCCCCCTTGCTTTTTACCTTTCGCAGCCGCGAGCGTTCAATCGCCACGCAGGCTGAAATATCAACAGGAAACTTAAGAACAATGGTCATTGCGAGGCGGCGTGCCGTAAGGCATTTTGCTGAAAGCAAAATAGCGAGGTCGTAGACCGAACGACAGCCTGTCAGCCATAGCTTCACGCGAAGGCTGGCGGCAATCTCCATGCCTTGGCTGCAAATTACTAATCGAGCCTCAGCTCACAACCATCTCAGTAGACGCCTCAACATATTCTCTTTAATATAAATATGACTAAAGTCCCAATGCTTAGTAGCACGCTTCAAAAGGTGCCTGTACATAAAGCGAAGAGCCGCCTCGGCCTGACGAACAGTAGAATTTGAAAGCCTGTGTTCCAATTTCTGAGACTTTAAAAACTCCTCAACCTTCGCAGCCCCGTACTTCTCAGGATGCTTCCTATTAAGAAACTTTATATATCTTTTGTTCCAGCTTAGATACTTTCGGGTAGTCGCTGGCGAGACTTCCCTGATTTCACATACCAGCTTTAGCATCTCTATAAACGACGGATGACGTGCTTTCATTGTTCGAGTTCTTTAAGTTTTTTATTGTATTCGATTTGTCTTTTAAATAGTTTCTCAAGCTAGGAAAGATTCCTTATCTCATAGGAAATGAGTTTTCGATCCCTTGTGAATAGGGAAAGTTTCCCTCAAGCCTCTCGCCTAGAGGACTAAAGTTATTGAAGATTCGTTAGATTGGGTAATTTTTCCCAATGTAGAAAGATTGATCCCTGCTTAAATTTGATTTCCGCGCTATAGTGGGATGCAGGTTAAAAAATAGTTACTCAGCAAATCCAATGGGGGTGTAAAAATGAATGTATTCAAGACCGGATTTATTTCTTTAGTGTTCGTCATGTTTTTTGCTTTCAATGCGCAAGCACACAATCGCA
>JAUIIO010000008.1 GCA_030431715.1 bacterium
AACTAAATGTCGATATAATTGACACATCAACTACTTTTGGAGAGATCTCATGAAACACTATATAAAAGCATTTTTAAACACCGATACTTCAAACGTATCAGCGCTCATCGGCAGGCTTACAGTTGCTCTCGTAATACTCCCCCACGGTCTACAAAAAACCTTCGGCTGGTTTGGCGGCTACGGTCTTGAGGGAACGTTAGGATTTTTTACCGGTGCTCTCGGCATACCAACTCTTGTTGCTCTTCTGGTCATAGCTGCTGAATCACTTGGGGCTATCTCAATAGCGCTAGGTTTTCTTACAAGGTTCTGCGCCGCCAGCCTTGCGCTCGTCATGGCCGGAGCTATAAGCATGGCTCACTGGCAACACGGGTTTTTTATGAACTGGTCTGGTCAGCAATCAGGGGAAGGATTTGAGTACCACTTACTCGTTATTGGGCTATGCCTGATCCTCACAATAAGTGGAGGCGGGAAATATGCCATTGATAACACAGTAAAGGAGAAGATCTCATGCGAATAGGACATGTACATCTTAAAGTAAGAGATCTAGAACGCTCTGAGCAGTACTATAAAGTACTACTCGGGGCATCTGAGACTGACAGAGTTAATGGAGTATTCTCTTTTCTTACTCTCGGGCAAGCACATCACGACATCGCCCTGCAAGAAGTAGGCGCTGACGCCCCCCTGCCAGAACAAGGTGGCGTTGGCCTCTATCACACGGCATTTGAAGTTGACTCTGCAGCTGAGCTTCTTAAAGCTACAAACACACTTGAAGCGCTAAATACAGGCTATTCACTGGTTGACCACGGCATAAGCTGGGCGCTCTATACAGCCGACCCTGATGGAAACGGTGTGGAGATATTTCTTGATCGAAGACAGGCTGAATCAGGAGTTTCAAGCTGGAACGGAAGAAGCAGCAGACTCTCAAAGGCACAGATAGAAAGCCAATGCCAAAATGTCACCGGCGCATCTGTGTAGCATTACTGCTAACACATTTCTAACACTCTTTTTGACGTCAGAAACTATTCCAAACGTAAAGAGCACGATATAGTCCCATTCCCCAATTTTGCTCTTTCTCAAATACATTACCGGAAGAAGTTTATTGCATCCCTCTTGCACCGAAAGTCGGTACTTTTTACAGGCTACCGGTGCAGGAGATAGGATTAAGGTTTTTAGTGGTGTTTTTTATTTGTGAATGGCAGAAAAGATACGCCTGATAGTGTGTATTTTGGCTCCACACTTGCCTGACATACGTTTTGTCAGATGCATTTTAACGCGAGTTCTTTCATTTAAAGGAATATCTGAATTGATTACCCTTACTACCAATGAGATGGATCGTACCCAAGCGCTTGAGGCAGTGTGCGCCATCGTGAAAGATGATTTTGAATGGTTCAATCGCCGCATCGTAACCCTCTTTATGGAGGGGATCGGTAAGGCAAATTTTGATCAGATGGAACCACTGGCGCTCTGGTGGCAAAACAGCCTGAGCATCCTCTACTATGAGATCCCGCGAACGGCGACATCCGTTCCGCGGGTCTACATACCAACCGGAGATTCGCGGACGCGGGTAACGTGGGAGTACAAAGGGAGTGTGCTGATCGAGCTTAGCTACAGCTCAGAGAGCGCTTCCCTGCGTCTTACCCACACCTGCCACAAGGTACTAAGCCGGTGGCAAGCTGCATCGCTCCTCGCTGATGAGCTGTGGGTTGCCGCGTAAGTACGACACCGAGGTTTAGAAGTTACACTCGTGCGACGCCGGGGAGCTGCCACTACGTGCACCCCCGGCGCGCCGCGAGTGAACCTTTAAAGGTATCACTCCTAACTCCTGCCTCATCTTCTCTTTCTATCTATGCTTTGTAGAGTCCTGCCGGATCAAGACCAACCATTTCAGCCTGCACAAGTCTCTCATCAGAAGGCTTAAGTACCTTTTCGATAGCTTTTGGAAAAAGACGAAAGTGCCTCGCTCCCTCGAGCCTATCAGCAAGCGGCTCATAGATATCCTCATCTACCGGAGCAGACCTCCAATCAACTTTACGAAACTTTGCAAGGTTAATAAGCTGTGAGTATTCTCTAAGCGTTCTCTCCCTCTCAGGACTTACATAATTATTAAAGTACGAGATCGCCAGTTCACGTAGTGTGCGATAAACAGGCTCTCGAAACCGAATACCGACGTAATTCGACTTTGCAATGGCACCGTAATGCCCTTTGTATGTATAAACAGCTAGCACATGATCCGCATCGCGCTCGTTCGCTCTTAAATCCATGAGACGAGGAGCATGACCGTGATACTCTAGCGCTGCCGCAGCAAGGAGAGCTCCATCTAAACACTGGACCTTTCCGGCTACAAGAGCTCCAGCTGCCGAACGAGTAATCTCCTCTGTATTATAGGCCATATCATCGATATAAGACTGAATCTTATGAGGTGTTGTAAGCCTTCTTAGTACTGTTTTCATAGTCCTACCGAGTCTGTGTGTCAGGATTGAGTTAGCTTTCGAATTTTATTGCAGCTCAATCACTATGTTGCGTATTCTCTAGCTACGCATAATACAAATGAGAGGCAGTAATGAACACTCTATTTAATGAAACTACCGTAATTAATGAAGAAGTACTTAACGCTATCGCACACATGCCCACTTCAAGTTTATCCATACTCATGAACGAGAGCTTTGCTAACATACTAACTGATACCCATTATATGCGTATAGCAGTTCTACTTGCGCAGAAGAGCTACGACGAAGGTGGTTGTCCAATTGGCGCTGTCATCATTGACAATCAAACTCGCAAGATCGTCGGCAAGGGACACAATACATTGGTGCAAGAATCTCATCCATATAATCACGGTGAAACATCAGCGATCCGTGATGCGGGGCGGATTGATTTTGGACAAACCACACTTTTTACGAGCTTAAGTCCGTGCGATGTCTGTGCCACACTGCTCTATATGAGAGGCTTTTCTCGTGTAGTGGTAGGAGATATTACAAATGCATCTGGCAACGAGCCAATGCTACGCGAAAAAGGTATCAACGTTGAAATCCTTGAAGATCAGTTCGGGATAGATCTGTATGCGAAGTTTCGCGCTGAAAAACCAGATCAAGATCTCGAAGACTGGCAGGGGCTAAACGCAGTAAGCAGCAAGGCGTGAGCCTTTTGCTCCCATATAAGAAACTGTTGCGACTCAATATTTACAAAACCAAAGCATTATTTGAGTAGTTCACGCCAGAAATGGTATAAAAAGGTCACATAAATACATGTATTTTTTCTGCCACTGGCAATCGCCTTATGGGAACTGACCTTACCCCAGATGATGACAATTTCAGCCCTGATGAGTTTGCAGAACTCTCTCTCTTTCTTGATTGCGTAGTCAATCGACACCCCTTTGATTTACAGAACACATTTAGAGCCTCAAGTTCACGGTGGCTTACCGAAAACGATCCTGAGACACTCCAAACGCTTCAAGACGCGGTCACAAAAGGAGAACTTCTAGGTACACTAAGTGACTATTTCTGTGATCATCCTCTCGTTGCTCAAACCGTGGTGGCATATATTTCAAAACATACACTCCCTTCACTCGAAGCACAGCAAACACCTGAAGGCGAGCTCGCTCTGTTTGATGCCCTTATGCCAGAGATTATGGACCGCTTAAGAAGCATTGGAACTTCCTACAGTGACTCTCTACTCCTTCAGTATGATATGGGAGCAGAAACAGATCCAATAGAGAGAGCAAAATTCATCTCCGATGTACTTGCTAAAGGTATTTGCACCGAGAATGAGGCATTTACTGCGCTCCTTGATCCAAGCGGATTTAAAATATTAGTCCGCAGAATCGAAGAAGGGAGTTAATGCTTCGCTCCCTTTTTCTCGTATTTCTTCTCGCACTATCTTTTCAAGCTTACGCGAGTCCCCCTCCCCCTAAACAACTCCATGTAGGTGCAATCTTTCCACTAAGTGGCCCTGCCGCAGAGCACGGCGTTGCCGCCAAAAATGGCTTCTTAATGGGGATTGCAGAATTTGATAAGGACCAACGCATTAACTTTGAATTTGAAGATGATGGCTACAATCCTAAAAACACCATAAGCGCTTATAGAAAGCTTACGCGCTCTTCAGAGATCGACATCTTACTCACCACGGGATCTGGCCCATCTAACGCTGTTGCCCCTATTGCAAACGCTGAGAAGATTCCGACTCTAGCACTAGCGGGAGATTCCCACGTAGCTATCGGCCGTGATTACGTTATTCGTCTAAGAATAAGCGCTGTTGATGAAGGCATACAGCTCGCTGAGTTACTCAATAAACGTGGCTATAGCAGGGTGGGAGTTGTTTGTGCTCAAAATTCATTCACCCTTGAAGTGTGCCGAGGCGTAGCCATGGGGCTCACGCAAAAGCCTGTACTTGAAGACTACGTACTTCCTGAAGAAGCAGACTTTAGAGCAAGCATAGAGAGGATGAAGCAAGACAACGTTGATTGTACGGTGATACTCCTCATGCCTGGGAAAATAGGCGTTTATGCAAAACAAGCGCGCGCTCTTGGACTTAACGTTGACTTTGCAGGCGGGGTCTTTTTTGAAAGTGACGGTGACTATAAATCATCAAATAAGGCCCTTGATAACGCAATTTATGTAATGTCAGATCCATCCCCCTCCTTTGCGAACGCATACGAAAAGAAATATCCCCCAACGGCATCAATTGGATGGGCCGCTATTTTTTACGATGCTGCCCGTATTCTATCTCAGCTACATTCAAATGATGAAATCTTAAAGCAGCTAAAGAATTTAAATGACTTTCCGGGAACTCTTGGGAGTTATACCTATAAAAATACTGAGAATGGTGATTCCTATTACTCTTTTCCCTTTAGACCCAAAATCATCAAAGAAGGCCTCTATGTGAGATTAGAGGAGGCACATCTGCAAAAGCCTGATAACTCGTGAAAAGTTCAAATTGCAATTTTGATATCTGAAGCTGTATAGTCTGGCATGCCCGGCTTTCATAAGAACATTTTGATCCCAATCGCATCAGCCTTTATGTTTGGGATGTATCCTGCCGCAGCACAGCTAGCGTATAAACACGGCGCTAATCCGTTATTTCTAATACTCATATCTACATTTTGCAGAGCAGCTAGCCTTGTGATCTTCTCGGGCTTACGTGGCCACAGGCTTCTGCCCGAGAGAGGCAGCCCGGTTAAGGCAACAGTGCTTGCAGGATTTCTTCAAGCCGTATCGATCTTTGGAATTATTACATCGCTTCTCTATCTCCCTGGGCCAGTAATGATTGTAATTGTTTTTACAAGTACTACGATGCTGCTCCTCTTACTGGTGATACGAGGTGAAACCTCTTTAGACGGCATAACCGTACTTAGTACGATAGGAGCATTTATTGGCGTAGCACTTGTTGTTGATGTCTTAAACTCCTCTAGCGACTTACCAATCATAGGATTATCGCTTGCCTTTCTTGCAGCTCTTGCCACAACATTTCGTATCTATATCTTCGGAAAAGAGGTCGCAAGATTAAATCCAGGAGTTGCGGGGGCTCGCATCTTTTCAGTCACCTTGCTCTTTACCCTGCTCTTACTCTTTAACGACACTCCTACTCTACCGACAACACTATTCGGCTGGTCAGGCATTATACTAGCCTCCATCTCTCTTTGCCTCGGCACCTTTGGGATGTTTTACGGAATTTCAGCAGTGGGAACTTTTGAGTTCAGTCTTTTTGTTAAACTCGAGCCAGTGTTCACTTCACTCTTTGCATGGCTCATACTGGGTCAGATCTTAAGCATCACTCAGTACGCCGGTATCGTCCTCGTTATAGGGAGCTTAATGCTCTACAACGTTTATAAATTTCAACAACGAAAGAAATGAGAGGCAACACAGTAGATACCTTTATTGTGTCTAACCTCTTATCAAAATAGGCCGAGTTCAGGGGTAGAAACTACATAGTTGGCGAGTGAATATGTCACCTCTTGACGAGCGGAAGTCGTCAGGAGATTCACCGCTGTAATTTCAAAAGTGGCTTCGGTAAAGTCCCTCTGAGAGAAGAGAAGGCGGCGATTACTCAAGCCAGCCTCAAATGCTCTCCACGTTCATAAGAACGCAGCAGGATCCCACGCGTTCGCTGACACGCACGTACCAACTGGGACCACTCCCCCCTGAACTCGGCTCTCGTAAAAAAGTTCTCACTGTATCGCCGTCGCTAGAAACTAACAGGAGTAGCTCCGCTACTCAAATCTTGACTCAATATAATCCTAGGAGATCTCCTAAGTGGCAGAACGAGGACTCGTAAGAACACTCGCAAGTATGGACACAAGTAAGCTCACCATTAGGGTCGTAATAGAAGCATACATAACAAGCATGCCATCATCTTGAAAATTCGCATAAATGGAGAATGGAAGTCCAACAAGGAGCGCTATCCCAACTCCCAAAGCAACAGCATTCGCCTGCATTCGCCGCCAATAGAGCGACAAGAGCACAGGAAAAAACATGGTAGCCGTAATTGCGCCGTTAATCATAAATACCCAGAGTATCTTAGGCTGCAAGAGTGCGATCGCTGTACTTGCTACTCCGACCACGAGCATTGTAACTCGCGAAGCATGGAGAATCTGCTTCTCTCCTGCTTGTGGTGCCATATACCTACGATAAATATCGATCCCTCCAAGTGAACTTACCGCGCAAAGTGCTGAATCAAGGGTTGAACAGAGGCCAGCAAAAGCCATAAGAACAAATGCGTATAGCGCTACCCGTGGTAAAAGGTGATGAATAACCGCAGGGGCTACCATCTCAGGGTTATCAATGGAGAGTGCCCCATCAGCAACTAGAGAAGCCCCGATGAATCCGGGAATAGACAATGCAACTGGAACAAGACCAAAAAGTAATCCTCCAAAGACAAATGTCTTAACAATATCCTTTTCTCTCACAGCAAACGCACGCTGTACAAACATCTGATCAGATATAGGACCTGTCATTAAGGCTATGGTTGCAGGAATTCCAAAGCTAAGAGCGATACCGATATCAAATAAGGAGCTGTGCTTGCCTGTAACGCCGCCTAAACCACTTGAGACAGTTTCAAAACCTCCGCCTTCTGAGATTGTGAATGGAACAATAACAAAGGCAAGCCCGAGTACCATAAACATCTGTAAGACATCAGTAAAAACAGAAGCTTTAAGTCCACTAAGGAGCGAATATGAAAGCGCGATCACGCCCATGCTTATAATAGCAACACGGGTATCTATCCCACTAACCGAGTTAAGGAGCATTCCACCAGCATTCGCATTGGCAACAAACGCGCTACCAAGATAAATGATAGTAGCAGCAGTAAATGTAATATGACTCAAACGGTGACCGTCAAAATTATCTGCTATAAACTCTGGTAGCGTATACCCTTGTGGAAGACACTTTCGAAGTTTCACAGCCACTGCAGCAAATAAAAAGAAACAGACAACATTAGGCACGATAAACCAGAACGCTCCCGGTATCCCCT
Source organism: bacterium (assembly GCA_030431715.1). Classification (GTDB taxonomy): domain Bacteria; phylum Bdellovibrionota_C; class UBA2361; order UBA2361; family RFPC01; genus JAUIIO01. The sequence continues at coordinate 7,465 of JAUIIO010000008.1, forward strand.
TGGTATACGCCTGAAGAGAAGCCACAAAAATAGCCGGGGCCCATACCCAGCCAACCGCAATACTAAACGCTCCCTGAAAAACACTAACTTCCCTGTCTGCAACAAGAAAGCCATCCGCATGTCGTTCCGTATGCGTACGAAACCAGACCAACCCCACCATGACCACTCCGAAGAGCGCCAGTAAAATCAATCCTTCATATTGCTCTAACATCCAATTCTCCTTATCAGGCTACTCTAAAGGTAGAATATTACCGTGATAAAAATACTAATCAACGTCTTTTAAACACCATCCAAAGTTACTATTCGAGTACCGTGGCATATAGAGAAGCGGGCCACTTTTGCTAAGCTTTGATGGCTTGGTACAGCGGTAGTATAGAGCTGCTCGTTTTCCTTTCGAGATTCTTCCCTTTATACCTCTTGTCATTTGTCTGTAGTTCATATGCCAACCCTTAAAAGACAGGAGCTCAGGTTGCATATTTGCGATACCACTATTCTCTCCAAACTTCGTTTTTAAGATCTTGAGTTTCTCATTGTCTGCTGATGCCAGCACTACTTGATCAAATTTTTCTTGGCTTAGTACTTTGAGTAACTCTTGAATCTGCGATCTTCTAAGCCACAGTTCTGCAGTCGGTGTACGGAATCTCCCCGGTGTAAATCGCTGTGAGGAAAGATATAATACAACAAAACAGAGTCCAACTAGTGAGGCTATCCTCATAAAACGACTGACACTTACTGACTGAACCACTACCAGAATAAAATTGCCAGAGATGACAACAAATGCTGGCAGAAAAAGTATTGAATGACGTATGTAACCTAAAGGATACATTTTCATACTGCTAAGCAAGAGACCAAAGACAATCACCATCATGCTGTACATGACCAAAAACCTTTTCGGCTTATCGAGCCACACAGCAAAGAGCGCAACTGGCCCAATAGCCACAAAGAAGATGCTAAGGAGTACCGGATATCCAAAAACAAACTCAAAAGTCCCAACTAAAAAGTCAGGTATAGCGCTAAATGACTTAACAAAATGATATGTAAGCCAAGATTTTTTAAGTTCAACAATCCACTCAACGTGAGAGAATCCTGAGATCCGCGTTAGATACATCCAAATTCCACACGCACCTAAAATCATATCTATGACTAACGAGCAGATCAGATGCTTTTTATTTAGCACAGTAGCTGCAACTATCGTAGTGAAGACACAATACGGAACAGCATAAAGAAAAATTCCATAGTGAAAGAAGCATCCAATAAAAAGAGCGATACTCGATAGAATGAGATATGCAAGGTGGTCCTTCTCATAGTAAGAGCGCAAGGCACAATAGTGTGCAAATAGAAGCATCAGCACTACGGCATAGGGCCGAATAGCAAATGAATAAATTTGGAATCCGGAAGCTGTAACTAGTGGGAGTGTAGCTAGGGCGCAGTAAATCTTCCTATCAGCACGAAAGGCAAAAAAGCAAAAGACAACTGCTAGGATCGAACATGAGAATGAAAAGAGACGAAGAGCCAATACGCCGCCGCCAAGAGAAGCGATACCGTGAAAAACCACATAGGAGAGTGCGGGATGGGTTTGATTCTTGTAAACCTCAAATAGCTGCTTAATAGGATTTAAGCTTATCCAGACAATTGTCCCTTCATCACTATTAAGCCAGAACGGATCGCGTAACTGATCAACGAAACCGGCAAAGACTGCGAATGATACAAGGAGTAGTATGATCCACAGGAGGGATTGAATGTAATTAGGTTTCGTCTGGTAAGCTGCGTCATTATGCACCGAATAAAGATAGCATTCGCAAAAATCACCGGCAACAGAACTCTTGCTTACCACTATTTACATAAACTACCCTGTGATACTACCAATATCAGAGAATGAGGACATGGACGTCTTCTAAAGCTTACTTCACAAAGAGTCGATAAATTCAGCATGTCAAAGAACATACTACCCATTACAATATCTATCTTGGTTATCTTTACCGCCTTAAAGCTCTTCTCCTATCTTCTCTGGAAAGCTTCCGGGGACAGTGGAACACTCGTTGTATCACTCGAAGCTCTAGCTTTTGGAATTGGCATACTCTTAGCCGTTGGTTTCGTTATCGGATTCATCTGGTTAAGACTCGGATCAAAAGCTTCAGATGAAGAATTAAAAATTGTTGGTGGTGGAGTATTCGGTCTGACATTCCTTAGTGGCTTATGCCTTGGAGGTTTCTGTATACCAGCCGCGGCACTGAGTAGCATATTCTCCCTTCTATACCTGATCCCCATGCTAATAGGACTAAAGATAGCAAATTTATTTTACTCAAAAGATGCATGAGTCGCTAAGGGAAAAGCTGCGCTATCAAAAAAGTAGCCTCATACCTTTAACCCCTATCTATAGCCAAGGATTATTGCGCGTTACCGTTATCCCCTACATGTATTGATATAGGTAGCTACTACTGCTAGGTGCTGGTAGAAATCGAGAGTGCCAACATGATTCTCATGGGTATCCTGAATTATATCATCAATTCCCAGTAAACTATTTACGAAGCGTTGCTGGCTTGATGACAATAATGCGTCAGTATTAGCAGCATCATATAGGTCACGTAGAAATCTTAAATAAGGATTGTCTACAGTATCCACAATAAAACTTTCTTCATCACAGGAATTGTCAAAATTTTCTTGTGTATGAAGACCAATAGCTTGTTTGATTTTCTTAGCTATAAATTCCTTTGCCGCAATAGCCTCGACACCTGTCCTCAAACTATTAGGGCTGGTCAGCTCACTAAATACAGCTACTTCTATATCTTGATGGTTTGGGCTAGTCATTTTTCAGAAGCAAAAGTACTAATGTAAAGTTTTATACTACTCAGAGAGTCTGACAGTTCAGGTAATTTTCACAGCTTCGCCGCTTGAAATCAACAACTTTCTGTTAGGTCTACAACTACTATACTAAATTTAAACTTATTCGTTAGACTCACTTTTCAGAGCCTTTCCATACCCTACTGCGATATCACGAATCTTGGACCATTCGCCCAACCCTTCAAGAAAATCAGCATACTCACGCATATGCTGGCTGAGCGACCAAAAGTTGAAGAAGTAATAACTCTCTGCCATTTGAGCAAATCCGTCGTCAGCATCAAACGCATCGTCACCAGCATCAAGTACCCGCCCTGCTATTAAGCATTCGCTTGCACACCGTTGTTGACTATGGACCCTTCCAGCGAGTTCAACCTGCTTGGCTGATTCACGAAGCATAGAGATAGCTGCCTCCGTATCGAGGGTTGATGAATTTTCTACGATTTGTTTCATATTGGAGGGACGGTTCTCTTCGTGCGCAAAGCGATTTCCCTCTAAATTTAAGTCAAACATATTTTTTTTCTCCACGACGTGGCGGCTTAGTTGAATGGTGCCCATTACGGACATCTATTCAAACGGTTCGTTATGTCTTACGCCCATCTGGTAGGGCTACATGAGCGAATGCCTCAAGTTGCGGGGGCGTTTTCGGCAGCAAAGCCGGCACAGAACTAGCAAAAAAGAAACGGTACTGGCCATCAATCTTGAGTGGCCCTATCTTAAGCGTATCCGATCGCTCTAAAGTAGGCTCAATAGCTTCTGCTGTTGGTTCATCTTTTGGAGCTACAGCAATCGAGAGATCTCGAGCTGACAACGGTTGAAAGGTACCACCTTCTGTCTCCTTTGATAGAGTTATCTGAAGAAAATAGCTGTCTCTCTCGATTAGTGCTTTAAGAGCAACATGTAAACTAGAGCCAAGATCTCCACCAGGAGTGAAATGTAAAGCATGTTTAGAATCGACGCAAAATGGTTGCCCATCAAGAAATACATTGAGATCATCAAGCATTGTTGATTCCCATGTTGCTAAAGGACGCTGCGGCTGAGCTCCACCTGTTGTCATTTACTACCTCCTAAATTCCTACGTAAGACATAACTACTATTAACCTCACTTAGCTTCTCACCAATATATGTCATTATCAACGAAGAAGTAACTCAAACCCGTCTCCTAAGTATTTGATTAAACTACTTCCCGTTGTTGAATGGTTACCGCTTAGAGCGGGGAAACTGCCTTTCATGAAAAGTGTGCCGATTCAATGCATTAAAGTAGCCCCGTACCTTTAAGCCCAAGACTATCAATTAATGTGCGGTCCTAACTCATCAAGACACTTATTAATCAAAGTTAATGGGGTTTTATAAGCGTTTCTGTCAATATTTTTTAAGACATATGCAATTTTTACGGTAAAATAAGCATAACATAAGAAAAGCAAATGTAATCATGAAAATACATACAACTGACACCACAATTGCAGCTACTGAAGATTCTCATAATAACTCGAAGCATAATAATGAAAGTAATCCATTGTTATCACGATTTAAAGATATGGCTTGTATAGCTACAGCTTTAAGCGCCCTTACATTTTCAGGATGCTCAGAATCTACGACCGAAAAATTAAACAGACTAAATAGGCCTGCTATATCAAGCGTCACTGATGATCCTGAAGCTTGGGTAGGTAAAGAAATAGGCCTAGTAGGCAAGCCTACTTTTGTGAAGGATATTTCATATCAGTCCAAAGAAATGGGAATGAGTACTCAATTTAATACGGGGTCTGAAGTATCGGTTGTTCCATCTCTAAGAGAAGTAAATCATCCACAATATTGGTATTCTATAAATAATAATGGTGATACGCTTTATTTATTTTCAAGGGAAAAATTAAGCAGTGATACAGATGCTGTCATTGGCCATGTTAGGATGCTAAATGATGAGACTATATATCTTTATGTCACAGGTAGTGTCATCAATAAATAATGCCCCATTAGTATAAGCTGGCATCCCTCCCCCAAATTCAGCGAAAAAGGAGTCCCGCACCTTTAAGCCAATCAAGATCAAGAAACGTAGTACGGGGCTACCATGCCCGACTAAAACTCTAAACGTTAGGACTACCACCAGCTTGTGAAGAAAACTCAACCCTGCCCGGGTCTGTAAGGCGCTGTTTTCCCATGCGAACCAGTACCTGTGTAGGAACAAGGTTAATCGTCCAGACATCTACGCCGCTTAGTGTTCCAGTGACTTGGGCTTGAAGTTCAGCTACACCGCGGCAACGCTTAATCGCCCGGCCTTTTTTACCGAGCTTTTTAGCGCTCTCAGGCATACTAACAACCACAAGACCTGCAGAAAGCCATTTATTTTCGTTTGGCAAAGTGATTGTGAGATCAACAAGCCCAGTCGCTCTCTGGCCATCATCCGCTTCAACAATCTGCACCAATTTACCACTGCAGCTAAAACTCACCTCCTCAACATACACATCTGCCAGAGAAGTCGTGGCATAACAACTAACAAGTAAAGCTGTTATCAGACTAAATAAATTAAAAACTCTTTTTAGCATCAGTATCTCTCCTCTAACGACTAGCATCTAATTTTGTGAATTTTCCGTTTTGTACCTGCATTAAGAATGTATTTTGAGCAGCATTTATAATCACACCACCCTCGTCAAACTTTATTTGCCCACTCACTCCCCGATGATTACTTATCTTTAGACAAGTAAGGATCTCTTCACTCTTAGCTCCACATTTCTCAATGGCTTTCTTTACGAGATAAACTGAATCATAAGCTTGCGCCGATGCAAAGTTTGGCTCCTGTTTAAATCTGGCACGAAATCGGTTGCGAAACTCATCCGTTCCGGGGATGACGTAATCAAAATATATAACACCTTCTGCAATCGACGGATTCTTCTGGATTGCCGCAGAAAAAGGGATGATGTTTGCTGAGTATATCGGCAAGCTCAGCCCTTGTTGTTTTGACTGCTTGAGAAAGCTACTAAATTCACCAGTATCAAGTAAAAGGGCTAAAATAGCTTCATTATCCTTCGTCTTCTTTAATTTTGAAATTGTGGAGCGATAGTCTAGGCTACCCGCATCGAACCTTAAAATTGGATCCAATAAAATTCCCTTCTCGCCTAACTGCTCTTTTATCGCATCAAGGATCCCCTCGTAATACGCATTAGGAGAAACTAAAGCTACAATCTTGCGATGCTTTTGCTGCGCTATGTAATCTGACAGAGGTTTCGTAGCTACTGAGTGTGGTGGCCATAGGGTAAATGCATACTCTCTCGTACGAATCATTCCCTTTCTATACCCAGAAGGTGTAATTAAAGGGACCTTCCTCTGTTCAGCTAGGGGAGCTGCAATCTCAGTGAATGAGGCCCAGTTCGGCCCAATAACTACAGGCACTTTGTTTATAGCAACGAGCTTGTGAAATGCTGTGCTAGTAGTATGAGAATCCGAGTGGTTATCTTCAACAAGGATTTCGAGTTTCCGTCCCCCAATACCACCTGCCGCGTTTATATCTTCCTGAGCAAGCAGCGCCCCATTAAGTTCCGCAATCCCATCTGCCCCATAGCCCGACGTAGAGAAAATAGCACCAATACGAATAGGCTCCTCGCAATGAGCCACTGACAACTGAAGCCCAAACGTCAATAACAACATCATCGCAGCGGGTATTTTACTTATTATATATTTAACCTTAAAAGTAGCCACGTACATTAATCTTTTCAATCTTTTGGTTCCATTGTGGCAGCTACTTGGTAGGCAAATAGATCGGTAAAGCTTAGCACCTAACGTAAGCAAGTGTGCTAATACGCATTGTTATGCGTCAAAGCATATCACTTTTGATTTTATTTGTGAAAATAGATTAGGTGAGTACCCCATCTAGGGAATATCAAGTTGGTATCATGTTCTATGATGTGTCCATAGCTAAATTTTGACTCTATCTTATCTCCTCGGACTATGCCCACATGTACTCCCGAAAACACTTCTCCGCGATAATTGCCGTATACTATTCCACCAGGCTCAACAGGTGTATTACTAAGAGAGAAGCCAGCATTTCTTAGTAAGGCCATCGTATCTCCCCCAATCATCTCCCAAGGAACGTCATAGCCAAGTGAAGTAAAGGCGTGCTTATCACAAAAATACAAGTTGGTGTCATCCTCATAGAGGTTACGTTTTTCTATAATACGTAGACCTAGAACATCTGCTAATCGATCATATTTGGGTGTCGGATCTTCTAACAAGGTGGCTAAAGAGCCTGTATTCTCCAAAAGTGATAGAATTTGTGCCCGGGCAATTTTGTCAGATTCGGATATAATCAATTCCCGGGGTGAAGCGTTCTGTTTCTGCTCATTGTTTCTAGAATGACTTTGCTGGGATCTCATCATGACTAGTAGTTATTACTTCGATTTAGAGGCATGTCGCATAATGGCTCTGATTTGCTAATATTAAGAACGTGGAACTTCATTTTAGGAGAACTTCATTTTAGGGGCCCAACTTTAAACTCCATCATTTTTGACAACTTTCCCATTGGTATCAGGAGATCGCATGCAGTCTTTTTGATTCAAGCGAAACTCTGGATTCTGCCGTAGAAATAAACAACGAAATTGCTTAAGTGCTATTTTTCGACTACATGCTTGAGCCTCGTCATATGATTTGGATTCAGGAGCAAGATTCATGCAAGCTTTAACGAGTGGATGTTCAGCATCGTCAGTGCCTGACCTTAGAAAACAGTGGTCCAGTTCCCATTGAATGACGGGATCGTTCAAGACACAATGATCCTCAGCAGCAGTGATGACAGGGGCCATAGCCATGTCTAAAACTACAAAAATGCAAATTCCTGATATTGTACGTAGCATGATATTTTTAAGCGATACAACTATTATTAACCCCATTAAGCTTCTCACCAAACCGTGTCATTATCAACGAAGAAGTAATTCGAATCGTTGCTAAGATTTGATTAGACAGCTTCGCGTTGTTGAATGGTTGTCGCTACTCTTGTAAGCACAGCGCAGAAGCTTTTTCTTGAAGTTATAGCCGAGGCAGGGAGATTGCCGTCATCCTTCGCAAACGCTTCGGACGACAGGCTGTCGCTCAGCCTTCTTACTATGATGTCACTGCCAAGGCTGGGAGATTGCCGCGTCGTTCGAGCTACGCTCTCAGCTCCTCGCAATGACGAAGCCCTTGGCCCAAAGATCTTTTTGCCGTGAGATTGGTGCAGGTTCGAACGAAAATACCTTCCGAGCACCGGAGTCGTACGTACTGGTACATCGAGGAGCGCAGAGAAGGTATTTTCGTTCGAAGATGTGCCGATATCGCGGCAAAAAGAACTCCCCGGACTGGACTCGAACCAGTGACAAGCTGATTAACAGTCAGCTGCTCTACCAACTGAGCTACCGGGGAATAGGTAGTATATGAGAGATGCATCAACAGCGTGATGAGATTTTGCTCTCAACTCAGAGGAGGATGATTACTATTTATCTCTTGAAAGTCAAGGCGTTATAAGATTTTGAAGAGGGATCTTTTGCGATTTTCTGGGGCTTCGGCGGTTAATGCGCCCTACCCGAGCCTGATTCGCCCTGAGAATGCTCTTGAAAGCGTTACTTCGTCGGCATACTCAAGCTCACCGCCCTTGGGCATGCCTTGTGCTAGGCGTGTAGTATTAACGCCCATTTCTTCAAGAATTCGCGATATATAGAGAGCTGTGGCGTCACCTTCTACGGTGGAGCTTGTGGCTAAAATGGCTTCGCTAACTTCGCCGTCTTTAACACGCGAAACAAGCTCTTCAAGTTTCATGCTCTCAGGGCCCATGCCACGGAGTGGCGCCCACACGCCGTGCAGAACGTGATAGAGGCCACGGTACTCAGCTACTCGTTCTATAGCTAGGAGATCCATGGGCTTCTCTACGATACAGATTGTGGTCTGATCTCGTCTATCATCCTGACAGATCTGACACTCTTGTGTATCGGTAAGTGCGTAGCACTTTTCACAAAGCTTTACATCCTCAGCCGCTCGCTGCATCGCCTCAGAAAGTGTTCCCGCAAGCTTTCTGTCATTTTGAATAAGGTGGTAGGCGAGTCGTGTTGCAGACTTTTCGCCAATGGTTGGAAGCTTTGTAAGCTCACGGATGAGCTTTTGCATCGATTGCGGGAAACGTACGCTCATGTAAGTCCGGGAATGTTAAGCCCACCGGTAGCCTGAGCCATCTTCTCTTTAAGCTTTTTCTGCACATTTGTTAGAGCATCGTTACACGCTGCTTGTACAGCTGCCTCAAGGCCTTCGGCATCTTCCGGGTCTATGATCTCTTTATCGATCGTAAGTGAGATAATCTGGTTCTTCCCGCTGGCAACAGCTTTAACCATTCCACCGCCGGCACTTCCTTCTGCTGTGTCGTTCTCAGCTTCTTCCTGCACTCTGGCCAGATCCTGTTGCATCTTCTGAGCCTGCTTCATCATCTGCTGCATATTTCCGGGCATTCCGCCGCCAAATCCTTTCGCCATGTTTTTCTCCTTTGTGTTACCTGTTTATTATATCGCGCCGAGTTAGTCAGTAAAGTGCGTTCTACAAGATAGTAGGCCTACTTTTTGACTCAGCCCATATAGAAGGATTGCCGTCATCCTTCGCAAACGCTTCCGACAGGCTGTCGCTCAGCAGCCTCCTTGCAATCATGTCCTTGCCGAGGCAGGGAGATTGCCACGTCGTTCGACCTGCGGTCTCAGCTCCTCGCAATGACGATAAGGATATAGTCCTTTGGTATAATATGCCAGTAGGCCTACTCTTTGATACGAACCTTTTCAATTATGGTCCCGGGAAAAGCCTTTCGGATAGACTGTACCTTGGGGTGTGCGAGTATCTCCTCACGTTTGAGGACTTTTCTGCGTTGAATTCGTTGTCTGTTCTGGTCCTCAAGACTGCCGGGCTCAGCCAGCCCCCCCTTTCCCTTCTCATGAAATTCAATACGCCAATCAAAGGCCGGCAGAAAATCATTAAGTGCCTGAGTAAGCCTTGTCTTGTTCTCAGCGCTACTAATCGATTGGATATGAAATCGTTGTCCTTCAAGAACGAGGGTCCCGGTAGAGAATTCACGCGCGGTAATACGTTTCATCTGTTCAGCAAGCAGGGGCGAAACCTGCCTTGAGCAGTGGTCCACAAACTTCGACCATGAAGGTTGTTCACCAACTACTGGCTCCGGTGCACCATTTACCCGGGCTTTTACCTCGACCGGCTCCTCTTCTACTATCTGATCAGGCTGGATGTGGACTTTTTTTTTTACTGCAGCCGTAGAAGGCGTCGCTACCGGAGAAGATGCTTTCTCAGGGGAAGATACCACTCTCGGATTCTTCATAAGATTACGCATACCGGCGAGTATATCGCTAATGTTCTTAACAGGCTCACGGGTAGCAGCCCGCACAAGCAAGGCTTCTGCTGAATAACGAGGAAACCCACTTCGCAAAGCGTTGTCAGCACCTGTGCGTACTAGGTGTACAAGGTCTTGTAGGTCAAAGCCTTCGATCGCTTCACACTGCGCCCTAAGCTCAGCCATATCGTCGCCTGAAACTCCAAATGAGCTTAGCGCTTCTTCGTTACCGTATTTTGCGACGAGGAGCTCTCGAAAGTGCGTGACGAGATCCTCAAGGAAAAGTGCAGGATCTGTCCCTGTTGAGAAAACTTTCTCAATAACGGCAAGCACCGTCTCTGTATCTCTTTTAAATATCGCTGCTGAAAGTTCAAAGAGGAGCTTTCGTTCAACAGTACCGAGAGCAAGGCTTGTCTCGGCGGCTGTAATTTTGGAGTCCTCACAATATGAACGCACACGATCAAGAAGCGTCTGCGCATCACGCATGGATCCATCAGAGAGCCTCGCTATCATGCGAAGGGCTTCGCTCTCTACCTTAACCTTTTCCTGCTTACAGATACTCTGGAGCTGTTCCTCTACAGTATCAACAGTAAGTGCTCGAAAATCATGGCGCTGACAGCGAGACATAACGGTGTCAGGGATCTTATGTGGCTCAGTCGTAGCGAGGATGAAGAGCGTATGAGGTGGTGGCTCTTCAAGACTCTTAAGCAGCGCGTTAAAGGCCGCCGTACTCAGCATATGAACCTCATCGATAATGTAGATCTTGTACTTTGATCCGGGAGCGGGGAGTGCGCGAAAAGAGTCAATCAGATCTCGAACATTATCGACACTGTTGTGTGAAGCTCCGTCGATCTCTCTTACTGCTAGGCTATTTCCTTTTGAGATATCCTCACAGCTTGAACAGGCAAGGCAGGGTTCAAAGGTGGACTCATCAAGTTTCTGACAATTAAGGGTCTTGGCTAGAATACGAGCAATCGAAGTTTTCCCTACCCCTCTTGGGCCAGAGAAGACATAGGCGTGAGCAACACGGTCACGCTTAATCGCGTTTTGAAGAGTACGCGTAACATGTTCTTGTCCGGCTACAGACCCAAACGTCTCAGGACGATATTTTCTGGCAAGGACAAGGTAGGACAATGGAATTAACTCTATAAATTTTTAACAGGAGAGGACAAAAGAACTTGGCGGTTATCATCGGGAGATTGCCGCGTCGTTCGAGCTGTGCTCTCAGCTCCTCGCAATGACTTGTGAGGGCAAAAAAGCGGCGGCCAGTAACGTAACACAGGTTAGAGTAGCTTACGGCTGCTCGCTCCCGCGCCTGACCGGGTTCGCTGTCTTCCTCGCACGCGCCCGACCACCGTTTGAAAGTATATCCTTTCCTCCAAAATTTCTCAAAAATTGAATCACCTTACTTTGAAATTTCTAACAATCTGTTGTGGCGCTCCTACAGCACTGTTGCGCAAATGCAACACTTTTCATTCTTAAGACCCGCGAGATCTAACGTTTTCAATACCTTACAAGATGGCACCCCCCTTGCCCTATAGAGAGGCACACACACCGAACATGTGGGGGGTAAATATGAATATCAGACTTCTTAAAAAACTCAGTAACGATATCAAAGGGGGTAATGGACTAAGAGCTATCTTTTGGGCCAATGAGTATCTGCAAGCGAATCACCCCCTGCGCATTGCCCTCGTGACTCAAGCTGGCTTATCAGCTGACAACTCAGCTCTCGCTCAAAAAGCCACTCGTGGAGTGAAAGTACAGGAACTCAATGAGACCGAACAGCAAGAGCTTGGACTCGTAACTACACCATCGCAGTCTGTACGCCCCGGAAGGCAACTTTCTACGGTAACCCCTCGCAGAAGAAGCCAAAATAGAAGATCGATGCCCGGCCGCGAAGTGTATCAACTTAGAAAAAATAAAACTGCACAGAGACAAGAGCTAAGACGAGCACTCTAGGAGAACACGAAACCTATGACTTGAGCTTTAGGAGTTTGCGAAGCTCAATGATGCGCTCATAGGCTGAGGTAATCTTAATAAACTCTTCTGAATTCTTAACATCATCTTCAGAACGAATATCGGGATGGACCTTCTTTATCTGTGCTCGGTACGCCGCTTTAATTTCCTTCTCCTTAGCACTATCATCGAGCTCAAAGATACTCAGCAGTTCTTGATACTCAATTCTTCTGGGGTGCATACCGCTACTTACATCCAGAATACTTTTTGCCTGTGAAAGAATCTGCTCGTTACCTCCCGCAAAGCCCCTTTGAGCAGCTCTCTGGTCTGCCTCAAAGAGAATACTACGCACCCTAAGTATTGCAGGAATAAAAATCACAATTGGAATGAGGATTAAAAATATCAGGGCGTAAATATTAACGTAGTAGCCCGAGAATAGGAGTCTTAAGTGACCAAAGATCCCCGGCCCTGACTGCATTTGCTGTATCATTTCACGTGCGCGAAGAGACTTATCATTATCAAGATAGGCAAGAGCAAGTGCGAACTTGATGTTGTCGGAGTCTGCTAGTCCTTTTTTATTGATGGTAGAAAAAAGTTCAAAAAAGTCCTCCGCCTGAGACACGCCTTCATTACTTCTGGCGAGATACTTGATGTGGCCTTCAAGGAGCTTTATGAGGTATCGGTAAAGGCCCTGATCACGTTCGGAAAGAAGTGCAAGAAAGTGTGATACTTCCGGATCAAGTAAAACCCCCCTCTTTTCAATTGAAAGCTTCTGAAGCGATTCTAATACCAGAGAAAACGTACTAGGAGTCCACTCAGCACTATCCTGTATGTGTGACAGGATTTTTATGGTTTTCTCCGGCTGTCCATTATCTAAAACGGCTCTTGCTGCTACGTGGAGTTGCTCATAGAGATATCCTCCAAGAGCTCGGCGCATCAATGGATCTCTCTTAGAAACTTCAAAAAGTGGCAATATTTTCTCAACGTCACCTTTCTTAGAAGACTGGGCAACAATCTGGCTCTGATCAAAGATATATTTCAGATCAGTAACTGTCTTATTAGAGGCTCCAAGTAGTCGCCTAGAGAATGTGATGATGCTACGCGCGCTGTCACGTCGCTCTTCCTTAAGATCGCTCACAAAAAGATCGGCAAGAACTTCTTCAAACTCCTTTAAAGATTTCGCATGGAGTACTGGTACATTGGCTTTTATCCATGAAAAGTCACTCTTCCCGGTAAGGACCTCAAGGATATAAATGTTACGTAATGAGATACTTGAGCTAGCTGAGTAGCCACTTAAAAGGGACTTAAAGAGTTCAATTCCTCCTTTCTCCCCCTCAATTTCACTTAGGAGCCCTACTTGCGTTCGCTCATCTCGCTCTTTGTCGCCTAGCAGCAGCTCTAGCCCTTTTGAAGCGCTAACGATATCCCCGGCGGAAAGCGCCTTAGAGACAAAGCTCTCTATATCCTCAGAGCTAAACTTCTCCCTGATATCGGCACGCTTAAAATACTCACGCACGATACGGGCATCTACAGACTCCTCTTTTAGTATTACCGTGCTGCCAAAAAGGGTGAGGATTACATGAGAATTGTCTGCAGGCTCAATCTTGTCGGCAAAAAAGTTAAGCCCATGAACATTACGAGTATCAGCAGTGGCTCCCATAACGTGGCTAACGAGTATAAGCGCACAGAGCACCATAAGATGGCGGAACGCTCGTCCGGTAGCGTGACTGGAAACTTCTAAGAAGAAACGTTTAAATTTTTGGAGGCAAGATACCGTATACACTGACCCGTAGTATCTCCTGCTCTTCGTTGTTTGTCTTTACCTCAATCAGCGATCTGAGATCCTTTGTTACTCTTGTCGGATCAACAGTAACTTTTAAAACGTAAATCTGGCCTTCCTTGATCGTTTTCGTTTCAGCTTGGATGGCGGGGTGATCTGTGTCTAACGAGAGAATGTTGAGTGATTCTGCCCCCTTATTCTCAAGCCTGAGGCTTCTTGTCACCGGCTCCTCGCCCACGAGCACGCCAAAAGAAAGCGCAGCCGGACTTATCTCAACAGGTCCTTTAATGTCAGCAAAAACGGGGATATGTAAACTTTTTTGAGGAGATCCTGTCATCTCGACAACAACTCGATCTCGCAACTCACTAATTGGCGCTTCTGGTAGTAGCGTTACCTCCAACTTTTTCATCTCTGGAGTAGACTCCGTCACTACAACTTCTAAATATTCTGAGCGAGACGAAACTTTACCGAGTTTAATATCGGAGCCTTTGCGAGTACGTACCACAACAGTCTTTGGCTTTGCCTGATCCTTCGATCCTTGATAGACCCGACCAAAGAATACACGTGACGGCTTCACCGCAACGTTTGCCTCAACTCTCCCTTTTAAAGAGAGCACCGTTGATAGCTGGTCAGGATCGTTTGTGTATACCCGTATAATCTTAGTCTTATCCCCGGAGAAACCTGTTGTATCAAACTTGGCGTCAATCTCAGCCTCTTCACCCGGCTTTATCACACTCTTTGAGGCTGAAGACGCTGTGCACCCACATGCGGGCACAACTCGTTGTATCTGAAGATCCGCATCGCCTGTGTTTTGAAGTACAAACTTATGCTCAACCACCGTGCCCTCACTCACCGCACCAAAATTATGCGACGCCCCGGCTACTGCTAAATGAGGTTGCTTGGGAACAGAGTCTTTTTGAGCCAGAGAAATTGTAGGGACAAAAAGGAAACTAAAAACAGCTCCTAAAAGCAGAAGCCTAGCTACTGATATCACGCAGCCTGTGAGTCTTGTGAAGGTGTTTCGCATTCGTCATCCCCTGAAAATAAATCTACGGTATCTAAGAACTTTGTATGGAAGCGACCGCTACGAAAATCAGGATGACTGAGTACTCGCCTGTGAAGATCGACATTGGTCTGGATCCCCTCAATAATGCATTCATCAAGAGCGACGAGAAGCTTCTGTATACAAGACTCTCTGGTGCTAGCCTTCACAATAACCTTTGCAATCATAGAGTCATAAAACGGCTGCACGGTGTAATCACTATATACTGCAGAATCTACACGTACGCCATGCCCGCCCGGAGGGTGATAACTTATAATTTTACCGGGTGAAGGAATGAGTTTGATAGGATCTTCGGCGTTAATACGTGCCTCAATAACATGCCCCGTAGGCACGATATCTGACTGAGTATGTGTAAGCGGCAGGCCTGCAGCGATGCGGATCTGTTCCTTAACAAGATCAGTGTCGGTTAACATTTCAGTAACCGGATGCTCTACCTGAAGTCGGGTATTCATCTCAATGAAGTAAAAACGCTCAGCATCAAGGTCAACGAGGAACTCTACCGTTCCCACACTGGTATACCCAACAGAATCAGCCAATTTTACAGCGGCATCTTGAATCTGCTCCTGCAAGGCCTGCGGAAGCCCCGGTGAAGGCGCCTCTTCGAGCACTTTTTGGTACCGTCGCTGGATAGAGCAATCTCGCACACTGTAATGAACAACATTTTTCATCTGGTCGCCGGCGATCTGAACTTCAACATGGCGTACGCGAGGAAGGTATTTTTCAACAAGGAGGTGACCATCATCAAAAGCCGCCTCAACTTCCCTCTGAGCAGTACTAAAGGCTGTACTAAACTCCTCTTCGTTGTTCACGATCTTCATTCCACGTCCACCACCACCGGCACACGCTTTAAGTAAGATCGGAAAGCCCGCCTTCTTAGCAATCTTTAAAGCATCCTGCGCAATAAGGATCCCTTGGCTATCTCCCGGTATCGTTGGCACTCCGGCCTTCTCTGCTGCACGCCTTGCTCGGGCCTTATCTCCCATAATGCGCATGTTACGCACACTAGGGCCGATAAATGTAATACCGCAGCTTCCACATATCTCAGCAAAAGCTGGGTTCTCACTTAAGAAGCCATAACCGGGATGTATCGCATCGGCTTGCGTTGCCACGGCGGCAGCCATGATCGTTGCGATATTGAGGTAACTCTCTCTTGCCAGAGGAGGACCGATACAAACACTCTCTGAAGCTAATTTGACGTGGAGCGCATCCTCGTCGGCTGTTGAATGAATAGCTACCGTTTTAATCCCTAGCTCATGACAGGCACGGATTATTCGAAGTGCTATCTCACCTCTGTTCGCGATAAGTATTTTTCGAAAGAACTGCGCCACGTTATTACCCCTCTTTACTACACTCAGGCCAGCTATGCCTGCGGATTAATAGAAAATAGAAGTTCACCAAATTCAACGACCTGGCCATCTGAAAGGTGAATCTTTTCCACCTTCCCGTCGCACGGAGACTCGATCTCGTTCATAAGCTTCATGGCTTCTACGATACAGAGCGTGTCCCCTTTCTTAACGACACTTCCTTCAGATACGAAATTCTCCGCATCAGGCGAAGGCTTACGGTAAAACGTGCCAACGATCGGAGACTCAACTTTGGTAAGGTGGTCATCTGACGGCGCTGGCGCTGCTACTGCTTGCGGCGCCGGGGCCGTAGCGACAGCTACCTGAGCCTGTGGGGCTTGCATAGCCATAGCAGGCATAACCTGCATACCCTCTGTAAGCGTTGCACGAGAAAGCTTAATATGGGTGCCGTCTTCGATCAGTTCAAATTCGGTAACTTCATTCTCTTTAAGAATGCGGATTACATCTTCAAGTTCTTTAATATCCATAGCTTATCTCCACCAAACTGGCCCAAATCATGTCACATTCTAATACAATAAAAAAGGCCTCAACTAAAATTGAAGTTGCGGTTCTTCTAAAGGGACACAAATAGAGTAATAGGCTGAATATATTAGAAAATCTGAGCGCTGGCGGATGAGTGCGCTACGAAACAAGTTCAGTCATCTTCAAGGAGTTCAATATCACTGAAATCAAACTCCCCTTCAGCCAGAGTCTCCTCATCTTTCTTAGCTGCTGTAGTAGGAGCCTCGCCCTGCTGCGGCGGGCGCGTACTACCACCGGGAGCAATTTTCTCAAGCAGTCTCGCAATTGATGAAATATGGGGGTGGCTCTGATTAAGGTCTTCTATCTCACGAACGGCGTAAGGCACACAATCCAGCCGGAACAGAATTTTGGCGAGAAGAAGTTTCGCCTCGGCATTGTCGTCGCTGTGACAGACGCACCTGAGTGCAACGTAGAGGGCTTCAAGAAAATTCCCCTCTGCTATAAGAGATTCGCAGAATTGAATATGCTCCGGAGATCCCGGAGCATCTTTCAGGTTATCAGGGAGAAAATCCGGATAGAATTCTTCTTTCAAGGATTTTCACTCTGTTTAATTAAAAGAGTTCTTCTAACTGCTCTTCGTTTTCCGCATCAAGATCAGCTTCAGTAGTTGTCGCTGTCGGAGAAGGTTCTGTAAAGAACTCTATAGAGTCATCACCTAATACACGGATAAGCATTGATTCGGCGTTCGATTCAATAACGTCTCCAGCAGAGGTTACCCCTGTTACATAGACAGTGGCGATAACTTCAAAAGGTGTCTCCGGAAGTGCTCCCTGATTATCACGGAGGTACTTACTAAACTGCGGAGAAATAAGACCTACCGTAGTGTATAGGATATTACCTACCGGGTTAGTAGCGAATCCTTCAGGAAGACTTGAGTCAAAGGTATCCCCCGCTCCTCCACCAACACCTGTACCACCGTCAGAGATAACTGTTGGACCAACAATTCCGCCAAGGGCACTCTGATAATTCGGTAGGGGGAGAGTTGTTCCCGGAATCTCGTAGCTGTAGTTCGCTCTGCGCAGACGAATAAACTCACCTTCGAGATTATTCTGAAGCCCAAGAATCGTACGCTGCGTAGACTCACTTATAAGTGCTGAGCGTGATAAGTTGTAGGCTGAAACTCCAGTACTACCTTCCGTGTCGGCATAAAATCCAAGGAGGGTAAACGAAACCCCTTGGTCGTTATTCGTTCCACCGCAGGCTGCGATGAGCCCAACAACTGAGGCAACGACTACTGAGTACAAACCTTTTTTGAACAATTTTGATTTCAGGAAGTGCATTTTCCTACTCCTATTCCTTTTAAAAAACATTAAGACGACAACTTCATGGCAGCATCATCGAAGCTTCCTTCAACGATACGTGGCGTGATAAAGAAGATAAGCTCTTCATCAGCGTTATCAACTCCCGACCTTCTAAAGAAGTGACCAAAGAAAGGCACATCCTTTAAGAACGGTACACCTTCGATAGAGTCCTGATCGGTAATCTTATAAATTCCACCCATCGCAAAAGTCTGCCCACTGGAGACAAGTACTGAAGAAGTGGCACTTCTTTCAACTTCTGATGGAATCCCATCAACTTCTTGAGAACCAAAACTACTTGATTTGGCATTGATGTCGAGCAGTACAAAGTAATCAGGAGAAGCCTGAGGAGTTACCTCAAGAGTAATACCGATTTCAATTGTTTCCGTAGCGATACCACCACTACCTGCAGCAGAAGCCCCTGAACCAGTCGCAACTGAGAGACCACCTGACGGCGTTTTAACTCGAATCTTTTCAACACTCTTAATCGTAGCCTGCTGGTTGTTTGTCGTAACAACAGACGGTCTGCTTACGATTCTTACCCGACCATCTCGCTCAAGAGCGCTGAGTCGAATATCAAGCGACTTGGTTCCATCAGCACTATCAAGGAGTAAGCTAATAGCTGATCCAGCCTCGATTCCACCTGAACCAGGAAAGCTCACACCAACTCCCGGCGCAGCTGCAGGAGATACAGATCCACCGAACTCAATACTGTTCGGAAAGTTACTTCCCGCTGGGTTACCAGTTTCTGGTGACTGTACGAAGTTAAATCCAAGCTCAGAACCAAACTCGCGGAAGAAGCTACGCTGCGCTTCAACGATCTGAGTTTCAAGAAGAACTTGTGGAGTTCTAAGGTCAAGCCTTGATACGAGCTCGGCAACATTACGAACACCGCGCTTAATATCTTTTACGATAAGCTGGTTTGTTCTCTCGTCATACGTAACCGTACCACGCTCTGTAAGAACCGTTTCAACAAGGGCACGTAGCTCTGAAGCCTTGGCGTAGCTCACACGGATGTACTTCACCACTTGTGCTTCAAGCTCTTCTTCAGCTTCTCGCGCTTGCTTAAGCGCCTCACGCTCCTGTCTAAGCTTTTCAATAGGAGCGATACGCATAACGTTTCCTTCGAGAACCTTATCGAGTCCGTTCGTTTTGAGGATAACATCAAGTGCCTGATCCCAAGGAACATCGATAAGTCGAAGAGTTACCTTACCAGTTACGTCATCGCTAGCGATGATGTTTAGGTTTGATACTTCTGCGATAATTCGAAGAGCGTTATCAATATCAGTATCTTGAAGGTCAAGAGAGATCTTACGGCCTGTATATTTCGCCGTGTCATCAAGGAGTGAGCCGAGATCATCAAGCTCACCAACTTCTTCAACACTTACGTCATCAATAGCGGTATCGCCTTCAGCTTGTTCGTTAATAGTGAACTCTGCCGACTGCGCTCTGATATCATTACGAGCCATAACCATTTCAGGCTGAACTACGATAGTGTTCCCGCGAGCTGCAGCAACCAGTGAAGTTCCCGGCTTAGCGAAAATACGAAGAAGGGTATCGTCTCCGTCTTGGACGGCTCTTACTGAGCGAATCGCACCGCTCTGCGGTGGGGCAAGTACGGTAGAAAACTGTTGAGGATCATGTGAAGCACCTTCAAGTCTTAGAACGTACTCAGAAGGGGCTGTCTTCTGAAGCGAAAAGAATCCGGCAGATTCCATTTCAGCAACGACTGAGTTTCCATTAGCACCTGCAGTATCAATACGTACAGCGTGAAGCGTTGGAGTAAGCTCAGGAAGAGCAGGCTCTTCATTTTGAGCAGCCACTACAGCTTCTTCTTCAGGAGTTTCCTCGGTGCTTACAACAGCAAGGGCATCATCTTCCTGCTCTTCAATCGCCACATCAACGATCTCTTCTTCGTTGCTGGCCACTTGCACTTCTGGTGCAACAGGTGGAGCCGCCATAAGGTTCTGTGTATCAACGAGTGTGACGTAAACCTTATTTCCTTCTGTTTCAGTTTTGTAAGAAACACCTTCTGTCTGAGTTAGGTCAAGAACGACACGGCTCTTGTCAGAGTGTGCGCCGAGACGAACTCGTGAAATATACGGGTTGTTCTCAACTTCAAAAATTCTGTTTAGACGATTTGCACCCTGTGGGAGATCAAGGACAAGTCGAGACGGTGACTCAAGCTGAAGAACATTGACATCAGAAACAGCCGTACCGGTATCAAGCTCAAGGCGTGTACCAGCTTCAAGCTCTGAGAGTTTGATGCCAAGCCCTTCACCAGACTGTGACGCAATCTCTTCAGTCTTAATGGGCTCAAGATTAATTTGTGGCTCAGCTACAGTTTGAGTAGAAGTATCAGCCAGAGTGGTTTCTTCAATACCACTGCTCATATCAGTTGATTGCTTACGAGCTGAACAAGCCGTAAGAACAAGTGTGCTAAGAAGCACAACTATCAGCAGAGTGCTGATTTTATCAGACCGAAAACCTTGTAAAACACTACGAATAACCTCATTCGTGCTTCGCTTTTTACTCATGAGAAGTCTCCCTTTAAACGAACACAACATAAACAATATATAAAAACCTGTGCAGCTATGTATGTTCACATACTACTGCCACTGAAAATTTAAACTAAAAGTTCAAGTGACATAAGCTCTTACAATATCATGAAATAAATCACTGACAGCCAAACCGTCAATGACCTTTTTTCCACAAGCTACGCTTCATCACTAGCAGATCGCGCGAACTATAGTAGTAAGATGTGTAGAGTTGAAAAAAGATTTGCATTTCTTTTAACGAACTTAAGAACGCTGTTTGAGTATGCTCAAGTAGCGGCCGGCTACCTAAGTGCCTGTAATGAATGTAGATTTACAGAAACAGTCTATCTACGACGCGATCGTTGATTAGACTTCTTCTTAATTCGCTCGCTTTCTTCAAGATACCTGAAGGTCGTGGCAACACAGTCCGTTTTAAGGGTTACCGACGTTTCTTTTAGCCGGGGCTCTCGTAGTACAATCTGATTAATATTCACGATACGTGGCAGCTGACCCACTTCATCGAAGAACGTAGCCACTTGGTGATATCCACCAGTTACAGAGATAGACACAGGAACTTCAGCATAGAACTCTTTTAAGTTCTCAGGGCGAGGCCGAAAGAGATTAATTTCTAGCCCAGCATCTGTTGCCAGATCTGAGATGGAAGATAGAAGGTCTGGAAGCTCCTTTTTATCGGGAAGTTCCTGAAGCGCAAACTTGAGCTTAATATCAAGCTCTTTTACTTCTTCACGCACTTTCTGAATATTTTGAGCAAGACGCCGCTCTTGGAGAATTTTCCCTTCAAGGAGCTGTACGCTCTCTTGGAGCTTCACGAGTTGCTTGTCCTTCTCTTTATAGAGGAAAGCCCAAAAGACATAGCTAAAGAAGACTAAAGAAAGAACACAAAAGCCCGCTTTGTGCATTGTTGGATAGTCAGAAATCTTATCAAGAAAATCGTTCATCGTTCTTATCCCTTCTTCTTGGAATCTTTCTTGTCGTCTTCAGCCAATAGTATTTTACCGGCGTAATTTACCTGAGCTTGCAAAACAAATTGCTTAATCTTTGCCCCAAGCTTAGTTGCTTGTTTTGTTTCGACGAGATCAACATTTACAAAATAATCTGAACTATCAAGACTTCGCATAAATTCAGCAATTGTCTGGTTATCAAGGGCAAATCCTCTAATGCTAAATGCCCCATTGGTCTCTTTTACATCGGTAAGCCATGAACGTTCAGGAATACTGATATTGAGGTCATCCATAACCCGAACAGGACCAATTTTATTCTTCTTAAGACGGGCAATAACGGCAAGCTTTGAGCTGAGCTCCTTTCTCTTCTTCTCGAGGTCTCGGACTTCTTTCGTCTTCTTCTGCAGTTCAACAAGTTGAGCCTGCAGCACAGATTCTCTTTCTGTGTTTTCCGCAATTGAAGCATTAATACTGCTATTTAAGAAAAAACAGGTAACAAGAAAGAGAACAAGCCCGGCCGCATAACCGCCAGCCCACAGTATACCTGTTGAATCCTGTACCGAGTCGTCGCCAAGTAAATTAATCTTAATCATAGTTCTCTCTACAAATAATTCGGAATGATCTTATCTCCACTCTCACGAATACCAAGACCAAGCGCTACACTCAGGAGAGGCTCATAGCTTTTTGCCTCTTGGTCATCAAACACCTCAGTGTAATCAATCTCTTTAAGAGAACGAAGCTGCTCCGTATCCAGTCCAGTCTTTTCCGCAAGTTGCTCGGTAAGTCCCTTAATGAGCGATCCTCCACCGGTGAGAAAGATCTTATCAATCCCCTCCTCTGAGCCTGAAGCGCTCCAAAAGAAACTAAGCTGACGATTAAACTCCTCAGCTATTTGCTGAGCACTCTGGCTAAGAACATCATCTACCCGAGCGTCAGCATCTCCTGCGTACGCTTTCTCTTTTGCTTCGTCAGCATCTTTCTCGCTCATACCAAGCTCACCCTCAAGCGTCTCGCTCACCTGCTTGCCGCCGATGCTCATATCACCAGTAAAAAGCGTTACGCCACCTTTACAGATATTAATACTTGAGTACCGAGAACCCATATTAATAAGCGCAACGGTCTCTTCCGCTACCTCAGGATAATTGAATTCAAAGACATTCTGTAATGCAAAGTAATCGACATCAACTATTGCTGTATCCAAGCCGGCAAGAGCAATGGCGTCAGTAAAACTGTTAATGATTTCGTTTTTTACAGCAACAACGAGAACATCGAGTTGATTCTTTCCCGTTTCCCCAAGAATATGAAAATCAAGCTTCACAGCATCAATATTGTGAGGAATAAAATTACCTGCTTCAAACTGTATATTGGTCTTTAGGTCTGCGAGCGGCATTTTTTGAAGTTTAATCTTCTTGGTAAAAACGCTCGGCCCGGGCATTGCTGTTACCACCCTTTTGGGCTCTATGTCGTGGGACTCAAGAAGACTATGAATCTCATCAGAAGCCTCTTCACCTTTGGTAATGATATTATTTGAGTAGACATCATGTTTAAGTGGCTGAGTTACCGCGTTCACCAGTCGTGGGGTAGCCCCTGAGGTGTCAATCTCTACTAATTTCAGCGCATGCGAGCCAATATCAAGCGCGAGAAGCGCTTCATTTTTCTTGAATAAATTTGCAAGTCCCATAATTGTTCCGGTAGCGATATAAAAATTAGACGCTGTGTGTTATACTTTCTGCGAAGTAGAGTGTCCTTCAGTATATGATGCCAGCTCCTTTCAATTCGTAACATAAAAGACGAAGGCTGAAACTCATAAATACTCACCGTACAGGAGCTTTGGAATGAACTCCTGTTTGACTCTGTGTACTATGCGGCAATTTGTAAACGTTGTTATTTCTCCGCTCCCCTCTCCGCTCACGTACGAAGTGCCCAATACATTCGAGGTTAGAGTAGGACACCTCGTGCACGCCCCACTCGGCAAAAGGAGTGCTACAGGATATGTGGTGGAATGCTTTCAAGAAGGAGAACGACCACTTCCAACAACATTCGCAATAAAGCCAATCATTGATGTCCCTCTTAGCACCCCTTCTTTTCTCCCATCACAGTTAGAGTTTTTTGAATGGATAGCGAGCTACTATTGTGAGCCACTAAGCATTGTACTCGATAATGCGATCCCGGCGTTTGCTCCCCCGCGTTATGAGAAGATTCATTCTCTTACCGGGGAAACATTACCTGAGCGTGCCGGGAAGAAACAAAAAGAGATTTACCGTTTTCTATCTGAAAACGGACCGACTCACTACAAAGAGATCATCACGCGCTATCCTGGCTCTCAAAAGTCATTACAGGGCTTAGAATCTCAAAATATAATTAGCACCGCTCAAAAGGAACTTAAGCAATCCTACATACAGCATCAAGAGGTGCCCGAATGGACGCAGCGAGGTTCACTCGAACTCTCTGTTGAACAACAAACTGCCCTTACGAGCATTGAGAAGCATATCCACGATATGACCTTTTCTCCTTTTCTTTTGCACGGAGTAACAGGAAGTGGAAAAACAGAGATCTATATCGAGGCAATACTTCAGACGCTCGAGTTGGGAAGAAGCGCTCTCATTGTTGTACCTGAAATATCTCTTACTCCACAACTTGTTGATAGATTTCGTGCCAGACTGGGAAATAACATAGCTGTGCTTCACAGTGGATTAAGTAAGCGCGTTCGATGGGATTCATGGAGAGCACTCCTTGAAGATGAGTGCAAAATTGCTATTGGTGCTCGAAGTGCTGTTTTTGCACCCCTTCAAAAACCGGGAATAGTTATTGTCGATGAAGAACACGATTCAAGTTTTAAGCAATCTGACGGCTTTCGTTACAATGCTCGCGATCTCGCAATTGTGAGAGCAAAGATGTCCTCTTGTCCCGTCATTCTGGGCTCAGCTACCCCGTCGCTTGAAAGCTATTACAACGCCGCGAAGAAACGCTACACCTACCTGCCTGTCAGAAACCGTCATGCTACTCATCAATCACTTGATATCGATATCATTGATCTTAATAGCTGCAAAAAAGCCGACATGCCAACACGCAATATGTCAAAGGAGCTCTATGATGAAATTACGCAAACGCTTAATAGAAATCAGCAAGTTTTTATCCTTTATAACCGAAGAGGCTTTGCCTCTTACCTTCAGTGTGAGTCATGCGGAACACCAGCTGAGTGCCCGAACTGTAGCGTTACCTTCACCTATCATCAGTCAAAAAATTCACTTCTCTGTCACTACTGTGGCCTGACAATGGTTCCCCCTCAGTACTGTGAAGCTTGTACCGGGGAACAAGCATTTGCAGCGGCACACAGCCATCAACTCGTTACGGAAATATCAGAATCGCACGGACGCTACGTGCCGAGAGGTGCTGGTACAGAAAAGATTTTTGAGGAGCTTCGAGAACTTTACCCTGAAGCAAATATCGATAGGCTCGATAGAGATGTTTCACAAAGCGAGAAGGATTATCGCCTGATTCTGGATCGGATGCGATCAAAGGAAACGGATATTCTTGTAGGCACCCAGATGATAGCGAAAGGCCACGATCTCCCACACGTCACTCTTGTCGGCGTCATTGATTGCGATGTTGGGCTTCACATGCCAGATTTTCGAGCCTCAGAACGCACCTTTCAACTGCTCATGCAAACTGCCGGACGAGCCGGGCGTGGCACGGAGAAAGGGAAGGTGCTTTTACAGACCAGAATTCCTGAACATATAAGTCTGCTTCGAACAAAGGATCATGATTTTAAGAAATTTGCTCTCGAAGAGCTTCAGATGAGAAAAGCTGCCTTCTATCCACCATTTTCTAAAATGCTTAGAGTGGTGAGTTCTTCTCAAGACAGAAATCTTGCTCAATCCTTACTCAAACGGTTTCGTGAAATATTAGAAGAAGACGTAGAAGGACGCGCGGCAGGAAGCATTATGATTCTTGGTCCAACTGGCGCCCCGCTAGAAAAGCTTAAAACACAGTGGCGCTATCACTTAATTGTGAAAAGCGATCGAATACAAAACATCCATCGCTGCGTGCGTCTTTTGAAGTCTGTTCAGCTCCCTTCTACGAAGCTACGAGTCACCTACGATATCGATCCACAGGATATGCTGTAACTACTCATCATCATCGTCACTGCCTTCAGCTTCAGCGAACTTCTCATAAAGCTGAGCATACTCAATATCAAGAGCATCGTAACGCTGCTTCAGGATAAAGTACTGCTGATTTCCCTCTTCAATCTGAATAAGAAGAATATCGATTTTCTCTTCCGTCTGAACAAGCTGAGACTTCATCTCTAAAACTTGCTCTTGCATCTGAGAGCTCATTTCAATCTCAGAGATAAGACCATCGAGCTGAGCTACAGCTTCTCTAATCTGCGCCTTAAGTTCAGAGTTTTTTGCAGAAAGATCCTTTTGTTTCTTCTCAAGGATCTTAAGTTCTTCTTTGGTCTCAATGCCGCTCGCTTCGAGCTCTCGTTCGATCTCTTCAAGCTCTCTAAGACGAGTCTCTACCGTCTCAAGCTCTGCTTGAGTAATAGTGATTCGACCACGTTCAGCTTTAAGCTCTTCTTCAACACCACCTATCTGTCCGATGAGTTCTTTAATAGACCCAATATCCACCATCTGTGAATAAAGTGATTCTATCTTCTGCTTAAGCTCTTCTTTCTGGGTCTTTTCATCGCGAAGACGTGAGATATTTTTATGAACGCCCTGCATGTTCTTTTGAATGGTGACAAAAAGTAGGGCAGCTACGGCACCCGCTGAGACAACACCTACAATGACGACAATAAGATATGGAATCATAGATTGTACTATTCCTGCTTTTCTTCCTCGTCTTCTTCCTCTTCTTCACCGGCTTGCGACTCTTCTGGATCGCCCTCGTCTTCTTCCTCCTCCTCTTGCTCCTCTTTTTCCTCAGAATCAGCAGCTTGAGGTTCTTCTTGATCGGCGTCTTCCTCTCCGGCCTCCCCAGAGGGCTCCGGCGATGTGCTAGGAGGCGTAACAACATCACTGCCTGTAAACATCGGATCATTGATATCAACATCAGTAAGAGCCGATTTTTCTTCTAGAGAGCTGAGGATGCTAACGAGTTCTTCTGAGGGCTCATACACTGGAACATCAAATGAAGTCTTTTTCTGATTCTTTTGCATGTTCAAGAAGGTCATTCCTCCTAGAGCACCGTTAAAAACAAGAACGATAAGAGTCCACAAAATAGGAGAAGGTGGCCCTTCTTCCTCTTCTTGCTCTACTACTACAACTTCAACAGCCGGCATACTTTCATCAAGTTCGGTTGTGACTTTCTCATACTCAAGAACTTCACTTGAACCGTGAACTTCTTTTTTACGCTTCATCCCAGTGAGTGTTGCCTGAAGTTCGTATACCCCCTCTTCTGGAAGAGCGCTTACTGGCACTTCGTAGCGTAAAGACTGTCCGGTGCTGGCCTTGAGTGGTAAAGCATAAATCTTTCCACTCTTCGATTTTGCCCTGAGTGAAATGTTAATCTGTTTTAAACCAGCAGCCTCACTGCTCACAGCAACGCGAAAGTAATCTATCGTTGCAGATGACCCTGTAGCCACATCCTTCTTCGTAAGATCCTCTACTTGAACAACTTCTAAAGTGACGAGTCTTGGCTTTACGCGAAATGGAAAGGTCTGAGTTCTTTCAAAAGTAGGGCTACGTGCGATGAGCTGAAGCTTATACTCACCTGGCTTCTCAATCTCAACATAGGATGAAAATATCCCGTCATCCTTATGTCGATCGCCGTCTTCACCGTTATCGTTTAGGAGCTTTCGCACGATTGGCTCTGAGATTTTATCCGTAGGGGTGATCTGATAGGCATACTTTGTCACACTACTCATCTCAGGGAGTACAACAGGTCTATCCTCCTCATAAAGCCTTGCCTGAAGAAGCTTCTTCTCACCAGCAAGAACCATTGAAGGCCAATCAGTTAAAAGCTTTAACTCGGTAAGTACCGTCGCAAACCCTTCTTGGATTGAAGGACCACGAACCTGCCACATCCCTACCTCTGGTTCATCAAGGGTAATCACATCAAACTTCTGCCCCCGGTACCATCTCATACCAAGACCAAGCTCTTCAGGGGTATAGACACTTCCTGAAGGCGATTGAAGCGAAATTTCAACGTTATCCTCATTATTAATGTAGAAGGTGGCTTCCCGGACATCGCCGTCTACCTTAAACCCCTTACTCCCAAGAGGAACCATCTGCGGCTTCTTTACAATAAGAAAAAGCTTGGTAAATGACTCCCCAATCTCTTGAGGAGTTTCCGCATATGTGTGGGCACCCTCGGTAGCGTGTGATATCTGCTCAAGGATATCTCTATCCGCCTCTTCGCTAAATCCAAGTGTGTGTACAACTATCTCGTCCTGCTTGAGTTCCGGTAGGAGTTGATAGAGAAGTCCTCCTGTAAGAATTTTTACGTCACCTTTTTCAGGACTTGGATCGAATTTACCATCTGATAAAAGAATAATAACGCGCCTAGCTTCTTTTCTTTTATCTTTCTGTAGAATCTCAGCTGCTTTTTGAATTCCAGCAACAATATCGGTATAGAGCCCAGAGTTCCCGACCTTCTCAATATCTTCAGCAAACATTTTAGCCTTAATAGGCTCATACTCTGTGAGTTCTCTTATGACTCGAGCTTCCTTTGCGAATTCAACAACCGCAAGACGATCACCTACTTTAAGAAATTGTAAGAGCAGCTTCGCCCCTTCATCTCGCAACCGTTCTGGATCAGTAATCCGCATGCTTGCTGAAGCATCGAGTAAAAGGACAGCATCAACTCTGTCCTTATCATTTACCGTAAGCTGGGCATCTCCACTCTCCGCGATCGGAGGATCCCCCTCTCCAGCAGACACTCCCTCTTCTTGCGCAGCCGCATAGGGAATGCCGCACAGCAAAAGGAGCAGTAAGAAGAGTAAGTGTGGACGTCGTCCCGGAATGAACATCAAAAATATTTACCTAATGATACTATAGGCTTATACTTCGCATAACAGAAGCAAAGACACTACCATGAAAACCATTTTTCTGGCAGGTCATCATCTCCGAATATCGGTAATACTATGTACTGTCAACATGTTAGAGCATTCCTAGGTATAACGCTATGGTTTCTTCTCACCTTCCCGACTCTGCTCGTAGCCAACGATTCAATCCCATTTAAGCTACCAGCACCGCAAGATCTCTCACGCATCAGGAGTGCAATGCTCGTTACGAGCAAGGGAAAGATCTATTTCAAGCTCTACCCAAAAGATGCTCCGTGGCACGTAGCGAACTTTAAATATCTGGCCGATAAAGGATTTTACAGAGGTAAGCGCTTTCACCTGTTTCACGAGAACTACATCATTCAGGGCGGAGCCCCGACGAAAAATCCCAATAGCGGTCCAGGATATACTCTTCCTCCCGAATTCAACGACCGCACACACCTTACCGGCACCTTGGGAATGGCTCGTAAGATAGATCTGCTAAATAAATCAAGAAGATCAAACGGGAGTCAATTTCATATCCTGCTCGATGACTCTCCGCACTTAAACGGAACACTTACCGTATTTGGCCGGGTCGTTAAGGGAATGGATGTAGTGAGAAAACTCAGGAAGGGAGACACGATCAAAGATCTTAAGGTTTATGTGAAAGCCAATACACTCAAACCCACCATACCATCACCTTGACCTTAACCTGAACCTATACCTGCTCCAAATTTTCTTTTTTGTCTAGGTTAAGGTTCAGGTCTAGGTGCAGGTGTGTCTTACTACAGATACGGGACACGCATGCCACCCCAAAATATAGCAACAAACCCAAACCCACCGAATAATTACCTTGACCTTAACCTAGACCTATACCTGCTCCAAAATTCCTTTTGGTCTAGGTTAAGGTTCAGGTCTAGGTGCAGGTATCTCCTACTACAGATATGGGGCACGCATGCCCTCAAAAAATAGCAACAAACTCAAACCCACCACACCATTACCTTGACCTTAACCTGAACCTATACCTGCTCCAAAATTCTTTTGGTCTAGGTTAAGGTTTAGGTCAAGGTATAGGTGTATGTTCGTCTGAGAACGAACTATAGATCCGGCGAACTCAGATAATCAGTAGCTTCCTCTTCCCATGCCGGTGCAGGTGGTGCGGTTCCTTCGCGGAAATATTCATAGATAGCACCCGGAGTTCCAGGTTCAACTTTTGTTCCCGACTCACGACTTACCCACATGCCATACACTCCCTCAGGCGGGATAAAATCTGCTGGTTCAAGCTTCTCTGGGGCTGTGTACTCAATCCCGAGTTTTTCAGCTTCAGCCTTTGCGGCTTCTTCAAGTTCGGCTAGCTTTCTTCTATCAACTTCATCAAGAAACGGCTTCATAGCGTTTAACCAGATTGGACTCGCCACCCGTCCTCCGGTTTCTTTGGCTCCAATCGTTTTCTTTACATCGTAACCAACCCAGACCGCAGCAGCCCACTCAGGGGTATATCCAACGTACCACGCATCCATCTGGTCGTTTGAGGTACCAGTCTTTCCGGCTGCAGGGCGTTTCATCTCTCGAATTCTCCATCCCGTTCCTCTATCAACTACACCTTTCATAAGGTATGCCATCAGAAACGCACTCTGAGGTGAGATAACCTGCTCTGCTTTCTCAAGAACATGATCTTCATAATTGTAAAGCTCACCGCCATGTCTATCGACAACCCTTTCAATAAAGACACTTGGAAATAAAACTCCCTTGTTGGCAAAGACTCCGTAAGCTCTGGCAAGCTCTAGTGGAGTAACCTCGCTACTTCCAAGAGATAGTGAGAGGTTCCGCCCAAGCTTACTCGTAATTCCCAATTTTCTCGCGTAACGAATGGCAGCCTCAACGCCAATGCGGGAGATAATGTCCGCCGACACAAGGTTACGTGACTTTTCGAGCGCCGACCTCAGTGGGATATCGCCCAGATAAGACTGATCATAGTTTCCAGGCGTCCAATAGCTCTCCCCTACCTTAAATGTTCTTGGACCATCATGGACAAGTGTCGATGCCGTATACCGATACCCATCAACAGCCGCCAGATAGACAATTGGCTTAAAAGCTGAACCAGGCTGTCGGTAACTCTGCGTAACCCGATTAAACTTACTACGACGAAAACTATACCCACCGATATCAGCTACTACTTTTCCATTAGCAGGATTAACGATAACCACTGCACCTTCAAGCACTGGGGTTTGATCAAGTTTATACTGATAGGACAGTGGCGTACTCTCTTTCCCTTCCAGCGCATGAACCGAAACTTCAACCACATCACCAGAACGAAGCTCTTGCTCGGGCTTACTCCAGCGAACCTTTCCATCTTTGCCAAGCATTTTCTTTGCCCACGCGGATTTAGAAAGATCAAGCTGAACTTCCTTTAGTCCCACAATAGCAATGACTCTTCCAGCAACGAGAGATTTAACATACGCCGGATAAAGAACTCCTTCTTCATGCTCTGTTGGAATCTGCGAATGATAGGCATCTCGGTACTCAGCTTCACTTTCTAGGTGGTTTATAGGCCCTCGCCATCCGACACGTTTATCTACCTCACGCAATCCCTGCTGCAGCGCTACCTTAGCGGCGTTACTCGCAAAGAGATCAACCGCGGTGTGTATTTCTAAACCATCCCGATCAAGATCTAATTCAGGAAACTTTTCTTGAAAGAGGCGACGAACCTCGGTCACATAGTAGGGAGCCGCTTCAATATTATCATGACTCATTCGGTATACTTCTATCTCCTCCCTGAGCGCGGCTTTATATTCAACAGGAGAGATAAATTCAGCTTTAAGCATTCGATCAAGCACATAGCGTTGACGTCTTTTAGCTAGTTTGAAGTTTGATGTAGGGGAATAGCGCGAAGGAGCCTTTGGAAGTCCGGCTAACATTGCCGCTTCAGCAATAGTTACCTCTGAAATAGGCTTATGAAAGTAAAATTTTACGGCTGCTTTAATCCCGTGAGCACCATTACCAAAGTAAATCTGGTTCAGGTAAATTTCTAAGATATCATCTTTTGAGAGGCGCTGTTCAATCCGGTACGCAAGAATTGCCTCTTTAAGTTTTCGGGTAATGGTTTTCTCTGAGGTGAGAAGGAGGTTTTTTACCACCTGCTGAGTAATAGTAGATCCACCCTGTTTTGAGCTCCCAGTTTGTAAGTTTTTAACAAATGCCCGAAAGATACTGACGAAATCGATCCCGGGGTGCTCATAGAAGGATGCATCTTCCGCAGCTAGGAAGGCATTACGAGCAATCAGGGGAATCTCTTCGATTTTTACCGGATAGCGACGTTCATCTTCATAAAACTCAGCTATCGGAGTTCCATCTGAGGCATAGACAAAGCTTGCAGCTGGCGGCGAGTAATCCGCCACTTCATTAAGCTGCGGAAGGTCTCTGGTGATATAGTGATATCCCCAAACGACAAAGACCCCGCCGGCAAGAGCACCAAGAAAACATAATATGAAGAATATGAGAAAAAGCTTTTTCATCAGGGTTTTGTAAGATTCTCTTCTCGAACTACCAGCCTTCTAAAGGCATAGGGGGCTAAAACCATTATCTTATCAGCATTATCGCAGAAGGCGAAGTAGCCAATACGCTTTTTCTCCTCTTCTATCGCGTTCCCTATATACAAGGCAGTTATCCTCTCAGCGCCGTCCTCAGCCTGCCAGTTTACGTGTATCGTAGCTTGAGGAGCAAAAAGACCACTGGCTTTCATCTGCTGCTCGTTCTTATCGATGAGCCGTTCATAGCTTATCTCACTGAGATCCTTTAGAAAACCTCCAAGGAAAACGGGATCTGCCTGCTTATTGTTTACAAGCCATCCGGCCGGCGTTCCACCAACGATCTCAACAGTATGTTGAAGACTCTTGTTCGTAATACTTACACGACGAATTGAATCTATAGGCATGAGAAATACCTTCTTGCGGATAAAACTCGTTGAAGACTCCGTAAAAAGAGTTAAGTACTCTTCTGGGGCGAGAACGACTCGATCCGTATCAAGTGCTACGTAACGTTTTGAGAGGTACGTATTAAGATTTCCAAAATCAACCGTAACATGCTCTCCTCCACGAAACGCATACGACACTCGTATGAGGGGATTTTTGAGGCCATATTTTGCTTTACGTACCGTATCTACCGTATCAAAGTGCATAAGCTCTGACAGTACCGAATAGAGTTTCGGCAAAGCTTCTGGAATGACTCGCGGATCATTACCTTTTAATACGGTATCGTCCCCATCTCTTTCAATATTTACACTCTGTAACCTGCTAAGAGCTGGCATCTCAACGGTGAGCGGATTGAGCTCATACATATCTGATGCTGATATGATAAAAAGGAGAACTGCGGCACTTATAATAAAAAAGAAGACTGCAAGCAGAAGTTTACGCACGCCTTCTCCACCAAATGAGCAGACCGAAAAGAATAAGCAGCTCGGGCGCAACAAAACTTATCGCCAAAAGAATAGTAAATGTGCTGCTAGAAATTGGGGCGAGCGACGCTCTGAGATGACGATCGGGAATCGAAAGAGAATCATCATACCCGGCAAGCCAATCAAAGACCCGCAAAGCAAGATCTCTATTATAGAGAAAGTCGATATGCTCATTTAAGAGCCAATCACTGTCGCCGAAAACAACAACACGAGCGTCTCCTTCTTCAAAAGCCGCCGCTAGTGGAACCGGTCCATACAGATCTCCTTCTCCCTTTGTTGCAGCTGGAGGAAGTGTATCGAATAAGAGCTCAAGGTTTCTTTCTGCCCACGCATTTCTGCTACTTAGCAGAAGCGGAGTGCCGCTTTGCTTCTCTCTGACACTGACGGATGAAGCAAGATGAAACCCTGTCATCATATCAGCGGTAAAGCCTCTTAAAATTGGATGATTGGCATAGGTATTTACTAGAGGCTGAGTACCAATTTTTGATGACTCGTGTGCTCGTTGAAATGTATCGAGTATCACATCATCTCCAACGGTAATTCCAAAATGAGAAGAGAGCTCTTGGGCGCCTGCATCTAATCGTGGATCTGATGTTAAAAAGAACTTACCACCATCATTCTTTACATAATCAAGTATGGTATCAATCTCACTATCTGAGAGCTTTTTTTGTGCGCGAATCATCGCAACACCAGAAGCATCTTCTGGGATCTTATCCTGAAGAGTCAAAAGTAAGGGCTTCACTCCTATGCCTCTTGCCTGTAAGGCTTCTGTGATTTTGCTCAGTCCGTATTTCTCCTGACTCGCATAAGATGATTCCCCATGACCTAACAAGAAGTAAAAGGTCTTGCCCTGTTTTCTCAGGAGTCCTCGGATAGCTCCAATAATGTCTCCTTCACGAGTTCTTGTGAGTTTTGTTTCGAGTTGTTCTTCCCCGGTGGAATATTGAATTCGTACCTTTTCTTCCCCGGACATTCCTAACTGAGAAACAAGAACTGGCTCTCGAGCTGGATCGAGTATCTGAAGCTTAATTTTCTCCGGATGCTCACGCTCAATAAGCGCTAGTGTCTTTTGAAGTTTCTGTTCTTTCGTGGTGTTCTTCTCAATAATAGCTGAAATCTTCAGCTCTCCAGCTATCCGCTTAAGCACCTCCTGAGATTCTACTGAAAGGCTGTGTACCTGCTGCTCCGTAAGATCAAAATACCGGTCATATCGGTAAACAAGTACGTTGATGACCGCAATGAGTAAAATACCACCGCCGGTGAACAACACAGGAGTGAGTGTATAAGATGCCTGTCTTGACGGTTCTTCTTTAGCCGAGCGTGAAAAGTAGCTCTTCAGATCTTTAAGCCCGACACAAAAAAACCAGAGAAAAAAAGCAAGGACTGCAAGGACAAAGTGAATAAGCGTAAAGGTAAATCCCACGGCACCAAGGAGCGCATAGCTTAGCACACCAAAAAGGAACAAAATAATACTTATAATTCCGAAAAAGCGCATTGTTCTTACTTACTCCTCTGCACACTCAGACTACACATCGTACAAAGTATACCGATGAGTATAAAAGAGAGGAAATAGGAGAGAGATGATAGAGTGATTATTCCAGCTGTAAGCTCACTGGCTTTGAGCACTGGAGAGAGAGCGCGTACCAATACAAGAAGTACTCCACTCACCGCTCCAGAGAAAGAATGCAAGAAATAAATAACAAGAAGGAGAACAAAGGTCATAAAACCGGCAAGCAGCTGATGACGCGAAAGAGTAGAGAGGAGAAGTCCGATCGATACAAAGCTCAGCCCCGATAAGTAAACAGCGAGGAATCCACTAAGAGTCAAAGCAAATTCAGGGTCGCCATAGAGGTGAAGAAGAAGTGGGAAGAGAAGCATTCCTAAACTCAAGAGGGTAATAATTGTAGCGAGGGCAAAAAACTTCCCTAAAACAATCTGAAAAATAGAAAGCGGAGAGGTAAAGATCATCTCTAAAGTACTCTGGCTTCGTTCGTCAGCAAAAGACTTCATACTTAGAAGAGGAGCGAGGCACACCCACAGAAACATCACTGTCTGATAATAAGGTTCAATAACCCACTGGTTTAAATTTGGGCGTCGGCTGGCAATCTGTACGGGCAGTTCGGAAAAAGTCCGTAATTTAAAGTTAAATGAACCAAGAAGATTAAAGAAAAAATAGGCGCAAAGGAGCATAAAAGCAGAAAAAATAATGTAACCCGGTGGTGTTACAAAAAATGAGAGGAGCTCTCGTTTCGTAATTGCAAACATTTTACGCATGCGTTGATTCCTGAATAGAAGAGAGAAACAGAGATTCGATTTCACTTGGCTGAAAAGTTCCGGGGGGTTTTTCAAGCTGTATCGATCCATTATGAATCACCACTAACCTGTTACAAACCTCAGCAACCTCTCCAAATATATGAGTACTTAATATAATAGTTGTAGACTGCGAGAGCTCTCTGAAAAGCTTTCGTGTGCGTTGGAGCTGTTCGGGATCCAGTCCACTGGTTGGCTCGTCAAGGAGGAGTACTTTGGGTTGATGCACAATAGCCTGTGCGATACCAACCCGCTGCCGATACCCCTTTGAGAGATTTCCGCAAAGTTTCTTGGTAACAGAATTGAGATCACACTTTTCTATAACCTGCTCTACGCGTTTACGAATGTCACCTGAGGGAACCCCCTTAATTTCTGCGGCAAAGGTAAGGTACTCAGACACACGAAGCTCAGGATAAAGAGGGGGTACCTCCGGGAGGTATCCGATAACCTCACGAATAGCCTGCCTTGTTCGTGATGCTGCCATTTCACCTATCCTAAAATCACCACTTGTCGGCTGTAAAAAAGTACTGAGCATTCTTAACGTTGTTGTCTTGCCCGCCCCATTAAGTCCAAGAAAACCAATAATATCTCCTTGCTCGGCAGAAAAAGATACATTTCGAACAACCGCCGTATCCCCGTAGTATTTTGTTAGTTTCTGTACCTCAAACATTCTTTGTTGTCCGCAAAGTCTTAAAGTGAAGGAATATTCTTATACTCAACATTACGAGCCTTGAGATGGGCAAGAAGTTTTTTGAGTGCCGCTGACGATTTGACAAGTGTTTCTGGCGGCCAAATTCCAGGCTCTGATAGGTCTCCATCTGCTAAGAGCCGCGCAAACCCGGTTGCCGTAAAGCCTGTGGTTCGAGCCATCGAAGTATATCCTGTTTTAAGGTCTTTTCTGTCAAAGAGGTCGACTTCAAAACTTCGTGCTTTCCCGTCTTTGATCCCACTTGCGTAAACACGCATGCAGGTAAACTCGTCATCACTCTCCTCAAGTGTCCACGCGTGCTTCATAAGTTCTGAGGTCAGATCGAGTGGCTTCACAGAGTCACCAGATCGAAGAACTACCGGCTTTTCAGAGAGAAAACCAGATTTTTTTAAGAAGCTAATCATGTCACTGTGACCGGGATAACGCATAGTAAGCTCTCTCATGCGCTTCGCCGGAACCGTATAGAGAAGAGAGCGCAAGCCATCGGTGATAAACGCCTCAAGGGTTCCCACACCTGGCACATCAACAAACTCATGTTGAGTAAGCGGCTCTCTCTCTACAATCTCCCCCCCTTCAATGATTCGTGCAGGTCGTAAATACTCCTCAATGACATCATAGGGATGCCACGCCGCCTTGTATTCAAAAGGCCACGTCCTCTCAAACGGCAATCCTCCAACATAGATGGCAGCATCCTCTAGAACATCAAGCTGAGTTGCAAAATACCCGGTAAGAACATTACTCATACCAGGCGCTACCCCACAGTCATACCAAATTGAAGCCCCATTTTTTTTGGCAGTTGCCTCAAGTTGACGGGCATCCTCTTCAAAGAATGAAATATCAACCACCTTCTTTCCAAGCTTGGCGAGTTCACCAAGAAC
The DNA here is from genome assembly GCA_030431715.1 of bacterium. Taxonomy (GTDB): domain Bacteria; phylum Bdellovibrionota_C; class UBA2361; order UBA2361; family RFPC01; genus JAUIIO01. Next base: position 44,456 of record JAUIIO010000008.1, read on the forward strand.
AGAGAATGCAATTGAACCAGGAAGAGCGGTTACAACAACATCTTCATCAGCAAGATGCTTTTTTAGGGCCACACTATCTGAAAAGTCTAGTGAATGCTTTCTGTCTTCTGGTATCCCTCTAACTTTCTTAAGGTTTTCAGCCGCTTTATCAAAAACAGATACGTGATACGCCTGTTCCAAAGCTAAGTCTTCAGCTATCGTCCTACCAACACGCCCTATTCCAAATACAGAAATCCTCATACCCTCACTCTACGTCCAATACATAGTCTCGCTCAACATCCTTTCAAACAATAAGACTGTTTTCCCAAAAATCATTTCCTATACACTTGTTCTATGCGTATATTTCTTTTCCTTCACATACTCTTTCTTACTCAGCTTGCTTTTGCCGAAGAGCAGGTAGGAGTAATCATTCCCCTTACTGGCGACTTCACAAGATACGGTGAGAAAATTCGAGATGGTCTCGAAAAAGAGAAATCCGAAGAGATCAAATATATATACGAAGATGAGGGCTGTAACGCCCAAAAGGCAATTACAGCTTATAAAAAGCTCAGTCACATCGATAACATTAAGCTTTTTCTAGGCCCGTGGTGCGGCTCACCTCAAACATCGGTTGCCCCACTCCTTCCGGGCTCAAAACAGATGGCCATACTAGGCTCAAGCGCTCCTGAACGTGTGTATACCGAATCTCAGGGAAGAATGTTCTCTGTCCAGCACTCTATAGAACAAGAATCTCGTTTTAATGCGGAAAGAGCTTATGAAATGGGAGCCCGAAAAGTTGTTATTCTGTTCTTAGATAATGATTTTAGCCGGGCACATGAGAAAGCCTTTCGTGATGAGTTTAAAGGAGAAGTTCTCGAAACTCTCACCTATAGCACTCCAGATGCCTCCGCCTTAAAATCTCTAGCCCTGAAGATAAAGAAACTTTCACCAGATACCCTTTATATTCCTGACGCCTTCCCTCTCATGCACGGAATCCTTAAAGAGCTTCACACCCTTCATCTTAACGATCTGAAAATCTTCTCTGTCTACTCTGCTGAGTCTGAAGATGTCCTGACTGCTATTAGCTCCTTTGGCGAAGGTCTTTACTATTCTTACCCTGTAATTGGAGAGCAAGAAGCTCTCAAGTACTTTCCAGCAAAAGCCGCTCAGATTGTACGTGCTGTTGTTTCAAAGTGTGGTAGCAAAGATATCGAATGCGCCATCTCATTCCTGAAAAGCAAGTACGCATTTAATAAGAACGGAGTGCTTGAAGGAGAACTCGGACTCAAGACAGTAAAAGACGGAAAATTTAAATGGCTTTCTTTGGATTAATGAAGCTCATTTACTTATCATATCCGATAAAGACCCGCTCAATATCACCTTTGACCGTACCTTCAAGAGAATCTTTAAAAAAGATCATATCTTCATGCGATATGCGAAGAGAGTATGCAGATCCATACTCTAGCTGAATACTAAAATTCCCAGTCTCAGAGTTCACGGTAACTGGAATGTTGCCATTCAGTACTAACTCAGCATCAGCTACTGGTTGAAGGCTCCCGTCAAGAACATGCCCACTAAGCGTCTGTAGAGAACCTGAACCTGTTATATTTTCAGTTGTGTCACTACTTAAACTACCACTCTTGGAATCAAATGAGTAAACCGGGTGCGCAAAACGTAGTTGATACGCCTCGTTATTGGCGACTGCAGGAAAGAGCGTAGAACCATCTGCCCCTGTAACTTGTGTTGATTCCGATTCCCCTTGAACCAGAGTAACTTTAACATTTTGAATGAGGTGATTACTTTCGTTTTTGGTAATGACTTGCAAACGTGACTGTGCCTCCGCTTGGAGCACAAGGAGAAGGATCAACATCAATATCGTAGTGCATTTGTGAATCATTGTTTACTTCTTCCTATTTCGACGAATAAACCTTAAATCTCTTCTACGAAGTGCATGATGGAGCCCTCCCTGATCCCAGTAGTATGAACCTCTGTAATTCTTCGGACGTGAACTCACTCGAAAGCGATTCGATTTTAGAAAGACTCTGTAATCGCCACCGGGCACAACGATAGACCAAGAAAATGGGTCTGTTACATCGGCTTTATACGTTCTCTTTGTGCGGTTATTTTTTGCTACTACTTCGATATCACCAGCTTCAAAGGAGCTAAGGATTTTATACATCCTGTCGCCTTCAACGATCGGTCGGCCGTTTTTCCCTTTTAGAGCACCACTTAACGTTATTGGCTCACCTTCACAGTAATCAAGTGGATGGGTAACTCTCATTACTTCATCCCCATCGTAGTGGTAGAGAACAACGGTATTACGCCCGGACAGCTTGGTCGTAGAAAAAATTACTTCCGAGTTCGCACCAACATCGTAAACATCACGTTCTGTTGTATCTGGCTGAAGAACTTCTATTTCAATAGGAACCTCGCTTCCATTAGGATTCGTAATTTTCCAACGGATGGTTTCCTCTGGCTCTTCATCGCCAGTGCAGGCTCCTCTACTATCACCATGGGCCTCGTGTGCAGACAACGCGGAAGGAGAGATGCTTATAGATTGACGATTTTCAGGATTGCCCGGTGGCATATGACAGATCGTTACCTTCTCATTTCCGCCGTGTTCATTATCATTTTCACATGCGCCATCAGAATCTCCGTGAGCTCGGTGAGCAGCAAGTGCAGATCTCGATATTGTTATGGAATGTGCATTTTCAGGATTCCCCGGTGGGATGTGACAGATAGTGACTTTTTTATCATTATCGTTCTTGTTCGACGATCTCGTATGAGACTGACTTCTACTGCGCTTCTTCTTCTTTGCAAAGGAGCTTGGTGGTTCAACACAGAGAGCTTCAAGAACAAGTCCCTGCTCTTCACAGTCCATGATTCCATTATTATTAAGATCCGTATCAACTTCCCCACAGCCGCAAAGTCCTGGATAAATCTTATTACTATCTAACTCACAGAGATCCTGACAGTCAGGAGTACCATCACCATCAGAATCAGTATCAGCTATTCCACAACCGCATGCGCCAGGGCTAACTTTCTCAGGGTCGTTTTCACATCCATCCTGACACTGAAAATATCCATCATTATCCTTATCAATATCTGCTTCACCACATCCGCAGACACCGGGATCAGATTTACGGTTATCGTACTTACAAAGGTCGTTACAATCTGATACGCCATCCAGATCGGTATCTGTATCCGCTATGCCGCATCCACATTGTCCGGGCTCGATTTTTTGCGGGTCGGTTATACAACTATCCAGACAATCAAGCGTGCCATCACGATCGGAGTCATAATCGGCAACACCGCACCCACATACTCCGGGTTCGATTTTTTTAGAATCCGTACTACAGGAGTCATTACAATCAAGGGTGCCATCACCATCAGAATCAATATCAGGGAGTCCGCAGCCACATGTGCCTGGTGCAGTTTTATTCGGATCCGTATCACATTGATCATTACACAGGAGAACCCCATCACCATCAGCATCAACGTCAGCTATGCCGCATCCACACGCTCCTGGGGCAGTTTTCCCGCGGTCAGTTGGGCAGAGATCCTCACAATCTGCTACGCCATCTCCGTCCCGATCGCGGTCAGAGATTCCACAGCCACACACACCGGGCTCAGCTTTTCTCGGGTCCTCATCACAGAGATCAAGACAATCGGCAATGCCATCACCATCGGTATCAGTATCAACGCTTCCGCAACCACAATATCCGGGTATTGATTTAAGAGGGTCTAAAATACAGAGATCCTCACAGTCTGCTACTCCGTCTCCATCAGTATCGGTATCAGCGATACCACAGCCGCATATACCCTCTTCTTGCTTTAATGGGTCGAAAGGACACTCATCATTACAATCAAGTTCTTCGTCTGAATCTGAATCAATGTCAGGAACACCACATCCGCAGATACCAGGTTCTGTTTTAAGTGGATCTTCATCACAGGCTTCATCGCACTGGAGAACCCCATCATTGTCAAAATCAATATCAGCGGAGCCACATCCACATTCGCCTGGCTCTAATTTCAAATCGTCAAAGGCACAGAGATCTTCACAATCAGCTGTACCGTCTCCGTCACTATCTTTATCACTCTCACCGCAACCACAAATTCCTGGCTCAAGCTTCTTAGGGTCTTCAGGACAGAGATCGAGGCAATCACATGTAGAATCGTTATCGCTATCGATATCTGGCTCTCCGCAACCACATTGCCCGGCCTCTGTTTTTAGAGGATCGAACATGCACTCATCCCGACAATCAGGAACCCCATCTTCATCAGTATCTCTTTCATCCACTCCACATCCGCAGATACCCTCGCGAATTTTTAGGGGATCAAATGGGCACTCATCATTACAATCAAGGGTCTCATCACCATCAATGTCAGTATCTGCTCTCCCGCAGCCACACTCACCAGGCTCAAGTTTAAATGGATCAGTATCACACAGATCTTCACATTGAAGGACACCATCGCCATCAAGATCAATATCAGCTATTCCGCAACCACACTCGCCTGGTTCAACCTTGTATCGGTCCGTAGGGCAGAGGTCTTCACAATCAGGGGTTTCATCTCCGTCACGGTCTCTATCTGATATTCCACAGCCACACATTCCGGGCTCGGTCTTTTGTGAGTCATCTACACAAAGATCAATACAATCAGAAGTTCCATCACCATCAGTATCCGTATCTGCTGTGCCACATCCACAAACTCCCGGCTCTACTTTAAGCGGATCACTACTACAGCTATCGTTACAATCGAGCGTACCATCACCATCAGTGTCTGTTGGATCATCCGCTATACCACAACCACAAATGCCGGCATCAATCTTTAAAGGGTCTTCAAAACAGGTATCTACACAGTTAGCAGTTCCATCACCATCTGTATCCGTCTCGGCATTACCACACCCACACTGCCCAGGCTCTACTTTGTCAGCGTCAGTGCTGCAAGAATCATTGCAATTTGCCACGCCATCGTTATCAGAATCGGTATCTGGGGTTCCGCAACCACACTGCCCCGGTTCCATCTTGGAACCATCTAGAGGGCAGAGATCACGCTCACAAGTAAAGTGAAGATTCAGCACATTACCGTTCGCAACACTGCTGTATTCCTGCGGCTCACAGCCAAAGTTTGGATCGGTAACACGGATAAGGCAGTTAGAGCCATCGCTCACACTTATAAAGTAATATCCACTACTATCGCTCACGATGGTACGAGCAACACCATTCTCGTAGAAGGTCATCTGAACTTCAGGAATAGGATTTCCGTTCTCGTCTAGAATTCTACCGCTGTATATAAAAGAGCCTTCTTGCGTGATTTGAAAATTAGTTTGCTCTTCATTACACGAGATATAAGGATAGGATATTCCAGCAGGATCGAAGAACTCATCATTGTATTCAGCAGTTACCCAGTTATCTGACTGAGCAGGAACATTGAACTTATACTCACCATTGGCGTCTGTTACGGTTATGGACTGATGGTTATTTAGAATCGTAGCGCCAGGTAACCGCTGTCCAAGGGTGTCGAGTACAATACCACTAATTTCATATTCATCTTCAGGATCACACCACTCTGGAATATATCCATTTTCTAAGCCGCTTGTGGACGCAAAGGTGTGAAAGTTTACTTTTGAGTGATGTTCTTCAACGGACTTGATTTCTATGCGCTTTGGGTCAAAGACAAAGTCATCAGAAGATGCTTCCAGCACAATAGTATCGCCATTATTCGCCTGAAAGGAATATGTACCATCCTGACGAGATATAGCCGTCTGCACACCATTTGCAAGAATTTTTACCTGTGGAAATGGCGCTCCATTAGGTCCCCTTACAGAACCTGAGATAGTATGCCTTTCCGCATCTGGCGATGAGCAAACTGCCGTGTAGCTCTTTTCTGGAGCTAGAGTTCCAAGAGCGCAGAAAGAGAATGCGTCACCTGATGGATCACTAAACGCACAACCTGCTTGATTGGCAACTACTTCCACCTTATCGTTTAGCGTTGTTGCATCACCATTATCACAGCCGTACTGCATCTGAACTGGGAAGTATGCAACTCCGTCCTTAGAAGTTGTATGTGTTCGATTCGATTGACACTGCGAAAGACCACTCGATACTCCAACATCGATACCAGAAACTGGATTTCCATCGGCATCTTGAAATGTAGCTGTACCAACTTGTTGATACTTGTATATTGGATTTGCAAAGAACTTACATACGTTATCAGGACACGTTCCGGGAGATACTACGATCTCAGGTGGATAAAATTGATATCTCCCAACCGGAATAACACGAAAACTACTATTGATCCCTATACCAAGTGTTGCCGTTGAAACACTGGCTACTCCACTTCCATTGGTAACCAGTGTTGTTCCCTGAGGATAAACCTTAAGTGGAGTTATAATCGGAAGGTTGTTGGTAGCGCGTACTTCGAAATGGTAGGTACCCTCTACTTTTTGAGGAGGACTCTCAAGGTCGCTACACTCAGCCAGATATTGTAGAGTCGTACTTGTCGTAGGACAAAGATTTCCTCCCTGAAGTGGTGTAAACGTACAACTCTTCCCGTTTGGTGCGGAAAGTATCACCTTCGAATAGTCATTTAATGGGTCAAAATCTACATCACTACAAGCTGCTGTCCGCTTTCTCGTTGAAAAATGGAGGCTTCCGTCAGTTCCTGTAACTTCTGGACACGCATACTCAAGACCACTAATGACTCCAGTCACCCCATCAATGCCATTTCCATCTGCATCAAGGACCTCAACTTTGAGCACAACTGTTTCGTTCACATCAGGAGTCGCTACGACCTCACAAACATTGTCCGGACACGTTTCACTACCAACTTCAAGATAGTCAGGTTCCATTTTATAACCCGAGAACGAGTAATAAAGTGTCGGAGATGAACTCTCAAGATCTCTAACATCAAATGACCAAGAGCCATCACTGCCAGAAACTCTCCCGTTTAATTCATTAATGCCATCAGTACCATGAATTTGTACTGCTTCTAGAGGATTCCCATTTGAATCTGTAAACTCGAGGGTGTATTGAAAATCAATCTGCTCTGAATAAGCAGAAGGCACCACAAATAAAACGAGAAGGACTACTTGTAAAAATATGAATCTTGAAACCGTACTACGCAAAACTCTTACCTGACCGTTTTAACGAACATCAGGGTTTCGGCGCATAAAGAGAGCTTCTTAATTCTCTGAGAGTAAATTCAAGTACGAGGTGCCTATTTTGGCAATTTTTCTTCCCTCACCTAGAGGATTCACGCAGAAATAACAGAGCATGATAGGTATTATGCGGTTACTTCTCTTGAAAATCTTTCAAGCTCAGCATAAACACCATCTTCTTGAAGAGACTGCTTTGCCATATGAAGGGTTGCGGCAATTTCAGCTTTCAGCGCTTCCTGTGTCTCAGGCAGCAGAAGTTCCGTATGTGAGATCTGACCAAGCACTTTAATGATACGGAAATAGATAGTGCTGTGAAAAGAGGCACATTCTCGAATCTCACTAAAGGCAAGCGCAAGAAAGTACCCAAAGGTATCAGGCACAAGGAGAACACGCACATGCCCTTTTTCATCTCGTAGAGAAGTCTCTGGCATTTTTCGGGTAGCAAAACGGCAAAGCAGTGATCCGAGATGATCGATGCAGTTTACCGCGGTACGCGGATCATTAATCCCCGGAGAGAGCGCTCGTACAGCAACTTCGACTATCTCTAGCATCGCGCAACCAATATCTTGTCTCGGAGTTCTCTTTGAACCGGTAATGACGCATCTATTTAATCGGTCAGTAAGTTTCTTTTTTTCACCGTGTGACCTATAGAGCGCGGCTAGATCCTGCTCAAAACTTAGGTAATCACCCGGCCTGACAAAAAGCTTGAGGTGCGTACCTGAATCTTTGGCTACTTTAATAAGGCCATCAATATCGAGCGCTTGAACATAACCAGACTTTTGGGTTTTAAGGACAGTATCATACTCACCTCTCTGGTCATCAGCTTCTTCATCGACACTCGACTGTTCCGATTCAGAATAGGTATCGGGATAAAGTCGATCCAAAGCGAGGTGACATTCATGAGCGACATTCCCGATAACTTCAGGTGCTTGAATCATTACAGCAATATGATTGATATAATATATGAGCAGTCCAATACTACAAAGAGTCATAAAAACCGCTATGAGTACTGATAAGTGTAAAGAAAAGTCACCATTTGGAACTGCTTCTAGACGACGAAGGAGCAGTAGCGAGTATACGGTCGTTGCCAGAAACGAACCAAGAGTAAGTTGAGTAGGGTTATCGTGTAAGAATCCACGTAGAAGCCTCGGGCCATACTGCTGGGAGGTAAGAGAAAGTACTACAACAGTAATGGAGAATACTGTTCCCGTAAGCCCGAGCATCGCGGTAAAGATTACTGACAAGGTGGAACGCGATGCTACGATAGTAGTAAGGATCCAATCTGGATAATTGTACTCTGGATAGATGAGCGTAGCCTCTAGGTCTGGAAAAAAAAGGACCAGAACCACTGCGACAGACATACACAAGACAGGAAGAAACCAATAACTTCCACTAAGCTTGTCCCAGAGATTATAAAGATATGTTTTCATATTACTGAGTATAGCCCTTAGAAGAGTAAAAAGTGAATGATTGATTAACTTGAAGCGGATTCATACCTGCGAAGAGCAATCTTCCATACGATGTTTACAAGTAGTGATACAACTAGAATAGCCATCAGCATGGCAACGAGAATCATATAACTTGAAGAACCCAAAAGGTAATGTACTGGCGCACTTCCCACAAGTAAGACTGGGATCACAAAAGTAAAGGTTTTCTGGAAGAGATAACCATAAATAAAATCTGGCCACCTTGATATCGACTGTAACTGCATACGGATAAAATTGATACCAACTCCCTCAAAGGTCCAGAACATCGCCGCAGACAAGAGAATCTCCACCACGAGAATTAACGCTACTGCTAAGACAACAAAAAGCGGCAGACACAACCAATCAACGAACCCAAGGCCAATCTCTGAGCCAAAGTACCACATAACAACCCACGGAACAGGAAAGGCTATCATGCTCCCAATACGCATGTGCCTAAAAAAGACTGGAAACAGAATACCCGTTGGCTTGAGCAGGGAGAAATCCAATCTCCCTTCTCTAAGGTCAGATGAGAGCTCCCAAAAACTCATCATAAAGAGACTCATGTGAATCTGATCCACAGCCATCATAAAAGCCACAAAAAACAAAAACTCCTGACGACTCCATGGCCCTACGGTATCAACATGATCAAAAATAAAACTTACAGATCCAAATGAACTGCCATAAAAAGCAAGATCGACGAAGAAAAGTAGAATAAAGTTAATTCGAAAGCTCAGTGCGCGAGCAACATTATTACTGATGTAGCGTCGATATACAGAGAGGTAGTACCTGAGAAAAGAAAGACACTTACGCATATCACATACCTGCCGCAGTATAGAGCCGAATCCCCCTAGCCCATATAAGTCTCGAGAGAACACTCAGAATTGTTATCCAGAGCAACACAACGCTGATCGCATAAAGAACACTTCCTTCATACACTCCCATAAATATTTTTACCGGAACGTAGGTCATGTAAGGAAATGGCAACAGATACAGAAGCGACCGAAGAGCATCTGGAAAAAGTTCTAGTGGAAGTACTGCTCCTGAGAAAAAATTTGCGATAATAATAAACGTAACCCGGAGCATCCATGTCTCATCTAACCAGAAGGCGAGTATTCCCAGAGCAAAGTGAATAGAGAACCAGAGAAGTCCGATAAGACTTGTATACAGGGCCCCGATCACAAAGTGCGAGAGGGTCAGAGAAGGGAGAAAGCCGCTTATGTACAAAGCCACTACTGATACTGCTACAATACTTAGCTGAATAAGCTGAAAGGCGATAAACCTTGCCGTATGAAAATGCCAGAATTCGAATGGATAAAGAAGATAAGAGGAGATACGTCCAAGCCTGATATCTTCTGCTAAATGCCTGCTGTTATAGCTCTGAGAGATAAAACCAACGAGCATGACCCACGCCTGATATTCAATCATAGACTGAATCGTGTATCCCTTTATTACCTCAGCATCTGCAAAATCATATATAGAAGACCATAGTTGATACTTAATAAGAAAAAAAACAACCGCCGGTCCAATAACCTGCAAAAGAACATCACCTTTATATGCAAGAAAGTTTGCGCTTGAAATCTGCACCGTCTGAGTCCACTTGCTTAACTCACGTTGAAGCACGTTACTCATCTACAGCTCCAAGAAGTTCAGGCTTTCTTAACAACGTTTCCATAACACGCTCTATCGGAAGCTTCTCGGTGTTCATGTCTGTTACCGGGAATCGCTCAAGGATCTCTTTTGCCGTAGCACGAAAATCATGATCGGAAATACGAAGCTCTACCTGTGTTTTGTCATTATTCCATTCTGGGGCGAGATTAGACCAAATAGAGTCAGACGTAACCACCGGCTCAGAGAAACTAAAGTTTACAAACTTCTCCCCTCCAAGAATCTTCTCAAACTCCAGTAGCGGACCATCAAATCTTTTTCTTCCACCTAGGATAAGAACGATCCGCGAGCAAAGAGCCTGAACATCCGCCATATAATGTGAGGTAAGGATGATCGTTGTATTATGCTTGCGCTGGTACTCTAAGAGGAAATCTCTGATGTTACGCTGCGAAACAAGGTCTAGTCCAATCGTCGGCTCATCTAAAAAAAGCACCTCCGGGTTGTGGAGCAAACAAGCCATGAGCTCCATCTTCATCCGCTCCCCGAGAGAGAGCTTACGAACATGTACTTGGAGAAGATGCTCAATGCCAAGAAGGGACGACACCTCCTCAAGACGAATTTTAAACTCTTGAGGCGGAATTTCATAATAGCTGCGCAAGAGTAAGAATGATTCAAGTGCAGGTATATCCCACCAGAGCTGAGATTTCTGCCCCATAACAAGTGCAATCCGTTTTCGGAAATCACGAGGCCTCCGAAAAGGCTCATAGCCCAATACACGCACCTCACCAGAGCTTGGCGCAATAATACCAGTGAGCATCTTCATGAGAGTGGTTTTCCCAGCGCCATTTGGTCCAAGCAGTCCAAGAATTTGTCCTCTTGGAGCATCAAAAGAGAATTCTGTTACAGCAGGTACGGTTCTATACTCTCTCTTAAAAAAACTCTTAAGCGAGCCTACAACCCCTGGAGGCTGTAAATAATTTCTGAAATTTTTTGTTAGTCCCTGACAACGAATGACGGTATCGTTCATAGGGTACAGTGAAGCATAATCTCTTCACCGGGGGAAGTAACGACAGCTTTCTTTCTTCAAAAGCTTTAGGAAGGTTTCATTTTCATGCTTGCCATCATCTATCACAGTATATTCTACCTTGCACTCTTTCTGTCGATCATGGAGCAGATCATCTGGAGAGGCGAGCGTAGTTTTCTTTACGGCATCCCATTTCTTCTGTTATTTCTTCAGCTCCTAGTTGCCAATCGTCAATCAACGTATAAATCTATATTCCTGTGGTGCATTCTGGGTGGAGAGATCCTCTTACTTAATTTTACAACTCATGACGCGCTTCCAAAATATGAGCACCTCCTAGGCCTCATTACGCTGCCGATTCTTTGCTGGTGGAGTATTACCAAGACCCTTAAGGACACTGCGTCTCTGCGCATTCCAATTCTATTTACTCTTTGCTTCCTCATAACTCTTACATTTTCGTTTCTCGCAAACCTTGGACAACGAGAATACTTTCTCATGGCAGAAGAACCCATAGGCATACTCGTTTACGCTGATATCTGGTGCCTTTTAGCGCTTCTAGCGCTCACTTCTATATCGTTTCTTGCAAAAAGCATTATCCCTTTTCTCCTAGCAGCTCTTACGACCCTATTCTGTTTGTTGTATCTCATGGATACGTTGCCGGTAACCTCAGATACGGAGCTGATTCATCTCGAAGCGGAACACCAGTTTCGACTGGCATCTTGTTTCCTGTTACTTCTTTCCTCACTCTTTCTATTTATCTTGCCACCTATTGGCATATTCTCAGGTAAGAACATTCTTCTTAAAAGACTCGATCAATTAGGAACAGCACTCTTCTTTATAGCGATAGGAGGCTTAACGCTTAGCTTACAAAACAAGGTACGAACAATTTCATGTGTTCGCTCTTACCCCGACTACAAGATTTCAGAAGAGATGGCACTTCATCTTTTCGTGGCCGAGGATCCCCTGTACTACTTTCACCACGGAATTGAATTTCATGGAATTCGCATGGCAACCGCGCGATTTTTAGATACTGGAAGTAGAAGATTCGGTGGGAGCTCTCTGAGCATGCAACTTGCAAAAGTATGTTATCTCCCCTTTGAAAAAACCTTTACCAGAAAAGCGAAGCAAGCAATTCTCGGCGTCCTCCTAGAATTCCAATATTCCAAAGAGGATATCATGGCCTCATATTTAGAAACGATCTCATTCTCACATCGAGCAAAGGGCCTGACAGAGGCTTCAAAAACCCACTTTAATAAAACGCCGTTAGAGCTCGGGGAGGAAGAGGCCATGCTGCTAACTCTATCTATTCAGGACCCCTATAGCTTTAATCCTGACTCCAAAGAGAAATCAAGAATAATACGACAAAGAGCAGCTGTTACGAGGGGGAGAGTCAGAGTTTTTAGGCCACTGCTCATAAAGAATCTAAGAACATTTAACTCAATTGAATGAGAAAATCATGAAGCAGGTTTTTTCTATTGATCGTCTTAATACCTGTAGCTATCGTGGCTGGGATGGGTCGTTGTTCGTAACCTAACCCTTTCACGTATCAATTGATTAACTCTAATTCTGGAGAAAAAAATGTATAAAAACGTAACCCTTTTCTGCGCACTCGCGCTTTTCATCCCGGGTACCCTCTTTGCGGCTGACTCGTGTGAAAACGCTGAGACGCTCAAGCAGTGTATCGACATGAATATTGCAACATGTCGTGAAGACGCTGAGTGTGAAGACGACCGTGAGCAGGGAATCACTTCATCTGATATCACAGATGAAATCACTGAAACTTGCTGCCCAAAAGCAGCTAAGAAAGAGAGAAAGTGCTTAAAAAGAGAAAAGCGTAAAATCCGCCAAACTCGCAAAAGAGCACCAAAATCTCTTAAGCCATTTATTCGTCAGCTTGTAGAAGACATCAAAGATATTGATTGCTCTACAAACACTACGAACTCGTTCTAGTAAAACTAGAACTACTCAAACGTCCCGGCTGGTACTATAGGTATCGCCGGGGTATTCCCCCCCTCCCTCGTCCTCCTCTTAATCCTTCTCTTCCTCCTCCTCTTAATCTTGCACTTGCACCTTACTCCAAAGGTATGTCATTGCGAGGAGCTGAGGCGATAGCCGAACGACGAAGCAATCTCCTCGAGGTGGCTTCAACTGCTATGGGATTGCTTCGTCGTTCGACCTGCGGTCTCAGCTCCTCGCAATGACGGCTGGCTTCGTGCAAGTGCAAGAGGAAGAGGAAGAGGAAGAGGAAGAGGAAGAGGAAGAGGAAGAGGAAGAGGAAGAGGAAGAGGAAGAATAGGGAAATCCCTAGGGATGTCCAATAAAACCCTTAGAATTTCTCAGATACGGAGTGAATGCTTACACAGTCCTACTTCTGTACAGGAGTAAGCTTTCCGTCACATTCGATGATGAATTCACCTTTTGGGGTACGGAGACGACCGCGGTTACAGTTCCGCTTAACAGGAGCGGCTGTCGTATTCTGAGCGGTTCCGTCGATCTCTGTCTGACTTACCTCTGTCTTAGGCAAGGTTTTAACATCTCCGGTTGAGCGCATGATAAGACTTAACTTCCCGAGCTGTCTTGAAGTCGTGATCTTAAGGGCATCTTGCGGTGAAACGTCGAGAGTTACTGTTTTGCTTTTAGGCTGTCGGTATGAACTCTTAAAAAGTTTCTCATTACGGTCCTCAGCTGTGCTAGTGTCCCCACCAAGTGAGAGAACTCGAGCATTCTGCACGATAACGTTACTGGTAAGCTCGCGCTGGGCGTTATGATACGTAAGGACAACATCTACATGAGTTCCTGCAACTACATGGAATTCGATCGCTGTTTCAGCATCAATATTAATGGTAACTGCACGATTACCCGGTGAAGGCTCTAGACTTGATGTCGGTTGTTTCGTTGTCAGATGTTTTTTCTGAAGAGGAATTCCAGCAGGGAGCTCTGCTCTGGCGTAAACGTCTTTAAGCTCACTGTAATCACGAATAGCACCAGCGGGTACTTGGCTAATGGGCCAGTACATCTCAAGGAAACGCACATCTGAAAGCTTCGTGCCCGAACGCACCGGACGCTCCGGCGCTAACAAGCGCACGGTACCAACATTGTCCTGCACGCTAACAATAGTAGCGGCTTCATCTTTCTCAGAGTTTTTCTTTATCTTTAGAACTATGGCAAAGGTCAGCATGATAGAGAATGCTAACCCGGCAGCTACTAGAAAGAGGAGCTTCTCACGACTAAGTGCCGAGCGTCTCATTCTTGATGGTGATGGTCTTCCAAATCTTTGCCCCATAATCTTAAACCTTTAAATAGTACCTCGTGGCTATGAACCAATCTGCTCTGCCCCTGCAGAACTCTTAATTACGCTGACTTCCTACATTGTATAACGATTACATACATTTGAGTAGTTCAGCTCTGCTATCTCATATAAATGCAAAAACCCTGCCTTGTATTAAGATGTTCTGAATGGTTCCGGGAACCATATTTTTAAATGCAGTATTTTCAGCTCCTTATGTCAATAACCTCTCCGACATCTCTCCCTATTTCCTGACTCCTTCACCTCAGTACATACCCACCGAAACTACGATGAGAGATCAAGGAAGAGTTCTACCCCTCTCTCGTGGCATTATTTAAAAGGATTGCTATAGTAGTCTTGAATTTAGTTTTGGACTACGTGATATGATTTTTCGCACCTTCATTTTCCTCTCATTTCTCACTTTAGCACTTAGCTCTTGTAGCCTCTTCACTGGCGGCAGTAGCGAATCACCTGAGGATGCCAGCGACATGAACCAGGAAGCTATGACGGGCGAAGACCTTGAGGCTCCTTCACTCAGCAAAGTCCCTATAGAAGAGCTCCCGCAATCTGATGGTTCATCCAGCAACGACACCTCTCTTGATAAAGTCGAAATACTCTGGAAAATCCCAGAAGAGGCAGCTGACGGCTTCATTATGCACTACGGCTTCGCCGCAGATGCTCTTACTTACAGGTTAAGACTTCAAACAAGTGAGATAGAGCAATATCAAGATCCTCAGTTTGGTCCCGTATTCCGATATATTATTGCCGACCTCCCACCTGAAAAGACTGTTTACATTAGTCTTCAAACAATTCGCGGTGATGTCGTATCCGAACCAAGTGAAGTTTTTGAAGTAGCTCCATAATGAAACTGAATTTAAAGAATATCTGACTCCGATATCCTGCCCACTTTTTGCTAGTATTCCATGAGTAACAACACCTTCGAAGTCGTCAAAGAACTCTTAGAGCAGAGAATCATGGTCATGGACGGTGCGATGGGCACCATGATTCAGGGATACAACCTGACCGAAGAAGACTTTCGGGGAGAGCGATTTAAAGATCATAGCCACTCTTTACAAGGAAACAATGACCTTCTGACACTAACAAAACCGAATGTCATTGAAGAGATTCACCGCAAGTTCCTTCAGGCTGGAGCCGATTTTATTGAAACAAATACATTTAACTCGACCTCCATCTCGCAATCAGACTACGGAACCGAAGACATTGTATTTGAACTCAATAGCGCATCTGCTCGTCTTGCGAAGGAACTTGCAGAAGAATTCACAAAACGAAATCCAGACAAGCCTCGCTTTGTAGCAGGGGCTATAGGCCCCACCAATAAAACAGCAAGTATGTCTCCAGATGTAAATGATCCCGGATACCGAGAGGTCTCTTACATGGATCTTGTGCGAGTCTACACAGAGCAGATTCACGGGCTTTTAGAAGGTGGGGTCGACCTTTTCTTAATTGAAACCGTCTTTGACACCTTAAATTGTAAAGCTGCAATGTTTGCTCTAGATGAAGTCAGGAAAGAAACAGGCAAACCGCTTCCACTTATGATCTCAGGAACGATCACCGACCAGAGTGGAAGAACCCTTTCCGGACAAACAGCAGAGAGTTTCTGGGTTTCACTCTCACATGCTAAGAATCTCTTAAGCATCGGATTCAACTGCGCGCTCGGCGCAAAGCAGATGAAACCGTTCTTAGCCGATCTTGCCGAAGTTTCGACCACTAATATAAGCGCCTATCCAAACGCTGGCCTTCCTAACGAATTCGGACAATACGACGAAACTCCTGATGAATTTGCTGATCAGGTTAAGGAATTTGCTGCGGCAGGTCTTGTGAACATTATCGGGGGATGTTGCGGAACAACGCCGCATCATATTCGTAAAGTCTCTGAGTTCGTGTCTCATTTTAAGCCGAGAAAAATTCCAGTAAAACGATCCGGACTACATCTCAGTGGTCTTGAACCTCTCTCGGTAAACTCACTCTCAAACTTCGTGAATATCGGAGAACGAACAAACGTAGCCGGCTCAAGAAGGTTTGCATCACTTATCCGCGAAGAAGACTACGAAGGAGCGCTCGCCATTGCCCAAAATCAAGTTGATGGTGGGGCGCAAGTTATCGACGTCAATGTCGATGAAGGGATGCTTGATTCAGAAGCGGTGATGAAACGCTTTCTTCTTCTTATGTCTGCCGAGCCGGACATCGCAAGGTTACCAGTGATGGTCGACTCTTCAAAGTGGAGCGTCCTTGAGGCTGGCCTCCAATGCCTTCAGGGAAAGGCTATCGTTAACTCTATAAGCTTAAAGGAAGGTGAAGCTACCTTCTGCGAGCAAGCCGAGAAAATTCGGCAGTACGGCGCTGCCGTTGTCGTAATGGCCTTTGATGAAAAAGGACAGGCCGATACAACAGAGCGACGAATTGAGATATGTGAGCGAGCCTATAAAATCCTCACGGAAAAGATTGGATTCCCCAGAGAGGATATCATATTTGACCCAAACATTCTGACCGTAGCCACGGGAATGGATGAACACAATGACTATGGGGTGTCTTTTATTGAGGCAGTACGGTGGATCAAAGAGAACCTTCCCGGAGCGAAAGTAAGCGGTGGTGTAAGCAACATCTCTTTCTCCTTTCGAGGAAACAACGCCGTGCGCGAGGCGATGCACGCCGCCTTTCTTTACCATGCTATACGCGCAGGTCTTGATATGGGTATCGTTAATGCCGGACAGCTTACCGTTTACGAAGAGATTCCAGAGGAGCTCCTTACACGGGTTGAAGATGTTATACTTAATCGTCGTGACGATGCTACCGAAAGGCTTATTAGCTACGCAGAAGAAATTAAGGGACAAACAAAGGAAGAAAAGGAGTCAAATCTTCTTGAATGGCGAAACGAGCCCGTTGAGAAACGCCTTGAACACGCCCTGATGAAGGGAATCGTTGAGTTCATCGAATCAGACACTGAAGAAGCAAGACAAAAACTCGGGAGACCGCTCGCCGTCATTGAAGGACCACTTATGAACGGCATGAACATTGTCGGAGACCTCTTCGGTGAAGGCAAGATGTTCCTGCCGCAAGTTGTTAAAAGCGCAAGAGTAATGAAGAAAGCGGTCGCCTATCTCACTCCTTACATGGAGGAGGAAAAGCTTAAAGGTGGCGAAAGCGAAAGAGGAAAGGTGCTGCTAGCGACCGTAAAAGGAGACGTACACGATATCGGGAAAAATATTGTTGGTGTCGTACTGGCATGCAACAATTTCGAAGTTGAAGACATCGGAGTAATGGTCCCTGCCCACGTCATACTTGAAAAGGCTTGTGAAATAAACGCAGATGTAATTGGCCTTAGTGGCCTTATCACCCCATCACTCGACGAGATGGTCACCGTCGCAAATGAGATGCAAGCGGCAGGCATGGACCTGCCTCTTCTTATCGGTGGCGCAACAACTTCTGAAAAACACACCGCTATTAAAATAGCACCGCGCTACAAAGGCCCTGTCATTCACGTCAAAGACGCATCTCGTAGCGTACCGGTAGTTCAAAATCTCATCTCAGAAACGAATGCAAAAGCATTTCATGAAGAGTACCGGGCAAGGTATGAAGAAGTTGCAAAACAGCACCTCCAGCAGATGTCACTTCGCGATTACTGTTCATACGAAGAGGCTGTTGCCAATAAACTTGACCTAGACTGGCAGAACTACACTCCTCCGGTACCTAAAAAAACAGGGGTAAGTGTTTATCACGATATTCCTCTTTCAAACCTGATTGAATATATAGATTGGACTCCATTTTTCATGACTTGGGAGCTTCGCGGAGCGTATCCAGACATATTCCAATCACCGAAGGTCGGTAAACAGGCCAGGCAGCTCTACGATGATGCACGTGCCATGCTTAAAGAGATCGTCGAGCACAAGCTTGTTTCTGCAAAAGGAGTAGCTGGCTTGTTTCCTGCCAACGCTGTGGGAGATGATATTGAGCTTTATACCGATGAATCGCGCAGCGAAGTGCTCTGTAAGTTCCACACCCTGCGTCAGCAAACTCGAAAACGAGATGGCCAGAAAAATATATCCCTTTCAGACTTTATTGCGCCAAAAGAGTCTGGCCTAGCTGACTATATTGGAGGATTCGCCGTAACCACAGGTCTCGGCATGGAAGACGCCATCGCCAAGTATGAAGAAGATTTAGATGACTATAACTCTATTATGCTTAAAGCCGTCTCAGATCGACTTGCTGAGGCATTCGCGGAGTACTTACACGGAATCGTGCGCAGAGATCTCTGGGCGTATTCTCACGATGAAATTTTAACCAATCGCCAGCTTATACGCGAAAAGTATGTGGGGATTCGCCCAGCTTCAGGGTACCCGGCATGCCCAGATCACACGGAGAAGAAAGAGCTTTTTGAAATTCTCGATGTTGAGAAGAACACCGAAATCTCTCTTACCGAAAACTACGCGATGTATCCAGCTGCGGCCGTTGCGGGCCTTTATTTCTCACACGAGAAATCTCATTACTTTGGTGTTGGCAAGATCAGTAAAGATCAGGCAAAAAGCTATGCTGAGCGAAAGGCTATGCCACTTGAGGAGATTGAAAAATGGCTCGCGCCAAATTTAAATTATTCTTAGGCATATCTTCAGGAGCTCTAGCGATCGCTCTCGCGCTTTTGTACCTATCAGAAAATCCCGATTGCCCCACCCCAAAATGCAACACACTCGCCAGTTCAGTTTCTTCATGCACCTGCGGCACTTCTACGTACAATAAAATGCCGTGGCATATGGGCAACACCTACTGTTGTAGTAGTAACACTGGCGAATACAATCTCCAGAGGTCGCCGTGTGAGAACTCAATCGACAAACAATTTCGAATGAGAAAAGCATTCTGCCACCCTATAACAATTCGGCGAGATGAAATTTTTGAGTTTTATAAACTCACACCGGGCGTATACCTAAAGATTCATCCAGCCCTTATCCCTATACTTGATTCGATAAAGGAGGAGCTCACCCCCTACTATCCAATCATTCGACAGAAAGATTCAATGTGTTATGCCTACCGAAAAGTTCGCACCATAAAAAATGAAAAGAAGCACATGGTAACCTACAGCGCGCACGCATTTGGAATCGCAATTGATATCAATTGGAGCACGAATCCATTCTGCCCGATATTTAAAGATGTGCCAGCATGTGTTGAATGCGAATCAGCAAAGATTAGCGATCTCCCTCCAAAATTCATCGATATTATGGAATCGGCTGGCTTTGAATGGGGCGGCGATTGGAATATTCCTGACAGTATGCACTTTGAGCTGAAAGAAGAGTACTGGCCCGAGAAGAACTGCTCCGATTGGAGGAACGAATACAAGGACAAGCCTCACCGTAAGCCACCACCTTCTTTGTTGATTAGATGACCAATCACTGCTATCAGTTATATACTGGAGGACATTGAAAATGTCCGTAAGTCCCCCGGAGGGACAATAAATACTGCCCGTAGAAAGCTGCAAAAGCGATCAGCTTTTACCGTGAGAAGTGGCACTATGAGTGTTGATTGCCATACTACTTAGCGCAGATTAAAACCGGACATTTTGATTGGCGGGCAGTATAAATGCATCAGAACGATAATAGAGCCTCCCACTTTCCCTCTGATTTCGATCGTGCCCGTAGAGATACCACCCCTAAAAAGACCTCCTCAGCTCCTGACCTAGGGCCAGCTGAAGATTTCACCTTGGTTCAGGCTCCCCATACTCCAGAACTCCGTGAGTCTTATCACGATCAAGATGTTCACAAGGTTCAGGGAATAAAACTTTCTGTTGTTATTCCCTGTTACAACGAATCTCGTACGATTGAAGACGTACTTGATGCTGTACAGAAACACTCACCGGTCCTAGACACTGAAATTATTGTTGTGGATGACTGCTCAGAAGATGGTTGTGCTGAGCTCCTGAAGAGCCAACCTTTGCAGGAGAAAGCTGATAAAATTATCTTTCACGACAAAAACCAAGGAAAGGGCGCTGCACTTCGAACCGGCTTCCTTGCAACATCAGGCGACGTTATTGTTATTCAAGATGCTGATCTAGAGTACGACCCTGTCGAATTCATAAAGCTGTTAACTCCTATTCTAAATAATGATGCTGATATCGTATACGGTTCTCGTTTCGCTGGGCAAACGCAGAGAAAAGGATATTCTCTTAGCTATCTTGCAAACAGATTCCTTACAGCTCTCTCAAATTATTGTTCTGGAACAAAGATCACAGACATGGAGACTTGCTATAAGATGTTCAGGCGAGAGGCGCTAGAAAACATATCAATAAAAGAAGATCGATTTGGATTTGAGCCTGAGATAACCGCCAAACTTGCTCAAGCGGGATATTCTATTTGCGAAGTACCAATCACATACTTCCCGCGTACCTTCTCAGAAGGCAAGAAAATTGGCTGGAGAGATGCCTTAAGAGCTATATACTGCATTCTAAAATACAACTTCGCGTCACCTAGTAAGACACCAGAAGAAAGTCTCACGTCTCAGCTATAGTATCATTTCGATACTGACTTGACCGATGAATGAATCACTATACAAGCCCTTGCTCTTCAATAATTCTACGAATCTGTTCTGCCTCATTGTGACTTGCGAGCCGAGGACTTTCCTTTCCTGACTTAATTCTTGCAGCTCTTGAAAGTTCTCGTACTAGGTCTGCTTTTTTAGGGGGCTTAACAAGAAATCCACTGGCGCCCGCCTGCAGGCTATCAACAAGAACATCAATGGTTCCGTAAGCTGTTAGAACAACAATCGGAATATGTTGAAGCTTCTTATGATGACGAACGATATCGATAAACTCTACACCGTTAATTTTTGGCATCTGGATGTCTGTGATAATACAGGAAACCGCATCTGGATTACTCTCAAGTTCCTTAAGTGCATCACTGGCTGAGCTTTTCCCTATTACTCCCCGGTAGCCAATACTTTCAACAAAGGCACAGATAATATCACGAGGTGAATCGAGGTCTTCAACAATCATCACCTTAAAGTCACTCTGAGCGAGCTCAGTAGCCTGTAGCATTCTCTCAAATAGCTCACCAAGGTCTCTAAGCGCATGCTCTCCCTGATAGAGGCTAAGCCCATTAAGGCGAGCCATTCCGGCATTCTGTTGCGCGCCTTGCTCTAAATCATATACCACACAGTGCGCTGACGGAGACTTTTCCCAGAGAAGCTGAGCGTAGTTACGCTGATCTTTCTCAGCGATAGAGGCCGGTAGCAGGAGAGCGCTAAAAGTACGCATCCCCAGCCACTCACAAAGTGACTCTTCACTAGAGCAACTTTTATAGCGAACACCTTTCTCACGAGCCAACTCAACTAGTGCCAGATCGGCTGAGGGAGTATCTGCGAATATCAGAACTGAATCCATATGAGGCTTATCGGTGGATTTTACTGTTATCTTAAGAACTTATAAGAAATACGGTTTTACATTTTTTCTGCAATCACTTTGAAGATTCAGCTGTTGCGCTACGTCCATATTAAGTATTATCAATAGGTTGAACTATACGTAATAATGGAAGGTACTAGACTGATATGAAGAAAACACTCGTTGCACTCTTAGTCATTATTCTCGTAGGAGGAGGATTTTTTATTTTCACCGGCAAAGATGCCACTGATATTGTAAAAAATTCTTCCAAGAGCTCTGGCAGCTCTGCAACAAGCTCCTCAGAATCAGGCACAACAACACCGGGATCACCCGGAGTTGATCCAAATTCGGGATACTCAGATGGCGGAACTGAAGGATACGAAGACCCGGTTGATAAACCTGCCGCGCAAGTTTACGCGTCCGCCGATCAAGCAATCACAGCTGTGCAAAATGCGGCCAAAGATTACGACGACATCGTGCTTGAACAGTTCGTAGAACCTGGCGAAGACTGTACGTGGTGTGAGTCTTTCTATTCACAACTGACTTCCCTCATGAAGCAGCCCGACATCTCTGAGGATGAACGTGCCTACTATTCTGAGATATTAGCAATCAGTGGTAAGCCAGAGCATATCCAAACCCTGATTTCAGCAATTGAAGAATCTGGAGACTCAGAAGATGCCGATATTTATGCAGAGTCTTTAGAGCTTACCATTGGTGGAGATGACACCGTTAAACTCCTTACTCAGTACGTTGAGTCAGATAATGAGCTTCTTCAGGAGTCTGCCGTTGCTGCCATTACGAATCAGGGATCAGAGCTAGCGGCAAGAACACTCTATGAACACACTAAAAAAGTGGGCGATCCTGATGGCTACTACTCTCTCGGTATCGGACTAGCTGAGCTTATTCCTGACCAAGAAACGCTACCATACCTGCAAGAGCTTGCTTCAAAAAGAGACGAGTATTCACACCTCTCTATGAAAGCCCTCATGAACTACGGGCATGAAGGTCTTGTTATGGTTATGGATACTTTGATCTCTTCTCCAAATCGAGATTTTGATAAGGAGGCCATCGTAGATCTCTCAGACCACTACGTTTATGAAGAATCCGATGAGGCCTATCTCGACGGAGTTCAGAAGGAACACTCAGATAACGAGGTCATCGTAGGATTTATTGACGATCTACGAGAGATAGGTCAAATGGATAAGGAACTTGACGAAGAAGACGATCTCGATGACGAGAGTTACGACGACGAAGAGTAAGAATATTTCGTAATTCAACCACAAAATATTAAGCACCCCGGGCGATGCGTCGAATCCTCTAAAATAACGAGGAATTGATTATGGCTCAGGGTGCTCACACCACCAAAATATCCCCTTCAGCCAGCGATTCATCATCTGCCGACGAGAAAGTGCGACAAGCACGAATCGTACAGGCGATGCATGTCATTCGCAGGGCACTAAGCGAAACTTCGAAGATCCAACTCGGGTCGAAGTTTAAATTCTTATTACACTTTGACGAGGAAGGGCAGTGGCCCAATATCGAACTGCGGCTCGTACGGAAGGAAAATTTTGAAACTACTCCATACATTTTGGAAGTGAAAGCAAACGACCAGATATCATCTGGACTTATCTCAATCTCACTTAAATCAGGCCCAATCTTTGGCGAAGTTCATATTACTCGCGCTGATGATTTCAAGAAAATTCCAGCTATTCTAAAATCAGCTGTTAAGGAATACCTTGACCTCATAAAAGAGTACGTTCTTACACAAAAATATAGCTCAGAGGAAGATATGAAGCCTGCTGAATCAGTAACCAAGGAACAGCCAAGGCTCAGAGCACATCCTCCAAAGGCAAGAACCTCTTATCATTCATCAGAGAACATGCTCTCTGATGAAGACATGTACCTTGACGATCTGGAATACGATAATGTGATTGAGGAAGATTCCACTTCCCAAGAACCACTAGCTATTGAGATGTGAGCTTATCTTCGGCGCTTAGGCTTTCTCGCCCTCGGATCTGAGGCGGTATCTTCTCCGTTTTCCTTCTCAACTTCACGTAAGAAAGCGTTTACAGAAGTTCCTGTATTATTCACAGGTGGAGTCATTGATTTAGGTTTTGGAAGAGAGATCTCACCCCCCTCTTCTGGTAACGAAAGGGTCTGTCCACTCTTCCACGTTGATACTGTGCCACTATGAAAATCAACATAGCGCTCACCATCGTAGTACCAACGCTCTTTTCGTGAGGTCTCATAGTGCATCTTCCTTTCAGGAACGCCCCAATCTTTTGAGGATAAAACATCGCTCATCGTCATGCCCTTTAGAAGCTCCTGAGCAGATAAGGGGGAGAGGCCAACGAAAATGGTCATCAGGACAAAAAGAAAGTAGATCACAACTGTTCCCTATATATTCTGCACCGTCTTGAAACCGGGCATTTTCACTACCGAGGAGTGTATTTTCATTAGCAGAGAGTATACACTACCCTAGTGTATTGTATGATGCCAGAGAGCGATTCGCCACTTTTTTATGGGTAACAAAGAGGGATCTTCAAAATACAAGGGGTTCATTCAGAAGACCTTCTTAGAGCATCGGGAGCTTTTGCTTCTCCTTGCCTGCATATGTATTCCTCTCAGGCTCTCTTGGACATACATCGTTCTCATCGCCCCTCTTCTCACGTGGTGTGTCGCCTATTTCAGCGAACTCAAAGCCACATACTTAAAAGCTGAACCCATCTCCTCCACATTCATGCTGCTTATCTCTCTATCGCTTATTACTTCAAGCTTTGGTCTTGCTCCATTAGAGAGTATTTTTGAACTCCTAAGATTTGCGTTTGTTGCCTTAACTGCGCTCTACATATTCGCGCTGATCCCGGAGAGTCAGACCATTAAATACATGGGGATACTTTGCATCACTCAGGCAATTGCCTCACTTCACAGTATCGCTGACAGCGCTTTCTCTGATGCCATTCCGCGATTTTTTCACGGCACCATGACTGAATCTGGCCAGCTAGCGCTGACCATACCACTTACTGCAGGCATTCTTCTTTACTTTCATAAGCATAAGACCCATACAATTTCGCCACTATCATCAGGGCTCCTGCTCACACTTAATACTGCAATTCTATGTATTGCAGGCTTTGCACCCCGTCTTGGCCTTCCTTCCATCACACTCCTTTTGGCGGTCACGGCTGTAGTCCTTGTGTATTTCGCTGGACTCTTTATCGGCAAAAAAAAGGCGATAGCTATAGACAACCTTTTGGTGGGGATTGTGATACCGCTTCTTTTCGCAGCACTCATCGTAAACCTTAAAAGAGGCCCTTGGAGTGGCGTTTTTGCAGTGACTTTTCTCTTTTTTGCTCTGCAATCTTGGCGCTTATACATCCCTCTCCTTGCTGGAGCGAGCGCGCTCCTCTTCTTACTTGAGCCTATTCGTGAGCGACTTCTCTATTCGACTGAGCATTTCTTTATCGCTGGGGGAAGAGGAGAGATCTGGCGTGTAGGAGGAGAGCTCATTCAAAGATTCCCACTTGGGATTGGCTTTCATAACAGCAGCTTCATGCATAAATTCTCTGTTGAGATTCCACCAGAGCTTGAGCATTTTCATAGTAACACTATAAATATTCTGGTTGAGACTGGGTGGATTGGATTCCTTCTCTACCTCTCCTGTCTCATCCTTCTCGCTCAAAAAGTTATTCGAAACTATCAGGATCCAGTCGTACTTGGTTGTGGTCTAAGTCTTCTCTCGTGGCAAATCGCAGGGATTGTAGAATACAATATTGGTGATAGTGAGGTATTTATACTAGCGATGTGTATTTGCGGTATTCTCTTTAGAAGGATAGCTACGCTTGAATCCCACAAACCGAAAGAACGTGTTGCTTAAGATATTTTCGACATTCGCTTTATAAAAGCGAGATCGTTTTTAATAACATTCCCAATTTCCTTAACATCACGATGAAGAGCCGTAACATCACTAGTCGTTCGAGCTTGCCCCAACAGTGCTGTGATATGTGTTAAACTCTTGCCGCTAGAGGACACAGCTCTTTTCGGATTAAAGCTTAGCTTGCCACCATTCTTCTTACGGTAGGCGATAAAATATTTATTACGCTCATCAATCAGTCGCTGAATTTTTACTATATCTTTTTTCACACTCCCTTTAAGCGAACTGAGAGCCGCATTTTGACTTGAGGAAGGAGGAGTAGAGTAGCTTCTATTAGACACCACCCTCGCGTAAGGTGGTTTCTGCTTCTCAGCATCTTTGAGTTTGAGCTCCGCTTGCTGAAGCTTCTCATCAAGCGATTGTATTTCTTCATCCTTACGCCCAAGCTCACTGCGCACTTCTTGTACCTGACCTTCAAGCACAGCAATCTTTGAACGTAGCTCCTCTTCACTCTCGCTCTGTCCGGCCTGAAGCGATTTGAACTCCTCTGATTTTGATGAGTTGGTCTGCATCAGCTTGATGTTTTCTTGCCTGAGAGTTGCAATCTGCTGATTCTTCTTTACCTTATCTTCCTGACACTGCTCGCTAAGTTTTTTATACTTTTGAAGCTCCGCATCAGACGAAGTACGAGGGGCGCTCCCTATATCCTCAAAATCAACTGGACGAACCTTTTTCGTTCCTGTACGAACCTCTCCAGTAAGCAGATCTTTCTCCCCTAGACTACTCGCGCTCAAGCTTCCACCACTCTTAACGCGAGCGATTGCTTTGTCTTTCTCCTCAACTTCAATTTCAAGACCACTGACCCGACGCTTTAAATTTGAAACTTCAAGCTCTAGTTCAGCTATGTAATCAACAATTTGATTTCCTTCCGCATCGGTACGATATGCGCGGCCATCTTCCAGCCTTCCAAATGGAGACTCGCCGTGTACAGGCGTAGTTAGGAGCAGAGATAAAAGAAAGAAACCTTTAAACTTCATAGAATTTTTCCTAATGCATTTGTTAGCGAACGTTTTAAAGTATGTAGATCTCTCATATCATTTCATGAATTACTCACCTGTGAGAAGCGCTTTTTGTGTTCTTTCGCTCGAGGTTTTAAAGTATCTCTACGAGACCTCAACAAAGACCGAAAACACGAAGCTTCGCTCTAAGTTATCAATTACAGGCTGTTTTTCCAAAAGAATGCATATGTTACGGCAACAATAATACAGGGAATAACATTAAACATAGTATGAGTAAGCTAGAAGACGTATCTGCAGTAGCAATTCGATTTGATCCTATTGAAAAGGGGCCAGAGCACTTAAGAGGCTCTCAGCCCATTGTGATCCATACTGAGCAAGGAACAACCGGAGCCGGTAAGAAACAAGCTGCCCTTGTTGGCCCACCACAGGAGGTGGATGCTCAAGATACGCTCCTTCCCCCAGGCTCTTTTAAGGATGAGGTACGAGGCCAACTCCTAGCACCTCATAATATCAAAAATATTATCTTCGCCATCGATATCTCCAGCAGCATGACTAACGCTGCCTTTCCAAGAGGAGAATCTGCCGAATCAAAGTTAGAGTACGTGAAACGTGTTATGGAAAGATTTGCAAAGAGTGCACTTCCAGATGCGAACTACCATATCGTACTTTACGATCGCAACGCTCAACACATGGAGGTCACTCACGGGGAAGACGATCTTAAACAATCACTCCTTAAAGAGTTACAACACCTTAAAACAGGTCGCGGAACTAATATCTCAAATGGCCTGAGAGGGGTGCTAGAAATATTAAACAAGGAGGACGTTCAACCTACAGACAGAAACCTTGTCGTGCTCTTTACTGATGGCTATGACGAAAGCTCTTCACGAAAAACTGCATGGCAATTAACCCAACAAGTCGCTAAGAAGAACACCGCCGTGCAGCTCTGCGGTGTCGGGCCATCATATGATGAATACAATATTTTTGATCTCGCCTCGCATGCTGGCTATGCCGGTTGGGAGCACCTGCCAGGACAACATGCTCGCGAAGATGTTATCGAACTCTTACTCCGTCCAATGATTCAGGATCTCCAAAACTCTGAGCACTACCTAAAGCTCGATTTAAAAGGTGATTACAAAGATCCACTTGCGA
Organism: bacterium; assembly: GCA_030431715.1. Classification (GTDB taxonomy): domain Bacteria; phylum Bdellovibrionota_C; class UBA2361; order UBA2361; family RFPC01; genus JAUIIO01. Next base: position 72,392 of record JAUIIO010000008.1, read on the forward strand.
TAACTCCATCAGTCAGGGCAGTTCAAGACAATCAGGTTACAATTGGATATCAGAGAGAGTCATTTAATATCTTATTTCAAACCGGAAAGAGTGTTGAGGTGAAGCTTCTTGCTGGTGACAACGTACAAAACGCCACTACACCTGTACAAGACGTCCCTATCATTGACATTAAAGATGCTGCTGCGCATTTTGAGATCGCGGAGCTCTGCAGGAACGTCATAACTCCAGCTCTTTATCACTTAAGCCTCTATCAGCACGATCCACGCGCCGCTCTTGGAAGTTTACTCGGTCAAGATCCTCGTCTTGATGGTATTATTGAGCAATTTCTTGGAACGAAAGGAGCGCAAGATCTCGTAAGTAAAAACCAAGAGAAAGAATCAATGGCACTCTCAGGTGGAACACTGGGAATGGCTGATACGATTACAGATCGTAAGGGACAAGCGAAGACACTTGCCGGCCTTTCTGAGCTTAGCGGGCCTTCTAAACAAGAGCTTGGCCTTCATTCTGGAAATCTCGGAAGGCTTGACCAACCACCTGCAGAGTCAATAATTGCGCCAGCGAACAACCCGGACCCAGCAGCATACGGTAAACGGCCACAGTATGCCTACTCAGCTGTCTTTTCTGAGCTCACCCGTAGCCCGAGAGGCGAGATTATCATGGCATCTGAAGACTGGGGAAAGTATTTTGACGACTTTGGAGAGCTGGTTATTGGTCGTTCTAGCGATGCAGGTATGCAAATTTCAGCGGCCGCTGTTAGCCGCCTTCACTGCAAACTCAAAATGAGAGAGGGAGTGCTTTACATATCTGATGTAGGATCGCGTAACGGCACACTAGTGAATGATCAACGGATAAGCTCCGAGGTTATCCTGAATAAAGGAGATACATTTACTATTTGCGATCTTAATTTCCGCTATCACGGTCCTTCTACACACTAAAAAATTCGTTGAGGTGGTTGTCTGTTGTAAAACATTTAGACAAAAACCTCTTACAAGAAGAAAACTCCGCCGCCGAAGGTGGACGAAACGCTCTTAAAGCGCCTCGGACATCGAAACGGCGGCGGAGTTTAGTGAAGTCAGATGTCACTCTCCTCAGGTCGCAGGGGTTTTTTCCCGGTAGTGGATAGAACCGCCACTCCCGCTAGATTTGGGGTTTCCAGGCCCCCCATTTACGAACCTAGGATCTGCCACGGTGATAACGCCAGACGAGTGTCCAAGCTCCATTACAGTTAGGAGCATGGCTGCACTCTGGCCTACCTCGCTAAGCGGACCGGAATGGAACGCTTCCTTCACGCACTTCAGATCAAGTCCCAAGTACGGAAAGACGACCTCGCTCCCAGCCGGGGCGCGCCTAACTAGAATCAACTTCTGTTGATCGCTAAGACCTTTGGTGAGCCTCTTCGCAACTCCTTCTTCAATGTGCCTTGAAAGCTCCTTTCTGGCACTGAGCGCTTTAAGAAGCGCATTCGTGCAATCTGAGAATAAGTTTAAGAAATCGGTCGCGGCCTGAGCCCGTACAGTTCTGTCGCTCGACTTGAGCTTGCGACCGATCTCATCCATCCAATCAGCGATATCAATGGTCACATCTTTCCTTTCCCTTGTTAGACAACCACAGCTCAACGCCTGATAGCCAGCTTGCTAACTGACAGCAAGACTCTCAGAACTTGAGCCGTAAAACACCCTCTTCTACCCAAATATGAATGTAAGTCTGAATTGTAGCGAATAACAAAAACTAAAGAAATAAGGTGCTAGGCTTCGAGTAATATCGAGCCCCAGCTAAGCCCTGCGCCTACTACAGCTACAACTATCTGCTGTCCTGGTTCAATTTTATCCCAGTTCATGGCAAGTGTTGCCGGGGCCCCGGCACCGGCCTGATTTCCGATCTCTTCCACATTGTGCCAGTGGTTAGAGTCCGGGATCTTACGGTTATTGGTAATCTGGGCTAGCATGGTACGGTTGGCTTGGTGACCTATAAAGATATCTCTATTCCAATCGATATCGTGGTCTTTCTCAATTTGTTTAATAAGACGCACCGTTTGTCTCACAGAAAAATCTCTTACAGCTCGACCATCTTGGTGAAAATGACCAAAGCTATCAACGACGACAGCATCACACCGTGTAGGGTCCGCGGTAAAAAAGCTATCTCGAACCTTGAGTTTTCCCTCGTGCTTCGCTGATACGATCCATGCCGCTGCCCCATCACCCCAGATAGCACTATCAGATCGATCGTTATAGTTTACGCTCTGGGTAACAACAGCTGAGGAGATACAGAGAACGTATTCCGGGAGCTCTTCCTCTCTAAAATTTCTTAGATAATCAATATGAAGAGCAAAAGCCGGACAAGCGCTACAAACATCATAGGCGAGGCATTCAACGCCTAACGCATCGGCAATACGTTGCGCCTCCGACGGGGAGAGCTCCTCAGGGGTACAGGTGTTACAGATAATGAGGCCGAGCTTCTCTTTGGGGATTCCCGCTCGCTCACAGGCCATCTCAGTCGCCTTGACGGCCAGACCTGTTGTATCGATCTCGCGCTGCTTACGTGCATGTTCGGGGGACTCGTTTCGACTCTCTTTGATGTAATCGATAGGGAGCGAAGTAAGTCTGGATCGAATACCGATCTTTGAAAGTATCCACTCTTCGTTCGTACCAATATCTAGATCTTCTATAAACTGATTATCGATAACGGTGGAAGGGTGAGCATACCCCATGCTGAGAATAGATAATGTCATTTACTCTACCCCCAGTGTCACGTAGCCAGTACCCGCGCCAAGTCCGGCAACGGAGAGAAGCACCGTGCTTCCCGCAGGTATTTGAGCCTTACTCTTAGAAAAAGTAATAAACGGAGCGGTTCCCAAAACAGAACCTATCTTATCAAAATGTGAAATATGCCGGTCTCGGTGTACACCGAGCGAATAGAGCGCTTCCTTATCTAGGTTTGGATAATGATTATCTATAAAGAAGAACTTATCGCTCTCTCCGGTGTTAGAAGATAGCAGCGTGCGGACTATCTCTTGCTGCTGCTCCGAGAGGTATGAAAAGTACTCTGCGTCATCTATATGGATATGTCCGTATATCTCGACTCTGGTCTTTGAGGATCTCCCCGCTGAGGTCTTGTAGTCGGCAGAACCTACTCTAATCGGCCCCTTGATACGCGGCGAAAGCAGAAGAGCTACAGCTCCATCACCAAAAAGATATCGCTCTAGTCCCTTACTGTAATCAAGTCTCGCAGTTGGCGTATTAGTAGATACACACAGTATATAATCCGGCAGCCTTTCATCTTTCCATTTAAGGAGATTTGAGAGCAGCAGAGAGAGCTCTCCTGAGGAACCGTTAATATCATACGCGTTTGTTTTTAAAGAGAGTGCTCCGGCCACACGCTGCGCCTCAGAGGGGATAGTTTGAAGTGGGGTAGCAGACCCTCCAAGCACAAGTCCAATTTCTTTCGCGTCGATCCCAGCCTCTTCAATGGCACTGCGAGCAGCTTGCGCTGCGAGGCTTGAAGGAGTATCGGAGGCGATCTCGATTGCTTCTCGGGGGTTCTTATTTAAACTACTGCTAATGTACTCCAGCGGGAGTACCGTGCGACGCTCTGGAACAGCTGATGCGATATACTGTTCCATCTCTGAAGGTGTCTGACCTGAAGAGGCTTCGAGCTCAAGCACGTGCGAACTCTTAAGTAGCCCCTGTGGCTCAGCAGCAGCAATAGAAAGTAGATACAACTTCGAACCTCTAATAAAATAGGTAGTGTTTAAACTCAGTTAGCATAACTCATCTCCTCAAAAATACAAATTATCGGGCTTCGAAAATAACACCTCGTGCCCGCAGGTCGACTTTTCTCTCGACATGTTTTCAGGCACTTACGGGCATCAGGTGCTATTTTTTTGTGGAGGGCATAGTATCAGCACCATGCGAATTCACTTCAGGTTTTCCACGAAGATCACGGTTACATGTCTTATTCTGATAGCGCTCATGATTCGTGCCGCCGTCTGGCAGTGGGAGCGGCACCTTGAGAAAGAAGAGATCGTAGCTGCCATGCAGCGCAGGATCTCACGCCCTGTTGCCGACATCCGCAAGGTTCTAAGAGACGGCAATCCCGAGGAGTGGGCTTACCGTCGAGTTGCTCTACACGGCACGTTTGATTTTGATCACGAAATGGTACTCCGAAATAGAAAACATCCCGAACACGGGCCAGGCGTTCATGTGCTCACGCCTCTTAAAGTATTTAAAACGGATGAATATGTTTTAGTTGATAGAGGCTTTGTACCCTTTCACTATAAAAGCAAAGAAAAAAGAGCAGCTTTTCAACAGGAAGGTGAGCACACCTTTGTGGGACTTATTAAACCTCAAAATAAAAAGAAATTTCTTAGCCCTCCCGATCCACCAACTGGCACAAAGTGGGTAGATGAATGGCTTCGTGTAAATGTTAAAAAGATGAATACCCAGCTGCCCTACTCTCTACCAGACCTCTATATCGAGATCATGAGTGACACCAACCCTGATTCCGCAATTAATAAGGTTGTTAGCACCTCATCAGGACGCCAAGATATCTTCTTTATCACTGATGAATCTCGCAGGGTAAGCACCGGGGAGCTTATTTCGGGGGAATCCTATCCTATCCCAGCACACAGCACGCTTATACCTTCGGCAACCCACCTTAGCTACGTGTTTGAATGGGGTGCTATGGCTCTTATGACTCTTCTTATCGGAATCATCTTGCAGCTTAGACGGCACTAATCATATTTAGACAAGCAGCTGAACGAGTTTAAGAATTTAATTTCTTAAAGCCGCTATCTGTTACAACTTTTATGGTAGCAGGAAGAGAGAAACGATTATCGCCAGTCGCTGAAAATGTTCCCATTGCCCCTTTAAAATTCTTAACAGAGGCAAAATAATCCTTCATTCCTGCTTTTATCTTCTTTTGTTTAACAGCTTCTGCAAACAGCAAGAGAGCATCGTGACAATTGCCAGCGGTATAGCTCATCGCATCCGGGTATTTCTCTTTGTACTCTTTAAGAAACACTTCTCCCGGATCGTCAGCTTGCACATACCAGTGGCCACTGAGGGCCCCATCAGATATTTCAAGCTCTTTAGTGTCCTCAAAACTTTCAATATTAAACATCGGAAGATCCGCCCCCAGATCCCTCATCTGCTTTGCGAAAAGTCCTGTCTGTCCAAAGAAAAGCTCAACAAAGACAGCGTCTAAACCATTGGTGGCCTTTAGCTTCGTGATAAAAGGTCGAAAGTCTTTCATCTCATAGGGATATTCCTCATCAAGCACAATTTCGAGCTGTCCGTTATTCATACTATCAAATGCATCCCTAATCGCGAGTGTGCCGTCGTGAGTAGCTAGAATGCGCGCAATTTTTTTATACCCTCTACGCTTTGCCTCTTCAAAAATATGTTTCACCTGCTCCTCGGGAGTAACCCATAAATTAAAGGCATACTCGCTTCCTTTTACAACCGCCGGGTCAGATGCAATGGCAATGAGCGGAATCTGCCTACGGTCAGCGAGTGGAGCGATCGCCTTTGATGTACCGGAAGAAAAAGTCAGGACTGCATCAATATTATCTCTGGTTGCAAGCTTGTTAAAAGCAGAGATAGTGTTCTTCGTTTTTAGCTCATCGTCTTCGTACAAAACAGAAATTGAAGATTTCATATCTGCGTCTAAGCTCTCTACCGCCATGTCGATGCCATTCTTACAGGCCTCACCGATATTTGCGGTTTCTCCTGTAAGAGACAGAATTGCGCCTAGTTTATAGCTCTCTGCATACAGCGTCTGAGAAGCAAAGAGAGACAGGACGAGGAAACATTTAAGAGTGTGGGTCATACGGCATCCTAAAGCTAAATAAAGTGAGATTATCTTACAAGCCGTGAGGCAAAAGGCAACAAATCTTATCAGCCATAGGCAACACCAAAGCCCTGCATTTAATTGAATGTGATTAGCATGTTAGAGCAACGCTACGTCATGCTCTCCGTAATGCATAACAACTATGATTCAAAAAGGTTTTATACGCATGCTCATTTTCACACCTTACTCACTATTTAAAACACTTACACGACTAATCCAATTACTCTTGGCTGCTTCTCTTTACACTGCTCAAGCCTATGCTTTTGACTGCTTTGATACCGTTGGCACCTGTAAGCCAATTCAAGAAAACTCTGCAACACTAGCGCCTCCTCGCATCATGAGCTCTCAAAATTCGAGAAGTGTTTCAAATTTATTTGGTGGCGAAAAAGAAGATGCCAAAAGTGAGGAAGATGAAGAATATTTCGGTTCTGAGCAATCCTGCCAGATGAATAAGGACAAGACTCTTGTTTACTGCTCATTTTTTCAGTGCGATGCATCAGGGAAAGTTCTCATGAGCGATTCACAAGAATCTAGCTATGATTTTCCCTTCTTCTTCGTCGGAGGAGATTCTATCAATAAAGGAATTGCCCGTGTCTTAAACTCCAAAGGGAAAGATATCGTATGTTACGCGAACTGCTGCTACGAAGAGGGAGCGTGTGGAAAGCTTCTTGGTGAATTAAACACACAACCTGGATGTCGAAACAGGTGTTGCCCAACGCACGGTGGATTTTTAAATAAAGACTGTTCAGACACCTGCACCGATGCCGAACTTTCAGATGATGAAAACGGAACACTCCCTGACTTTCCTGGTGACGGAGATGTTGAGGTCGACTACAACTCTGATGGGTTTACAAAACCTTCGACAAAATCAAGCTCATTCTCCTTTTAATAAGCATAGAGCTCAGCCACCACACCTGCACAGCACCTCACCTTGAAGAAACAAGTGTAATCTTAACAAGTTATCTTTAGATCCTCATCTCTGTTAAAATCTTACCTGAGGAAACTCTTCGGTTCAGGTTTTTTCCCATCACTTAAGAAAGGAGGTACGACGTGGCAGGCTTACTGCTGCTGGCGTCGCTTATCGGCTATTTCTTAAGTGAAATAGCCAGCATCAATTGGCAAGGAGTTACAGGAACTGTCGGCATGGTGTGCTTCTGGTGCCTCTTTTTTGGTCTTTTTGACCAATTTAGAAAAACCATGAAGGCCGGACGCACAGGAATTGCAAAAATCGATTTGCAGTTTCTCGTTGCAAGATGGTGCCTCTGGGGAGCTTTCGCTATGGCGTGTGTTCCCTTCGACGACATCACCTTCTTCTCGCGTGTTCCGGGCATACCAATTTTGCTGCTCCTGCTAAGCCAAGAATGTAACCCTCGGCCAAGTTTACGTGAGGTGCTTTGGACACTCTTTAAGGGGATTGTTTTGGTACTCCTTTACACCTTGGCCCTGTGGCTGCTAAGAGATGCGCTCGTAAGCATTGCAAAGGTTATCGAAGTTGTGGTCTTTGGCGTGGTGCTACCCTTCGGCCTAATTTCGACGTACAAGAACTACCGCAAGTATGTTCTGGAAACGACAGAGGCTGCTTCGCTTCTGTTTGTCGCTGTACGCCTCTGCGCCTTTGCAAATATGGCCGTTTACTACGGCCTGAGTGAGCGCTACTTGGCTTCGCTACTCTATGCAGTGCTGACAATGTGCCAGCTCTTGCTTGCGACCCTGTTTTTCCGCCCAAAAGCGAAAGGAGGTTAGAGAGGACTAAAGGTTTCACACCCGAAGAGTCCTCCGCTTTACTTATGAGAAATAGCATAAAATATGAGACTTACAACCAATACTTCTACACGAACAAACGGCCAAGACCCACTTTCAAACCTTGAGCCTCCTGATAAAGCGCTGCACTCAGATAGGCTTACTGAGATAGCTCTCCGAGCTTTTCTTGAAAACTATTTCGCAAGACATCCTGAATGTCAGAGTATTCATTTGGAAGCCTTCTGCAACAAACTTCAACAGCTCCCGGATGATCCTGACGCAGAATACGCACATGCACTTCTTTCTGAGCTCTTTCCTGAGAACATTGAGTCGTGGCGCGCTCTTTTCGCCGAAGAGGAACTCGCCTTATTTGTGCTTGAATCAGTGACTATTGACAAACACTCTCCGGTCAAGCTCTGTGGTTGGCTCTCGCAACTTGAAGAATTTGAGAAGCGTTTCGTTACCGCCGTAATCACGGATCATAGCGTTGTACTTCCTCACGTTCAGAGGCCACAAATAAAAACGTACCGCGAAAAATTCCACCGCGTAGATCAATCTCTCCCAGAAGATAACCTAGAGACCGAATCAGAGCTCACCGCTCAGTATAGAAATGCAAGTACGTATGTGCAGAACCTCCTTCAGAGAGACACATCTCTTTCAATTTTAGATATCAAAGCGCTTGAAATGAAAGATGTTGACATCGATGCACGGGAGATTTACGTCCTCATACCGTCATCGGTTAACGAGAAGAAGGTGAGTAGAACAATATCAAGAGAAGCTGCTGACGCTCTGGCAGATTTCATACCGCTTCGTTATCATTTCCTTACTTCTCAAGCACCAGACATGTGGAGAAGCCCTTTTCTCTTTTATGCTGGAAAGATGAGTTCTTAAAATAGTGGCCTATCGATAGAGATAACATCACGACCACGTTTTGTAGGTGCCGCTGATATGGTGTGTGCCTGATTCGATTCAAAAAAGTGATTAGGTTTTTTTGTAGCTTCGGTATGTGTTTTTCTAGCACTTACCGGGGAATTGCCAGAAACAACTCTCTGACTTCCCTCAACCACATCCTCTTCTATACTGCCGTCCCCAATAAGATCTCCAACAGTACCGTTTCCATTCTGATCGCCTCCGACTACCTGCTCCATCTCTTCAAGAAACTTATCGTCCAATGTACAGTCTGCAGCTTTATATGCTGCAAGCGTTTTACAGCAAAGATTTCTGGCGGGGCCATAGTTAATCGAGCCACTAAATTTACCATCTACGTAGCAACAATTTGAATAACATCCATTCGTAGTTGGAGTTCCATCCGTATAGGCTGGTCCAAAATATCCACCACAATTCTTCATCCCTTTTATTGCCGGTTTTTCCTCGATATAGGCACCTATCGAATTGTCATGTAAGAGAACGTTTCCATCAGAATCGCATTGAAAATATGGGCAGTAAGTTACACCTGAAGTAAGATCATCTTTATCGAGCAGGTAGTTGTAACAGGTAAGTGCCGGGTCACTAAAAGCGGCATAAGATGAGTTTTCGCGCTCTAGATTTCGCACACATGTTCCAGCCTTAATAGAGCCACACTCCCAAGCAAACGCATTTAGTGGGAAAAATAGGCCAAATGTTACAAAAAAGGAGACAAACCTCATATAGCACCTCAAACATCCGTGTCATTACAACCACCTTATGAACAGCAAAAATACAGTTGTTACTTAAAGGTGGCGAGAAAAGTGCTATTTTTGAGGGGAAAATGTGTGAATTCGTGTAGGGACGTCCTTATGAAAGCACTTAGATCCAGCAGCTATACCAAAGTCATTATCTTCAATGACATACACCTCATCAGGTGAAGCGACGGCTAACCCTTCCGGCTTTGCATCCGCGGCAAATGCAGTAAAAACATGTATCGTTTCCCTACTGACTGGCAATACTTTTTGGCCAAAGGGTGATTTTTTAAACTCATATTCCTTTTTCTTCTTCTTTTGTTTAAGAGGAGTAGCATTCTTAACTTGCATAAGCTGTAACGTGAACTCAGCTTTTCCTCCCGACAAAATCCGCTCTAAAACATAGAACCGGCCTGCTCCTAGAGATTCAATGGCACTGAGCTTTACCTCATCAGCCCCCTTATACCTCTGCCCTGAGATATCGTAACCAAACATCTGACTCTCTTTTGTGCGGAGATCATACTCGAGCACTCTTATAAGTTTGGACTTTGAGTATGTCTTTCCTTTGATATCAAGTGGCGCTTGAAGTACAGCGTACATTTTTCCTGATTCACTAATGGTCAGTCCCTCAAAGCCCTTTCCTCCCTTACGCTCCTTAAGTATCTCAGGAATCCCATCACCGGGAGTAAGTCTTTGGAGCACCTTACCTGTATCGATCTCTATCTGTAGGAGTGATGGTTCTTGCTCTTCAGCTATCCAGAGCGTTCCGTCCGGTGCGAGCGCAATCCCTTCTGGATCTATACCCTTTTCAACTCGGAGGGGGCGTAGCCATTTTACCTGAGCCCGGCCGCCTTTAAGTTCAATAAGCCCATAAAGAGGAATGAAATTCTTCACAGCATTCACTACTTCGATAGAACATGCAGCAGGTGCGCTTGATGGACCACTATCAGTGAGCGCATAAAAGAGTTTTGCTCCGTCCTCTGTGGTGCCTGCATAAGCAAGGCCTGAGCCTAGGGCTATTGGGAAGGAATTGGCGAATTGAGTCCGAATGTCTTCAGGAAAAAAAAGTGAAGTGGTACTGCTGTCATCGGCTACACTGATAGTAGCATGAGCATAAAGAAAAACCGCAGAGACAATGAGTATAACGCAAAAGTTCCAGCAATTACTCTTGCGATGACTCATAAACGTCTCTGCGGTCGGAGCTCTACCTGTTCTTACCAGGAGAGCGAACCAGCGGTCTGATATTCAGTCACTCTGGTTTCAAAAAAGTTTTTCTCCTTTCCAAGGTCGATGGTCTCACTCATCCACGGGAAAGGGTTCTTTGAGTTGTACTGCTTTGGAAGACCAATTCTTTCAAGTCTTCTGTCAGCGATGTACTGTACATACTCGCGGAACATTGGAGCGCTCAGGCCAAGGATACCACGCGGCAGACAATCCTCCGCATACTGGATCTCTAACTCGACAGCTTCTCTAATGAGACTTACGAGGTGATCTTGGAACTCTTGAGTCCACAACTCAGGGTTCTCAGACTTAATACCGTTTATCAGGTCGATTCCAAAATTCAGGTGAATTGTTTCATCGCGTAGAATGTACTGGAACTGCTCTCCAATACCTGTCATACGGTTTTGGCGGTGAAATGAGAGAATCATCACAAAGCCGCTGTAGAAGAAGATCCCTTCCATAATCACATAGAAGCCAACGAGGTTCTCAACAAACTTCTGCATTCCTTCAAGCGTATCAGTGGAGAAATTCGGATCAAGAATCTCTTCAGTGAGTTTCATCTCAAAGTTATCTTTGGCATGTATCGAGTTAATCTCATTGTACATGTTAAAGACTTCACTTGGATTGAGCGCGAGAGACTCAACGACGTAGTGAAACGTGTGAGTATGCACGGCTTCTTCAAACGCTTGCCTGAGTAAGTACTGGCGACACTCTGGGTTCGTTACATGCTTAAAAATAGCAAGTACGATGTTATTTCCCACAAGGCTTTCAGCAGTACTGAAGAAGCCCATGTTTCTCATGATAACGAGTCGCTCGTCATCTGTGAGCTTATCAGACTTCCAAAGCTCAATGTCTTTTGACATTGGAACCTCAGTCGGCAACCAGTTATTTGCGCAACCGTTCAGGTAGTGCTCCCAAGCCCACTTATACTTTAGTGGCATAAGCTGGTTTACATCGACACGCTTGTTATTAATAAGCCGTTTTTCACTGGCTTTAAAGCGCATCTTCTTTCCTTCTTGGGCGAACTCTCCGCTTTCTTCTCCGGACTCATCACCACCGTTTGGGGCATCGTTGTCGTCAAAATTAAGCATATCTTTACTCCTACATTTATCCGTTAGAACTCTAACCTACTACTATTCAGACTACCGTACTTGAATTACTGACAGCTCTCGCAATCACCATCAAGATTACAAGAAGCTACCGGCATCTCCGGCTTAGCCTCAGCAGTTACTGCTTCGGCTGCCGCAGCTACCTCTTCTCTTGCGACGTTCACATCCGACGAAGCTGACTTATTTTTCATCCAACGAGGCTGAAGTCCTCGTTTATTGATGTCCATAGTCGACTTCTCAATCTGAGTAGCTCCGAGAGAACGCAGATAGTACGTCGTTTTAAGCCCTTTCTTCCACGCCATGAGATACATGCTGTTAAGCTTTTTCCCGCTTGGCGTACCAAGGTAGAGGTTTAGTGACTGACCCATATCAATCCACTTCTGCCGTCTGCTCGCACATTCTATGATCCACTCGGGCTCAATTTCAAATGCGGTGAGATATACACTTTTAACATCGTCAGGAATTCTCTCTATCTCAAGAATTGAGCCGTCAAAATACTTGAGATCGTCGATCATTTCCTCATCCCAGAGCCCAAGTGTCTTAAGCTTCTCAACGAGATACGTGTTACAAATAGTGAACTCTCCTGAGAGGTTAGACTTCGCAAAGAGGTGCTTGTACGAAGGCTCAATTGATTGGGTCACACCAGAGATGTTTGAAATTGTAGCCGTTGGCGCAATTGCCATCGTGTTACTATTTCTCATGCCATGCTTTTTGACAGACTTTCTAACCACATCCCAATCAAGCTGCGCAGTAGTATCAACGTCTATCCACTCACTGCCTCGCTCTTCAGCAAGAACACCAATGGTATCAATAGGTAGAAGCCCTCTATCCCATTTTGACCCTTTGTAAGTCTGGTAAGCGCCTCTTTCTCCGGCGAGCTCACTTGAAGCAAGGATCGCATAGTAAGAGATCATTTCCATGCTTTCGTCGGAGAACTGAACTGCTTCCGGGCTAGCGTAGCTAATGTCTCTTTCATAGAGCGCATCTTGAAATCCCATAAGACCAAGACCAACTGGACGGTGACGTAAGTTCGCATTCTTTGCTTCATCAGTCGGATAGAAGTTAATATCTATCACGTTATCAAGCATACGAATGGCTGTACGAACCGTTGAAGCGATAAGCTCTCTATTAAGCTCACCATCTTTCATGTGCGCCGGCAGGTTAACAGAACCAAGGTTACACACCGCTGTTTCTTCTGCAGAAGTATTGAGAAGGATCTCTGTGCAGAGGTTTGAGCTATGCACAACACCTGTGTGATCCTGAGGAGAGCGAACGTTTGACGGATCCTTAAAGGTAATCCACGGATGCCCTGTTTCGTAAAGCATGCTGAGCATCTTTCTCCAGAGATTTACCGCTTCTACTTTCTTATGGAGCTTAAGCTCACCACTCTCAGCCATTGCTTCATACTCAAGATAACGCTCTTCAAAGGCCTTACCGTAGAGATCGTGAAGGTCTGGGACATCACTTGGGCTAAAGAGGGTCCACATAGCACTCTCTGAAACACGCTTCATAAAGAGGTCTGGAATCCAGTTTGCCGTATTCATATCGTGTGTACGACGTCGCTCATCACCAGTGTTCTTTCTAAGCTCAAGAAAGTCTTCAATATCAAGGTGCCACGTTTCAAGGTAAGCACACATTGCGCCCTTTCTCTTACCACCTTGGTTTACTGCAACAGCTGTATCGTTTGCTACTTTTAAGAAAGGAATAACTCCTTGGCTCTTTCCGTTCGTGCCTTTAATCCACGATCCAGTAGCACGAACATTTGTCCAGTCGTTCCCAAGCCCGCCGGCCCATTTTGAGAGCTGCGCATCATCAGAAACAACCTTAAAGATGTGCTTAAGATCATCCATTACCGTAGAGAGGTAACAAGAGCTTAGCTGCGGGTGAAGCGTTCCAGCGTTAAAGAGCGTTGGAGTACTTGAAACAAAGAGAAAGCGAGAAAGGACGTTATAGAACTCAATTGCTCGCGCTTCCTTCTGCGCACCTTCTCCGATAGCAAGCCCCATGGATACACGCATCCAAAAGATCTGAGGAGTTTCAAGACGAACCTCTCTCTCATGGATAAGGTATCGATCGTAAAGGGTCTGGATACCGAGATAAGTAAAAGACTGATCACGTTCAAGCTTGAGCGCTCCTGCAATCTTATCGAGATCGTACTCCTTAAGCTTCGGATCAAGTCGCTCGTACTCAATGGCCTTTGTAAGATAGTCTTTAAAGTACTCCTGATGACGCTTTTCAAGGTTCGGATCGTGAGCATCGACTCCCATTGTTTCGCGGTAAATAACATCAAGAAGAAGCCTTGAGGCAACGTAGCTATATGCCGGCTCTTTCTCGATCTGAGACTTAGCCGCCATAACGTTAGAAGCATCAACTTCATCAAAGCGCACACCTTCATAGAAGTTACGAAGAGAGCTCTCAATGATCTCCTCCACAGACACGACATCCTCATAACCACGACATGCGTATGTGATTCGAGTTCTAAGCTCTCCTTCAGAGATAGTAAACGTTGAGCCATCACGCGCAGTGACAGTGAAAATCTGACCGGTCTCTTGTACGGCAACTGGCTTATGCTCAACTGGCGCCGCCGCAGGAGCCTTAACTTCTAATCCTTTTTGCTCTCGAAGAAGCGCGCGGGTAGTGCGGTAAATGATGAAGTCTTTGGCAACTTGGTAGTATCCTTCGGCCATCATCTGACGCTCGATCTCATCTTGAATGAGCTCTACATGAAGGTCCTTTCCCTCTCTGGCGATCTGCACAGCGCTGGCTATGACACGGTTCGTAAGCCGGCTTACAGCATCGATAACTCCCTGTGGGCTCTGCCCCTCTATCTTAAGAGACGCGCGAAAAGCCTTCTCGATGGCCGAAGCTATCTTGAGCGGCTTAAACTTAACAAGTGATGTGCCATCGCGACGAAAGATCTTAAGATTTCGTGGCGAATCCTCGCGGTGAAGCTTACGCTCCTCGCGGTAAACAATGTAGTGACGTCCAACATCATGGTGGCCAAACTCAAGAAGTTTCTCTTCAACGATGTCTTGAATACCCTCAACGGTAAGACACTCTCCGCTTCGCGCTTCCTCAAAAGCCGTGGCAGAAACCGCAGCTGATACTTCTTGTACAGCGGCGTGCATCTCACGTGGAAGTGGTTCGGTAACTGGAATTTCGTGAGTAGCACGGAAGGCCTTGGCGATAGCGCTGGTGATACGCTCGGCGCGATACGGGACAAGTGCGCCGCTTCTCTTAACGACGGTACACTCATCGATACTCTCTGGTACCCGCCCAGGGGTGTTTATCATTTCGGATCCTCCAATACCTAATTCTACTGTCTTTACTTGAATTTTGTTGTTTTCGACCTGATTAGCTCCTGTTTTGCCTGCCAGACCTTCTGAAGCGGATCCTGTTGCCTCCATTTACTTCCCCCTGAAAAATGGCACACCGCCTCTCAGACCAAACAAACCACACTTGGCTGAAATCGCAGCTAGCCTACTATAAAATAACGATGTTTTGAAATGCGTAAGGTGTTTTTAAGGTTGTTTCTTAAAACACAAGATATTGTGCCTCACTTTACCCACTTCTACTACATATACGAGTATTAGATGCAGGCTGGCAAACATATTCCGCGGGCTTTCTTTTATTTTTTTATGCTGTTTCACTAAGAACCCGGAAAGATTAAAAGTCGCATTTTGAAACCGTATTCTAGTAACTCCGCTAACTACCCGTCCCCTCGAAATAGAAATTAATCCACAAGATTCCACAGGAAGCATGTATCTAAAAACACTCATTTTTTCCTGTTGAGGCTATGTTACGGCCTGTGATACCTCTGACATAACATATCTAGGGGGAAGAGCTTCTTCCACAGGTTACCTATCGGTCAGAACAAGACAGGTTTTATATGTTCGATTTAACAAGCGATCTTGAATATTCTCACTCATTCTTAAACTTGCTCCATTCACTTGAGCAGGGAGAATTCGCGTTTAATAACGTTGTGCTCCAACTTCACCCCGATGCTCCTCCAATTATCAGAGAGAATATCAAACTCAATCAGGAGAATTTCGAGTTCCAGAATACAAATCTCGATCTCCTCTGGGAAAATCAGCCGCTCTTTAAGCTCAACTGGAAAGGCCCTGAAACAGACCAAGCAAAAAGTGCTTTTGAACAACTCATAAGACAGAGAGAGCATCTTGTTGAGCTTAGCTCTGAGATGATCCGCATATTCTCAAGCGAAGAGTTTGGAAACCTCTCAAGAGATGATGTTGTACTGCTCCTAGCGGCACTCGCTCGAAGTACCTATTCCTACGATAACTTTGTAAGAGGCCAACTTGAGCTGGCTAAAGCAACTCAAAAAGAAGAGCAAGAAAAACAGTTCCAAGAGCTTCTCACCAGAGCTGATACTGACATCAAGGCCATGCATTCCCTCCTAGATATCTTTAAACAAGGCGAGCAAGCAGGAAACGCTTTTGCGAGCGCTCTCTTTGCCGAGACAGTATCGCTAGCTGGCGCATTCCGTGCTCAAATACACGACACCTGCCAGCTGCTTGCTATATTTGATGGACCCTTTTCATTTACTCATGCCGGCATTCCAGAACCAGAGGCTGCAGATTGGCACTCGGTTAACATCCAGGCATTTGAAGCCGGTTACTGGCGTGCTTACCAGATAGGCCCAGATGAGATATTTGAGTGGAAACAATCCGGGATCAACAACTACGCCGTTGCCGGAATGTGGCGTGGCTGGGGCTTTCCAGCCAACGTTGCCGCTGAATGGATCGTAAACGAGTTCACTCCATCTGAAGCCTCAATATGGGCCAATTCAGGCATCTCCTCTGAGGAAGCCGCTGACTATAGAACACGTGGCATCAACTCTCCTGCTGAGATTAAAGAATGAGCAAATTTTGATTAGCAATATCCTCCGGGCTGCTTAGGCTATCTTTTTAGCGCACTCCAAAGGCTGGAAAGGTCACACTCGTCTTACGGTTTTGTCCTCGCTCCTTCATCGCTTCAGTCAACCAGCTAAACTGCGCGATACTCGTTTCAGAGCGTTGAACCGTGGAATTCAGAACGCGATCATTCCCAATGACAAGCGCTGCTTCGAGTAAATCAACATGATTCTTGATACGATCGTATAAACGTTTCGTAGCCTTGTAGTCGTTAAATCGTACACCATGTAACTTCTTCACTAGCCCGTCGAGTTCAGCAATGCTTAGAATTTTGTCCGTCGAAAGTATTTCAAAGACCGCATGTTTTTGATCCTCGGTTGGATTTATAATCGTACTAAGGATCGTTTTCTGCTGAATCTGATGTTCGGATGCAGGTGTCGTTAATTGCTCCAGAGCCAACTTTGCTTCTTCGGTGAGCTCAATATTATCTCTTCTTATACGCTCTGCGATAAGAGGCAAAAGATCTGACACTTCTATGGTTGAAAGTTGATTAATACTCTCTATCACGTCTGGGGTATTTGAAGTTGCTTGCTTTTCTTTTTGTACCAATTCTCATCCTACATGACACGACTTGAGACATAGCTACACCTATGAGTTATTGCCAGTTATATGACCTGAAGTAGCATAAGCGAATAGTCATTCGAGACGTTACAATTCCCTTAAACCAATAGCCAGTATCAGAATCCTAACTCTGTAGGGTCAGGCGCTCTAAGGCGCAGTCTGCGAAACTCCATGGAAGGGGACAAAGATGAAAGGAAACAGAGCATTTATTGTCGGCGGTGTCGTAGGTAGCGCACTCTCTGTTGTATCTCTTGTGCTCCACATGTCTCGCATCGCACTTCTCTTTGGTACTCTAAGCATTCTTGGTACTTTCTCAGCTATCTCGATACTTCTCTTTACCTTACGTGGCTGGCCGAGGCGTCATATCCTATCATTTGATATTTATGACTTCTTTCGACTGCTCCTTGGCGGCACCTTCGCTATTATCACCGTGTGCTTTATGATAACCGCGATTGAGCAAACAGCCAAAGCGCTCTCAATAAGCTTTGCTCTCGCTGGACTCTTCTCCGCTATTGCAATCAGCAGCTACTTCCTCGTGCTCTACATCGTCATAGACTACCTACGGCGCGGAAGACGCACCGTATACCTTCCCTCCTATCGCCTCAACCCCCCAAAAAGACAAAGATTTTAGAAGCAGCCCCCTCAATCAATTGTTACCGAAAGACCGTCTTCTAAAAATCGCTTAACTTTATTGCCCGCCATTACGACCCCTATAACTGCAGTAAAAAATAAGCAGTAAGGATGTATATGCGGTACTTATTATCAATGTTCATATGGGTTGTGATCGCCAGATGGGGCTACGCAGAGCTCACCCTGATGGCACCTGAAGCCATTCCGGCTATTGATTCAGCGCTAGAGGTCGTACAGATTCCCACTCACGATAAGTGGGCTGATCTTGAGATCGTAAAAGTTCTAAAAGACAAAGAACTCCTCCAAGCAAAGCTTGATCATATAGCTAATGGCACCTCAGAGTCTCTCGACAGCGAAAAGCTAGAAGGGCTTCTGGAAAGGCTTTAGCTCAGCTCACAGCCCACTAAGAGAAATATGCTTTCTCTTTGATTCAGCAAGGCTACTGGATTATAATTTCTCCTGAGAAAATCATCAGGCTCCAGTAGTAGTATATGGCCAATATTCACTCCTCCCCTTCCGAACAACCTGACGGGGAAAACAATAAAAAAGAAGCAAAGAAAGGAATTGTTGACCTCAACATTCGCACACAGAATGGCAGAAACCTCATTCAAGAAGACACTCCATTCGGTAAAGCGATAGCAAAAAAGTACCTTAACCGCGACGACAACAAGCCTCATACGGTAAATCTTCCTTCGGGCACGCGCGTGGCTCTCTTTAAGGATGGCGAGTCCAAACCTCTTATGGCTATCGCCACCGCGATTGTTGTTTATAAGAGTAGCGTTGGGGCAATCGCGGTACGAAAGATAGTACAAGCGAAAAAAGAGGAAAAAGAGAATAAACCACAAGCTGAAAAGGCGGCCCCGCCTCCTATCCCACAAGAGGAACCTCAAAATGTACTTAACCAGCCATTTTTTGAAGAAGCCGATACTGTTGAACAATCCGTAACTCAAAAGGAAACTCCCGAAAAAAAATCAAAGACAAGAATTAAAACAGACGAAAAAGCAGAGAGAGCTCTTGAGATGTTACTCCTTCGCCTTGCAGAGGAGCAGCGAATTGAACTTCACAAAAAGAGTCAAAACGGAAAAGGATGGGCGGATGCACTTGTAGCTGCGGCAAAAGCTAAGTATCCAGCTCCACGACACTCTCTTTCAGAGATGATCCAAGATGTTATGCACCCTCAAAACGCTACTGCTTATAAGCTAGCCGAAAAACTACACCCGTTTTTAAGTGATGTGATTTCTGGGGCAGGTGTTCTTTCTCAGGAGGCCCGTGTAAAAGCAGACGCGAAAAGTTTTGCACAGGAGATTCTTAAGAGATGGGGAGAAGACTCGCAGCAAGAAGACGTAGGCGTAGTAAATAAGACTCTCTCCGTCGCTCAAATCGCGGCAAGGCTACAAGATAAAACGCTACCGCTCGCAGTACAGGCAAAAAATCTTGCACTCCTTGATCATGCTATAGCTAAAGAGCTCCCTTCGGCTCTTAGCAATAAGGATCAGGGACAGCGCAAATCAGCCTTTGGTGCGATCCGCGATGCGGTAAAAGCAGCGCAAACCTCAAAAGCCCACACAATGCTCACCGGACCTGAAAAGAGAGACTTTGGTGATAAGATGAATCGTCACCTTACCAAAATCCATAGGGCAGAAGGATAGCTTTCCCTCCGCGCTCTCCGCGTGCTCCCTGTCTTATTTTAAGTTTGAGAGATCCCATAGCTCCTTGCCCGCCAAAGCGGCCATGGATAATTTGATTCTACAAAGTGAAAAAACACAGGAGAGCGCGGAGCTCGCGGAGGGGGAATGGATAGCCTGTTATTGTCATTGCGAGGAGCTGACACTTTTTTTGAGCGGGGGGGGACAGGACAAAGAGCAGGATGAGGAGCGTTTAAACTAGTATCCTGACATTGAGGGATCTACCTGAGTTCGCCACAAGAGAATCCCACCTTTTAAATTTGTAACATCGGGGTGACCTAGCTCTGCTGCAAAATAGGTCGCGGCATCAAAGCTTCTGCCACCCATCTTACAATAGAAAACAACAGGCTTATCCATAGGAATCTCAACAGCACGCTCAGTGATCTGCCCGAGGGGAATATGAAGACCTCCTATCTTACAGATCTGAAGCTCACTCTCTTCTCTTACGTCAACCAGAGTAAAATCTTCCCCGGCATCGAGCATCTTTTTTAAAGCTATCGGGGTAATTTCCTTAACATCACTCATGGCACACGTTCCTCCACAAAAATCTTCATAGTCACTCATCGCCGGTAACACTTGTATAGACTTTCCAGCAACAGGATGAGCGCTATAATCTACACGGCGAATAGACCAGTCTAAAGCATTAACGATTAAGAGCTTTCCGACAAGAGGCTCACCGAAACCGGCCAGTATCTTAATTGCCTCCATGGCTTGAATCGAGCCTATCGTTCCGACAAAGGCTCCAATAACCCCGGCTTCAGCACAGTTTGGAACATTGTGGGGGGCCGACGGGAAGAGATCTCGGTATGAAGGACTTCTCTTGCCAGAGGAGATCTCGGCATTATAGACAGAGAGCTGACCCTCAAACTTTGAAAGGGACGCCCCAATAAACACTTTATCTGTAACAGTACAGACATCGCTAATAAGATATTTCGTTGGAAAATTATCAGTACCATCAATTATCAAATCATATTCAGGAAAGAGCTCTAGGGCCACGCCGGGTGACAGCCTCTCAACAATCGAATTAAAGTGAACATCCGGATACAGTGACTGCAGTTTTTGTGCGGCTATCTCGCTTTTCGATTTTCCAACATCTGACCTCCCGTAAAGAACCTGCCGCTGCAGATTAGATAGCTCGACGCTATCTGCATCTACGATTCCAACTTTTCCCACACCGGCCGCAGAAAGGTAAAGTAGGGCCGGACAGCCCAGTCCACCAGCACCTATAACAAGAACGCTCGCTTCTCTAAGCTTCTCCTGACCGAGTACACCGATCTCAGGCAGTGCGATATTTCTACTATATAAAAGCTGCTGTTCTTCGGTAAGCATACCTATCTCTTAAAGCATATAGCACGAATAGACCAGAATCCGCCCATTCCTCCTACATATCTCCGCATAATCTTCTAACGTTCGACGCTTGTTTTTTTGATACTATATAGATTCCAGAGCGATCGATAAGCACACCAGTCGTGCTAACTAGTCCATTTGACTACACATCTAGCCGTCTGTCCATTTAAGCAAATCCCGTAAACAGCCGATTATATGTAACGTAGAAGCTTGTTTCGAATATCGAAACAAAACATGGATGTTTAGAGTTGTAGTATGCCGTTAACCCTAGGTAGTAATATCTCGTCGCTGAGGAGCCAGAGAAGGCTTTCGCAGAGCAGCGAACAGCTGGGGCTTGTCTTTGAGCGGTTAAGCAGTGGGCAGCGAATTAATAAAGCAAGCGATGACGCAGCTGGTCTAGCGATAGCAGACAATTTACGCACTGATAGCCGGGTATATACACAAGGTATACGAAATCTAAACGACGGACTTTCCGTACTTAATATAGCCGATGGTGCCCTCTCTGAACTCTCTGGTATCACAACTCGTCTATTAGAACTCGCCGAACAGTCTGCTAATGGAGTCTTTAGCAAATCGCAAAGAGAATCTCTAAACGCCGAAGCTCAAGCATTAAAAGATGAATTTTTTCGCATATCCAAGAGCACCGAATTTAATGACAGAGTGCTCTTCAGTGGAAGCTATGGGGAATTAAGACTACAAGCCGGCTACGGCGCTGAGGGCTCAATTGTTAATGGGCTTGGAGGTGCTATTGGAACAGGGCAGCTTGAGGACGCAAGTACATACACTGTGGCATCTGGAACCTCTGACGTTACCACAGGCGACTTTAATGGAGACGGTCATTCAGATTTGGTCATAGCTAACTCGGGAAGCGATAATGTAAGCATACTCCTTGGAAATGGTTCAGGTGGCTTTGGTTCTGCTACTGATTATTCAGTTGGGAACAATCCTCGTTCGGTTGATACTGGTGATTTCAACAACGATGGCATTTTGGATCTCGTAACAAGCGACAACAGCGATAACACTGTAAGCATACTGCTGGGTAACGGTAATGGCACATTCGGCACAAACGCTACCTTTAGTATAGGAAATGGCTCTCAATCTGCTACCGTTGGAGACGTAAACAATGACGGCAACCTAGATATCGTAAGTGGTAACTCTACCGATAGCACCGTAAGTGTGCTGCTCGGACAAGGGGATGGCTCATTTGCTACTGCAATATCTTATGCGGCGGGAATACAGGCCTCAAGCGTTGTTATTGGCGACTTTAATAACGACGGAGTTACCGATCTCGCTACACGCGCAACAAGTGCTATAAGCATCCTTTTAGGGCAAGGTAGTGGCAGCTTTGGCTCTGCCTCTACTTTTACAGTAGCTGGAGTGGGTATTGGCGAGGCAGAGCTTGTTGCAGGAGATTTTAATAATGACGGGGCTTTGGATCTTGCCGCGAACAAAGGCGATCTTCCCGGATCGATAAGTATATTTTTGGGTCAGGGTGACGCAACCTTTGGCGCTGCGATTTCAGTATCTACCGGGGCAGCCCGGCCGGATGATCTAGCGACTGGAGACTTTAATGGTGACGGGATATTAGATATTATTTCAGCAAATGCGTGGAGCACACAGGTAAGTGTGCTGATAGGGCAAGGAAATGGTCAGTTTGATGCATCCACATACTCCGCGGGAACAGGTGAAAACGTAGCGGCTGATGACTTTAATGGCGATGGCGTGCTCGATGTTGTAACCATAGCAGACTCAGGAACATCAGCCTTTGTATTGCTAGGCTCGACAGCCGACGGCGTAGCACCACTACTTGATTTTTCTCTCGAAACTCAAGCATATGCCCTACAAGCTCTTCCAATATTTTCTCGTAAGCTTAACAGCATTGCCGAACAGAGAGGACAAATAGGTGCCTTTATGGCAAGAGTAAGTACAGCAAGGGACGTACTTACGGTATCTACTGAGAACTATACCTCCGCTGAAGGACGGATTCGTGATGTGGACGTATCTCAAGAAAGTGCAAACCTCACTCGGCTAAACCTGCTCCAGCAAGCAAGTGCCGCTGTACTCGCACAAGCAAATCAGCAACCAGCTGTAGCACTTCAGTTACTACAGCAAAGCTAACGGTACGGACTCTCAGAATAATTATATAGATTATTCCTACATATGATATGAGATCTTGCCCTCGCTTGCTTACATCAATGAAATCGCGATGATGTATGAATGGATCAACAAGGAGATAAGTGCGCTTTGCTCAGCGGTCCAAAATCATTTATCCTATCAGGCCAAAGGTTCTGGCTTATTCTTAGCAACGTTAACATATGAGGTTAGTATGGGTACTCAGCAGAAAGTGACTGCGGGTGATAAAACGTGCTGTGTAGTTCCGGCGAAACGGAACTTCATGAGGACGATAGACTATCCTTGCGAACACGCCGGTCCGGTCAGGTACCGGATCATGCTCTACGGACGCCTTTCTCGAACGATATTCACACGGGGAAAAGAGTGCGGTGAATGCTTTCTCCTTAAACAAAAGGAAGCTTCTATTCAGTGTGCATTCTGTGATGAGCATATCGTTCCTGGCGACACCGTGGCTTACTACTTTCCAGCAGATGAGAGCATGGTCAAGCCGCACGCCTTCCGTAGGGAGGATGGGGCTGTGGTCGCCGGAAAGTGCTGCGCCGACTGGGAAGCGCTGAGCGGCCGCTGGAACGGTACGGGCTCAGACCCGATCGACTGGTCCAAGCACGTACGTCACGTACTGTAGTCACATGACGGTTTTCAAGATACTTACGCCGCCTCGATTAACATCAGGCGGCATTTATCTGTCTACTATTATCTGTCTACTATGCAAACTCTGGTTATGAATAAAGTACTCTACAAAAGACTTGACCTTTCTTTTGTCTTGCTTTTTAAAGTTTGTGTGCTAGTAGAAAGATAATTCTTTTTGTGCAGTACTCTATGAACATTCACAGCCACTCTCCCGCAAATACAACCACTATGCATGAACTCGTACCAGGAGTAGAGCTAGATTTTGAACCAAGTCATAAATGGCTCTCACGCATAGCCGATCTTCCCAAAAGCCCAATTGCGCACGAAGTCGAAGAACGATTAAGCAGTGAACTCCTTCTGTCACGCACCTCTCCTGACTTTTCAAGACAACTTGTTGAAGTAACCAGTACATATGGCTTTGCTGTCATTCATAATCCTGAGATTGATGACTCCCTCTTTGATGAAACGTATTCGGTGATGGAAGAACTCTTTGCCCAAGGCCCTGAGTACCTTGAGCAATTTGGCCGGCCAGGAGTGGGAAGAGATGATGGCTATATTCCTCCAGCTACAGAGGTATCAACTTCTGCTTCCGGAAAAACACAGGCGAATGTTTTTCAGTTTATTCACCGGGTTGCTGACCTTTCACGTAATAAACGGATTAACGATGAACTGGGCCGTACATTCCAAGAAAAATCGGATGCGATGATAACTGCACTCTATAAAGAACTTGAGGAGACTTGCAGGAGCTTGGCCATCGGCTTAAGGGATAAAAACTTTCGCGCTCCTGATGGCAACTCTATACTTCCAGATGATTTTTTTACTGATCTTATGAGGGGTCATGATGGATCACCTTCTGAGCTCACCCTTGCTCGATTAACCCACTGCCACGCCGTAGACCTCGCCGATAGAGAGATCACCGGCTGCTCCATGGCACACACAGATCTTAATTTTGTTACCATTCTTCCTCGTCCAACTTCACCGCTTCAACTCTGGTATAACGATAAGCAAAATCCAGAGAATTCCGGATATGTCGAGCTAAAGACCCCACCTGCATCTTTTACTCTCAATATGGGAGATCAGGCGGAGATACTTACCGGCGGTTATTTACAATCAACTCCCCACCGCGTGATTGCACCTGTTGGTGTCGATAGATATTCAATCATTCTTTTTGGTGGGCTAAGAAAAGATGTCGATCTCTTAAAAAACAAACTCACTCAACCAGATGGGAAAGAGAGATGTTCAAGATTTGAGCAAGAGACCCTCCCACGTATTTCCAGCCTTTTAACGGCAGAGATATTTACAGAACTTAGAAAGTCAGATATCGGTCTGATTAGCGCTGAGGAAGCAGCAAAGCTTGGATTTAAAGCCCTAAGTCGTTAATATAGAGCACTTCAATATTGGAGCTTCTTATGAAAAAGCAGATACTCATTTTCATACTATCACTCTTCCTATTATGGGGCTGTGGAGGTTCTAGCAGTAGCGATCCTACTGGCCTAAATGGTTTCTGGAAAGGAGAGCTCCTGCAAACATCACTCTCCTGCGGTGGTCATTTCATTGCTGCATGTTCAGGGTGTAAGCAGAGAGATATCTTACTCTATGTGACCGGGGCTACTGACACTGTTGGTTCAGAGATTGAAGTCGAAGATGGCGAATGCCTTCTAAACGGCACTCAAACAGAAGAAGGATTTGAAGCTATCCCAGCCGAAGGCTGCTCTGATTCCACAAAAATGATGCGATTTAGCATGAGCGAAGACGGCACAGCGTACGTCAGTATTTCTTTTGATACGAACACTGAGGAAGTTGTAGGCTGTATCGGTACATACGGTGCGAATTTAGAACGAGACTAGTATCTCTCGCTTTCTATCTGGCTCAAACAACATGACACAGAGAAAGACTCTACACATCGATGCGCTAAGCGGCTATGAACCAGAGATTGGTCGTTGGCTGTGTGCGCTGGAACAAGTCCGCGAGCGGACTCTTCATCTTATAAGTGATCTTGACCAACGCACACTTGATTGGAGAGGTGAAGCAGGCAAAGAGAATTCGATTAGCTCCCTCCTTTATCACGTCGCGCTGGTTGAAGTATCATGGTTATTTTATGATATCTTACTTCAAGACTTCCCTCCTGAGATTGCAGATAACTTCCCATATCCGATGGCAACAAATAACGCCGTGACTCACATTGAGGGGCTTACGCTAGAGGATCACCTGACGAAGCTCCAGAGCTCACGCTCTACTTTCCAAAAACACTTTAAGAATATGACACTTAAAGATTGGAGATCTTTTCGCAGCCCACCTGAGGATGACTACAGGGTAACACCCGAATGGGCTGTATTTCATCTGATAGAGCACGAAGCAGGCCATGCTGCTCAAATCAGCTCACTTTCAAAAAGAGTGAAAAGACAGCTGCTTAGTGAAGAAAAATCATAGGCCGCTCAACTTTCATCCTCACACAAGACACTTTAGCCCTGCACTCTTCCAGTCGATGAATATGAAATGCTCTCACAGTTCTATAAATCGCTCATAATCCTATCAGTACCCCTCTTTCTGCTCGCATCATCCGCTGCTGCTCAAAAACGAGAAGGAGTGATTGAGCATCTGCGAGTTGATACCATGGAGAACAGCGACTCAACTCTTATTCCTCGCATTCGATCAGATGACAACAGAATCTTCGAACTTCCATCAGCGTTTGCTGAGAGCTTCTCTCCGCGTACTCGCGTTGAATTTTCACTTTCAGATTTTAGAAATAGCGATCTTAATGCAGAAGCACTCGAAGATAACATCACAATCATTAAAAACCCGGGCGAGCTTACCGATCTTCAACACCGAGCGCTTATAGTAAAACTCTCTTTCAACGATGGCGACGTGGCTTGCGGGAACAAGAAGCTCAGTAAAATCCTCTATAAAGCAAAGAAAAATGTTCGTGACTGGTTTCTTGAAACAAGCTTTCAGAATGTAGATTTTAACTTTGATGGCGATCTCGATGGAAACCTAGATATAGCTTCAGTAAATATTGATCAATCTGTATCTGGTGAATGCGACTATGATAGTTGGGCATCAGAAGCTGATAGTGCCTTGGAAGAAGAGGGCTACGTATTAGATGACTATGAGCACATTACCTACCTAGTGCCGGAATCTACCGCATGCGATTGGGGCGGGCTTGGCACTGTATCCTGTGGTGATGCTTGCCGAATCTGGATTCGGGGCTGTAAAAACAAATCTCTCTATATGCATGAGTACGGTCACAATTTGGGATTTGATCACGCCTCTCTGGATGAAGACGGAGACGAGGAATCAGATAGCGAATATGGTGACCTATCATGTCCTATGGGCACAGCACTTGAATCATATAGACATTTTAACGGACCGCATAAGGCTCAAGCTGGCTGGATCCCGGATGAACAGATTGTTGAATACGATAACGATACCCACATTCAACTGTCTGCTGTTGAGCTAAGTCCCGAATCCCTGACCGAAGAAGCCCTTACTGCACCCGTAACGGAGTCTGGACAAGTCGCAAAGCTCCCTATAGCCGAGAGTAAAGTTGGTTTTGTCGTCCTCGAAAACTACTATGCATCGTTCCGTAGAAAAAAAGGAAAATACTCCAAAAAACTTTCTAAAAGTTACGTTAATGCTATCACCATTCATAAAAAGCACGTGCTTTCTGGCCAAACAATAGAAGTCGCAACACTAACAGAACCTGACCAAAGCTTTATCGCCGAAAACGGCTCTCGTATTACCTACCTCGATCGAAACAAGGACAATGCTGTCATTTGGATGTCAGAAGCAGGCAATGCTGCTGAAACATTTACGCTAAGTGGCGATATAAAGCTTAAAAATGATTCTCCTGTCTCAGAGCAAGATCTTGAAAAAATGAGTATTGTTATAAAGAAAAAATATGTTCGAAACGGAGAAGCAATTACAATCATACCTGATAGCTCAGGGGCTTTTAATGCATCTCTGCCTTACGGCACGTATATTCTTAAGTTTCGCTATCCCAAAAAACGCTACAAGTTAGCGAAAGGCAAAAAAAGGCAGTCCATCTTGGTTCAACAGAGCAATGAGCCTATTGCATATCGATTAAAAAAATAAGCGCACTTCAAAAAAGCACCACTCCAAGGGGGTTGGAGTGGTGTCATCGTTAAGCACTGTATCGAGTTCACAACCTAAGACACTGAATCTTCTTCAGGAAGAAGTATCATAAGCTCTTTAACAACTGTCTCAGGCTCCTCAGACGGTTCTGCGCTGAGCGTTTTATAAATGGTTTTCGCTTCATCCTGATAGAAAGCTTTCATTTCATCATCATCAGAAGCTACGTACGATCCAGTAAGACTCGCAGAAGCAAAGGCTCCTTCAGAATCACTATATACTTCTACATCGATACCTTCATCTTCACGAATCTCTGCACCATTTTGCTTTGTTCCAAAGACATAGTTCGACTCTGCAGTAAACATCATCTTACCTTTTTTAAGCTGCTCAACGGCGTCTTTATCTTTGACAAGCATTACCACACTTGAACTTTTCACCCCAAGTTGTGCTCCCAGACTAGCGCCTCTCATATCTACAAAGGCAACGTTACTCCACGACTTTCCGTTTTGTTTACAGGACGCTACGCCATCACCGTGCTTCCCACCAACAACAAGCGCAGCTTCAGTTACTTCAGGAAATATCAGTACGCACTCAGCAGCCGTAAGTCTTTCTTTTGCGATCGCCGGAGATGAACCTGATATATATTCTTTAAGAGTGTCTCTAGAGGCAAGAATGAGCTCTGTCAGCTCTCCCTGAGCGACAGTTACCCCTTCTTCTGTCACTTTCATCGACTTACTTTCGGGGTTTGTAGGAGCTGCATGGAGCGCAGCTGGAAGTGTAATAAGCGCACCAAGTATAAAAGGAAGATGCTTCAAATGCTTTTGTAATGTCATATTAAATTCTCCAAATGTTAATGTACTACCATTAGCATCTGTCAGAACCAGCGCTATGAGCGCGATCATAATAGTGAAAAAAACACCCTAAATAGCTACAGAAAGCGCGCTATCCCAGTTTTTCCAGACAGGTTCAAGTCCTTTTCTCTCCAGCATCTTAATAACTTGAGAGGGACTTCTCTCATCGGATGTTGAAAATTGTTCAAGTGCTCTCTTGGGGTTTGTGTATCCACCAGGCTCAGTTTTTGAACCTGCGCTCATAGTAGTCGGGCCAAGTGTGACGACATTATCACGATAGTACTGGCTTTCTCGCGTTGAAAGAGAGAGCTCAAGATCTTCATCAAAAATTCGAAAGGCGCATATAAGCTGCGTAAGCTCTCGCTCTCCAACATCAGAGGGGCCGTGCGTGACACCTTCTGCGGGACGCAGTCTCGGGAAAGAAATACTATAAGATGTCTTCCAGTACTTCTTACGAAGATACGTGAGATGAAGCGCTGTAAATGTTGAATCAACTCTCCAGTCTTCAAGACCGAGAAGTGCTCCGAGTCCAATCTTATCAATCCCAGCTGCCCCTAACCTGTCAGGTGTTTCAAGACGGTACACAAAATTTGATTTTTTACCTTTTGGGTGGTGAATACGGTAGTTTTTTCGGTGATAGGTTTCTTGGTACACAAGTACGGCATCAAGCCCTTCGGCAATCAGCTCCTCGTACTCAGGCTGATCCAGAGGTTGAACTTCTAACGAGAGGTGAGAAAATGTATTGCGACTGAGTTGGAGCACATTTTTAAAGTAATCCACACCAACAGTCTTATTTGCCTCACCACTAACAAGGAGCAGGTGATCAAACCCGAGCTTCTTAAGTGCTAACAGCTCCTCCCCGAACTCTATATCACTTAACGTCTTACGCTTTAGCTTATGATCGTAACTAAATCCACAGTAGGTACAGATATTCTGACACTCATTTGAAACATAAAGCGGAGCATAGAGCTGAATTGTGTTTCCAAAGCGCTTCCGAGTAAGAGAGTAACTAAGCTTGGCCATGGATTCCAAGTACGGTGCAGCCGCTGGTGATACTAGGGCCATAAAATCGTGAAGATTACGGCCTCCACTCTTTGTGAGAGCAAGCTCTACATCACGATCTGTTTTACTCGCAATACTGGTTTTAAGCTCTTCCCAGCTAAACTGCTCAAATACTCTTGTGAACGTATCCTTCATCCCTTCTCCGCGCTCTCCGCGTGCTCCTTGTTTATTTTAAAGTTTAATAACCGATTGCCATTTTTCGCAAACGCGGCCTGAGGTTTTTGTTTCCATAAGAACGATTAAAACACAGGAGTTCGCGGAGAGCGCGGAGAGCGCGGAGATTAGGTGACCGGGGTAGCACATTGCCTACTCCAAAAAGCTTGTAAGGGGGCTACTTGCTGAGGCGGTCATCTGAATGGCGCCCGGTCCGGCTTCGTATGCGGATCTTCCAGCTTGAACTGCACTGGCAAAGGCTCCTGCCATTCTTACAGGATCGCTTGCAACCGCAATGGCGGTATTAACCAGTACCGCATCTGCCCCCATCTCAAGGGCCTGTGCTGCGTGTGATGGCACTCCAATACCAGCATCAACCACAACAGGAACCGATGATTGGTCTATAATAATCTCAAGCATATCTCTGGTGGTAAGCCCTTTATTGCTTCCAATAGGTGCACCAAGTGGCATAACGGCGGCTACGCCAACGTCTTCAAGGCGTTTGCACAGTACCGGATCGGCGTGCACGTATGGCAGCACAACAAAACCTTTCTTCACAAGCTCTTCAGCCGCAGCGAATGTTTCAACAGGGTCGGGCATCAGGTATTTGGGATCGGGATGAATTTCAAGTTTTAGCCAATTTGTTTGAAGCGCTTCTCTAGCAAGTTCTGCACTAAACACAGCTTCTCGCACAGACTTTGCTCCCGAGGTATTTGGGAGTAAATCAACCCCCGGCACTTGAAGCGCCTCAACCATATTGTCTCGTTTTTCTTTTAGCTGAATACGTTTTAAAGCAAGAGTAACAAGATTTGTCTCTGAAGCGATAACGCTTTCCCTCATAACGTCTACCGATGAGAACTTTCCTGTTCCTAAAAACAATCTGGAAGCAAATTCCTTACCGGCAATAACTAGCTTACTCATAGAACCTCACTATTCATGTTCACAGGAGTTGAATACGAAATAGACTGTGAACTCTTTAATCGATTAATTATATCTGCTGAGATCGCAACGCTCTGTACACCAAGCGCACAGACTTCACTTATCTCATCAACTAAGATTCCCCCTACGGCTACTACTGGCACCCGATCCTCTCTTTTCTCCAATGCAGAAGCTATACTTTGAACACCCATCGGGCCTAGAATTGGACTTAGTTTTTTCTTTGTATTCGTAAAGCGGTAAGGTCCCAAACCGATATAATCTATGGAATAACTCAAAAGCTGTAGCACATCTTCTTCCGTATTCGCCGTACAACCAATAACTGCTTCTGATCCAAGGATTTCTCGTGCTTTTTGAGGAGACATGTCGTGCTTACCGAGATGGACTCCATCTGCCCCAACTTCTCGTACTACGGTCACATTGTCATTTATTATGAGCATTACTCCATACGCTCTGCATATGTCACGAGCTGCGAGAGCAGCGTTCACATACTCTGTGTACGAAGCCTCCTTCATTCGTAATTGTATGGCTTTTATTCCTGCCTGACATGCACGTTGTACCTGCTGAACATGAGAGAGAGAGGAGTCTTCTCGAGTAATGAAATAGAGCGGTGGCAGGATCATCATACGAG
Source organism: bacterium (assembly GCA_030431715.1). Taxonomy (GTDB): domain Bacteria; phylum Bdellovibrionota_C; class UBA2361; order UBA2361; family RFPC01; genus JAUIIO01. Next base: position 103,606 of record JAUIIO010000008.1, read on the forward strand.
TGGCGCACGCATTGAAAGGGGCTCGGGCAGTTCAAAATCTTCCCCATTATGAAAACCAAAGAGTTGCTGCATATATGAAAAGGCTTTCTTTGAAGCATCAAGCAAGCTATCGCCACACGCAAGATAGGTGGCCAATGCACTAGAATGCACACACCCCGAACCGTGAACGCTCACTCCGCGGAACCGCTTGGAGCGAAAAACTTCAACGAGTTCTTTGTCATAGAGTTTGTCTACTACCATATCTCCTTGATCGTGACCTCCCTTTAAGAGAATTGGTGCATGCTGCGAAAGTCTTTCAGCCGACTTATCAGGACAGCTCATTCGAGAAAGCAGTGCGACCTCTTCTCTATTTGGAGTAGCTACCGTGCAATGCGACAAAATGGTCTTTAGCTCACTTTCAGAGATGAGATCGTGAAAAATATAACCACTACTCGTTTTTAAAACTGGATCCCATACAACTGGCACAACACCTAGGGCTCCTCGAATGAGGCGCAGTGTCTCACAGAGATCGTAAATACAAGGGAAGAGCCCAATCTTAACAGCTTTGATAGGATAGTTTTCAAAAAGAGGTAGAAGCTGTTGTCGTAAGTCCGAGAGACTCACAGACCGATACCCCCTACAGGAGTTCTCGGTCTGATAGGTTAGCGCAGTACATACCGAAAGTGCGCGTGAGCCCAAAGACTCGATAGCACGCACGTCTGCAAGTATACCTGCACCACCAGAAGGATCGTGTCCTGCTATGGTAAGCACATATCCTGTTGTATCTGACACTCCGACTTAATCTCCTTAAACGCAGCTACTGGATCAGATTCGTTCCAGACAGCTCCTAACACAGCTACTCCATCAAAGCCCATATCAAGTACTGGCTTGATTCTTTCAGAGTTAATTCCTCCAAGAGCTACCACAGGATTTCTCACATGCGGAAGCGTTGCTTGTAAATCTTCAAAAGAGAAAGAGGCTCCATTATATTCCTTGGAGATACTGTCATAGACCGGGCTGATAAAGACATAGTCGTATCTAGCTGGTGAGAAACGCAGCTCATCAAGCGTATGGTAGCTTGCACTGAGTTGCATCTTTGGGTTCTTGTCTATGAGAAATTCAAGTTGTGCCTGACAAAACGAGTTTGAAGAGTGTAGTTGAGTAGAAGTAAGGTGTACTCCTTTCAAATTATACTCAAGGGCCAGATCGTAGAAAGAATGAACAACAATGTGTTGATGGTATCTCTCAGGAAGAGCATCTAACCATGCTCTCATCTGATCGATCGAATAAGTAGGCTTACGTAGATGGAAGGTTGTTAAGCCTTCATCACATATTTTTGCCACGATTTTTTGTTCAAGATTTTCTGTAGCTTCAGCACCCTCAACAGTAGTAGGGAGTTGGGCGTGTGGTGAAATGACTATTAGCTTCATATGTTCGTCTCCAAAATGGCTCTCAACAAATACATCATCAACAGTTGAGAGATCAGCTAGACTGGCAAGTACGCTGCTAAGTTTCAGACTTAGCACAGCGCACTGCTATAACGTTATGACGGCACACTGGCATTACAACGCATAATGTCAGTATATACGAGCCCCATTCTTAGTAAATTCTTTTGACATCTCCTTTAAACCGATTTGGATGGCCTCAGATTCCTCCACGCCTTTTTTGTCAGCATATTCGCGAACTTCCTGAGATATTTTCATTGAACAAAATTTAGGCCCGCACATTGAACAAAAATGAGCATTCTTTGCACCATCAGCAGGCAACGTTTCATCGTGATACTCCTGTGCCCGCTCAGGATCGAGGGAGAGGTGAAACTGGTCATTCCACCGAAACTCAAATCTCGCCTTACTAAGAGCGTTATCTCGCACTTGAGCCCCGGGATGCCCCTTAGCAAGGTCTGCGGCGTGAGCCGCTATTTTATAGGTCATAACACCTTCTCGTACATCATCACGATCCGGTAAACCAAGATGCTCCTTGGGCGTCACGTAACAGAGCATGGCGCATCCATACCACCCAATCATGGCGGCACCAATCGCAGAGGTTATATGATCATATCCGGGAGCAATATCTGTGGTTAATGGCCCAAGAGTATAAAAAGGCGCTTCGTGACACTCCTTAAGCTCCTTCTCCATATTTTCCTTAATCATATGCATCGGAACATGTCCGGGCCCTTCAATCATTACCTGCACATCGTGCTCCCAAGCTTTTGTTGTGAGCTCCCCTAGCGTTTTAAGCTCGGCAAATTGGGCCTCGTCGTTCGCATCAGCAATCGACCCGGGACGAAGACCATCACCAAGCGAAAAGGCGACATCATACGCCTTCATGATCTCGCATATATCTTCAAAGTGAGTATATAAAAAATTCTCTTTATGGTGAGCCAGACACCATTTAGCTAGAATCGAACCGCCACGCGAGACAATTCCAGTTACTCTTTTAGCTGTCATCGGAACGTAACGAAGAAGAACTCCGGCGTGTATCGTAAAGTAATCAACGCCCTGCTCTGCTTGCTCAATCAGAGTGTCGCGGTAGATCTCCCATGTAAGATCTTCCGCTTTACCATCTACTTTTTCTAGCGCCTGATAAATTGGAACCGTTCCTACCGGTACCGGGCTATTACGGATTACCCACTCTCTAGTTTCATGGATATTGTCACCGGTAGAGAGATCCATAATGGTATCTGCCCCAAAACGACAGGCCCAGACAGCTTTTTCTACCTCTTCTTCAATACTTGAAGTAACGGCTGAGTTGCCGATATTCGCATTGATTTTTACAAGAAAATTACGGCCAATAATCATTGGCTCACTTTCAGGATGATTTACATTCGAAGGGATAATTGCCCGACCAGCTGCCACTTCCTGCCTAACAAACTCAGGTGTAATCTTTTGAGGGATATCAGCTCCGTGACTACAGCCCGGATGAGAATGAAGAAGCTCCGCTTGTTCTCGCTCAATTCTCTCGATCTCTTGATTCTCACGTATGGCGATGTACTCCATCTCAGGTGTAATCACTCCCTGCCGGGCGTAGTGCATCTGCGTGACATTTTGCCCGGACCTTGCTCGTAGTGGTTTACGCTTCTCTGGGAAGATAAAGTTTCCTTCCTCTCGTGATTTTGCGTAGTGCGAACTGCGTGAAGAAAGCGGCTCACAGTCTTTGCGCTCTTCAATCCACTTCTCTCTAAGAGGTTGCAGGCCTCGGTGAACATCTACCTCGTAGTCAGTATCAGTGTATGGCCCACTTGTATCGTAGACAAAGAGAGAAACATTCATCTTCTTGCTCGATGATGCCGCACCCCCTACAAACTGAGGAGCTGAATCAGTCAGGGGAATCTCTCGCATCGGCACACGAATATCAGGGCGAGAGCCCTCGATATAGACCTTTCTTGAACCAGGAATCGGGCCTGTTGTAATAGCTCCTTCCTCTGGAAGTTTTTCCTTACGGCGATTGGTCTTACGTGGTTCTGAACTCATCTATCCTCCCTGGGTTGCGGTAATAATCAGGACCCGATCGTGATCGCAAAGCTCTAAGGACTGCCACCCTTCACGAGGAATGACGGTGTCGTTTATAGCCATTGCCATTCCAGCTGTGTCAGATATTTCAAGGGTACTTAAGAGATCTGGGAGCGTTGTCCCGTCTGGAATCTCTAATGGTTCATCATTGATGAGAAGAATCATATTCGTAACCTGTTCCTTCGACAGTATCAGCTGTATCAGGTTCAAAGGGTATGCTCTCAGCCCACACTCGGGCACCCCCCGGTTTCACCCAAGTACCGTACCACATCTAAGAAAAACTACCAGCACCAGCGATCCACTTCCGAATGCATTAGAATGAACATTCTAATACGCTTAAATGAGAGCCGAGATCTACAAAATCTGCCCCCACACATCGATTTCTTCTAAACGCAGTAAACGTTGTACGGAGAGGTTGGATGTTAAAAGGAAAAGTATTTAAAGTTTCAGGAGTTCTTCTCGCACTCCTGCTACTGGGTTTTCTCACTACGGCTCAAGCCGAAAAACTACCAGGATTATTTCAGAAAAAACAAAGTAGCTCCCACCAAAGAGCACTACGCAATCAAAAACCAAAGCATAGCTGGGTAAAATCAGAACAAGAAGTATCTTTAAACCCTGAAGCTTTCCAAACAGGTGCATTTAACGTATCTCTTGAGGGAAATTCCTACCGAGCGCTCCGAAGCAATGCTCGCAAGAGACAAGCGTTGTATACTGAACATTTCGCAAACACGACACGAGGACCACTCCTTGATGATCAGAACAACATTCAGGGAAATTTTATTATTTCACGTGCGATTGATAATAAAGGGGAAGAGGCTGTTTCAGCTCTTTTTGAATTAAAGAATGGAAAAACCTTTAACTTGCAGTATCTTCCTGATGGCTCATATACCCTTGAAGAGATAGATCACGATGCGTTTCCAAATTGTCCTATTCATGATGTAGAGCCCTTTCAAGACTACTCTGGAGAAGCCGCACCAACTTCTTCAACGTCACGTGCTGCAGATGCAGCAACACAAATAGATGTTCTTGTCGGATACACACCAGAGGCTCTTGCATATGAAGGGAGCGAAGCTGCTATGCTTGCAAAGATTGACCTTGCGATTAGTAACGCAAACGAAGCTTACTCAAATAGCGGGGTGAGTCTAACACTGAACCTAGCGCATGTCGTCGCGCTAACAGACAACGAGAGTGTTACCGTTGGCAATGACTATGGAATGTCAAAAGACCTCACATATCTTGCGAACCAGAACGACGGAAAATTCGACGAGGTTCATACCCTAAGAAACACCTATGGGGCAGACATGGTATCGCTTATGACAGCTCCCGGAGATTTTTGCGGAATTGGCTACCGCCCATACAACTCAACACTCCTTTCTTATGACTACTATGCTTTTAGTGTGACGGCAGCCAACTGCGTAAGTTATCACTCGTTTGCGCACGAACTGGGACATAACATCGGACTAAACCACGACTCTGACAATGCAGGCGGCACACCATTTTATGCGTATGCCTACGGTCACCGATGGACCGGGAGTAACGCCACGCAGTACAGATCTGTTATGGCATATGCACCAGGGACTCGCGTTGCTTACTTTTCAAATCCCGACGTATCGTACATGGGTGCAGCAACAGGCGCCGATGGAGTAGCGAACAATGCTCTTACCTTAGCTAATAATATAGCAGCCGTTGCTGATTATCGTGAATCATTAGGCTATAACGCTGGCGGAGGCGGAGATGGGGGTGAATCTGGTGGCGGCGAAGAGTCCGGTGGCGGTGAAGAATCCGGCGGCGGCGAAGAGTCCGGTGGTGGTGAATCCGGTGGTGGCGGTGAGGGATCATCACTGTATGAAAACATGCGCGTGCGTGTACGCAAGAAAAACAATCGCTACATTGTGAGAGCGAAGTTTAAAGATGAGTTTACCCTGCCCGTAAGCGACGTTCCTGTTACCATCATCCGGAGCAGAAAGAACGGTGCTCTAGAAACACTCGTCTTTAACGGTGTCTCTGACAGCAGAGGTAAGGTCATTTACCGCGAACGGGCAAGAAAAGGTAAAACGACATACCTCGTCACTGCTAATGACAGTGAAACGAGAAGCATCTCTAAGAGAAATAGACGTAGGTAGTTACTCGCACTCTATCCAGCATCCCACAACACTCCTTATTTCAAGGAGTTAGGGCATCCAAGGCGATTCTGATAGGAATTATCTAAAAAAATAAGGTTGTAAAGTACACATTTCGCCCAGCACTTCATAACACCATTGAACATATACATGTATCTACGGTTTTATTATGAAGTTTACAAAAGTTTTTCTCCTCCTACTGAGTATTGTCCTTTTCAGTATCCCACAAAGTATTCTAGCCCAAACTATCTGTGTTTCCACCGGCACTCAAGCGGTCTATCTGACAACTCCAAGAGACGACAGTACTGTTACGGGCATGGTCAATGTCTATGCACAAACAAGCCCCGGGGTTACGCCATCGTATTGTCAATACAACGAGATCTTTAAAGTAACGGTTAAGGGTGGGCCCTTTCAGGAAACGCTCACCTATAACGGCAACTATCAGTCATTTGATTCAGGGCAGCTTACTCCGGGTGAATATCGGATTACCGTAACGTACATCGTGAATAACCGCGCTGTGTATGACTCTGCGAATGTTACCATTTACCGCGATGAAGAAGGGCCGGAGATCTTTCTACCGGGAACAGTAGACAACGCTGAGTGGGATGGCATCGAAACAGTACAAATTGATGCATACGATCCATCTGGCATTCAAGATGTTCAAATCCTCCTCGGCAGCACTGAAGTTGGCTATGTCGACAATGAAGGGGCTAAGTATATCGACGCTCCTCTCTCTATAAACACTACAGCTGTTCCAGACGGCGACTACGAGCTCATTGCTCGAGCCACTGATACAGCAGGTAACATCAGCGAATATACCCTGAACGTAAGTGTGAACAACGTTGACGACGCCCCGGTGGTCAATATTCTCTCTCCCGCAGCAGGATCTGAGGTTTCAGGAACCATACGTATTCGTACAAACTCTACTGACGATAACGGCATCAAGTCGCTCTCGTGCTATATTGGAGGCGTACTTGTATCAAGCACTACACGAACACCATATGACTGTGTAATCGATACTCGTAGCTACGAAGATGGGCCGTATCAGGTCGCGGTTGTTGCAAAAGATACAGCGAACAAAGGTGATACAAAGTTTCACTTTCTACACTTTAAGAATAACGCAAACGATGCTCCAACTATTACACTTCTTTCCCCTACTCAAGGTCAGACCTTAAGCGGTACGTCAAACGTACTTGTAGATGCTCAGGATGACCTTGCGGTCAAAAAAGTGGACTACTTCCTTGGGGAACTTTTCATCGGTTCTGCAACAACAAGTCCATTTACCTTTAGCTTCAATTCAGCCAACGTTGCTGACGGTGTTTATCAACTAAAAGCAATCGCTCACGATTTTGGAGATCTTACCGATACCGACTATGCCATCATATCTATAAGAAATGGTGACGATGAGAAACCAGGCGTTTTTATTACCAAACCGGCGGAACTAAGCATCCTTTCAGGTACGGTAACCGTTGAGTCACTTGCCGTGGATAATGTCTCAGTAAAAGAGGTTCGTTACTTTTTAGACGATAACCTCCTCGCGGTAAAAACAATTGCTCCCTACGCCTTTAAGCTTGAAACCGGTCTCTATCCAGATGGAGATCATGCACTCACTGCTACTGCAGTAGATTATGCCAACAATAAGACGAGTCATACAATTCAAGTCACTATTGATAGTTTTAGCCCACCAACTGATGGAAATCCAGATGATGGAACAGACGACGGAACAGATAACGGCACTGACGACGGGACCGACAACGGCACAGGCGATGATGGTAGCAATACCAACGACGACGATGATGAGACACTTGATGACACCGTTGCTTCCCTTGCAGAGAACCTTAACAATCTCATTAGCACAGTAGATACGCTCTCTGAAAACCAGAGTCAGATCCAGGAACAGATCGCTGCCATGCAGACCATGCTGAATCAACTGCTTGAGATCTTTGCCTCTGCCGCGACAGGTGAGTCTGCCGCAATGAAAGCTAACCCACGCAAGGCAAAAAGGCTCACTCGGAAGGCCAACAAGAAGGTCCAGAAGATGATCAAGGCCAAGAGAAAAAGAGCATTCAAGAAGAGAAAACGAAGCGCTCGAAGAGCCATAAGAAGGCTTAAGAAGTTTCTTGCTTCGTAACAGTACGCCATCATTGCGAGGAGTTGAGCTCAGCGAGCCGAATGACGAAGCAATCCCCCTGTTGAATGGCCCCTCGGGGAGATTGCTTCGTCGTTCGGTCTATGACCTCAGCTCCTCGCAATGACATTTTACACCTTTGTGTAAAATGTCACCTTTCCTCACCCCGTACACCTTGACGTGAAGTTCAATCTCGCTGACACTTCACAGTGCTATGCAGAGTACCTCTAACACCACTCACCGGACTGAGACGCTTATCCTATTCATTCTGATGCTTACTGCTTGCATCCTCTTCTCTCTTGAGAGGTTTGTCGCTGCAGATGAGGGGTTTTACCTGCTCGCCTCGAAGCTGGTCATGGAAGGAAAAGGGCTCTACACCGACTTCTTTTATCCTCAGATGCCGGGACTTCCATATGTTTATGGGCCAATTCTTAAAGTAACCGGGTATAGCTGGATAGCCGCCCGAGTGATTGCAGCATTTTTTACTGCCCTTATTCTCGTTTTCTTTTTTCTTAAAATCTTAAATCTATCCGGAAAACGTATCCTTGCTTACTCAGGCCTTATGCTCTTACTGACCAGTGGGCTATTTATCGGCTGGAGCCCACTTGCTAAAACCTACTCGGCTTCAACTCTCTTTACTCTCTTAGCGCTACTCCTCTTCGACAGTGAAGCCAGAGAGAAGAACCCGATGTATATGCTTTTGTGTGGCATAGCCGTAGGCGTTGCCGTTAATGTTCGTCTCTTTTATGTAGTTCTTATCCCAATATTCTTAGCAACTATTTTACTTGAAGAGCGGTCAAAGGGCGTAAGAATGAAAACCGCTGTTGCTTTTTTGGCAGGAGGCTTTCTTACATTCATACCTCACCTCTACTATATGTATATCGATTTTGACAGCTACTGGTTTAACAACGTTGGCTATCACCTTGAGCGGTCCCACCGTTCACCAATCGTCGATGCACGGTCACGAGCAAAGCTTACAAGAATACTTTTTGGAATTCAGACAGACCCACGAGCAGACGGTTACCAATTTCCTTTCCTGATATACACCACCCTGATTTATGTTATTTTCCAGCTAATACGACGACATAAGGTACATATCTCGGCTTGGATTGCTATCGCGCTCTTTGTAATCCACATCCTACCCGATCCAATTCACTATCAGTATTTTACGGCGGTAGTTCCATTCGCTCTGATGGCGTTTCTCCTTTTTCTCAATGAACTTTTTAAAACTCAGCGCACATCTACACGAGCGCTTGCACTGGTATTACTCGCCTTAATCGTTGGCCATCATCTCTATCTAGCCCCATATATTTACAATCGCTTTACCGTCACTGGAAGAGGTGTTAAGGGAATTTCTAAAAGAAATAGAGACCAAGCAACGCTTGATGCTACCTCGCAAATATCTAAAAAGATCGATCAGTTCGCCGGGAAAGACGACTACGTTCTCTCCTTGTGGCCCGGCTATCTGCTTGAAAGCAAAGCACAGATCGTGCCTGGGATAGAGAATCAGTTCTGGCTACGAGTCTCGCATAAAATCACTAAGGATGAGCGAAGAAAATACCATCTTCTAAGCTCAAAGGAGATCGCAGGGAGTCTTTCAGACCCAAAAGTAAAAGTACTTCTAACAACCCCGCAGCGGATGAAGAGATATTTTTCAAAAGTAGACCTCAGCGCTCTCGGCTATAAATTTGAAGAGGATATTTATGGAATGCAAATCTATAGTCGTACTCTCAGACACGCACGATAACACAGAGATTGTTCAAAAAGCCCTGCTTCAGATTCAAACTCTGGATTTTGTTAAAGTACTTCACTGCGGAGACGTTACAACACCTGAGACCTTAAGACTTTTTGAAGGTCTGCCACTAGAGATTGTATTCGGTAATTGTGACTACGATACGGCATCACTTCAGGACACAGCGAAAGAACTCGGCCTTGCCCCCTTTGACTATACAAAAGAGCTCAATATCGCCGGCAAAAGGATCGCTTTTATGCACGGTGACAACCAATCAACGCTCTCGCATATCATCTATTCTGGAAGCTTTGATTACGTCTTTCACGGTCATATTCATCAAAAAAAAGACATCCTAGTTGAGAACACACGAGTCATATGCCCCGGCGCTCTCCAGAGAGCTGTACCATACTCATTTGCCTATTTTAATCTGGAAACAGATACGCTCGAATATCACGAGGTTGAGCCATAGATTTGAGTAGCGACAAGTTCTCAAATACAATTTTTTCGTGCTTGAAACCAATACTACACCAAATAGCCAAGATCATTTTAGTAAGTTCCAGTGTGTTCCAGATGCTATCTGTCAACACAAGTGGCAGCGTGAGTTACTAAATCGTATCTATGTGTGTGACATAGAGACATCCTCAAGCGTTATATTTCTACACCATTCCGGATCAGTAGTAGATATTCCTTGCCTAGCAAGCATCGGAGTACCCTTGCATCTCGTTGCTCCTGGTAATGAACGATTCCTCTATAGTTTCATCTCTCAGGCTCAAGATGATGAAAAACTCACCCTTTCCTCTCTTGATGAGGAGACGTTTGAGCAGATCCTTGCTGAGTGCCGTCAGTTTGCCACAGAATCAAGACCTGACGGGTACACCTATTCACTTACCCCTGAGGAAGAATCACAAATTTTAAAGCTCTACCTCTGGTTATCGCAGTGCCCTGCTCTTTGCCACAGCATCATAGAAAATGACAATATCTATTGGCTAACGCCACAACCAGGCAAAATGCTTGAGCACATATATCCATTTAGCGAAAATTGGAACGGCTACTTTACAGCCGGGAAAATTAAAACTGTGGCGCTTGGCGACTGGGAAGGCCCCAAGATGCAGGCGGCAGTACTGGAGGAACTGTGGCACGCGGTTGACCACGTGCACAAACTCTCAGACACCTATTTTCGTATCACCGAAGGTGACATCCTCGAACTCAGAGGTCTCTGTGAAAAACTTTCTAAAGAAGCACTTAAGGAAGGCGAACTTAGAGAGCTGCACTATATGAGCATTCCTGCACGCTTTCAGGATCAGAAAACCTATAAGGATCTTCCCCTAGACCAAATTCAAACAGAATTCCTAGCAAAATCAGCGATGGTTCTTTCAATAAGGGCTCGCGAGCTTGGCTCATACGCTGATGGCCTTACCGAAGTTAAAAAAAGCCGTCTTTTCGCGCAGAGTACGTTCATGATGCGTCTCTGTGACTATATGATTGATTTTAGAGCGAGCTATAGCCGTTCATTTTCTCTTTAGACCAGATCTACCTCTCCTCAAATATAAGCCTCCTCTAATCAAAACTACATTTGACTGAGCTCGCGGTTATAGTACATTCAGGCTTAAGAAGTTACCCGTGGAGAGTGGGAGTTGATAGCTGTAGTACGCGGATCCGGTTCATTTTACAACCTTAAGGAGCAACCTGACGCCATTACCGTGCTTGAAAGAACACAGCTCGCATCTTCTAGCTTGCCCGCTTTTCCAATCTTATCAGAATCAATACAGAACCAATCTGAGGAGCATCATCGCGGAAACTCAGAAGATGAATCGCCTTACGCCCCTTCAGTACCTGAAGGGTATAACTTTCTGAGCGACGAAAACGTGGAGGAGGACGAATACCGTGAGGTCGCTGTTCTTGAAGCAGCGATGGGTATCTCACCTACTCGCTGGCATGACTTCTGCAACCACCTCTCAAGCCTTGTTCTGGATAAACTTGAAGAGCTTGATATGACTGTTGGAGAGCTTGCTTTTAAGATTGATGTACCGGAAGAATTTCTTCACGATTATCTCGATTTAAATTCACGATCTGTTCTTGGAAGCTGCTTTCTAAGAATTGCTGAAGAATTAGAGATTCATCACTATACCATTTTTCCACGAATTAGCGCCCAAAAATTCGACTACGCTTTCGAATATCTTCAATTCCTTATGATGTCTGTTGAGGAATACACAATTGCACACCTTTTGCAGCACGCCCCCGGAAAAGAGTACGAAGCGTATTTCTGCGAACGCTTTCAAAAGGCATTGGATCTCTTCTGCGCTCAAAGGGGATTAACTCAGGATGAGGGTATCGACTTTTTGATTGATGAGCACCAAGAGGACCTAATAGAATTTTCCCTAGCTGATTTCTTTAAGGCTCTTGAAAAGAATCAGATCACTGGATTTTTAAATACACTGCACGATCCTTGGCTCGATTTTGAGGAGCTTTGCGATATCATAGGGACTTCGATGGATACATTCATCCCCATTAAGCCGATATCTCAGGCAGAGCTTTTTGAATTGGATATGAGATATAACTTGCAGGCAGCTATTCGTGGAGCTTCTTCTCTTGAGTCTGAGGAGATTGACCTTGATGAGGACGACGATCTTAATTACACCCCCCAGCTTTCACTAGATGATCATGAAGCCATTGCAAGCATCAACGGTGAATACAATCCGGAACAGTCCTTCTATGAGGAAGACGAGGATCAGATGGAAATGCGAGAGGTACTGCAAGAGCAGCTAGCTCCGTACATCTGTAACCTTATCACCGGTAAGCTCCCGTGGATATCTGATCAATCGTGAGAAGACTTACTCTTTTGCTTTGAGCGTATCGACAACCTCTACCGGCTTAACTTCCATGCGTGTCGGATTATCAAGGAATATCCCGCCCATAAGGAGAAACAAAAGCACTATTGGAAAGCCGGCATAGAGCCATGTAATAGGATCTTCAAACTTAAGGTGCATAAAGAAAAGCGCTACAAGACTCGCCTTAACAGAAGCGATGAGCATAGCAACAACGATATTCCAGCTGCCAACATCTACTGTTTCAGCGACAACAACAGTAATAACGGTAAGAACCATTAAGCTGATACATACCGCGAGGTAAACTTTAAAAGGGACAATGTGTCCGAGCTCGCCGTGTTCTGAATTGTCGTGTCCACTCATAGTTAATCCACCAGATAAAGTAACGGGAAGAGATAGATCCAGATAAGGTCAACAAGGTGCCAGTAAAGGGCACCCATCTCTACCGGTGTGTAATAGTCAGTTGAGTAACGGTTCTTTTTCGCTTTTAAGAGCGCCCACGTCAAAATCCCCATTCCGATAATAACGTGAAGGGCGTGAAGCATGGTCATGCAGTAGTAAAGCCCGAAGTACATCTTAAATTCGTTCTTAAACTCTACACTATCCCAACAAAACTGGGCGTGATCATTACACTCAATAAACGGGAAGAGCCCGATATGAGCCTTATGGCTATATTCTAGATACTTAACGATAAGAAAGATAAAACCACAGGCAACAGTGACGCAGAGCCAGCGAAATGTCTTCTTGTTATCTCCGTGCTGCGCCGCATCTACTCCAAGAACGGCAGTAAAACTACTAAAGATAAGAACCGCCGTGTTAATCGCTCCCATCTTCCAGTCAAGATACTGGCTCGCATGGTGAAACTCCTCCATGTAAAGGTAGCGAAAGATTGCAAATGCGGTAAAAAGAACACCGAAAAGCAGGATCTCAGTGGCGAGAAAGAGCCACATGCCGAGCTTTGAGCCGTGATAAGCCGTTACAGGGTCCCAGTGGTGGGCGTGCGGAGGTCCGCTTACAGTAGCTTCATTACTTGAACTCATCAGTGGTGACCTCCTCCTTCTACTGGTGTTCCATAAGCATACGGATAATCATCAACTTCCGGATCCTCATCAAAGTTGTGGTGTGACGGTGGTGAAGCCGTTTTCCACTCAAGAGAAAGAGAGTTGTAAGGATTACGTGGCGCCTTCACACGGCCAAACACAGCAGCGTAAAGTAAGTTAAGCAGCGCAAACGTGTACCCAAATCCGTTAATAAACGAACCGATAGTTGATAGACGGTGCATTGGTTGAAACTCTGGGAGATAGTCAAAGTACCTGCGCGGCATACCTTCCATTCCAAGCACAAACTGCGGCAAGAAGGTGAGGTTAAACCCAACAAAAACGAGAAACCATGCAAGCTTAGCTACCGGCTCGTTGTACATTTTTCCGGAGATCTTCGGGAACCAGAAGTGAAGAGCCGCAATTAATCCAATTACCGCACCACCCTGAATCGTGTAGTGAAAGTGAGCTACAACAAAATACGTATCGTGGTAGTAGACGTCAACGGCAAGAGTTGCGAGGTAAACACCCGTTGTCCCGGCTACCATAAAGAGAAAGATAAAGGCCATAGCGTAGAGCATCGGCGTCTCAAAGCTGATTGAGCCCTTATACATGGTGCTTACCCAGTTAAAGACCTTAACAGCCGTGGGTATTGCGACACCAAATGTAGCAACAGAGAAGTAGATCGCAGTCCAGTCAGAGATCCCTGAAGTGAACATGTGGTGAGCCCAGACGAGAAACCCTACTGCTGCAATGGCAACAGATGCGTAAACAACCATCTTATATCCAAAGATCGGCTTTCGTGAGAACACGGGAATAATCTCACCAACAACCCCAAAGGCAGGAAGTACCATGATGTACACCACCGGGTGAGAGTAAAACCAGAAGAAGTGCTCATAGAGTACCGGATCTCCACCCATCGACGGGTCAAATATCCCAACCCCCATGACTCGCTCCATGATAAGGAGCACTAGGGTCATACCAACAACAGGAGTCGCGAGAGTCTGAATAACACTCGTTGCATAAAGCGCCCAGACAAACACCGGTAAACGATTCCACGTCATTCCCGGACATCTAAGCTTATGAACCGTAACTATGAAGTTAAGCCCAGTAAGAATAGAGGAGAACCCAAGAACAAACGCAGCTCCAGTCATCCACACAACTGCCGAGCCAGACTTAACACTATACGGAGCATAGAAGGTCCACCCGGTATCTGCCGGATTAAATGCCTGCTCCGCCGAAAAGCCAGAGAGGATATAATCAAAGGGGTTAAAGATAGCGATAAGCGCCATAGCGGCACCAACTACATAGATATAGTAGCTAAGCAGGTTAAGCCGTGGGAATGCCACATCCTTGGCGCCGATCATAAGTGGCAACAGAAAGTTCCCCATCGTTGCCGGAATCCCCGGAACGATAAAGAGAAAGATCATTATCGCACCGTGAAGCGTAAAGAGGACGTTATACTGATCAGGCGTTAAAAACTGAGCGCCTGAACTAAAGAGCTCAATACGGAAGGTTAACGCGGCAAGGCCACCTACGATAAAGAAAGCAGTTATCGTAAAAAGATACATAAGCCCGATGCGCTTATGATCTACGGTACTTATCCACGACCAGAGAGTGGTCTCGCAGTTTAAGTAGTTCTTATCATCTCCATCAGCATGCGCGCTCATGTAAAGCTACTCCTTTAGTGTCTTAAGGTACTCAATTACTCCCTGAACATCTTCATCACCGAGCTGCTGTGCATACGGTGGCATCAGGGGTTGATAGCCTTTCACTATCTGGGAAGCCGGGTCCATTATCGACTTCTGGATGTATTCATCGTTCGCAACGTAGGTAGAGCCATCATTTAACTCACCCTCTCTTCCGTAGAGACCTTTAAACGAAGGTCCTACAAGCTTACTGCCATCAAGGCTGTGGCAGGTAATACAAAGCTTATTCTCATAAACCCACTTTCCTCTTTCTACAGGAGATAGTGCAGAGAGATCCTCTCCCTGACCTTTCTCTTCGTCAGCTTCGGGTTGTTCTGGCGCAGGCGCACTGCCATCAAGGCCACGCAAGAATTCGATAATGCCAGTTATTTCGTTGTCGTTTATCTGACCATCAAACGAAGGCATTGGAATAGCATCGTATCCTTCAACGATCTGACTCTGTGGATTTAATATAGAGTTCTTGATGTAGTTCTCATCCGCGGTGGCTTTTGAACCATCAGAGAAAACTCTTTCTGTTCCAAAAAGCTTAAGGAAGGTTGGTCCGACAACTTTAGAACCATCAAGGCTATGACAGGCATTACAGCCCTTTTCGTAGTAGAGCTTCGCTCCTAGCTTCGCCGGACTCATCGAAGCTTTCATAAGCTCAGCGCTTCGGTCATTCACCCATCGATCATACTCGGCTTGAGAGACCACCTTTAGCGACGCCAACATGTATGAGTGATCTTTTCCACAATACTCAGTACAGAAGGTGTGGTATTCGCCTTCTTTGACTGGGGTAAAAGAAACATAAGTATACATTCCGGGAACGACGTCTTTCTTAACTCGCATGGCAGGCAAGAAGAAGCTATGGAGCACGTCAGTAGAAGTTAGAACGACTCGGATCGGGCGATTCACTGGGACAACGAACTCATTCGTCGTCACTTTGCCGTTCTGGTACTGAAAATCCCATGCCCACTGCCGGCCACGCCCGTTAATAACAACTTGGTCGGGATCTTCGGAAACCTCTACCATGTCCCGGTAGATGACCACTCCATAATAAGCGACGAAAACACAGATAATAGTAGGGACAACCGTCCAAACAATCTCTAAAAAATTGTTTCCCTCAATACGAGGCGTTTCGTGATCAACGCCGTCTCTCTTCCGGTAACGCACCGCGAAGTAAAGCATCGCACCGCAGATAGCCACGGTGAAAAATACTGAAAGGTCTGTAATCCAATGATGTAGCCAGTCGACTTTCGGGGCTACTTCTGAAGCCTGCTCGGGGAGGTAACGAAACATATGAAAGATGAAATCCTAACTAAACTATTCAGCAACACCCACATTACTGATTCGATGAAGTCTCACGCCGACGCAATACAAAGATAAGCAGACCCAAAAGAATTAAGGTGATCGCCCCACCTATTCTCATAACTCCGGTCGCTACCCAAGTGTACTTACCCTTCGTCGGATCAAACCTGAAACAGTACAGTAGCACGTGGTCTATAGCGCTGCCAATGCTTCCCTGTGAGGCTTCAACAAGCGCTAGCTTAAAATCCCACGCTGGAAAATTAATGCCAGTAAAATATTGTGAAATTTTAAAGCCAGGTGTCAATATCATGATGACAGCTGTGTGAGCAAACTCATCTTTATCCTCCTTAAAATAGAACCCTATTTGATCCATTAGGGCCTTCACGTTCTCCTCACTCCCCACTAGAAAATGCCAACCATGCTTGGCGTCACCCTGACCGGTGAACTTACCGGTAAAGAGTTCCTTTTTTTCTGCTGCTAGCTCCGGAGTCTCCGTGTGGTCAAAACTCACCGTAATTACCTGGTAATCGCTACCAAGCTTTAGATCCTCTACCTTATTAAGTAGCTTCGTCAGACCATTTAACAGGAGTCCGCAGAGCATCGGACAGTCGTAATATGCGGGCACAATAACCGTTGGCCGATCCGCGCTAACTAGCTCCCCAAGCGTTACCTTCTTGCCACTCGAATTAGTGAAAGTGAGAGAACTATCAACCTGAGCTCCTAATTCTGTGGCAAGCCCCACGTCCTGAAGCTCTTCGCCGGGCTTCTCAAGTGCGCTTAAGGCTCCGGGAGAAAGGAGAGTAATAACATAACATGCTGTTATTAGTAGATTATTCAAACTCAGGGACTTCGATTGGCTCATGAACGTTTCTTATAAGCAGTATAATATTTCTTTGGCACCCCAAACATCTTATTGTTTATTGCAGCAATCTTGAGTATATTACTGTACATTAATCCACACGACTCATGCTGAGAGTCGAACATACCTGCGAGAGCCCTATGGAAGACGTCTGGAAAAAGTTTGAAGAGAATAACATTACTCACAGCGCTGCGCACCACCTGCTTGCTGTACAGGAACTTAGAAACGAGCGCGGATACGCGAGAGTTACCGATGTGGCCAAGTACCTCAATATTACAACAGGTAGTGCCTCAACAAACCTTAAGAACTTAAAGCAAAAAGGCCTTATCGAGGAAGATGACAACCGCTTTTTAAACCTCTCAGAACAAGGGGCTGCTCTAGCTGAGGCTGTTGTAAACCGTAAGAAGCTTTTCTTTGAATTCCTGACTGATATACTCGGCGTAAACCCAGAACAAGCAGAGATTGATGCCTGCAAGACAGAGCACCTTATCAGCGGTGAAACCGCCGGCAAACTCAAAAGCTTCTTAAAGGACTATAAGGCTGCTGCCTAGTGTACTCCGATCCGACTTGATGCGAACTCCTTTGCGCTCTTCTTGGTTACTTAAAAAGGGAAACTATGAAAGACCAGCTTAAAACCGAAATGAAAAACGCCATGCGGGCAAAAGACAAACTTGCCCTTGAAACTATCAGATCGCTCCTAAGTGCGATCCAATACGAAGAGATGGCTAAAAAAACGGAAAGTCTCTCTGAGGCTCAAACGCTTGCCGTTATGAAAGCAGAGCTTAAGAAACAACAGGAATCTCTAGAGTACGCCGAGAAAGACAATCGCGAAGATACAGTGACTGAAATAAAGTCTCGAATTGCCTGTATAGAGAAATTTCTTCCGCAACAAATGTCAAAAGAAGAGCTCACCTCTGAGATTGAGAAAATTAAAGCAGAAAATCCTGAGGCAAATCTCGGCATAGTCATGAAAGAGCTCGGCTCAAAGCATGCCGGCCAATACGACGGCAAGCTCGCCAGCCAACTAGCCAGAGACATCTTAGGCTAGCCCCCTGCTCTTGGTCCTTGTCCTTGTCCTACCCCAACAAAAACAGGAGCAGAACAAAACCGCTTTTATAAGAAAAAATCGTACCTAATTCTCTGAAAAACTCTCACTCCCATAGTATTTTTTCGCGCTCAACACTTCAGCACTCTCAGCTCATCGTCGACAAAGAGTAAGACTTGCAGGCCCCGAGCAATGTTAGAGTTATGAAAAGTAGTCAAAAACGTCCCCTGATCATCACCGCATTTTCAACGCTTATGTTGGGAACAGCAGCCCTTGCTGCTGAGTGCCTTACCACTGAACAAGACAAATTCTTTAGCGAACGCAACTGCAATAGCTTCGTAATGCACGTTTCCAGTCTTATGTACAAAGAGCGCACAGCTAAGCCAATAAGCAGATCTGGAAACAAAGTTGAGCTAATGAAGCGTTGCAGATCCGAGTCTTTTTCTTATACAAAGATCGACTGCAGCCTAAATGCCACCACTCTAGATCAGGTACACTCCTGTATTTACACCTCCTACAGTAGCTTTGCTGTCTCTCTCTAGTTATCCGTCTTAAAAAGAGATTAAATAACTACAGGATTTCTACCTATAAATCCTTGCTGACTATTTAAGCTTGCATCCTTGAGCGATCGGAGCTTCTCCTCGGTCATTGCAATTCTCTGAACAAGCGTTTCGCTCATCTCATCAGACAATTCTTTTTGATGCTTCTCTTTGAATGCAAGAAGCCTCTTAAGTGCATCCTGAGCCTTTTCTTGGTCAAACTGTAGCTGAGCGCTAAGTCTTTGCGTATACCACGTGCTCGTGGTTACCGTTTCATAGGAAAAGAGATCTCTAAATGCCGGCGAATCAGAGGTCCAAGTTTCTCTCGGGCTTGGTCGATACTCACCTTCAGCCATAATTGAAAGTAACGCCTTAAGAGGAGGCACGGCATATTCAATTGTTCCATCCTCTATGTAGGACTGCGCAATCTTTTTCCCGGTACCAAGAATGTTATCCATCCCTGCTTTAAACGCATCTGCATCTTGAAGCTCAGGGCGTAACATATCAGGTTCAAAAATCTGATGCGGCTCAGAGAACACACGACCAAAGAATCGGTTTACAAAGTGATCTGTTATTCGATACCCAAGCCTTCCGTGATCATCAGCATAATCAGAAACCTTTTCAAGGAATCCCTTGTGAATGAGGTAGTCAGGCTGTCTCTCTTCGGTAGTCATCCTCGAGAATACCTCTGGAGCAATAAAGCTGATATCGTGATCAATTCGATACTTTGGGCCTATAAAACCGGTTGGAGTTGAATATGCCGGGATACCAGTGAGGACTGAGGCAACAAGGAAATCATTAAGATCGTAGATGGCAGGAAGAGCATTAAAAGGGCCTTTCGTCAGCGCCCCTTCTGATCCTGCTCCGGTTGTAGAAGGAGATTTACCACTCAGGCTGGCAACATAATCCATTATGAGCTCTGGTAACTCCTGATAATGAAGAGGTGAATACACCGTTAGAGGTGGATAACCGTCTCCCGGTGGATTGAGCCTTCTCCCCGGTATAGCTACATCAATACAGCGCCTAAGAGGCGTATGAGCAGAGATTCCTTCGTATATCCTTGAGCATCGTTCAGCAATCTGACGGCGCTCTGTGTTTGGAAGATCTCTGCGCGCTTGTAGGTAACGCGGATTCATCGAGACTCCCCCTTCTTTGTAACGCCTAAACCTACTGGACACGACAAGATACGTACCATCATCAACTTTCCGTTCAGCAAATGCCTTGATCTTCATCCTCATTTCAGGAGTAAACTCCTCAAGGAGCACCACATCGGTTGCAAGCTTTCTTGCTTCTTTAAAATCCAGAGGCTCAAAGTTCACAAGGAAGAGCCCCTTGCTTGTAGCGATATCTACCTCGGACTCATACTCAGCTCCCGGATTGATACAGCCATCAGGTCTCTGAAAGAGCTTCTGCTCAACATTAAGTGAAATCTGAGAACTTCCCTTCTTCGCAAGTTGAAGGAGGGTATTTGGTATTATTGCAGAAACGGTAATGTCATCCTGATCGGAAAATTTGGCGGCTGAATTATAATCCCACCTGAGCGAGAAAGTTCGGATAGTCCCCGACTCTTTAAAGCCAATCCTTGCGTAGCTCAGAATAATCTTCTTTCCGTGAAAATAGAGCTCCCGACCTAATTGACCATCACGCTGCTCGACACTGTACTGTAGATGCCAATCTTGCCCGTATTCTTCTTTCCAAACTGACTTTAAGTGAAAAATCCACTGCTTAATGTGTGTAGGAATCGTATGAAGGTAGTCATTGAACTTATCAGTGTACTCATGAGATGGAGTAAGCAGTTTAATAACCGACCCAAGCCCTCTTTCTCGGCTTAGAATTGAGCGTCCTCCCGTTTTCCTCCCATGAGCAAAACGCATCGAGAAGTCGTTCTTAAAAATTGTTCTAATGAGCTCAACATCTTCAAGAAAGCTATCAATAACAAGCGGACCACTTCCCTGCACATCAACAAAGCTCTTTGAAACTTCAGACTTCCCTCCCCCTGATACCGTACACGGTTTATGGAAGATCGTATTACGTCCACGCGAGGTAACAAGCTTCCAACTTCCGGTAACAGCTCCTTTTACAAGTTGAAGCAGCTGTCCATTTGGTAGAATGTATTTTTCGTCTGTCGAAAGCTCTCTTGAATACGTTTTGTAATTGTGTGTCCAAACAACTTGCTGATTTGAGAGATCGATCTGAATATTTGTTGGCACATAGATGACATCTGGAAACTCCTTATCGAAGTACACCCCTCCATTATTCTCTATATGGGGCGCCAGAAGCTTCACAGTGTCATCAAGGGTACGCTTTTTGGCCAATACATCACTTGGTAAGTGATTCTCCCCAACAAATACATTCCCATAGTTGTATCTGGCAAACACCGTAGCTCCACCTGAGTGTTCCTCAAGAACGAGGCCACGCAGATTCGCCGCGTAAGAAAGATCTGCTTTTACCGTCTTTTTTCCATATCCAAAATAGTTGTCGGCAATGATCGTAACAGTTATGCCTTTATCATCTCTGGCAACGAGCTTAAAAGGAACTCCGTCGTTATAGAGTTCCTCTTCGCGCTCCCAATACATCCCCTCTGCCATCTGTCGCTCAGAAGCATCTTTTTTTGATGGCAAGCCAAGAGCCTTCTTGGTGAGGGTGCATAAATGAGGCGCGAAGATGATGCAACTCGAGACGCCAGTGAAGTTTTCAGGATCAAGACCGGGATCGTTTTCAAGCTTTAAAACATTTCCGGCATTCCCAAATATCTCCTCAAGAAAATCGAGATTGCTAACTAACCCACCCGGAGCAAGCACTCGACACTCCAGATATTCAGGACCACAAATCCCTTCAATATAGGGCACTACGGGGACCTTGAGCGCAAGTGATGCCATACATGCTAGGGCCTCGTCTTCTCCCTCAGAACAGGTATATGGAATGGTATTAAGATCATCAGGTGGCGTAAGCGCAGCTTGTAGTATGTGATCAAAAGCTACCTTAGGCACCTCAAGTTTATCTGAAGGAACGCCCGGGCCACCTTCAACAATATGGAAAGAGTTTTTCGTTGTGCGCCTATCGTGTTTCGGATTGTGTAAGATTCCCTGCTCACCGAGCCCGTACGATTCTACAAACTCATTTTTATAGTACTGCTTACCTGCCGGTAGAGAGAGTATTCTTGCCATCCCGGGCTTTGTTAAAGAGAGAACCTCAGCTTCGGCCGGAATGAGGGCCTCGTCGGACGTATCACCCTTACCAAGATAGCTTTTTAAAAACTCGTGAATTCGCAAATCAATAGCCAACAGATCCCCTTCGGGGCTCCGACCGGGCATTTCTCTACGTGTCTGCTTTCGCTCTGCGATCTTAAGCTCGCAAAGCTCTTCTAGGTGGTGTCTTTCATCTGTCATAAGCAGAAAATACTAAAGCATATACTTCTGAGAGTAAAACAAATAGATACCCACTCACATCAAACTCCCCCTCCGCGTTCTCCGCGAGCTCCTGTGTTATCTGGCTCTTTCCACACGCCACATCCTGTGCCCGCGAGGCGGCTAATAGGTTCTTGGTTCAAGAAGCAAAAAATAACACGGGAGATCGCGGAGAACGCGGAGGGGGAATGGGGGACATAACCTATGTCCTTCTGGCTCGTACGACATTTACCTAGGGAAGAATTAGTTACCTTAATAAAAATCCCTACCTTCGCCTAGCGGCATAGTCCTTGCACAAACACTACCAAATACTTTCAAGGGGAAGATAAATGAAATATAGAAAGATACTCTCAACACTCGCACTTGGATCACTCCTCTCCATCGCAACCACTGCCAGCGCAGAATGGAAAGTTGTGAGTGACCTCGGTTCAAGCCCTTTCTCGTTCGAGCTCTTTGATACTGAGAACTGTAACTTTCGCTACAGATATGTAGATAAGCAACATGCCGAACGATACAATCAATATAGTGACCACTACTTCAATGTAAACTCCATTACACAGTTTCGAAAAGACAGTGAGAACGGAAATGTGTACAGTCAAAGTCTCGAAGCAAGCATAGATTCTACTCCACTTTCAAGATTTAACTTCGGCGGTGCTCTATCAGCCGATCAGTACTCAAAAATCAGCAACCTCTATAAGAGTCCTAAAAATCCGTGGGATCTCAAAATACAGTACTTACACAGTCAGAATCAGTACCAATTTGGTCTGGCTTATAAGTTTGTTAACCCGGATACTGGAAGTACCTATGTCACATCCGTAAGACTTGACCCGAAAAACTTTACGCTCGAGGCGCAGTGTGTTGAATCTGCAGTGCGATCTCTTACTAGCGTAACAGCATCAGCTTACGGGACATATTACGAACAGTACTTCGGACCACAGAACACTCTGGACGGCGATCAGAACACGTACTGGATCACTGATGCAAACACTGAGAGTCCAAGTATCACGTTTAACTTTGGAAAAAGCACTAAGCTCACCTCTGCAAATTTCACGTGGTACAATAAAGAATACAGCCCCGGCGCCTTTCTGATAGAAACATCAATTGATGGTTCCAAGTTCGTCTCAGTTGAGACAGGCTACGGCAATCAGGAAAAATTCGAATTTGATGACATCGACGCGAAGTTCCTACGACTAACCATCACAAAAGCCTCCGGCTACGGCATGTCAGTACTACGCGAAGCAACATTTGAAGGGAAATAACGTAGTAGCTTCTCTTTAATCCTTGCCCCGGTAACAAGGAAATCTGTTATCGGGGTATTAAAAGTCACTGACAGATCCCCACGAAAATAATAAGCCAACGTAGCAGTACTTTCTCTGTAAGAATTCGCAAAATACAGCTGATAAAGGCAATAACTGGTGATTGTTAAAAAGATAGTATTTCACACAGGAGATCGCGGAGAACGTGGAGACAATTACTTCCCGCCTCCGCGTGCTCCGCGCTCTCCTGTGTTTTCATAACCTCTTCACTAGACTGATACCTTTATTGCTCAGCAGCCTAATCTCGTGGGGACACCTCAATGACAGTCACGACTTTCTCACTCTTCTCAGCCAATACATTTAAGGAGCTCTCATCCTCTTTAATCATAGAGCTGCTATTATATTTGTAAGTCTATTTTATGGGCGGCTTAGGCTATCAGTTGAAGAGTTATCCGTGGTTCAATGATGCTAGCAGCCATCTCATCTCATTACTCAGGCTCTTACGAAAAAAATCATCGAACTCATCAATGGATTTCAGATGAGCAAATTCTTCAATCTCTGCCAGTCTATTAATAATAAACTTTTCAGCAATTTGCTCACCTGTGCTTGTTGACTGAGGCTCCGGGATACCTGCTTCGGTAAGACCAACAAGATGAGGAGCATAGGCTACGCCCATTCTGGTTATTGACTCAGGTAGGCTCTGCTCTGTGCTATAAAACGATGCTATGCGGCACTGTATAAGGGATGTAGGAGTAATACTCACCCCGAGCTCTGAGGCATTTGCCTTACATCCGCTATCATTTAGATAAGCTATATAGTCTTTCCAAAAACTTAACGCGGAAGGCACAAAGCAGCGATCAGCATCTCGATGAGCAAGGTGTTCAGGGTCAGAAAGCTCCTTTCCAATATATGGATCATCGTGATGCGCAACAATATCGGCGAGTTGTTCTATACGATTATGAGTAATATCCAAGTGCTCTAATACAGGATCGCTTAACTGCTTCTCCCATATACGCTCTAACTGCTCTCTACAAAGCTTAGCCCCTATCTCCATATGGGCTACCCTCTTATCCTTATTCTGCCAGTCCGCACCTTGCGTTGTGGGAGCGATCTTCATCAAGGAATTTCCAGCATCATGGTTCATAGCAGGAAACACAAGATCGCGGGCAAGCCCTTCTCCCTCGATTATATGGAGCATACAGAGAGGAACGACAATATTGTGAAGTGGCCGATACCATGCCCCCTCTTTAAAAGCCAGTTCGTTTACCTCTCGAAAAACTTCGGCTTCAGAATCAGATAAATGGCATTCTACCTCTTGGATGTATTCATCTTTCAGCTCGTCAGCTGTCTGAATCATACTGCCCACAAGGGCTTCACATACCCCTTCTCGCCGCCCTTCAGAAGAGAGCACTTCAAGAAGAGTGTCGTTGTATCGACCCCTATTTTGATGTTGTGACTGCATAGTTTGAACATTACAAGCTTTTGAAGAGGTAATCAAAACGTCAGACAGTCACTGACAGATCTCCACGAAATCAAGCTGCTAAGCAATAAAGGTATCAGTCTAGTGAAGAGGTTATGAAAACACAGGAGAGCGCGGAGCACGCGGAGACAACTACTTCCCGCCTCCGCGTGCTCCGCGCTCTCCTGTGTAAAATACTATCTTTTTAACAATCACCAGTTATTGCCTTTTTCAGCTGTATTTTGCGAATTCTTACAGAGAAAGCACTACTACGTTGGCTAATTATTTTCGTGGGGATCTGTCAGTGACTGTCACGACTTTTGGAGGATTTCGTCGGCGTAGAGGACTATTTCGTCGCCTTTGTTTAGGACTCGGTATGAGAGCCGGTCACTTTTCCACTGGTGGTCTTTGTGGTCAGAGCTCTTAAAGCGTTTTTTAAGCACACGCTGAAGCATCTCGTAGAACTCTCCGGCATCTTTCTTAGAGTCCCACGCCGTGTACCATATAAGCCGTCTGGCCTGCGTATCCTCATGTTCAAATATAGCAACACGGTCTCCACCCCAACCGGCGGCCGTATTCGCGGCTCCAGCGCGATCGTCTGTTTGTACGGCTAATAATATTGAAAGAAGAAACTCACCAAGACTATCATCAAAGGTCATCTTCCACTTCTCGCCTGTATCGTCACCGCGTAGCTCTTCCTCTGATATCTCTATCGCACCGCCCTTGCCTTCAAGCACAAGCTCTGGGTGAAGAATCTCTTCCGTCGTTTTTGGCGGGTTCTTTAGATATTCATCAAGTGCGCTATAGCTTTTCTTTTCATGTAACATGTAGTGAGCAAACCTAAGACCACTCGTATATGGGAAAACAATCATGAGACTTAGGCTCTCAGGGACTCCGGCACTACTTCCAACAAGCGATGCCCCTAGCACGCTCTGAAGCATCATAGCGTTAACGTTATCTTCATCTTTCAGTGCAGGTTGCCCGATGAGTGATCGGGTATAGTCTGTCATCACTGCCGTTGCGTCCCCCTCCACTACCGCTGAACGAGCTAAGAGCTCATCACTAGTGCGGCCTTCGTGGTCGAGAAACGTATCGAGGTTAAAGTGTTGATCTTGTAGAGCATGAGTAAGCTCGTGGACTGCTATCGTATTTTGCATCATAGCCGGTAGCCACTGAGCCATGACAAAGTGGTTCGCTTCTGGATCATAATATCCACCGAGCTGACTGATATAGAGATCGACAAGGCCTTCTTTGTAATTAAAATTTTCAGGAACAAGACCAAGAACTTTGTATATAAACTCCTCGGCTTCAAGTCGTTCAGGAGCAATTTTCTCATCGATGACTTTTAGTAGATACCCTTTTACCTCTTCTTTATTCTGAAGCTTGCACGGCACTGGCTCCTTTTGCTCAAGTCCACGAATCCTTACGGCATCATGCAATGCCTCCTTTGCGATATTGCAAAGCTTCTCTTCTGAAAATACAGCCAGAGGAAGAAATAGGAGTACAAGAGAAGACAGGTATAGGAGATGTTTTTTCATTTGGAGCATCTTAGGATGAATTGCTCGCTTAGGGTAGTCTTTAATCCCTTGTTTCACCCTGCTACAATGATTCTTTTTTTGCAAGATTAATCAAGCAGGATACCTTATCTTCAAGGTACAACTTAAGAGGAGTAAAAGGCTTCTGAGACAGATACTCTTCGTACTCTTCTCCCTGCTGAAGGGCATCAAACTCATATTTAATATAGTGATTCAGCGAATTGAGTCTTGATGTTAATAAGGAATCATTTCCGAACGGTCGCCTGAGCAAATAGCTTGCTACTGTTTGGGATATTCCGTTTCGCAGCACATTAATCTTAGACACGGTATCCCACTTTGCATAAGACAATTCTTGCTCTTCTCTCTCAGTGTCTACACTTTTCTCAGGCGCTTCTTCAAAGTCTATAATGAGGCCACCAAACTCTCTCCACGAACTCTCTAGCCCTTCAGTATGATCAAGAACCTCTCTTCTTTCTATACAAAGAGCTTTAAGGGCGCTAAATAGCTCCTCTAACTGCTCAACATAATACTCAAACTGCTGCTCAGCTTCAGCGAGCACTTGTAAACTATGTTCATCTACACGATCTTCCTCATAGCGCTTAACTGACTCATTAAAAGACATTGTAAGTTTTCTGAGATCGTTCTTAAATATAATCCCTAACCCTACCTTTCCTGCCTCTACTGAGGTTCCGAGTATCTGCTTTCTTCGCCATTCTACAGCATCTGTCATTAAGTTAAGGACATCATCTTCTTCCCGTTCCTGCACAGTCTGCAGAGTCGCTTGATTCTCGCTGAGGTAATCGATAGTTCCTGTTAACAGACATAAATACTGAAGTGATGAGCGAAAGAGGGCCTCAGAGGATCGGTAAAACCTCTCAAGGTTCATCGTAAGCGAGTCAGGAGCTGCACGTACAACATTTTTGTTTGGCTCGTGCGGTACAGTATCCATGTTGCAGAGAACCTCATCCATAGCTGAAAGAATCACTGGAAGATCTAAATCTTCTAATCCATGCCTCAATGAATGGAATGTATATCCAGCAGTGCAGCTAAAATCATCACTAAGGGTAAATGGTGTATCACCTGCTACCTGATCAGCACGACCTATCTGCAAACGCCACCGCTGCACTCCCTGAGCGTCAAGTCTCGGTACATACTCCTGTGATTGCTGCACTGCCAGAAGTGCCACTTCACAGTCTTCAAAAGATGCAAACTTTTTACCGTGCACTTCATGATTGGTGTCTGCTGCAAAGGCTTTTACTGGACTCTCTGGCTGAGGATTTTGTGTTGGTTGATGTTTGTCGAACATTTGTAGAACAACTTTAAATACTCTAGCTGTTATGAACAAAAGGATGGAGAAAGTAACATCAAAGCCCCACCCCTAGGAGATCTAACCGGACGTGGACCAGTCAACAAGCTATTGTAATAACAGGATATTTAATCTCTCTGTAATGTTACACCCCCACTCTATGTGAGTCATAACAAGGAAAACAGCTATTTTTCAGGCAAACACGGAGTTTTATATGCAGGTTTTTCGTTCCATCACTCAGGGCACATTTCTAGCTGCCGTAACGCTCATTCTCTTTACTGCTAACGCACATGCAATTTGTAGTTTTAAAAGAAACACTGAGTATACAACAGGGGCAGAGATAGTACGCGGGACGGTCATAAAGGATGTCATATACCCATCTGGTAGTTCGTACATACCAAACTCCTATCCCTGTCCAATCAAATCTGAATCATTGACGCTTAGAACAGATCAAAACAAATTCTACTACGGAACACGTTATTTTGGTCTTGATACCAAAGACATCCCCTACGGTGAGTACACACTTACGGCATCAGTAACGTACACTGAAACCTTATCTGACGGCAGTACCAGAGAAGGCTACAGTGATTTCTACTCAAAAGTGAAACTCGTTGACGACTCCGAGCCCGAAGTAACACTCTCACTTATCCCCGCAACACCAAGCTACCATGTAAGTGGAGTTATTCAGATATATGCTCAGGCTTACGATCCATCGGGAATCAAAGAAGTACAATTTTACAGCTATGGTGGCGGCAAATCCGATCACCTGATTCATACCGATACAACGGCTCCGTATTCAGTACAAATTAACACGAATGAACTCTGGGAGGACTACGGCTACAGAATCACCGTCAAAGCTATTGATTATTCAGGAAACGTCAGTGACGGAACGGCGCGTTCCTTTAAAGTAAATAACGATAACCAAGCACCAACAATTAACCTTGTGGATCCAGACAATACAACTGTCTCTGGAGAAGTCACCGTTAAAGCAACCGTAAATGACGCAGAAGCACTCGATCGAATCATATTTTATGTTGACGAAAATGTTGCAACTACGCTGACAAACGTAACGAAAGGAACACGCAGTGCAAAAATTGACACAACACTTTACGGAGACGGTGTCCACACGATTACAGCCGTAGTTATAGATGTAAACGGCGCAGCGGCAAGAGATTCATACTATCTCCAGTTTGATAACCTTGAGTCAAAACCACCAGTCGTCTACTTCACCTCACACAAACAGGGAGATGTCATAAAAGGCACTGAAACTATTACAGCAAACGCTTATGATGATGAATCTGGAATTGCTCAGGTCACATTTAATCTTGATGGTCTCTATTTAGGAGTTGCTACGAAGGCGCCCTATTCTATCCCTTTTGACTCCACAAGATTCCCGAACGGAGTATACAAACTGACCGCGACTGCGCATGATAATGCTTCAAACAAATCACAAGCATCTCTTTTTATCTCTACAAATAACAAAGAGGATACTTTTGAATCGCTGTTAAGCATACTCAAGCCATCTGATGGCAACATCATTCGCGGAAGATTTGAGATTGCTGCAATCGCCTTTGATAACATCGCGGTTAAAGAGGTCCAATTTTTCTTAAATGATGAACTTATTGGAAAAAGAACTGCACTACCATATGCGATGAATTATGACTCAACGCAAAAAAGTGACGGACAATATACCTTAAAGGTACGATCGCTTGACTATACGGGAAATTCTTCTGAAGAATCGATTCAGCTCATATTTGATAACACCGGAGCAACTGACGAAATATTGCCTGACAATGAGATAATTGAAGATCCCGAGACTGGATATATCGAGGAAAATACCGAGCAGCCTTCTGAACAAGGCAATGAAGTATCAGATAACTTAGCTTCACTTTCAGTGGGCATAAAATCACAACTCACGACCTTAAGCTCGGTAGCTACTGAAGGGGAAGATGCTCGCTCAGAAAGACTCATTGCCATTAAGGAGATGCTAAAGGATTTTATGGTACTCATTCGTGAGCATCGCACAGAACTGCGCTCAGATCCTGAGACCCGAAAAATCCCAAGCACGGCGAGAAGAGTAAGAAAAAAGGTCCGAAAGGCGATACAAACAAAACGCAAAGCTCGCTTCAAGAGACTAACAAGGCGCTCCATTCGCTTAATCACGCGCTTTCTAAAGCTTATGTAGTGAAAGCCTTACAATAAGAGCCTGTTACTCAGGACAAGCTCCTGATATAACAGGCTCTTATGAGAAGAGCTGCTTTTTTTCCGCGATATACATTTAATCTCAAGAAAGAAGCTGCCGTCTTTTTCCTTTTCATTCTGGCACTCTGCCTGCTGCGAATATCAGCACTCACTTCTCTTTCAACACTCTTTCTTGGAGGATTCTCAGGAGACGGAGGACTGTATGTGTGGCTTACAAGCGGCGGCGCTATAAACGCCCTAAGTGGTGGCCCGTTCGCGGAAACATGGTTTAACACCAGCGCCTTTTTTCCCTACACAAAAACTCTCGGCTACAGTGATGCATTTATCTTTCCAGCCCTAATAATAGAAGCGCTCACCACTCTCGGGCTTACACACCTAGTTGCCTATAATCTCACCCTCCTTGCCGCAAGTGTTCTAAATGGCTTTATCACCTATCTCCTCTCTTACCGTCTCTTTGGCAATAGAATAGGAGCAACTCTGTCAGGGGCATCCTTTATGCTTTGTGCATACCTGACGTATAATATTGGCCATCCTCAACTTCAGTTTGCATTCTTTCTTCCTACAGGGCTTCTTTTTCTGGCGCTCTCTCTTTCTCGAAAGCTTCCTCTCTATGCTTTCCTCTTTGGGGCAACTCTTCTTTTGAGCTTTTTAACCACTGTCTACTACGCGCTCTTTTTGGTGGTAATTGCTGCTGTATTCTGGCTTACACTCCTAACAATTCGATTTGGAGAGGTCGAGCCACGACAGTTTTTTAGATTCATACTTTTTAGCGCTCTTGGTGCACTCCCACTCATCTGCTTTATTGAGCCCTATCTAAACATTCAGAAAGTCTTTGGAAAGCGCGGAATATATGAGGCCTACTATTTTAGCGCCTCTCTTCGATCCTTTTTAAGCGCTCCCCCATCGCAACTTCTCTATGCATTTACTTCAAAATGGACACACGGCGAAGCTCACCTCTTCTCAGGCTTACTGCTCTACGCTTCACTCACACTGGCGTTCTATCATTTTTGCGCAACAAAAGTTCTTAAAAAACGAGCAATTATTTTTGTGGCCTTCTTTGTTCTGACAGCCCTTACCGCTTCTTCTCGTGTTTTTCAGTATCTAACTGCACTTCTTAGCTGGGTTACGCCGGTACTCTTCCTGCTTCTTATCAGAGATGTTGCAAATCTTGAAAGACGCGCCAGATTTCACTACCTCACTAATAGAGCACTACTGACCTTACTCCTGAGCATCGCCCTCATCTTCTTCCTGATCTCACTTGGTCCTCTCGGCAATCCGGAGAAAGACCAAGTTGCTCTGGGACTTTACCGAGTGTTTTACGAGTTTCTTCCCGGATTCTCATCCATACGAGCAATTAGCCGAACAGGTATCGTTGTTCTTCTGGTTCTATGCGTCGCAATTTCCTACGGAACTCTAAACTTAAAAAAATCAAAGTATTATGTGGCGCTATGTTCTGCTTTCTTACCTCTTTTTCTCTTTGAAAATCTGCTAACGAAGTATCCACTAGAAGCAGCAGCGCCTCTCCCCGAAGTCTTATCTTCTGTAGATCAACATAAGTCTTCAAACTCTGTCATTGCTTTTTTACCCTTTACTGATCACATCCGAAAAGATGGCCAAGTAAAATCATGGGGAGACTTCGCCAGTAAAAATGTGACCTATATGAACTGGTCAAACAAGCTCGGCATACCTACTGTTAATGGTTACAGCGGGCAACGTACACACATCATGAAAAACTTCCCGAGAAAGCTCATGAACTTCCCAGATAGACGCTCAATAGAGGCGCTCTCGCTCATTCCTAACATTGATCTCATCTACTACGAAGGCGATAACGTTCCCGTAGTTACAACTTTTCCTGAGTTGACGCTTCTTGAAAGCGACTCCTCCGGAAAAGCTCTCTATAAATTCTCACCTTCTACAAAGATAAGAGGTGAGTTCTACCTCCGTGTCCCGTCGCTTTCACGCTCTTTTCTTACTCTTACTGTTCAAGGACTCTACGAACGCGGAACGCCTGTGAGACGTATCTCTGTGATAGAAAAGGATCATTATAACGGCAAGATACTTGCACACCTCCCTGTACGTGCAGACGGAAAAGAACGTCCATACAAAGTAATGTTGCCTGAAGCTCTAGATCCCGCGAGACCGTTTCGCATCGTTTTTGATGTTGATAAAGGATTTCAAGCTCTGTTAAAAAAGCGTGAATGGAAACCAGCTCCTTAGGAAAATCAGGAATAAACGTTACACGGCTCTGCATCGGCACATGGCAGGCCAGTGGGTGGGCTACTTCTGATTCAAACACATTTCTTAGGACTATCGATTTTGCACTTGGTGAAGGATTAAATTTTATTGATACCGCTGAAGCTTACGGCGCCGGTCATTCTGAGCAACTCGTAGGCCGTGCAATCAAAGGGAAGCGAGATTCGCTCATCATCGCAACAAAGTTTAATCATACGCACAGCCCTCCAGCAAAACTTCGCAAATCACTCATCTCCTCACTCCGAAGGCTGGGCACTGAGTACATCGATCTCTACCAACAACACTGGCCACCTAAAAAACCTCCCCTTGATGAAACACTACTTGAGTTAGAAAAATTAAAAAAGGAAGGAAAGATTCGAGCGATAGGAGTTTCTAACTGGATGGAGCCCGAGTGGGAAGAGGTGCAAAGTCATTCTCTTATTGATTCCCTTCAGCCCTGCTATAGTCTTTTATGGAGAAATATTGAGCAGAACGTTCTCCCAATGTGTATAAAAGAATCCATCGCCGTACTTCCCTACTCTCCACTCTGCCAAGGGCTACTCGCAAGAAAGATGACAACGACTCCCGAAGACCATCGCAAAAAAAACGTGGCATTTCAAAAACCACTTGATGAGCTCTATCAGCTTTTAAAGCAGCTGAGCGAAAAGTATTCGAGAACTTATGCGCAAATTTCCCTGCGCTGGTTACTTGATCAAGATGGCGTAACAGCTCCAATCGTTGGAGCGTCAACCCCAGAGCAAATGAGAGAAAACCTCGGAGTGTTTGGATGGGAGCTTTCTAAAGAAGACAAAGATAGTCTGAGCTTACTTACTCAAACTTTTTCGAGTGAACTTACCCCACATGATACGTTGTGGGGATGGCATCCCAAAGTTCGATAAACTAAAAGTTATTCTGAATCACTATCAAGAAGCGAGTCGCGCTTAAAGCTTACAATTCGATTCACGGTATCGATAGTCTCCTCAAGAGTGAGATCGCTGCTATCAACAACAAAATGAAAAGGAATATCTTCGGATATGAGTTCTTGAATGGAAAAGACTCTATCTGGGTAGTTTTTGCTCTTTAAGGCAGATAACTCTTTTGAGTTCGTAGAATCCACAAGAAAATACCCAGCCTCAAGTGCCCCATCGACTGAGAGCATATTTCCCGAATCATTCGTATCCCGAGAAGAGATGTTCTGCGCTTCCTGAGTGACATCACTACTCCCGCGCTGAGCTTTTCTGCGCGCAGCACGAACTTCCGTGTCAGCAGTAAGTATAATCTTAACCTCTGCATAAGGTAGGACTTTTATTCCAACATCCCTACCAGCCATGACACAACTTAAGCCTATCTCCTGTTGAACAGGAAGAAGAATGTCACGTATCTCTTGCAACTGAGCTACTCCAGATGCAAGGCTATCAAGCATCTCCGGCATCCCCTTACGCTTTTCTGCCGCGTGTAAAACGCTTGTCAGTGATTGACTAAATCGCGAATCACGACGAGTCGCGTCAATTGCCGGTATGAGAACAGGCTTCGACTTTTCATCTCTTTCTGACACTGGACTGTTCAGAATCTTATCTGGATCAATTGCGCAATGTGAAAAATCAAGAGTGATCGCCTCCGCGGTGCGGAGAAGAAATTGATACTTATCTTTCAGTGACTCGTCAAGTTGATGAAGCGTACCACGTTGTTGTGCTTCCTTAAGCTCCTTGAGATCGTCGACCAAGATCCCTTCGTTATAAGCACCGAGCGCCACCGCACGGTAAAGTAAGCCGGTATCCAAATAGATCGCTCCATTCATTTTGGCGATCTGTTCAGCAATCCTGCTCTTACCAGTACCAGCGCCACCATCTAGGGCAAATTGCAATGCGAAGTTTTCAAGTGAGACCTGTCTTGCTGCCAGATAGAAGAGATAGGCTCTGGGATCCTTTTCCTTTAACAAGATCGTATTTTCACGAAGATGATCACTGCCTCCTTCTAAGGACAGATCGGTAAGCGCCGGAAGTGGAGGTTGGGAAGCCTCATCTTTTGAGTCTCGACCATCAGCGGCAAGGTCAGAAGATCCGTCTTGTGCAGCCTCTGGCTTGTCGTCTGGCAACGGAGAGTTCATAGAGAGTGGTCCATGGCTGGTGTGCATAACTATAAAAACTACCTAATATTATTAGCATATCGCCCCGAACTCGGGAAAAAGATATTATCTCGCACCCTAAATCCTTAGGCAAGCAACACAGCCTCACATTGAACAGGGGCTTAGATGAGGTAATGAGCTGATATTACAACGCTTTCCGTATCGATATCTTACTTTGAAATATGATTTTTTTGTTAGAATGGAACATGCAAGGATATTTTAAGGCCAAAAGATGGCTAAGATCCAAGGGCGTACTCAGCACCAACCGGTTCGGGAAGGTATATATAATTGAGGTCTTTTAGGATTACCACATGTGTATTTTTACGCGGCTCGCCCGAATCAATGGCAACAATCTCGTCAAGGCTAAAGCGCCTATTACCAAGGTCGAGCAAGACCACTGCCCCAAACTGATCCTCATCACGTATAGCCTCACTGGCACGCAGATTGTCCTCGACAATGGCGATATCTTCTTTCTTGAGCCAACCACCTACGTAATCGTTTAACCGCGCAAATCCAAGGTGCCAGATATCAGTCTTCGGCTTACCCGTCCCTTGGGGAACCTCATTACCAAAGGTCTTAATTGGCAGAAGCACATCAAGAGTATAGCCATCACCGGCCTCTCTCTCTGCACGCTCAAAGAGGGGTGTTAGTATTGCGAGAGAAAGTTCTTTAGGAGTACTGGTACAAAACCCACACGGAATTCCTCTTTTATGAAGTTCAATTAAGAGCTCACGTGCATTAGGTGAAAGACGAACCTCACCATCCGGCTTGCTCGCCTCACGTACCATAAAATCCATTCTGAGATTTTTGAAGATTTCGTCTAGCTGATCTTCTGTAATCGGAGCAGTTCGCCCGGCTTCATCGATGTACTTCGGAACTAGGCCCTCATCCTTCAATATTTTATACAAGTCAGGGATGAGATCGTACATCTTATTGACCTTCGCCTGTTTTTCAGGAGGTAGCAGGCTATATTCTTCTTCAGAAATATTCTTTCCAAAAATAAGCTCAATACACTCAGAGCTTTTCTCCATTACTCTTTCAATCTTTTTAAAATCAACAGAGGTCCGAACATCAATTCCTTCAAGCGTATCAACCCTTGTCGCTGCTTCGGTAACAAAGGTACGCATAGCATCCTTCCATGACTCCACATGAGCCTTCTCGCTGGCGATAATCACATCGTCAATGTCGAACAAGAATGCTTTGGTGCTAGTGACATTTAAGAGACCATCAAGGGGCAGATCCATGTACTTCCCATCTACCGTTACGCCACAAACAGCTCGCTTCTGAATCTTGTAATCTGCAAAACCAATTATATTTGAATTAAAAAAGTTCTCGAGAACTTCCAGCTCATTGGTGTTCACATCAGGCTTATCTTTAATCGACTGTAAAAAGTCGAGCATATCTCCCGTAACGCTATTAAATTCCTGACGCCCTTCACTCTTGCCCATACTTGGCAAGGGAGCGAGCTCGTGATCTTTACGAATAAACCGAATAAGGCTAATGAGCTTTGGGGTGATATCTCGTAATACCGCTTTGTTATCGACTGCTGGGTCAGAGAGGTACTTTAAAAATGCTCCGGAGGCATCATGAAAGAGCTCAATACGGCGCATGAGGCTTTTGTAGTAAGCAGTGCCTCTGGTTGATAGGGCAGAGCGGAGGATATTACCTAACTCATCTGCCGGCAGGCTTGAGATATCAATCCTCCCTTCCTTAGCATCCGCATCAACTTCCATCCCTGAGCAGTTAAAACAGGCCTTTGTAAGGGAATCAGAAGAAAACGAGGTCCGCTTTCGACGAGCCCCTTCAAGAACTCGCTCAAACTGAAAACTACCGAGTTTACTATGGTCATAATGTTCAGAGGTGGGAGCATCAAGCGGGCGATCTTCCGCTTCTTGAGATTTGGCGACGGCTGTAGAGGTTTCAGGTGCCATACCGGATAAGTTTGGAAATATAACTCCTTAGAGTTTTTCCTTATACCGGAATAAATAATTATCACATTATTAAAATCTAAGCAATTCCATTCTTAAGATCAACTCAGTTAAACTACTGTCATAACAGCCTAAATTCCAAAAAATCTTACCCTCGAAATATATTGAAAAATGCTGTATCTCTGTCGAACTATTGGCCTCACCATTACACAGTGCTACGCACTGAAAAGCGCTCATAGTTTTTGAATGCTACGATTCAGTGTAAGAGTTCTTGATTATGAGCAAACATCGTTATAAAACAACAGGTGTGGCAACCCGGATATCTTTAAATAAGAGTCACTCCATCTTCAATGCGAGCGAGGTAGAAGCACCATGACAAAGATAGCAAACCAGGGCACCTCAACTGAATCCGAGAAGCCCTCTGAAAGTTCCCTTGAACACTACACAATGTTTCCCTTCGATCTGGCGCAAGAGAGACCCGGGGGACTCCCCTCTGCGTTTGAAGAAGCTGCCCAGCGAGGCAAGAATCTAACTATCTATACTGCTGACTCTCAAGACTTTCCTTGGAAAGGAGCACAGGTGAAAGGCGCAGATCCCGAAACTCGCGATCCGAGTGACCGCTTTAAGCTCTGGTTCGGCACAGGAATTTGGCAATGGGTTAATCCCGATGCACATACAGAGACCGCGGCATCTCCCGAAGCACTTCGTGCCATGTATCCACAAGAGGTTGTTGAACAGATGCGCCTTGCCTCTCAGTCTCAACCCGGCTCTCTTGAGTTTATGCACGCATGCGTAGAACAACTTAGACCTTCTCTCAAAAATGAGGCTGTATTCGGTCAACGTTTTGAACGCCTCATGGCGGGAGTCCCTCCGCAATCCGTATTTAATTTTCATGATTTTTTTGCCAAGCCTTTAATGGAATCGCATGCTACTCGACTACGAGAAAAGGGCGTTCACTTGACGCATCACTGGCATACCAACATCGCTCTTTCATTGCCAGACTCAAAATGGGGACGCGATATGCTAAGAGCTACAGCTCTTATGGATGAGGTGTTTGTTCATACAGATGTCTATAAGCACCGTCTTGAGACTCTTCTTGAATCACTTCAGCTGGAAAATACACCCACCGTTAGACGCTTTGATATCCCGATAGATACTGGCTTAATTGCAAGAAGTTTGCAGAGCATTCATAGAGATAACTACCAAACATCTATCCCTAACTTCCACACCCTCCCAGAACAGACGCAAAGCGTCGTACAAGAAATTTTTCGAACACAGCCCGAAGTGTCAACCGTTAAACACCGCTTTATGTCTCTTGATCGCATCGATCCTGTAAAAGGAAATGATGTAGTACTTAGTGCCCTTGATGCGCATTTTAAGGAGGAGCTCAAAAGCGGAAAAACACTTGAGGACTTGCAAGCGGACTACAGAGTATTTCTTATCGGTGCTATCGGCGTGCACGCTTCTGACGAGAGCAATCTTTGGGGAAGATACGTTGAGCACGTCACCGATCAGCTTACCGATCTTCAAACTCGGTATCCGGGCATCTTCTGGAGCTGTTCGGCCCTTAGTGGCGCTCAAAGGATAGCTGTCCCAGCGCTGATGAGGGGCTGTCATAGTATCTCTGGAACCGCGCAGGATGGGTTCGGACTAGCCGTATCTGAGAGTGCAATTATCAATGAGAACGAAAAGGCAGCCGTCATAGCCGGAAGCAACTCAGGATTCAGCATGCAGATGATCGATGAAGGGTTGGGAGACGCTTTTCTACATCCAGTATCCGGCAGTGTTGATTCTTTTAAAGACGCTCTAAAGCAAGCGACATTTCGTAGCTCCGATCATGTTGTTCACAGAAGGGCAGAACTGGTGAACAAGCTTCGGAGCCGTAACGACTCTATTATTGTTGATCCTTCTAAATAAACGATCCTCTCGCAGAAAGATCGCCTTACAGATGCTTGTATCTAAAGAGTATTTTCCAGATTGAAATAACTTGCGAGCTCTTGAGCTTGACCGTTTTCCTTTCTCGATTGCTCAGCTGCAAAGGCCATAACATGAGAGCGAAGAGCATCAAGTGCTGATTCGCGTACCTGCTCTGGTTTTTTCGTTCGTAATGTCTCAAGGAAGTCCACTACAATTCCACGGTCTCCACCAAGGTGACCGCCAGACACATCGTTGCTGTGTTCAGCAAAGTCAATCTGAGTAGTCTCCCCAGTTAAAAAACTACAAACTTCTAACTTCTCAGTATTTCCCTTAAGAGTTCCTAGGCTACCAAAGATCTCAGTTTGCCTCGCGCAATCAGCAGTAAAGGCAGTCATTGTAAACGTTGCTTCAATGCCTCCCTTAAACTTAAGAGCCACAACCTGATTATCAACTACATCATTGTCACATTCATAGACACATCTTCCATAAGGTCCCTCTTTAAGCGCTCTTATCACACCATCTACTGAATGATCCGTTGTTAAGATATCAACTGGCCATTCAAACTCTCCTTGTTCTGCTCTAGAGAGATATATTTTCTTGGCAGAATAAGGACAGCCTTCATCTGCAAGAGTGCAATCAAGACAGCGAGAAGCGGCATCTTTTGGCTTATTCTCTGCTCGAAAATGGTGAAGAGCTCCGTAGCTTGAAAGGCTTTCACACTCGTTGCCAAGCAGATAGAGCAAGATATCCATGTCGTGACACGACTTGGCGAGTATCATGGGTGAAGATTCAGACTCTTTTCTCCAGTTCCCACGCACATAGGAATGAGCGTGGTGCCAATAAGCAACTCTCTCTTGGTGATCCACAGAGATCACCTGACCAATAACTCCTTCATTGAGAAGGCTCTTAATTTTACGAAAATAGGGCGTGTACCTTAAGACATGACAAACAGAGAGTATCACGTCAGATTCTACCGACTGTTTGTAAATTTGCAGGCAATCCTCAAGTGTGGTCGCCATCGGCTTTTCTAAAAGGACGTGATAGCCCTTTTTCATGAGCATGATTGCTGGAGTAATATGATCGCTGTCTTGTGTAGCGATAATGACAGCATCGGCAAGCTTAGGGACATCCTCTAGCTCTTTCCATGAGGTAAAAACATTCTCCTCAGGGATCTGGTGCCTCCGCACAGCTTCCTTACGGTACCACTCCCTAGGTTCGGCTACGGCAACAACATCCGCATCTGGAATATCTTCCAAACACTTGCCATAGCTCAACAGCCCTCGGCTTCCAGCTCCAACTAAGAGGAAAGTTTTTTTCATTATGCGCTCCCTTGAGTAACTCGCCCACTTATTTCAACAGAAATCAGTAAGCTAGTGAAGAGTTATAGGAAATAAAGCGCAAAGAAACAATGAAATGAGGCTAGCCCATCTTCTCTTTCAGGCGTAAATCAAGCTCATCTAAGAACTCCTGCGTGTTGAGATACGTCTCTCTTCCGGCAGAGGATCCGTGAATACAAATAGCAAGGTCTTTGGTCATTTTGCCGGACTCAACTGCTTCAACACATACCTGTTCAAGCACAGTGGCAAAATTCATAAGCTCCTTGTTGTCATCAAATTTGCCACGGTAGTAGAGCCCCCTCGTCCAAGCAAAAATAGAGGCGATAGGATTTGTACTCGTTTCTTCACCTTTTTGGTGGCGGCGATAGTGACGAGTAACGGTACCGTGTGCGGCTTCAGCCTCGATAGTTTTTCCGTCTTCCGTCATAAGAACAGAGGTCATAAGTCCGAGAGAGCCAAATCCTTGCGCAACAGTGTCAGACTGCACATCTCCGTCGTAATTCTTACACGCCCATACGTAGCCACCACTTGTTTTCATAGCAAACGCAACCATATCGTCGATAAGGCGATGCTCATAGGTTAGGCCTTTTTCATCAAATGTGGCCTTAAACTCACTCTCAAAAACTTCCGCAAAGATATCACGAAAACGTCCATCGTAGGCTTTTAAAATTGTATTTTTTGTAGAGAGGTATACGGGAACTCCTTTGGCGAGCCCGTAGTTTAGGCAACTTCTAGCGAAGCTTCGAATTGAATCGTCGAGGTTATACATCCCCATTGCAACGCCGGCTGAAGGGAAATCAAAGACATCGTACTCAACAGGCTCTCCTCCGTCTTCAGGAGTGAATGTCATCGTGAGCTTTCCCTTACCGGGAACGAGAAAATCAGTTGCTTTGTACTGATCGCCAAAAGCGTGACGACCAATAACGATAGGCTTTGTCCAACCAGGAACCAATCTAGGAACGTTCTTACAGATAATTGCTTCACGAAAAACGGTACCACCAATGATATTACGAATGGTTCCGTTAGGAGAGCGCCACATTTTTTTAAGACTAAATTCTTTGACTCGGTCTTCATCAGGCGTAATAGTCGCGCACTTAACACCAACCCCGTGCTCTTTAATAGCATTAGCCGCATCAACAGTTATCTGATCGTCTGTCTCATCTCGGCTCTGGATAGAGAGATCATAGTATTTTAAATCAATATCGAGATAAGGAAGGATAAGCTTCTGCTTAATAAAGTCCCAAATAATGCGAGTCATCTCATCGCCGTCTATTTCTACAACCGGATTTTGAACCTTAATCTTTGTCATTGTATTTTCTATTCCTTACTTGAAATTAAATTTTCTAAAATCTCAGAAACACCGAGGCTTTCGGACATACTCTTTACAAAATTGACATCTAATTCAGATGCGCTCTTTATCATCATAATCACATCCTGTTCACTCTTCCCACTCCCCTTTTTAATCCACAAAAGCTTTGAAAGAATCGCATCCTCACATGAGACAAGATTGGCTCTCAGTCCGGGGAGAAGCTCCACATCCTTACTTCTCTTCAATTCCTGTGGAACAGATTCGCCAACATGTATATCAACTCTTATCATCGTGGCATCATCTAGTAACTGAAACATACTCTTTTCAGAAATAGCATTTCTTGCAGCGACTTCGTCAAAAATAAACTCTGGTGACAGCAGCTCGAATAAACTTTTAATGTCTTCACTAGACTGAATGGTAAGAACAATATCAATGTCCTGAGTATAACGCGGCTCGCCGTAGTATGAACTCGCGAGGTCACCTGTAATGTGATAAGGAAGCTGTGCTTGTGATAGACACTTAACAATTCTCTCAATGACAGAACATAGTTCGTCAGTGTCAATTTGTTTCATGTAGTCTGATCTATCAATTTGAGGGTGACATCATTACCAACATAGATCCTTCTTGCGAGAGCTTTCTGAAGCTCTCGCCCCTCCAGCGACGGCTTTTGCTGTCGCACTTGATGCAGGAGTATTCTCTTCATTGAAGCATAGAGAGAGGCGGAACGCTCTATTCTCTCCTGACCACTCATAGAAGTAATATGGTCCTTGTACTTTTCTTCAATAATGCTCATGTATCGTCCCTTGTGGTAAAATTAGTATACCTCAAATAGAACTCAGAGAGCAATTCACAGACAACCACCAACCTCATAATATACTGGAGGACATTGAAAATGTTCGCAAGTCTCCCAGCGGGACAATAAATACTGCCCGCAAAAAACTGCAAAAGCGACCAGCTTTTTCCGGCAGAAGTGGTACTGAATCTGTTGATAGCCCAAAAGCTTCGCCAATATCAGAACCGGACTTCGCATAAAGCTACGACCGACAGGCCGGACATTTTCATTGGCGGGCAGTATAATATTGATTATCAATTTAGAGCATCTATAATTTAATAATAACCTTTTTTCAGGACATCTATGATTAGACTTTTAATTCTCTTCCTTACCTTAGCCTGCTTATTTCCCTCCCAATCTTTTGCTAAACCACTCAAAGCTTGCCTGAACGCAGACACGGGAAAGGTTCGTGTTAAGAAACGGTGCAGAAAGAAAAGAAACGAAGCCGTACTTAGCGCAGAGATACTGCAGGGCCTCGGCGCAACACAGGTAGGCCCACAGGGGGAAACTGGACCACAAGGACCCGAAGGAC
The DNA here is from genome assembly GCA_030431715.1 of bacterium. Lineage (GTDB taxonomy): Bacteria > Bdellovibrionota_C > UBA2361 > UBA2361 > RFPC01 > JAUIIO01. The sequence goes on from JAUIIO010000008.1 coordinate 145,752, forward strand.
CGCAAGGCGCACAGGGGCTTCCGGGAATTGCTAATGTAACACTCGATTTTAGTAGCGGCTTGAATGAAAACATACCTGCGAGCTCTACCATTACCCTTTATTCAAATCCCTGCCCAACAGGTTCAACTCTTATCAGTGGTGGATGCTCATCAAACAACATGAACATCACGCTCGTTTCCTCTCACACCTCAAACCTTACAGACTGGCAATGCATATGGAAAAACAATAGCGCTTCGGCACAGTTCGCTATTTTACGGGCGAAGACTATTTGTGCAGAGGTTAATGGGTAGGGTGAGTTAGATTTTTGGTGCAGGTCAAGGTCTAGGTTAAGGAGCAGGTAAACTTACGCGAGGGCAAAGCCGAGCCGTCTCCCCCCACTCCCCCATCTACGTGAGAAAGAATGTACAACCACAAGCGATTTATAGGGAGACCGTTCGCGCGCAGTTCCCGAAGGGCTGTTTGAAGCACGAGCGGTCTCCCTATAAATCGCCTTCCGCTACAACCAAAAAAAGACTTTCAATTAAATTTATTTAGCTTTCGCCTGTAACGTAACCCTGCCATCTTTTACAACTACCTGAAAACTCATCTTCTGGTTCCCGTTCTTGGCTTTGAAGTCTTTAGCGCGTTGTACAAGTGATTTTTTAAACTTATCAAAATCTATATTCTGTTTTGTACCGCTCTGCTTTTCTAGCGCGGTACGGTAGCTATCAAAAAGGTGCTGCATGCTGCTATTGACCTTTCCTTTTTGGGTGCCTGCTTCGGCATCTTCTTTCTGATGCCGCTCTCTCATGTTGGCTTTAAATACATCTCGGTGATAGGTACCGTTTTCCCGTTCACGCTGCGTTCTTTGCCAGTAGGTGTTAAAGGTATTATACCTGTTCTCAAGAGTCCTCAAATTGTACGTCATCTGAGAATTCTTAAATGGCGCTTTACGAAGTCTTCGAATCAATTGTTTCACATCGCGGTGCAGCTTATCAGGAGCATAAGGTGAATAACCTAAGAAATGCTGCTCGTACTCGTGCTTAAGCGCAGAAAGCATCGCCTCTAGCTGCGCGAGCTCGGCGCGAACATCAACTCTTTCGTTCGCGCGTTCAGATGCGCTTTTACGTTCTTTTACCAGTGAATTTGCCACAAAATATTACCCTCAAGTACAAAGTATCGTTAAGAATTGAATGTTACCTGGCATTTGGGAGCGGAATCATGAAAATGGCTCCAGAGTCTAGCATTTTAGCAAGTATCTGATTATACTTATTAAATCCAGATGAGAGGAGAAGACAGAGAAATTTTTATCAGCTCTAAGCGATCTTCGTCCTTCGCTAAAGCTATAGATGACATGCTGGATGCACTATGATTAATTGAGGGCGTGCTTTCCACGTTGATACACACCTTCCTGTGCAAGGAGATTGCCGCGTCGTTCGACATGAATGTCTCATCTCCTCGCAATGACGGGATATTTAGGATGAGACCTACACTCGATGGATAAAACAGCAGTCATAATACTCGCCGCCGGTCAGGGAAAAAGAATGGGAGGAGAGCTCCCAAAGGTTCTCGCTAGAACAAATGAAGGCGCACTTATAGATCACGTTCTTCGAACTGTTACCGGACTTTCCCCAGATAAAACCGTAGTAGTTACGGGCTATAAAAACGAGCTTGTTGAGCAGCATATCGTTTCAGAAGGGGCATCCTTTGGGTACGATCCTGCAAAGATCACTTTCGCTCTTCAAAAAGAGCAGCTAGGCACCGGTGACGCGGTAAGAGCCGGAATGACTGAGCTTAAAGATTTCCGTGGTAAAGTCATGATACTTTGCGGTGATGTTCCCCTAGTCAAAGAACAAACGCTAAAGAACCTAATAGACATTCACGTAAACGAGAAGGCAACTATCTCACTTATTACCGCCACAACAGATTCGCCGGCTTCTTATGGAAGAATTATACGATCTAAAGAAGATGGGCGGGTTTTAGCTATTAAAGAAGCGAGAGACTGCTCTCAAGCTGAATATCTTATTCAAGAGATTAACGCTGGGCTCTATCTTGTTGACTCTGCCTTTTTACAACCTGCGCTTGAAAGCCTCTCTACTGAGAACGCTCAAAAAGAGTACTACCTCACAGATATTGTTCAAAAAGCAGCAGAAGAGGGACAAAACATTGCTTGTCACATCCTCCCTGAGATCATTGAGGCCCAAGGGGTAAACACCTTTTACGAACTTCAAAAGATTAGTCAGGAAATACTCAGAAGAAACGTAGAAGAGCTCATAAAGGGAGGAGTCAGGCTTCTTGATACCAACACTTTTTACTGTGACACAACGTGCACCATTGAGAGTGGCGCACAAATAGGCCCCAACGTAACGCTCCTTGGAAACTGTCAGATCGCCTCTGGCGTTGTTATCGAGGGAAGTGCGTGGATTAAAGACTGTGTCATTCGAGAAGGAGCACACCTTAAATTCGGTGTCCGCGCTGAAGAAGCCATCATTGGCGAAGGGGCAAGTGTCGGACCTTTTGCTCATCTCAGACCAGAAAGCGTTCTTGAGAAAGATGTTAAAGTTGGAAATTTTGTTGAAACCAAAAAGGCGCTCCTTCGTGAAGGAGCAAAGGCTTCACACCTTACCTACCTCGGCGACGTAGAAGTCGGCAAAAACGCCAACATCGGCGCAGGAACAATTACGTGCAACTACGATGGATATAAAAAGAGTAAGACTGTTATCGGTGAAGGAGTGTTTGTTGGAAGTAACTCAAGCCTAGTCGCTCCGGTTACTCTAGAGAAGGGAGCAACAGTTGGTGCCGGCTCAACAATAACCAAGAACATCAAAGAAGATGCACTCGGCCTAACAAGAGCTGATCAAAGAGAGATTCCTGGCTGGTCCAAGAAAAAGCGCGAACGAAATTCTTAAGATCCACATACTGAATACTTGCCAGTAGAGTCTATCGCGCGCCAAATACCATTCCCCTCTGTGAGCTCAGTGTTTAATTCTTCATATGGCGCTATTGCAGCTCACTCTGATTGCCGGGTTCTTAATAAATGACTAAACACAGAGCCGCTTCCCTCCGCAGAGGCAGCTTTTGCGCATCAATGACGCAACTACACGCTGATGCGGCTAGCGCAAACTAAGCAATATTGAATTGGATATAATTGTGATTAGACGAGACTACTTGTCTGAAGTATCTTCAGATTCGCAGAAGAATAGTGCTCCTGACTCGATGAGCTTACGCTCACGTGTACGAGTCTTCTTCTGGCGACGCTTTGCCAGCTTATCATCACGCATCTCGCGTCGTCTTTTCTTTTTCTTTCTTAAAGAAGCCATTTTGAACTCCACTGTTTAACAGGCGAGCAATACTAATGAAATCCACAACACATGTCAAACATCCCCAAGCACTTTCTGCCCAGCTCCCCCTCCTAATCCTCCTCCTGCACCTCCTCCACACCCACATTTAGCGCCACTCAAACCCCAAATAACCACAGGCGGAGAGCAATGAGCTCGATCTCGACTGGTTGCCCGCAGGGTTTAAGGCGAGAGCGAGTTCATTGCTCTCCGCCCTTCGGCCTATCACCCACTTTAACTAACTAATAATACTAATTCTCTTGACTTTAAGCCCCCTCACCTTATGATACGTCAGCAAAATAAAACACCGATATGAGAGCTGCGTTCTTTAACTTCTACCTCTATATGTTCATCTCAGCGAGCTTACTCACTGTGGCCCTAGCACGTGATGAGATCTATGAACTCCCCCTCTCAAATACCCTTATCTGCTTCTTTTTATCACTACTTGGGATAGTTCTTAATTTCTTCTCTATTACAAGTGAGGGAGAGCCCCTATCATCGCTCATGCGCCATTCCCGCGCTCTAACCGTTCTTCAGATCCTATTGATTTTACTCGGAATCTTGCTTTTGTGCGGATCCTACACGGGGTTCATAGGAACAATTATACTAGCATTTCCAGCTATTTGCGTCTGGTTCCTCATTGAGGCTGCTTTTTAACGCTTAGGGGATGACGACGATCATACCCGCTTAATCTTCTCTATGAGACACACTATGCTCGGCAGGAACAATCTTGCCCATGTGTTAAGGAGGAGAAATGCGAAACTTTACACTGACATTATTTTTCATACTGGGATTCTTCCTGAGTGCAGTAGCCCTGGCAGATGGATGTCTCCCAGGTGACGACTGTTACGAAGCGCCGCCGTCTCAGGCTTACAAACAACCTCTTATGATGGATGAAGAAGAGTGTGGCTGGGGAAGTCGAATCGCTGCCGGAGCTCCAATCTACTTCTTTGACGATGAGGATACGCAGGTAGGTGGAGGTATCTATTACGATCTTTACCACTGTGATATGCCACTGAACTTCCGTCTTGGGGCAGAGGTTTCACACATCGACATGACTCAAGGAAGCGCTCTTACTGCTGCAGAACCTGGCAGAGATGAAGCGAAGGTAACTTTTGTTCGGATACCACTTGCCGTTGAGTACACAACAATGATTGCTGATAACACTCATTGGTTTCTCGGTGGTGGACCAAACATCATCAATACAGCAAACGACATCAGTGACACCACTGTAGGGTTACACCTATCAACTCGTTTGCTTTATAACTTTGATGAAAACTTCGGACTGGGAGTTGAGGGAGGATATCTCTGGGCTGACGTTGACACCAACGAGTCTAGTGACGCAAATCTCGATGGCGCCTTTGTAATCCCA
>JAUIIO010000009.1 GCA_030431715.1 bacterium
AGGATACGATCGTTTGTGGAAAGCTTGAGAAGGATACTGTTGTTGCACTTGTAGATACGATGGCTTCGGCTTGTAGAGAGCAGGGGTGTGATCTTGTTGGAGGAGAGACCTCAGAGCAACCACGAGTTATTCCTGAAGGCTCTTACATCTTAAGTGCTGCCTGTGTTGGCGTTGTCGATAAAAAGCGAATCGTTGATGGCAGCGCTATTAAACAAGGAGATGCTGTGCTCGCAGTTGCCTCTAATGGGGTACATACTAACGGATATACACTTATTAGGAGCTTATTAGATTCACAGCCAGAGCTTGCCTCAAAGCCAGTAGGGGATGAGACCTTTCTCGATGCTGTGTTAAAGCCTCATCTTTGCTACAACTTGCCGCTCCAAGAGGTTTTAAAAACCGCTCTTCCAAGTGGGCTTGCCCATATTACTGGTGGTGGTGTTGTTGATAACCTTAAGCGGGTACTCCCTGAAGGAATTTCTGCGAAGATTGATCTCTCTGCTATTGATATCTTGCCAGTCTTTAAGTCTATAGCCGCTGCCGGAAATGTTCCTGAAGCTGATATGCTACGTACCTTTAACCTAGGCGTGGGCATGGTTATTGTTTGTCCTGCAGAGAGTGCTCAGAAGACTACCGAGATCTTTAAAGCACATGGTCATACCACGTATCAGATTGGGGAGACTGTTGCTGGGGATCAGAGTGTTGAATGTAGCGGCACGCTTGCACTGTAGTAAGAGTTGTTAGGCTGGGAGATTGCTTCGTCTTTCGGTCTATGACCTCATCTCCTCGCAATGACGGTAATCCTTTAATTGTCTTATAACCTCGTCATTGCGAGGAGCTAAGACCGTAAGGTCGAACGACGAAGCAATCTCCCAGCCTCCCACAGCAACTAATACCCCTTCGATACCTCACTCTCAGGATAATAAAGCGCCAGTATATCCTTATAGGAGTAGCCCTTAAGCGCCATACCAAGAGCTCCAATCTGACAAAATCCTACACCATGGCCCCAGCCGGCGCCGGTAAAGTCTATAGTCTGGATATGGCCGTTGCTGTCTTTTATAGCGTTAAAGGTAAAAGCAGAGCTGTAGAGAAAAGAGTCGTGTAGGGCGAGTCTTATAGCGTACTCAGAATCAAGTAAGAGTTTCTTTGAGGTGCCTTCAGGCGTTTGGTATTCAAGCTCGGCATTTAAGATTCTTCCTGAGAAACCTCTTGGGCCTATCTTAAGTTCAGTAATGGCTGAGGCATTTTCTACTCCAAACTCTGTCTTTAACTTATGAAGAACTTTTTCTGCAGAAACTGAGTAGTTCCAGCGGTAATATGCATCTTTCTCATCAACTGCACCGAGGTACCTTGGGAGCTCACTCTCTGAGATAACCTCTGGTGAGCAAAATATTTCTAACCCTTCCAAGCCTTCTTCACTTAGCCATTTTGAGAAGTCAGCCTCTTTTCTAAGATCGAGTGAACAGCTTTTATCTGCTGCAGCATGGAAGGACGGAATAATACCTGTGTTTTTTACACCGAAAGCAAGCTCCGCATCTTCCCCGTGTCCGCCTGAGCTCTTTGAATAATAAGCTGCAACCACTTTTTGTTCTTTCAGGTCTTTTACGAATTCACCTCTTGTGGCCTGCGATGCATCAATAGCGCTTGAGCTCAGGTGAGTTGTCCCTTGGTACCTCTGACAATCGTCATCGTTACACAAAGAGTAGGGCCCGTCGTGTTTGCCTTTAAGGAAATTTACTGCCCAGCTTCTTGCTGCCACTGTTTGGGCTTTGTTAAACTCGGGGGGACAGTCTGCGCCCATCTCTGAAGCAAATACACAGGTAAGATACTCTTCAAATGGAACAACATTTACGAGTACGAGTGAGTTCGTATTGGTATCTAAGTGTACTTCGAAGTCACCGGGGAAAGTTGCTTGTATTGATTTTTTCCAGTGGAAGTCACGACCTGCTATTACCGGATCTATGGTAAGCCCTGAATGTGGGGCTAATACATGTTGCTGCTTTGAGCTACATATGTGCAGAGGCAGTGCTGAGCTTTCAAAGAGGAGCTCGCCTTCGTTTGATGAGAGTTTTATAGAATTATCTGCGCAATTGATTTTGAAGGTTTTAAGCCCCTCTACCTTATTTGAGCCTGAGTCTGAAACTGTATAAACGTTATCATTAGATTTACAGGAGAATGAGGTGAGAGCGTCTCTTTCTAGGATAATGCCGACATGTAGGACTGGCTCGCTTGTAGGAGGCGCTGGACGAAGTGGTTCAGGCTGTTTCATTCGTTTATAATCTCATGTTGTCAAGGAGGCGAACATCCTCAACGTATCCGCAAACAAGGGTTCGGTAGGTATTACCGCAAAGTTCTTTAGCGGGGGCAAGTGTTGATTCTTCTACAATTGCCAGATAATCAGTGGTGAGCCCATCTGTGTCAGCTAGAATCTTTGTTCCTGCAGCAAGAAGAGTGTCAACGTCTGATGTGCCGGCGCGGTAGAGCTCCTGTATGGTGAGTAAGGACTCGTGAAGTGAGAGAGCTGTTTTTCGTCCTACATCAGATAATCTTTCATTTCGTGAGCTTAGAGCGAGTCCTGATTTATCACGAATGAGCTCTCCACGTATTATTTTTACAGGGAGGTGAAGGTCGGTTGTGAGTTGCTCAATGATGCGTAGCTGCTGAAAGTCTTTTTCCCCAAACAGAGCGACATCAGGTGTGAGCATGTGAAAGAGAATAGACACGATAGTTGCTACTCCTTCAAAGTGTCCAGCTCTGCCTGCTCCTTCCCAAGGGGCTGCAAGCTCTGGCACTGATACGACCGTTTGGGTGTCTCCGGGGTATATCTCAGCAACAGCTGGCGTAAAGACAGCATGAACTCCGAGCTCACGAAGGAGAGCAAGGTCTGCTTCTTCTGTTCTCGGGTATTTTGAAAGATCGTCGGCGTTATTAAATTGCGTTGGATTTACAAAGATTGAAACGACGACGCGCTCAGCGACACTCTGGGCCTTCCTTACAAGAGAGAGATGTCCTTCGTGGAGTGCTCCCATTGTGGGCACAAGAGCTACGCTCTTATAGAGCTTTTTCCATATGCGAATCTGGCGTTGTACGTCAGCTTTGGTGGTAAACTTCATCATGGGAGATATATAGTCGAAACAATAAGCTCTGTCACTAATCGTTCGGCTCTTTCTCCGTCATATGTGCTAGGTGTAATTAAAATGAGAGAGTCATGCTTTGATGAGTTTCTCTTTTGAGTATTTGACGTGGTCTGGTACGCCGTGTAAATCCCATACGAGCCCCAGCCACGACAAGACCTTCAGTCCGTAGTAGGTAATGTCGATCTCCCACCAGAAGAATCCTTGGTTTGTGGAACGCTGATAGTAGTGGTGGTTATTATGCCAGCCTTCGCCGAGTGAAATAAGAGCGAGCCAGAGACTGTTTTTTGACTCGTCACCTGTTTTATAGCGAGGGCGCCCGTACCAGTGCATAAGAGAGTTAATTGAGAAGGTGGCATGATAGAGGATTACGGTGCTCAAAAAGAATCCGATCCAGAGAGTAGACCAACCGTCTGTAAACATGGCAGCCGGGGATCCGCCGTTTACAATACCGCCAAGGAACATACAAAAGAGAGCAAGGAGTACAGGTGGTACCAAGTGATACTTATTGAGCCAAACGAGTTCAGGATACTTTTGAAGATCCTTTACAAGATCGTAGCGGGTATCTTCAAAGTCTGGAACCATGATCCAGCCAATGTGTGAGAACCAGAACCCGTACTGTTTCATTGAGTGCGGATCTTCCGGGGTATCGCTGTGTTTATGATGGATACGGTGATTCGCACTCCACCAGAGAACTCCTTTTTGAGCGCTTGTTTGTGCAAAGAAGGCGAGGAGGAACTGGAAGAAGCGGGAAGTCTTGTACGTACGGTGTGAGAAGTATCGGTGGTAAGCACCAGTGACAAAAAACATTCTGACAACATAAAGAACAGCGCAAAGAATCCAGTCAAAGAGCGTTGCGCCAGTGTAGAGAGCAAAGAAAGGAAGAAGATGTACTGCGATAAAACCTAGCTGGCTAGCAGGTCGGATCGGTGAAAATGGTCTGGCATGAACATGATGCATAGCAATGCGCTCCTTAATAAAAACTCAATACTCTCTTTAGATATAAGATAGAACTACTCTTGAAAAGAGTTGCGATAAGAAAATAGTGAAATAGTAGTTGAACAAATTGTTCACAAATAGCAGGTTAGCCCTGCATGAACTTTTCAAGAAATGACTTGTTGTTTAGCAAAGCTCTCTCAAGGTATCTGCCATACTCTTCTCTCTGTTCTGCTCGTTCTCGTTCTTCTGGTGTCATCTCTTCTTTGGGCATCGTGACCTGTCCTATACGTTGTGCGTAACGAAGTATCTTATTAAATGGGAGGTCGTAAGGGGATTTATACAGGTGAGTTCGGGAGTATCGAAATTGCATAACAAACGCGATGCATATCTTTTTTTCAATGTCAGGCTCTTCAAGAAGTCCAAGATGCTTGCAGTTTTGATAGATGCCTGTTGTCTCGTACGGAGCAATATCAACGTGATGAAGCCCGTTTGCTATTGTTTGAAATCGTAAGATGGTGAGCTTGTCTATGGACTCATCTCTATAATGCTGCCATTCTTCATGCTTTTCCATCATTAAAACATGAAGTTCCTCGTCTGAGAGTTTTGCTTTTTCTTCGCCCCCGATTACTTCTTCATATTTTCCGGCTAAAGTACTAGCGTCCGTAACGGAACGATAAAGTGGATTTTGAGTGAAGTCTTCAAGCGAGAGTCTCTTCTCCGTTTCTATGTGATAAAAGAGATCGTAATTCTCTATAATACGACTCAGGGTAGTCTTGTTAATTTGATCTCCTTCAAATCGTTCATAGGAAGGTACCTCTTCAAAGAGGATCTTATAGAAGCTAATATATTGAAACTTCCAGAGGTGATTTCCTCTGGACATATCCATTCGAAAGTCAAGAGACTTCGGGTCGCGATATCCTTCCTCAAGCCGTAGGACCTTGTGATCGGTAAAGATTCCGCCTATGGCAACGTCTGATAGCGCAAATGCCCTAGAGTTTAGATAGTACTCAACGTTGGCGTGTATAAAATCACATTGCGTTAGAAATTCTTTGCGACCAATTTTCTCATGTTTTGATTCAACAAGGTCAAGCGCCGCATTTAACTCTTGATACGCGAGCATCGCAAAGTAAGACGCTTTTGAGTCCTGAAAGAACTCGGATCGAAGGTCTTTATAGGTCTCAACTTCAGCCCTCCGCCGACGTGCATCTTCAGGGTCATTATAGTATGGCATACTCAGTATTGTACCTGAGCTGGGGTACTACACAAAAAAAATTAAATACTCAAATATTATACACTGGGATCGAGTATTCTGCCTCAAAATCGGCTCCTTTTAGCGGGGTTTTTACCTGTATTTGCCACAGTATTTTATTGTCAGAATCGGTTGTGTTTGTGACCTGTGCTTCTTTTGGTATGAGAAATGTTAGAGGAAGACCAACCGAGAGATTTCTAGCTTGAGTTTCGATGATTTTCTCTTCCTCGTAAAGCGTATGTGTCTTTACCCGGCGGTGCTTGCCAGAGCCTACTGTCTCTCTGCGTATATTTAGAAGGGTAATTTGGCATTGAGAGTTTGCTGGAAGATCAACGCTGCCCTTTATGGTAGCTTGAAAAGTTTGACCTGGTTTTGCCCCAGGTGGTGAGTATTTCAAGGTTGTGTTTCCAAAACGGTACCATCTGAGTGTGGCTCTGATGGCGAGATACAGAAGATAGATGCCGATCAAGACAAAGGGTACAACCGCAAGTGACTCAAATGTTTTTCGATGAATCTTGTCATACATTGCGAAAGCAGCTGGAGCAGTAATTCCGTTCCAAATAAATGTAATTATCCATATGCCAACAACCCCTGTTTTAGCTGCTGACGAGACAGAGCCTTTGGCCCATTCCGGGGTGTGCATGCCCGGTTGATTGGGATAGCGATTTTTTAGGCGGCTGACTGCCTTTTCATAATAGTGATACCTCATCAAAGAGATGATTATGCTGTATCCGATAAGACTAAATATCGCCCCCCCGACTAGAGGCCCCCAAAAGTCTTTTGGCGTATAGTTAAGAGAATAGTACTCCTCATACGCCTCCCAGAGCGCGAACGTACCAAAGCCCGCAAATGGAGCTCCGAAGAGTAACCCCACTAGAATAGTGGAGAGGGGAGAGTATGCCTTTTTGCTCATAGCGAAGAGTATCGACTGACAGGCCTTGATACTAAAATAAGGAGAATGTGCTGTGTGCTGGCCCTAAACCGGGGCAGGCGGTTCAAACCCGCCCCGGCAGGGGTGAACAAGCGTTTAGCTTGAGAGGGGATTTATCCCTTGGCCAAGAACGGCAAGTGGGAAAAACTTGAGCCGGGGCGGGTTCGAACCGCCGACCCACTGATTAAAAGTCAGTTGCTCTACCGACTGAGCTACCGGCCCACAGAGTACCGTGGTTATTGATTTTTTAGAGGCTTTTCGGCAAGAGCCTCAAATCAAAGAGTATAACGTTTATAATTTTGTGGCTGGTATGTCAACTTGTGGATAACTTTCAGTAAATTGCTCTATAGATTGGACTTTTATGAGACAAAATGCCCCGTGTAAGGGCTTCAAGGAAATATCAGTATTGATGCTAGATAGAGTGGGAAACATTTAAGAAAAGTCATAATTCTATCGATAACTTAAGCGTGATTTCTACTGGGGATATGAAGACTCTACGCCGCGATAAAACTGACTTTCTGAGCTATATCGTATGCATAGTTGCCTGCGTTGTGATGGTCGGCTGGGTATTTCAGGCCTCGGTGGTAGTGCAGATTCACCCATCATTTGCCCCAATGCAGTTTAACACAGCGCTGTGTTTTCAACTTGTCGCAGCCTCATTGGTGTCGCGTGGCGTATTTTCACTTTATTTGTCCGCAGTATGTTTGATCCTCGCAGGAGGGTCCGGCATGCAGTATGTCTTTGATACTGATTCCGGCCTTGATCTGCTTTTTGTTACTCCTGAGATTGTAACTCAGACATCTCATGCCGGAAGAATGGCCCCCAACACATCCCTTATGTTTGTGGCTGTATCGTTGTCTCGACTCTTTCTTGTAAGGCCTCAACCAGGCTCAGCTAGGGTATTACTTTCACTCACTCTAAGTAGTACAGGTGTTGTGATATGTGTTTCGGCTCTTATTGGATATTTTATGTCTATTGAGATTGCCTATGGATGGTTTGATCTTACGCGTATGGCAGTACATACAGCGATTTGCGGTCTAGCACTATCATTTTCGCTTTACATGAAAGGATGTCGAGAGCTGTATCATGCGGTGCAACTACGAAAAACATTTCTCTCTCTTTCAGTGCTTCTCGCCTCAATTTTTACCACTCTTTATGTGTGGAATCTCATATTAGAATACGAGTCAGATGTAATTTCAAAGAAGCTAAAGGTTGATGCCGCGATACAGATCCGGGCTATAGAGTCTGAATTCGATGAGGTATTGTCAAAACTAGAGAGTATTGAACGATTTTTTGCTGCCTCTGAAAATGTTAGTCGTGAGGAGTTTGAGGTATTCGTTCAGCCATATCTCTCTCGGACCAGTCCGTTAATGGCCGTCGATTGGTCACCCCGCATTCTTGAAAGCCAGAGGGAGCAATTTGAGGCTGAAATCAGTCCATTTTCAAGTGCAGGACTAAAGCAACTTGATGAAAATCGCAAACTCACATCTCATCAGGGAGCTGAAATTTATTTTCCGGTAGCATTTACTCTTCCTGAGGATTTCACAGAACTCGCGTACGGTTTTGATCACTACTCAGATCAGTTGAGAAAGACAGTGATGGATCGAGCTGCTGAAACTGGTGAAGTTCTCATGACCGAGCCATTCCAGCTTTTTCGCTCACCCGTGACAGAGCATTCCTCGATGGACTTTCTTGCGGTTGTTCCTGTCTATAAAAATACAGCAGGACAAGATGAGAAGAGAGAGAGAGAGCATGTCAGTGGATTTCTAATTGGGGTTTTGCGCCTTTCGCAAGTAGTAAAGCACGCCCTGAGTGAGCTGGGACTAAAAGGTATCATCTTAAAATTTGACGCTAAATTTGATAGTGGTGAATGGAGGCCCATCTATCAGAACTATAATGATTCGAACACGAGTTTTGATGCTATAGCGCTTCTAAAAGATATTGAGAAAGAAGCGAAAGCGGGTGTGCCTCTCAATATAGCGGGGCGAGAGTTGCGTGTGCGATATTCGCCGAGTTCAAATTATCTGATCGCGAATCGTAGCGCTTTGCCTGATTCTGTATTCTTAATCTCATTCATGATGAGTCTCTCTATTGTCCTCTGGATTCTTTATCTCACATCAAAAAACGAAGCACTTGCAAAAGCAACAGATGCACGCACAAAGTTTTTGGCCAATATGAGCCATGAAATTCGTACTCCAATAAACGGTGTGCTCGGAATGATTACACTACTTCAGGACACGGATATGGATGAAGAACAGCAAGAGATGGCCGAGGTTGTGAACTATTCGGCAGAGAGCTTGTTGGCTCTGGTGAATGATATTCTTGATTACTCAAAAATTGAAGCAGGCCATCTTGTACTTGACCCAATTCCATTTGAACTCAGAGATCATCTAAAAAATATTGAGAAGATGTTTCAGGTGAGAGCAAAAGAGGCAGACTTAGATCTTTTCGTTATCATAGACCCAGATGTGCCTGAGCACATAAATGGTGATCCCGATAAGCTAAGGCAGGTGCTCTTAAATCTTCTTTCTAATGCCGTTAAATTTACTCCGGCAGGCGGTTCGGTTACCCTGCATATATCTCTTGAAAGTCTTGCTCAGGACACTACCAGACTTAAATTTAGTGTAAAAGATACTGGAATTGGAATTGAGAAAGAGAAGCAAGAGAAGATCTTTGATGCGTTTTCGCAAGCTGATCAATCTACATCGCGTGTTTACGGAGGAACTGGTCTTGGGCTGGCTATTTCGTGTAATCTTGTTGAGCTCATGAACGGAGAGCTTCATCTTGACAGCGCCGTAGGGAAAGGGAGTACATTTTATTTTAGCGCTGACTTTGAAACGCTTACTGAATCGCAAGAGCATGATGATGTTGATGATATTGAGTCTATTTCATCTCGATTCCGTTCAAAAAATCTCAGTATCTTGTTAGCAGAAGATAATCTTATTAATCAAAGTATCGCCGTTCGCATGATTGAAAAAGAAGGGCATGATGTTACAGTTGTTTCTAATGGTCAGCAGGCAGTAGATGTAGCACAAGAGAAAAGCTTTGATCTTATTCTTATGGATATCCAAATGCCAGTTGTCGATGGACTTGAGGCGACCAGAAAAATTCGGGAGGATGTTAAGGGAAAGACCGTGCCGATTATTGCCCTCTCTGCCCATAATCTTCAAGGCGATAAAGATAGGTTCTGTAGGGAAAACTTAATGGATGATTATTTAATGAAGCCTTACAAGCGTGAAGACCTTTTGCGACTACTAAAAAGGCTTGAGCAAAGAGCCCCGGTTGCGTTTGAACTTCCGTAACCGGGGATTTTTGATTAAGCAAAAAGTCCTGAGACCCAATTGCCAATGCTCGAAGCGCCGTCTGCTAGCCAATTTCCAGCTTTGGCGGCATAGTCACCAGCGGTGTTTAACCAGCTGCCGACTTTTTCTCCTGCGCCCTTAGCCCAGTCTCCTGCCTTTTGAAGCCAGTCTGTAGCTTTTCCAGTCCACTTTTTTGCTATATCTTTTGCCTTTGATTTAAAGCCAAAGAGATCACTTACCGCGTCATAGACCTTCATCCCTTTTTTGACGTATCCACCGATCTTGTCAAAAAAGCTTTCTTCGCTTTTAGGGGACGTGCTTGCAGAAGATTCTGCTGCCTGACTCGATTCAGCAGTACTACCTGCTTGAGCCTGCGTATTTGTATCAACTAGGCCAGCATTCGGTTGTGCTGTGGCATTTCCCTGAGTAAGAGCTGAAACAAGTCTTTCCACCATTACCATCAGAGTCTCAAGAATTTGCCCGATTACTTCTGTAAATGAGTTTTGGGAAAGCTGAGTTTGTTCAGCGTTTAGCTGGGAAGGCTCTGCGCTTCTAAATTGAGGAGCAATGTAGTTAGATGTCCCAATTTGTGACGATGAGCTCAGATTGTAGTTAGAGTTCAACAGACTTTGCTGCTGTACCTGTGAAATTTCCATAGTTTTCTCCTTTTTGAATAAGAAATAGTTTTCTCATAGGAGTAATTCGAGAATGTGGGAAAAAAGTTGTGTGCGTTTGAATGGGGAGGGGGAATTATACGTTAAAACGGAAGTGAACGATGTCTCCGTCTTGCATGGTGTATTCTTTCCCTTCTACTCGTAACTTGCCGGCTTCCTTGACTTTTACTTCGCTTCCAGCGGCGACGTAATCATCGTATGCGATGACTTCGGCACGGATAAAGCCCTTTTCAAAGTCTGTATGAATCTTACCAGCACAGCCCGGTGCTTTTGTGCCGTTCTCAGCAGTCCAAGCGTGAGCTTCTTTAGGGCCAACAGTGAAAAAAGTAAGAAGGTTTAGGAGCTTGTAGCCAGCAAGGATTAAACGATCGAGTCCTGAGAGTTCGAGGCCAAGCTCATCCAAATAGTCTTTACGCTCCTCTCTCGGCAATTCACTAATCTCTGCTTCGACCTGACCTGAGATTACAGTGATAGGGGCATTACAATCGGCGGCATACTTTGCAAGACGATCTACAAGTCTTGAGCCATTTATATCAGGAGTGGTTGCGGCATCATCCTCAGAGACATTAGCGACGAAGAGTGTAGGTTTTGCTGTGAGGAGTTGCGATGTGAGTTCTTCTATATGTTCGCTTTCAGATTCGAAGTGTCTGGCAGGTTTACCATCTGATAGGTGTGCTTCAAGTCCTTCAAGGACTGAAAGGATCTCTTTTGCTTCTTTATCCTGTGATCGTGCGAGCTTTTGATATTTTTGAAATTGTTTCTGTACTGATTCTAGATCTGAGAGGATAAGCTCGGTATCAATCGTTTCAACATCTCGTATCGGATCAACGTTTCCATCAACGTGAATAACATTGTCGTTTTCAAAACATCTGACAACGTGAGCAACGGCGTCAACCGCTCGGATGTGGCCAAGAAATTGGTTTCCAAGACCTTCTCCCTTTGATGCGCCGCGAATAAGACCGGCAATGTCAACGAATGTGATTTGGGTAGGGATGGTTTTGGCGGAACCAGCAAGTTCAGCAAGTTTATCAAGGCGCGGATCGGGAACGGGCACTGCCCCAGTATTCGGTTCAATGGTACAGAAGGGGAAGTTCTCACTCGCAGCTTTGGCGCTGGTGAGAGCATTAAAGATGGTGGATTTACCAACGTTTGGCAAACCGATGATTCCGCAACTAAAGCCCATAGATTTTTACTGTTTTCCTTTCCAATCGTAACTGGATGATGTAGGTACTTTGAGTATCATGGAACTATCTAACGGTCAATTGCGCCCCTTAAGTATGAGATCAAT
Source organism: bacterium (assembly GCA_030431715.1). Classification (GTDB taxonomy): domain Bacteria; phylum Bdellovibrionota_C; class UBA2361; order UBA2361; family RFPC01; genus JAUIIO01. The sequence continues at coordinate 11,515 of JAUIIO010000009.1, forward strand.
TGAGTCTTCCTCGCCTCATCTCAGGCGTTGGCTGCTTGGGTTTAGGCTTGTTGCCTTTGCTGGTCAGTTAGTTACCATTCTTACTTTGGTACTCTGGTTTCAGGTTTCTCTTGAGCTTTACTCCATTCTCGCTCTACTTGCTCTCATCCCTTTGACCGATCTTCTTTTTCGCTATGTTCTAAGAGGCAGTACTTTAGCGGTTGTTCTACTTTTTGATACGCTTCTTCTCACCGGACTTCTTGCTCTTTCAGGAGGAGCGGCGAATCCCTTTACTGTCGTTTATCTCATTTACGTTGTTTTGGCGGCTGTTTTACTTGGGGCAAAGTGGGCATGGATAATGGCAGGGGTGACTACCCTGAACTTTGCTGTGCTCTTTTTTGTGAAAGCTGGCCCGGAGCATGCTATGCATCACGGAATGATGCATGGTGATGCGTCTCAGCCCTTGTCGTTGCATCTGTATGGGATGTTAGGAGCCTATGTGGTTGTAGCCATGCTCGTTGCTTACTTCCTCTCTCGCATTATGAAGGCGCTTAAGGAGCGTGATGAGATGCTTCTTCACTTTGAAGCAGACAGAAAACAGCTCGCCGCGATTACGGCATGGGCAGCACAAGCCGCTCATGAACTAGGAAGTCCTCTATCTACCATACGAGTTGTTGTTAATGATTTATTAGAAGAGATAAGGAACCAAAAGAGTGTACCGGACGCAGTGCTGACTGAAGAGCTTGGATTATTAGATAGTGAAACGGTGCGGTGTAAAGATATAATAGATCAACTCTGTCAGCGAGCAGGCAGCATGCGCGGTGAGAGCCTTGAGTGGGCTACGCTTACACAGATTCGAGATGAGGCGCTTAGAGGTGTATCTTCAGAAGTTACATTTCTTTACAGCGATTGTCTTGATAGAGAGTTTCTTGTCCCAGTAAGAGCACTGAGCGCTAGTCTTAATGCGCTCGTTCAAAATGCGGTGGATGTACACAGGGAAATTCAGGAAAGTCGACCTGTTGAAGTATTTATTGGATACGAGAGGGATCAGCTGACAGTCCAAGTCTGCGACTATGGACCTGGACTAGGTACTGCGGGCGGAGAGAAATGTTTTGAGCCTTTTTTTACCACGAAGCAGCATGGCATGGGGCTTGGCCTCTTTATCGCTAGGCTTGTTTGCCAGAGTCTTGAAGGAAGTCTTACGTTTCAGCACCGCGGGGAGAGTGGACACTTTGTAATCATGAGTATTCCCACTGTTAAATCACGAGAGGTTTCAATTGCAGCCTGAAAAGCCACAGATACTCTTTGTTGAAGATGACGCTGTGTTCAGGCAGCGAGTTTCGCGATCGTTAAACGCGCGTGGCTATAAAGTGCTTGAGGCTGAGACCGTTGATGAGGCTAGGCAAATGATTGCAAAGCATCAGCCGGGATACGCTATACTCGATCTGTGTGTTGGAGAAGCCTCGGGGCTGACGCTAATTGATAGCCTTAAAGAAGTGTGCGGTGACGTAACCTGCGTAGTGCTTACAGGGTATGGCACGATCTCTACTGCCGTAAGTGCACTAAAAGCCGGTGCCACGAACTATCTGACAAAACCCGTGCATGTGGGAGAAATTCTCAACGCACTGCAACTTGATGTAGAAGATTATTTATCCGAATCATCGCAACAACATCAAAGAGAGCTCCCAGACATTGAACAACCAACGCTACTCCAAGTGGAGTGGGAGCATATCCAGAGAGTTCTTGAAGACTGCAACGGCAACGTGACCCACGCCGCCACCCGACTAGGCGTTCACCGCCGAACCCTCCAGCGCAAACTCTCAAAAATCCCCACCCCCCTAAAATAGGGACGCTCCCCATTTCCCCCTCCATCCCCCTGTAATTACACCTCAAATTTTAAAAGGGACGCTCCCCTTTATTTAAATGCATTCCTGACGGTTGCCTCCCCTACGAAATCAAGAAACAGAGCGCATGGTCTCAATTATGAAATTGCAATCTCCAAGCGCTCATTTTAGTTGCGTTGAAAAAAGGGGAGCGTCCCTATTAGAAAAAGTGGTTTTGTTTTGGGGGGATGGGGGGAGAAAAGGGGAGCGTCCCTATTAGTGTGGCAATTTGTCGCTTTGAGGGGGGTGGGAAATTTGGGTATGTATTGGCGGTGCAAAGTGAAGTTCTGTGGAGGTGGTATGAAGCTATTTGGGATATTTGCGGCTGTTTTGTTGTCTGTTGCTCCTTTAGTGCAGGCTGATAGTGGTGGTGCTGGGGCTGATAGGCATTATCATGCGCTTAGGCCTGATGCGCATGCGCCGATTGGGGTTATGGGTGATCACACTCATGGCGAGGGCGAGTTTATGCTCTCTTATCGGTACATGTTTATGAACATGCAGGGCAATAGGTCAGGCACCAGTGGGGTGAGTACTGCCGAAGTGTTGTCTCAGTACATGGTCTCACCTACCGAGATGGATATGGAGATGCACATGCTCGGGATGATGTATGCGCCGGCAGATTGGTTTACCTTTATGACGATGGTTCCCATTATTGATATGACGATGGATCATAAAACTCGTATGGGAGGTTCTTTTCGTACGAGTTCGAGCGGTCTTGGGGATATTCGTTTTACCGGGCTTACCCGAGTTTATGAAGGGAGCGGACAGCGAGTTCACTTAAATACCGGTGTCAGCGTTCCAAGCGGGGATACTGACGTTCGTGATGATACGCCGGCAGGAGCCGATATGGTGCTTCCGTATCCTATGCAGCTTGGTTCTGGAACGGTAGATCTTCTGCCAGGAATTACGTATCTCGGACAATCGGGGAGAATTTCATGGGGCGCACAGGCAAACGGCAATATTCGTACCGGTAGAAACGATGATGGTTATAGTCTCGGCGATGAGTTCTCTGGAACTTTCTGGGCTGCTTACCAGATGAGTGATGCTGCAAGTTTTTCTTTTCGAAACGAATACACAAATCGTGGAAATATAGATGGGGCGGACTCGCGTCTTAACCCGATGATGGTGCCAACTGCAGATCCGGGCCTGAGAGGCGGGGAGAGTTATCGTTTTGGATTCGGTCTGAATTTTCTGGTGCCCGAGGGCGCTCTTAAGGGAATGCGTGTGGCCGCTGAGTATTTGGTTCCAGTCTATCAAGACCTTGATGGACCTCAGCTAGAAACGGATGCGGTGTGGGTGTTTGGCGCACAGTATTCATTTTAGTTAGTAGTCGGGCGTTGACTTATTGCAAATAAATTGCAATAAGTCATTTTATGATTTTTTTACGTCGCTGCAAACTCCTAACGCTACTCATTCTATTGGTCTCTCCCCATCTGGTATTCGCAGAGTCTGAAGACCAGGAATCAAAACCTGTGGATCTCTTTATATCTGGTTCTCTCTCTCCTGAGGGAATGGTTAATCTGGGAAAACCGATACAGGTTATTAGTAAAAAGGAGCTTGAGAGAAGTTTTGAGCCAACTATAGGGGAAACGCTCTCTTCAGTTCCAGGGGTCAGTAGTTCATACTTTGGCCCGTCGGCTAGCCGTCCAATTATTCGGGGACAAAGCAATTCGAGAGTTCGAGTTCTGCAAAATGGTCTGGATACTGGGGATGTCTCAGCTACTTCAGATGATCACTCTGTGATTAGCGATCCGCTCACAACGGAGCGTATTGATATTTTACGGGGACCAAGCACGCTTCTTTACGGAAGTCAGGCAATTGGAGGAGTGGTTAATAGTGTCGACGATAGCATCGCAGAAGCACCTATTGGGAGAGAGTTTACCGGAAGCGTACTTGGCCAGCTAGGAGATAGCGCGAGTGATGAACGAACAGGAGCTGCTGTACTTAAAGGACAGAGCGGAGCCATAAACTGGCACCTTTCAGGTTTCGCTCGTGAAACAGATAACATTGAAATTCCAGGATTTGCTGAGTCTGAAAAGTTACGCGAACAGGAGAGTGAAGAAGGAGAAGAACACGAAGAGGAGCAGGTAAGAGATACCCTGCCTTCAAGTGATTCGCTTACCAGATCCTTTAAGCTTGGGAGTTCTTACGTAAGCTCTCGTGGTTTTTGGGGAGTGGCTGTAAGAAGATACGATAGTGAATACGGTGTCCCCGGTCACATGCACACAGAAGAGCATGGCGACGAGCATGATGATGAGCATGAAGAGGAGGGCGATCACGAAGATGAACATGAACACGAGGATGAGCTAGAAGGCTCTCACGGCGCAAGAATTGATATGGAGCAGACGCGTGTCGAAACACGCGGCGAGTACAAACTTAAAGGTGATTTCTTTAAGTCTATAAAGTTTGGCGGAACCTATGCTGATTATGAACATAAAGAGCTTGAGGGCGATCATGTCGGCACTATCTTTGAAAGAGACGTTTTTGAAGCTCGAACATTCCTCTCTCATTCCCATGATGATGTGTACGAAGGGGGCTTTGGCATGCAGCTCCAGTACCAAGATCAAAACATTTCAGGTGAAGAAGCATTTCTTCCATCAAGTACAGATATCGCACCAGCTCTGTTTGTTCTTGAAGACTACGCACTTTCTGATGATATGAGCGTTGAGGTTGGCGGACGTTATGAGTACAGTCATATCGATCCCATTGATATCTCCTCTAAGCATTTTGATCTTTTCTCGTTCTCAAGTGGACTCCTCTGGCACTCACCTGAAAAGTGGTACGGGGCAGCGTTTAACCTCTCCTACAGCGAACGATCACCAAATAGTGCTGAGCTCTTTGCGGACGGAGTGCATGTTGCGACTCAGACGTATGAATTAGGAGATGAAGACATTCAGAAGGAGCGATCTGTTGGGGCCGAGCTTGTACTTAGTAAAGATAAAGGAAGTTTACGCGGAAGCGTTAGCACATTTTGGCAGCGTTATTTTGATTACATAAATCTTGCGCCTACCGGAGACGAGCTGGAAGGAGCTTCGGTCTATTTTTACGAAAATACAGGTGCCGAGTTCTGGGGATTTGAAGTAGAATCAGAGCTTGATCTCTTTGCAACTGGGGAGCAACAGTTTGTGCTTTACACCAGCGCTGACTTCGTGAGTGGCCGAAACACAACTGCTGATACTTATTTGCCACGGGTAACTCCTCTGCGCGGAAAGCTTGGGCTACGCCATAACTATCGTTCCGTCTCTAGCTACGTAGAAACTCAGCTTGTAAACAAGCAGGATAAAACTGCTCCTTTTGAGCTTCCCACTGACAGTTACGCTCTCATAAACGCCGGCTTAAATGCTGAAGTTTTTCAGCGTGGGTACGAAAAAATAGAGCTATTTGTGAAGGGAACGAACCTTGGAGACGAAGAAGCTAGGGTACATACCTCATTTCTTAAAGATCTAGCCCCACTTCGTGGTCGTGCGTTTTTTGCCGGTTTTCGTGCCCATTTCTAAGGGTAGACTTCTTAAGTAGTTAATACTACAGTCATTGCTACGAAAGCTATGACAACTGCATTTGAACAAAAAACCAAATTTCTTGATACGAGCCAGTACACATGGGTTGTTACCGGTGTGGCTGGATTTATTGGCTCACATCTGTTGCGGTACCTCCTCGATCACGATCAGATCGTGTTAGGGCTTGATAACTTTTCGACTGGATATGAGGATAACCTTACGCAGGTTCAAAAGACCGTGTCTGAGGAAAAATTTAAACGTTTTACCTTTCATGACGTTGATGTTGCAGACGCTCAAAAGGTTGAGAGTATCTTTTCGGGTAAAATTGATTTTGTGCTGCATCAGGCAGCTCTCGGGTCCGTTCCACGCTCTATTGAGGATCCACTAAATACCAACAGAGTTAATGTCACTGGCTTTCTAAATGTGCTTAACGCGGCAAAAGAGGCTGATGTTAAGAGTTTTGTTTATGCTTCATCTAGCTCAGTGTATGGCGATAATGAAACCTTACCAAAGGTCGAAGAAGAGATAGGGAATCCACTCTCGCCTTATGCCGCGAGTAAGTACACTGATGAGCTTTATGCCAGTGTGTTCTCTTCACTTTACGGTATACCAACTACCGGTTTGCGGTATTTTAATGTATTTGGCCCGAGGCAGGATCCGGATGGTCCTTATGCTGCGGTTATTCCGCGCTGGATTCAGAATCTCTTAAGTGGTACGCCGTGTCAGATCTTTGGAGATGGTAAGACGAGCCGTGATTTTTGTTTTATTGAAAATGTTGTGCAGAGTAATATCTTGTCTGCCCTTAGAGCGTTAGATGGAGATATAGATACCGATCTTTCTCAAGTACTAAATGTAGCTGTGGGGGAATCACTCACGCTTACTGAACTTTATGATGTGTTAGCTAAAATCTTGCAGAAAGAAGGGGTTCAAGGCATAGCTGCTTCTCCCGAGTATCTCGACTTTCGTCCGGGAGATATTGCTCATTCGCTTGCGGATCTATCCAACATCAAAAAACTGCTTGGATACGAGCCGACCCACTCCGCTGCTCGCGGATTGGAAGAGACCATTAAGTGGTTTCTTCAGAAGAAAAAGGTCTGAGTTCCTTTCGTTAATATACGAGTTGTCGTGGGCCGTAACCAGTAGTCGGTGGGCCGAGTGGGGGAACGAGGCTGTAGTCGTCGTAAATGTTGATGACATTTAGATCCATAGTCCAGTTCTGACCATTTGAAAGTGTGAGCCCGGTCATCTCGACTTCAACAAAACCATGATTTGAAATATCACCAGAGTTTCCGTTCGGAAAGTCCGAGACTCGCATAAAGAGCATTCGTCTCTTCGTTGTATCAGGGTCATTGTAGATAGAATCAAATATTGATTTTATGGGACCGCCAAATCCCGTGCCGGGGCTTATCAGTGTGTTTGGAGCGGGGATGGAACTCGGATCGCAAATACCATTTAACATCGCATCCCGAAAATTATTTCCACTCGACATATTCCCGCCGAGATCAATCTTACCCCAGTTTGCAGGTGAGTTATTTCCTATCGTAATAGGATAAGGCCCGGAGTTCAGCCAGTCGATAAAGTTAAGATCTCCAAACTCGGAGATGAGTGAACTTGATTCGATTGCGAATGGTTTTAAGCACAGCGGATTGTTGACGGTGGTTATCGGCATGTAGGCAACAGAGCGAGCTGAAGGTAAGAGCTCTTTTATTCCAAAGAACGCAGTAAAATAACCATCTACGTTTCTGGTAGTTAAAAGCTGTACCGCATTAGCCATCGGCGTTGGGCTTGTGGCAGGGGAAGCTGAGGGTATTGGAGAGGGGTATGCTTGGAAAGTCTTTGCTGATTCGTCCCATGTGCCAATCTGAATATTATTTGAATTTTGAAGCTCTACGGCAGATACGCCATTTTCTCTGGCTATCATATATGCTTCGTTATAAGCATCAGTCTCAGTACCTCCGTCGAGCTTTACAACACCGGCAAGTGCTGCCGCATCAAGGCTGAAGTGAACGTTTCGTTGTTGCATGAATCCGCGTCCGGCATCAACCACAAGAGCTGTAATCATTGCCAGAACAGAGATGCAGAGTACAAAGAGAACGATCGCTGATCCGCTTTCAGGATTTCTGAGACGTACTGACATAGTTGTTATCTCATTATAGAGGCTGCTTCGATTGTCAGAATGCCTCCAGAGCTGTTAGGGATAACGTAAGGAACCATAAGCGGCATATCGTAGGTGACTAGCACCCTAGTAGCTTCGTCAGTTCCCGTGCCGATAGGATAATCGTCTCGGTAATCAATATTGATATCACTAAAAGATATTGTTGGTGGGAGCGAGCGCTCAACCGCATCATCAATATCAGCCTGATTCTTTGATACGCCGTCTAGTACGGCATACCTTGCAGCGACTGTTGCCGCATTGTGAATTCCAATCTTAGCAATAACGATAAGACCAATTTGAACAAAACCAAGAAGCATAAGCGCTAAAACCGGGGCTATAATTGCCATCTCAACCATGACTCCCGCTCGTTCGTTTTTCATTTTAGCTTCTTTCCAAAAGTGTATTCTACAGCTCAGTATTCAAGTATTAAGGGGTAAAAGTATCGTGAAATCAACAACTAATCAAAATATTCCACTTTATTTATGAGATCGGCTATAATACCGCGAATTTAACTCAGCCATCATTTTTTTTGAGTAGTAGTAAGCGATAGCGCATACTCATTGGCAGCTCTGAGCACAGGGGCCCATCAGGTAGCAGTTTCCGGGTCCTTTGAAAGATTTACAGAATGATCTTGGAAGTAGTAGGCGTAAGACTTTATGAAGATTCTCATTATTGATGAAACAACATTAGGGCAGGCGCTCTACTTCTCTAAGCTTGAAGAGATTCGAGAGCTTAATCACTCCTACGCTGATTGTGATATTCAACTTTGTGAACCTGATAATTACTTTGAAAAAATTGATGAAGTAGACATTGTACTCCTCGGGTCGTGTCTCGGGGATGATGCCCGAAGCATTTCAACGCGTATCAAGGCACTAAAGCCCGAGATGCAGATTATAATGTTTGTTCCCGATTATCAGTACTCTGCCGGGGCTTTTCAAGTTGGTTATAGCTGCGGTGCCCGCAAGGTGCTTTCAGATAATTGTAATACTATTGACCTTTTGCAGGAGCTCATAGCTTCAAGTGTTGAGCTTCATAAAATAGGGAAGAAGTCCGAGTGTAAGGTCATTGTTGGCCTTAGCCCAACCGGTGGCCTTGGTCTCACTTCATTTATTGCCGCCGCAGGCGATCTTCTTAGCACGTACGGCAAGCGAGTACTTATCTGGGATCTTGATATTCAAAGTAAAGATCTCTCAAGGGCGCTTATGGCTCCGCAGGGCTTAAGTGTTCATATCGATAGGTGGCTAGAAAACAGAAGCTCTTTTACCAAAGCGAGCTTTCAAGAAGCGCTTTTTCCGCTCGCTGAAAACGCGAGCTTGTTACTCCCACCAGCTACCATGGGATCAGGGATGGAGTTTATCTCTCGTGCTAACGGAATTGAGCTGGCTGAAGATATCATTAACCACGCGCGTAATCACTATGATGTTATCTTGATAGATGCAGGTGGTCTTATCGGTACAGCACAGGGCATGCTTCTTCGCATGGCTTCAGAGGTTCTGATGATAGTTGGAAAATGTCCACTTACCGTCAGCGCTACCGATAGCTTTCTTACTTTCACAGAGCGTTTGCTAAGAGGAAATCCGAACCTTAAGTTCCTTCCAACATCCGCTGCATATGACTGTGCTTACTTGCGTGAACAGTTTGATCCAGAAGGTGATATATACTCTGAATCTGCATGGCAACTGCCGCACCTTCCCTTTGACTCGCTCGCCAGCGGCTGGGCTGGTAAAGGAAAGACCCTTTATAGTCTCGGTAATGACGATGTGAGATATGCACTAGAGACGATTTGTCGTTCGCTACAGCTTTTGGATACTAGAGCCCGTGTTGGGGCAGAGGACGTTATGTCTAACCGTATATTATCCCAAAATTTACTCGACCGTAGCCTGCGTAAAATGGCCAGAAGAGTGCGTGAAACGGTATCGGTGTTTGTGCCCACAAGATATCGCACCATTGAGATTCGAGAAGAGGATATTAAAACGACAAAGATTCTCCTTAAGAAGAGAGCCGAGGAAGATAAGCTAATGTCTGAATCCTCTAGAGTACTCAGCGCTGATATAAAAAATGAAACACTAGCGTACTCTAAGAAGCCAGAGTCTTCTGCCAAAACCTATAGTATCTTTGAAGCGAAGCGAGAGCGAACAGGTAAGATTAAGGCTGCGTCCTAGTCTGAGAATATTCTTAGCTCGCATCTGTATTGAAACTCCCTGGCTCAAGCCCAAGAGTGTCCCTATTTTTTTGAGAAAAAATATGGCCCCACCTGGACTTGCCTGTCAGGACGTAGTTTTAACGAAGGCTGGAACTCACCTGTCTTGTTGTTTGCTCCATGCTCGCGTGGCTCGCGTCGCAAACGGTCATGATGCTGCGCTAGCTCGCATCTGTATTGAAACTCCCTGGCTCAAGCCCAAGAGTGTCCCTATTTTTTTGAGAAAAAATATGGCCCCACCTGGACTTGAACCAGGGACCTACCGGTTATGAGCCGGCCGCTCTAACCAACTGAGCTACAGGGCCACAAAAATCTTCGCTCTGGTACTGCTCGTCCTCCGTAGCTTTAGCGAAGGGGGAAGCTACAGGGCCATCTGAGATGGAAGACTTACCTTTGCGGAAGTTACATGGTCACGCTAAGGCAAAGAAAGAATATCCGAAGAATCACCTTTAATGTCAATGTGGCGGATTGTGAAAATGGAAGGATTCTCTGAATTTTTAAATATTTCAGCATAATATGAGAGATCTCTCATTGCGATCTTGTTAACTTAATCCTGAGACTGCCCTCAGGGGAGAGCCCTGAGGCCGTAGCGAGGAAGTGATTGATTAAGAAGGTCTTCTTCAGTACCTTTAAGCGATATGATCCCATTTAATAAGACCCATATAGCAGGCAAGGAGCTCTACTACATAGCAGAGGCCGTCCTTCGTGGTGATCTTAAAGGCGATGGGCCATTTACGAAGCAGTGTCATGATTTTTTACAGAAGACATTTGATGTCAAACGAGCGCTCTTGACGCACTCCTGTACTGCGGCTCTTGAAATGGCAGCGCTCCTTACGGATATCCGTGAAGGCGATGAGGTGATTATGCCATCTTTTACCTTCAGCTCTACCGCAAATGCTTTTCTCATGAGAGGCGCAAAGATCATATTTTGTGATATTCGCCCAGATACACTAAATATCGATGAAGCTCAAATAGAACAGCACATTACTCCGAGAACAAAAGCTATCGTCCCGGTTCACTATGCTGGAGTTGGATGCGAAATGAAGCGCATACTTGAGATTGCTCGTCAGTACCAATTATCAGTTATAGAAGACGCTGCTCATGCTATAAACGCCCGCTATAACGGCCAATGGCTTGGAACATTCGGCGACATGGGAACGTTTAGTTTTCATGAAACTAAAAACTACAGCTCAGGGGAGGGGGGAGCGCTCCTCGTAAATAATCCGGAGTACATAGAGCGAGCGGAGATTATTCGAGAAAAAGGTACTAATCGGAGCCAATTTTTTAGAGGTGAAGTTGATAAGTATAGCTGGGTTGATATCGGTAGCAGCTACCTTCCTTCTGAGATTATTGCCGCCTTCTTACGCGGACAGCTTGATCACCTAGAAGAGATCAATCAAGAGCGACTCCATATCTGGCAGAGTTACTATCAGGCTCTTGAGTCTTTAGAGAACTTGGAAATAGTGCGACGTCCGGTAATCCCAGCAGGTTGTGAGCATAATGCCCATATGTTTTATTGCCTCCTTCCGGATAATGAAACGAGAGAGCAGTTTATCAACTACTGTCGCTCACAGGGGGTTTACGCTGTATTTCACTACGTGCCGCTACACACTTCTCCAATGGGGAAAAAGCTTGGGTATAGCCAAGGAGATCTGCCTATTACCGAAGAGTGGAGTCAGCGAATTGTCCGCTTACCTCTTTATTGCGGACTTGCGCAATCTGACATTGATAAGGTCTGCGAGGTTGTTTCTGGGTTTTCTCCCGAAAATAGGATCGCACCGAGTGTGGCGAACTTTTAGTTTGTTTATTTATCTAAACTTTTTTCCCCTCTAGTATGATATGAGTATACGGCACATTTAGTAGATCGTGTGTAATGATGCTCTGTGTTTCAGGGAAGCTCTTTTGTGCCAGACTCAAGTATTCCTGCTCATTTCTGATATGTAACCCTCTATCGAGAGATATAATTGATTTCGCAAACCAATTTTGATTGGGAATGTAAACGCAGTCTAGCGTAATGAAGCGTCCATTCATTTTTAGTGCATTGTTTGCAATTTGAAAAAGCCCAGTAGCTTCTTCATCGTCTAGGTGATGGAGCACGGCAGTGGCTAAAACCAGATCGTAGGCCTGCTCTACATTTGCTGAAAAATCCTTTACTGATGAGCATATGAAGTTTACTTGCTCATTCTCATGTTCTTTTCTGGCGCTTTCTATGTAGTTTGGGTTTAAGTCAAAACCGGTGTAGGTGATACTTTCGGGGAGATACTTTAGTATGTTCGCTGTGCCACAGCCGATATCGAGTATTCGAATACCTTCGGATGGCTTAATGTACTTTGAAACATATTGCTTATAGAAATGATCTGACCCGAGTATAATGCCGAGTAGATTATAAACAGAAGAAAATTTTAGAATTTGCCTTATACCTGTTTCAACTTGAGCCACGTAATCCCCGCCAAAAATACTAAAAATGATAAATGCATATCAATAAGAGAAAGTAAAGTGTGCGGTTCGCCTCACTTGATTTAAGAGACTGGATTTATTATAAAACTGATACGCCATTTCCAAAAAGCAGAACGACATTCACATGCAAATCAATCAGATCGCCCAAGGACTTATACTACAAGAAAACGGACTGTGGTGTTCTGATTCAACGCGTGATGTTTCCTATCCAGAGCGGGGAAATGAAGTTTGCTTTGACCTTGAAGCCGATTCATTTTGGTTTACACACCGTAATAAAATCATAGGAGCCGCACTCGGAATTTTTGTGCCCCCAGAGCCTTTCTTTGATATCGGTGGTGGCAATGGATACGTTGCTCAGTATCTTCAGGAGCTGGGTCATAAAGTGGTTTTAGTTGAGCCGGGCTCGAGTGGTGCGTTAAACGCTAAAATGCGTGGTCTTGATAATGTGATTTGTTCTACAGTTCAAGAAGCGGGATTTTTACCCGCCAGCATTCCAAGTATGGGAATGTTTGATGTACTTGAGCACATTGAGGATGATGAAGGCTTTTTAAGAGAGCTTCACGTAAAGCTCTCTGATGATGGTCGATTGTATTTAACCGTTCCGGCGTATTCCTTCCTGTGGTCAGAGGACGATCGTTATGCGCAGCACTATAGAAGATATACACTTAAGAATCTTTGTCAGAAACTAAGAGATACTGGATTTAACATTTTATTTAACAGTTATTTTTTTGCGCCTCTTCCGCTTCCTATCTTTCTTAGCAGAACGCTCCCAAGCCTTTTCGGGATAAGAAAAGCTGGAGAATTAGAAGATTATAAAGAGCAACACTCCAAAGATAGCGAAGGTTTTCTCTCTCGAATGTTATTTCAAGCACTTAATGTTGAGCTCCGACGAATCACTTCAGGAAAGACAATCCCGTTTGGCGCAAGTTGTCTTGTCGTCGCTCAGAAGAATTCTACTACGTTTGATCATAAGAAGTTGCTATGAGTACTGCCGTCATTACACAGTCGAATTATATTCCATGGAAGGGATATTTTGATCAGATTCGTAGTGCTGATTTCTTCGTTCTCTATGACGACGTGCAGTTTACTCGTCGAGACTGGAGAAGTCGAAATGTGATTAAAACCAAAGATGGCCTACACTGGTTGACTATTCCTATCTCGGTAAAAGGTAAATTTCATCAGTCGATGAAAGACGCTGAGGTGTATGATCAAGGTTGGGCCGAGAAGCATTGGAAGTCTATACTTCATAGCTATTCGGGGGCTCCGCACTTTCATCAATTTGCATCAAGGTTTGAGCAGGCTTATAGCGAAGCATCGAAACTAAAATATCTTACTGAAATTAATAAGTTGTTCCTTGAGGTGTGTTGTAAAGCTCTGGGTATTCCTTTTAACGTAACGTCTTCATCTGATTACGAATTGTTAGATGGAAAGAGTGAGAGATTGGCTCAGCTCTGTTCGCAACTCAATGTTGATACCTATCTTTCAGGCCCTGCCGCAAAGGATTATCTCGATGAAAGTGAGTTCTCACGGCGTAATATATCAGTATACTATTTCCAATATGATGGTTATCCAGAGTATCCTCAACTGCATGGAGAATTTACTCATAATGTTTCGGTGCTTGATCTCCTCTTTCAAACAGGTGACAGAGCTTTAGAGTATCTGCACCCTAGGCCCGTACGGACATGAGGCTGAGGTAAATTATGCTTTCAATCGTTACTACACTCTATAAGTCAGAGCAGTTTGTGGAGGAGTTTTGTCGTCGAACTCTCGCGGTGGGGGAGAAAGTCTCAAGCTCATTAGAGCTTATTCTCGTTGATGATGGTTCACCTGATGGCTCCCTAGCCAAAGCATTGGAATGTGCTAAAGGTGATCCTCGAATTACAGTAGTGGAGTTAGCTCGTAACTTTGGTCATCACAGAGCTCTGATGACTGGGCTAGAAGTAGCTAACGGTGATCTTGTTTTTCTCATTGATTCTGATCTTGAAGAGGCTCCTGAAGACTTAGAGAGATTTCATGCGAAGCTTGTTTCAGAGAAAGAAGTTGATGTTGTTTACGGAGTTCAAGAACAGAGAAAGGGTGGTTTCTTTGAGAAATGGACAGGTGATCTTTTTTACCTGATCTTCAATTACCTTTCAGATACGAAAGTACCTGCAAATTTTGTAACTTCTCGTTTGATGACGCGACACTATGTAGATGCGCTTCTTGAGTATAAAGAGCGTGAGCTGTTTTTAGGAGGGATTTGGGCCTTAACTGGCTTTCGTCAGGAGCCCATTGTCGTAAAGAAAGATTCAAGAGGCAGTAGTAGCTATACGCTTAGAAAAAGAATTAGTCTTTTTGTAAATTCTATCACGTCGTTTAGCAATAAACCTTTAGTACTTATATTTTATATCGGTTTGGTTTTGATGTTTATTGCTCTTCTTGCTGGAAGTGTTTTGGTGGCTCTTCGTTTAAGCGGATATGTTTTCTCTATCGGCTGGTCCTCTTTGATGCTCTCTCTCTGGTTTTTAGGAGGCCTCACGATCTTTTCGCTGGGAGTTGTCGGGATTTATATCTCCAAGATATTTACCGAAACTAAGATTCGCCCGTATGTAACGATTCGAAAGATGCATGGTGCACGCTATGAAGCATGAAGCAATTTTAAAAGATGTCGATGCTTACTATAGTACCAAACTGAAGGAGTTTGGTCCTTCAGCGAAAGGAGTGGATTGGAACTCAGAAGAATCTCAAAACGCTCGATTTGAAGAGCTAGTAAGAGTTATCCAAACGACAGATTCTTTTTCACTCCTTGATTATGGATGTGGATATGGAGCCTTGTGCTCATTCATGAAGTCACGATATCCGGCATTCTCTTATCATGGGTATGATATCTCAAAGCATATGATTGAGGTTGCAGAAAAGGCCCATCAGAAGCAAGAGTTTGTTACCTTTGGTAACTCGTTACAAGATCAAGATCTCTTTGACTATGCTGTCTCCAGCGGGCTGTTTAACGTAAAACTTGAACATGAAGTAAAGCAGTGGAATGAATATGTACTACATCAGATTCATGCCTTGGCGAGTCACTCCACAAAAGGGTTCGCGTTTAACATGCTTACTAGTTATTCAGATCCAGAATACATGCGAGAAGACCTTTTCTATGCGGATCCCTGTTATATGTTTGATTATTGTAAGAGGCATTTTTCAAATAATGTGAGCCTCTTACATGATTATCAGTTGTATGAGTTTACTATAGTTGTCCGCTTATGAGTTCCAAAAATGTAAGCAACCACAAACTACGTGTCGCATTTGCGATATCAGGCAAGGGGAGACTTGCCCTAAAGGCTAGTGCATGTTCTGAGCAATTATGCATAGATCCGGTACTCTTTATTTTAGATGAAAAAGCAGATGCGGAAACTGAAAGTTCTCTACTCTCAGAAGGTCGTATCCTCCAGAGATTTGATTCATCAGAGCGTAAGAAGTTTGATTCTGACATATTGAAAGCATGTGATGAGCATAATGTTGAGCTCTTGGTGCTGACATTTGATAAGCTTGTCTCTCATGAGCTTCTGACTAAATATTCGGGTAGAGTTATAAATGTACACATGTCAATGTTGCCCGCTTTTAAAGGATTTGGCGCTCTAAAAAATGCATTTTATGCAGGAGTACGATTTGTTGGGGCAACTATACATGAGGTAACGTCAGATATTGATGGCGGAAGCATTGTTGCACAGTGTATGGAACCTCTTCGGCCTGAAGATACAGTAGAAACCATTGGAAACAGGCTATATGAGAAGTTAGAAGTTATGTATCTGAATGTAATCAACTGGTATGCTCAGGATAGAATACTACATGATGAGCATGGCAGGATATGGATAGCTGAGGCTGACTATAGCGACGGCCTTTTACTTCCTGTACCAGAAATCTTTTATTCTTTCTGAGAATTTTTTACTCGAGTTATCTGGCATATATAAATGCGAGGTAAGATCAGGTGATTATCACACGGAAAAGAAGGCTTTCTCCTCAGTATATACAAGCCTTTTTCTGGCCTGATTTCTGGATTGTATTTCTTAACTGTCTCTGGATGTTCAAATATATATGAGAGATAGTTCATTGCTCCTTTGTTGTTGTAAGCAGAATACACATGCTCAGAGCTGGCGGTCCATTGTCTCAGGGCGTGACGATGCTCAAACAGCGGCGTAAGGACATAGTTTTGAGCTGCGTCCCTAACCTGAAGAGCGCTGCTTGATACAGTAAAGCTTGAGAGGCAAAAGGGAATAAGAAGCCACCTGAATCTTGTCTTTTTGGTAATTTCATTGATTATGAGAAAAGACACGAGATACAGGAGAGGAAAAAAATAGGACAGATACCTGATATTGTAATAGAATACTGGAAAGAGCTCGTGGAGAAGGACGTTCGCGAGTGTGAACGAGTATGTAAAGAGGTAAAGTTTTTTGAGCTTCATGGGACAATCAAAAAAATAAACTCCACACAGAATGGAAGTTAATGAAATAATAATAGGGAAATGCCATAGGTAGTGAAAAAAGTAAGTTCCGCTTAATGGGAAGATCGTAAAGCCTCCTATTGGGAGAGGTTTGTTCTTAGCAAGGAAAGTTGCTGCTTCACCTGAAACAAATGAAAAAAGGTTAATATCAAGGAGCATGCTTGTAATTTGCCAAAAGATATAGCATGTCGAAAAAGAGATAAAGTTTGAAGTTATGAATTTGCCCCTGAAATGCTCTATGAGATTTGAGAAATATGACTTGTCGTTCTTTTCTATGTATAGCTCTGCAAATATAAATGCGCCAAGTATTGCCAAATACTGTGGCCGTCCGAGCGTTGTGATAAAAAATACTATACCTACAAGATAGGCTGGTCTTTTTGAATACGCGAGTAAGCTCAGAGTGAGTATCGTGACATTAATGATCAGTCCTTCTGAAACGTTTGCAAAGTTTGTGAGGTTACTGGAAAGAGTTAGAGTAGTGGTTGCAAAAACAGCAAGCACTCCGGGGATGTTGAATGTTCTTAAAAGAAAGTAGGCAGATGTGAAAAATATCAGAGAAGATAAAGCTACGAGATGTGCGGGAAAATCAAAAAATAAATAATGAAGTGAGCATATCAAGGTGTAAGTTGAGAAAAAAACATGATTAGTGGTCCACGCATCTACCCACAAGAATCTCGAGTTTGCGGTCCACATGTTCGGAGGGTAGGAAAAATAAAAATAGACTAGGGTAGAAAGAGTAAGGAATAGAAGGAAGATCTGCCGAGTCCGAACAGGTGAAAAATACGAATCCTGAAACAGCGGCTTTGCGCAGCACATGATCAGAAAAGGTGTACTGATAAAGAGTATGCCAATACGAAAAAGTTGCAATGAGAACCCATTGTCATCAAGAAATGCCGGAGCTATTGATCCAGCAGATCGAATAGTTGCTGAGAGCGGTAGGAACTGAAAAAAAAGGTGAGTAATTTCATGTTTAAGGGTAATAAGCGTGGTGCCGATGACCAGCATTAGCAGGTATAGTATGTTCTGGCTGTTTATGAATTTCTTAAGGAACATGATTCTTCAAATAGTAGGGGAGAATTGCAATCGGTTCAATGGCCTTATAGCAAGTTGAAGGGATGAATCTTAAAACGCTTAGTATTACTTGATGGGAAGTTTAAAAGTTAAATCTGAAAGCTTTAGCATAAACCATTCCAGAGCCTCCTGTTCAATTACGCGTATAAAGCTGCAATAAGCTCAGCCCTTTTTATCAGAGTCACGACTTTTTAGCTCAATCTTGGTGCATATTATAAGTATAAAAGGTAGGGGGTTTAGTCCGCATTGTCGAAGTACGGAGGCGTAAGTTCGTGCTTTAGTTCAGTTCTCTATCCTCTTGTGTCGAGAATAGCAGTTAGGAGCTGCAAGCTCTTGCAATTTGAATTGAACTCTCTGTACAATGTACTGCATCAGTATAGGAGCTGCTATGATACAGGAACATTCGAGTCTTTTAAAGCGGCTCATTGAGCTAAGTAAAGTAGATGCATCATTGGCTCGCATCAAAGCTGAAAAAGACAAATGCGAGAATGAATTGGCGGACCAACTTCTTGTTCTGCAAGACAAGGATAAGGAGCTTTCTTCGAAGACTGAGGTTCTTGCGACCGAACAAGAGAGATATCGAAAAGAAGAAAAGAGGCTCAAGGAGGAGAATGACAAACTCGTTGAGCGGAGGAAAGCGCTGAATACGTTTTCTGATTACAAGGTTCAACAGTCTGCCCAGAAAGAAATTGAACAATCCGCTAAGCAACTTACGGCACAAGAAGAAAAGCTTCTACAAGCTCTGGATCATAGTGATATGCTAGAAAAGGAAGTAGAGGAGCTGAAAACATGGTTAGAGAATGAGCGAGAGACTTTTCAGAAATTTGAGTCTGACACTCGAGCGAAAATTGACTCACTTCAAACTCGACTTACAGAAAAAGAGACTGACCGTAGTAAGCTTATCGATAGTATTGATAAGAAAGACATTGTTCAGTACGAGAGAATACGTACTCGCTTCATAGACCCTGTCGTCCCCTTAGAGGCAGGAGTTTGTACTGGATGCCATGTGCAAGTGGGCGCACAATTGATGTTGGAGGTAGCTAAAGCGACTATGCTCGTGAAATGTCGTGGGTGTGGTAGATTCTTGTATTTAGAACAAAACCCTACGGACAATGCTGAAACTCTGGCTTGAAACAGCTTACGTTCATAATTCTTAAAGTCTCATAATCTACGATTTGCAGTCATCATTTGAAAATAAATTTATACTTATGAGGAGAAGCTATACGAGTAATCGCCAGTCATGATGAAAATTATGATTGGAGGAAAGTCGGGACATCGCAGGGCAATATCGGCTGCTAACGGCAGCGTGAGGTGACTCACGGAAAGTGCCACAGAGAAGGAGACATCCGGGTGTGGCTCATGGTGTATTTGGTTAAATGGGGAGGTCCCACTTCGCCCGACATAAATGTCGGTGCTACGAGGGACACCTTAACCAGATGCAGCGTGGGCTGCATCTGGTTAAGGTGAAAAGGTGAGGTAAGAGCTCACCGGCAGTGGGGAGACTCACTGGCCTGGTAAACCCCGGTTGATGCAAGGCCAAATATGGGGGTAGAGCTGCCCGCTCGTTTATCCCCCGGGTAGTGTCGCTTGAGCAGAGGAGTGATTCTCTGCCTAGATGAATGATTACGTAGAACAGAATCCCGCTTACGGTATAGCTTCTCCTGATAATCTTTGACTGCTATGAGCTAGAGTTGATGTTACAAACCTAAGGAGGCCAAATTGCAATTCCATTAAGAAGCTTGATGAGGGAACTGATTGAGTCAGCTATGACTGATTTTTATATTATTATATGAGATGGTCCGCTTAAGATTATAAACGTGAAATTTACTCCTATGAGAAATTTTCTTAAGAATTATCTTTCTTATTTACATAGCTATGTGGACAGAGCTCCTGAAGAGGATTGGGCCCTCTACTCCTCAACTATCTCGAAAATCAAATGTAAGCCTGAATATTTAAGGTTAAGCGGTTGGGTTTTCCATTCAAAGTTTCCCGTAGTACTTGAGCTGCGACTCGGTACAATGGTTCTTTCGAGGCATGTTCCGTCTCTGTCAAGGACAGATGTAGCCGCACAGTATCCATCTCTGAAGAGGGCTTGTCATTCTGGGTTCCTCTTACATCTTCCCACGTCACTTTTCCCACTGCTAGATGGTGGCGAACTTACGCTTCAAGCGCACTGTATTCTGTCTGAATCATCAAGCAGGGAAGAGAAGATCCTCTGGCGGTCGCAAAAACTCTCAAAAGCTGATGGCTTGGCTGAAGAAAAGGAAAAAATACTGAACCAGTATTATCCCAAGCGTTTGCAGCAAGCAGATGGAACAGAAGCAATTCTTTCCTTTTATAATAGTACGAGGGGTACGAAGTCTTCCGTCTTTGGTTTTCCATCTGAGGAGTCCCCATATATGCTGGTGGGACTTGGTTCCGATGTAAGCCATATGCTTCAGGAGTGTATGGCCTCCTTAAAAGGCAGGGGAGCTAACCCCGGAGTTTTCTCTCTTGAGAGAGAAAGTGAAATGCCACTTTTTGTTAAGCAGCTCCAAGAGCAAAGTGAGATAAGTCAGGAGGTCTGCCAATATCTTATCGCAGTTAATTGGCAATCTCTTCGTATGGCATTTTTACTCCGCGGATATTTTAAGAATGCATCTGTTCTCTTATATCTTTCTCAATCACCTGAGGAAATTATGAGGAAATGTGAACCAGAAGAAATCCGCCTATATGAATTTGCGATGAAGTCGCTATGTATTCCACTATTTCAAACTCAAAGAATTCAAGAGGCATTTTTACAACGCTATGATTTTATTTGTAATGGAATTGTTTTGGATGACAATGAAGACATTCAGGCACGAATGAAGCAAGCGAGATTGGAGCTTTATGAAAATCTTGAAAAGTATTCGCGTGCTTCGCGCAATCTCACTGTAATTATTCCAGTATATAATGCCTTATCGAGTGCAATACGAGCTATTCGCAGTGTGATGAATAGCTTGCCTGCCCATGCTCAATGTATAGTGGTTGACGATGCTTCTGATGTTACAGTGCGTGAAGCACTAAGGAATAAGATTGCTGAATATTCGCCGAATGACATTAAACTCATAGTCCGAGAACATAATGGTGGCTTTTTAGAGGCTTGCCTCAGTGGTTTGCAATCCTGCGCTAATACTCATGACATCCTTCTTATGAATTCTGATGTTGTTGTTAGCTCTGATTCTGTAAAAAGGCTACTTGAGGATACGCGAGTTAGGCCTGCTATTGGCATGGCCTCCACGTTGTCGACAGGGTCTTATCAGTTTCAATACTCAATACCCTGTGGACTGTCCTATGCTCTAACTAGTAATTCACTGAGCCATGCCGAGCACGAAAATTGTCCAGTAGTTTTTTGCCCTGAAGGACAATTTCTGTTCTTAAAGAGGTGGGCGATAGATCGCTTGGGTTTTTTTGATCGAGTTTACGAGCGTGGGTTCTGTGAGGAGTCTGACCTAGCTATGCGCTATTATTTACATGGGATCGAGACTGTGTGCGCTAAGAATACTCTCGTTTTTCATGAACAGTCTGCGTCTTTTCAGATCGCAGGAAGAGAGCTTGCACTGCAGCGTAATCAACCACTACTTGAGAAGCGCTGGGGGGCCTATCTCGCAGCGGCACGATCTCTCCAGTCTGCAGTACAGGATTCTACTAACGGGATTGAATACGATTCTTTCAAGCCTTCGATACTTCTTTCCTCTTTGTCTGCTCATAAAGTGTTTGATGAGCAGAGTGCTGAGATTTATGATGATTCTAAAACCCGTGACCTTACTAATATTTATTCAGATCTTGAAGAGCTTTTAGATAAAGTAGAAGTTGTTTTTATCTTGCCAGCCTTAAGCCTTGGCGGAGGAGCTTTGTCTGTCTTGCAACATGTCAATGAATTGCAGATGCGTGGAATTGAGGCACGAGTCTTCACGCTTTCGCCGAATACAAATATCAACTATCCACTACTTGCTCCTGCAGTGAGCATCTCTCATGAGAATCTGTTCAAGCTTCCCTGGAAAAAGCAAAAGGTTGTTGCAACTTTTTGGAGCACTGCGTACCTCGTACATTCACTTACTGAAGCCTTTCCTGATATCTCCGGTAGCTATTACGTTCAGGATTACGAGCCATGGTTTTATGACGCTAATGAAAATTCTAAGCTGATTGAGTATGCGAAAAAGAGTTATTCACTAGGACTTCCACTTGTTTCTAAGACAAGGTTTCTTAAATCTCTCGTAGAAGATAAGCATAACTGTCCTGTTCATCTGATTACACCGGGAATTGACCGCACGATCTTCTATTCGGGAGATCAAGAGAGAAGAATCGGTCGGCCTAAACTAGTTGCAATGTATCGTCCGAGCACGCCACGCAGGGGATCCGTAGAAATGGTATCTGTTCTTGAGGCTCTTTTAAGGCGGCTGCCAGAACTTGATGTGACTCTCTTTGGATCAGACGAGCCTATACAACTTGCCGATGATTTTCATGTGAGACAATTAGGCAGGGTATCCCCGTTGACTGTGTCACAATTGTATCAAGCAGCAGATATTACCTTGGACCTTTCGCATTGGCAGGGATTTGGTCGCATGGGAATTGAAGCTATGAGTTGTGGTGTTGTGCCTGTACTTTCAGATTCTGGTGGAGTGAGCGAGTATGCTCTTCATGAAAAAAATTGTCTTATGTTTGATGGGTCTAACCCTTCTTTAGCAGTAGAGCACATTATTCGCTTGAGCTTGGATAGGGAACTTCGAATGAAGCTCAGAAGAGCTGCTCTGGAAACGGCAGAGAGCTATAGTGAGGCTAAGGCATCGGATGATTGGCTTGCTATTTTTCAGAATTTCACTGATGAAGTGCTCCTCAAATCTGGTGGTCATAGTGGTTGATTATCTTTGGCGTGAATGAATCTCTATGCCTAAAATAATATCTGCCTTATTTTTCAATACTTTAGTCCGAAGTTGCTCTTGAACCAGTCGATGCTACCTCGCATCAGATTCCCACACTTATTCTTGAGTACCTTGATATAGAAAGGTGTAAAGACTGATTTGGACGTGCCGTCTGTCTTCTTCTAACCCGGGCCGAGAACTTGATTTCATCGGCATTTATCCGTAATATCACCACACTACGCCTCATAAGCTTTTTCTGGAGTTATATACTATGCCGGTTCCTCTTCTTGATATGCAAGCTCAACTACAACCTATCCGTGATGAAATACTGAACGCTGTTACGTCGGTAGTCGACTCTGGAAGATACATCATGGGGCCAGAAGTAGAGGGACTTGAGTCGGAAGTAGCGGACTATCTTGGAGTAAAAAATGCTATCGGCGTTTCCTCTGGTACAGATGCTTTGCTCGTTTGTCTTATGGGACTCGGTATCGGTCCCGGTGACATTGTTATCACTACTCCATATTCCTTCTTTGCAACTGCAGGTGTTGTAGATCGTCTTAATGCGACACCGGTATTCGTTGATATTGATCTCAAAAACTACAATATGGATGCTGGAAAACTTGCTGAGTGGTTTTCAAATGCGTCAGATGAAGATCGAAAAAGAGTAAAAGCAATTGTTCCAGTACACCTTTATGGCCAGTGTTGTGACATGGAAGCCGTTATGGATATCGCCGAGCAGCACAGTGTCCCAGTTATTGAAGATGCGGCTCAGGCAATTGGTGCGCAGTGTACTTTCCGCGGAGAAAAGGTCTCTGCCGGGGGCATGGGAATCGCAGGGTGTCTATCCTTTTTCCCAAGTAAAAACCTTGGTGGCATTGGGGATGGTGGTATGGTCGTATCAAATGATGATGCATTTGCTGATAAGGTCAGACTTCTTAGGAATCACGGTGCTAAGCCCAAGTACTATCATGCGATGGTTGGAGGAAACTTCCGATTGGATCCGATACAGGCTGCTGTGCTCAGAGTAAAGCTTAAGTATCTCGATAGCTGGCATGAGGCGCGTAATGCGAATGCTGGCCGCTACAACGAAATGTTTTCTTCAGAACTTTTTGTAAAGCCTGAAGTTTCAGCATACACAGAGAGACATGTATATAATCAGTATGTTATCAGGGTGCCTGAAAAACGTGATGATTTGCGTAAGGCTTTAAATGAGGAGAAGATAGGCTGCGAAGTGTATTATCCAGTACCGTTTCATCTTCAGGAGTGCTTTGCGCCACTTGGGTTGAAGAAGGGAGACTTTCCTCACTCAGAGTTAGCCGCGAACACGACGCTGGCAATCCCAGTGTATCCTGAAATAACGGAAGAGCAGCAAAGAGAAGTTGTGAATGCAATCACTACCTTTTATGCCTGATATACTACATGCGTGTTATCCCATTGTTCCTTGGGGGGAGATGAAATGAAGAGAATTTGTGTTGTTGGAACTGGAAGATGGGGACAAAACCACCTTCGTTCTTTAAAGGCCATCGGCTGTCTCGCTGGGGCAGTGGAGAGTCGTAAGGAACGTAGAGAAGAGTTATCTTCTGAGTATCCTGAGATCGTCTTTCATGAAGATGTTGATCAGGCACTTAAGGCTGGTTACGACGGCTTCACGGTAGCTACTCCTGCAGAGACACATTTTGCTATAGCTCAAAAGATTCTTACCAAAAAGCAGCACGTTCTTGTAGAGAAACCACTAGCACTCACATCTTATGAAGCAAGGTCACTTCATAAACTCGCACAAAAGAATGGATGCCATCTTATGGTGGGGCATGTTCTTCTTTTTCACCCGGCGATACAAAAGATTAAACAACTTTTGGAAGAAGGAAAGCTCGGCAAACTTCAGTATCTTTACAGTAACCGTTTAAATCTTGGTACCGTTCGTAAGGAAGAGAATATTTTATGGAGCTTTGCGCCGCATGATATCTCAATTTTTCAGTACCTGATCGGTGATCTTCCAGAGAAGCTACATTCGGGGGGAGGAGCATTTGTTCAGTCGCATATTCATGACAGTACAATGACCTTTCTTGAGTACCCAAACAATATTAAGGGGCATATCTTTGTCAGCTGGCTCCATCCCTTTAAGGAACATCGCTTTGTGGTTATCGGTAGCAAGGGGATGCTTTCGTATGAAGATTCTTCGCAAGATAAGCAATTGCTGTACTTTGAGAAAGGAATTGATTGGGTAAACGGTGAGCCTATTAAGCGTGATGGTCCAACTGAGGTCATCGACTATGAGAGAAAGATGCCTCTTCAAGAAGAGCTTCAGTACTTTGTAGATTGCATTGCTGAAAAGCAGACGCTTGAGCTTGCTAACGGAAGGAATGCCGTTGAGGTTCTCTCAATCCTAGAAGAGGCTTCCAAGCAACTCCTTGAAGATCAAGGTACGCAGAAGAACACCAAAGATTCAAACGATGATTTCTTCATACACAGCTCCAGCGTACTCGGAAAGAATACCTCTATCGGATCAAAGACCAGAATCTGGCACTTCAGTCATATTCAGGACAACGTGACGATAGGGGAAGAGACCACGATCGGTCAGAATGTCTTCGTTGCTTCTAATGTCTCAATCGGTAACCGCGTGAAGATTCAGAATAACGTATCTGTTTACGAGGGTGTTGAGCTTGAAGATTATGTTTTCTGCGGACCTTCGATGGTATTTACCAACGTTCTTGAGCCGAGGTGTAAGTATCCTCAGCGCGGAAGCGAATTTTATAGGAAAACCCTTGTTAAGGAAGGGGCTTCAATTGGAGCGAATGCTACGATTGTATGTGGTCATACGATCGGACGCCACGCGTTTATTGCGGCTGGGGCGGTAGTCACAAAGGATGTTCCTGATTATGCCGTAATGATGGGAGTGCCGGCCACTCAGTCCGGTTGGGCATGCGAGTGCGGAAAGAGACTAGTTGTTGATAGTAAAAACCATAGTGAATGTACTTGCGGACTACAGTATAGCTACGATAGCGGTGTGCTTTCACTGATCGACTCAAAAGATAGTAAGATACTCGCTAATATTTAAATAATGCGTAGCCTTCTTAGAGCCATTGACTAAACGTAATAATTCTCACTCTCTAAACATAGCTTTCTCCGTCATTGCTTTCGGGGTTGTCGCTTTAGCCGGAGTTGGAATTAATGTTGTTATCGCGTCACTGTATACCCCTTCCGCACTTGGCATTTTTAATCAGGCCTTTGCTTTTTATATTATTTGCTCTCAAGTTGCTGTCCTTGGTATCCAAGCCTCTACGCTGAAAGGGGTTGCACATAATCAGCAAGATCTCCAGCGGGCTCTTGAGATAATGCTTTCTGCACTTTTACTTGTTGGTGCTATTTCATGCGTTGTTCTTTGTTTTGTTTTCTTAGCTATTCCTACGGTTGCCTCTTTCTATAACAGCGGTGTTAAAGAGGCTCTCTATGGTGTTGTTCCAGGAATAGGCTTCTTTGCTATTAATAAGATATTCATGGCAAATCTGAATGGACTGGGTTACATAAAGACATTTGCTTCTTTTCAGATACTGAGAGTGCTCGGTATATTTTTGGGTATTTTCTATCTTAGTGACATTAGTACGAGCGATGCTCATCTTTCTTATGCGCTTTCAATAGGAGAAGGCGCACTTTTTGTGCTTCTCGCAGTGCGGCATATTTGTCTTTTTTATCGTCTTCAAATCACTTTTACCCGGACGGATCTCTTTGAGCATGTTTCCTTTGGTCTTCGCGGTATGTTTAGCGGAATACTGACAGAGTTCAATACCCGAGTAGATATTTTAATGCTTGGTCTTTTTGTTAATAATCGGCTGATTGGAATTTACAGCATGGCGGCACTTATCGCAGAAGGATTTGCGCAACTCTCTGTTGTCTTAAGATGGAACCTAGATCCGCTACTTGGTAAAGCCTTTGCAAGTGGAAGAATGGATGATGTAACCTCCTTGGTCAGGGATGTTCAAAGAAAGTTTGTGCCGATAATGCTCTTTTTGGCGGTTCTTTCTACTATCCTTTATCCTTATGCGCTGGGCATCATTGCACCAGCTAGCGATCTTCCTGAAATGGGACAGGTTGTTTTTGGCATCCTTGCTGCAGGTATTGTGCTCAATGCGCTCTACAAACCCTTCATCGGTGCCCTCATCATGGGAGATAATCCCGGTACCTTCACTGTTTTGATACTTCTTGTTGTCGTGACAAATGTGATTTGTAATATTATGCTCATACCTCAAATCGAATTATATGGGGCTGCTACTGCTACCGCTATAGCGTATGCTTGTGAGGCCCTCTTAATCTGGGTATTTGTCCGTCAGAAGTATAGAATTAACATTTAGTGTATCGAGAGACACAAGGATTGCAAATTATGTATAAGGGTCAAAAAATAGCTGTGGTAATACCTGCGCATAATGAGGAACTCCTCATTCAATACACAATTAATTCGATACCAGAATATGTAGATCGAATTGTTGTTGTCGATGACAAAAGCGATGATGATACAATAGCTAAGATTCGAGAAGCGCAAAAAGAGAACTCCCGAGTGGAGCTTATCTGTCACGAAAAGAATCGAGGTGTTGGAGGAGCAATATCGACCGGGTATATATATTGCCGAGAGAATGATTATGACGCCGCAGTGGTCATGGCAGGGGATGGTCAGATGGATCCTGAGGATTTGCCTGCAATACTTGATCCAGTGGTAGAAGGAAGAGCTGATTACTCTAAGGGGAATCGCTTAGTGACAGGAGAAGCATGGAATAAGATACCCAGAGTGAGATATCTTGGGAATTCTGCACTGACATTTTTAACGAAGATAGCCAGTGGGTATTGGCATGTAACCGACTCCCAAACCGGGTATACTGCTCTAAATAAGAAGGCTTTGAAGCTCATTCCGTTGGAAGATATTTTCCCAAGATATGGTATGCCAAATGATCTGCTCGTTACCCTTAATATTTATGGGTTTCGTGTTGCCGATGTTCCAGTGAATCCTGTTTACGGAATAGGGGAGAAAAGCGGTATTAAGGTCTCTAAGGTGATATTTTCAATAGGAACTCTTGTTATGAAATTATTTTTGAAGCGAATGTTTCAGAAGTATATTGTGAGAGATTTTCATCCACTTGTACTCTTTTATATACTTGGTGGCCTCTTGTTTTTGATAGATATACCATTAATCTTTCGATTCTTTATTTTTTGGAATTTAGAGGGAGTTATTCCATCTACCAATGCTCTAGCACTTATCTTTTGCACAATTACTGGTTTACAACTTGTGCTGTTCGCCATGCTGTTTGATATGGAAGCTAATAAAGATCTAAAGGCGTACTGATTATCCGTCGCTAGGATTAGATTCCTTGATCGTTTTTGCTAATTTTCTTGTTAGTCGTTTAGCCGATGAGGCATTTACATGGCTGCCGTCATAGCTTACGTAACTTTTTCTTTTAACGGGTATCCAATGGCCCCCCGATTTTTTGAATGCTTTGATAAACTCTTTCTTTTGAAAGCCGCTGTATTTCGATTCAACTTCTGCCATTGCATTACTAATAGGAGGACTAAAGGCATAAAATTCAATCTTTTGTTTCTTAAAGTCAGAAACCGCCCCCAAGAGCTCATTGATATTGTTGTCCTCTATTTTTGTCATTTCAAATTGATTGATATAGCTTTGTACAGCTCTTGTTGGCCGCAGTCTTAGGCTATCAGTTTCAACCCAGCCATTTGGATGGTAGGTCTCGTATTGAGTGGGAGTTAGGTCGTAATAAACGTACTTGAGTTCTCGCATGTCAACAGGACGTAGATGATCAAGGAGATAGTATCCCTTCCATGTGAGCGGCGTTAGCGCATTTGTTTCTACTTTATTGTTTTCATAGTCTTTTCTTCTAAAAGCTTTATTGGTAAGTGAGTGAGCAGTAACGCCTATGAGTATGATTCGTCTTCTTGCCTCATTGGAAAATTTTTTCGTGGCTGCTGCTATGTATTCGCGATGTAGTCCTGCACTGGAAAATCCGAAGTTCAGAGCTTTTAACCCACTGGCTTTTTCAAATGCTTCGGGCGATAAACCGCGGTATACTCTTGAATCTCCCACAAATACAACTTCGTACTTTGAAGGGGCAGAAGCCTTCATTTCCCAAATCAGATCTTTAGGAACCCCCCGTCTGCCTGAATGAGGGCGTACGAAACTGTAATAAGCTATGAGTGCGGGAAGAGATAGAACCACCACGAATATTCTTAGGAGATCAAGACGTCGTAGCTTGCTAAAATTGAAAGTAGATAAAGACACTTCCAGGTCCTCGAAAAAAGACGCAACTAAATAACATCAGACTAATCATAGCTGGTTCAGCATAATAATAACATACTCGCCACCATGATGGTATGCCTGCTAAACGTTTTAGGGGAATGAAGATCTCGCGTAGGGATATTAGCGTAAGAGCAGTGAGGATGATCTCTGAATTGGGAAATTTCAAGATTGGTTGAATGCTTATGCCGCTAAAACTAAACATTTCCCCTACAATATCGATACCCTGTTGTAGATTCTCGGCCCTAAAAAACACCCATGCTATGAGTACTTGAAGATAGGTAAGCAAACAGGCCAAGAGTGCTCCTGCACCGCAGAGACGTCTTAATAATTTAGGCCAGCCGCTTAGGCGTTCTATCGTTAAATATAGAGCATGCAGAGCCCCCCAGAGAACAAAGGTCCAAGCGGCACCGTGCCAAAGGGCAGATAAGAGCATGGTGATCCAGAGATTGAATACCGTTCGAATTGGTCCAATTCTTGAGCCTCCGAGGGGAATATAGACATAATCTCGAAACCAAGTAGAGAGCGATATATGCCACCTAGACCAGAAGTGTTGTAGAGAGAGCGCGGTATAAGGATGGTTAAAGTTTTGGGGAAACCGATAACCACACCAGCGGGCAAGTCCGATAGCGATATCGCTATATCCGCTAAAATCACAATAAATCTGGAAAGAGAACATCACAATAATCAGCCACCAGTATGCACTTGATTCGTAAACGGTGGGAGTGCTAAAGGCCTCTGTTACAACTGGAGCAAGGTTATCTGCGATAACAACCTTCTTAAAATAGCCTTTGGAGATGAAGCGCAGCCCTTGCCAAAAATCTTGTGTTCTAACACGCAAAGGTTTCTTAAGCTGATCAAGAAAACCAGACGCACGTACGATAGGCCCAGCAACAAGCTGAGGGAACATTGAAAGGTAAGCAAAGAAGTGCAGGAAATTCTTTGTGGGACGTAACTCTCCTCGATATATATCAATGGTATAGCTTAGAGATTGGAAAGTGTAGAAACTGATCCCCACAGGCAATACTAAGTGTGCGAGTGGTAGTGGGGGGGCTCCTAAAGCTTGAACCAGAATGTTTGCATTCGATATAAAGAAATCCAAGTACTTGTATGTAAATAGTAATCCTAGGTTCAGAGTCAGCGACAAGCCAAGGAAGACTTTTCGGTACTGAGGATGCTTATCCATCCCTAGGCCAGCAAAGAAATCTATGAATCCGGACAGGAAAATCAAAATGAGGTAATACGGATTCCACCAGCCATAGAAGACACAAGAAAAGACAATAAGCACCAACCATGATAGCTGTAAGCGTGACTTGACTAAGGGCCAAATAACAAAGAAGAAAAACGCAAAAATGATGAAAGCGAGCGAATTAAAAAGCAAGAATCTAGCAGGCCTGAAGATGGATTATAAGTATAGGCTTCAGGAGAATAATATTTTGCACTTTTACCTGTCAATGAAGCCTGTGACACAATTTAAGATTGCACCGCTTTCAGAATAGTATGGCATGCGAGATAATGAGAGGGTGTACTGAGGCTGCCCTAAGTGCCTGAAAACGCTAGAAGAAACTGATTGCCCCTTTCGTTTTTGTTCGCTTGTGCCCTTAGGGATAGTGGGCATTGATTTGTGGCTATTTTTTTGACTCGTCGTCCTTGAGTCATAGCATATATCAAGGCTATCATCAGCAGGCACTAAGGGTATTATTATTAAAAAGAAGGGGAATACAGCGGATGTGTGGTGTCTTTGGTCTCACCGTGAAGGATGGAGGTCCTTTAGCAAAAGATAAACATTTTATCTTAAGTTGTATCAAGCATTTACTGCTCGCGTCTGAGACGCGTGGCAAGGATGCTTCTGGAATATCTGTATCTACGCGGGACGACTTTTCAGTTGTTAAGATGCCAGTTGCGGCTTCTAAATTAGTTCGTACTCCAGAATATAAAAAACTCATGTCCGATCTGGTTGAGTCCAGAACGGTAGGGGATAATAGCCAGCTCTCATCTCTTGGACATGCGAGAATGGTAACAAATGGAAAGCGAGAACGTCACGTCAATAATCAACCTGTTATTTCTGACGATATGCTTGTTATTCACAACGGTATAATTGTGAACGACGACAGTATTGAGGATGAGTTTGGACTGGAGTCGGCAGGAGCAGAGATCGATACGCGTGTTATTTCCGGATTGTACAGGCACTTTCGTTCTAAGGGACGATCACTCTGTGAGAGTATTTCTGATATTTATGGCATTATTAAAGGACAGGCTTCATTAGGTATTCTCTTTAATGATATTAATTGTCTCGTCATTGCAACGAATAACGGTTCGCTTTATGAGCTCAATGATGTTGAGCAGGGACTGCATATATTTGCTTCTGAGCGTTATATTTTGGAACGTGTAGTTCAAAAATGTTTCTCGGCGGATCGAGGAGCTAAATACACCGAGGCGATCACAAAGGTGGAGCCTGGACAAGCGATCTTTTTAAATACGGTAAATTTTGAACAGCTCAGAGTTGGGATGGAGCAACTGCCAAATGAGCAGGCCGTCCAATTTGAAGCACGTCTTAGCCCACGGAACTCTAAATCGATTGATGATATTTGTCTTGAACGCGGGGCTCAAGGTTACGTGCCGGAGTCCGCACCTGCACTTTCTGATATGACAATGATTCATTTTGATGAATTTTTTGAGCAGGTCCATAAGCGTTCGCTTGAGCTAAAGCGTTGTATGAAATGCGTTTTGCCAGAATCCTTTCCCTTTATCTCCTTTAATTCAGATGGGGTATGTAACTATTGTGAGCATTATCAACCCATTCAGACATTTGGCCGGCAGGCGCTTGAAAAGAGCTTGTCGAAAATGCATCGCTCAAAATATGCACAGGATTGCATTGTTTCGCTGAGCGGTGGGAGAGATAGCAGCTATGCTCTGCATTTCATGGTTCGTGAGCTAGGCTTAAAGCCAATCACGTATACCTATGACTGGGGAATGGTCACAGATCTGGCTCGTCGAAACATCTCGCGGCTTTGCGGGGAGCTTGGGATTGAGCATATCTTGATTTCCGCAGATATTCAGAAGAAGCGAGAGAATATACGAAAGAATGTCACTGCTTGGTTACGCAAGCCTGCTGTTGGAATGGTGCCACTCTTTATGGCTGGTGATAAACAGTATTTTTACCACGGGGCAAGATTAATGAAGGATTTTGATATCCCCATTATGATACTTGCTGAGAACTTATTGGAAAGGACAAATTTTAAGACAGGATTTTGTAATGTGCCGCCGACGTTCGAGACATCTAATACTTACGGCCTGTCACTCCAGAAAAATCTTAAAATGGTCTTTTACTATCTAGAGAACTTTGTCAAAAATCCTCATTATCTAAACTCCTCTCTCATCGATACTTTTGCTGCGTACTGTTCCTACTACGTAATGCCGCACCGATTTCTTTCTCTTTTTCGATATCTTGATTGGGACGAGAATACAATTAACGATACGTTGATAAATACATATGATTGGGAGGTTGCTACCGACACAAAAAGCACTTGGAGAATTGGAGATGGGACTGCTTCGTTCTATAATTACATATACTTTCTTAATGGTGGATTTAGTGAATATGACACCTTCCGCAGCAATCAGATCCGGGAAGGACTTTTATCGCGTGCCGAAGCAATGGATTTGGTTAAAACTGAAAATCGTCCTAGATGGGAATCGATTCAGTGGTATTGTAATACTATCGGGATTGATTTTGGTGAAGCTATAAAGCGGATAAATTCCCTCGGAGAAGCTTTTACTCAAAAATATGACAGTACCTCTTCCAAGAGGAACGCTGAAGTTGCTGAGATTGCAACTCAGCTTAACAATGAAGCTCGTATCGCTAATGAACGTTAATCCTTTGTTGTATATGGTGAGCTTCTTCTTCTCTATAGACCTGCGGCACCGCTAGCTCTGGTTAGCTCAGATTTATCATTACTTGGTAGATTTTTTAGGCTTATTTAGGTGCTTTAGGAGGTAAAGCTTCTTGCCGTTCCATCTGCCAGTCCGCACGAATGTGAGTCTATCATCGAAGAGTTGACGCACTTCTTTTGGGGTATCTGTTAAAACAAATTTTGCAGGATCGTTCTTTAAACCTTGAAGGCTATTAAGAAAGCGAACCCTTTTCTTCTTTTCCTCAGGAATATCAAAATAATCATTGTTTCGATAAAGTGGATCAAAGAAAAAGTGATAAGCCCAAACAGCTCGGTACACCCTCTTATCTCCCTCCCACTCAGTTAGATAGATGTCAAGATTTCTGTTTGGTGCGAGAAGTGGGATGTGAGCCCTGCTATAATATTTGCCAATAGATCTTTTTTCCCAACGCATTACAGTTGCGGTGATTCCGCCAGGGAATGCAGCGGTCCAGGTTAAAAGGAATGGGAAAAGTGCAAAAATGATCAAGCGAGAAGACTTCTGGGTCCACTGCAGTGCCGCGAGAGAAAGTACAATTAACAGTGAGCCGCAGCCATAAAATGTGCCCACGAGTCTGGGATAATTATTAAGCATTTTCGGGGTAAAAATGCGCATAGGCGACCATGTCGTGCCAATCCAAATTCCCAGAATGACAAGTATCGGTATAAAAAGAAGTACCAGAAGATGAGCCGCTTTCTTATTCCAGATTGAGGTTTCAAAAAGTTTACCAAGAAACATAGCGACATAGAGCTGCGCGAAGATAGTTGCTGGGAGTATGTAGCGAGGCATCGGCTTGTAACCTCTTTGCGTGCCGTAATAGACGAGATAAATGACAAGCAAAAAGGAAAGAGAATAGAAAAAGAGTCTGCGATAAGGGGTGTGGCGTGAGGCATGGGCGCACAATAAAAGCCCGAGGATGCCAGGGAGATGTTCTTGTTGTGCGATGACTTCGATATAGCTTACGAAGTTATTATAATTTGGGCGACCATAGAAGTTTGTCTCAAGACCGTAAATAAAAAATGTCTCTACAGTGCGTATAAATTGTTCATATCCGTATAGAGCAGTAAAAAGCCCAAAAGTAAGAGATGTGCCTATAACTATTCCTAGTAAAAACCTGATGTAGCTGCGAGAGTCACGCCTGTCAAAGTACATAAGGAGCAAGAGTGTGGGAGGCACGAAAATTCCCGGAGCCTTTGAGAATGCACTTAAAGCCGCAAATACTCCACTGAGCAGGGGGAATGATTTTTGTGATGCTGGTCTAAAATAGAGCATTACATATGCGAGTATTGAAAATGCTGCGAGTCCAGATTCGGGACTCACGGTAGTAATGTATGGAGCTATAAGGGGCGAAAAGATGTAGAATACGCAGAATAGGAGAGCTCCATATGGGTTGGCATTAAAGGCAAGCCATAGAGTTCCGGCGGCCAATGTTACGAAGTCAAGTGCGGCAGAATAAATTGTGCCAGAGGCGTAATTGGCCCATAAGCCTATCTCAGAACCTAGATACGCTAATCGCAGTCCGATAGCGAGCGTTATACGATCGAACCACGGCCAGCCGGTCATGGGCATTGAAATTCTTGGAAAAGAAGGAATTGTATAAACCATGTTGCCGAACACGCTTGGTCCGGAATATTGAAGGGGGTCACTTGCTTTAGGTAAAATAAATTGAGTTGTAGAAAGGAGATAGATTTTATAGCCGAAAAATAGAAATAGTATGCAGCAGAACCAGATGAGGACAGCTTTATGTTGATACGCAGCTGATTTGAAGATCTCACTAGAAGCGTGGCAGGTACTATCATTTTCAGGAGTGGATCCTGAGTTTCTGACATGACTTGCCTTTGCACTTTCTGGCATAATGCTATCTCCTAAATTATTCCTTGCTTACGTATACTTACACCAGCAAGTAAAAAACTGTCCAGAGCTCCGCGTGTTTTCGTTCGTAAGATATAGGAGTCAGTAACTAGGCCCGCAAAAATGTACGAAAAGAAGGTTGAAGCTGTTAGTTGGGGAGTGCTTGGAGGCCTCCCGTGCTCTAAAGAATCGATTGAGTTTCATAAAGAGATCTGCCCGATTTAACCTAGTAATTCGAGTTGCTTATCCCCACATAGTCGTGCCATTAGGAGTTTGCTTTGGAGGGGGGCATCGTGTAAGTTAGTAAGTTGTTAAATTGGGGAAATTCTTGGATTCACTAGCGACCAATTTGGGTTATTGTGATCTTTTTGGGGCACTGGCTATATTCCGAGGTGTGTTTGGGGGCGGAGCCTCATATATCGGATAATAAGATTGTTGTGAGCTATGTCAGATCATAAGGGTAAAAATCGGGAACTCAACAAAGATAAGAATTTGTCGGAAAGTACACCTGCTCCCTCCCATGTTCATTCTTTCTCAGCTAATGGCGTAAGACTCAAAGAAACTCCTACTGACACTCTTGAAGACGAAAATATATTTAAGAAAGCTCAAAATGGTCTCAAGTGGATATGCTCACAAGTGCAAGGTCAGCTTGTTCTTGATGTTGGATGCAATAAGGGGGCGCTTTCTCTCCTTCTCGCTCAACGTAGTCAATTAGACGATTCTAACCGTCAAATCTATGCTATTGATGCTAATCGAGCAGATATAGACTATGCTAATGAACTGCGTCAGCAGTTGCCAGAAAAGACAGCAAAGCACCTTTCATTTTTTCATGCAGATATCTTTAGCGGGCATTCAGCACTTGAAAAGCGTCATGGCGAGTTTGACTGTATAATTCTCCGGGAGACTCTTGAGGAGCTTCATGATCCAACGCAAGCTCTTCAGTTAGTGCTTCGTTATGCAAAAACAGGGGCTCGAATAATTATTTATACTCCGTTTCGTATTGATACGGACCACAATAGTCCTCAAAAGTTAAGTTACTCATTATTCATGGAGGTTGTACTTCATCATTGTGAAATGCAGAGTACAGAAGTTGTGGATGGCTTTGTCCGGTTTGTTGGGCGTGTTAGAGAAAGTACTGCCGAGCGCATTGAGATTCATGCGAAGACTTTGAGGTATATTTGTGAAGGTATAGCTAATGGAGTTTCATCTATTTCATCTGTACCTTCACGATCCCTTATAGAAGAGGTTAATCAAGACGCTAAAGTTTCCAGAGAGAATGTTGAAAACTTGCTCGAAAAGAGCATAGATTTAGAAAAGAAAAATAGCTTTCTCCGAGCCAAAATTCGAAGATTAGAAAGAGATCAAGAGGTTTTAGAAGCAAGGAATGGAAGACTCTTACGCGCTCAAAGCTCACTTTCTGAATCTCTCCGGTATCAAATCGGAGACTTACTTGTTTCCTCCACCACATCACTCCGAGGGGTGCTCTTACTTTTGCCAGGAATTATTCGCGTTTCGGCAGGAGGGGTGCAAAAGTCAACTCATCGCATCTTAAATAGATTACCTATCTTTTCAAGGAAGTTTAGTCCTATTGTGCTCGAAGAGCGGGCGAGAGAGGCGTATGGTCGTGGAGGTGTCGATTGCGTTACTCGCTGGTACGAAGAGCATTGTGATGATAGTCAGATTTCTCAGGAGATGTTAAATCGTATAATGTTTGATCTGTTGCGTAAGGAGCATCCAGATCGTTCACTTCTTTATGCATGGAGAGCACTTTCTCTCAACTACGACAACCCGAAACTCATTCAAATCTTATCAGATATGGCGCGTTACGCTAAGAAGCGTGATGACTGGGAATTCGCATCAAAGGTTCAATTCCGCTTGCGAGAATTCAAAGAACGAGAGCGGCAGCGGACGCGATTAGCGCAAGAACTTCCAAGACCTGACTTCCTAGATCCTGATATGAATGAGGATCTAGAAGGAGGGGATTCCGAGTCCCAGATTGATGAATTGCATAGATTTCTTAACGAGCGTTATGCACTGGGCGGAAGAACTGCGTTGGATAAGATTGCATTTTTGAGTTCAAAGATTTCAGAGCTCAGCGAAGCTAGGGTGTGTGAAGAGATTTTTCTCTGCCTCAGTGAAGCGGGGGATGAATCTGCTTTTGAGTTTGGTGAAAAAGCATTTGAACTTAGCCCATCTCCTTCGCTTGCTTGGTCGCTTATACGATGGTATCGATCTCGTGGTGCGATTCGACCTCAATTGAGGCTTGTTAAGTATCTTGATGCTGACCGTGCTCACCCGCGAGCGTTGTCTTTTATCGAAGGACAGATGTCTCTTTTGGAGACTGGCCTCCCTTTACCTGAAAAGCTCCATACTCCAGCCTATCCTCTTGAACGGATTCGAGTGAACTATGTCTTACATTACTCGCTGCCCTATCTTTCAGGCGGGTATGCGACGCGTTCTCATGGGATACTTTGTGCCTTGAACCGGCTCGGTATTGATGTTGAAGCTGTCACCAGATACGGATTCCCTTATGATATTAAAAAACTTGGTTTGAAAGAAAAGGGGAAATCACTCGAGGATATACCTCAGAAAGATGTTGTTGATGGAGTTGTTTATAACAGGCTACTTACTGATAAGTATGGACATGCTCAGACTCCCCTTAATACATACCTAGTAAATTATTCTAATGCTCTTATTGACTTTGCGAAGCAACACAACCCAACAGTGCTTCATGCGGCTTCGAGCTATTTTAATGGAGTTGCAACAAATCGTGCAGCAGCGTTGTTAGGAATACCATCGATTTACGAAGCTCGAGGCCTTTGGGAGTTAACGCGCATGTCTCGGATGCCGCACTGGGAAGACTCAGAGTTCTTCCAACTCCAAAAAAGAATGGAAACCGAAGCTGCGTGTGGTGCCGATAGAGTTGTGGCTATTACGGAAGGGTTAAAGGGAGAGCTTGTGCGTAGAGGCGTGCCAGAGGAGAAAATTGTTGTAATTCAAAATGGTGTTGACCCGTCGCGTTTTCGGCCTGTAGAGAAAGATGCTGAGTTGGCCTTAGAGCTTGGTATTCAGAATGATGAAGTAGTAATCGGGTATGTCGGATCGATAGTTGAGTATGAAGGATTGCATTATCTTATTCAGGCGGCACAAAAACTTGATGAGAGAGGACTTAACTTTAAGGTTCTTGTTGTCGGGGATGGAGCAGTATTTGAAGAACTGCAAGAGCTTGTCGTTTCTTGTGGATTGCAAGAAAAGGTAATTTTTACTGGTCGAGTTGCCCATGATGACGTGGAACGTTACTATAGTCTTATAGACATTACCCCATATCCACGTCGTAAGAGTCTCGTTTGCGACCTTGTTTCGCCTCTTAAGCCTTTTGAATCAATGGCAATGGAAAAAGCTGTTATAGCCTCTGATGTTGATGCCCTGACAGAGATTGTTAAAGATGGGCAGAATGGACTCCTTCACCGTGCGGATGATGCTCTACATCTGGCACAAGTTCTTGAGGAGTTGATTACAAATAAAGATTTAAGAGTTCAGCTTGGAAAAACGTCTAGGCTTTGGATTGAAAGAGAGCGTTCGTGGGATACACTATCTAGACGATTTTCTGACCTTTATGAGGAACTCCATGAGAACTATACACAAAAATCGAATAATCTCCTCAGAGTTTCAAATGTCTAGAATTGATCTTTACGCAAGGAGATGATGGAAGCGGATTCTTCAAAGGCCTACTCAGTACTTCGAGAGCGTTGTCGCTACCTAAAATCTGAACTGCGTAAGAAGCAGATCCTCTTGGATAAACAGCAACAGCTGTTTGATGAGCTCAAAGAGCGCAATCGTGTCCTTGAGCATTTACCTGAATCCACACCTTTTCAGCTAGGTGTCGCTTTTGTTGTTGCTGCTAAGGATCCCCGAAAACTTCTTTTGTTGCCATATAGAATTGGGAGCATTTTTTTTACAGCTTATGAGAGAAGACGTAAGCAAAAAGCCAAGCAGGCTGGAAAAGCTGAAATTCAAAATATGCTTTTTAGCTCGAAAGAACCGGAGTTAAAATCAAGTATAATAGCGAAAGTCTCACAACTGTTGCAAAGCAATGAACTTTGCGAGGAAGAGTATAGTGAAGTGTTGCAATATGTACTTGCGCAGTGCCGGGCCGAAGAGATTCCCGAGCTCGTTGACGATCTTCTTGAGCTCTTTCCGGCAGATAGTAGACCTGAAATCCTATGTGCTCTTTGGACGTCATTTGCAAAACAAAGAGAAAACTTGCTTGTGACCTTTATAGAAAAGTGCATTGAGAAAAATTGTCCTGAAGTGGTTTTTCCTCCATCCGAAGTAAGACTTTCAAGGCAAAAGTGGGTTGATGCCGGTTTCATTGTTTTTGAACCACGCGTGAATACGGCCGCCACCGACAACGAGAAAGATCTGCTTAAGAGTAAGTCTGAAAAGCGATTATCTTTTTATCATTTTACAAATGATGTTAAGTCTCGCATGGAGGAGCATCTTATAGAGAATGGGCTGGAGGATACGCACAACGTTTATCTTGCCCTTGATGCTATAGATGATCTCAGAAAAATTTATCTTAACAAACTTCTCTTTACTATAACTCATTATCTTTATCCCACGGAGGCTTCTTTCTATGGAGAAAAGGTTCTTGAGTTGGCTCCTGAGGACACAGTTTTTGCTTCGAAGGTTGTGGATCATTTTCGTATTCAAGGAATGTTACGTTATCCGCTTAAGCTTCAATCTCGAATAGCTAACATAAATGGCCAAAAGAGTGGGGTGCAAGCATTGTCTGAAATGGTTGAACTCCTTGAGAAGGATAACCTGTTTGATTTACCGGACAAGGTCTACCAAGGACCTCAACTTCCAGAACAAAGTGCTATCGATGTGCTCTATTTCCTCCATAACTCATTGCCCTTCAACTCGGGAGGCTACGCCACAAGAGCGCATGGAATACTGAAGTCTTTGCTCGAATCGGGAATTAACATTGAGGCAGTTACTCGTTTGGGATTTCCTACCGATCGTTTTAACGCTGAAACCTATTTTCCCCTTGGGTCTAATCAGGTGAACGGCGTGCGTTATCATCGGTTACTAGGTGATAGTAATGAAAAATATAAAAACCTTCCATTAAAAACATATATACTGAGGTATGCACAGTACATTGAGCGATTTATACTCGCGGGAAATCGACCTAAGCTTCTTCATGCTGCATCGAATTTTATGAATGGTATTGCTGTTAATCATGTCGCTTCTCGCTTACAACTTCCTACACTCTATGAAATAAGGGGGCTATGGGAGATTACGCATGTCTCGAGAAACCCCGATTGGGAAGGATCTGATTATTTTGAGATGCAGAAGAAGCTTGAAACTCAAGCAGCGAGAGGAGCTCATAAGGTTGTTACGATTACACATGCCTTAAAAGCTGAAATGATTCAACGTGGTATACGTGAGCAGCATATCGAAGTGATTCCTAATGGTGTAGATACGAAGCGGTTTAAGCGTCCTTCAAGAGACCAAGCTCTCCTTCAGAAGCTTGGTTTAGAAGATAATATTATACTCGGTTATGTAGGGTCGCTCGTTGATTACGAGGGGCTTGAATATCTCATTGAAGCAACAGTTCTTTTGCGCCAGCGAGAGAAGCTTCAGGTAGCTCTCATTATTGTTGGAGATGGTGATGTTCGCAATGATTTAGAGGATTTGGTGCAAGAGTTCCATGCGAGTGAATATATAAAGTTTACGGGCAGGGTTCCTCATCATGAGGTTGAGCGTTACTATAGTATCGTTGATATTGCCCCATTCCCAAGAAAAGGTCTGCCTGTTTGTGAGATGGTTTCTCCAATGAAGCCATTTGAAGCGATGTGTATGCAGATTCCAATAGTGGCCTCTAATGTCGCCGCATTAGAAGAAATAATTCAAGATGGCGTGAATGGTCGCATACACACGAAAGATGATATTGAAAGCCTTGTCGCAGTTTTACGTGAGTTGATACTGGATCCGCAGCAGCGCAGCACGTTGAGTACGGCAGGACGCTCGTGGGTAGAGGAAAATCGTGATTGGCATAAGTTAGCCGGGCAGTTCCAGGCCCTCTATCTGGAAATATGTGATGAATATTATGGCTCGTCATCTCTCGTTCAAGTCTCTCTTTAGGGCTTTCTTTCAGTATGGTACTGCCATTGAGAGAACGTTATTAAACCATGAAAGAAATCGATATCTTTCTTTTCTCTCCGCAGTTTGTCTTGTTGCTGCGCGAAGGGGTTTTTCTCCCCATTACTGGCAAGGTTCCTCTTCTAGAGCTTTCTATAAGCATGTCGTTGATAGATTAAACGACCATTGTAACTATAATGCAGCACTTTTTGCTTTATCCTTTAAGCAAAAGATGTTGCGGAAACGAGATATCGAGCTTGAAGAATTGCTTTGTTTGACATGGACACGGACAGGGGATTTTCACAAGATTATAACTCTAGTGTCTAGTTACCAATCTCCGCCTATCTCACTTTTGAGGTATTTGGCAGTTGCTTATCATGAATTAGGTCAGCAGGGAAAACTTTCTGAATTACGAGAAATGTTCAAGCTTGATATACCGAAAGCTAACCGTGATATGCCGCTCTTACGCTTTTCTATTGAAAGTCTTTCCGGCTATTCTCTTGAAGCGTTTGGTTTAGGGGCTGATTTATTATCTCGCTTTCCAGATGACGAAGAGGTTCTTTTTGAAGTTTGTTCTTATTATTTCCGATGTGGCTCCCTTAAGAAAGTCAGAGATGTTCTACGGACTGTCTCTGATAATGATAAAAGCGATAGGGTACGATACCTTGAAGACCTCGTTGCTGGAGAAATCTCTGTGCTATTAGAAGGTCGCCGTCCAAGTATTGAGTCTCCTGCGCCGCTCTATCATGAGCGAGACCACAGAAAGCTTGAAGTTCTTCACGTACTTGAAATGTCATTGCCTGAGCGCAAAAGTGGTTACAGTTACCGCTCCCACGCCATTTTGTCGAATATGAAAGATAGGAAGCATGTGGCTGCCAGTACGCGGCCTGGATTTGGTCGTTACGAAAGACCAGAAGGCATTACACTACATGAAGGTATTTCCTATCATCGCTTACCGCTAAACGGCTCTCAGGAGTATGCACATCACTCACTCGTTGATTATCTTGATCACTATACCACGTGTCTCGATACACTTGTTAAGAGGGTTTCACCAAGTGTATTACATGCTGCATCTAATTTTAAGAATGCCATTGCCGCGTTAGCGGTTTCTCAAAAAAGGGCAATTCCCTGTGTTTATGAGCTTCGTGGTCTATGGGAGGATACACTCGTTGCTTCTGATGTGTTGTGCGTGCATGGGGAACGTTATCTGGGGTATCGTGCCACTGAAGATTGGTGTTTGTCTCAGGCGGATGCTGTTGTGGTGCTTTCAGAGACTCTGCGTGAGGATGTAATAAACCGAGGAATAAGAGCTGAGAAGATTTTTGTTGTTCCTAATGGGGTTGAAACTTCGAATGTCATGCCGTCTTCAGAGAAAGACCCGGAA
The DNA here is from genome assembly GCA_030431715.1 of bacterium. Taxonomy (GTDB): domain Bacteria; phylum Bdellovibrionota_C; class UBA2361; order UBA2361; family RFPC01; genus JAUIIO01. Next base: position 53,715 of record JAUIIO010000009.1, read on the forward strand.
TTGGAAAGTACATTTTCTCTTGATGATTCAAAAGTAATTGGTTACATCGGATCTATCTCAGAGTATGAAGGCTTAGATTTACTTCTGGCTGCTTTTGCAAAACTTGAACAAGATTCATCGTGTTCACTTCGCTGTCTCATCGTTGGTGATGGTCCCGGACTTTCACGGCTTAAGGAAGTTGCAAATGAATTAGGTATCGCCGATAAGGTCATTTTCACTGGAAGGGTTCTTCAATCAGACATAGCACGATATTACTCTCTTCTAGATCTATTTGTTTTGCCACGCAAATCGCATCGAGTTACTCAGTTAGTGACTCCACTAAAACCATTGGAGCCTATGCTAATGTGCATACCACTTGTTGTGAGCGATCTTCCTGCTCTTGTCGAAGTTACCCATAGCTATGCTTCTTATTTTAGAGCTGAAAGCGTGGAAAGCCTCGTCGAGACATGTCGTGCGCACCTCAGTAATACCATTAAAGTAAAAAGCCATATGCAAATAGAGTGTGCAAGAAATTGGGTTCTAGAAGAGAGAGATTGGAGCCAACTCGTTACCCGATACGATGAGGTGTATGAATATGCATGTCAGCAAAAGCATGGATCTCGGAGTGGAAACACACGGGCTAAAGATAATATTAGTGTGCCAAAGGCTCAGGCCGCACTTTCCTGAGTGGCTTCTGGTGGTTCTTTTCTGGAGAGGAGCGATTCAAAAATATCAGCGCATCGTTCACCTGTTTTACCATCCCAGAGCTCAGGAGGGCTATAATTTTCGCTATCCTTATGGTGTGAATTTGATTCTAGTGATGCTTTTAGGGCGCTGAGAACTTTCTTCACATCCGTACCCACAAGTTTATTTGTCCCTTCAGTGATAGTAATTGGTCTTTCTGTGTTTTCTCGTAACGTAAGGCAGGGAATTCCGAGTGCTGTGGTTTCTTCTTGGATTCCTCCTGAATCAGTTAAGACGAGTCTGGCTTGCGAAGTAAGGGCCAGAAATCGCAAATATCCTTGAGGCTCTAAGAGTTGTATCCTTGTATTGCCTTCAATGCGGGCCATGAGTTGATGGCTCTTGAGGGTATTCGCTGTTCTCGGGTGTACAGGAAAGATTACCGGTAGGCTTTCAGCGGCGGTTTCGAGGACCTCTATGACATTCGAAAGAGATTCAAAAGAGTCTACGTTTGCGGGGCGGTGTAGAGTGCACAGTATGTACTCAGAGGCTTGAATCTTAAGCTCTTCTAATATGGTCTGTTTGCGAGCTTCAGGAAGAAGACGCATGACTGTATCGATCATAATGTTACCAACTCGGTAGATCTTCTCTGCTGGTATTCCTTCGCGCAATAAGTTTTGATCTCCATCGGGGGAAGGCGTGAGCAAAATATCAGAGAGTCGATCGGTGACTACTCTGTTAATTTCTTCTGGCATCGTCCAGTCAAACGATCTTAATCCTGCCTCTAGATGAGCGATTTTAATGCCAAGTTTTGCCGCTACCAAAGAGCAAGCGACGGTAGAGTTCACGTCGCCGGCCACAACAACCCATTCAGGCTTAGCTCTCTGACAGTATGCTTCAAAAGCTATCATTATGTTTGCTGTCTGAACGGCATGGCTCGCAGAACCAACATCGAGGTGAACATCTGGGGTGGGGATACCAAGTTCTTTGAAAAAGATATCGGACATGTTGGTATCGTAATGTTGGCCAGTATGTATAAGCTCTGTTTGGAGATTCCTGCTGTGAAGAGCCCGAATAAGGGGATCGACCTTCATGAAATTAGGACGAGCACCTGCGACTATAGCGATTTTTTTCTGCATATTACCTTTATACTTTAAGGAGTTTAGAGATGTAAAATAGAGAAGCGTGACTGGTTAAGAGTATAAGCCATGATGAGGTCAATTGTGAAGTTACCCGTGTCACATTTTTGCAAGCGAATTCGTCCTACAACATTGTGGTTACTGAAGTTAAACATTATGTGAGGTGTATTGTCGAGAGAGGAGATTAAAAGGCTGCTCTGAAAGGAGTATAGGTACTAAGTAGCACATGCTCCACAGGTCATTTACTGACGCATTTCCAAGAGGATGCTGGCCGAAAAAGCGAATTTATGCAATAGATTCAGGTATTTTGTTGGTTGTAAATATTGCATGTCATTTGAGTATTTAATAAGCTACTCAGGTGCTTATTTTCGCAAGTAGGCAATGTTTCCGCTCATTAGGTAAATCGTTAGAAGTATGCTCATGAAATTTTTCTCCCGATACTCATTTTTTTTTAAATCCATCTACGAGTACCGCGAGTATCTGCTCCAATCTGTTTTGAGAGATCTACGTAAGAAGTATAAGCGATCGGTGCTTGGTTATTTGTGGAGTATGCTCGGGCCATTGTTTACGATGATCGTTTTAACCGTGGTTTTCTCGAATCTGTTACCACGTGTTCATAACTATTCTGTTTTTTTGTTTAGTGGACTCTTAGGGTGGCAGTATTTTCAACAAACGTTGAATTCCGGTATGCCCTCAATACAAAGCAATATGCGTATTGTTGAGCAGGTGCCAATACCAAAGTTTATTTTTGTCATATCAACTTCGTGCTCAGGAATTGTAAATTTTATGCTGGCGCTCGTTCCTCTTCTATTGGTGATGATTGTTGTCGGTCAGCCTTTGCAATGGACGGCGTTGTTATTTCCCATAGTTTTTATTCCTCTCATGATATTAACTCTGGGTTTTGCTTTACTCTTTGCTGTTGCTACTGTTTTTTTTGATGATGTAAAACATCTCTCTAGGATTCTCTTGTCTGCTTGGTACTACCTCACGCCTGTATTGTATGGTCCGGAACTCATGCCCCCACATGTTTTACGTTGGTTACAGTTCAATCCTCTCTTCGCCCCAGTAGATCAGTTGAGAGGACTATTCTATCGAGGAACCTTGCCTGAGCTTTTGCCCTATGCCTATAGCCTTGCTTTTGGAGTTGTTATTTTGGGTCTGGCGTTGTGGATATATGAGCGTTGTGACGATAAATTCGTCTATTTTGCCTAGAACTGGTTTTGTATATGTAAGTCTATGACAAGAGAGGGATCAGATGAATAGTGCTCAAGATGGCTTCTTTGAAGAAGATATCATAGATCTAGAAAGCAGTAAGAAAGATGCTCGCAACGCTTTAAAGCAGGTTGCAGGAGATTCTTCGCATTCGGTAGGAAAAGAAACCGACAAGATAGCCATCGATGTGAAGAATGTAACCGTACGTTATCGCGCGTATGCGGAACGGCCCGGTTCTCTTAAGGAGCATATTCTACGCTTTCTTCATAAAGGAAAGGTTCGGTATTACTCAAGTTTTGATGCGCTTTCTAATGTAAGTTTTCAGGTAGAAAAAGGGAAATTTATTGGGATTATTGGAAGTAATGGCGCTGGAAAGAGTACGCTTTTAAAAACTCTTAGTGGTGTTATTCGCCCAATTGTTGGCGAGGTTTTTTGCAATGGTTCTGTGGATTCTCTTATTAAACTTGGTGCTGGATTCGATCGGGAACTAAATGCCATCGAGAACATTTATCTCTACGGCTCTCTTCATAAGATATCGAGAGACGATATTAAGGAAAGAGTATCTAAGATTCTTGATTTTTCAGAGCTGCACGAATTTGCCTATACCCCTGTGAAATACTATTCCTCCGGAATGTATGCTCGTCTAGGCTTTGCTTGTGCTATTGATATGAACCCTGACATTTTACTTGTTGATGAAGTTCTTGCTGTTGGAGACGAAAGGTTTCGTATCAAGTGTAGCAAGGTGATGAATGAGCTTCTTGATAGCGGTAAAACGATTGTGATGGTTAGTCATAACATAGCGACACTGGAGCGTAGAGCTGATACCATTGGAGTTTTATCCAAGGGGAAGCTCCTTTATTATGGCGATCCTTCAGAAGCTGTTAAGATATATCGAGATGATTTGCGTTATGAAACTTCTTTGGATGGAAATAGATTGTCATAACACCTTCTGGCGAGTAGGTATTGGCATGTTAAAGGATTATGAGGTCGTAAATGGTTGCTAATGCCGTAAGGGAGCTCTTTGGTTTTGCGAGTGGGATACTAAGGCCGACTATCCCATTTGTCAATCTCTCGGAACATGAACTATCAGAGTTTGCGAATCAAATTAAGGCTGGCTATACAGAGAAATTTCCTAATGAGCGCAGACCCGGAAATTATTCTATTCATGATTGGAAACGTGTCGATTATGTCTTCAGTCAGCTTCAGGGGAGTCAAAAAGTTTTGGATGTTGGTGTGGGATGTGGGCAGCTTGTTCATATTTTGTCAGCGTCGGGTAGATTTCAAGAGGTTGTTGGAGCTGATATTTCGCGTCATACACGCTTCGTAAAGTTGGACCTAGCTTCTTTTGATATGAAGTATTTTGATGTGGCATCTATTCCTTTTGAGGATGATGCTTTTGAAACAGTGATTTGTATGGAAGTGCTAGAGCATCTAGAGCAGGATCATTTCCTTAAGGCAGTATCTGAACTCCGTCGTGTATGCTGTGGGGAGCTCTTCATGAGTGTTCCGTGGCAGGAACCGTATCCGCTTTATCGTGCTCATAAGTTGAGGTTCGATAACAAGGAGCTTAAGACGTATTTCCCAACAGCTCGCTATACACTTCTAGATCGTGGTAACAGCGTGCCTTGGATGCTTATACGAGAAAATTGCCAGTAGCATCCATTGAACGTGTGAAGTAGCTCTTCCTAGAGACTCCAATATATTGTGTTCTCTGGAACGAGATCCTTAGAGAGGACTGACTTCACATCAATGAAGATGCCGTTTTGCTTTAAATTCGTGAGCACCTGAGCGCAGTTTTCTTCAAGGTATTCACGGTGTGAAACAGCGAGTATTAAGGCATCTAGGTTGCCACTACATTCGCTTTCAAGGGTGATACCATATTCGTGTAAGAATTCATCTGGACAGGCGTGGGGGTCGTAAATAGTCGGCTCGCATCCAAACTCTCTAAGTTCATGAATGATGTCAGGAACGCGGCTATTACGTATATCTGGGACGTTTTCCTTAAAGGTAGCTCCAAAGATCCCAACTCGAGAGCCTACGATTGGAAGACCGTTTTGCACCATAATCTTTACGGTGCGCTGGGCGATGAATTTGCCCATATTGTCATTGATGCGTCGTCCGGAAAGTATTACTTCTGGATGATATCCTCTCTGCTGAGCGGCCATAGTGAGGTAGTAGGGGTCAACGCCTATACAGTGACCTCCAACGAGTCCGGGGAAGAATTTTAAGAAGTTCCATTTGGTTCCAGCAGCCTCAAGGACATCTTTTGTTGGGATATCCATAAGATCAAATATTATGGCAAGCTCATTCATGAGAGCTATGTTTACGTCACGCTGCGTGTTCTCGATTACCTTTGCTGCCTCTGCAACCTTAATGCTCGTGGCCCGGTGTACGCCAGCTTGAATTACGGCACCGTAAACTTCAGAGACTACGTTAAGAGAGTCTTCGTCCTGTGCAGCTACTACTTTTACTACTCTCTCTAGGGTGTGTTCTCTATCACCAGGATTGATACGCTCAGGAGAGTAACCGAGCTTAAAGTCTATACCACAAGAGAGACCAGAAGCTTCCTCCAGAATTGCGCCACAAACATCCTCAGTCACCCCAGGGTAAACAGTGGACTCATATACAACGATGTCTCCCTTCTTAAGAACAGAAGCGACCGTGCGAGAGGCTGCCCGAAGCGCACCAAGATCTGGTGCATTGTTGATATCAACAGGTGTTGGTACCGCTATGATGAAAAAGGTAGATGAGCGGAGATCTTCAAGGTTTGAGGTGTAGGTTAGGGTAGATTCTGCTAGTTGTTCTGGCAGCGCTTCCTCTGTTTCGTCTATGCCCTGCTTAAGCTGAGCAACGCGTTCTTCGTTGATGTCAAAGCCAATGGTGTCTTCAAACTTCTTAGAAAGCGCGAGGGCAATAGGGAGACCAACGTAACCAAGACCAATAACTGCAATTTTCATAGTGTACATCTCAATAAAAGGTAATAGTGTAGAACCCAAGATGTGTAATATCACCAATTCATTGAAGAGAATCAAGAGGGGGATAGCCTTAAAACGGTGTTTTGGGAACCTTGTGAGTTCTCCAGCATCTTAAGTTTAGAGTCAGGCGCGCGCGAGGGAGAGTGGAATAGATATGGATACGAAGAGCACGGTATTTGTAGCAGGACACAGGGGACTGGTTGGGTCAGCTCTTGTTCGAATGTTAAAGAATAAGGGATATGAAAATATCCTGCTCAAGTCTCGAGATGAGCTCGACCTCCTTGATCAAGCTGCGGTTAACTACTTCTTCCAACAAAATAAGATCGATTACGTGATTATTGCTGCCGCGAAAGTTGGCGGTATTCTCTATAATAGTCGTTGTCAGGCTGATTTTCTGTATGAGAATCTCGTTATCGCAGCTACCTTAATAAATGCTGCCGCGAACAATGGCGTTCGGAAGCTTCTTTATCTGGGGAGCTCGTGCATCTATCCGAAGTTAGCCGAACAACCTCTAAAGGAAGAATATCTTCTTACAGGACCACTTGAGCCGACCAATGAAGGATACGCCATCGCGAAGATTGCTGGGCTTAAGTTGTGTGAGAAGTACAATATGCAGTACGGCAAGTGTTTTATCTCAGCTATGCCGACAAATCTCTATGGCCCTGGAGATAATTTTCATCCTGAAAATTCTCATGTGATCCCTGGGATGATGCGACGTTTTCATTTCGCTACTCTTCGTAATGATCCTGAAGTCGTGGTCTGGGGGACTGGAAGTCCGCGCCGTGAATTTTTACATGTTGATGATTTAGCTGAGGGGCTTCATGTCCTAATGCAAAGGTATCATGACCCACAGGTCATCAATATCGGTAGTGGGGAAGACATTCCTATTAAGGACCTTGCTTATCTGATGAAGGACATTACTGGCTATAAGGGAGAGATCGTGTTTGATACTACGAAACCTGATGGTACTCCTCGTAAGGTAATGGATGTTTCTAAGATTAAAGCTCTTGATTGGAAGCCTGATTATAGTCTTGAAGAGGGGCTACGAAGTACGTATGAGTGGGTGCTTGAGAATAAGATCTTTGAGAATGATGATGAGAAAGATTATCGGAGGTTGCGGCGAGGGGAGATTCGGCTCTAAGCTCTAAGAGCTTAGTCCTTGTCCTGCTCCTAGTCCTGTTCTTGCTCCCCAAAAATGCCGTGGCTGGGAGATTGCCACGTCGTTCGGCTGACGCCTCAGCTCCTCGCAATGACGGATCGGGCTGCATGTTGGAGCAGGACAAGGAAAAGGAGCAGGACAAGGTGAGGGCTAGAGCCCTCGAATTACATCTGCACGAAGCACTTGTCTTTTTCTTTCCAGTCTTTGCACTTTCCTTTGGCGCCCATGCTTTTGCAGCTTAGAGGGCATTTTTTTCTGAATGTGTACTTACCGCTTCCTTTTGCGCCATTTTTGATCTTCACAACGCACTTATCGCCCTGCTTTGAATCTTCACAGTGAGACTTTGGCACTCCTGCGTCTTTACAGCTAAATGGGCATTTGCGCTTAAAGGTTGTATCAGCAAGAGTCTGAGCCGGGAAAGAGGTGGCTAGGATGATGCTGGTAACGAGGAGCATGAATGGTATAGTAAGGCGATGTCTCATAGAGGTCTCCGCAAATAGATTGGTAAAGTTTGAAAATAATGAACCGAAGCATTTACAAGGTCAAGAGACTTCTTCGTCTGCTTAAAGAACAGGGGGGCGCAGGCCTTCTTTTCCGCTTAAAGAGGCGGTTTTTTGGGGCTACGGTCGTAGAGCTCCCGGCCGAATCTGTGGAGCTCACTCCAGATGAGCTTCAAAAGGTTCGAGACGATCTTGATTCTCTGGGGGATGATGCTCCTCTTATTTCTGTGCTGCTTCCGGTGTACAACGTTCCTGTTTCATATCTGCGAGCAGCGCTAGATTCTGTTTGTCAGCAAATATACCAGAAGTGGGAATTGTGTGTCGCTGATGATGCTTCAACTGACCCTCAGATTCGTCAACTCTTAGAAGAGTATGAGAATAAAGATGCACGGATACGGGTGACCTTTCATGAAGAAAATGGCCATATAGCGAAAGCTTCAAATAGCGCGCTTAAGCTTGCTAGAGGTGATTATGTCGCGCTCTTAGATCACGACGATCTCTTGCCATCACATGCGCTGGCCTGTGTTGCGCTCTTTCTGAGTGATAACAAGGGCTCTGATGTTCTTTACACTGATGAAGCAAAGGTCGATGAATCAGGTAACGTTTTAGAGGTTGCCCGTAAGCCCCCTTGGTCACCACAGTATTTCTATAGCTACATGTACACTGGCCACCTAGCAATCTATTCTAGAGAGCTTGTGCTTAGATCTGGTGGATTCCGAGTAGGATTTGAAGGCAGTCAGGATTACGATCTGATGTTACGTGTTTTAAAAGAGGGGGCAGCTGTTAAGCATTTGCCGAAAGTTCTCTACTGCTGGCGGAGCTTCTCTGATTCCGTAGCTGAAGATCGCTACTCTAAAGTGTATGCTTACGAACATGCCTTAAGATCGCTTCGGGAACATTTACCAGTACTTGAACCTAAGTTTCGTGAAGTAGAAGAGGGGATTTATCCGGGTGTATACAGGACGCGGTATGTAGTGCCCGAAGGATATTCTGTCGCTCGAGTTGAGCTTTCTTATGATATGAATATAGCGGAGCTTTTGGCTCTTGAGGTTGTGTCTGATGCGCTGTTTTTCTCAACTTCTAAGCTTTCTGAACAGAATCGCTCCTCATTGTCGTATATGCTCGAAGCTCTTCAAGCCTCTGGTGTTGAGGCGGTAACTCCTCTCATCTTGAGGGAGAAAGATGGAAAGATAGAATCTGCTGGATGTCAGAAAGAAGATGATAAGCTTGTGCCATTTTTTTCCGGGCGTTCTCCTTATGAAGGTGGAGAGGGGATGAGAATTGCCACAGGAGGGGAGGTACCCGCAGCGACACTTACGGGGCTGCTGGTTTCAAAAGAGTTCTGGTGCGAGTTTGTCGAGTCTACGGGAAGAGAGGCCAGAAATCTGATGGAATTAGAGGGCTTTTTCGCAGATTATATGCTTCAGAGCAAGAAACATGTATACTACTGTTCGCGTGCTGTATTTGCCCTTAAGTAGATGAAACATCCTGTAGCTATTCTTATTCCGATTTACAATGCTTTTCATGAGGCGTTTGGGTGTCTGCAAAGTGTTCGAGAACATACTTCCCCTGATGTTCCACTGCTTATTATCGATGATGGAAGTAGTGATGGGGAGTTTTCGCATTACCTTCAGGAGAGATCATTTTCGGCTGATAATATTTCTCTTCTAAGAAATGATAATAACCTTGGTTTTGTGAAGACCGTAAACAGAGGGCTTGAGCAATTAAAGGAGTACGATGTGCTTCTTCTTAATAGCGATACTCTTGTTACAAGCGGTTGGTTAAATAAATTACAAGATGCTGCATATTCCAGAGACGGAGTAGGGACAGTCACCCCTCTTACAAATAACGGGGTAGTAGCCTCTTTTCCTCACCACTATGAAGATAACTGTATTCCATCGGGATATACGCTTGAGCGTTTTGCGCAGCTCATTGAAGACGTATCTGAGCGAGAGCGCCCGGAGATTCCTTCCTGTGTTGGTTTCTGTGTCTATCTCAAACGAGAAATGCTTAATGTATGTGGTGTTCTTGATGAAGAGACATTTGAAAAAGGGTACGGTGAGGAAAACGATCTCTCAAGACGGATGCGAGCCTTTGGGTATGTCGACATTCTAGACGACGCTACATACGTCTACCACAAAGGCGAATGCTCCTTTGGTGAAGCAAAGGCGGATCTCGTTGAGGCTCATACGAAGATTTTACAGAAGCGTTACCCTGATTATTTTGAAGATGTGAGAAGATTTCGAGCTCATAATCCACTACGTGAAGTTCATGCTCGTATTGAGCGTGTGCTCTTTGAGGACTGGGAGCGAGAGTACCCTCGTCGCATTCTACACATCCTTCATAATGGTCCCTTTAAGGCGTATCACTTTGAGCCCGGAGGAACTGAGCTGCAAGTAGCGCGGCTTATTGATGACAAAGACGAGTTCGCTCATTACTCACTTGTGTACATGGATGAAACACTCTGTTTAACCGCTCATCTTCCCGGGTGGAAAAAAGAGTTTTTACTGCCGGTTGGACACATTTCATTAAAAGAGCTTTTAAGGCGAGATTTCTTTGAAATTGTACATGTGCATCACTTCACTCCCCACGTGCTGACAGGCCTTTCTGAAGCTCTGGCAGGGCACGGAAATTATTTTGTGTCTCTACATGACTTTACCGCAGGGTGTCCGAGGAACTATCTCCTTACACCTACGCTTGAGCTCTGTAGTACGACAGAGTGCTCAACGTCGTGTGGGTATTCGTCTGAATACATATCCGCGTATCGTGATGAAGGTAAAAAGATCCTTGAAAAGGCAAAGAAGTGTTTTGTTTTTTCAGATTCTTCACGTGAATTGTTGCAGAAAATGTTTGGAGAACAAATTTCTTTTGAAGTTGTTCCACACGGCACTATCTCTTTACCAAAGCTTTACACTGAGAGTGATGTTTCAGATACTCCACCTGACGTATTGCGTATTGTTTTGCCCGGAAAGATCGCAAGACATAAAGGAAGTGAAGTGCTTAAAAAGCTTTTAAAGCATAAGACGCTGATAGCACAAAACGTTTCTCTTGAGTGGCATATCGTTGGTGACACCTATTCAGGTGCAGACGAAAGCTCGGTCTATTCTCATGGCTCGTATACCTATGACGAGCTTCCAAAGATTGTAGGTGAGATAGCTCCACATGTTGCGCTCTTTTTATCCTTAGCGCCAGAAACATATGCTATGACGGTTGATGAACAGTTGCGTCTAGGGGTGCCTGTTATCGTACCTCCGCAAGGTGCTCCTGCAGAGCGTGTAGCGGTTCATGGTGCCGGGAGTATTCTAGAGGAAGTTTCTGAACGAGCTGTTATCGGTGAGCTTGAACATATTGTTTCAGATTGGGAGAAGCACCGTGCGCGCTCTCTTTTAGCGATCCGTTTTTCTGTGACCGACTACTCTGATGAAGTTCGTGCAATGAAGGAGGAATATCGTCGCTTTATCATAGGCGGTGAGGTTCGTGCGCTCTTTGATTTTCTCTTTGAGAAGAGTATCAGTCACATAAAGGAGAAGGATCCACTTCGAATTTTAGTAGGGAAGACGCTTGGGACCTGTGTGGTGCTTACTGAGCGGCTCGGAATTCGGAGTAACGTTGAGTCCGTGTTTCAGAGAGTATTGCCTGCTCCGCTAAAAGCTAAGCTTAAGAAGGCCCGCATTGCTACGCTTTAGTGCTATTTATAGGCTGAGGAGGTCTCAGGTTAGGCGGGGGGATTGCCACGTCGTTCGACCTGACGGTCTCAGCTCCTCGCAATGACAGCGAATTCTTGTAGTGAAGTATCATGCTCTCGACACAACTGCTTGAAATTGCTATATCAATGGTCTAACAATTTCAGGTCAGAGATGTATGAAACTTACTGTCGTTATTCCCTGTTACAATGAGAAAGATACCCTTACAGAAATTATTCAGGCTGTAAAAGCGTCGCCAATCAATGATCAGGAGATCATTATTGTTGATGATTACTCCACAGATGGGACAAGAGAGCTTCTAAAAGAGAGTGTTGAGTCTCAGGTGGATAAGGTCGTGTACCACGAAGTCAATCAGGGCAAGGGAGCTGCTCTGAGGACAGGGTTTGAGCATGCGACAGGTGATGTTGTTATCGTTCAAGATGCAGATCTTGAATATGATCCGTCTGAGTACCCACTGCTTTTAGAGCCAATTCTTCAAGATAAAGCTGATGTTGTATTTGGCTCACGTTTTACCGGGGGAGGCCCGCACCGGGTGGTGTACTTCTGGCACATGATCGGGAATAAGTTTTTAACGCTCCTTTCAAATATGTTTACCAACATCAACCTTACCGACATGGAGACATGTTACAAGCTTTTCCGGCGTGAGGTATTAAGCGGGATCTCTATTGAAGAAGATCGTTTTGGATTTGAGCCTGAGATAACTGCCAAGGTTGCTCGTGGACGCTGGCGGATATATGAGGTGGGTATCTCTTACTATGGACGTACATATGAGGAGGGCAAGAAGATTGGCTGGCGTGATGGTGTACGAGCAATCTATGCAATCTTAAAATATAATGTCTGGAAGAGGTAGCGTCGCAAGAACAGGGTCATGCAAGAAGCCACTATGGTGCAGAAACAGCAGAATGCAGAAACTCCTCTCGGTGTTGACTTAGATGGCACGCTTGTTCGTACCGATCTCCTCTATGAATCTTTAGTTCTCCTTTTTAAAAAACATCCGCTTACCTTCTTTCTCCTTCCATTCTGGCTGCTAGGTGGTAAGGCAGCTTTTAAGCGTAAGATAGCTTGTCGTGTTTCTGTTGAGCCTGAGGCGCTGCCTTATAACGAGCCATTTCTTGAGTACTTAAAAGAGCAGCGTCAGCAGGGGCGTAAACTCATTTTAATAACTGCCTCAGATGAGGCCTATGCCCGAGCTGTGTCTGAACACCTCGGTCTCTTTGATGATGTTGTGGGCTCTACCGGAGAGCTCAATATGCGAGGAAAAGCTAAGGTAGCCTATTTATCATCACAGTATGAGGCGTTTGATTATGCCGGAGACAGCGCTGCTGACATGCCGGTGTGGGCAGCTTCTCGAAGAGCAATCGTTGTAAGCCCGAGCAGCTCTTTTGTGAGGTCTGTCACTCAGCAAACAGAGGTGGAGAAAGTTTTTACTCCTGAACGAGCAACGCTCAAGGTTCTCTTCCGTTCTCTCCGCATGCATCAGTGGGTTAAGAATCTTCTTTTGTTTGTTCCGCTTATTATGGCTCATAGAGTTACTGAGCTACCGCTTGTCCTTCAATCGCTTGTTGCTTTTGTTTCTTTTAGTTTTTGTGCTTCGAGTGTGTACCTGTTTAACGATCTCTTAGATCTTAGCTCTGATCGAGCCCACCATCAGAAAAGATATAGGCCTCTGGCAAGCGGAGCGCTTCCGATACCTTATGGAGTCGTGTTAGGGTTCTTTCTACTGGCAGTGTCTTTTACCTGCTCTCTTGTATTGCCCGGCGCCTTTATCGGGGTGCTTCTGACGTATTTTGTTATCACGAGCTCATACTCTCTTGGACTCAAGCGGGTAGCGGTTCTTGATATTGTTGTTCTCGCTTCGCTATATACGGTGAGGATTTTTGCTGGAGGATTAGCAGTTGATGTACCAGTGTCAAAGTGGCTTCTGGGTTTTTCGCTCTTTTTCTTCTTTAGCCTAGCGTGTATTAAAAGATTTTCTGAACTTTATTCGATGCGGAAGCAGAATCTCTCTAAGGCCGCAGGTCGAGGCTATCATGCCAGCGATCTGGAGCAGATCGCTTCTTCGGGGTCCGCTGCGGGCTATTTATCTGTGCTCGTCTTGGCGCTCTACATTAGTAGCGCTGAAGTCGAAACGCTTTATCAGAGACCTTATGTACTATGGCTCCTCTGTCCTCTTCTTCTCTATTGGACTACGAGAATATGGCTTCTTGCTCATAGAGGAGAGGTTCATGAGGATCCAATCATTTTTGCAATTCGTGATAAGACGAGTTATGTGGTCGGTTTTATCTCCTTTATTCTTTTGGTGTTGGCAAAATACATATGAAGTTAGATTCGTGGGGGAAATATCCAAGTGTTGAGCATAGACAGGTGCTGACTCCGGGCTGGTTGCCAACGGAGTTGCCCTTCTCGGACTCAGAGACCTACCTCTGTTACGGGCAGGGACGAAGCTATGGTGATAGCTGTCTAAATGCCGATGGATCACTGCTTCGCACCACAGATCTTAACAGGTTTATCTCTTTTGACACTGAGACAGGAGTGCTTCGAGCTGAGTCTGGAGTAACTCTTGAGGAGATCCAGAAAGTTGCGGTACCGAGGGGGTGGTTTATCCCTGTTTCACCAGGAACAAAATATGTGTCTCTGGGGGGAGCGATTGCGAATGACGTCCACGGTAAAAACCACCATACCTCTGGAACCTTTGGATGTCATGTGAGACGAATGGCACTGCTTCGCTCAGATCAGGGGATTGTTGAGTGTGCTCCTGATGAGAATGAAGAGCTTTTTTGTGCGACGGTCGCTGGACTTGGCCTTACTGGATGTATTCTCTGGGCAGAGATACAACTCAAGCCTGTAAAAGGACCGTACATTGATCTTGAAACAATAGCTTTTGGTTCACTCGATGAGTTTTGGGAGATATCGAAAGCCTCTGACCAAGATTTTGAGTATACGGTTTCATGGATTGACTGTGTTTCAACAGGTGATGCTTTTGGGCGTGGCATTTTTATGCGAGGGAATCACTCTGAGCAGGCTGACAAGGGAGAACGTAAGCCGTTTTGGAAGGACTTTCTGAGAGTTCCACTGCATTTTCCTGAATGGACGCTCAATAACTTTTCGATGCAGGCGTTTAATACAGCTTATTTTCATGCTGGAAAGACACGTGCAGGTAAAAAAGTTGTTCACTATGATCCGTTCTTTTATCCTCTTGATGCCATATCGGATTGGAATAAGATTTACGGGAAGAGAGGTTTTTTGCAGTTTCAATGTGTTGTTCCGTCTGAGAACAATAATGCCGCTATCAAAGGGCTGCTTAGCAAGGTGGTTGAGGCTGGGAATGCATCATTTCTTGCGGTAATAAAAGAATTCGGAAATGTTGCTTCACCGGGAATGCTCTCGTTTCCGCAGCAGGGAATTACGATTTGCATGGACTTTCCTTATAGAGGGGAGAGGTCCCTTGAGCTTTTTCACCGACTAGAAGATCATGTGGCGGAAGCTGGAGGGAGGCTTTATCCAGCAAAGGATGCCTGTATGACGAGCGATCACTTTAAGGCATTTTATCCGAACTCTACTGAATTTAAGCGTCACATTGATCCTCGTTGCTCTTCAAGCTTTTGGCGGCGAGTTATGGGTGAGGAGTTAATATGAAGAAGATTGTTATTTTAGGTGCAACATCTGCAATAGCGCAGTCTGTTGCCAGAAATTTTGCAGCCGATGGGGCCTCGCTCCTTCTCGTTGGGCGAGATGAGCAGCGACTTACGGCTGTCGCTGGTGATATCGTTGCCAGAGGGGCGTCTGAGGTTCAAACCTATGTTTGTGATCTCGCCGATCATGGCAATCATGAAGCTCTTTTTCAGGCAGTTCCACAAAAACTTCCGTGTTTTGATACGATACTTATTGCGTACGGAACTTTAGGTGATCAGGAGAAGTCCCAAGCTTCCTTTGATGTATTTAAAAAGGAATTTGACACTAACTTTTTAAGTGTTGTTTCAATTCTTGAGCATTTTGCTCGAGTTTTTGAAGAGTCTGGTGCGGGCACTCTTGCGGTGATTAGCTCTGTGGCAGGTGATCGCGGAAGAAAGAGTAACTATGCTTACGGAACCGCAAAGGGAGCATTATCGCTGTATCTTCAGGGATTAAGGAACCGGCTCTTTTCCAGTGGAGTAGATGTAATTACAATAAAGCCGGGATTTGTAGATACTCCGATGACCGCGCATATTGAAAAGGGGCCACTCTTTGCTTCTTCCGAAAGCGTGGGGCGAAATATCTACCAAGCGATGAAGAAGAAGAGGAATGTTGCCTATGTGCCATGGTTTTGGAGATATATTATGACTATCATAAAACTTATTCCTGAATGTATCTTTAAACGGCTTTCAATCTAAGGGTAACAGTGTTCAGGCTTAAGTACCTCTTTGTCCTTTCAGGTCTTCTTTTTGCTTCTTGCGCTCTACCTCCGTCTAATAGGCCTCAGCAGGATTTTGTTGATCAGAGAGAACTCAAAGTTATTTCTCTTCTCGCGGAAGCTGGTAGTGCAAGTCTTATTGGTAAGTTCATAACAGCGGAGCTCACTCTCAGGCAGGCCTTGTTCATCTCCGCGCCAAAAGAGAGCCACGCTATTAAAATTCAACTTGCGCAAGTGTTGGGAAAACAACAGCTCTATGAGGAAGCGGATGATCTTTTTGAAGAACTTTTAAAGGAAACCCCACATTCGAAAGATGTTCTTGTCCCACAAGCGCTCTATCTCTCAGAGAAAGGGGATATGGAAGGAGCTCGCTCTGCATTTGAGAAGCTCATGAATTTAGCTGAGACCGGATATGAGCCGAATCAAGTTGCTCTTAAGAATTCGGCTTTTTCTCAGAGCTATAGAAATCTTTCTGTAATGGCATTTAAGTATGGGTATCTCGAAGACGCGCTTTGTTACTCTTATGATGCGAATTTTTATGGTCCAAATGCACTGGAGATGGCAAGGCATGCCAGACTTTTGAATTCGCTTGGTTTTCCAGAGCGCAATATCGAATATCTTAAGCCACTCTTAAAAGCCGCCACGCCGCTTGCTGAAGTCTTGGCGGAGCTTGCGCTTTCGTATGTAGGAGTAGAAAAATTTCAAGAAGCTCTTGGGATGTGTCGTATCGTCCAGTCAAGAAAGAGAATTCCAGCTGAACTCACAACTCCATGTCTCTGGATTGATATTTATCAGTACTTTCTTGATCTCCCTGAGAAGAAACGAAAGAAAGCCTCTGTTGATGATGATGAAGAAGAGTTAACACCTGAAGAGCTTGAGGAGCAACGGAAGGAAAAGATTTTAGCTCTTCAAGAAATTGACCTTGGAACAAGTCTGTCACGTGTCTACTGGCCAGAGAGGTTTGTGCAGCTCGTTGAGGAAGTCATTGCGGAGCGGGAGAAATTAGAAGAAGAATGATGGCGATGAGAAAGTGGGATTTGGCAGAAGGTGAATATGCGAGAGGCCGCTCGTGCTTCAAACAGCCCTTCGGGAACTGCGCGCGAGCGGCCTCTCTCATATTCACTTGTGGTTGGGCGTACTTTCTCACGTAGAGTAGGTGAGTTGGAGGACGGCTCGGCTTTGCCATCGCGTCTGATTTGATACTTCTATTTGGGGTTGATTGTCATTGCGAGGAGATGAGACATTTATGTCGAACGACGAAGCAAGCCCCCATCCAACAGGCGAACTCAATGTATAAATCTACATTAGGCCGACCAGATTTCCAAGACCGAACGACGTGGCAATCTTCCGGCGTTATGGTTACTCCATGAGATTGCCGCGTCGTTCGGTCTGCGACCTCAGCTCCTCGCAATGACGAAAGGGCAATGACGAAAGGTTAGATTTTTGCGTTTTTAGCGGCTTTCGCGGTTGATACTTTTATTTGATCCTCATGCACCATGAAAATGAAAGTTCCTTACATACAAGAGCATGTTGATGGACTAACGCTTTCGATTATTGTTTCTCCAAATGCAAAGCGTAATGCTATTGGTGGGGAGTATAATGGTCGTCTTAAAATCTTCCTTATGTCACCGCCAGTAGATGGCAAAGCGAATAAAGCGTTGATTCGCTTTCTTTCAGATCTTTTTAAGTGTTCAAAAAGTTCTATCACCATTGTCCGCGGTGAGCTTCAGCGCGAAAAAGACGTTTCTTTAAGTTCTGTTAGTCTTGAAGATGTTAAGAGGGTATTGCCCAATTAAATCTCTAAGTACAATACTTCCTCTTCCTCTTCCTCTTCCTCTTCCTCTTCCTCTTCCTCTTCCTCTTCCTCTTAATCTTGCACTTGCACAAGAAATAGACGTCCTAAGATAGAGCAGGTGCAGGTGCAGGAGGAGGATTAGGAGGAGGAGGAGGAGGAGGAGGAGGAGGAGGAGGAGGAGGGGCAGCTCTAGGTTACTCTGCTTAATCCCCTAAAAGAAATCGCTATCGATCTCAGATAGATCAATCTCTTCAGCATTACTATAATCTTCAAAGCCTTCTTCTCGTTCATCGAGATTGGCGAAGAGGGTGAATTCCGGAAGAAATGCGGTGCGTACAACGCCTGTTGGTCCATTTCTCTGCTTGGCTACGATAAGCTCAGCTACGCCTTTATCTTCAGTAGCTTCGTTGTAAACTTCGTCACGGTAGATAAACATGATCACATCGGCATCTTGCTCAATGGCTCCTGATTCTCTCAGGTCTGACATGATAGGGCGCTTATCAGTTCTTGATTCAAGAGAACGGTTAAGCTGAGAGAGCGCAATAACAGGAACCTGAAGTTCCTTGGCTAGAGCTTTAAGTGATCTTGAGATATCTGATATCTCCTGCTCACGGCTGCTGGCATATGCCGGGCTGCGCATAAGTTGAAGGTAATCCACTAATATAAGCGAAAGTTTATTCTCGCGGTGAAGTCTTCGACATTTAGCTCTCATCTCAGTGATGGTCATAGCGGGAGTGTCGTCGATAAATATTGGTGCTTCCGCGAGCTGACTTGCTGCTTCTACGAGTTTTGGAAAGTCATTTTCCTGCAAGTGTCCGGTTCTAACCTTTGAGCTATTTACCTTAGCCGTCTGGCAGAGAAGTCTTGTTACAAGCTGTTCCTTTGACATCTCGAGTGAGAACACAGCAACTCCTCCGAACTTGCCGCTTAACGTTTCACCGTCATTTGGTTGATGTCCGGCAGAGGTAAGCCCTACGTGTTGGGCTACTGAAAGGGCAAGAGCTGTTTTTCCCATAGAGGGTCTGGCAGCAACAATAATAAGGTCTGATGGTTGAAACCCGGCCGTCATATGATCAAGCTTATTAAAGCCAGACGGGGTTCCTGTGATCGGGTCTTTCTCTCCGTATAGCTTTTCTACGAGCTTAATCGAGTCCTGAACAACATCAGCTACCCTTGCAAATGAGGAGTTGATGCGGTGGTCAGAGATAGCGAGAATACGTTGCTCGATATTATCTAAAAACTCCTCAACCTGACCATCTGCGGCAAAAGCGCTGGCGATAATTTCAGATGCTTCTGCTATTGCTCTTCTTCTTAGCCCCATCTCTTTTACTATTTTAGCGTAGTATCCGATGTTAGCCGAGCTGGGAACGCATGCGGCGAGACTTGCGAGGTGTTCAACGCCTCCTGAAGACTCAAGAGATTTTGAAGCTCTTAACTCTTGGCTGAGTGAAATTACATCAATAGGTTGTCCCTTCTCATGAAGGTCGTGCATGGCTTTAAAGATAACCCGATGTTTGAGCTGGTAAAAATCATCGGCGGAGAGTCTTTCAAGAGCAGCATCGATTGCATTGTTATCAAGGAGGATTGCACCGAGTACGGACTCTTCGGCCTCATCAGAATGAGGGGGCACTCTTGAGTGTTGCGATGGATAATCACTGGCATCGGAACTCTCACTTGCTGAGCGAAATTGTTCCTTCTTCTTATAAGCTGCGTTTGCCATTGGTGCGGGTCAGTTCCTGTTTGGAGGTAGTAAAGCTTAATCCATCCAGATTGTTTCAGAATCTGAGAGGTCAATCCATTTTGCAGCAGATTTAAGCACATCTCCAGTGTTAAATTGACCAAAGTCGGCTGTAACCGTATCGACGCCGAGTTCGCTTGAGAGGCTAATCGGGTAAGAAAGCTCTCGTCCAGGGCACACAACGGTAATGATACGCTTACAATTCTGCTCAGAAGTCGGTGACTTTGATGCGTTATCCACAGTTTCTTGCTCAGTTGTATCTGATTCATTTTGACCGAGCTTTAATGGGATAGCTCCATTAGCTGCTGAAGGCGAAGTGTCAGTGCGGTTCTCTTTGGCAGGCTCGTATTGGGAGAGGTCTGAGAACTGGGCATGTCCTAGGGCAAAAGCAACTATATCGGCTGCCATTAACGAGTCAACGCTCACCTGCCGGGTTACTCCCTTAGGGGGAAGACGCTTAACGATTACCTGAAGTCCGGCTTTACCAATAGCGTCTAGGAACGCAAGCTGTCTTGAATCATCTTCGTAGGGGATAAGGGTATAGTATCTGGCGACTGTGGGGACCATGCCGGAAGTTACCCCACGAACGAGTGCTGGCATGTCAACTTTTCGCTGAATACGTCTCGTTGCCCGGTCAAGACCGGTGCCATCAATGAAGAGTCCAATGCTGCGCTTCTGTTTGCGCTTTACGACTCCTTTCTTTACTTGTTCAAATTCTGCTCCGTTCTGCATATCCATCTACTCTTATTATCACCGGGATAGAGGAGTATAGTGCTGAATATACTATTAGTCAAAGGCGATACTCAGAGGAGGATTGCGCTCGGATCCAGTTGATTTGAATCACGTTGAAGGGTTTGAGCATCTTGACAAAGTAGAGTGAGAGGTTCATATATAGCCCAAAAGCCCATGGAAACATTAAAAAAAGTTCCACATTACTATCAACGCTGCGCTAGCCTGCTTATGGTGATAGCTGCCGTTGTGGCTGTTGCCCCTTTTGCGACCCTTGAAGCCTTAAATAAGGGCAAGACCGCTGAGTCTTGCGTTTCTATCTGTGAAGCACGTGCGAAGCAAAAATTCTCGGTGCCGCCCGGTGGATTCGGAGGCTCTGACCCTGAAGATTTTACATTTAGCCTTTTTGCGCTCATAAGTGCCTTCAATTGGAGTGAATCAGTACTGAGCTTTCAGCTCGTACCTCACAACAATCTGAGTGTACATGAGTGGAGAAGCCTTCCGCTTTATCTCCTGTATTGTGTGCTCAAGCTCGACCTGTAGCAGCTCCCTTTTGGTGTGGTGTGCGCGCGGCGCAAGCGCCTCGGTGTGAGGTTTGTTTCGTAACGTGACTGGTATTTGCGTTTAAAGAAGATACGCAAAAACTCAGAACTGACGGTTCTGACGACTCTCAGTTGAGATCCCGGGAAGCCCACATTACCCCTGCTAAGAAGCAACATTCTTCATACACAAGTAAACAATATACCGGGTATTACGAAAAGCTGGATGCTAAGAGCTTCCTGACCCGGAACAATTTCATGAGTATTTATAAAATGGTTAAGTTTCATACGTACCTTTCAGGGTTAGCTGGATTCTGCATTCTCTCCATTGTCAGTGGATGTGGCCACTCAGGCCATCATCATGAGGGCAAGGGAAAATTTGCGGTTACAAGCCCCCTTAAGCAAACCACCACTCTGACCAGAGACTATGTATGTCAGATTCATTCGATAAGGCATATTGAGCTTCGCGCCCTTGAAAAGGGGTATCTTGAAGAGATTTTTGTTGATGAAGGACAGTATGTTCATAAGGGAGACATGCTCTTTCAAGTCGTGCCAAGAATGTATCGAGCTGAATTGGATCGGGCGCAGGCCGAATATGATGCTGCGAAGATTGAGTATGAAAATACAGAAAAACTTAAGCAGAAAAATATTGTTGCAACCAGTGAATTAAATCTTGCGAAGGCCAAATTAGACAAAGCGCAAGCTGAGCTGTCCCTTGCTGAGGTTCATCTTGATTTTACAAAAATCAAAGCTCCATTTAATGGCATTACCGGCCGTTTGCATGTTCGAGAAGGGAGCCTTATTGAGGAAGGAGAGCTTCTGAGCACTCTTTCGGACAATGATGAGATGTGGGTTTATTTCAACGTCCCTGAGGTTGAGTACCTAGAGTACAAGAACGATCCACGTCATGAACATGATGCTGATGTGAAGCTCCTTATGGCTAATAATCAGCCCTATGCTCGAAAAGGGAAAATTACAGCTATTGAGGCAGATTTTAATAACGAAACTGGAAATATCGCTTTCCGAGCAACGTTTCCAAACCCTGATAAGCTCCTCAGGCACGGGCAGACCGGTACCGTCCTCCTTGAAACACCTGTTCACGATGCGATGTTGATCCCACAAAAGGCTACTTTTGAAATTCTTGATAAACGATATGTCTACACGGTTGATAAAGATAACAAGATTGTTTCAAAGCAGATCTCAGTTGTCGCAGAGCTACCTGATGTGTTTGTTGTCGGTGATGAGCTGAGTGAGAAAGATACGATTCTTCTTGAGGGCCTTAGAAAAGTTCGAGATGGCGATACGATCACTCCTCGAAAAGAAAAGCCAGCAGCAGTCCTAGCGAGCCTCAGAGTCTACGCAGAATAGTCACTTCAAACGCGAGAGAGACATACGATGTTTACTAAATTTCTTCACAGACCCGTTCTAGCGATCGTCACATCGCTCATTATCATTTTTATGGGCATACTTGCCATAAATACCTTGCCGGTATCTCAATTCCCAGATGTTGCACCTCCACAGGTGGTCGTACGAGCGTCCTACCCTGGAGCTAGTGCAGATCTCTTAGTGAAGTCCGTACTTATACCGCTGGAGCAAGCCATAAACGGCGTTGCTGGAATGAGGTATATGACCTCTGATGCCTCGAGTGCCGGTGAAGCGAATATTCAGGTCTTTTTTAGTCTTGGAACAGACCCAAATATTGCGGCTGTGAACGTTCAAAACCGTCTGAGTCAGGTACTCAACCAGCTTCCTATACTGGTACAACGAGAGGGGATTCGGGTGATGAGGATTCAACCTCAAATGCTTATGTATGTGAACCTCTATAGTAAGAGTTCAGATGCTGATATGAAGTACCTCTTTAACTACGCTAATGTGAATATCCTTCCAGAGCTTAAGCGTATTAATGGGGTTGGTCAGGCGCAGATACTCGGAAGCCGTCAGTATGCGATGAGGGTCTGGCTTAAGCCAGATAGGATGCGTGCTTATAATATTGGTGCGGAAGAAGTGCTTGAAGCGATGGGAGAGCAAAGTGTCATCGGTTCTCTTGGAAGGCTTGGAAGAGCATCGGGTAAGCAGTCGCAGTCAATTGAGTATACGCTCTTATATAAGGGACGGTATGATAAGCCTGAGCAGTATGAAAACATCATCTTACGCGCAAACCCTGAAGGCGAGATCCTGCGGCTTAAAGATGTAGCCAATGTTGAGCTTGGAAGTGAATACTATGATATCTACTCAAACCTCGATGAGTTTCCTTCCGCTGCCATTGTTCTCAATCAATCTTATGGAAGTGATGCCAGTGCTGTTATTGAGGAAGTAAAGTCAAAGCTTGATGCCCTGAAAGAGAGTGGCTTTCCTCCGGGAATGGACTACGAAATTAGTTACGATGTATCAAGCTTTCTTGATGCGTCTCTCGAAAAAGTACTTCATACGCTCATAGAAGCTTTTATCCTCGTTGCCCTTGTCGTATTTGTCTTCCTTGGAGATTGGCGTTCTACCCTTATTCCCACTCTTGCCGTACCTGTTTCGCTTATCGGTGCGTTTTTCGTCATGCAATTTTTTGGACTGACGATCAATCTTGTAACTCTTTTCGCTCTTGTACTGGCGATTGGTATCGTAGTTGATAATGCGATCGTTGTTGTGGAAGCAGTGCATGCAAAGATGGCAGAGGAGGGGCTTTCTCCGTACAAGGCTGTCGGTGTTGTTTTAAATGAAATTAGTGGAGCTATCATTGCGATCACGCTAGTGATGGCTGCGGTATTTGTGCCCGTTTCGTTTATGTCTGGGCCGGTAGGGGTGTTCTACCGTCAGTTCTCAATTACCATGGCCTCATCAATCATTATTTCAGGTATCGTAGCGCTCACTCTTACGCCGGTGCTCTGTGCGATGATCTTAAAAAATGATCACGGAAAACCGAAAAAAAGAACTCCAATAAATAGATTTATTGAATGGTTTAATGTGCTCTTTCAGTTCGGTACAGACCGGTATGTTGATACCTTAAAGCTTGTTACCCACCGCAGGATGTTTACCTTCGGGAGTCTTATTGCCTTTGTCCTTGGAATATTTTTTCTATCGAGGTTCATGCCAGCTGGATTTATTCCGGCCGAAGACCAGGGGATTCTCTATGCCATTATTCAAACGCCTCCGGGATCAACGCTTGAGCATACAAACGAAGTCGCAAGAAAACTTCAGAAGATCACTAAGGAAATTCCCGGAATTCAGTCTGTTTCATCTCTCGCTGGGTATGAAGTTCTCACCCAAGGGCGAGGATCGAATGCAGGAACCTGTCTCATTAACCTTAAGCCATGGTCAGAGCGAGACAAAACTTCAGAAGAGATCGTTGAGGAGCTCGAAGAAAAAGCTCAGGATCTAGGCGCGATCGTAGAGTTCTTTCAGCCCCCAGCAGTTCCTGGATACGGTGCCGCAGGTGGTTTCGCTCTTAGTTTGCTAGATAAGACAACTACTGGGGATTACGCTGAACTTGAGAAGGTCAACAAGAACTTCATGGATGCACTGCGCAAGCGCAAGGAGCTCCGAGGTCTCTTTACTTTCTTTACTGCCGATTATCCACAATATGAAATCATCGTAGATAACAATGCCGCAATGCAGAAAGGGGTTACGATCGGTAAGGCCATGGAAACACTTTCTACGCTCATCGGGAGTAACTATGAGCTAGGATTTATCCGATTTAATCGTTTTTATAAGGTGTTTGTACAAGCAGGCCCTGAGTACAGACGTTTGCCCGAAGATCTCTTACGACTCTATGTTAAAAACGACCGAGATGAGATGGTTCCTTTTTCTTCATTCGTAAAAATGGAGAAGCGACAGGGCCTAAACGAGATTACCCGTTACAATCTTTACACATCGGCTGCCATTCGTGGCGCTCCAGCAAAGGGATATAGTAGTGGTGAAGCTATTCGAGCTATTCAGGAAGTTGCCGAAGAGGTACTGCCGAGAGGATATGATATCGACTGGGGAGGTCTTTCATTTGATGAAGTACGACGTGGGAACGAAGCTCTCTATATTTTTATTGTAGTGCTTGTCTTTGTATATCTCGTTCTTGCTGCGCAGTATGAAAGTTTCATTATTCCACTAGCGGTGGTGCTCTCTTTGCCCGCTGGTATGTTTGGATCACTCTTTCTCCTTAAGCTTATGGGATTATCAAATGATATCTACGCTCAGGTTGGGCTTGTTATGCTTGTGGGGCTTCTTGGTAAGAATGCTGTGCTTATTGTGGAGTTCGCCATACAGAAGCGTCAGCAGGGAGCCTCTATACTAGATGCTGCCATCTCTGGGGCTCGGGCACGCTTTCGCCCCATTTTAATGACCTCGTTTGCCTTTATTGCCGGTCTTATTCCACTTGTGATAGCCACCGGACCTGGAGCTATAGGAAACCGTACTATTGGCGCCTCGGCACTTGGGGGCATGTTTCTTGGAACCGTCTTTGGAGTAGCTGTTATTCCTGGACTTTACTTCATATTTGGAACGCTAGCGGATGGACGTTCGCTCATTCGAGACGAACATGATACGCCGCTTACCGAAGGAGGACACAAAGAATGAAAAGAAGAATCAATTTCGTTAGATCTGTAGCCGCATGTGGATTCCTTGTTCACCTTACGGCGTGTGTTCCTCACGTTGACACACGTGTACCAGAGGTTCCTATTCCTGAACAGTATGCAGGTACAGATATGGCACATGCCTCTAAGGACAGTGTTAAAACGGCGAGCATGAACTGGAAGGATTACTTTGCTGATCCCAATCTTATTGCTTTGATTGATACAGCTCTTGAAAATAACCAAGAGCTAAATATCTTTACCCAAGAGATTCAAATAACCAGAAATGAAATTGGCGCGAAGCAGGGGGCTTATTTGCCGTCTGTTGAGCTGGGTGCCGATGCTGGACTTGATAAAGTGGGACGGTACACTAGACAGGGAGCTGTTGAAGAGAGTCTTGAAATAGAACCTGGTAAAAGTTTTCCCGATCCTTTAGGCGATTTTGCGCTTGGGGCGTATGCCCGGTGGGAGGTAGACATCTGGCATAAGCTTAGGGATGCAGAAAAGTCTGCGGTTTCAAGTTATCTTGCGACGGTTGAAGGGAAAAACTTTATGGTGACGAACTTGATAGCAGAGATTGCCAGTTCTTACTATGAGCTCCTTGCACTTGATAACCAACTGAGCATCTTAGACCGAAACATCGCCATTCAGCAGAATGCGCTAGAAGTTGTACGACTTAAGAAGCAGGGGGCGAGGGTTACAGAATTAGCGCTTCGCAGGTTTGAGGCTCAGGTGTTTTACACAAGAAGCCTTAAGTTTGAGATAGAGCAAAAGATCGTAGAAACTGAGAACAGAATAAATTTCTTGGTTGGCCGTTATCCTCAGAGTATTAAGCGAGATGCCACAAAGTTTGTTGACCTTATCCCAGCTTCTCTTAAAGCTGGAATACCCGCACAGCTGATTGAGAATAGGCCTGATATCCGTAAAGCTGAGCTTGAGCTTGCAGCAGCGGATCTGGATGTGAAGGTTGCCCGCGCGAACTTTTATCCATCACTAGATATTACAGGCAGCTTTGGACTCTCTGCTTATGATACTTCGAAGTTGTTTGAGACCCCAGAGTCGATGCTGTACTCAATTACTGGTGGGTTAACGGCACCTTTTCTTAATAGAAAAGAGATTAAGGCCGTTTACCTGAATGCGAGTGCTAAACAGGTACAGGCTGTGATTGAGTATGAGCGAACCGTCTTACAAGCTTTCATAGAAGTTGCGAACCAGCTTTCAAATATCGAAAAATTAAAGGGAAATTACACCTTAAAGCAAAAGCAGGTAAAGGCACTTGATGAGTCGGTCCAGATTTCAACAACGCTCTTTAACTCTGCAAGGGCTGATTATATGGAGGTGCTCCTTACCCAGCGAGAGGCGATGGACTCTAAGTTTGAGCTTGTGGAAACAAAAGTCCGCCAGTTAAACGCAGCAGTTAATATCTACCGCTCTTTAGGCGGTGGTTGGAGAGATTCTTCAAAAGATGTGACCGTTAAGTAATAGGTGAAGCCACGAACGTGGTAACCGAGTTAATAGCCCATATGCAGAAAGATTCCTAGTGCGAGAAACACTGCGAGATACACTGCGAGTTACAGTTCTATTAGTAGTCTGAGATAGCTTTTTGCAGGCTAACTACTGCACTATAAACTGAGCACCTACTTCAAGGTGGTAGTATATTCGGGCGATATCTTCTTCTTCAAGCCGTAGGCCGCCAAGCTCAGGGAGCTGAATAGGGCCGGAGTGGATAGGGAGTTCTTTGTCTGTAAAGAGAGCGAAATCACCAAGTGCTCCCTTAAGAAGTCGACCGGAGTCACCTTCGGCTGGAGCGTTAAGCTTCCTCGCTTTGAAGTACTCTTCGCTGGCATGCCATACTGGATGACGCTGCTTATGGATAATCTGATACACGCCGCCTTTAAGTCCTGAAGTGTCAATTGCGTCAGTGTCGATAGTTACAGCGAGCTTTAGATCTTTTCCCTGCATAAGCTTTAGCTGCTTTTCACTGGTGCTTAGTAAAAGCCACGGCTTATTTCCAGCCTCAAGTGAGGGGAGAAATCCAAAAACATTATGTGATTTGTTCTTACTAGCGTAAACGCTCTGTTGCTCGATTTTTGGAGCAGGTCTCGCTAAAACGATCATCCCGTCTTCTTGCCATGTATTTTGTTCAGTGCTCTGTGTGGAGGAACATCCAGTGAGAATGGCACTGCCACTGATGAGGGCAACAGCAAGTGTCATCGCGCTAAGTGAACGAATGTTAGCCGATATTTTCATTTTATAACCTGTAAAATACATAAACGTGTGGCTACTGCGTATATTAAAGCCAGTCATCATAATACGACAAGAGGGGATAAATCCATATCTTGGGATACCTTATGATTTCAGGCTCTTATCCTTATATTACCTTAGATTCAGTGAGTGGATGAAAAGATTCAGACGTGCCGATGTGACAGTGTTTTGATTTGGGGGTCGGTTTGCTTGAAGTATTGTAACCCATCAGGTACCGTATCGCTGTTAGGTAATCCATGTACAGTATGAGAGCACTACTCAATTTCCGGTTTGTTTCACTGGTCGTATCGCTGCCGCTTACGCTCGTCTCGTGTCACACGATAGATATCTTTGATAGCTCTGCGTCAGATATTCAGAGTTATGAGAAAATTAAATCAGCAAGACCGGAGCCACGCCCTACTTACCGCATAGCTACTCGTCCACCTCAATTGCCAGCACCTCGACTCGAAAAGACCCCTGAGGTTGAAAAAGAGCTCTATTATTTCCTTAAGGGGAGTAAATCTTTTATTCGGGCCTCTCTTAAGCGACGTGAGAAGTATGACCAAGTAGTCCGAGCTATCTTCAGAGATGAAGGTATCCCTGAAGAGCTTATCAATGTCGCCATGATTGAAAGTGGCTTTAGGCGCGAAGCGAAAAGCCCGGCGGGCGCGGTGGGCCTCTGGCAATTCACCCGGTCTACAGGGGAAGTTTACGGTCTTGAAGCTGGTTTTCTCGGAGATGACAGAAAGGATCCTATTCTCTCAACTATAGCCGCAGCGAGACACTTACGAGACCTCTATCTTGCATATAGAGACTGGAACCTCGTACTAGCCGCTTACAATGCTGGGTCAGGCGCAGTAGACAGGGCAAGATCACGTGCCGGCTCGGATGATTTCTGGGTTATTGCTAGGAAGAAAAAGCTCCCGCTTCAGACACGTCGTTATGTACCGAAATTTATCGCTGCCGCGCTTATTGTTGGAAATCCCGGACATTATGGGATAAGTGGGATTGCCAGTGATTCCAGCAGGCCAAAAGACAAGTCAGTAGGATAGTATGGCAGGCGATATTCGAATCGGCCAAGGCTATGATGTACACAGATTTATTGAAGGTCGTCCACTGATTCTGGGAGGGGTCACGATCCCACATGAGTATGGCCTGCAGGGACACTCAGACGCCGATGCTCTTCTTCACTCAATAACCGACGCTCTCCTTGGGGCGATTGCTGATGGTGATATCGGCAAACATTTTCCAGATACAGATCCAGAGTGGAAAGGTGCAGATAGTGCGAAGCTCCTTGAGGCGGTGCATCAGCGACTTGCTGCTGCTGGTTGGAGTATCGTGAATATTGATGCAACCGTTGTCACAGAAGCTCCGAAATTAGCTCCGTATATAAACCCCATGAGAGAGCGTATCGCTGCTATTTTGCACTTAAGTTCCGATCGAGTATCTCTAAAAGCTACAACCTCAGAAAAGCTTGGCTTTATCGGCAAAGGGGAGGGGCTTGCTGCCCAGAGCGTGGTTCTTATTACCAAATCGTCGTGAAGATCTGTTCAATTACTCCCGTTTTAAATGAAGAGCAAAATATCAGGGATGTGATATTTGAGCTAAAAAAAAACACGCTTAAAGATAAGCGAATTGATAAAATTATAGTAGTCGATAATGGCAGTACCGATAGCACCGTACAGGTTGCTATTGCGGCGGGAGCTTCTGTAGTAAGCGAACCGCAAAAGGGCTATGGGGCTGCGTGTTTACGGGGAATAAAAGAGATCGACTCTGAATGTGATGTCGTACTTTTTATCGACGGTGATGGAAGTGATGTGGCAAAGGAATGGTTAAGGATAGTTGAGCCGATCTTTGAGCAGCGTGCAGATATAGTTGTTGGCTCACGTGTGCTCGGAGACTCCGAGAGAGGAGCCCTGTCCCCTCATCAAAGATTTGGCAACATGCTGGCGTCCTTCTTACTGCGAGCTCTCTACGGGAAGCGAGTGACTGATCTGGGACCATTTAGAGCGTTGCGTACTGATGCGTTAGCAGCCTTAGAGATGGATGACATGGACTTTGGATGGACGGTTCAGATGCAGGCTCGGGCACTTAAGCAGGGGCTTCGTTACGAGGAGGTTCCTGTGAGTTACCGAAGAAGACAGGGGGGAGTTTCTAAGATTTCAGGGAACCTGTGGGCGAGTTTTTTGGCGGGGAGGAAGATACTTCGGGTGATTTTTGGGGAATATTTTAGAAACGGCTCCAAGTCATTTTAAGTGGCTCAAGTATCACCTGCACCTTGACCTTAACCTATACCTGCTCCAAAAACATTTTGATGGTATAGGTCTAGGTCAAGGTTAAGGTGTGGTTTGTGACTGGGCGGTTATCGGTGCTTGGGCTAAGAGGTTGCTTCGTCGTTCGACCTGACGGTATCGCTATTTTGCTTGCAGCAAAATGCCTTACGGCACGCGCCTCGCAATGACGACAAATCGCCTAGTAAGATTTTACCTACCCTAGACCGTAACCTGAAGTCTTTTGGTATAGGTGCAGGTTAAGGTCTAGGTTCAGGGGGAGGGGGACCGGCCTTCGCAGAAAGCTTCGGACGGTTATTTAGGAGCTTTGGCTCCTGAATAAAAAAGGGGCAGGCAAATACATGCCTGCCCCTTAAGAGAGCTATGCGTTAAGGAAAATTTATTTTTTGTTTATTTCAACAAATCTGTCTTTTCTTTGAAGTTTACCGTTAATAAGTGCCATTTCGATTTTCTCTCCGTGGCGTCCAGTTACGATTACGGTTCCTTCGATGACAGTTCTGTTATCGTAGTTGTTTTCACCTGAAAGATTCTTTCTTGTGAGTACTCCTAGTGGTGCGCCACTTGTAGTCTCATCTTCAAATCCTCTTAGGTGCATTACAATCTGTCCACTGTTAGCTGCAAGGCTGATTTTTTGAGCATCTGCGCCAGTAGCCATGAGTGTTACTGTTGTTGGGATTGGTGCCGCAGGGTCACTGTTTGGGTCAACCTGTCGCTCGGCAGAGAGGATTTTTACGTTCTCAACGAGAAGCTTTGCAGAAAGCTCGCCGCCCATCTGAGTAATCCAGTGAAGGTCAACGTGAGCTCCAGCTCTTGCCCAACCCTCAACACTTGAAGTAGCGTTGGTGTTTATTGCTACGGCACGGAATCCTTTCGGGATGGTGCTTGCAATAATGTTTGATGGATTCTTGTCAGATGTCCATGATGTTGGAAATGGTCTGTTTGCAGGAATGCTGTTTACAGCGAACTTACCGGCGATGAGTTGGAACTCAGTCGCAGTATCCTGAGCAACTGCCGTAACAGGGCGCTCAACTGTTTTAAACATATCTGGCTTTAAAAGTTTTCCTCGTTCAATGGTTCGTATCGGTACGAGAACTTTCTTAAGAACTGGTTTGGGAGCTACTGTTCTCTCAACAATAACTTTTTCAACAACCTTTTCTTGTGGCTTGGTATTTCCCAGTGCGAAAATGGCTGTAGCGACACAGGTTCCTATTACCATTGCTAGTAAAACCTGAGCGATAAGTCTGTGTTTTTGTCGTTTCCCTCGAGCGAAATTACCGCTAAAAGAACCGGATGATGCTCCCAGTTGTCCACCGAGGAA
Source organism: bacterium (assembly GCA_030431715.1). GTDB lineage: Bacteria > Bdellovibrionota_C > UBA2361 > UBA2361 > RFPC01 > JAUIIO01. The sequence continues at coordinate 84,658 of JAUIIO010000009.1, forward strand.
CTGACTTGCTGAATTATTTGCGTGATAGTTTTTCATAACCTTTTCTCTCTCTTTATTAATGTAGGGAACTGAACTTGGTGCAGGTTCTATCCCGTACACACACTGATCCTTGTACCGACGGGGAATGCTTCCAAAAAAAATGCATATTGGAGAAAAAATAATATTACTTGTAATAATAGGCTCTTAGCCGCATACTATATGTAGTTTTGAGGTTCTCTATGCGTAACTTCCTAAGAAAATCTATGAGGAAATGCCCGTGAAATCCCGCACTCCCTATGCGAATTCGTTCGCTATGGCTCTCCCTGATCGTGAAATCTCGAACGATGAACTCTCCACGTTTATTGATACAAGCGATGAGTGGATATCAAAGCGTACCGGTATTAAGAAGCGGTACTGGGTGTCTGAGGGCACAACCACGAGTAGCCTCGCTGTCGAGGCGGCAAGCAAGAGTATCGACCAGCTTTCAAATGGAACCCAAATTGATGCAATTATTGCAGCAACACTTTCTCCTGACTATTCATTTCCCGGAATCGGAGTCCAAATTCAGGATGCGCTTGGGCTTCCTCCTGTGCCTGCATACGACGTGAGGAATCAGTGTTCAGGATTTCTCTACGCGATGGAAATGGGAGGAGCGCTTATCTCTACTGGAGTTTATGAAAATATTCTGATTGTAGGAGCAGAAGTACATTCTACCGGCATGGATAAAACGACACGTGGGAGAGATATTGCCGTTCTCTTTGGCGACGGCGCTGGAAGCTGTATCTTATCGCATGGGAAACGATCTGGATTGTCATTTGAACTTGTTGGTACGGAGCTCCATTCTGATGGGGCTTACGCGAAAGAACTCTGGTGTGAGCATCCGGGAAGTGTGCTGTTTCCCGATCGGCTTACCGAGGAGCTTGTGCGTGAGGGAAAAGTATTTCCTGAGATGAATGGTCGGCTTGTCTTTGAGAATGCGGTTAGACATATGACGGAAGTTTCGCTCTCTCTTCTTGCAAAGCATGGCTATGGCTCTAGTGATGTTTCTCTTTTCCTTCCTCATCAGGCAAACCTTCGTATCAATACTATGGTTGCTCAAAAACTTGGTTTAAACGAATCTCAAGTTTTTAGTACCATTCAAGATTACGGCAATACTACCGCGGCAACGATTCCCATAGGCTTTACGCGAGCAGTAGAGGAGGGAGCATTTACGAGCGGCGATCTTGTGCTGAGTGCAGCTTTTGGAAGTGGTTTTACTTGGGGAGCTGCACTTTACCGAGTTGTTTGAGTATCCGCTGAAGTTCGCAATACTAGTGCACTGTAAATTAATATTTTGGGCATATGGTCATTGCGAGGAGATGAGGCGTCAGCCGAACGACGCGGCAATCCTCAGGTCTTATAGAGAGCCGGGATGCAGAGATTGCCGCGTCGTTCGACATAAATGTCTCAGCTCCTCGCAATGACGATGTGAAAAAACTTATGTTACCGTTTGCTAGCGTACTACGAATTAACGGCGGCCGGAGAAGCGTCGTTTTCAGTAGCTGTAAAGTATCTCTCTCTAAGAGTAACAGCGGCACGTTGGGCGCCTCTTTTGAGATCTTCAACGATTGTACTCTGATGGGTACGAAGCTGAGCGCGTTTATTCCAAGCTTTTACTACGGTATCCCTGAAGTTCTCAGCGCTCATGTCTTTAAGCTCAAGGCTATAATCTTCACAGTCAAGAAGGCGCATATAGCCTCTTACTTTTGGTGCATAGACCAAGCCAACAATTGGAACGCCTACTGCAGAGGAGAGTACGAGTGAATGAAAACGCATACCGATAAGGAGGCCACATCTACGCATCGCTGCTTGGATGTCATGGCTCAGATATTTACTATTATGGATAACTTTGGCGCCTACCATCTCAGCAACTTTATACGTTACCTTCTCGTCCATTGGCTGGGTTGAGAAGAGTAGGGGAGTAAACCGTTCGTTAACCTGTTCTTTTGCCTGATTAATACCTTCAGCCAGCATTTCAAGGAACTTCTCTTTGCTGCCTACTCGTTCATCGGCAGAGAGCCAAGAATCAATATAGGTCGTGACATTAATTCCGAGCAAGGGAAGCTCTGACGATATTCCTTCTTCCTCGAGAATCTGTTCAGCGCGTTCATCAGAAGAGACCGGATTAATGAAAGCTGCGTCACCTGTGACCTCGATAGGCTTTGTAACTCCAATTTTTCGTGAAAGAGCCTCGCTATCACGCTCTCTCATAATAACGAGGTCACTCCCGTTAATTACCCACTTCGCAAAGAGTCTACTCCAGAAAGAAGGAAAGGGGCCAATACCGCAGCTGTAGCATACGACTTTACATCCGGTGAGTTTGGCCCATGGCATAAGAAAAATGAGAGTTATTAGAAAATTAAAAGCTGGGTTCCACAGTTTTTTGCCAAAGATAATCCCGTCACAAATAAGGGCGATGTCACTTTTTGCGATACAACGAAACGTTGGGATGCCAAGAAGTCGGATACTTCCAGTCCATGGCATAACATTCACCCCCTTAACATTATAGGTGGATCCGTAGTTGTCATCGATAAAGTGGGGATGAGTAGAAGGAACGAGAAACTCTGCGTCCGGGATCTCTTTACTAACAACATCAAGGATTGCTGAAAGAATAGCGGCATCTCCGAGGTTTCTTCCCGAATTGTTGCCGAGGAGAGTAATGGTTGGGGTATTCGATTTCATAAGTTACTACGCTCTTGTGTGGTTCGAGTTAATCTTCGTGTGAAGAGGCTAATTCGTGGTTCTCACCAGGCTGTAAAGTAATAGTATCTATGTCCAGCGGAAGGCAAGCCTCTTTGAATTCCTCTGGAGTTCCGGTTAAAAGTGGGAATGTGCTGTGGTGTATTGGAATAGCCGTAGCACATCTTAAGTATTTTGCCGCTTTTGCTGCCTCTACGGGGTCCATGGTAAAGCGGTCACCGATTGGCAAAAAGGCAATATCAGGTTGATACCTCTTTCCGATAAGCTTCATGTCTTTAAAAAGACAGGTATCCCCGGCGTGGTAAAAGCTACGAACATCATCCTGCACGACAACACCACAAGGTTCACCAGCATAGACCGGGCCATTCGCGGTATCGTAAGAGCTTGAGTGAAAGGCGTTTGTAAGTGTGATCTGAAATTCTTCCCAAGTAATTGTTCCACCTTTGTTCATGGGCAGGACACTACTTTCTGGAACACCTTCAGCGATCATAATCATAGCAAGTTCGTAGGTCGCTGCGATACTACAGCCATATGCTTTAGCAAGTCGCGTCGCATCACTGGCGTGATCGCTGTGCCCATGAGTGAGAACAATAAGATCAAGTCTGTCTGGTTTTTTTAAGTTGTCAGGGCAGGTCGGGTTCCCCTCAAGCCAAGGATCGATAGCTATCGTTTTATCATCTGAGTGTAGAAAAACAGCAGAGTGACCCGCGTACGTGATTGTTTTTATATGTGGCATTATGTTGTTCCTAAAATGAAATCATTTAAGGTGGCTTCTTTCTGAGCTGTGTCTGAGTAGACTAGCGTATTCTCTGAATCAATGAAAATATCTCCGGTAGCGATGTGGTTTAGAACCCATGGAAAAAGACGGTGTTCGAGTTCTAGCACCCTGCTGGCCAGAATGTGGGCGTTGTCCTGCGGGTCTATCTGACACTTGCTCTGTGCGATGATTGGCCCACCATCTACTTCGTGACCAACGAAATGCACTGAACAGCCATGCTCGGGCACCTTTGCCTCAAGTGCTCGTTTATGGGTGTCTAGCCCCGGAAACGCAGGCAAGAGAGAGGGGTGGATATTAATCATCTTCCCCTCATAAGAGTCTACGACTTCGGGTTCAACTATCTGCATATATCCGGCTAGGACGATGAGATTAGGCCTAAAAGTGGCTGCTTGCTCAAAGAGCCAGCTCTTTTGTTCCTTTACTGAGCTAAAATCACTTCTAGGGCGTGAGCAGGTAGAAATCCCACAATCTCTGGCATAGGAGAGCCCCGGCGCCTCTGGCTTGTTACTTAAAACATGTGTAATTTTATAGTGTTGGGCGGACTCAACGAGGCTCTTAAGGTTAGAACCACGGCCAGAGATAAATACAATGACATTAAAATCGTTTTGCATGGAAACTGAATCTAAACCGGATATGAAACAATATCAATTTTTCGCATTGCTCTTCTTCATTCTGTCAGGCCTCATCCCCCAGCAGCTCCTCGCTGGTGATGGTGATTCCGGGCGCCGTGTCATTGATACAGACTCAGATCGGACGGATAAACAAAATTTTGATAAGCGCTTACCGCCAGTTGTCCCCGGGGGAGAGATCTTCCTTAATGGGAAACGCATTCGAGTTATATCTACTTCTGGGCCAGTGCCTGTCTCGCCACCGCCTGAAGCTCCAACGGCTGCATGTGTTCCATCAAAAGAGGGAGATTGCAGTAAGAGCAGAGATAACGGAAGTATCTCGGTTATCGTTGACGAAAGGGGAGATCGGCACAAGCCTCGTCCTGGGAGAACGCTTGGAGATATAAGACGAGAGAAGTAAAGGACAGTTTCCTTCTCAGGCTTTCTCGCCATTTTCAATGAGATCGGTAAATGATTTTACCGCATCTTCTAAGCCGAGCGCTATAAGAGTACAGCCAGACTCAAGAACCGTAGAATCTTGCGGACGGAGGTTGAGGTTTCCTGAGGCGTCCGAACATGCAGCTATCGTCATGTTACCATTATTCTCAAGGCTCAGTGACTCAATAGTTTTACCGAGTACTGGTGAGCCTTCCGGTATTTTGATCTGCTCTACAACAAACGCCCGGTCTTGGTCGCCTCCTTTAATTTGTAAGAAGTCACTTACGTTTGGGTGAAGAAGTTGTTGAGTCACACGAGAGGCACTTACGCGGTAAGGGGAGAAGACGTGATTGGCTCCAGCTTGTTTGAGCTTGGTCTCTGTGTGGGGTTGTTCCGTCCTCGCAAGAATTCGAATGTTTTCATTTAGTGCTCTCGCACTCAAGGTAATAAAGACGTTGTCCGAATCGCTAGGAAGGAGGGCGAGCAGGGCGGATGCTCGTTCCACACCAGCTTGAATAAGTACTTCGTCGTCGTATGCATTCCCTTCAATAAAGGGCACGCCGAGAGTTTCGAGTTCGACAAGAGTCATCGGGTCGTGCTCAATAACCACGATATCGCTTCCAGATTTAATAATGTCAGGTGTAATAAACTTCCCGAGTCTCCCGTATCCGCACAGTATAATGTGATTGTTGAAACCAGCTATCTTTTTATACATTTTAGCAATTCCTCTAAAGCGGTAGAGCTCCCCTTCAAGGGCTGTTCTACCGATAATACCTATCGAATAAGCTGCAACCATTACACCCAATACGATGAGTGCAATTGTAAACACTTCACCTTCCGTTGATAGAGGCTTCACTTCTCCGTACCCTACCGTTGAAAGGGTTATGACAGTCATATAGACAGCGTCATGCAGCGACCATCCCTCAACAGCCATGTACCCGACGGTGCCAAAGATACTTGTAACAAAGAGGAGAGCTACCGCCAGTTGGAAGGCGCGAATCTGCTTAGAGAGCCAGAGGTTTGACTTGGCTTCTACCAGAGATTTTTTGCTCGTAAAATGCATAGTTACCGTGACCGGGTTTATTCTTTTAGGGATTCTATCATCCACTTATGAAACTGGCTCTCTATTTTTTCAATAGGGACGCTCACACACTCCGGGACATCATAGTTGTGGTGTGTTTTGAGGAATTCTTCAATCTTAGAATAAAGGTGTTCAGCACTTTTTATGAGGAGCAGGCATTCTTGCGTTTTTTGAGTGTCCCCCTGCCATACATATACTGATGTCATCTTTGGAATAACATTGACGCACGCTGCTAGTTTTGCTGACACGAGTAGGTCAGCGAGCCGTTCCGCGTGGGCCGGTGAGTCTGTTGAGGTGATGACGAGTGTTGCCTTCAAGCTAACTAGCTGATAATCTAAGACTTACGAAAAGTGAGGAACGTTACTTCCTCACAGCTTGCCAGATGTGCTTTAATCCGTCTAGTAGGCGTTGATACGTTCCATGTGAAGAGTGTGTCTCCGCTTCTTAACTTTGACTCGAGGTATGAATATGCGTATTCGAACTGCAATCTTTACTCTCTTACTAATTACCGGGACATGTTCGTCTGAGCTGTTAGCTCAGAAAGAGCGTGAGCTGCCTAAGACTGGTACGCTATCTGGTACTTACATGGGGGGGAATGAAGGAGTTGCGGTACCCGGGCAATGGGGCGAGAAGGATATCCTTTCCGATAAGCAACCTCCCATTACTGGCTCAGTCTCTCAGCGTAACCGCGAGGAATGGATCATGAAGGTCTTTAACAATACGATTGACGATTACTCAGTCGGCGTTAAAGTTATCCAGTTTGATAAGCGTGGCAATAAGACAAAGAGCGATAATTTTTCTTACCGTCTTAAGGCCGGCGAGAGTAAAGAGCGCTCTATTCGTGCTCGTTCTAACACAGAGACGGCAGAGCTAGAGCTTACGAATTGGAAGCAGCTCACGGATCGTGGTGCTGCTGCTGAGGAGAGTAAGTAAGAGTCCCGGGGAGATTCACCAAGAGAGGCTCGCTTGGTCGTTCGTGTGTCGCTAACTATTTAGGTAAAATTATGATGAAGCAGATTGTTCCTGTTATCTCAGGTAAGGGCGGCGTTGGAAAATCCACCGTAGCTGTAAACCTTGCACTTGCTCTTGTTCAGCAGGGAGCAAAAGTCGCTCTCATAGATGCAGATTTTTATGGCCCCAGTATTCCTACGCTGCTTGGCGGAGGTGAGGTAAAGCCTGATCATGAGGGGAAGTTGATTCCTGCTGCGCAGCACGGGCTCAAGTATGTATCACTTGGCTTTTTTCTTTCTAATCCTGATGACGCCGTTATCTGGCGTGGTCCAATGTTTAATAAGGCTTTACATCAGCTTTTTGAGGACGTCTCTTGGGGGGAAGTTGATTACTGCATAATTGATATGCCGCCGGGTACAGGTGATGCTCAGATCTCGCTCTTTCAGATGGTGCAGCTAAGTGGTGCTGTTGTTGTTACTACCCCTCAGGAAGTCGCTATGGCAGATGTTCGCAAGGCTATTAGCATGCTTCAGAAGATGAATATTGATGTGCTTGGTGTTGTAGAGAATATGAGTGGTTTTCAGGCTCCAGACGGCACTATTCATGATATTTTCGGCAGTGGCGGTGGAGAAGCGTTGGCGAAGCGCTACGGTGTGCCACTTCTAGCTAAGATTCCTCTGGATCCAGCAGTACGAGAAGGAGGCGATAGCGGAAAGCCTGCCGTGCTTGAAGGGAATTCCGCCGCTAGGGAACAATTTCAGCAGCTTGCGTTGAGTTTTGTTGAGATTCTTGATACAAAACTTGCCAGCCAGCAATCTGGCCCGGCAATAATTAACGAGTAACATATGTTTTTCTATATTATTCTTACTGTCCATTCCGCTCTGTGTCTTTCTCTTGTGTTTCTTGTTCTTTTGCAGCAAGGCAAGGGAGCTGATGCAGGTGCAACGTTTGGTGGAGGAAATAGTAATTCTGTACTCGGTGTGGGGGGAGCTGCGGACTTTATTACAAAGCTTACCACTTCCCTTGCGATTGCATTTATGGTTACCTCTATCATTCTTGTTCGGTCCTATCAGGATCGCGGAGTGCTAACTACTGGTCGTGTCGCGGATCCACTTGAGGGGTCAGTGCTTCAGGGCGCAGTACAAGAGGCACCTGTACAGGAGCTTGCGGTTGACGATGCTGCTGCCCCGGCTAAAGAAGCTGATGCAGCCGCGGCGGAGCAACCAGAGGCTGCGATGAAAAAAGAAGCGACAACAGAAAAAACCTCAACTGATGAAGCTTCGAAAGAAGAAAAGGAGTCTACTCCAGTAAAAGCCGAAAAGGCCTCCGAGGAAACTCCTAAATAAAATATATCTGTTTATGCCCAGGTGGTGGAATTGGTAGACACGCTAGCTTGAGGGGCTAGTGGTCATTGCGACCGTGGACGTTCAAGTCGTCTCCTGGGCAGACCCTATTTCAGGAATTTTGATTTCCTGCGGAAATACAAAATAACCTTTGCGTTCAAGCGCCACGCAGGCTTTGCCCAGGAGGCGACTTGGACCAGCAATTCTGCAAGTCGTCTTTTCCCGCAGGGAAAAGCTGTCGCTCCTAGGCAGACCCTATTTCAGGAATTTTGATTTCCTGCGGAAATACAAAATAACCTTTGCGTTCAAGCGCCACAGTTTATCCGCCATAGCTTTAGCGACGGCGGACAGGCTTTGCCCGGGAGGCGACTTGAACCAGCAACTCAGCAAGTCGTCTTTTCTCGCAGGGAAAAGCTGTCGCTCCTAGCCAGACCCTATTTCAGGAATTTTGATTTCCTGCGGAAATACAAAATAACCTTTGCGTTCCGGCCTTCGCTTTCAGCTATGGCCGACGGGCAAGCTTTGGACAGCACTGTTTCCAATCTTCTAAAATAGCAATTATACGTCACAGTTTATCCGCCATAGCTTTAGCTACGGCGGGCGGTTAAAATTGCTTTGCCGAAGGGAGAAGCTGTCTCAGGTGTAGTAATCCTAATCGTCTGGAAGAAGCTTGGTGCGTTCTATCATCGAAAGCGGGATCTTAACGACGGTTCCTTTCTTCAGTGGCTTTGAGTCATCGATCTTGTTGTACTTCATGACGGCAGCATAGTTGTCTCTTGAGCCAGTATACCACTCAACGATGACAGAGAGGGTGTCGCGTTTGTGTCTTACGCGGTGAAGAATGTCTCCGTTTTGTGACCGTGGCGCGTAGCCCTGAGCAAGCAGGAGAGCCTTCTGATCGGTGTTCTTTGGAATGAAGTTGCGATCATTGAGATCTGGAATATCAGCTGTAATTCTTGTGTCGTAGTCAAACGGAGAAGCTCTGGGGAAATCTTCTTTTGAAGTCTGCTTTGATTCTTGAGCCTCCTCTTCTTCTTCAGGAGTTGGTTCGGGAGAAGGAGATGGTTCCGGAGTTGGGCTCGGAGCTGCGAGGTAGGGAATCTCGGGCTCAAGTCGTTTAGCCATTTTGCGAGGATCTGTAGCCGCAGTAAAACGATAAGGGCTGCCGTAAAGATCAAAGACGGGTTCTCCAACCAGAGCATTTCGCTCTTCGTTTAGGAGTCTATAGTGGTGGCGGTCAATGCCGTAGGGGCCGCGTACGATCCACTGTCTGTTACGTTCATCAGCGCGTAGGTCTCCTATGTAAACCGAATTGTCAGCAGTGTAATAGAGGTAGAGCTCGGGATGTCCCGGATTCTCCTCAAGTATCTCAATAGCATCAGGAGCACCTCGTGTTTCAAGAAACCGAAAGAGATAGGAGCTCTTTTCAAGCTCTTTTGCGAGAAAAAGGTTAGACCCCTGATAGGCGTTTGTTGTGCTAAGAGGGAGAATGCCGCGGTTTACAAGGGTGGGGAACATGTACTTCGCACCGGTGCATCCGGCGATAAAGAACATAAAGAGAGCCGCGAATAGTGTGGCGGGTATGACGTAAAAGAAAGAGCTGCGAGGAGGGCGACTAATTTGCATATTCATGTGAGCTTTTAAAATGTGCTACTGTTTTTCAATGATAGCTTCCACCGAAGGCTTTAACAACCCACAAGAAAAGCCCCCATTAAAGCTCTTCTTACTGCTTTTTGTAGGCTTCTTGCTGTTTCAACTCGCCTTTCGTTATCCATATCTCGCTACCTTTAGCTTTGTAAATGAAGATGCGTCCCTTATTCGTTTAGCTGTAAGTTCGCTAGAGCGGTACGGACTCTTGTACTGGTTTCAAAACTCCTACGGGCCTGCTGTGTTAAGGCCCTTACAGCTTCTGGGGCTCGCTCTTCAGGAGCAGCTGTTTTCAGGGGCAGCTCTCGGCTTTCATCTTTATTCGGTAGCACTCCTTGCTGTATCGCAAACGCTTTTGGTAATGGCCTTTCGTCCTCTCGTCGGTTTGTCTGCCGCCCTGTTTTCCGTTGTGGTGATTGGCATCGCTCAAATGTCATCTGAGCCCCTTTTTTGGATCTCAGACCAGCACGACCTCTACCTGCTTTTCTTCTATTCATTTGCATTCCTTGTTTTTTCTCATCTGGTCACAGCAGATAGCCCTTCGCTTTGGCAATTTCTTTTGCTGTTTTGTTCTTACTGGGGGGCTTTCTTCAGTAATGAAAAGGCGGTTGTTTTGCCAGTACTCTTTTCGCTGTTTTCTCTTGTAACTGGTACACGGCTCTTTGTTCGAGTTGCTGTAAGTGGTGGGGGAGCATTAGTTACCTATTTTGCTTATCGCTATTCTATTCTTGGCGTTTTTATTGGAGGATACTCCTCTGGAGTCTTTCCTCATGAGGTCACGTTTTCATTTGTGTATAAGACTCTTCTCTCGGTGTTTTTTACCCCGTTTCGTCAGAATACCATGTATGCAAGTACGGTATCAGGAGTTACGGGCCTCATTTTAGTATTTCTCCTCTTCATTCTCGTTCTTTTAGAGCGTAAGCATTGGAAGAAAGACGCCACAATCTGGCTCTCTCTCTTTGTGGCAGCGCTCATCGTTGCCTCTTTGCCGGTGGTCTCTTATCTTCTCCCGTATAATTCATACCGTATCTTTAGCACTCGCCTTCATTGGATGATCTTACTTACGTTTGTGCCATTTTTGGCAGTGCTCTTCGGTGGAGTTTTCGCCCTTAAGCGTCTAAGAAAGACTGGTCTCGTTGTAGTTTTTCTTCTTCTTTTGCTTATCGGCGCCGGAGGCAGGGGAGCTGTGCAAAAGTTTTCAAGAGCTTCCAAGTTTTCCGATCGCGCTCTTGAGCTTTATCTCGATAAGTGCCACTGCGCTAACCCGCAGGAACCACAAACAACTGGCTTGCCAGAGATCTTTGCTGGAGCGCACGTTTTTAGTGAAGCTATTTGGGTAGAAGAGAGCGCGCTTTACCATGGACTACCACGGTGTGAGGGAGGGGAGACGGGGTGTCGCCTCAGATTTAGACGAAACAGAAGGGGAAAACTGGTTGTTACTTCAAAGCTACATTGATTTTTCTCGGTGCTACTACTATCCTTGTTCTGTCTTTCATGCAATGGAGCATATATGAGTAATTGGCTTGTACTTCCTGAAACAGCTGGTGTTACCGCCGCAGAGCTTGAGTCGACTCTGGCATCTCAGAAGGAGCAGAAGCTTGTTTCTGCTACGATCGATAAAAACGAGGAAGAGGGAGTACGCACGCTTTCTCCAAAACTCACCGACGGAGAGCTTGACCTGAACGATGAGCTCCTTGAAAGGCTTCGAACGATGTGTCAGCTCTGGGAAGTAGATATTAAGCCATCACAGATTACTTCACACAGGCCAGTAATAGGCCCGGTTATAGTGGCAGTCAAAAAAGCACTCTATCCGATTATAAGACTTTTCCTAAAGGATATGATTATCCAACAGCGTAGCTTCAATGCGGCTACTATTCGATTTGTTGCTGGGTTGTCAGAAAAGGGGCGTTCCTGATTGTGGTCATGGACGGATCGAGATCCGAGTCGGCCTGAGTAATAGTCCAAAAAGTCAGTCGCGCACTTCGCCGTCCATGGCTCTCGTTTGCTTAACTTTTTGGACTATTACTCAGGCCGACTCTCTGTGCCAAATCAATGTATTCTCATCGCACATCACTCACTTGAGAGAGGTGAGGGCTTAAACTGCTCCAGTTCTTTGCCAATGTTGGGAGATTGCTTCGTCTTTCGGTCTTCGACCTCAGTTCCTCGCAATGACGGTTAGTCTAAGGGGGGGGCTTACCCCTTAGGGTGGGGGCTTGATATTTTCATTTACGTAGTATCTTTTTGACCGGGAGGGCAGGAGCCCGGAGGTCAAAAAGTTAAGTGAACGTAGCTAGGACGGCGAAGAGAACGGCTGCGTAAGTGGAAATATCAAGCCCCCACCCGGATTTGTTATCTCAATATTGAACATTTTTGCGTGAATGTGGTACATCGCTTCCGTGGTGTGAAAGAGATGCATTCGATAACTGTCTGAATTTACATGTTTTCATGCTGGTGAAATGGCTGGCATGTTGCTTGCCATATTATATCTTGTGTGTGTGAGCATGAGTGGTTTGGAAGTCAGGTGCGATTTCTTGTTATCCTTCCCTCGTCTTAATCGTCAGTCCCGCTAATACATAGAATCGCACCTGGCTCTCCTACCGCTTTTTTCTCTAAGTGCTCTTCGCGCTCTCGAGCTCAACAAATCGTTTCTCCTTCGTCCTTATTTTGCTATCGTTGATGTAAGTGTCTAACAGAGGTGTGTACTACAATGCTAAGATTTCTATTGGTTCTCGCAGTTTGTTTCCTTACTTCTTGTGTCTACGTTGATGTGAAAACTCCGCTTGATAGAGACGTAACGAATACGCAATTGGGATCAAAGGTTGGGACCTCGAAATCTCAATCGATCATGTGGCTCTTTGCTTGGGGAGATGCTGGAACAGCGGCAGCAGCAAAAGATGGCGGCATAACAACGATAACACACCTTGATGCTCGTTATTATACCATCCTCTTTGGCCTCTACTCGAAGCGTGAAACAATTGCCTATGGAGATTAGGTTGAGAAGCGTATTTCTTTTGTTCTTGATAGTGAGCCTATCGTCTTGCACCTACGGCTGGCTTTACAATGATACTGTTGAGCCCTATTGCACTGATATGAGAAGCACTCCACTGGGGGAGACTCAGAGTCAAGCCGACATTAAGCAGATCTCTATTCCAAGAGTCCCTGGGGGAAGAGTTCTTTGGGACTCAAATACTATCGCATCCGCGGCAGAAGAGGCCGGTATTAAAACCGTACAGTTCTGCGATCGACACCAGTTTAGCGTACTTGGTGGTCTCTGGGCGCAGGATGCGATAGTTGTATATGGAAATCCTTGATTGTCTTACTGCATTCCCTGCATACCAGACTTCATCTGCTCTGCCATTTTTTTCAGGTCCTCAACATTCATATTTCCCATCTCTTTTGGGAGGCCGGGAGTATTGAGTAGCTTCATATCGCCAGGCTTGCGGCCATCCTTACATTCGCCCTGATAAACTGCGGTAGATGATACTTTCATTGGAGGAGCTCCAGTGGCAGTCATTGTAGCAACACTTGTAAACTTATTATCCGATATGAGCTTTGTAACGCTCTCAACATTCATCTTACGCCCATTTCGTGAGCAGCTCACTTTGGCAGTATAGGTATCTCCGTTCTTCTGCAGATCTGCTTTCTCACAGTCTGCGTTTCCTTCTTGAGCTTGGTCAAACATTTTTTTCTGAGTAGCTTTATCAATGCAATAAACAGCCTTTGTGTCTTGCATAAATCCGGCAGGCATTCCGGGGATATTCATATCGTTCTTCATGGTCATGAGCCATTCGCCTTCTTTCATCTCGGGATATGTGGTTACCGCTTCGGCATAGAGGTGATTTATGGGAAGTAAGAGGGTTGCGATGAGAGGGATATATTTATGCATGGTGGTTGTTCTCCATATTCTGGTTAGGCAGCCGCTATATTAACAATCCTGTTATATCTGGCCAGCTCAAATTCTGAGTCAGCGCATTTGTGCCCGAAGTCGGCCAAGCTAGGTGCTTAATATGTTGTTTTTATTGATCTGTTTTTTCTTTGGAAACTTTTTGGAGCAAGGAGCGATTGAGCTAAAGAAGGGGGAGTTTCCCCTTAAGGAGCATAGTATGAAAATTCAACCATCCACACTCTTAAAAACAACACGAATAAATGCGGGCAAGCCCTCTGTCGCCGGGCCTGCTTCCCCAGGGAATAAGGTTAAGTTTGACTCTCTCATGGATAAGCTTCGAGTCAAGGGTGGAGACCTTCATGCCGAGATGGTTCAGTTCCGGGACAAGATCGTACAGGGCAAAGAGTTTAATCATCAGGAGCTTCTCTATTATCAGGTAAGAGCAGGTGAGTTTGGTATGAAGGTTGAGCTTTATAGTAAACTCGCAGAATCTCTCTCTTCAACGCTTAAGCGCTTTCAACAAGGTCAGTAACAAGAGGCGCTATGAAGATCCGACACTTAGAATTTGCGGTAAAATCTTACGAGAATGACAAAGCGAAGAAAGCTCACAAGCTTCGTGATGTTTCTGAGAAGGTCGATGCGATGAAACGCAAAGAAAAAAAAGAAGCTCAGTCTTTTCGGTCTGTTCGTGATTCGCTCCTTAAGGGCCAAGGCGAAGGTGGTGAGAGAGAGCTTCTTATGAAGCTCCTTCTCGCTAAGAAACAAAAGTTAGGTTCTGTTTCTCAGAAGAAAGAAAAGCTTGGAGAAGAACTTCTTCGGGTTCAGAAAGATCTGGCAAAAATTGCAAAAAAGAAAGAGAAGGTAGGCGAACTTCTAGCCGCTAAAAGAGATGCTGTGGAGCTTTTAAAAAGTGAGGCGCATACTGAACAAGATTCGGTCCTTTACTATATCTCCTCAGAAAAAGAGCAGTTCACAAACGAAGTTCAGCAAGAACCGCTTGATGGATTTTCAGGGATGGCAGAACTCAAAGAGGTAAAACAGCGCGAACTTCTGGCCTCAAGAAAGACTGACCTGCCGTTTGATTCGGTACAGACTCAAGTGGAAACCTATGCTGATGCGACGTCACTATCACAAGGAGGAGATTATCAAGGAGAGCATTCAAGCTCTCAGAATGTCTTCCAAGACAACGGTGAACAAAGCTCGCAGCCTTCACCGCAGCAGACGTTCGATCAGCTCTGTGAGCGATTAGCTCAGATGGAGAGCTGGCAGAGTGGTGATGCTTCTCACTTTCACTGCTCATATCGACTTTCTTCAGGTTCAGAGATAGGTCTTCAGGTTCAGCGACAACACGACGGTAAGCTCAAAGTACTTCTTATTTCACATAGAGAACGATCTTCAATTGAACTCAGTCATGGGATGAGAAACTTATCACAACAACTTCGAGAGGCCGGATTTACAGATGTTTCTCTTGAGCTGCGTGACGCTTCGCAAAGGAGGGTAGCATGAACTCCATTCATCCATACTGGTTTATTGCAGGTTCGTTGGGGCTAGCAGTACTCCCACTTTTTTTTGCTTTTGTGTCTTCTTATCTGAAAGTTAGTATCCTCTTCGGGCTCCTTCGTTCTGGATTGGGAGCACAGCAAATTCCTGGAAATCTCGTAATAATGGCTCTTTCTATCGGCATAACTCTGGCTGTTATGGCTCCTGTATTAGAAGAAAGTATTGGGGAATTACAAACTCTTGATACCAGTATGTTAGAGAAGCAGCCTGAAGCTTCTGGTGAAGAGATGGAAAAAGTACAAAAGATACTTAAACCATGGCTCATATTTATGGAGCAACATTCTGGAGAACGAGAAATCGCTGTCTTTAAACGCGTCGCAGAGCGTAAGCGTATCGAGACCACACCAGAAACAAAGGATGAGATAAAACAGGAAGGGGAGCCGGCACAGCTTTCGATACTTGTACTGTTGCCAGCGTATCTCTTGTCAGAGCTCAAAGAGGCTTTTGCTATGGGATTTGTGCTTCTTCTCCCATTTGTAGCGATAGATCTTATAGTTGCAAATATTCTCGTTGGGCTCGGTATGTTTATGGTTAGCCCGGTTATTATTGCTCTGCCTCTTAAGCTTCTCGTTTTTATTGTGGCAGATGGATGGCTTCTCATGACCCGAAGTATTATCTCTTCTTATGTCGTTGGAGGCTGAGATATGTTTGACCAACACCTCATTGATGGCTTTTATCTGGTGCTGTTTGTTTCAGGGGTACCTATGCTCATTAGCGCTCTGGGAGGTTTTCTCGTTGCTGTTGTGCAGACGGCAACACAGATCCAAGAACAGAGTCTTTCTCATATCGTGAAGTTTGCTCTTGTAAGTGTCGTACTCCTTATAGCTGGAAGTTACTTTCTTGACTCTCTCGTGATCTTTTTTGAAGAATCTGTGCGTTCGATGGCACATCTAGGGAGGCTTTCGTGATAGAGCAGGGGAGTTTCTCTTTGCTGCCGTATGTCTCTCTCCGTGCAGCAGCCATGTTTTTTCTTCTTCCGTTACCTCCTGAAGTTTTTTCAGTTGGAAGAAAACTTATGTTGTCACTTCTATTGGGGATACTGGCTCTCCCCTATGTAGAGCATTCAGGCGAAACGCAGTATATTTGGTTTCTTTCTGAAATTGGAATTGGATTACTTCTCGGATTGCCAATTTCTCTTATGATAGCCTTGACAGGCGTTTTTGCGGAACTCTTTGATCTTCAGCGTGGTCAAACCTTTGCGTCTTTTTACGATCCTGCTCACGGCCCCGGCTCTCAGTGTTCACTTCTGTTTCGATCGTACTTTATCTGTTTTCTCTTGCTCTCAGGTTGTGGTGAAGCGTTGTTTGTGAATTTTTTAGATAGTCTGCAATACCTTCCTGCCGGTACGGATCTTTTTTCTCGCTTTTCAGATTCATCTTCACAGGGGCTGCTTCTTTTTGTTCACTCTGCATTAAATACTATGCTTACGGTCTACCTTCCGGTTGCTGGAATATTTTTCTTCGTGGACCTTTGCTTTTGCTTTGCCTCAAAGGCATTACCGAAACTTCAGATTTATCAGGATGCGTTTCTGGTTAAGACATTTCTCGGGTTTCTTGCCCTATTGTTACTCGTAAGAAGTGGAGTCATGGAGGGCCTTGTCATGGAATATATGAAGCCAATCTATAGAACAGTGGTAGTGTCATGAGTGAGCAGAAACAGCATAAACCGACCGCTCGAAAGCTACGGGAGGCAAGAAAAGACGGGAAAGTTATGCGAGCCCCAATGTTTTCTCAATCTTTCTCGATGGTTACGCTATGTCTCAGTGTGTTCCTTCTCCTCAGATATCTTTGGTTTAATAATAGAATGTTGTTAGAATATAAGCTGGATGATGCAGCCCATAAGCCTGTGGAAACACTGGGGGCTGTATTTATGGGAGTCCTCTTTCTTTCTGCGGTGCCACTCGTGGTTGCGGCCTTTACTGGGGTACTGGTGCAAGGACTTGTTGCTGGTTTTGCAGTTGAATGGAAGACGCTCATTCCTAAAGCCTCGCGTTTTGGGCAGGGGTTAAAGCAGATCTCACGTGGTCTGAAGCAGAGCTGGGAAACACTTGCTAAGGTCGCACTCTTTGGAGCGATATCTTACTGGTTGTTGCAGGGGCATCTTTACCGATTTTCCTCCGGACTCTTACTCGATGCGGATCATGCGTTGTCCTTTTTATGCTCAGAGCTGATCTATATCGCAAGTGTCTTGCTCTCTTGCTTCATGCTTCTTTCCGGTATGGAGTTCCTGCTCAGGTACAGAGAGTTTTATAAAGATCTCTCGATGTCAGATCAAGACGTGAGGCAAGAGCATAAGAATGATGAGGGTGATCCCCATCTACAGTCGGCCAGAAAGGCTCTACACCGAGAATTGCTGTCTCAAGAGATAGTAGAGAGAGTCAAAAAGGCACGAGTAATTATAGTACAGCGGAATAGTCCGGCAGAAGATGTCAATAAAGCGCCTGCTCAAAATTTTAGAGGAGTTTAAGAGTGAGATAAATCTCCACGAGAAGATCTTTGACGCGATTCCTTGTGGAATTATTGAATTCTTACACTCTGGCGATGTTACGTACGTAAACGATACCGCGCTAAAGTACTTTGAGCAGGGCAGAGAGGAGTTTCTCTCTCAAAATCTCAGTGCCTTTTTTGAGAATGCTCTTCCATCTGCAGATTATCAGCGACTTCGCACAGAATTTAATCTTATCATTGACGGAGAGAAGCCGCAGGCGAAGATCGTCGCTCGATTCGAGAGAAAGGAACCCGGTAGTGGGGGGTCGTGGATTTTGCAGATTATACGGACCTCAGAGGCTGGAGACCGTCTGTATCTGTTTGTGCAGCCTACTATCGTTGCAAAGCCCTTTTCGGAACTCGATCATGAGAGCCAATATTTTGAGCGTATTCTTTATCAAGGACGCTTGATCATTATGCGTACCGATGATGACTTTCGCATTACCGATCTGATCGGTGATACGGAGGGACTGTTTGGTATGACTGTTGATGAGGTTCTCACTCGACCAACGGTATGGTCAGATATTATGTCTTCCGGTGATTTTAGAAGACTGAGCTTAAAAGTGAGACGTCTGGAAAAAGAGCCCGTTGCTTTCAAGGAGGAGATTCGTATTTCCCCGGAGGGAACCTCTGACCCAAGATGGCTCATGCTTCAAGTCGTTCCAGTATTTAATGAACATCATGATTTTATAGGTTGGGAAGGCTTTGGGGTTGATGTTACTGAAAAACGTCAGACTGAGATGGCGCTTCTTTCGGAAAGGCGAAGAATCGCTGCGCTCTATGAACTCTCGCGAGCCTTGCAGGTAAATCTTCCTCCTGAACAAGTTGCCCTGAAAGGTCTTAAGGCATTGATTCAGGCTACGGGATCAGATGCAGGGTTCTGTTGTTTTTACGAAGAAAAACGAGAAAAGATTGAAGTCATTGCTGCTGATGGACTTTCTGAACGATTTTTAAATGAGATCTCTGTAGTGCTGGACTCTGATGAGTCGATCATACGTCAAGTAGTTCGTATGAATAAAGGAGTCATAATTCCTAATATTCAAAAAGATAGGCGTGCGGTAAAGCAGGTAGCACGCCGAGAGGGGCTTCGTTCCGTAGTTGTTATGCCACTTCACAACGAGGATAGGGTGCTGGGTACGATGGTCATTTTCGGTGTTGAGGAGGATAAGTTTCACCAGAGCGACTTTGATCTCATAGAAGCTGGTGCCGGTCAGGTAGCAATTGCTGCACGCCAAGCAGAATACTATCAAGCAGAGAGACGTCAGGCTGATTCTTTAGCGGTATTGTATCGACTGAGCCATCAACTCTCTCGGCTATTCACCCCTCAGGAAGTTGCGGAAAGTGCCTTTGCGCTTATTCAGGAGGAAGTATCATGCCGAAGACTTTGGCTTGGTGTCGTAAATGAGCAGGGGACTCACATCGTCGGTCAATCCGCAACAGGTCCAGGTATGCGAGAGTCTATTCAGAAGCTCCATATAGAGCTCGATCTTACGCATGATTATCTTGATACGGCACTTCGCACCAGACAGCCGGTAATTGTCCCTCAACGTGCTGAAATGGAATGTTCAGGGCTAAATCGTTTGATGAAGCGATTAAAGCCGGGGGCATTTGTGATACTCCCACTGGTATCGTTAGGACAAGTTGTTGGGGTATGTTTCATTGAACCTAATATCTCTTCAACGAACGTTATTAAGAGAAAGCTCCCACTCCTGTCGGCTATGGCAACAGAGATTGCCACGGTACTTCTTGCTCGCAGATTTGAATCCAAGTTGGCAGATGCTGATAAGATGCGAATGGCAAGTGTCCTAGCATCTGGTGTTGCTCATAACTTTAACAATCTCCTGCAGGCCGTCATGGGACAGGCCTCTATCATTGAAATGCAGCTTGAGAAAGGTTCAACGCTTGCACGTGCTGCACGCACGATTGTGGATGCGGCGGAGAAGGGGGCGGGACTTGTAAAACACCTGCTTGCCTTCTCTACTCACGGGGTCGTTGAGAAAAAGCCGTTTTCAGCAAATCAGTTGCTTCGCGATTCGAAGGACTTTTTCCTCTCCATGCTTGGTGGAAATATTAATTTTGACATGAAAATACCTCAGAAAAGCCTAATGATTGAGGGGGATTATAATCAACTTCAGCAGGTTCTTCACTATATTTTAGTGAACGCAAGGGAGGCAGTGTCCGATAGAGAACGTGGAGCGGTTCAGATAGAGCTGCATAGCGTCAGGTTGCGTTCTGGAGAGGTCACTCCTGAGCTTGCGCCTGGTTCGTATGTGAGGATTGATGTTGAAGACAATGGGGTTGGAATGACCGAAGATCAGATGGCAAGGTGTTTTGAACCATTTTTCTCTACCAAAGAGGTTGATGCTTCTACGGGAATTAGCCTTACAGGATCGGGTCTGGGACTTTCCTCGGCTTACTCTATCGTCAGGCAGCACGGTGGAAGTATCAGCATTAGTAGCACGTTGGAGGAGGGGACAGTCTTTAGCATCTATCTCCCTGAGTATGAGCAACAGTCAGCTAGTAATCGAACGGAACGCGAAGATGATGCCCGAGTACTTATTGTTGACGCAAAGAGTTCGAGCTCATATTCCATACGTTCTACGCTTGAATCTTTGGGGCTCGATTCACATATCGAGCCTGATATGGAGAGAGCTGAGCGCTTGTTGACGAAGGAGGGCGGAGAAGTACAGATCGTTGTCCTTGATCTTGAGCGTGCAGGTGAGTTTGCAACGGACTTTGTAGAGACGGTTCAAGATCTCAACCCACATGTGACGTTTGTTTGCTGTACTGTTGAGAGGAAGAAATGGACAGAGGTTTTCAGTGGAAGAGAGAAATGTCTTGTAATTGAAAAACCACTTAGTGTCTGGGCGATCCATTCGGTTGTGCGCGATCTTTTTCCTGCAATGAAGAAGTTGCCATTGGGAGAGCGCATCGAAGTTGAGCGACTAAAAGATGTCTCTGAAGAAGATAGAAAAGGTAAATCAGGGGAGGGAAGTAATGTTCTGGAAGAGAAAAAAGAAAGATAGACTGAGCACGCCCACCCAGAAGCATCGTGTGGCGCTAGGTTTGCAGTACGAAGATGGAGGGCAGGAGGCTCCGGTACTCTCAGTGAAGGGAGAGTATCTCCTAGCTGATGAGATTGTTAAGATTGCGAGGAGGTATGGTGTTCCTGTTGTCGAGGATGAAGAGCTTGCCGGCGCTCTTCGTGGGCAGGAGCTTGATGAAGAGATTCCAGAAGAGCTCTACCACGCGGTTGCTGTGGTTTTGCACTCCCTTGACGGCAATAAGGGGTAGTGAACCCCCTTTTTAGGCATTGACCGTCCCTTTTATCTATTCAATATTACAGTGAGTTTAACGTTACCCACATTCTGTGGTACAAAGACCTTATGAATAGCGGCATCATTTTAGAAGAAGTACACGCCGGTGGCGTAAAAGAGCTCAGGAGACTAAATTCCGGTGAGCTTATTCTTGGGCGTGAACCTGACGATGGTCTGGCTCTCGGACATACGGCGATCTCAAGAGAACATGGAATTATTCAACGGGTACGCGCGCACTGGTTTTATAAAGACTTTGGCAGTACCAATGGTTCTTGGGTAAATGGCGAGAAGTGCCCGCCAGATGTCTGGTTTATCATTCGGCCTCGTGACTATATTCAGCTCGCAGATGTCGTGTTGCGAGTTGTGCCCGAGGACGAGGCTGCTGGAGGTCAAGAGAGCAGCTCACTTGTCATTTTTTGCGATGGAAAACAGACAGATGAGTTTCCATTACCTTCCTTCGGTCGTGCTCTTGTAATTGGAGGGAGTGAATCAGATCTCGATATTCGTGGTGATATCTATGATAAGCCTTCGCTTGTAGTCGAAAGACGGGGCGATAAGATTTGCGCCTATAACGTTGCCCGAGAGTATCCGCTCAGAAAGAATGGGGAAGAGGTCGTGGAGACTGTGGACCTTACTGACCGAGATCGTCTTCATGTGGCTGAATATGAGGTTGTATTACACGATCCGGCATCGGCTGTGCAGCAAAATGTTACGAAAAAAGTCACCTCTGATAGTGATGGAGGAGTGAGTCTTAAGAGTTGGGGGGATGATAACGCGACTCCAGATCTGGCTGCAGGGGGAAGTGCGCCTTCTCCTAGTGCTAGGCCGATGGTGAACCCGCAGTTTGGCAAGGCTCCTGAGGAATCCCCTGAAGATCCAAGCTTTGATGAGACTGCCGCAATCGATCCAAATTATATGACATCAACACTAGGTAAGATAGATGGGCATCCTTCTACAAGGTTCGGTGTTGAAGATCATGGGGGATACAATTTTAGTTCCCACGAAGATAAGATAATTTTCTTTGTCGGCTTTGTCTTGCTGCTGGTTCTTATGCTGCTCGTTATCTGGTGGGTTCTCGTTTAGTTTTCGATAGCTTTACGAGCTGCTTCTTTTTCTCGGGAGCTCTACTCTCATTCGAAGAAAATTATCTCTTTGTTGGTACTGTATCTGAGTGCGGTACGTCGAAGCGATTTTTTGCGCCGCTATCAATCCGGTAGGGACACTGGTGCTTTCAGGAAGGGGGGTATCTTCTGGAATCTGTATTTCTTCACGAAGGAGTGTGGTAGCTGGATCTCCTCGTGTTTCTGGTATGAATTGAAGTGATTCAGCTTCAAGCGAGAGCATGACTCCTGGGCCAGTATCTTGAGTTGTGAGCGCAATCTCTCCACCTGGTCCCACGTAGCGCGCAGCATGAAGTGCCATATAGCTTACAAGTTGTAGGATGTGTCCTTCTCTTAGCGCAAGGGTCCCGTCAACTTTCATTTGAATTTTAATCGATATGTTAGCAGGAAGGAGAAAATCAAAACACTCTGTCAGGGTCGTCATTGATGCACTCAATTGACACTCTGCCGGTTGCTCTTCGATCTTTTCCGCCATTCTAAGGAGCGGAGAGATAAGAATGCCACTTGAGGTTGTTTTGAGCACAGAGAGTCCAATGCTCATAGCATGCAGGGCGAATACTTCGAGTCTCTTTGACTGTTGTAGTAGACTATCAAGGTGAGCTCTTGTGCTGAGGTCCAGAATAGTAATCGCATATCCATATGCACTGGCCGTTTGTCCGGTGAGTGTTGTGGTGTGTACCCTTGCAGGAAATGTTTGTTGGTTAAACCTTCGTAGGAGAACCTCACCTTCTGTCGTAAGGCTTGAGTCAGAACGTTGAACACTCGGATCATTGAGAGCGCTGGTGTGCGCCTGAAGTATGGGGTGAATGATATCTCGTATGTAGGCATGCTCCTCATCGGGGAGCTTCTCAGAGTAGGAATTTCCAACTTCATTTAGAGATTTTCCTTCTTTTGCCTTTGAGATGCCCAAGATCTTCTTAGCAGAGGTGTTACTGTAAAGGTATGCCCCATCTGCGCGAAAGAGTACGATACCGTCATTGATATGCTCAAATGAGGGAAAGAATTCTGAATACTGTGCCAGTGCGGAGTCTGTCATGAGCTCTACGTTATGATGATTCGCGTGTTCTTGAAAGATACCTCTCCGGTTGACCTTTTGGTAGCCTTAATATACTAATATTACAAGTGTTTATTGAGCTTTGGGACATGGGTCGCCGGGCACAGTGTCCAATTTGCCGTACAGTGTCAATTTTGGCGTACGGGGTCAGTTGTGGTCTGCGGGCTATAGTGTCATGAGCCCTGGTGGGGAACAAGTTATGAAATGTGTTGTAACCGGTGCTGCCGGTTTTATAGGTTCAACGCTTACTGAGCGTTTACTTGCAGATGGCCACACTGTGATCGGGATTGATTGTTTCACTGATTACTACGACATCGAAGTAAAGAGGGGCAACATTGCTGAGGCAAGTAAAAATTCTGACTACACATTTATTGAAGGTAGTCTTCTTGAGCTCGATTTAAGCTCACTTCTTAGCGGAGCGCATTGGGTTTTTCATCAGGCTGCTCAGGCAGGTGTGCGCGCCAGTTGGGGTGAATACTTTCAGACGTATACTGATAACAATATCTTGGCGACGCAGAGACTTCTTGAAGCATCAAGAGCGCACGACTCTATAGAGAAGATAGTCTACGCCTCAAGCTCATCCGTTTATGGGAATGCTGAGACCCGTCCGACCCGAGAAGATCTTGTGCCACAACCTGTGAGTCCTTATGGGGTAACAAAGCTTGCGGCAGAACATCTTATGAGTCTCTATGCCAGTGAGTTTCAAGTGCCAACCTCATCTCTAAGATATTTTACTGTTTTTGGGCCGAGACAACGACCTGATATGGCATTTCATCGATTCATTCGCGCTGCTCTGAGCGGTGATGAAATAACGCTCTACGGCGACGGTGAGCAGTCTCGAGATTTTACCTACGTTGATGATATTGTTCAGGCCAATATTCTGGCGGCGGAGCGTGGGCCTGCAGGAAGTGTCTATAACGTAGGTGGTGGATCAATTGTTACTGTCAATGAGGTTCTTTCTTTTCTTCAGAACGAGATAGGAGAATTAAATATTAAAAGGTACGATCGTCAGGCCGGGGACGCCCGCCACACGAGCGCCTGCACCGATCGCGCACGTGATGAGATAGGGTATTGCCCGCAAGTTTCGATTTATGACGGCATACGTCGGGAGATTGCATGGCTCAGGACTCGGCTTGAAAAATGAAAATCTTGCTCGTTCAGGTAAGCTTTCTTGGTGACGTTGTGCTTTCTACCCCAGTGATTCAGGCACTTCGAGAGCGGTATCCACAAGCTGAACTGTGGATGATGACTACACCACTCGCTTCCGACTTGGTAAAAAGAGATCCCAATATCACTGGAGTCCTTTCGTTTGATAAGCGTAAGAAACATTCTGGCCTGAGGGGAACGATTGAATTTATTAAAGAGCTCCGTGCTCATAAGTTTGATAAAGTCTTTTCCCTGCATCGCTCTTTTCGTACTGCTTTGGTCTTATATTTGTCGGGTATTAAAGAACGCATCGGTTATCGTCAGGCGAGGGGAGCGTTTCTTTATACCACACGAGTCGAACGAAGGAGTGATTCGCATGATGTTTTAAGGAATTTGAGTCTGCTTGATTCAGGATATTCGGAGCAAGATTCACCTCAACTCGCGCTTTATCCTCCATCTGAAAATGAAGTCTCAATACATATACGCAAACTTTTTGAGGACCCTCTTTATTCTCCAGTGGTGCTCGTTCCGGGAAGTGTTTGGGCTACTAAGAGATGGCACTGGCAACGTTATCACGAGTTTGCAAGAGCGTTAACAGAGGAGCATGGTGAATCGGTTTGTATAAGTGGTGCGCCAGCAGAGCAGGAGGTATGTAGTCTTGTAGCTGACGGTCTCAATGTGGTTAATCTTGCTGGAAAAACATCGCTCGCAGATCTTCTCTATCTCTTTCAGAGAGCGAAGGCTGTTATCTGTAATGATAGTATGGCTTTACATATCGCTTCAGCTTTTAAAGTTCCTACGGTGAGTATCTTTTGCGCTACTTCGCCCTCTTTTGGATTTGGACCATGGCGTAATCGGGCTGAAGTTGTTGAAAAAGAGGATCTCCCGTGCAAGCCTTGCCGTAGACACGGAAGTAACATCTGTCCCACAGGGACAGAGAGTTGTATGCGTGATGTGAGTGCTGGGCAGGTTGAGAGTGCGTATCTTCGAGTGGTGGGTCAGTAAGTATTCATTCTATGAAAATTAAAAAGTATAAAAATTATCTCTTTCATTCACGCGAAGAGCTTTCTTTAGAGCTTGCTGATGAATTAATTCTTCTTTTGCAACGTTCCCCTGAGAAACCATCGGGAACGCTTGCCGGGCGCTTTGGTGTTGTTCTTGGTTCGCTGTCTGGCATGGGAAAGGTCGCGATTAAAGGTTATCGCCGTGGGGGGATATTACGTTTTTTTATCCGGATGAGGTATTTGGCGCTTGGAAAGAGCCGTGCTGAACAGGAATTTGAATTTTTAGAGCGTGCTTCTGAGATTGGGTGCTCTGTGCCGCGTCCCCTTATTTCAGTCTCTCATGGCTGGCCACTTCAGCGAACATGGTTGGTTATGGAGGCTATCGAAAGTCATAGCACACTTGCTGATATCAGTGAACGTGATGTTTCACTCCTTTATCGTGTTATGCCGCAAGTGGCCGAAAATATCATGAAGCTTATTGAGCAAAAGATTTTTCACGTAGATCTTCACCCTGGAAATGTTTTGATAGCTGATAGTGGAAAAGCCTACATAATAGATTTCGATAAAGCGGGAACCTTTCATAAAAGTCGCTCCTTACTGCGCGATAAGTATCTGTGTCGATGGCGAAGAGCTGTCATTAAGCATGAGTTGCCGGAAGTTCTCTCTGAGCTTTTGTCTGCTGAGTTAAGGAGGAAGCTTGATCCAAAGTAAGGTGTTGCATTCACCCGTCGTACTGTCTCAGGGGCCGAGGATCCTTGTCATTTTGCTCGGAGCTCTGGGTGATATTGCTCGCGGTATTCGAATTTTAGCACCAATCAAGAACCGTTATCCGGAAGCCCATATCACATGGCTTGTAGAGAAAAAATGGAGCGACTTTTTGACACTCCACGATGATATAGATGCACTCATCACATTTGAGAAAAAAAAATGGAGATCAAGTTTTCTAAATTTCTCTTCACAGATAAAACATATGCGTCAACGCAATGAAGGGTTCGATCTGACACTCGATCTCTCACGACATGCGAAGAGTGGTCTTTTGTCTTTCTTGAGTCGCTCGCGGCTTAGAATTGGGTTTCACCCCAAAAATGCAAAGGAGGGGAATC
This sequence comes from bacterium, assembly GCA_030431715.1. GTDB lineage: Bacteria > Bdellovibrionota_C > UBA2361 > UBA2361 > RFPC01 > JAUIIO01. Next base: position 110,899 of record JAUIIO010000009.1, read on the forward strand.
ACCTTTTTCAGAACGCTTACATCCCTGAAGTTGATAATTCCGTCTCCAAAGTCTTTCACTACGCGGAGTTTGCAACAGCGATAGGTGTTGTCTCTGCGGTACAAGATATTCGTTCAAGCGGGCTTGCTCAATCGAAACTTCAAAGTCTTATGCGTGAACGTTTTTCAAATATTGCAGATGCGTCATCAATCGCTGTGGTACTTGGATCTTCATGGCCCTCTAAGGATTGGCATACCGAAGGGTATGTTCGTCTTCTCCGAGCTTTGCTTAAAGAAACAGAATATGAGGTTCTACTCTTAGGTGATCCCGGTAAGGCTGAGTTTGCCCGTTGGCTCAGAGACCAAGCTCCAAGTACAGAGAATCTGAGAAATCGTGTGCATGCTCTCGCAGGCGAAACCACACTGCAGGAACTCACAGCTCTTCTCGATCATTCGCAGGTTGCTATTGGTCCAGATTCCGGACCTGGACATATTAGTTCTGCTGTCAGTACGCCATACGTTACTCTTTTTGGTCCAACAGATCCTGAGCGTGTCGCTCCTTTTGGCTGTACAGATATGGTCATTCGTCAGAATATCGACTGTATGCCCTGTCATAAGAGAGTATGTCCGGGAAGGCAACAGGTGTGTATGCAACTTCTTTCAGTTGATGATATCTTACAGAAGGTCTATCTTATTGGCCGTGGAGGGATGAGTTTTGATTACCAGTAAGCAAGAGTTATTTGATATTCTCGATAAGATTAAGTCCATTTCCGTAGCTGTTATGGGCGATCTTATGCTTGACCGATATGTCTGGGGACAAGTTGAGCGAATATCAGCTGAAGCGCCTGTTCCGGTTGTGCATATTCGTCGGACAGAAGATAGGCTCGGTGGTGCAGGAAATGCTGTTAAGAATCTCGTTTCTCTAGGAGTCAATGTCGACCTCAGTGGTGTAGTTGGTCCAGATGATGAAGGTAAACTTGTAGCCTCACTGCTCGATGAAGATGGTGTAAAGAGAGAGGGGCTTCTTGTTGATCCATCTCGACCGACAGTCATAAAGACTCGGGTGATTGCGCACTCTCAGCAGGTAGTACGAATTGACCGAGAAGATACTTCTCCAGTGGCTCCTGAAATGACCTCGCGCTTAATGGAGGTTGCTGAGAGACAGATTGCCGAAAACAATATTTACTTGCTCTCTGATTATGGAAAGGGAACAGTTACTCGGGAATTTCTAGCGAAGCTTTCTGAGCTCCGGCAATCAAAGGGCGGTTCTATTCCGATTATCGTGGATCCGCACCCGGCGAATCATAATTATTATTCTAATATCACTATCGCAAAACCAAACAAGAAAGAGGCCGAGGCCGCTTCAGGGATTGTTATTAAAGATCGCGCCTCTGCTCTTGAAGCAGGCAAGGTGCTTATCAAGCGCTGGAACGCTGACATGATGCTCATTACCCTAGGAGAAGATGGTCTGATGATACTCCCTTCACTTACTACAGATGCCATTTTCCTTGAAACGATGGCACAAGAGGTCTTTGATGTGAGCGGTGCGGGAGATACGGTCACCGCTGTTTTTTCAGCAGCGATGGCAGCGGGGGCAAGTCTTGCTGCGGCTGGAGATCTTGCCAATATCGCAGCTGGTATCGTTGTATCTGAGATAGGTACATCTCCAATTGAGTACAAGAGATTGCGTGAAACGATAGATCTTATGTCGTATGTGATGAACGAATAAATCAAAGATAATATGGGACAGACAGATTCATCTACAAGCAGGAGTATGACCGGATTTGGTCGAGAGGTTGTTGAAGGTGAGGGCGTTGCACTTGAGGTAGAGATACGTTCTGTGAATAGTCGCTATCTGGATCTTTCCTTTCGGTTGCCGAAGAGTTACCAGCGCTTTGAACCTATGTTGCGTGAGGTTGTTGCTGAAAAACTTTCGCGTGGTCGAGTAGAGGTTACTATTAATCGCACCGTTACCAGTGCGGAGTATTCAGTCCGATTTGATAGTACCTTAGCTGAAGAATATCTCCGATTGGGAAAAGAATTTCTTGCTCAGAAAGGTCTCTGGACTTCCGAGATTGAGAGAGAATTTGCACAGCAAGTCTGTCTACGAAGAGAGGTTCTTGACCGAGATGAAGAGAGTCTTGATGAGGAAAAAGAGCAGATTTTGCTTCGGAAAAGTGTTGAGCAGTGTGTAGCAAAACTGGTTGCGATGCGTATCGTCGAGGGCAAGGCTCTCGCACAAGATATTCAAGAGCGATTTGACTCTGTGAAAATAAATGCAGAAAGCATAGGCAAACGTATTAAGGAGAAGGAGTCGATTCTTGGTTCACGCTTAAAGGAAAAGATGGAGAAAGTCCTTAAAGAACATGCTTTAGACGAACAAAGGCTCGCACTGGAGGTCGCACTTCTTATTGAAAAATCTGATATTAGTGAAGAGCTCACTAGAATTGAAAGTCATCTTTCCCAGGTTGAGGACGTTTTTCAGCGTCATCCGCACGGGCGAAAAATTGAATTCTTGTTGCAAGAACTCGGACGAGAGTTTAATACGGTCGCTTCAAAGGCTCAGGATGCTCAGATAAGTCAGATCGTCATAGATGTGAAAGCGAGCTTAGAAAAGATTAAAGAGCAGATTCAAAACGTTGAGTAAGATATGGTGAAAGAAATAGCCCGTCGAGGTATACTATTTTCGGTCGTTGGTCCCTCTGGGAGTGGAAAATCTACGCTGGGACAAAGACTACTCAAACACGTCGCTGGAAATATATCTCTTTCAGTCTCTGTTACCTCTCGTGAGCCACGCGGTGGTGAGGTTGACGGTGAGCATTATTACTTTGTTTCAAGCAAAGAGTTTGAAGCTATGCGAGATCGGGGAGAGTTTTTTGAATGGGAGCAAACGCATGGAAACTATTATGGTACTGTACTTAAGACTCTCGAAGAATCTATTCAAAGTGGTCGAGATCTTTTACTCGATGTCGATATTCGTGGTGCGCTAACGTTTAAGGAGCGTTTCCCAAATGATGCCGTAAGTGTTTTTCTCCTTCCGCCGTCACCTCAGGAGCTCGTTTCAAGAATTCGTAATCGAGCACAGATAACAGAAGAAGAAGTTCAGAAAAGACTCCGCACGGCTGAAGACGAATATCAACTCTTCTTAAAAGGGTGTGCTCCTAGTACTCCTGACCATATCGGGATTGATTATTTCCTCGTCAATGATGATATTAATGTAGCTTTTGAAGCACTTTTGAATATATATCTGTCCGAATCACGGAAGGTAGCGCGGTATGAGGAGTCGGTTCTGAAACCTTATTGCACAACCCCCTCTGCTTCCTCATAATAGCAGTATGATCAGAATCCTTCTCATTGCTTCACTCCTCTTCCTCCCTGCATGCTCCCTATTTCGGTCTCTCGGACTTGAGGACTCCTCTGGTGGGGGCATTAAGCTCTCTCAGATCGGTGCGCATAATGATAGAAAAATTGTTTCGCAACGTATTGATAGGGAGGGGTTTACAAGATCTGTTGAAGAGTCAGGGGCGCTTAGTCGAGTTCGGCTTGTACCTGTGTATGGAGCTAAGACTGATAAGTATCCTGAGTATCGCTTGTTTGGGATACAAAAAGGTGATCCGTATTATCTTTTAGGGCTTCGAAATGGGGATGTTTTGCGTGCTGCAAATGATTATATTCTCTTTGACGAATCCAAGTTTGCTCCCTATGTTTCACTTCTGCGCTATGCAAATGAGGGATTTATAGATATTTATCGGCAAGGGGAAGCTCTTCAATTTAAGTATACCATTATGCCTCAGAGAGAATCGACACATCTGCCCGGTTCTGAGAGTTAACCACCTTCACGAAGTGCGAATATACTGCACTCGATTATGTACTCAGGTAGAGCTGATCGATTATGTCGTCGTGCGCCTATAATTCTTGTAACCCCAGAGTCTTGTAAACTATGACTCTGCTAACGGATGATCGTTTAAAGCGACAAGAGTTTCTTTCCCTGTTTCAGGGAATTTCACGTTGTGGTTTTTTGCCAGTTTGACCAGATTAATGTTAGAGAAAAAATCATCAATTGTTCTTCTGAGGTCGTACCATACTTCTTTGAGTCCGCAAAAGTTTTCCTGACAGCAAAGCTCCGCATCAAGTGGGTGGTCTTCACAAACGACTTGAAACGTATTTCCTTCCATGGCAAAGAGAATATCCTTTAGCGTAATAAGATCAGGCTCTTTTGCTAATCGATATCCACCTCTTGGTCCACGTACGCTATCTACGATACCACCTTTTCTAAGACGCTGAAGTATCTGCTGTGTGTACTGAATAGGAATTGAAAGTTTTTCTGAAATATCAGCAGCACCTGTAGTTTTTGAAGAAGCAGCACTAAATGGGGGAGAGGACTCATCTTGATTTTCTGAAGAAGCCTCTCGCGCATTCTCATAGACATACAGAGAACAGAGTATTCCGTATTCGCCCCATCGAGTTATTCTCATACCATGCTCCTCGCCAATAGAACTAAATAGGCCTTGTCGTGCTGGCAACATACAGTGCAGAAAGCACTTCTATAGTAAAGCGAATCGGGGCGATTAAAGCAAGATGATACGGCTAGCAAGAATAAATGACCAAGGAATAATAGCGGCCGTAATATAGATAAATGCCATAACTTTCATGGCTGCCGGGAGCCACGAAACGTGCTTTGAGAAGTAGCACAGCCCCAGTACGATCATGATACTGAATGATTTTGCGATAAAGAGAGCGGGGATAAACCCGTATTGATGCATAAGTGCTTGAAGAAGTGGATTCCCTTCACGCTCGACACCGTAGAAGTGAATGCCAAATCCTGTAAGGATTCCGTCTAGGAGTTGGAGGACGATAAGAAGTGCTCCTAATGCTAGTACCTTATTGTCGGGGAGGACCTTTTCAGCTTTGAGTTTTAGCTCTGAGATCGCCTCGTTAAGCCTTTCTCCCGTCTCTGTGTTGAAATCAATTACTGTATCCGCCATAGTCTAATACCTGCCCTTATTCTATAATCTTATCCGGGAAAAGAAAGAGGATGCTCCAGATAATTTATTCTTTTAATATCAGGTACATATGGGTATAGAGGCTCCTAAGATTGTTACGATTTGCGGTGGGAGTGCTTCTGGCAAGACCACTATTAGTCACGCCCTGCAAGCTCTATTAGGGAGAGAAGAGTGCCAAGTTGTTCCTCTGGATTCTTACTATATCGAGGCGGGGCACATGAGCTTTGAGGAGAGGTGTCTTATTAATTTCGACCACCCTGATGCCTTCGAATTCGAACTCTTGGGAGATCATCTTGATAGGTTACTCAAAGGAGAATCCGTTAAGATTCCACATTATGACTACAGTACGCACACCAGAATTCCAGGACGGAGTATTCCTATCCCACCAGCACCGCTTATCCTCGTTGAGGGAATCCTAACACTTCATCCAGAACTCCTTCGGAACTACTACCATGAGGCGATCTTTGTGGAAGCTGAAGATGATATTCGCTACGAACGAAGATTGTATCGTGATACACGCGAGCGTGGCCGAACAGAGGAGAGTGTTAAAGAGCAATGGGAGAATACTGTTCAACCGATGTATGAAATGTTTTGTAAGCCGAGCGCGTCACATGCGACCTTGCGAGTGAGTGGCACTGCTCCCGTGGAGTCAGTCTGCGTTGATATTTTTAAGCATCTCGGGATTGAGGGGAAGTACTGATTTCCGGTCTCAGCCCCCGATCCTCCTCCTCCTCTTTTTCTTAATCTTCATCTTGCACTTGCACTAGCGTGAGGCACCCTCCTCAGCCTGCCTGCACATGGGAGTAGCGCTGGGACCAAGACAAGGACAAAGGCTGGGATTTTTTTTGGGGGGGAGCTAGCTTAGTGGATAGTTTCAGTTTCTTCACCGATCTGCTCAACTTCTTTGGCGAGTTGATAGACGGCTTCGCGTACTTCATCGATAAGCACACACATGAGCGAGCCTGTTTGGGAGATACCGTTGTCGGTATGTATCGTCTCTTTGGCAACCCATTCAGCTGCATTTTCCAGGTGTTCGAGTCTACTGGATATTTCTAAGAGTTGATCGAGAGTGCTCATAGCTATGCCCTTACCGTAAGATTACTATAAGCTTAAGATGAGCACTCTTCCTAAAAGGTTTCAGTGCCCCCTAAGGGGCTTAGAGGAGCCTCCTTAAGAGGTTGCAGAGGCTTCTTTTGGGGTTGGACGCTGAATTCCGTGGAAGATGAGGGCATCATCCTGAAATGCGAGTGTCCAGAGTACGTTTCCCATACTCTTTATCTGATCAATTTGCTCGGCATCCACCGGATTTTTACCACCAGTAAAGATAGCAAGATTTCCCTGCGCCATAGTAATAAGCTCGGCCATTTTGGCACCATTAAAGTGACTGACAAAGAGCGGTTTCTCTTCACGGAGCGTTTTCTCTGATGCATCGCCGAATGAGCTATCGAGAGATTCCTTACTAGTACCAGAGAGAAGTGATCCCATCGAAGCTTCCGAACTGGTGAGGTACAGGTTTCCATCTTTACTGGCAAGGTAAGCGCCAACGCCAAGTGGGCTGAGAGAGTACGATATTTTTGTTTCGGAAATATCCTTTTCTCTCCACGGGGTAAGAGGCGCCTGTCCTGATTGAATCATTTGCGTCAACATTCCCTTAAGGGTTTGGCCAAGACTGGAGGAATCTTTACTCTGAAGTTGTAGGAAAATGCCCGGAAAGAGGGAGCCCGGGTCTCCCTGAGTCACTCCGAGTTTCAGGTAGTCTATTTGATCTACGAGTGCAAGCTTTTCTTTGACCTCAGGATTGGAGTTCACTTCTGGAGCCATCATAAGAGCGGTTTTACCTATTTGAAGAAGGTTCCGCGCAAAACCGAGACTTAACACTGATTTCTCATTAATGGTTGGGGGAAGGTAGTGGGCATCAGCTTTTAGAGGTGCCGTAAATGGCTCGATCTCCCCCTTGTCTTTCTTTAGCGTTACATAAGCACTTGTCCAGAGTGACTTGTCCTTCATGTCTCCAGTAAAGAGCACGCCATTTACAGGGATTTGTGCGGGATCAAAGCTTTTTGTATCGCCATTCTTTACGTTGAGAAGTTTCTCGATTTTTGTGAGAGCTTCTTTCACATCTGCAAATGCAAGCGTTATTTCAGAGCCTGATATATGAGCTTGAGATTTTACTTTCTGAAAGTGAGGTGATTTGAGTATTGCAACATCTTCCGAGACAGCTTTCTGAAAAGCTCCTTCTGAAAGTTCTTGTGCGGTCGTTATTGCAGCTGTATGCGCGTTAGCAACGACATAGAGTTTTTTAATCTCATCAGTGTCTTTCCCTTTTAGGCTTATAGTGTAGGAGGTGACCTCTCCAAGTTCTGTTGCATTTACTTTAAAAGGGGCAGTCTCTATGCCTTCCTCGCTGAGTTTCTTTTTGAGTGCTGTAAGTTTCGTTGAGAGATTGAAATTGTCTCTGGAGGAAAAATATGCTCCTGCACCAAGCGCAGAACCATCGTCTGAAAGCTCGAAGAAAGCAACGCCATTTTTTAATGGTTGTGGTTTTGAAAGGTCAGTTTCAATGAACTTTTCGTTAAAGATCCATTCTGTCATATCAGCCAGCGGCTTCAGATCGGGATTCTCGGTGGCTAGCGCCTGAATTTGTTCTATTACAGAACCTTTCTGGTTTGAGAAGGTCTCCTGATAGGTCTGAACATAATCAGAAAACCCTGGTGAGTCATAATTCCACGCAAGAAACCCCAGCGTATCTGCAGGGAGCTGTTTAAGAAGTGGGAGTTCTAGAATGTTTTGACTACTTTTTGCGGTCTTGCTTTTCGTCCCTCTGTCACAGGATGAAAGCGTAAACACCGTAAGTGTGACAGCTATGAGGATACGTGACGTGATTAAGAAGTTATAAGATTTCATATAAACTCAGAAAAAAGATAATTATAGTTTTTCGATGTCTGGTACGCTTTAAACTGTACCGCGATTCATCGTAGCGAAGGCTTACGAATATCACCATACCAGATTATTGCTTTTCGAAGAGCCTTAAGTGTCACGCGTTCGAGTAAGGAGTGGAGAGAGTCAGAGAATGCATAACGTACGAAATCGCTGTCACTTTCTGAAAAGGTTAATGCGTGAGGGGACAGCTGGTCGTCGATACTCGCTCTTACGGTAATACTGGCTACTATCTTCCTTGTAACAAAGAGATCAAAAGCGCTTAAGCTTACCTCTTCCACGATGAGCTCAAGATCCGGATTTCTTTCACTATATTCGATTCTTTTCCCTTCTAGTGCGGCAGCTACGTGAGCTTTGCGGCTAAAGAACTCCGCAGGATTCTCAAGGTAAATGCGACGAAAGGGGAAGAAAAGAAGGTATTGATTGCCTGTGTGAAGATCTGACTGCGTTGGGGCGGTCATGGAAAATTGAAGGGAAGGGGCGAGTCTCGCTGCTGTAGAGCTGATCTCAGCCGGTACAGGCCTGTCAGGTAAATAAAACGCAAAGCAGCCAGTAAAAAAGAGAGGGGTGATAAGTAGTAAGAATCGCCCGGAGGCTCGTGAAATCAAGGAAAAGATGAGTAATATAGAGGGCATACTGGAACAGGAGGGGAGATGGAGGCCAATCTTCATAATAATTGGTTCAAAATGGGGATGTTACATAACATGGTACGATAGGGATAACATAGAGAGGGATGAATGAAACAGTGGAGATATGCCACTGAAGCTGCTGGTAACCTGTATTATGAGTGAAGAAGAGAAGTCATATCTCATATCAAAAGAAGAGCTCCTATCAGGAATGATTGGTCCATTAACCGATCAGAGTGAGACTAGCTCTGAAAATGAAAAGCAGGGGTGTGCTCGCAGTCTGCGGTACATGGAGCTTGCTGATGCACAAAAGTGGGAAGAGCTGCGTAGTGATACAGAGAATGAACTCTCAAATGTAAGCGATGACCTTGTTGCTAGGGTCTGGTGGCTCTTTTCCCAGATGAAGCTTAAGCATGTTCCACTCAGTATTCTCTCTGGCTCAATTGATGAGGTCACAGAGCGAGTAATTGAAGACACTGGTGTGGATGTTGAGCTGCGCTCGCGGGCTGCGAAGCTATTAGAATTAGCTGGAGAGCAACTTGCGGAAGAGAAGCAGTACGAACTTTCTGCTCATTTTCTTAAGCGTGCCGAGAAAGTGTTACCATCTGCTGTCGGAAAAACTGATGTCGTCCTTGAAAAGGAAAAGGCTGAGCTTAAATCTTTACCTGCCTATACCCTGAGCGATGATGAGAAAGAAAAAATTCGTCATCCTAATCCGTCTCGCCCTTCGAAAGAAAAAAGTGAAAGCACATGGAAAGCCAGATCTTTGCTGATTTATTTGGTGATCTTTTTGCTTGTGGGTGGGTATCTCTTCTTTGGAAAAAATCGATTGGGAGCTGGAATAAGTTCATTGCTTTTTGAGCCATCTGAAAAACTTGTGTTGAGTCTAAAGCGTTCGCTCTCCACGAGAAAGCTTGTTCTCCCTCCGCTAGAGCGTGCTGACGGTACTGCGCTAGATGCTTTAAAGTACGAGATGGATAATATTTTTAAGGTAGGTGAGCAGACTGAGGAGGCTGCAACTCCTGAGGTTGTCGATCCGTCCGCAGTTCAAGAAAAGCAGGAATTAAAACTATCATCTTCCTCAAATAGCGAGGAACAACCTGTACGAAAGGAGGCTCTCGATCTTTCGGGTCCATCTGAGCCGTCAGATTTTCCGAAAGAAGTATCAGATTCCCAAGGGACTGAAGAAGTTATGGTCGAGGAGAGCTCTCCACTTGTGGTGAGAAAAGATTTCGCGCGTGAGTTTCCGGGAAGGACCCGCAATCAAGCTGGAGCCAACTCTGAGTTTCCTCGGCGTTTTGAGGTGATAGCGAAGAGTGAAGTTCGGGCTTCTCCTTCTTATCACGCGGCTGTGCTTAAAGAGCTACAGATTGACGATCGTGTCGAGGTGATTCGTGAAGAGCTCCCGTGGGCTGTTGTTCGTTCGAGAAGGGGAAATATCGGTTATGTCCTGTCGCAGGACCTGACTCCTGTTGAGGATTAAGATATTCTGGAGGTGTGAATGAAAGTTGGAAGTTTAAATGGTTATAATATCAGCACGTTAGTGGTCTGGCCCGAGATTGGCATTTAGGAGAATGAAGGAAATTGCGTCTCTTGCATTTCCTTGTGTTTTTCTTTTATATTATAAGGCCTTTAGAAGATTTATATTAAGGTAGATTAAGGTAGAGTATGGCACGAATTACCGTAGAAGACTGTCTGGAAAAAGTCAGTAACAGATTTGCTCTCATATTGCTTGCTTCAAAGCGAACCAAGCAGATACTTACAGGCTCTAAGCTTACAATTGATGATAGGAAAGAAAATAAGCCTGTCGTAAATTCTCTCCGTGAAATTGCAGATGGGCTTGTCAGATTTAAGACTGAGGAAGACCTGCAGAAAGAACGTGAAGCTGCGCTCAAGAAGAGAGAAGAAGAGCTTGCTCTCGCTGCAGCTGCTGAGGCTGAAAATGCCGCGAATGGTGCCACAGAAAGTGCTCAGATAGAGAGCGATGACAGCAATAGTGGTAGTGAAGAGAGCGATGATTCGGAAGAGAAGAAGGAGTCCGAGGAGAGTGAGTCCCTTCTCGCCTCTCAGTAGAGATATCTGATTAGCATCGTGAGCCAATTCAAGAAGATGGAATGCCCGATCCGAGTACTAAAAATTCCAGTACTGATGTTGAGGTTCTTCTAGAACAGGTTAAATCCTATCATCCAAATCCTGATGTTGCGCTTTTAAAGAAGGCGTATGCCTTTTCGTCTAAGTGCCATAAGAATCAGGTTCGTATTTCTGGCGAACCGTACTTTAATCACCTCTTTGAAACGGCTCTCCTTGTCTGTAAATTGCGGCTCGATGTGGCCTCTGTCTGTGCCGCGCTGCTTCATGACTCAATCGAGGATTGCAATATCTCGCATGAAAAGATCCGAGATGAATTCGGAGAAGAGATTGCTGATATCGTAGAAGGAGTTACCAAACTTACCCGTGTCGTATTTGAGTCCCGAGAAGTAAAGCAAGCTGAGAGCTTTCGAAAAATGCTCCTTGCTATGGCTAAGGACATTCGGGTTGTTCTGGTGAAGCTCTGTGATCGCTTGCATAATATGCGGACTCTGAAACACCTCTCTGAAGAAAAACAGCGACGTGTTGCTCGAGAAACTCAGGAAATTTACGCTCCTCTTGCTAATCGTCTCGGTATCCATTGGATCAAATCTGAGCTTGAGGACCTCTGTTTACTGAGTCTTCGACCTGAGATCTATAAGCAGATCAAGGAAAACCTTGCTAGGAGCAAGGAAGAGCGTGTGAAGTATGTGAGCGAAACAAAGGCTCGTATACTTGAACAACTTGAATCCTCTGGTATCTCAGCTACGGTGACAGGACGTTCCAAGCACTTCTATTCGATCTGGAATAAGATGGAGCGTAATAATCTCAGCCTCGATGAGGTGCATGATCTCCACGGTTTCCGGATCGTTGTTCCTACACTGCGAGCTTGCTACGAAACGCTTGGGATCATACACGCGGCATGGAAACCTGTTCCTGGACGCTTTAAGGACTATATCGCAATGCCCAAGCCTAACGGCTATCAATCTTTACATACAACCGTTATCGGCCCGGATGGGCAACGTATTGAGATTCAGATTCGTACACCTGAAATGCACCGAGTCGCCGAGGAGGGGATTGCAGCGCATTGGAAGTATAAAGAAGCTGGAGGTTCATTTGGACAGGAGAGAGATTCATCAACGCTCGATCTGCACTGGGTTAATGAACTTGTAGAAAACCAGCAGTATTTGAAAAATCCAGATGAATTTATTCAGTCGGTGAAGGGGGAGCTCTTTCCAGAGGATGTATTTGTGTTTACTCCAAGAGGAGATCTTATCCGTTTGACGTATGGATCGACCCCGGTTGATTTTGCCTATGCTATTCACACCGACGTTGGGCATCACACCGTTGGCGCACGGGTAAATGGTCTCATGGTGCCTATCAACAAGAAATTAGAAAATGGAGATACGGTTGAGGTCACAACCTCACAGAGTCAGGTACCAAGTAGAGACTGGTTGAAGTTTGTAAAGTCGAGTAAGGCCAAGCAACGTATCCGAGCCTTTGTTAAATCAAGGGAACATGCACGCTCTATGGCAATCGGTATGGAGCTTCTTACCAAAGATCTTCGCAAGGTTCAGCTGAGCCTCAAAAAATTGGAGAAAAAGGGAAAAATTAAAGAAGTTGCAGAGCACATGGGCCTTACCAGTGAAGGGGAGCTCTATGCCCAGCTTGGGTACGGTAAAATCCATTCTGCGAATGTACTCGCGAGGCTTCTTCCAGAAGACACTGACATTGAGGAAAAGCTTAAGCGAGAGGCAACGCCTCTGGAGAGAATTTTCCAAAAGGCAGCTCGAGCTTCCAGACAAAAGGTCGGGGTTACCGTCAGTGGCATGAATGATATCCTTGTGCGTTTTGCAAGATGCTGTGAGCCGTTGCCAGGAGACCGAATTGTTGGTTTTATCACCCGAGGAAGAGGTGTTACCGTACACCGGGCAGATTGCGCACAGGTGCTCCAGAGTGATCCGCTCAGGAAGATCGATGTTGGCTGGGATAGTGAGGTTGTCGCTCCACGTAAGGTGAAGTTAACGATACACTCTCAAGATGCCCTAGGAGTTCTTAGTGGCGTAACCCGTGCGATTACAGACCACGGAGCTAATATTTCCAGTGCTCAGGTGAAAACCACAGATAGGGGAAAGGCCATTCATTTTTTTGAACTTACCATTGAAGATGCTGCTCAGCTTGATAAAATCATACGGTCCATTGAGCGAGTCGCTGGAATTAATAAGGTTGAACGTGTGAAGAGTATGGCCGCCTCAATTGACTACTGACTTGGTCAAATGGTGTGCTGACTCTATTAAGAGCCTCAGGGAATGATGACATGAAAGCTTTTTTTCGTTTTTTTAAGTGCTGTAGCGCCCCCGTTTATGTTCTCATCGCAGTAAACATATTCTTACTTCTCATCCAACTCTTTGACATTGGACTATTCTCTTTCTCTGCTCCAGAAGGAGCGCTCGCAAGAAACACAGCCGCACGCGCCTATCGCTCAGACGGGGAGCAGCGAGTGATCGATGTCTATAAGCGCACGAATTCGGCCGTTGTCTTTATCTCTACCATAACGCTTGCATACGATCCTTTTGATTTTGTTCCTGAATTTAAGCAACAAGAGGGGGCAGGATCTGGGATTATCGTTGATAGTACTCAGGGTATTATCTTAACAAACCTGCACGTGATTCAAGATGCCCATAAGATTGAAATTGTTCTTTCTGATGGTCTGAGTTACAAAGCAAAGCTTCTCGGACACGACCGCGAATATGACATTGCAGTATTAAAGCTTATCTCGCCCCCCGATAATCTTGTAGCCCTTCCTCCAGGGGACTCCTCCAGTATTGAAGTTGGGCAACAAGTTCTCGCAATAGGAAATCCTCACGGTTTAGAGAGAACACTTACCACTGGTATTGTTTCGAGCCTGCACCGTACTGTTAAAAATCCGAATAACTTTTTGATGAAGGATCTCATCCAGACTGATGCTGCTATTAACCCTGGAAACTCAGGTGGTCCTCTAATCGATCTGGACGGACGACTTATCGGTATAAATACAGCAATTTTAAGTCAGTCTGGAGATTCTGCCGGGATTGGATTCGCCGTTCCGATAAATCAGATACGGCGAATTTTGCCTGAGCTTATCGCGACTGGAAAAGTGTTGCGTCCTAGCATGGATTGGGTACTTGTTGACACCAATCAGGGACCGATGGTTCGGCGAGTTTTACCAGATGGAGCGGCAGCTGGTGCGGGAATTGAACCAATTGAACGCCCTGTCGGAAATGTATTCTTGCGTGGCTATGTGAGAGATTTTAAGAAGGCTGATGTTATCATGAAAGTGAATGAAACTTCTGTGCAGAGCGTAGAAGAAGTGAATCAACTTATCGGTGATGCCCCAAAAGATGGATACGTCAGTCTGACCCTACGACGCGGAGGACGAGCTGGTCCTGAAAGACAGGTGAGAGTTAAACCGGTGCTACGATAGAGTTGTTACTATGGGTATTCGAGTATTACAGGATCAGGTTGTAAATAAAATTGCAGCTGGAGAGGTGATTGAGCGACCGGTTTCAGTTGTTCGTGAACTCGTTGATAATGCTGTAGATGCCGGAGCCTCAGAGATTGATATTGTACTCGAAGAAGCTGGCAAGCTCCAAATAGTCATATCTGATAACGGCTGTGGTATGAGCCGCGATGATGCGGTGCTCTGTTTCGAACGTCATGCAACTTCAAAGATACGGGAAGCTCGCGACCTGGATCACATATCGACCATGGGATTTCGAGGTGAGGCTCTGTCTTCGATTGCCGCGGTTTCCCAAGTAATGCTCACTACAAGACCTGCCTCAGAGCCACTCGCGACACAGATAACAATTGAAGGTGGAAAAAGACAAGAAGTCAGAGAGGTAGCTTCTCGTCCGGGGACCACATTTCAGATTTCACATCTCTTCTTTAATGTACCTGCGCGTAAGAAATTTCTAAAATCTGATCGTGCTGAACTTTCGAGGATAAAAAACTGGGTAACGGGAACATCTCTAGGATCACCACAGATACAATTCCGTATATCTTCTAATGGCAAACGGATACTTCATCTTCCTGCTGCTCAGAGTCAAGCAGAGAGGGGGGAGGAACTCTATCAGGGGGGATATACCTCTTTCTTCGAAGAATATGGGGACGCCACTCTTACAGGACGTATCGGTCATCCATCACTCGCGTTGACTTCTTCTACGCAGCTCGTAGTCCTTGTAAATAACCGTATGGTAAGCGATCGTACGGTGCTGCGTGCTGTTCGAGAAGGATATGATTCTATGCTGAAAGGCAAAGAATATCCTGTGGGATATCTCTCCCTTATTGTTCCTCCCGGTGATGTTGATGTGAATGTACATCCACAAAAAAGTGAAGTGCGTTTTCGTGATTCAAATAAGATCTTTGAAATGGTACGTGACGGAGTATATGAGGCTGTGAAGTCTTTTCGAGCTGCTGTGCCGTCTGGAGCCTCTGGGGGAGGGAGTTTTCAAGAGAGAAGGTATCAAGATACTCACCCTTATTTTCAGTCTACGTACCGAGCAGGAAGCGCAGAGTCGTTCTCTCTTCGCGAGCCTGAAGTGGTATGGTCATCTGGAAATGCTGCGTACCAACCGCAGCTTGGAGAGGAGCCTGAGCAAAAGCAGATTTTGCAGAGTGAAATAAGGCTTTCAGATCTGCGTTACGTTGGACAAATTCTTGATTGTTATCTTCTTTGTGAAGGGCATGAGAAAATGTATGTCGTAGATATGCATGCTGCTCATGAGCGTTACAATTTTAATCTTGTTCGAAATCGTTTTCAGGCTGGGAAGATGACCTCACAACAGCTTCTTGTTCCAATCTCGCTCGAACTTCCAGTGGAGAATTTGGAGCGTTGTCTTTCGCATCTGGATGTCCTTGAGCGATTTGGATTTGAGATAGAACGCTTTGGGGAAGCGACTCTATTAGTTCGCGCAGTCCCCTCAGTTCTTGAAGGGAAAGACATCACGTTACTTATGAAGGAGCTTTCCGAACTAGATGAAGGCTCACAGGGTGTAGAGGATGCTGTTGAAGCGCTGCGTGATGAAGTGGCTGCTCGTATCGCTTGCCATGCTAGTATCCGCTCTGGGAAGAAGATGCAGCGCGAGGAGGTTTATGCGCTCTTTTCAGATCTTGATAAGAGCGAGTTTCGAACTGCCTGTCCGCATGGACGTCCTATCACGGTATCGTTTGATGAATTTCAGATTGAGAAGTGGTTTGGTCGAGATCGTTAGGCAGCAGTATACAAGTCCCTTTCCCGGAGGTGTCAATTGCAAGTTATAGTAAGTGGGCCGACTGCTTCGGGGAAAACGGGGCTTTCCCTCTATTTAGCCTCTGAGCTCTCCGGTGAGGTTGTTAATGCTGATTCTGTTCAGATCTATCGGAATCTCGACATCGGATCTGCGAAGCCAACGAGGAAAGAGCGTTCGAAGGTACCACATCATCTATTTGATATTCTGGATCCAGGACAGCTGTTTTCGGCAGGTGATTATGTTAGAGCGGTGACCCCTATTCTAGATGATATTGCAGAAAGAGGTCGTACCACCTTTATTGCTGGTGGTACTACTCTGTATCTTTCAGCGCTCCTATCCGGGTTGGCAGATCTCCCTCCAGCCGATGCTGAGTTAAGAGATGAGCTTGAAACAAAAGAGAGTGTTGCACTTCACGCCCTTCTTCAGAGTGTAGATCCTGAAACCGCGAATCGACTTCATGTAAATGACCGTCTGCGCGTAATTCGGGCTCTTGAAGTTTTTCATCTCACCGGTAAGAAGATGAGCGAACTGCATCAAAAGAATCTTTCAGCTTATAGCCAAGGTTCAATTGTTCTCGTTTTAATACCTGACAGACAAAAACTTTATGAGCGTATTAACGTGCGTTCTGAAGAGATGGTTCGTAATGGAATACTTGAGGAAACAGAGCGTGTCCTATCAGAGTTCGGAAGCGAAGCCCCGTGTTTGAGAAGTCTTGGTTATGCTCAGTGTGCATCTTATCTTGCTGGAGAGATCGGATCTGAATCAGAGTTAATAGAGAGCATTGCCCAAAATACAAGAAAGTATGCCAAGAGACAGATGACATTTTGGCGTCAAGAACCTTCTAAGAGAGGGTGGGAAGTCTACCCGACAGACGATGAAGTTGGTGTCCTGAGAGGAAATGAGCCGTCTCCGCATATGCCTGACCAGAGCACGATGGGAATAAAGGTGTATGAGTATAGCCCTCGACAGATATCCCTGTACGTAAGGCGTTGGCTTAGCGATCGTAAGTCGACAGCGGTTCCTACAGTACTCTACTTATCCGCAGAGGCACTCTCGTAGAAGTCGGTACGAGCTCTATCTTGCTGATCTTGCAATAACAAGCTTTATTCATTACACTTGCCACGCTTATTGAGAAGGAATATGAGATGGGTATTATACAGAATCCATTAGAATTTGAGCGACCACTCGTAGAACTGGAGATTCAACTTGAAGCTCTCAAAGATGAGATAGCCAGTGGTGATACGAGCCGTACCGAAGAGCATGCTCGTCTTGAGCAGCGAGCTCAAAAACTCAGAAAAGATATATACGGGCGTCTAAGCGCATATCAGCGAGTACAACTTTCAAGGCACTTTGATCGACCTTTCTCACTTGATTTCATCAAGTACATGACCACCGATTTCGTAGAGCTGCACGGAGACAGACTTTTTCGTGACGATCCTGCAATCGTTGGAGGAACAGCTATGTTTGGTGAGATTCCTGTGATGTTAGTCGGACATCAGCGCGGACGCTCAATGGAAGAGAAGGTGCGCCGTAATTTTGGGATGCCCATGCCGGAAGGCTATCGAAAAGCGCTTCGTCTCTTTCGGCTCGCCGAAAAATTTGAGATGCCGGTCATCGCTCTTATTGATACGCAAGGTGCTTACCCTGGTATAGAAGCTGAGGAGCGTGGTCAGGCTGAAGCTATTGCGAGAAATCTCCAAGAGTTGGCGGAGCTGAGTGTTCCGGTCATCAGCATTATTATCGGTGAAGGTGGTAGTGGAGGCGCGCTTGCTCTTGGCGTTGCAGATCGCATCCTTATGCTTGAAAATGCCTGTTACTCTGTGATTACTCCCGAAGGGTGTGCCTCTATTCTCTGGCATGCAAAAGCAGATGAACCTGGGGCAATGGCAGCCACAGCTGCGGAAGCGCTCCAGATTACAGCTGATAGTCTTCATAAGTTTGGTATCGTTGATGAGATTGTTACCGAGCCTCCTGGAGGAGCGCATTGGAACCATAAAGAAGCCTCTGAACAGCTTTCGAGTGTCATATTACGTCATCTGCATGAGCTACAGGGACTTAGTGTTGGTGAGATGCTCAAGCAGCGCTACTCAAAATTCCGGGCGATAGGGGAGTTTACAGGGGATGCGTGAAGAGGTATCCTGCTTAGCGGTGTTTATTGGATAGAGATTTATGGGTAAAGACGCAATTGAAATGTATGGGGTGGTTAAGGAGTGTTTTCCTAACACCACTTTTCGTGTTGAGTGTGACAACGGGCACGAGCTTCTTGCGTACCTTGCTGGCAAGATGAGGCGATACTATATTCGTGTGCTTCCTGGAGATCATGTCATAGTTGAAATCTCTCCTTACGACCTGTCCAAGGGAAGAATTGTGAGGCGCCTTAAAGAGGCTCCGAAAAAGGAAGATGCTTCGCCGGAAGGAACCACGAGCACAGACGAATCCTAGTCTTTACGCTTCAAGGTGTTTTCGCTTCAAGGCGTGTCATGTTGTAAAAACGGCGTAACATCACAAAATCTCCTTAATCCATCCTAAGTAGTTGTTTTCTCAACATATGCAAACTTCTACACGTGCTCTATTACTCAAGAGTGTGTATAATATTACTTTAAGCTAAAGCTGCTATAGTCTTAGAATCGATAATTAGAGCCATGAACCAATCGCCTGTTCGAATAGGGAAGTACACCATTCTCGGCACTCTCGGCCGAGGGGCCATGGGAGTTGTGTATCAGGGGCAAGATCCTGAAATTGGCCGTGTCGTTGCCATTAAAACGCTGCGCAGTATTACATCAGAGAATTTTCCGGATAAAGAGTCTGCGCTAAAACGTTTCCGGGCAGAAGCCCAATCGGCAGGAAATCTGCGTCATCCCAATATCGTCACTGTTTTTGACGCAAACATCGCCAACGATATCCCTTATATCGTGATGGATTATGTTGAGGGCCGCACCCTTGCCAGCATACTTCAGGAGCACGGTAAGCTCCCACCCGGTAGAGCTCTACATTATCTTCGTCAGATAGCTCTCGGTCTTGATGCCGCGCACCGTAAAGGTGTTATACACAGGGATATTAAGCCGACTAATATTGTAATCGATCCAAATGATCAGGCGTATATTCTTGATTTTGGTGTGGCTCGTATGTCACAGAGCTTTGCACCGAAAGAGGGGGAGGATAATGAGGATGAACCGATCATGGGTACTCCTGGTTATATGTCGCCTGAGCAAATTCTTAACTATTCACTGACAGGTAAAAGCGATCTCTTTAGTTTTGCCATCGTTGCCTATGAGTGTCTTACTGGCAGAAGACCCTTCGGAGGAAAAGAGTTTAAGGATATGATTAAGAGCATCGTTCAAGATGAGCCATATCCGCTTACTATTGCTGCTCCTGAGCTGCCGCTGGCGTTAGAGGCCGAGTTTCAGCGTGCTTTAGAAAAGCATGCTGATGCAAGGTTCGATACCGCTGAAATCATGATTGATACCTTCAAGAGCGCTCTAGGAAGTCTTCTTGATAAGCGACGCGAACCAACTGCAGCATCGCCTTTAAAGCGAGAGAGAAAGCCTTCTGAGTGGAAAAATATTGAAACAACTTCCGTAAAGAGTGAAGTGTTGGGGGAAGCAGGTGCGCCGGTTTCCGAGGTCTCCTCTGAATCAACTCAGGTGTCTGAGCAAGATAAGCAAGAGGGCACAGTTGAGAAAGAACGCTCTCGTGAGGCTCATGAAAAGCTTATTAAGGTGAAGCCAAAGCAGCAGGGCGCCGATGGTGATGATTTTACGTCACCTCGTCAAGAATTTCATGAACGTCCGCATGATGGGCTTGCGCTTCCAGGAGATATGTTCGCTTACGAGTCTCCTATGTCGAACCGAAGTCATGACTCATTACTAAAGAAACGCCGAAAAGAAACTCTCATCTTACGTATGAGCTTTTTGGGGCTGGCTCTTCTTTTAATGGGGTCTGGCGCGTATCTTATGTTTTTCTCTACACCTGAGCCTACTGATGTCGCCTCTCAAAAGAACAATGTCCTCCCTGATTTATCGGCCACCAATGCCGCCACAGTGGGCGATTTGAAAAAGCTTGATACACTAAAAGTTTCTGAGAGTAAGCCTATAGAGGCCCTTACTGATAAGGAGATCCTTTCCGTTATCAGTGATGAAGAAACATCCGAGGTGCGAATGCTTAAGGCGCTTAAGGTTGCAAGAGAGAGGCAGTTAGCAGAAGTTGTTGATGCTAGCGTCGTGCCACTAGAAAGCGCATCCTATGCTGTCAGGGTGGAAACCATTAAGCTTCTTGGAGCAATGGGGGATAAGCGAATTGTTCCTGTCCTTGTGAAACGCCTTGATGATCACGATCCCTTGGTCAGAATTCAAACAGCAAAGGTGCTTGGAAACCTCGGTAGCCGAAGTGCTGTTGGATACCTTTCAACCCGGTTCTTTAGTGAATCAAATGATGAGGTCAAGAAAGAACTTAAGGCAGCAATTGAGAAGATAAATGGATTTCCACTTGTTGCTGATTCGTAATGGTGTGAGTTGAGTTGGTAGTTTAGGTCTTGGTGAGAGTGAGTTCGTGGCGCTGAGCGCTCCACTGGGCGTGCGAGCATCCAGATTGCCGCGTCATTCGGTCTGCGACCTCAGCTCCTCGCAATGACCATTGCTCTTAAGTTCTCTGTTGATCTCTGATACTGTCAAACTCTACGGGGCCTCCGGCAGAGCCGGAGGTAACTTTTGCGCTCCAATGACGTCGAGTATTTCAATCAGTGTAGGCCCAGCATCTCTCTCAAGCACTTTCTTTTTAACCTTTGGTGAGCATTCATGAGTTTCAAGTCTCTTAATCTTCCTCTTTCTCTAAAAAGAATTTTAGAGATAAAGAAAAAGGTGCAAGTGCAAGAAATAAGATCAAGAAAAAGATAAAGAGGAAGAGTTTAATAGCTCTTCTACCTCTCTCTTAGATTTGCCTCTGATCTGAGATCAGATCTCACGCTCTTCAAGTATCTCACTCAGTGTAATGCTCGATATCGCTTGAGAGTCTCTTTCATTTTTAATTCAAATTCTCTGGCATCGACGTAGCCGGTGATTGTTGATTTTTCTATGAGAGTACCAGATTCGTCTGTGGCGAAAAGCCAAGGGAGGCCGACTACTCCATATGTTTCGCTCAGGTTATCAGTCTCCTCAGTGGGAGTTGTGAAATCTATTTTGGCGAGTACGAATTGTGAGAGAAGCTCTCTTACCGCTGGATCCTTAAATGTTATCTTTTCCAGTTCTTTACATGCCACGCACCAGTCAGCATAGAGATCTACAAAGATCGGTTTCTTCTCTCTTTTCGCAATCTGCACGGACTGCTCAAATGAGTGATGCCAAGTAAGCGGAGCAAGATTTTGCTTGAGGCTTTCGTCACCCGGTAATGAGGGGGCGGTAAAGAGCATGAAAAGTAGTGCTGCAGATAAGAGGCTCGACAGGAGTTTTACGATATTACTGTTATACTTGTATCCTGCATATGCAACGAGAGCGAGCAGGGCTAGGAAGAACCAGAAAAGCAAAGCAGAAAAGGGGAGATATTCATGAAGAGTGGATGTCGGTGTAAGGGGTTGAAGGAGAAAAAGAGCATAGAAAAAGAGCGCTACTGCCATCACAAATTTTACAATATTCATCCAGTGTCCCGATCTTGGGATTCGCTGTATGAGTCCAGAGAACGTTCCTAGTAAGATAAAGAGCACGCCCATACCTAGCGCAAAACTTAAGAGCAGAGCTGTTCCACGGATGATGTCACCATCACGTGCAACAAAAACAAGAATGGCTACAAGAGCAGGTCCCACGCAAGGGGAGGCAACAATGCCACAAACTGTTCCCGCAAGGAATGCACCTGTGAATCCAACTGAGCCAACTTTACACGCTTTTCCCTGTAGCGTGTTTAAGAACGGGAGGTGTACGAGATCAAGTGAAGAACATCCAAGAACTATCATTATCGCTGATAGAGCGAGAATTACTGGCGGGTAAGAAAGGATGCTCCCAAAAAGAGCTCCAGTAGTGGCGCTTAGAAGTCCGAGCAAGCAAAAGGTAACAGCAATCCCGAAGACATATGTAGAGGCAAGCAGGAAAGATCGTAAGCGGCTGGTAGAATCATTGGCTCCAAATAAAGCAAGTGTGACCGGAATGAGTGGATAGACGCAGGGGGTCAGGCTTGTACCAATGCCGGCGATAAAAACCAGCAAGATCTGTGAAAGTAATCCAAGTTCAGAGAGTCCTTCTAACATACTGCAATCAATTTTTGTAAGATATGACTCATAACGGGAGGAGGGGGTGAAGTCGGGTGCTACTACCGAGCATGTAACCTGGCTTCCTCCATAAGTTGTGTGAGTCTTCTTCTCATATCTCCAAGGTTATTTACATCATCTTCAGAAACACTCTCTTGTTCCCAAATCTTAGCTAGGAGGTTTCGAAAAGCCTTTAAAGTTTCGCGAAACTCTTGCTTCACATCATCATCTATCTCTTCGGTCTGAACGAAATGTTGCCAATCCCTCAGTCGTTTCTCCTCAGCTGATAACCTGCTCATATCCATAGTAAATTCCTTTTTTCGAAATTGCCGTATGCCACCTGTTTGTATCACAGGCAAGAATATGCTGAAATCAGGTAGTTTGGCTACGGCGACTTCCAGCAGGGCCGCAACGAAGCTGGCTACTAAGAGAAGTTGCCCTTACATGTTTCGTGACACGCACTATGAAAAGAGCAATATTTCCCGGATCTTTTGATCCGCTAACACACGGCCACGTTGATATCACCAGACGTGCACTTAATATATTTGACGAAGTTCTTATTGGAATTCTTCATAATCCACTAAAGAATTCCTTCTTTCCCATTGAGGAGCGAGTAGAGCTTGTCCAAGAGGTTTTTAAGGACGAAAAGAGAGTTCTTGTCAGGAGTTTTACCGGACTTCTGGTTGAATTCGCTCAGGAAATGAACTGCAATGTTATTGTGCGTGGCCTGCGAGCTACCAGTGATTTCGATTACGAGGCGCAGATGGCGCTCATGAACCGTTCCTTACATAAGGACCTTGAGACGCTCTTTCTCATGAGCACAGAGCCGTATTCTTATGTAAGTAGCTCACTTGTTAAGAATATAGCCCCATTTGGAGGCTCCGTAACACGTTTAGTGCCTCCTCCTGTAGAGAAGGCGCTTCAGAAGCGTTTTCCGCCTCAGAAATGAGCTGTGACCACTTGCCAGCAGTGACAATCAGGGGCTATATTGTTGTCCCTCTGGAGGACTTTACACACCTTACATGTCATCCAGTATAGAAACCGCCCCAAAGGGCATTTGCCCTGCATAGGGAGCCAAAGATTACCAATAGGAGAAGAATTATGGCTGTCGAGAAGACACTATCAATAATTAAGCCAGACGCTACTGAGAAGAATGTTATCGGACAGATACTTAGCCGATTTGAGTCAAATGGGCTAACTATAAAGGCTCTCAAGATGTTAACTCTGAGTAAGGAGATGGCAGCTGAATTCTACGACATTCACAAAGAGAGGCCATTCTTTGGCGAACTTGTGGAATATATGACAAGCGCTCCAGTTGTTGTATCAGTTCTTGAAGGCGAGGGAGCGGTAATGAAAAACCGTGAGCTTATGGGTGCTACAGATCCTAAAGAGGCTGAGCCAGGTACCATCCGTGCAGACTTTGCAACCGATATTAGTGCTAATGCTGTTCACGGTTCCGACAGTGTCGATAACGCACAGCGTGAGATTGGTATCTTCTTTCCTGAACTTTAGGGAGAGCGCTTTAAGGAGTGCCAAGTAGGGCAGTACTATCAAGTAGGGCAGTACTATGGGGACAGAGGAGTTCCTCTGCCCCTTATATTTTTATGTTGACGGGGTAACTAAGAGAAGAAAATAGTTCCCGATATTACCGCTCGTCTTGAACGCGATCAGTAAGTGGGCTTTCAAGGCCAGCTACCTGAGGTTGTTCACCAGCCTCTTCAGTAGGAATCTTCTCAACTTCAATTGAATCACGCAGAGAGGCACCAGATGTAGCCTTCACTGTCTCGCTATTTGCTGCTTCTTCAGCGGCTTGAGCTTCAATTGCTTCTTTACTCCTTACAACTCTGGTTGCATGGAGGCCTTTGGGGCCATCTTCGATTTCATACTCAACGTCTTCGCCGTCTTTGAGTGTTTTGAAACCTTCAGTTTGAATGACAGAATAGTGCACAAAAACATCTTTTCCGCTGGTGTGCTCAATAAAACCAAACCCTTTGGCGTCATTAAACCACTTAACCGTGCCTTTCATTGAATCGGAACTTGCTGACTCAGACATACCTCATAACTCCTTAGTTACATAACTCTGCGTTTACTACGTACTTCAATCCTCGTTTTGTGTATTCTGCTCGTGGCTTACTAACCGTACTGGGCCTTATCATACTATTGTAACCAGAGTTCTGACTATACACTCCGTGAGTTAGCCCCGAATTGACTAATTTCACGAGCTTTAAATACAACTCTTGAGATTCAGTTTTTGAGGCAATGGTTCCAGAAGGTTGTAGAAATTTAACGGAGAAAGGAAAAGTAACAGTTAACATGTTGATATTACATAAGCCTGATTAGAGGCAGCCATAACTCATTAGTGAGCCACTTTCTGTAAGGAGAGCAGTTAACTTATACCAGCAACACTCAAAACAGTCTGACCGGCCGGAGGTATTACAAGTCCTATAAAAGAGCGAATAATGCCTCATAGCACAGATGGCATTCGACACATACTAATAACTCCAGATAGATAGCAAAGTCCAGAAAAAAATGCCCGGCACGTCGTAATTGTACGTTTTGACTAAAAAATTAGTGTTCACAGTCTCTTAATGACGCTATATTCTAAATCGTAAGCGTTCAGCCTTTGCGCGATTTTCGCTTATGGTGCCTTGAATGCATTTCAAGAAGGGGGAATAGACCCTTGCTTGAAATTACGGTTCGAATTCTCAGGTTAAAAGAAACACCGTTTATGACTGATTGTCCGCCACTACTGCCAGATCTCCTTAATCTTGTCGTTCCCCCTGCGGCCTTAGTTGATAGCAATGGAGCTGTCATTTGTACCAACTCCGCTCTGGATGAGTATATTCAAGCTTCACAGCCAAACAGTCTTGGGCTATCGCACCTCTCAGAGATATGGAAGGGCTTTTCACCAGAGATTCTGACAGACGGACGTCTCGAGGTTGAGCTACTAAATCTTGAGCAGGACCGGAGCACGGTTTCTCTGAAGGTTTATCCCCCGGATTATATACTGATTCAATTTCCAGCTCTGGAGAGCACGGGAGGGGTGCTACAGAGACAACGTCTTGAGACTCTGGGTATGTTAGCAAGTGGGGTTGCACATGATTTTAATAATGTGCTGGCTGGTATACTTGGCCATATTACCTACCTTAAGACGGTACTTCCCGATGAGGGAACGCACAGTGAGTCACTCGTTGCTATCGAGGATGGGGCTAAAAAAGCCTCTCAGCTTACACGGCAGATTCTCGATTTCTCTCGCTATGAAGAAGAGGATCGTCCCACACTCGTAGATCTTAGCTCCTTAACGGGAGAAGTATCTAGGTTACTCAAAGGCTCTATTCCCAGTAAATGTAAAACAAAGCTTTATCTCCCGGATGAAGATGTTTTTATACTTGGAGTTGAAGGAAAGATCGCACAGATACTTGTGAACCTTATAGTCAATGCTCGAGATGCCTGTGCGGAAGAGGGGCAAATTACAATTCATATCGAACCTGAGTGCGAGCAGGAAGTGCTCTGGACGGTCTTTCAGACAAGAGAGTTAAGTGCGAGCGCATATGCCGAGCTTCGGGTGGTTGACAACGGCTGTGGTATCTCCTCTGAGCACATTGGGAAAGTATTTGAGCCATATTTTTCTACAAAGGGAGCGGATGGCACGGGCCTTGGCTTATCCACGGTGAAAGATGTTGTTGAGCGCATAGGTGGAGCGATTGATATTCAGTCTGAAGTTGGAACAGGTACGGCCGTCTCAGTGTTTCTCCCACGTGTCGTTCCTTCGGCCAGTGAGCGAGGGGAGATTGATGCACGCCAGAGCGAAAGTGAGGAGCTTGAGGGAGGAGGGGAGTCTATTCTTGTTGTAGACGATGAGGCTTCGGTGCGAAACGTGATAGCTATGAGTTTGGACCATCTTGGATACCGTGTAGATACAGCTTCAAATGGTCTTCAGGCTCTAGAGAAACTCTCTGTTGCAGACGCTCCTTATGATCTCGTTATTCTTGATATGTTGATGCCAGAGCTTTCAGGAGAGGAAGTGCATAGCCGAATGCTTGATATGGATCAGGCGCCACCTGTGCTTGTCATAAGTGGTTATAGCTCAAAGGAGGCAGTTGATAAGATTTTGGACAACGGAGGTCGTGGATTCATTCAAAAACCATTCACGATAGAAGAACTTTCAAAGAAGGTGCGGGCATGTTTTTAGTCTTCTTTCGAGTTTCTTTTCTTTTTGATTGTGATTCGCTAAGCTAACAAGTAGATGATAAAGGTTCAAAACATCAGGCATTCTTTTGGTTCTAAGACTGTACTCAGGGGTATAGATTTTCAGCTCGAAGATGCGACACTCAGTGGTCTTATTGGACCCACAGGATCTGGTAAAAGCGTCTTTTTAAAAATTCTTGCTGGTGTATACCACCCTACCTCAGGTGAGGTCATTCATAATATCGACAGGAGTTCTGATATAAGCCTCATGTTCCAAGAAGGCGCCCTGTTCGATTCACTCACGGTATTTGATAATGTTGCTTTCCCACTTGTAGATGGAGATGTTCCAGCTGATGGCTTGCCAGAGTCTGTATTATGTAGTGTACGAGATCAGGTTGAAGAGATTCTCGGGCATGTGGGTTTAAAGAAAGCCGCCTTTAAGATACCTGCTCAGTTAAGTGGTGGTATGCGTCGTAGAGTTTCCCTAGCACGTGCACTTGTCTCAAGACCGAGAGTCGCGCTTTTAGACGATCCGACTTGCGGTCTCGATCCTGTGGCAAGTAGTGTGATCATGGATCTTATCGTGGAGCTTTATAAAGAATATAAGCCAGCTATCTTACTCGTGAGTCATGATCTCAGGCGACTTTTGCCAGTTGTAGAAAAAGTACATGCACTCTTTGATGGGAAGCTCGTGTACTCTGGTTCAACCGATCAGATAAGCCAGCAGGCAGAAGGGTATGTTGAACATTTTGTTTCTTGTCGATACGACCTCTCTGGCGTAGAAGGGAGGGCTTCATGAGTGCAAAGAATAAGATCGCCGAAGCCAGAGAAGAGTTCTTAAGTGGGCTTGGCGTCCCAGAGCAGGTTCCTTTCGTTCCGGATGAGTTCCAAAAAAGAGCTATTTCTGCAGTGGCTGATGGGAAAGACACTCTTGTGGTCGCACCGACTGGATCGGGTAAGACCTATATCGCTATCCAAGCTATTTCCGCCTACCTTCAAATGCAGCAGAAGGCCGTGTATACAACACCTCTCAAGGCCCTTTCCAATACGAAGTACAACGATCTTAGAGAACGTTTTGAGCCAAATTATAAGGTTGGTTTGCTAACCGGCGACCGAAAGATTGATACGGATGCGAGTGTCGTTATTGCTACCACAGAGATTTATCGAAATGAGCTCTATCGTTCTCACGAGCGGTTTTCTCTAGTTGTACTTGATGAAGTGCACTTTCTTGCAGATCCTCAACGAGGCCCGGTGTGGGAAGAGAGTATTATTCTTACCCCAAAGGAAGCGTCTCTCCTCATGCTCTCAGCTTCAATATCAAATGCTGAGGAAATTGCCGATTGGTTAGAAAGTGTTCGAGGAAAGCCGTGTGAGTTGATTATAGAGAAAGAGAGACCTGTTGAATTGCGTTTTGGATTTCTTCACCCTCGTCTCGGGGTACTTCCGCTTGAAGACGAGAAGGGAAAGCTCTTTAAGGCTGTTAATGACTTCTATGGGAAAGAGGGCACTTCTTCTTTTCACGGGAAAGGAAATAAGGGAAAGCGTGGCGCTCCTCGCCGGGGCAGAGGGCGACGCCGTGGTGGTTCAGGGCGTAAGAAGTAGCCGTAGTAAAGAATGTTTCTATGAGAGAATTTCCTGTTACTAAAATGTTGGCTGAATTAGAGAGAGATTCACTTCTTCCGTGTATCCTCTTTCGTTCTTCTCGTAAGCAGTGCGATGAGGATATTGAACGTCTCACAGATTCAAATATCGGTATGGTTCCTGCACAGTGGCGCAAGGAGCTGCGCAGCGATATTGACGAAATCATCAAGCGCTACGGCATTTCTGAAAATGTTGTTACCGGTCATCCACATTACTCCGCCCTGATCTCAACAGCGGCTGGTGCCCACCATGCCGGACAACTCCTCCAGTGGCGACTCGTGCTAGAGGAGCTTATGACGAAAGGGAAGCTTCGAATCATGGTAGCTACCGGCACTGTAGCTGCCGGCGTTGATTTCCCAGCTCGTTCGGTCGTTATCACGGCCCATAGCCGCAGGGGACAAGATGGCTTTCAGACCCTGCTTTCTTCTGAACTTCAGCAGATGTCTGGACGAGCAGGACGGCGCGGAAAAGATGCTGTTGGGATCTGTCTCGTTGCTCCCGGACATTTTTGTGATGCTCGCATAGTGCACGATCTCTCAAGGCGCCCACCTGAGCCACTTCGTTCTGCGTACTTTGCAGCCCCTTCGTCTGTTTTAAATCTCCTTAAGTATAGAAGCGTTGATGACCTCAAGTTCACCGTTGAGAGAAGCCTTGCTTCGTACCGCGATCGAAAGGGAGCAGAAACGTACCGGGGTGATGCCGCCCACATGGAAAAAGAGTTAGAGGGGCAGGAGTCTGAACTCTCAAACGAAGCCGTAAAGAAAATTCAGAAACGGATACGTAGAAAATACCGCGACGCAGATCTCCTAGAGCAACATCAGCTAACCCAGCTTGAATCCTCACTTGAGGGACTTGCGGCATTGGGACATTTTAGTGGGCAGACACTTACGGAGAAAGGAACGTGGTCTGCAGAGCTCTGCACAAATCTCGTGCTACACCTCGCCGAGGCAATTGATCGTGGAGTGTTTTATAACGTGGAAGCTCCTGAGCTTGCCGCGATGATCGGCTCTATCGCGGGAGATAGCCACCGAACGTACCTTACGATAGCGAAGAACCCAATTCCCAAAGACGTTTATGGGGAGCTTGAGCAAATCGTTAAAGATGTTCGTGAGAAGTATCATGGGCCCAGCAACGCTAAAGAGGTTGAAGTTGTTCCTGATGCGGCATTAACCGTTTATACTTGGTTTTTCTCCGATAGTTGGACGAACTTTGCTTCACTCCTTAAGTTAGGAGGAGTTGCCGAAGGTGACGCCGCAAGGCTCATAACGCAAACAGCTGATCATCTCCAACAGATCTGCGGCCTCTTTGAAACCCACCCCGACCTCGCCAGAACCGCTGCCGAAGCCAGAACAGCCCTCCTAAGACCACCACTTAGTGAGAACCTGATCATAGACTAGCCCCGGTTACTCACCACTAGTACACCGTAAACTAGATTACTAGCCGAAAGAACGTCATTGCGAGGCGGCGTGCCGTAAGGCATTTTGCTGAAAGCAAAATAGCGGAGAGCCTTTGCTCGAACGACGCGGCAATCTCCACTCTATATTGCCTAGGCCGGGAGATTGCCGCGTCGTTCAGCCTTTGGCTTCAGCTCCTCGCAATGACCATTCGGGCTAAAACTTGGTTTATAATGCACTAGTAAGTAAATAATTTTGTATCACCACTGAGCTGTTGTTGGGGGTAATCTAAAATCGGAGTCTCCTTTTTGTACAAAGGGCAGGACGCCCGACTATAAAAATGTGAAGGGCGCGAAGGGCAGGAGCCCGAAGCAACCGGCTCTGATTTTAGATTACCCCCAACAACAGCGTCCCTGTATGATCAGACGATAATAAAAAATTATTTAGCGAATGCCCCTTCCCAGCGTTCCGAGTCTGTGTGGGTAAGAACAATCTCATTTCCAAATAGAGAAGTAAGCGGAACTTTTATTGAAGCTGTCACCGGGATATATCCCTGAGCATCCATCTCCTGAACATCTATATCGGCACAGTTCTTTTTGAGCTTCCCACTTTCTGATTTGCAGCCTTCCCCGTAGTTAAAAGATGGATAGGATACTTGCATTTCCTGATACCCAATGTTGGCTGCAACATCCTTAAGCGCTGTAAATGAGGTCTCTTCCTCGGTGTTAAGGGAGACAAGCTGAGATTTGCAAAAAACATCTTTTTCAAGGCACTCCTCGGGGATCGCAGGAGCCGCGAGTGGAGTAGGGGTCAGGAGCTCCATATCTTCGTACTTGAGGGAGATAGTGTTAACTCCGGTGTATCCAAACTTGGTGCAGTCATTTCTTGGTGCGTGAGACACGCGATCCTCAATAGAATCAACCTCGACAATATTTTTAGCGTATGCACCTCGAAGTATAAGATTTCCGTCTTTATCCTTCTCTTTTTCAGCTTTATCTTTTACATAGGCTTCCCACTCACAACCGATATCGTAGTGGTGCCCGCGAAAAAACGAGTTGTCCTTAAGATCGGCCGTCTCAGCATCGAGGGTGAGACGCGGTCCATTCTCAAACTGGGTACAGTCATAGCCCTTTTCTGTACGAAAACGATCGATATCTTCCATCGTAACTGGTATGTACGCATCAGAGGAGGTTTCTACTTTGACCGCATCTCCTGGCCAGTATTCACCATACTGCCTTACCTCTGCAGGAATTTCCGAAGTATTTTTGCCGGAGTCGAGTGAGTCACAGTCTGTTGCAACCCATCTTATCGGTGTTATAGGGATTGTTTTTTCAATTTTATGCCACGTTTCATTGGTGATTGAACCTTGCTCTGGCAGATTCAACTTCTTTTTTGCGGCAACGTCTAATTGAATAGGACACTCTTTCTTAGCGTTTTTCCCGTAGTTTTCGGGGCAATCAACTTGGGTATGTATTTTATTAGAAGTAAAGCCAGTGGTGACATAGTCTTTGCAATTAATATTTTCACGTGCACTTTCTTTTAGCGTGGCGCAATCAGGTTTAGCAGACGCTGGAAATGGATTAG
>JAUIIO010000043.1 GCA_030431715.1 bacterium
AACGCGGGCCGAAAAGGTGCAGGGCGGCTATGTGCTGAACGGGTCCAAGATGTGGATTTCAAACGCGCCGATTGCGGATGTGTTTGTGGTTTGGGCCAAGTCAGAAGCCCATGGCGGCAAAATCCGGGGCTTTGTGCTGGACAAAGGCACCAAAGGTCTGAGCGCGCCCAAAATCCAAGGAAAGCTGTCCTTGCGCGCCTCGATCACCGGCGAGATCGTCATGGATAACGTGGAAGTTGGAGAAGACGCCCTGTTGCCAAATGTAGAAGGGTTGAAAGGGCCATTTGGCTGCCTGAACCGCGCGCGCTATGGCATCGCGTGGGGTGTGATGGGCGCAGCCGAAGATTGCTGGCATCGGGCGCGGCAATACGGGCTGGATCGTACGCAATTTGGCCGCCCGCTGGCTCAGACACAGCTTTTCCAGCTGAAACTTGCAAATATGCAGACCGAAATCTCCCTAGGTTTGCAGGCGGCATTGCGCGTTGGACACCTTCTCGACGACGCGCAAGCCGCCCCCGAAATGATCAGCCTGATCAAACGCAACAATTGCGGCAAGGCCTTGGATATTGCCCGCTTGGCCCGCGACATGCATGGCGGCAACGGCATCAGCCAGGAATTCCACGTGATGCGGCATATGGTGAACCTTGAGACGGTGAACACCTATGAAGGCACCCATGATGTGCATGCTCTGATCTTGGGCCGCGCACAAACGGGCCTTCAGGCGTTCATGTGATGGGCGATATGCATCAGAACTTGATCGGCGGCGTGTGGGTTGATGGGGATAGTGTCACGCATAATCTGAACCCGGCCAATCCGTCGGATGAAATCGGTGTCTTTGCGCGCGCGTCTGCGGCGGATGTGAGCACCGCTGTGGCTGCGGCGGCAGAGGCTTTGCCGGGCTGGGCTTTGGCCACGCCGCAGGTTCGGGCAGATGTGCTGGAAAATGTCGCCCAAGCCATTTTGGCCCGCGCCGACGAATTGGGCACCCTTTTGGCGCGCGAAGAAGGAAAAACCCTGGCCGAGGCAAAAGGCGAAGTGATCCGCGCGGCCCAGATCTTTCGCTTTTTCGCAGGCGAAGCGGTGCGGATCAAAGGCGCGGCTGGCCGATCCATTCGGCCCGGCGTGGACGTTGAAGTCAGCCGGGAACCGGTTGGAGTGGTCGGCATTGTCACGCCTTGGAATTTCCCAATTGCGATCCCGGCATGGAAGATTGCACCAGCGCTCGCCTACGGCAACACAGTCGTCTTCAAACCTGCGGATCTGACGCCCGCCTCTGCCCATGCTTTGGTGCAAATCGTCCATGATGCAGGCGCGCCTGCAGGTGCGATCAATCTGGTGATGGGACGCGGGAGCGTTGTCGGAGACGCGATTGTGACCCACCCGGAGGTGGCCGCAATCTCCTTTACCGGATCAGTCCCTGTGGGCCGGGGTCTGGCGGTTCAAGCCGCACAGGGGATGAAGAAGATTCAGCTAGAGATGGGCGGCAAGAACCCCACCATCGTGACCCAAAGCGCCGATCTGGATGCTGCCGTGGCAGGCATCCTGAACGCAGCTTTCTTTTCAACAGGACAACGCTGCACCGCGACGTCTCGCATCATTGTCGACAAAGCTGTGCATGATGGTTTTGTCGCAAAGTTTCGTGTGGCGATGGAGAATTTGAATGTTGGGGATCCTCTTGATCCAAAGGTGCAGATTGGGCCTGTCGTTTCTGAAAGCCAGCTTACGAATAACCTGAACTATGTCGCCCTTGCAGCCAAGGAAGGCGCCGAAGTCATCGGAGGCAGCAGGTGCGGGACGGATGGCTTTATGCAGGCGCCAGCGCTGTTTCTGAACGCCGCAAATGACATGCGCATCTGCCAGGAAGAGATTTTTGGCCCCTGTGCAGCCATCATTTCTGTGGATGACTTCGACGAAGCTGTAGCTGTCGCAAATGATACCAGTTTTGGGCTTTCGTCAGGGATTTACACCCAGTCGCTGAGCGAGGCGCGTGCGTTCAAACGCATGTCCAAGGCTGGCATGACCATGGTCAATCTTCCAACCGCAGGGGTCGATTACCACGTCCCATTTGGCGGAACCAAGGGCTCTTCCTTGGGTGCGCGCGAGCAAGGCGCGAATGCGATTGAGTTCTATACGACCGTTAAGACAATTTACGAAAGTGACTAAGCCATGAAAGTGCTCGTGCCTGTCAAACGCGTGATCGATTATAACGTGAAGGTCCGCGTCAAAGCAGACGGCGGCGGTGTCGATCTCGCCAATGTTAAAATGTCCATGAACCCGTTTGATGAGATTGCCGTCGAGGAGGCTATTCGTCTTAAAGAAGCAGGCAAAGCTGATGAAGTGGTTGCCGTTTCGGTAGGCGTCAAGCAGGCTCAGGAAACGCTGCGCACGGCGCTTGCCATGGGCGCGGACCGGGCCATTTTGGTGGTTGCAGCGGATGATGTGCACAAAGATATCGAACCACTCGCCGTGGCCAAACTGCTGGCAAAGGTTGTGCAAGAAGAACAGCCCGGGCTGGTGTTGTGCGGCAAGCAGGCCATCGACAATGACATGAACGCCACGGGGCAGATGTTGGCAGCACTTGTCGGCTGGTCTCAGGCGACCTTTGCATCTGAGGTGGATGTCAAAGATGACAAAGCCAAGGTGACACGCGAGGTGGATGGGGGTTTGCAAACCATTGAAGTGAATTTGCCAACGGTTGTGACGGTGGATTTGCGCCTCAACGAGCCGCGCTATGCCTCTTTGCCAAACATTATGAAGGCCAAGAAAAAGCCCCTCGATGAAAAGACAGCTGCTGGCTATGGCGTGGATGTGGCACCGCGTCTGAATGTGATCAGCACAGCAGAGCCCGCGCAGCGCGCAGCTGGTATCATCGTTAGCTCTGTCGACGAGCTGCTCGGGAAACTCAAAGACGCAGGAGCAGTATAATGGCAGTTCTCCTTTTGGCCGAAGTCAATGATGGCGCTCTGGCGATGGATGCCACGGCAAAGGCCGTGACCGCCGCCACCGCATTGGGTGATGTCACTGTTCTATGCGCAGGCGCGACCTGTTCTGAGGCCGCAGCACAAGCTGCAACCCTGTTCGGTGTTGCGAAAGTGTTGTGCGCTGAAGATGCGATCTATAGCAAGCGTATGGCTGAACCTGTGGCGGACTTGATGGTCTCTCTAGCAGGGGAGTTTGAGCATATCGTGGCGCCCGCGACGACGGACGCAAAGAACATCATGCCACGCGTTGCCGCACTGTTGGACGTGATGGTGATTTCTGATGCCACAGCCGTTGTGGATGGCGCGACCTTTGAGCGTTCGATCTATGCGGGTAACGCGATCCAGACTGTGCAGTCTTCTGACACTACGAGAGTAGTTACCTTTCGAACCTCGACCTTTGACGCTGCCCCAACGGGTGGCTCCGCTGTAGTGGAGGCAATCGGGGCGGCGGGCGATCCGGGGCTTAGTTCTTGGGTTGAAGACAAGGTCGCGGCGTCTGATCGTCCTGAATTGACCTCTGCTGGTGTTGTTGTCTCTGGTGGTCGTGGTGTTGGTTCTGAGGAAGACTTCAAGATCATCGAAGCGTTGGCCGACAAACTGAATGCCGCTGTAGGAGCGTCGCGTGCTGCGGTGGATTCGGGCTATGCGCCAAACGATTGGCAAGTTGGCCAAACAGGGAAGGTGGTGGCGCCCGACCTTTACATCGCCTGCGGTATCTCTGGCGCGATCCAGCACCTTGCCGGCATGAAAGATTCCAAGATTATCGTAGCCATCAACAAAGATGAGGAAGCGCCGATATTCCAGGTTGCTGACTTCGGTCTGGTGGCAGATCTTTTTGATGCGGTGCCAGAGCTTACAGAGAAACTCGGGCGAAACGATCCATGTCCGTGCGGTTCTCTGCGCAAATTTAAGGCGTGTTGTATGAGTTCAGGCAAATACGATGGTTCTTTGCGTGACTATTTTTTCGCGAGTAATCCTTGTACAGACTCGTCATTGTCTGTGTATGGAGTGCTTAAAATTAATAAATATTGTTTAGAGCGATCTCTATGCGTTATTCCTTCTTTTTGGAACACCACGGTAGAAATCCTGCTAGTAAACACTGGATCTAGTGCTCTTGCTGAGAAGAACGGCCCATTCGTCAAATGCGGCTTCTGTTCCGTTCCATTTTCCAAGGCCGCTGAAATAGCCGGTACGCTTGCCAGAGCGGGAGTCCCAGATAGTTGCGATCTTCTTTTTAGTTACTGAGTCATAGATATGTGCTTGCATGGTTGCTCCGCCACCGAGGTTATTGGGTAGGATGAGCCCTGGACGAAGGGCTTCAAGAGTTCTACCAGACCAGACATCCATAACCTGTATATCAATAATGGCGACTCCTCTAGCTGGCTGGTTAAAAAAGCTGTATCTCGAACCTAGCTTTCGAACGAGCTTCTCCTTAAAACTAGCGGCCAGTTGATCAATCTCTCGCTCTTCCGCAGAAATAAGTCTTCCTCTATCGTCATTGCTGTAAAAATGTATGGGGTTGAGATAAAAGGCTTGGTACTGTTTTAGAATGCCTGGCTTTGAAACTTCTACATAGGGTCCTTGCGCGGACTTCGTTAGTCCGAGATCCGAAGGAGCTTCATGCGCGATTGGAGAGGTGCTACAAGCATTCAAGGATAATAGAGAGAGCAAGATAGTAAGGTATTTCATAGGATCATCAACTCAGATTTTAACTTATTAGATAGTAGTCAAATGAAAAGAGGATGTAAAAGGAAAGTTTCAGTAGATGCTGCGCAAAGCGGACCTAATGTCTTTTCCTATAATCTACACTGCCTTTACTTTTGAGTAATAAGAACGCGAGAGGGAGTAAGAGAAGAATCACCCACCAATAATTCTGAAGGAGCTCTTCATAGGCGGCAGGCTCAGGTGTGGGTGGAGCATCAGAAATAGTAAGGGTGAGAAAGCCGCTCGAGTGGGTTGCGCCCATTGAGAGAGGCTGGCAGTACACACCTACCTTGTAGTTTCCGGGTGAGAGATTCTCCGGTATCCTTGTGTCAATTGTCTTCGCTGACCAGCTCAGCACTTGTAATTCGTTTTGTCCACCTTTGTTTATCACAGGAAGTTTTGTGTCACGTGTTTCGCCCCAGCTTCCGTGGAGTTGGAGTTTGTCCCCCGGAGCTGCCGTTTGGGTGCTTAACGAAGAGATTTTAATCTTGCAGTTTTCAGCCATAATGAATGTTCAAAGAAGTGTCATTCTCAAGCTTAAAAGAGTATAAAATTGAAACTATAGCAAGCTAAAATACCGATATGGTGCTAAGTTGCAGAGAAGAAACACTTCTATTTTTTTCATGAGGTAAACTCTTGTTACCGTTTAAATATGAGGCCTATTTCCTCGTACCAGCCATTCTTGTCGGAACCTTCGTTTTACGAGGCGTATTCCTAAATGAAGTTCACGATCAGAGCCCTATTGAAGTTACACAGCCACTACCAGTTGATCCTAGCTCATTTCTCAATGCACAGCTCTTGGGGATAGATAGCGAGAAGACCGCGCCTCATATTCGGGCAACTTTACAGAATACGGAAGGGATTTTACCGGGAGTTTTTGTTGGTGATGACTTTCAGTGGTACTCGACGGCAGCTCCAGAAGATACGGTACACATTCCGCTGTATTTAAAGCGGGCAGGGGAGTTTGAGATTCAGGCGCAGTTTGCTCGCTCCTCAGATTTTGGCGTAGTAGAGGTCTCACTTAACGGGGAGGTGGTGATACCAGAACTCAACCTTTATGCCCCTACTGCGGCTTCGACAGGACTTTTGCCGCTGGGCACTCATGTCCTTGGTGAGAATAACTCGATTCAGATCAAGATTACCGGGACAGATCCGGATTCCCGAGCTCCACACTATCAATGCGCTCTCGATGGGCTTTCTCTTACTCAGGTTAGCGCTTCTTCGCCCGCAGAAGAAGATGTAGCGGCCGTTCGTACAGAGAGTAAAGAGCGATAGCTATCAGGTTTATGATTAAAAAGCTCCATCCGATTGGCAGGTGGTCGAGTCCAAACATCTCTTGAAATGGAGCTGCGTGTATTAAATAAAAAGCATAGGAGCTTTTCCCCAGAAGCTGCATGAGACGGGTACTTAAAAGTCTGGATAGAAAGGAGTCTTCCTTCCATAGGCCGTAGAGAAAGAGAGCAACAATTGGTGGGAAGAGGTAGTGGTGTATCGGGGCACACGTCGGGGAATAGATTGCCAGCCAAGAGCACTCTGCAAAGACATAGATACAGCCAAATGTCAGAATCAGGCCGGCGTAGGTGCAAAGGGAAATGAATCGAGGCTTACGGGGTACGTCCCCCTGTGAACCTTTGAAGTGCTTAAAGAGCCAGATGCCCACAAGGAATTCAAAACATCTTCCGAAGAATGTGTTTATGACAACCATTCGGTAGGGGGAGAAGAAGTCTTCGCTGCCAATAGGAGTCAGTGTAAGTCCAGCCCCAATCGCATAAATACCGAGACAGATAATACCAATAGGAACTCGTCCAATCATTCTTAAGAGAAAGGGGGCCAAGAGGTAAAAGGTGAACTCAACGGTGAGTGACCAGGCTTGTCCGATATGACTGAAATACCACTTACCAAAAAATCCACGTAAGAGGGTGAGATTGTAGAACCAAATGTCCGTATCGTAGCGTTTGAGATAAAGGAGAGCTACGACGGTGGTGAGTAAGTAGACCGGGTAGATTCGCGCGAAGCGGTTCTGCAGGAAACGAAGATAGCCCCTGTAACTTTTAGAAAACTGGTCTGAATAATTGTAAGCGATGACAAAACCGCTAAGAACAAAGAAGATGCTTACACC
Source organism: bacterium (assembly GCA_030431715.1). Lineage (GTDB taxonomy): Bacteria > Bdellovibrionota_C > UBA2361 > UBA2361 > RFPC01 > JAUIIO01. The sequence continues at coordinate 6,805 of JAUIIO010000043.1, forward strand.
GACATGCCCCTCCGCTAGCATACAAAATCCGAGCTCCCCTACAAGAACTGACGTGATCGGATAGTGGTGGAAGAAAACCATATACGCTGCCAGCGCTCGAACGCCTGTTAGAGCTGGTACTTGAGCTATTCTTTGTTGGTTGCTCATCTATGTATTGGTGTGGTGATAACTGGTGAATGGAGATATCGCTTGTTGGGGAACGTGACTGACGTCGTAGCTAAGAGCTGAGAGCAGAAACTGGATGCCGAGTAAGCTTGGAAATGCTGCCAGCATAACCGTACCACTGGTTGCGGGCACGCCGGTCACGATACTATCAATCCAGTGCCACGCGCCAAAAACAATGCCGAAAAGAAGCAGTGATGTTCCGGCAATAAAAAGGAGTGACGCCAGATTAAAATCTCTTAGAAAGTAATTATAAAAGATGCGCTTTAGAAATCGCTTCATGTACTTAAGAGGAAACGTAAAAAAGACATGTGGAATGCTTAGCGAGCTGTCTGTATGATCATACTTTGACGCCATTGGAATATCGAGTACCTTGGCTCGTACGAGTGATAGCTGGTAGAGCATGTCACTCTCAAAAAAATACCCGTTGTCTATTTTGTGTAGCGGAAGTGTCTTAAGCACAGCTCCGTGAATGGCAGTATAACCGTTGGTAGGATCCATGATATTCCAGTAACCGCTGGTAAGTTTGTTAATAAAGCTAAGACACGCGTTCCCAAAAAGTCTAGGCGCTGGCATTGACCTCAGCATGTCTGGGGAGAAGAAGCGATTGCCCTTTACGTAATCAGCGCGGCCATCAAGCACGGGCTTTATCATACGGGGTAGATACGAGAGATCCATCTGATCGTCGCCGTCAATCTTAATGATGCAGGTATGATTATCCTTAAGAGCTTTCTCATACCCGGTTACCACCGCTGCTCCAACACCTCTGTTTTGAGGGTGATACACTATTTCAATTCTTGGATCTTGTGATTGTTCTGAAACGAACTCTCCGGTTTTTTCCGGACAGCCATCATCTATGAGGTAGATTTTATCAATGTTATCAGGCACATTATTAAGTACGCGCAAAATGTGATCACGTACTTTGTAACAGGGGATAACAATTGCGAGTGTCTCCATGGCACTCAAAGTGATACACCTTTCTAACGATTTATGAAAGATATTCTGCTCTCCACCGTTGTCCTACTGCTTACTCTTGGATGTGTCACTTTTGCACTCTTTACTTCAATAGATGGAGCTAAGAATTACTCTCTCACCTATGACGAGACTTTTCATAGAGACTGGAATCAACGTTTATTGTACGAGGGTGAGAGTGAGCGAGAGAGTGTCTATAACTACATCTCTACAACTCCGGTGATACTCCTAAACATACTCTTTGCCGATACAGTTGAAGCACACTTTCCAGAAGCAAAAGAAGGTCGTTGGTTTTATCTCAGGCTGGGAACCACGATGTGGCTGGCTGTGCTTATTTTCGTCACATTCTGCCTTGCCCGTTATGTTGCAGGACTTTATGCCGCGTGTTTTACTATCGGACTCCTCTGCCTTGAGCCAAATATCATAGCGCATAGTAGCCTCGTAACAGTTGATGTGGCCTTTGCCGCCATGACTGTTTTGATAATGTACCAAGTGCTTAGATACAGTGAAAAGCTTTCAGTCAGGTGGGGTCTGCTGCTCGGAGTTTCCACGGGGTTTATTTTTTGCGTTAAATACACATCGTTTTTGCTCGTCCCAGTTATCTTTCTCTATCCGTTGTGGAAGCACCGGCTACGCTTTTTTACTCTCCGAAATCTCTTTACGATTCTCTGCGCCATTGTTCTTGGAAGTTATGTCATAAACGCTTTCTATCTCTTTGCGCGAGTTGGAGTTCCGCTTGGAGACTACCATTTCTTTAATGAAAAGTTTCTCTGGCTACAGGCGCACTTTCCTTCCCTAAGAATACCCCTTCCTAAAGATTTCATCACAGGATTTGACCACCTTATGGAGGCTGGCAAGCGCTCTGAGTGGAATGTTGTTTTTTGGGGAGAGTGGATGCCGCAGGGGTCCGTGTGGTATTTTATTGGTAGCTGGATTTTTAAAACTCCACTAACGATAATCGCACTGTCACTTTTTGCACCAATACTGGTTTTCACCAGATTACGTACCTTTTTAAAGCCAGCCTTTCTATTTGTTGGGGCAACATGTGTGCTGCTTTTCCTCTATTTTTCAATCTTTGTCAGGGTTCAGGTTGGTTTCAGATATGTGCTGATGTGTATCCCGCTTTTTCTCTCAGTTGTCGGCGCTGTATTCGCAGGTGTTATGAGCCAACAGAGGCTGGTACTGCTGTTTGTGCTTTGCATAGTCGCAGGAGTGATTGAACTCTATCCCTTTAGAGATAATATTCTCTCGTTTTCTAATAGTTTTATTTATCCTAAAAAGAACGCCTATAAGTACCTCTCTGATTCCAATATCGACTGGGGTCAAAAAAGAGATCTGATCTCAAAACGTGTCGAAGAATTGGGGTTAACGTACGAGCAGCTTGATCCCCCGTATGTTCTACCGGGGTATAATCTTATAACTATTAACCGGCTACTCGGAGTTTTCTGGAACTATGAGCAGTATCGTTGGCTTCGAGAGAATCTTGAGCCTGAAAGGCATATCGATCACACCCTTCTTCTCTATCATGTTTCACAAGAAGATTACGAACGGTATTTACAGTCGGATCGCCTTGCAGAACCGCTTCCGAGTGAAAGTAGCTTTTTCCCACTAAAGCTTACAGAGCGTGAGCTCTCCGTTATCTTAGTTCGACCCACTAAGGAGAATAGCCATCTTATTGTTGAGGCTGGAGAGGACACCAAGCTACGCTTTAAGGAAAGAAGAGGAAAATCCGTTGTCGGTCAACCGGATCACAGTGACGTCTGTAAAGGAATCGAGCTGTCAAAAGGACAAGAGCTCAATTTCCTACTTAAAGGTGGAACGCGTTATCAATTTTGTTTTTCGGGTAGTGTGCAGGACTCGGAGGTGGCGGTACTTTCTGACCCGAATAAGATTGCAGGTTTCGCTTTAGTAGATAAGGAGCCGTGAGTAGCAAGGTTATGAACGAAACTGATATCTCTTGTGGTTCTCACTGGCGATCACGTCCTTTATTTTTCTCTCTGGCACTTCTTGCTTTGCTTGCCCTTATTGTTGTGCACTATGTTGGCTTAACCACTTCTCCGCCTGGATTTTTTGTCGATGAAGCAGGTGCGGCAGCTCATACGATGTGTTTGGCGCATAATCTTACAAATTGTAACGGTGATTTCCTTCCTCTCTTTAGCCAGACTTGGGGAGAGGGGAGAGTGGGCCCGGTGTTTAGTTATATTTCAATGCTCTGGGTGTTGGTGTTTGGAGGATCAATTTCATCATTCCGGTCACTGAGTGTTACAGTAACCCTTCTTACTCTTATACCAACGGCTCTGATCGCTTATCACGTTTCGAAAAACAAGAGGCTTGTTGCCTTTGTGGTAGTAACCTGTTTGCTCTCTCCGTGGGCCTTTCATAGTGGTCGGATAGCATGGGATCCGCCTTTTGTCGCTTGCTTCTTAATGAGTAGTGTTTATTTCTTGCTTCGATGTGAGGCGCAGAGGAGGTTCGGCACATGTGTCCTGTCAGCAATACTTGCAGTCATTGCCGCCCTTGCTTATCCACCCGCCCTTGCTCACCTCTTTTTTCTTTATGCGATTGTTTTCCCCTGGTTTATTTTTAAGAAAAAAACTCTTCGTCTTTCGCACGGCATAATATTTGGAACGACCTTTTGTCTCCTGCTCTTTTTGGTGCTTACTTCTGATCTCAGTACTGTAGCTGAGCGCACAGGTACAGTGAGTATTTTTTCTGCGGACCCCCGTAATCCAACCGCAAACGGAACTCCTCAGGCGAGACTGTGGCAATTCTTTACAAATATTATTTTGCATCTTGATCCTCGTTACCTCTTTTTGACGGGAGACGATATTTTAAGACACAGTGTGTACAACTTTGGGCTCGTCTCTTGGCCAGTAACAATTGCACTCTGTTCGCTCGTTGTGCTTAAAGGTGTAAGCCTTTTTACAAGTAATAGACGAATGCTAACAGAAGAGTCCGGGGAGCTTCTCTTTCTAGCACTTTCAGGATATGTCGCTGCGTGCATGGCCGCTTCCCTCACTTGGGACTCCTTACCCCATGCCTTGAGGTCTCTTAGTGGGTGGCCATTTCTCTGCCTAGCAGGAGCGGTCGCGTTAGAGAGGATTACTCGCACTCAAGTTGTGTCGTGGACGATTGTTCTCTCCTCAGCAATCTATCTACATAGCTTTTACAGCTACTATTTTACCGTGTTCCCTGAGCAGGCGAACTGGTGGTTCGATAGTGATGTAACTAATAGAATTCATGGAGGATCTGGCGATAGGATCAAGTGGGAAGAGGCGATGCACAGAAGGCAGTACTCTTCACTCGCAAAAAGCTACTTCCGCATGGCGTACTGGGGGCAGAAACCACCTGCTAAGGATCCATATAAGTAGCGCTGTCAAACTCTGTTACGACATTGAGAGCCCCGCACATTCTATCTTGTAAGAATTTGCATCACCGGAGAATATACTCTCATCTCAAAGTGGTGAGAAATAGGTATAGTCTTTCCCCGGGTTTTCATATGAACAACAAATTAGTCAGTGTTTTTGCAGTGCTATTTATACTGTTAATGCCTCTGCATGTTTTTGCAGCAGACGTCTGTGTAAGTGGAGCAGGGGATAGTGAATGGAACGGTACCTACACATTAAACGGCGGTACTGGACACTACGAACTCGATGGGAGCCATTACATCGCTGATATGGGTGGTACATTTTGGTCGATTACCGACGATCCTGATTTTTTCACCACTATCGCTTATCAAGCTAATTCATTTGGCGCTGGAACCCCAGATGGACTTACGTACAGCTCTGTTGCCGCTACCGACCCAGCTCCTAGTGTTGCCAGTGGCTCATGTACACCACCATCACCTTCGCCCTCACCTTCATCGAGCCCACCTGCTCCTTCACCATCAGCGTCACCGAGTGCAAGCCCTCCTGCGCCTTCTCCTTCATCGAGCCCAAGTGCCAGTCCGCCCGCGCCTTCAGCGTCACCAAGCTCAAGTCCTCCTGCTCCGTCAGCGTCGCCGAGTTCGAGCCCACCTGCGCCTTCCCCGTCAGCGTCACCGAGTTCGAGCCCACCAGCACCTTCGCCATCAGCGACTCCATCGGCGATGCCAACACCAAGCTCAAGCCCAGCCGCACCTTCAGCATCAGCGACGCCGAGTGCAACTCCATCTGCGATGCCGACACCAAGCTCAAGCCCGGCACCGGCCTTGCCTTCTCCATCAGCGTCAGCGGTGCCGACACCAAGTTCGAGCCCTGCACCCGGCGTAAGCCCGAGTCCGACACCAGTGGTTCCACTGCCGCTTCCTTCTTCGGCTCCAGAAGTAAGCTTTACTGAGCCAGAGTTTATCTGTGTAAAAGTTGTTGGCCTAGATACAGAGAGTGAAAAATACACCCATTCTATTCCTTTAGACAAAGTTGATAAGGCGACTAAATTACAATATTACATTAGGAATTCAGAGAACTTTTCAATTGTAAGGATTGAACGTTCAATATTAGGGGCTAATAACTTCCGCTATAAAGTTGCTTTTAAATTGAGATACTACTCGGATGACTCTAGGAGACGAATTGTAGAGATCAAAAGTGCTTCAAGACCTTGGGGAACACCAACGTCAGATAGCAAGGGGTACTTATCTGTATATGAAGCAAAGTTGCAGGATAACGTTGAGAATACAAGTAAGTCCCTTCTTCTTCAAATTAGCGAAGGGAGATGTGAAGATAATACTATTACGATCCAGCTTACAACAGTGCGTGGCATTCTTGGTATATTGGGAGACACTGATCTTTTAGCAGCCGATGAAACAGGCGGAACTATATCTGCCCTTCTCTATAAGGGTAGTGGTCCAACGAGTGAGAATGCTAATGAGCTGCCTGTGAAAGTAGTTACTGTTGAACCAGACGGAAGCTATGAGTTTGCCGATGTGCCACCCGGAGAGTACTACGTAACCTTCTTTGCTGAAGAAGAAGATTTTGATCCGCCTTACGTTAGTGTTACTTCCAGCGGAGAAGACGATGAGGTTGTTGCAGGCAGCGTTGAGTATACACCAATAGTGCGTGATGCAGCTGGTTGTACACAGCAAGATGTTAGTGAACAGGGACTAGCTCTTTATGATCTTGTCTTACGGATGAATAAGACTCTTGGTCAACAAATTCTTGAAAATACGTCTCTCGGTGAAAACCGCCTTGCCAGTAAGCAACGTAAAAGAACCGAGTTCTTTGAGAGGATCTCGGCCATTTACACCCGTTTTTCTAGAACCTCAGGCGCCTTTAAAGATTCAGCAGGATCACTGCCACTTACCATCTTCAGGCAGTGTCCTGATGATAATGAGTGTTCTCTTAAAGAGATTATACGTAAGCTAGGAGGCCTTAGAAGTAAGTCTAAGATTATACTTAAGTACAGTAGAAGACTCCTTAGAGCCAGTGTGAAGTCTCTTGGAAGGAAGGGCCGGAAGGTCAATCGACGATATATGAGGCGTCTGCAAACTCGAAACCGCAAATTACGTCGTCAAGTATCGCAATTTCCGAAGCGGTATCAGGACTGTGTGATAGAGGGAGATTCCTGATTAAGTTACGTGTTTTCAGAATGTTGACTGGTTAGAGAAGCTTTCTTCAGGCGGCATTCTGAATTCTCCTCTGAATTCTATGCGGGAAACCGAAATGAGCTGAGCGTGAAATAGTCATAGCCACCATAAACATGGAGAAAGGCGGCTATGAACACGACACACGAGCTTATTGAAAATCACCTTCCAATGGTTAGGAAAATAGCATTGAGACTGGCAGCTGCAGGCCAAGTTACACCTGATAAGGTTGAAGAAAATATCGCAGCTGGGTATCTGGGCCTTGTAGAGGCTGCTCGAAACTATAGAGCAGATGCTCCTGATACCGCCTCGTTTGCAACCTTTGCTTACCTCAGGATTCGCGGCGCTATGATTGATGCCATTGGGAAATCATGTACTTATAGCCGTAGAACGGTACATACCATGCGTCAGCTTTATGATGAAAATGAACTCCGCTGTAGTGGGGGATTAGAGAGCTCATCAGGCAGCGAGCTCCTTTCAAACGATTGTGCAGAGAATGCCCTTTACAAGAAACAGATCCTTGAACGGATAGCTCTCGCAGCGAATAAGTCGCTTTCACTGCGCGAGCAGGACGTAATCAGGCGTCACTATTTTGAGGATATGAGTCTGACAGCGATAGCAGGGGATAGTAAAAAGCGTAGTATAACGTGTAAAGCGCACAGAAAGGCTCTTCAGAAGCTCAAGCGCATTCTAAGTGGGACCCTGAAAGAGGAGGCATGAAAGATTTATCTGCTAATTGTGGAATAAAATAAGCAGTAAGTTATACTCTTATAGATTGTAATCCCCCGGTATTATAAACTTACTGAAACCATGCTTGCTGAAGATCGTCTCTCAGGACAAATATTAGAATTCTTACCGCTCATTGAGCAGGAGCTAAAGAGCTTTCTTACGTCTTCTCTCCAAGCTTTTGATGCCACGCGTGAAGTAGTGGAGTACGCTGTACTCTCACCGGGAAAAAGACTTCGTCCACTACTTGTGTTGGCTGTAGCAAGAGATTTTGGATGTGAAATTCAGAGTGTGTTGCGACCAGCTCTTGCGCTTGAGCTCTTTCATGCTTCCTCGCTTATCCATGACGATCTGCCAGCACTTGATGATGATGACTACAGAAGGGGGCGCGCATCGTGCCATAAGAAATACGGTGAAGCTCGGGCAATTCTTGCAGGTGATCTTCTTATTGCACAGTCATTTCGTTGTATTTCTGATTCAGAGCTTAGAGCGGATGAAAAATCACTCTGCATTGAAAAACTCACTCTGTCATTTAGTGCAGTTTGTGAGGGGCAGGTTAGAGACATCGATGATCAAGATAGTGATATTGAAGCGATCCATAATCTTAAAACCGCTTCGCTCTTTGAAGCGGCGGCATATTTAGGGGTAGTTCAGAGCCAGAACCGACAGGAGCTATTTGATGTTGCCAGTCAGTTTGGCCGTACACTGGGTATGTTCTTTCAGGCCTACAATGACCTGCTAGATGTAACGGGAAGTGATCAACAGCGAGGACGTCCGGGCAGTAGCGATGGAAGAAACGCGAAAGTGACCCTCTTTCAGGGACAAGACACGGAAAGAAGCCGCGCTCAGCTCGTACGACTCGAAGAAGCCATGCTTCTCCATCTTGATATGCTTGAGAGTCTCCTGCCAGAGAAGAGCACGGGCATGGTGTTAACCAGAGACTACGTATCTCTTTTGCAAGCGAGGCTTTCAGAGCTCTAAGCTTCTTTTTACGCTTACAGCACAGCATGTCCCGTGGTACAGTTTTCTTCGTTTGATACGCAGAATGAACGGAGGATCGCCGGGATATGAAGTCTTATTACCTACACATTTTTATTCTTATTCTCACCACCTGTAGTCTTACAGCGTGCGACAAAGGAGTAGCCGGAGGTCGTAGCCCTGATGAAGTGTATTCAGACTGCAAAGCAATCTTTCAGAAGAAGGGAGATCCATTGGGTTTCTCTGAAGCTATGTGTACCTCGATGAAAGAGGCATGCGAGGCTGAGCCTAGCGGAGAGCAGTGTCAAAAGGCTAACCGCATGATTGATACCGAATAGAGATATGTTTGGATTTCTAAAGAAAATCTTTCGAGTAAAGACTAGAGAACTTGAGGCAAACCTTTACCCGAGCCCAACTTGTACGTATGGAGGCAAAGGAGAAGTTGAGATTTCGTGGTACAGCGATAGTAGTATTGAACTTGAGCTTTCCTTAAAACACAGTGGAGTCCCTGATGGTTCAGAAGTTGATTTCTATTGTGGGAGAGACAAAGTGGGAACTGTCACGGTACGAGGTGGATATGTTAAATCCAAAGAGATATATCACGATATGGATGTCGACATACCAGCTGGAACTTCTGCTGAGATTCGTTTGCAAGGTTCGGTGATCTATCAAGGACAACTACAACCAGATTAATATACGGAGAATCTATGAGTGAAGAACGAGATATAGAAAAAAGTTACACAACAAAAGAATTTGTAGAGAAGCTCAGGCGTTTTGCCGATGCTTTAGAGACTGGTGATAAGTTTGAGATCATGGTTGCCGGAGAACGGATCTATGTTCCTGTTGGTGCTGAGTTTAGCATAGAGCACGAAAGAGAAGGTGGAATAGAGGAGCTTGAATTTCAGATTAGGTGGAAAAATTCCTGATACCCTGACCTGTGTTCATCTCTATGAGGTGGGAGGAAGCTTATTCCTTGTCCTTAGAGCTCACTTTAGTTACGGCGCTTATAGATCATCATTCCGGACTTAACAGCTTCCGTCAGAATCTCACCGGAGAGAATTTCATAAAGGTAGGGACATTTGAGCTTATCGAGCTCTTTCATTAATTTACTAAGATCTCCGAGGCGTAGGCCATCTTGCGGTTTTATCCCTATACATATCTCCTGACTCCTTCCATCTTGTGAGCGCAAGTAAACGTAAGCATTTTCAACAGCAGAAAGAGAAGCGAGCTCTTTTTTTGACCAATCGATGATCTCCTGTGAAGGATCGACGGCGAGCGGAACAAAAGGAGGATGCTCTGGGTTAGACTCCGCTTGAATGTCTTCAATTACCTCAGACTCTGTTTCAATTACTTCTTCTGAGAGTGTAAACATGTCTGCACTAAGCTTCTCAAATAATGGACCACTCCCGTGAACAAATGTGCCACACAGGCGTCCGATCAGCACTGGCATCGAGGCAGAAGGAATAAGAAAAACGAGAAAACCTGCGAGAATTGCTCCTTGAAAAGACTGTGATGCAATTCCGCTACAGATGAGCAGTACTGGAATAAGATAGATGAAGAAAAAAAGAATCCATCCTCCTATTGCAGAGGCAAAGAGCACAGGAAGATCGCTTCGTCTTGAATAGAGCCACTTGTAAGGATCTGCGGAGAAGGCATCTGAAAACTTGCTTGTCACAGTAGCCAGAATAAAGCTTACGATTGGTCCGGCTGCCATCAGTAAAAGGAGAAAGACAATCACAAGTCCCGTAAGCCCGGCAGATAGGAATGAGGTCGGGCTTATGAGCTGTGTCGGAGAGGCATTTGATCCTATTAAGTGAAAAAGCCCAACTATTGGAAGCTCCCAAATAAAGGTGAATGTGAGAGAGCGGAGCGCAAAGAAGATCGCATCTCCGGCTTCAAGTTCAGGAGAAAAGAATCCACCACTGGTATCCCCTCTACTTGCTGCCAGTGCATACCTACCGACAAGCCACGCCGTAAGCCCATAGGTGAAGATCGTTAGAAGCTCGTCCGGTGGGGAGATCATGTACATCGCCATGGTAGCCAGAAACCACACCGCATAAACAGGCATCAGAGTGAGCCATATCGAGGGTTTTACAAAGTGATAAATGACATCGCCGGATAATCCGCGAAACTGAGTAGGGTCACTCGCTAGCATTCTGCTATTTTAACAGTGCTAAATTTCAAGAGGCAATTCAAAAAATGGCTGATAGCTGATATCAAAGCTATTACAAGCTATGTGAAGCGATAGCGGAAGTTGTCGAGGTCGCTCACAGCGCCAGAACGGATATCGATCCCCTCATCCTTTAGCATTTGAGCTTTGCGGGGCACCCCAAGGGCATAGCCACCAAGTGAGCCATCAGAGCATACTACTCGGTGACAGGGGACAGTTGGAATATTTGGATTCTTACTCATTGCCATCCCAACCGCTCGGTAGGCCTTAGAATCAAGCGCATGAGCGATATCTTTATAGGTAGTAACTTTCCCCTCTGGTACTTTAAGAAGAATAGAGTAGCACTTCTCTGCAAATGTTTTGTTACTCATACTAGACATACCTTTTCTCAGACAGGTATGATCGTAGCATGACACTTGAAAAAAGCAAAAGAATATCCGTTGAAGCATTGCTGCAAGAGGCGGGAGATATCTTACTCGATTACTGGCAAAAAGAAGACGGCTTTCACGCAGAAGAAAAGGCGGATGGCTCCCTTATTACCGAGGCAGATCTTGCAAGTAATCAGCACCTTGCAGAGGGGCTCAAAAGTGTCTTTGGTGATTACAACATCCGTTCTGAAGAAGAAGAGATCCAGTACTGCTCTGATTCTGCCTCTACATGGGTTTTTGATCCGCTTGATGGGACGACCCTTTTCGCAAATGGTGAAAAAGATTTTGCCATTCTTCTTTCTCTTATTGATGATGGAAATGTTGTCGACGCCTATATGTACTATCCCGTGTATGAACGTATGATTGAGGCCCATCTCTCTGAAGGGGTACAGGAGAATGGTAGAGGCCTTGAGTTACAATCACCTGCCACGCCTCTTAAGAAGGGCTGTATATACTTTAGAGGTGGTGAACATCTGACTGATAATGAGTTTCTCCTCCATGAGCGAGTAGACTCCCAACAGGCGTTTTATAAGCTTATAAAGGGTGAACTCAGCTCTGTGATCTTGCATATGGAAAAACTCGGAGACTGGGACATCGCCGCACCGTGCCTCATTCTTAAAGAGCTGGGAGCTATCGTTACTGATAACAATAATGCGCCCATCGTATTCTCAACGAAGCCATACGATGTAGCGAAAGCATCATGTGACTATTTCATTGCATCTACAACACAAGAGGTTCATAAGACCTCCTTGCGTCTTATGAGCAATTAGACTTTACGTAATATTCGTATATTCAATCTCATAAGCCACCCAAATAGCGTCCTAATATAAGTAATAAAAGTTTTGCTAACGATACCTATCAAAGATCATAAGAGAGTAAGTGGGATAGCATGGATATTACAAGCGCGCAGGGATTCTTACAGTTCATTACAAGTGTCAGAGATAGTCGAGGCGGCGTGGATGTGCAAAGCCTCATTGCCGAATTAAAATCGAATAATGGGCCTGGTATTGGAAAAGGTAGGAATAAGCGAGCAGAATCGCCGCAAGAAGCAGTTCCTGAATCGTCTGCAGACTCACCTGATGAGGCTGAAACTGTAGAAGAGCCGACACAAAACACAACACCTTCAACGAGCGCTTCTGCAACCAACGATCAGCTTAGTGAGCTTGCTACCCTCTATGTTGAGCAATATGAGCAGGGTTCAGGCGTCTCGCTTTCGACTGAAGCATTTGAACAGAAAAAAGCCGAAATTGTGGATCTTTACTCGCGCTTAGGTGCTGATAGGTTAGATAATATCGTTTTCTCAAACGACATTGACGAAACAGCTTGATAGACCAAAATCTTAATTAGCCTCAATAAACTCAGAGAAATTTATATTAGAATAATGTGAGGATATGATTTTTGTTTGCTTCTTCATAAAAACTAACGCTAGTTTCTAGTAGTGTTTGTGTTTAAATTCGTGAGGAGAGCAAATGTTTTTACAGAAAAGCATACAGTGTGTTCTATACACCCTTACCCTTAGTCTTATCTTAACCCTCCCCTTGACCGCAGAGGAAAAGGAAGAAGAAGAGGCTGGGAAAAAGATTCAACTTCCATCTTTTGTAATTGTAAAACCTGAGAAAGAAGGTTCTCCCGACTTTTATCTTGGAAAGGAAACAGGCCCGCACCTCCATATTCGTTCTCCTGAGAATAAAGATCTATCCTTTTCCCTTGGAATACGTTTTATGGGAACCGCTGAGTATAAAAGCGAAGATGTTCCTGAGGGAGATGATTCTTGGGATTTTTATGCTCGCCGAGTTCGCCTCGAAGTTGGAGCAAGCTTTTCTAAAGACATTAAATTCATTATGGACATTAGAAATGATAATGCGAACCGCGGAGATAGCGGGGAACGTGATTTTAATGTTGGTGATGCAAAAGTTACTATCAAACACCTCTGGGAAGAAGATTGGTTAAATGCCGCGTTTTTTCGAGCGAAAGTTGATGTTTCTCGTTCAGAGACGATCAAATCAGCGCATCTTGTATACTATGACCGAGCGAAAGTTGCTGATTCCGCTGCTAACTGGGTCAGCCATAATCGACGTGCTATGAATGCTCAGCTTTTTGGGGATTTTGATAAAAAATTCCATTATTCGTTTGCTGTTGGTGATGGAGTACAGAGTGGTTCCTTTGATGATGCACTTGGAGAAAATGCCGCGTCAATTGGGTCACAGTCCACGCCTATGTTTGGTGGTAAGCTTCGTCTCTCTCCATTTGATGGATGGGAAGAAGTAGAAAGAACTGAGACGTATTTTGGTCAGGGTAAGCACTTCTCGGTCGGGCTGGGAGCTTTTGCCACGAAGGGGATTGATGTTGAAGCTCCGGGTGGGCAAACAATCAAAGTTGATCGTGAGCTTGTTAACGCCGAGCTCTCTGCTCACTATCATGGGGCATTCCTACAAGCAGAGTATTTTGATTTTGGGGGAGCGATTGCTGACTTTAGTGAGTCTACGCTGGCAGAAGGGGATGCCGATGGATGGTATGTACTTGGAGAATACACGATAGCTGAGCTCGCCTATCTTTCACCATTTGTGAGATTTGAGCAGTGGGATCGTTTTAGCGATCGTGATGGATATGAGCATGATTCCATGAGTGCTGGTATTAACTGGTATTTGCGAGGGAATAACACAAAAATTGGATTTGTCTATCAGCGAGATGAATATGGTGATGCCATTGGCGATCCTGATACTGATACCTTCAGGATAGTCTCTCAGCTCTTCTTCTAAGTTTTAAGCTTTTTGTTATTGAGATGGGGTTTTAGATCGGATATCTTTTTGTGATAAAACTCAAGAAGGAGCCACGCTATGCCACCGGTCAGTACTTCAAAGCCAATTGAAAAAGTTGATTCTCAGGCGCAGGAGACTCAGACGTATGAGACTCAGGCACAAGATACAGTACAACTTTCAGAGCTTGCCAACCCTAGCCATTTAATTGCACGCGAAAGATCTACTCGTACGTTCCAATCTGTCTGTAGACAAGTAGCATATGCGGTTGCTGGTATGCTTGCGACCAGTGGATTTCTAAGCAAGGAAAACTCTGCTAACGCTGCTACAGCTACCATTAGTGGAAGTGCTGAAGTGTACGACACGCAAGCGGAGTACCCAGTTGAGGATTTTCCACTTAATTGGGGCACAACTTTTGAGTACAACTTCGTTGTAGATACAAATACACCTCTTGACCCCGCTTCATCAGAAACAACCGCAAGGTATCGAGGAGCCATTACAAGTGGCTACATCAAAAGCCCAGAGAATGGTATCGAACAGGCTGATGTTTCGGTTGATTTTAGTTGGGTTCGTGTGCGTGACACCCCGAATGGTGATTCTGTTATCTTTGATGTCGAGATCTTAGGTGATGGCTTGAATCCTTTTGTCATGACTTTTGGTACAAACGATTTGAGTGATGATCCAACATTAACCAGCCAAGATCTCGAAGAGGCTCTAAGAGCGCTCGGTGAAGGTGGCTTTGCGTCAAATGATTGGTGGGTTGAAGGCGGTGGTATGTATATGAGTGGAGCCTTTAATGATATACAGGTAACCATTGAAGAGACAGTACTCCCTGGTGATTATAATCAGGATGGAGCTGTGGATTTGGCTGACTATACGGTCTGGAGAGACCATCTCGGCTCAATGGAGTCTCCGTTTGCAGACGGTGATGGCAGCGGTGTTGTCGATGCCGCTGACTATGAGCTCTGGAAAGATAACTTTGGGCGTATGCTCGACGCACCGCAGGAATCAGCATCAGTGTCTGTACCAGAGCCGGGCTCTTTTGCGCTCTTGGCTGGCGCTGGCTTTACAGCTGCCGCCGCAGCTGCAGCGCGGAACCGCAAGAAATAGCCTTTTTTAGCTCGACATTGCTGGGCCCTAACAGAGTCCTAACAATATTTAATTTTCATTTTAACTTCTCGGGCAGTAGTATGGGCTTTGAATACTGTGCTACGTCAGCTAGTGCAAATTGTAGGGAGTGATTTATGGATTTGTTAAACAAGTTTAAGAGTTTTAGAAGCCTAGCTTTTATATTATACGCCTGTGCAACGCTGCTTCCTAGCACAGTTTTGGGGCGTGACAGGATTCAAATAGTTGGGTCATCAACAGTATACCCATTTGCAACTGTGGTCGCGGAGAAGCTTGGGAGATCCTCTTCCATAAAAACGCCTGTAATTGAAAGTACTGGCACAGGTGGTGGGATGAAGCTCTTTTGCGCGGGTGTTGGTGAGCAGTATCCTGACATATCGAATGCTTCACGTCAGATTAAAGATTCAGAGATCGCACTTTGTAAGAAAAATGGTGTCGTTGATATTGTTGAAGTCACTATTGGTAATGATGGTATTGCACTTGCAAATAACTCTGCCACAAAGCAAGGAGCTTTTACCCGTTCACAGCTCTGGAAAGCTATGGCAGCAAAGGGTCCCAAGCCTGAGAAATGGGTAGATATAGATCCCTCATTACCAGACGTTAAGATTGAGATACTTGCTCCGCCACCAACTTCTGGTACCCGTGATGCTTGGAACGCACTGGTGATGGAAGAGGGGTGTGCTCCGGAGATTAAAGAAAAGGATAAAAAATCTTGTGCTCTTATGCGTGAAGATGGCGCTGTTATTGAGGCAGGAGAGAATGATGCGCTTATTGTTCAAAAACTTGAAGCAAATAAGGACGCTTTTGGAATCTTTGGGTATAGTTACCTTTCACAAAATCTTGATAAGATACATGCAGCAACAATCGAAGGCGTTGAAATTTCTCTAGATTCTATACAGGACTATAGCTACCCCGTTGCAAGGCCTCTCTTTTTCTACGTTAAGAAAGCTCATGTTGGAGTTATTCCCGGTATGAGGGAATACGTTAATGAATTTACAAGTCTGGCTGCAATGTCTGATGAAGGGTATCTTTCTGAAGAAGGGTTGGTTCCGCTAGATGAGAACGAGTATCAGAGCGTGAGAAAAATTGCTGCTGATATGACTCCTATTAGTGGAGTCTCTACTTCCTCATAACGAAATACGTGGTAACGTGATGATATGATGCTTATTCATTTGCTGGTATATGCATGCCTGTTAACTGCGCTTGCGTACGTTGGAGTACGAAGAGCCAGTGGGATGCTCGTTGATACCACGACTTCTATTGCTTCATTTTCTAGTGGTACCGTACGATTTCACTCGAGACCTCGATTTCACGGTAGTTATGTTTTTTTAGTTACTTTTCTTGTTTCAGCAGGTACGTACCTTTCACTTCAACTCCTGTGTAATATATATCTCAGGCAACACACGATCGCTGTTTTAGAAAATCTTGAAAGTGTAAATACGGATAGTGAGCAGATCTCGCTTCTCTATACAAAGATTCAGAATGTTGCAAACGGATCGTTGAGTGAGTCATTTGTTTCTGAAGAACTTTTGCCAGTAGTAAATGATTACAAGAAACA
>JAUIIO010000044.1 GCA_030431715.1 bacterium
TCTTTTGTTTGCATGCGCGAACAATGAGGGACTTATTATCTATACTGTTCTGTCGTTTATTGCAATTTGTAAAAATTGATACACCGTTGTTCTTCGCTTTTAAAATTCATCACTGTCTAAACGGTTAAGCGCAAAAAGCGCTCTGACGGGATGTTCTTGACAAGAATGAGTTAGGAGAACAACACATCGCGAGCAGTGCGCGAAGCACTGCCTTTTTATTAGATTACTTTTTCTACAGCAGCGATAATCTGTTCCTTTGGAACGGCACCAACTATCTGCTCAACAACTTCTCCGGACTTAAAGAACACGATGTTTGGAATCCCTCGAACAGAGTACTTTGTTGGAGTATTCGGGTTATCATCTACGTTTAGCTTGGTGATTTTGATTTTACCAGCATACTCCGCAGCTACTTCCTCAAGAACAGGAGCGATGCTTTTACACGGCCCACACCATGGAGCCCAGAAATCTACTATGGCCGGGATTGAGGATTGCAGTATCTCTTCTTCAAAAGAACCGTCGGTTATCTCTATAACATTATCAGACATGATTACTTCCTGTAGGTTTTCCGTTAGAGCCTGAATATCGTAGCAGGCGTTATAGGCTTACTATCACTCACTTTTTCCCAACTGTAAAGGAGGGTGGGGGGTATGGCCCTAAAATAAAACATCATTTACTTTAAATTACTTGAATCAATAATTTTTATTCTGCGTCTATAGTTTAAGTAGTTTAAACTTGAAGAGGTAAAAGGCTGTATTTGTTTAAAGAAAAATCACTATAGGGAGCCAGCGAGAGATGAGGAAATTACAGCGTAAGGTTGAGAGTAAAGCAGATACCGACCAGATATTATATACAGTGGACGTGCAGGAGAGAGGAATATCTCTGGGGCGTAACTCATTTTCGAGTGAAGATGATTTCAGGCATGCTTTTAGTCTAAAGCATGCGCCGGATGAGGCTGGTACTCAGCAGCTTAGAAGTCGATATATCTTAAGTAAGCAAAATCCACTACATCAGCTTGAAAGGCACATGATGCTCCTTTCTGAGAGGGGAATACTCAGGCAGTCAACAGTTGTGCTTGGAGTTGAGCATGACCCGTTTCTGCCTTTTAATGGAAAGTTTGAAAAAAGTATGCAATTCCTCGAGTTGTGTAAGCGCTATACTCCAGGGCTCCTTCATGTCCAGACCCGCTCCCCACTTATTGTTATAGCGCTACCGGTGCTGGCCAAGCTCGGCAAGCATTGTTCGATAGGAATTGGATTAGAGACTCCCTGTGAAGAGTCAGCTCAGCGCTATACCCCCGATCTTCCCCGCGTCTCAGAGCGCATTAAAACAATTCGAGCCCTTGGGAGATTTGGAATATCAACGCATGTTCAAGTAAGCCCGGTACTTCCCTATGGTGATTGGCGCAAGAGTGCAAAGGAGTTTGCGGAGATGCTCGTAGACATATCCCCTAACATTGTCGTAAAGCCACTATCAGATGGTTCAAAGAGTACCGAGATGAAGTTAAGACAAACACCTCTTGGAAAGCGACTGGCAGAAGATAGAAAGTTTCACTACCTTCGTCCCGATGCTGCGCTTCCACTGCTAGCTTCCCTTGAAGAGATAGCCCCGGAAGCCCTTATATATAAGCGTCCAGACCATCTCAAAGCGCAGCAACTCGATCTCTTCGCTGCGTAAGGAGCACTTTTCGTAGTCAAAGTGGATCTCATCTGGTAGTTTCTACGTGGTACATATATCACCTCCCCCTCAATGATTGAGACGAGCTCAGTGCATATGTGTTCAAGTGTTTAAATATCCTAGGAGACCCGCATGACTCGTGTTGCTATTGTTGCTGGATGCCGTACCCCTTTTGCTAAAGCTGGCACAACCCTTGCCAGATATTCTTTTCTTGATATGGGAACGCATGTTGTTAAGCATGCGGTAGAGCGCGCCGGTATAGAGGCCTCAGATGTCGATGAAGTTGTTTATAGTACAGTGCTGCTTGATCCTCGTACTCCAAACGCGGCAAGAGAGTTAGTGCTTCGCTCTGGACTATCAAAGGAAACGTCAGCACATTTTGTTTCAAACAACTGCATTAGCGGCCTCGTCGCAGTAAATATGATCGCAGAAGCGATAAAGAGTGGAAGAATTACATGCGGGATCGCTGGCGGTTCAGAATCAATGTCGCAGCCGACCCTTACACTATCAAAAAAAGCAGAACGGTTTTGGATCTCTCTGGCAAAGGCGCGGGGCACAGGTGCTAAGCTTTCCACTCTCCTTTCTTTTCGGCCCTCAATGATTGCTCCTCAGCCACCAAGCCCGAAAGAACCTTCAACTGGACTTACAATGGGCCAGCACTGTGAGATGATGGCTAAGGAATTTAAGATAGCAAGGGAAGCTCAGGACGCGTTAGCAGCTCAGAGCCATTCGCGTGCTGCTGAAGCCAGTAAATTCTTAGAAGAAGAAATAGTGCCGCTTGGCGATGCTCGTGAAGACAACATTGTTCGTTCTGATACAAATGTCGAAAAGCTTTCAAAATTAAAGCCTGTCTTTGATCGGAGTCCCGCAGGCACTCTTACCGCAGGAAACTCCAGCGCACTTACTGATGGGGCATCTGCTGTTGTGTTAATGGCCGAAGAGGTGGCGAAGGCTAGGGGTATTCAGATTCTTGGCTTTCTAGAGGGGACCTCATATGCCGCTATTGATCCGGCGGATGGTCTTCTTATGGCTCCCGTATTTGCAGTTCCCCGATTACTTCAAAGTTTATCACTGGGACTTTCAGACTTTGATGTGTTTGAGATACATGAAGCTTTTGCTGCCCAAGTTCTATGTAACGCGTCCGTCTGGGAGAATGGATGGGAGAAATTTTCAGACTTACAAGCCGTAGGGCGTATTGATGTCGAGAAGATGAATAAATGTGGTGGATCGATTGCTATAGGTCACCCATTTGCAGCTACCGGCGGTAGGCTCATTATGTCAGCGCTTGGACAATTATCACGAAGTCAGCAAAATCGGGCACTTATAAGCGTGTGTGCGGCTGGAGCTATGGCAGCTGCAGTTTCTGTGAAGCGCGAGTAGGGAGATCGTGGATAGGTGGATACGTAAACTGCAGGAGTATTGCTATGAACGAGAGTTGCCAGTGTCCACACTGTAAATCTGATGAACATATCGTCTCGTGGTATTCGGTGCTGATAACTCTACGAGAATGGCCACTTATGCTGATTGTCACCGGCATTGTACTGATTGCAGCAGGCTATTTAGATTTTAAACCAGCAGAGGCATTTCTTTTTGTTGGCTTCTCACTCTTTCCACTTATGTTCCGCTTCCTCTCAAAACGCAGCTGCCTCCGCTGCCACATAGAATTCTACGCCCCCGAAGCAAAGTAAGAAGCAAAGAATTGTCCCCCCCCCCTCAGTCAGCCCCAAAATTTTAAGCATTAGATAACCTGAACCTTGACCTGAACCTATACCTGCTCCAAAAAACTTAGGTCTAGGTCTAGGTCTAGGTCTAGGTACCGATTGTTTTATACAGTGGTGAGTGAAGAATAAAAAATCCGGGTCGGGTGAATTGCTTCACCCGGCCCGGACGAGAAAGTAGCGAGGCACTAAATTTAGCACCTTTCTCATGGTTTTGAGATACGATTTCTGTAGGGAAACCTATCTCACTATACGCGCGCCGTATATGTTGGCGGCGCAAGAAATATTTTAAAAAGCATGACCTTACCTCTCATAACATACTTATGCCGCCAACCTGCTTCCCACCTTATTCCCCTGAAGGTGTACAACTTTAGAGGGACGAGAAGCAGGTGTAATACTAATCCTACGGTTTCTTGTCTTCTTGGAATTAACCAAGGAGAGAAAGAGCCAGACTTGGCTGCTGGTTTGCCTGAGCAAGAACAGCGGCACCTGCCTGTTGAAGTATGTTGAGCCTTGTAAGCTCAGCGGCTTCAGAAGCAACATCAACGTCTCTGATTCGGCTCTCTGCAGCTGCGAAGTTCTCTCTTGCAACAGAGAGGTTGTTGATAGCAACGTTGAGTCGTGACTCAGTCGCACCAAGAACACCCCTTGAAGAAGCAAGTGATTGAATCGCGCTATTTACCGCATCAAGAGCAAGTCTTGAAGCTGATTGTCCAGCATCTGTTGATGCTCCATTAATGGAGAATGTAAGAGCTGAATTACCAGTTCCGGCAAGACCAAGTGAAGCGAGTGTTCCCTGAATCCCGGTAAAAGAGATCTGAGAAGTTGACGCTGAATCAAAACCCACCTGAAGGGTAACAGAGGAATTTCCTGAAAGAAGCTTCACTCCGTTAAATTCTGTGGTTACAGCGATACGCTCAATCTCAGACGCCAGTGATACGAACTCGTTTGATAGCGCTGAGCGCTGTTCAATAGAGTAAACACCGTTTGCTGACTGCTCTGCGAGCTCTGCAAGACGAGAGAGAACGTTACCGATCTCACCGAGAGCCGAGTCAGTAATGGCGATAGTTGAAATACCGTCGTTGGCGTTTCGTATCGCTACTGTGGCTACCCGCTGGTCAGCACGAAGTGAGTCAGCGATGGCAAGACCTGCAGCATCGTCACTCGCTCTGTTAATTCTCTGTCCTGAGCTGAGTCGCTCAAACGTAGTGCTGAGCTTAGCTGATGAAGTCCCCAAGCGACGTTGTGCTTGGAGTGATGATATGTTTGTTCCTAAAGTAATAGGCATTGTATTTCCTCCGTGAAATTGAGACTCAGACACATGTGTCGTTCCTTCGACGTCGTGCAAGGTAAGCGGATAGAACGAATCCTATACGCCACTGAGGCTCATACCTGTATTAAAAAAATACTGCTTGTTTCTCGATTTTAGAGGAAAGAAGAAAACTGATATTCTTGTCCTCGCTACGGCTGTAAGTTTTTTATGAAATCTCTTAAACGATCACTTTGGGGCGGATCACTCAAAAGGGGGCAATCATAAACCTTACAAATACCATTTCGGTAGGCGCGCCTTGGGGCTTAAGGAAAAAATGATATGAGCAACGTTTTTTTAAATAAGTCTTACCTTGACCTTAACCTGAACCTATACCTGCACCATATATTTGGTCTGTCATATCATTTCTATTATTTACATGCTGCCTATCAAGAGTTGTTGCGTGCACTCAAATTCTTTCTTTTTGGTGCAGGTTAAGGTTCAGGTTAAGGTCAAGGTAGTGCGATATTGGGCGCAATTTTAAGGTAAGAAACAAATTAATATATATAGTCAAAAACCCCCTACGAATTTCCCCTAGATTCATTTTTTTTAATACCCCATTCATTTTTTGCTCAAGAGTGCGCGTCATTCTGCCGTAGTCATATTTGTGTGTAATGAAGAGATAATTCTTTCTCTTCAGGATGTGTGTGTAATCAGGACAATTTCAGAAGAGAGAAATTTCTACTGAGGCCACAAGCTAAAAGTCGATGGATTGACTTTACTTGTTCTGAGTATTCAAGGAGGAAAAAATGCCAGTAACACTTGGTTCAAACATTACTTCACTTCAGGCGCAGCGTCGTTTAAACAACGCTAGTAACCGCCTAAGTAATACCTTTGAGCGACTCAGCTCAGGACAGAGAATTAACAAAGCGAGTGACGATGCTGCAGGTCTTGCCATCGCTGACTCACTTCGTGCTGACCAAAGGGTAGCCTCAGTAGCGATACGAAACGCCAACGACGGTATTTCAACTATTGCAATTGCTGACTCGGCTCTCGGTGAGATCGGTAACGTTCTCTCTCGTCTTGCAGAGCTCGCAGAGCAATCAGCAAACGGTGTATTCTCGGTTGTTCAGCGTTCCGCGCTGTCAAACGAATTCGTCGCTCTTGCTTCAGAGGTAGAACGTATCGCAGTAACCACAGAATTTAACGGTGTAAAGCTTCTTTCAGGAAACTCTGCCGTTACCCTTCAGGTGGGTTTTGATTCTGGCTCTACTTCTCAGATCTCTTTTACCGGAGTTCAGGGAACACTCTCTTCGCTTGGTCTTGCCGGATCTGGTCAATCAGCTCTTTCATTCTCCATTAATGGAGCATCAACAGATGCTGGACAATCAGCTTCAAGACTTGCTCTTGATGCGGTAAACAGTGCGATTCAATCACTTGCTTCTACAAGGGGTACGCTTGGTGCGACTGAGTCACGACTCAGAGTTGCTATCAACAACCTCGAAGTTGCAAGAGAGAACTTCGCATCTGCAGAGAGCCGAATCAGAGACGTTGACGTTGCTTCTGAGTCTGCTGAGCTTACAAGGCTCAACATTCTTCAGCAGGCAGGTGCCGCTGTTCTTGCTCAGGCAAACCAGCAGCCAGCGTTGGCTCTTAACCTTCTCGGATAATTTACGAGATAAGTTAGAAAAATGGTGGAGCGGAATGCTCCACCATATATTTCACCCCGCATTTACTGCGGAATCAGAGAAAGTGCAGCTTCTTACACGCTGCAGGCAGTTCAGGCACAAAAAATTTAGTAGTAATTGTTGTTACCTCGCTACTTTCGGGTCCCGGTTATGCAAGAATTCAGGGGCGGATGACTTGCATATACCGGGGCCTTTCTTTTTATTGGTCAGCAGGCTGGTCAGTATAATGGAATACGTGATAACAAGAGAAAATGTACTTTTCCGACTCACTGGGCCATATTCACGATAGCACATCAGTTTCTTCAAACAGAGTTCAACCTGCCATCCTTAAATCTCAGCTAGCTAAGCTATTAAAGCAGGGTGGGAATTTTCCGGTTTCGGAATCTTTCATAACTGAGGTGAGGCGCATTTCTCACCTTGAGAATATTTCTCCTGAGAAAGTTGCCGATTCTCTTTACTTAGAGCCACTTTCGGCCGTGAGGCTCCTTAGCCTCTGTAATAGTGTCTCCTATAGTGGTGCTCAGCAGGCAAAATCGATTGATACTCTTATGCAGCGTGTTGGTGTGCTTCGTGTTTCAGAGACCCTAGCGGATCTTGGAAAGCCAGCTGAGCTGGGGAAAGCGCTTTCTGGACGAGCATTAGCCAGTGTGGCTTACCAAGATTTAATTTTAAAGTCTCTTTTGCTTGATAGGCTCTTCCCACTCTTTTATAAGGAAAAGATTCAAGACTATTCCTATCGTCAGATTCTCTACGTGCGAGATCTCGCGCTCTTTGGCCTTGCCTATGCAAAACCGAACCTCTTTAGTGCGTGTGAATTAGATGCTTCATTTGAGGAGAAATCTACTTTTGAAAAATGCTTTCGAAGGCTTGTAGAGAAGTCTTTTTATGAGTTTAGCTCTGAACTCTCAGCAGAGTTAGGGCTTCCAGATGAGTTGCCCAAATTGATTGAACTCACAGCGGTTTCACCGTGGAACAGAAAATCGGCACGCGGTGTTACGGATGTCTTATCTTGCGCTCTTACAGCAACGTTCATGGTAGAAAGTGTATGTAAGCCTATTACTGGTTTTGCAGATAGCCATCTGCTAACGAGCGTACTTAAAGAATTTGAGAATAAGCTTAAGCTGCCCCGTGAGAAGTTTTTTGAGGCAATTAGCGGAATTTGTTCCGACTACTATGACCGCATAACTCTGTTAAAATTACCGATGGTACGTCTTCCCGAATACCTTCATACCTATAACGAGCAGGTTGTTGCAGAGGACGGTTCGATAGAAGAAGACACTCGCAGGTGGCCAATCGCTGCAAAAATGCTCAAACCATTTCTCATTGAGCTTAAAGCCTGCTTAAATACAACTTCTACTGGAGATGAGCCGGCAAGGTTACCACAAGCTGTTAATATTACACTCAAATCGCTCGTGAGAGCCCTTGACTTCGATAGGGCAGTGCTTTTTCGATATGAGGAGAATTCTGATTCTCTTGTTCCGTGCAATATTTTTGGAAGAGATGTTCCTGATTTCACATCTTATAGATGTGAGCTTTCAGAGGTCTCTGACTATCTTGCGATTAAAAAGGCATTTGAAAGCAAACAGCTAACATATCAAGGAGATCCTGTTTTTGGCGATGATTGGCCGTTTATTGCGTTCCCAATAATATGGAAAGACCGAGTTCGCGCTGTTTTCTATGCAGATAAGAAGCAGACAAAAAAGGCCCTTCCACTGTCTACCGATGAACAGGTATCCTCAATGGCATTATCTGAAATCTGGCAGAATGTACCTGAGAAATTTTACTAATCTTCTTCTTATATTCATGCTCTCACTCGTTGCCGTGAGAACTGTAGATGCTGGTCCAATTTACGTTTATAAACAGTCCGACGGCACTATCAGGTTTTCCAGTAAGCCACCGCCGTCTGGAACAGACGCCCAAGTCTTTACGGCGAAAAACAAAAACTATTCCATGTATCGTGGAATAGGGAAGAGCCGTAGAAGTGGAAAGCTGTTTCGAGAGCGTTACTGGAAAATCATTGAATCGACAACATTCCGGTATGGCGTGGATCCACACCTTATTCAGGCAGTTATCCATGTAGAATCAGCGTTTAATCCGCGAGCAGTGTCCCCTAAGGGTGCCATGGGGCTTATGCAGATTATGCCATTTAACTTCAAAAAGCTTGGAGTAAAGGAGCCTTTTGAGCCTCATGATAATATTCGAGGTGGGGTAAAGTTGCTGTCCTATCTGTTGAAAAAATATAAAAATAATATAAGTTTAGCGCTTGCAGCCTATAATGCAGGTGAAGAGGCTGTGCAAAAGTATAAAGGTGTGCCACCTTATACTGAAACGCAGAATTATGTTAAAAAAGTTATCTCTTTTCAGAGAAGATACAGTCTCTAATATCGAAAGCCTCTAGTATATGTGGAAGCTGCTCCCAAACATCATTACGCTTGTAAGGATACTCCTTATTCCAATCTTCGTTGTTCTCATGGTGAGCCCTTCTGAGGAGATGCTGTATGCCGCGATTGGTGTTTTTATAACTGCTGCAGTCACTGATTATATCGATGGTTTTCTGGCAAGAAAGTGGAATGTGGTTACAAAACTCGGAAAGCTTCTGGATCCGCTTGCTGATAAGATTCTTGTTCTTTCTGCTTTGGTAATGTTAGTTGCCCAGCGCTCAGATTTCGATGGTGCGCCGTGGATTCCCGGATGGATTGTAGTACTGGTACTTGCCAGAGAGATCTGGGTCACGGGCTTACGTTCAGTTGCTGCAGCAAGTGGCGTAGTGGTAGCGGCTGGATCGTCAGGAAAGGTAAAGAGCTTTCTCCAGATGATTGCCATCGTTTTTCTTCTCCTTCACCACCAAAAGGCTTTTATGGTGCAAAACACTACGATCACCTGTCAGCATGTTGGGGTGCAGCTGATGATAGCCTCTCTCGTTTTTTCTTATTGGGGAGCTGTGGAGTATACGATGTCTATACTTTCAGCAGAGAACGTACTCGAAGATCTTAAGCCCTCAGCTTGAAACACAGCCTCGGTTTTCTGAATTCTAAAAAGATTATATGGGATATCGGTCAGAGCTGTAATTACTTCGTAAGGTTTTAGCGAGTTTCCCTCCTCAAGTGTTTTGATTGCAAATGAAATTTTGCCCTGATACTCGCTAACTTCAGAAACGAAGTCGCAGAGGTTAAGGGTTTTTATTTTTCCTTTTTTTGTTTTTCGAGTGATCGTTTTATCTTCCCAAGAGGTTAATTGAAACACATCTTCGGTAAGGAGCACTGCATGGTAATTCTGCTTAGCTATCGAGGCTTGTATCGAACGTTCCTTCGATGAGATTGCGGCGGTGCCTTCGATGCGTAATCCACTAGGTAAAGTGGCATTAAGTCTCTCCTGACATTCATCTCCAGAGATTACGCTTGAGAAAGATACGTCGACAAATTCACATAAGCTCTCAACCCCTAGCTGAAGAGGTGGACCGAAAGCGAATTTTGGTTTTGGGTGAAAGCCTTTTGAGAATACGATTGGGAGTTCAGCTTTTCGTGCTGCCCGAAAGAACATATCTTTTAGCTCAAGGTGGGCAGCGTAGCGCATGTCGCCAGTTTTTGAGTACTGAATTCTAAGAATCTGCACCGTATCAAGGTGTGGTCTTTCCAGTGAAGCACGCTTAGTTTCTACCTCTGTTTTTAAATACTCCTTAAGAGCATAAGTTCCATCCTGCTCCTGTGAAGCAGTTGCCTCTGGTTGTCGATGACTATCTCGGGTAAGAATGACATTCTCACCAGATGCTCTTCTTTCTATAATCTCTTCCCATGGTGGATTAACAATTTGTAGGCGTGACTGTGAGCGTGTGCGCTCAAAAAGAACGTTTCTCACCGCATCGTAATCGCATGCGCCACAAGTTGAACAGGTAGCGGTTAGGCAATCAGGTGTTGTACGTGATGCAGTGGCCCGTTGCCATTCCTTTAGGAAGTAGCGCTTAGGAATGTCACAATCAATATGCTCCCACGGGAGTACTGATACGGTGTCTCTTGCATGTAGATAGTGATGGGGATCAATGCCAGCCTCTTCGAAAGCCTCATCCCAGAGCTCAAATTTAAGCTCCTCGGCCCATCCATCAAGGCGAACACCTTTTTTGTAAGCTCGTAATATGACCTCACCTAATTGTCTATCCCCACGCGCAAAAACTCCCTCAAGAAAGCTTGAACGAGCGTCGTGGTATCTGAACGTAATCCGGCGAAACTTGAGCTCGCGGGCCAGAAACTGTTGCTTGCGTAGTGTTTCACCCTCAGTAATTTGCTCGGCCCACTGAAAAGGGGTGTCGGGTTTGGGGACGTGCGTGGAAACACTTACAGTCACGGTATTGTGCCTGCCCGCAATTTTTTTAACGCGCGAAGCGATGTCGATGATCCCCTGAAGATCTTCGTCAGTTTCAGTAGGAAGCCCGATCATGAAGTAGAGTTTGACGCTGGACCATCCAAGATTAAAAACGTTGGTGCAGGTGGCTATAATCTGCTCGTCAGTTACGCCCTTATTGATGACATCCCTTAAGCGTTGCGTGCCAGCTTCGGGTGCCATTGTGAAGCCCGAACGGCGAATGGGTTGTACCTCCTGTAAGAGTTCAGGAGTGAGTGCGTCTACTCGTGTTGAAGGAAATGAAATAGCGAGATTGTCATCGCTTGCGAATTTCTCTTTTAAGACTTTAAGCAGAGGCAATATGCTACAATAATCAGCGGTACTGAGTGAAAGAAGTGAGAGCTCTTCGTAGCCGGTGTTTTTAAGCGACTCCTTTACAATATCTCTTATGTCCTCAGGGCTCCGTTCACGCTGAGGTCGGTATAGGTAGCCCGCTTGGCAAAATCTGCATCCACGAACGCATCCACGCATGACTTCAACACTTAGTCGATCATGGACAGCTCTGATGTTTGGCACCAAGGGAGCAGTTGGGTAGGAGGCATTCTCAAGTGTTGGAATGATTCTCCGCTTTACTCCTGTATAGTCTTCATAGTGCGGCTTGAGCTTCACGAAATTCCCACTCGCGGTATATTCCGGCGTGAAGAAAGACGGCACGTAAACTCCCTGTATTCGCGAAAGCTCACGTAGCATAGTGTGCCGTGAAACATTCTTCTCTTTTAAGGAAAGAAAGGTGTTATGAAATTCGGGGACGAGTTCTTCTCCGTCACCAATAAGAAAAGCATCAAAGAAATCAGCGAACGGTTCAGGGTGGTAAGCAACTGGCCCACCTCCGATGATAATCGGATCGTCTTCACCTCTTTCTGAAGAGAGAAGCGGGATATTACCGAGATCAAGAATAGTTAGAATCCCTGACATGCAGAGCTCGTACTGCAAACTAAAACCGACAATATCAAAGTCTTTTAGAGCTCTCTTGGCTTCGAGTGAAGTAAGGGGGGCTTTCTTGCTACGCAAGAGTTCTTCCATGTCTGGCAGGGGAACATAAACTCTTTCTGCCCATATGTGATCAACTTTGTTTAAGAGATCGTAGAGAATCTGATACCCCGTATGAGACATGCCAACTTCATAAGTATCAGGGAACGCAAGACAGGTGTGAATTTTGACAGATGCGTCGTCTTTAGTGACAGAGCCAACTTCTCCTCCGAGGTATTGCGCGGGCTTCTGAATATCGACGAGCTCGTGCTCTTGTATAATCGGTAGGCTCATGGGCCGTAGTATATATGCCTGTTGTAATTAAGTAAATTTTAGGGATATTTATGCTGGTAAAAGCTGATTAAGCGCCAGTGAGAGGAATAGGATAGAGGGCTCAGGTATTTTCATCGAGAGCTTTTTTCATAAATTCGTCTACGAGTTCCTGATTCTCTTTTTCTGACTCATCCTGTGCGGGGAGGAGATCCCCAGCGGGAGCGGATAAGGGGGTTGGCTTATTCTTAATCTTCTGCAGGAAGCGACGTGCGAATTGTTCTTGAAGAGGTCGAGCGTTTTTCGTTTGTTTTTCAGGTATGAATACCGTTTGGCCGATATGGACGCCTTTTTCAGCTTGAGAGCCGTTGTATGCAGCAATAAGGGGCCACTCTGATTCGCTCTCTAAATACCACGCTGCAAGCATGCTGAGATTTTCTCCTTCAAACTTTACTTTGTGCAGATATACCGTTTCCTTGGGAAGTAACTGCTCAGAGCCAAGACTTCCTCGAACGAGACTACAAGAGCAAAGCACGAGACATAGAAAAGAGAGGAATACGGATGCTCTTAAGTATATGCCTAGGTTGCATTTATCGAGTATGTGTAGGTTTTGGTAGAGCTTGCCCATATATGAGAAATCAAAGTAATCTAGACCTCGGATAGTTATACGCTATCTCTAGTCTAAAAGTACAGTTTGTATTGGATTGAATTTGATACCGATAAATAGGCTCTCATATAAACTCAGTATGATCGTCATAACGGCTTTTGGCGTTATGTTAGCTTCTATTGCTATTCAGGAATACATCGAGCTTTACAATTTGCGTGAGCAGAGAAAGATCACCGACATCATTGATAGATGCGGAGATATTGAATCACTTTCTCAGCGAATCTCATTTCTTACTCTTAGCTATATCGCGACAGGAGAGAAGGAGTTTAAGGATAAGTTAAAAGAGAGATCTGTTGAGCATGTCGAAGATTTTGAAAAGACCAGTAATTATGTACTTACCCAGATAAGGAACGACTCG
The DNA here is from genome assembly GCA_030431715.1 of bacterium. Classification (GTDB taxonomy): domain Bacteria; phylum Bdellovibrionota_C; class UBA2361; order UBA2361; family RFPC01; genus JAUIIO01. Next base: position 12,989 of record JAUIIO010000044.1, read on the forward strand.
CAGACGTTTACAGATCGCTCGCGTCGAGTTATTTCGCATAGTCCATTTTATCTGGAAAAATCTCTAAGACAATTTATTCGTGTGACACGCGAAGTTATTCAAAATGATGGCCAGCGGGGGAGTGCTTATTCTTTAAGAGCAGCTACACTCTCGGCAGAAGTCTATCGAGGAGTACGTGCTTTAAGAGATCGCTTAGCTGGAGATGCAAATAGAAAGTATGCGCGCTTAGCCCTCATAGACAAAGTTCTCCTGCTCTTTAATATACTCTCTATCTTGGGTATGGGAATTTTTGTCCTGTATTATCTTGTTACCAAGTTACGTGAAGAGCAGCTTTCAAGAAGGAGAGCAGAGCTTCAACTCACGGATCAGATTGAAGAGCTTGAGACATTCACAGGTGTTGTTGCTCACGACTTAAAGGGGCCACTCAATAATATTTATCTCTTTGGAAATATGCTTTTAGATAACGAGAAGCTTAAAGCAGAGGAGTTTAAAAACCCCCGCAGTGCTGTTGAGGTTATCGTGTCACAATCTGAGAAGCTTTCTGAGATGATTCAGGCGCTTTTAACGTTCTTTAAGAATTCCAGTCAGCGGATTCGAAAGAAAAGAGTGCAGCTTAAGAATGTCGTTGGTGAGATCTGTGATCGATTAAAAATGCAGATTGAGCAGAAGGGTGCCACCGTTGATTGCAGGCACTCCAGAAATGTGTACGTAGACGAGGCACTCTTTTTAAATATTTTACAGAATCTTGTTCAGAATTCGCTTCTGTACGCGGGAGTTGAGGATCTTAAGATTATGGTTTCTTCACGGAAGCTTTCATATGCTGTAGAGGTGCTGGTGGAAGATAATGGAGTCGGAATCGCCAGTGAAGAACTTGATAAGATCTTTAAGCCTTTTCAGAGAGGAAAGAGCTCAGAATCTCAGGAAGGCAGTGGGCTGGGACTCGCCTTTGTCAAAAAGATAGTAAAACTGCATGGTGGGGAGATACATGTAGAAAATAAACCATCGGGTGGAGTCCGATTTAAAATGCTTTTCCCAAATAATTAAGAATCTTCTTAGAGAGAATCAAGGAAGGTGAGAAGAGCTCTTCTCTGGCGTTTCTTTGCTTTTCGGAAAGCATTTCGCGACTTACTGGCTTCCCCCCCATGCCACATAATAGCCTCTTCAGGGCTTCTGGCGCGACCATCGTGAAGATAGGTAGCTCGTACACCAAAATTTCTACCAATAATCTTTGAAAAACCAAGTCCCCAGAGTGGCGTTGTGCGCCATTCTCTACCGTTTGCAGAAAATTCAGGTCTTGTATCAGCAAGGCCGGGTCCCATGTCGTGTAGTAAGAGATCGGTGAAGGGGTGAATGAGCTGGCCATCGAGCTCAGTGTACTGCTCATTCTCTGTGACAAAAGACATTACATGGCAATCGCTACATCCAAACTCTTGAAAGAGTTTCTTTCCTCGTGTGACTCGCTTAGCAGTTTGGTCTCTGGCAGGTGGAACAGATGCGAGCTCCTGATAAACAACAAGTTTATAAAAGTCGTCTTCGCTAACTTCAACAGGTAAGCCTGATGGGTTAAAAAGCTCTGTTACGACTCCCATATCAAGAAATGAGGCGGCTGCAGTTTGCTGAGCAACGGTTGGTTGGGACGCACGGAAACCGAATCTTCCAAGAGCAAATCCACCATTTTCTCGATCTGGAACGTAGCTAGGTTTTCCAGAGATTCCGTTATTATCAGAGTCTTCTGGGTCACTCAGATCTAATATGCTTTGTTCTGGAATTGATTCGAGTAAGCCAGATCCGAAGAGCATTGGTGTCATCCGCAGTGAAGAACCGATTGTTCGTTTCTTAACACCAGGAACTCGAAAGGTAAGATGAGGTCTTCGCAGTTCAAGAACGGATCCATCCGGATACCTTCTTGTGAGGCTTTTCCACCGGAGTCTCAGTCTATAGAGGCTTTTCCCATCAACGGTACGATGTTGTAATTGTTCGCCTATTCCAGGGACATCCACGGGCGCGCCATCTTCGCCTTGCTCGCCGCGCATAGCAACCTTAATGACCATAGAAGTTCCGTTTTGGCGTCCTGCTCGGATGCGGACGGATCCTTTGCCGTTTTGCACATGACAGGAGGCACAACCGTCGTTAACGAATTGGGGGCCGAGACCAGACTCTTCAGTTGCTATGCCATGAAAAACTTCAAAGCCACTTAGCTGATCAAGACGAAGTTCCTCAGATGAAATATTCGGGGTGTTAACCTGAATGGCGTTCTGGTTTTGCTGGAAGCCAGGGTTGAGTTGAGTGGTGTCGCCACCTAGGAGTGTAATATCAATATCTTCGTCAGCGTGAGCAGGGGCGATAGAGAGAATCCCCAGTGCTAACGTCAGCGAAAGAAGTCTGTGTTTTACTGCCATGCTACGCATTCTAATGTACCCTTACCCTCTATAATACGTATCCGGCAAATTTCCGCGATTGCTTCAGCTGAATAAAAATAAAAACCCTTTTATTTCAAGCAGATAGGTCGATACTGGTTTGAATAGGTATTCGATATGTTATCTCAGGAAGACTTTTTTTAAAGAAGCATGTCAGTGACTTGTCTGGATAAGAGATATGCAGTTATCAAATTGGGGTTTTTTATGAAGAATTTCTATTCGCTCGTAGTTTCTATTTTTCTTTTCTGTGGTGCTTCATCAGTTTACGCGCTGGATCATTATTGCAAAGACCCGGCCACAGTAGGTCGTGCTAACTATACGTGCGCTGCGGCTTTGGGAATTCTTGCCGGTGAGGAAACGGTAGCTCTTGGGAAGCAAGAGCTCGATAAGATTACTGCATATCCCAATTTAAAAAAATGTGGTCGCAGCTGCCGAAAATCATGTACAGGTTCACACCTTTCTGGCTTAGAGGAAGTTCTTTCTTGTAAAAGAGATTGCGTTGATGAGTGCTTTGCTGATTCGGCAAAAGAACAAGCAGCGCTTGATGCCATTCGTAATGGCCTCGATGTGTATGTGAGAGAGTGCGATCTTTCTAAGGGTGGTTCTGCTTGTGAAAAACGAGAAGCGAGAAAATATTGCAAAACAGCGCCAGTAAGAAAAGCATCATCTGCTCTACCTCCAACAAAGACAAAGCATGTTGCCGATCTTAAAAAGGCTTATAGACGAGTATTTCGTATTTACAAAAGACGCCGTAAAGATTTACAGCGTGAGAAGCAGAGCATGTCGTCGCAGGTAAGAAGTACCGTAAACGAACGCTTGGGTTGTGAAGTTATTCCAGAAGAAGCCAGTATCTGTGGTTTTGATGAGATAGGTTCGTACTTTAAAACGAAGGTTATTGAAGAGTATGCAGCATGGCTTGGACTCAAATATGAACGTTTGCCTAATAATGTATGTCAAAAGCAGGACGACTGGGTCGGATGTCAGGCATCAAAAAGTTGTGCAGCCACTAGGGATGACGTTGAGCATAAGGATCCAGTTGATGGAACGCAGTGCTTTTGTGATGAAGTTTGCTGCACGCCTGAGTTTAATGATTGCTGCAGTAATGCGGAAGCGAGTTGCCCGACAGTTACAGGGGCTAAGTATTGTTCTATAGACCCAACTACAAAAACAAAAGTTCTTATGCTTGGGGGGCTTGAGAGGTATCAGGATCTTTTTGAGTGAGGTTTTTGGACTGGGGAAGTTTGGCTGTGACCAGGGCCATGGCTGGGGCAGGGGCTGTGGTTGGTGTAGGGGCAAGAGCGTTTCTTATTCGTGATGTTTGATTGGAACAGATTTACCGCTAGCCGAGAGGGGAGCTACAATATTTACAGTAGATAGCGTCGGCAGCGTGGCCTTCGCGTGAGCAGTGCTTACAAGTGGTAGTTGTGATGGACGGCTGGTTATTTTGAGAATTGCGATCCCCAGCACGTGCCATCTCAGCCGACACAATCCCAGTAGGAACTGCAATTATACCGTATCCCAAAATCATAACCATTGCAGAGAGAAGTTGCCCAAGTGGTGTGCCTGGTGTTATATCGCCGTACCCTACAGTGGTGAGTGTTACCACGGCCCAGTAGACTCCTTTAGGGATACTACTGTAACCATTTTCAGGGCCTTCAATGACATAGAATAGAGTCCCAACGATAATAACCGTTACAAAGACTCCACCGAGAAACACCGTAATCTTATGTTGGCTAGCACGGAGTGCGGCAGTGAGCTCTCTTGACTCTCCGAGATACCGTGCCAGCTTCAGTACCCTAAAGACTCTAAGGAGTCGTATAGAACGGATAACCATCAAGTAGTGAGTTCCAGCTAAGAGAAGACTGAGATAGGTCGGAAGTATGGAGAGAAAATCGATAACTCCGTAAAAGCTAAGCATGTAACCTACAGGTTTTTTAACGCAGTAGATTCTTAGTAGGTACTCAATGCTAAAAAGGATAGTGAAGCCCCATTCTATATATCGAAGCAAATCGCCATAATCGACGCGGATCGATTCAACCGTCTCAAGCATGATGGCCAATACGCTGAGTACGATGGCCCACAAAAGGAGGATATCAAAAAGCTTACCTGACGGGGTGTCGGCCTCAAAGATCACCTCGTGTAGGGTGTCTTTAATGGGAGTATGAGAACTCATCTGGTTAATCTCCTTAGGAGGTGTCAGTTCATGGAGATTTTAAATAAAAATGACAGCTTCGGCTATGCACTAAAATAATGGATTCATTACGCTTTTGTTTACCGTGAAGAGTTGATATAAGATTCCAAGCATGCTTTTAGAACATTGTCACAAAAGAGTTAGTTTAATAAGCTTGAAGTGAGAGTTCATATTAGAGTATGACAGTACACTGGAGAGAGGTTCGTGCTCAGCACGCAAGCCCGGGTGTACTAATTTACATATAGCTACAAAGGATCTGTAACAATGCGCGTTACCCGTCTGGAAATTTTTGGATTTAAATCGTTTATGGACCGCCTCGTTCTCCCTCTTGAGGCAGGTATAACAGGCGTGGTTGGGCCAAACGGGTGTGGAAAATCAAATATTGTGGATGCCTTGCGCTGGGTGCTTGGAGAAACAAATGCCAGAAGCCTTCGAGGAGCGCAGCTTGAAGACGTCATTTTTAGTGGTACCGATAAGCTACGGCCACTGGGGCTAGCTGAGGTGACGCTAACGCTTCAGGCGTCTAGTGAGAACTTTTTCTCAGATCTGACCTCTTCTGATTATGAAGCTGAGATGATTGCTGAGCTAACTGAAGCGGAATCGGCGGTAAAGAAAGCTACAGCGGTTGCAGAAGCTACTGCTGAGCCTGAAGCCCTTGAACAGTCGGGTGAGGGCGAGAGCACAGATGAGGAACAGGCTGAAGAGCGTCCAAAGTTTCAAGTTATCGATGGGAACAAAGACAAGAAGGAAAAGGAAGAGATAGAAGTTCTTCCGGATGAGAATCCACGAGAGATACCAGCTCCTAAAAAGTCGCCAGTATCAGCATCTTTGCTTCAGCGATTTAGCTGGCTTCAGGCTACCAATGAGGTGCAGGTAACGCGTCGCCTGTATAGAAGCGGCGAATCCGAGTTTTTTATTAACCGAGTGCCGTGTCGTCTTAAGGATATCAAAGAGCTCTTTAGGGCCGTTGGGATATCTGCTCGTGCCTATACAATTGTAGCACAGGGGCAGGTCAGCAGGATCGTATCAGCGAAACCAACTGAGCGTAGACTTATTATCGAAGAAGCAGCCGGAGTTCTGGGTTTTAGAGACAAGATTGCTGCTTCAGAAAGGCGTCTCAGTGACACCACGGTAAATATCTCACGTATTGAAGATATCTATAACGAGATAAGCCGTCAGGTACGCTCGCTCTCTCGTCAGGCAGCAAAAGCACGTAACCGTGAAGCATTGAAAGCGGAAGTTGCTGAGGCAGAACGCAAGCTTTACACCGACAGGCTTGCAGAACTTGAGCTTCTTAAGAACACCTCTGAATCAAAAAGAGATCAACTTGTAGAAGCAGAGCAAGCGATTGAAGCCAAGCTAGAAAAGGAACGTGCCCGTGAAGAGCAGGCACGTAGTGAGCTCATGAGCGTTGATGTTGAGGGTGATGATCTCAGGAGAAAAATAGACGCTATTCGAGAAGAGATTAATAACCGTGCGCGAAAAAGAAACGAGAAGACCTCACGTATGAGTGAGCTTCGAGCATTCACACTAGCCGCCGAGACAGAGACGAATCGAGTCGTTGAGCGCAAGAAAACGCTTATGGAGCGTAGTGGAGAGTGTGAAACTTCAGCACGGGAATATGCTGTAAGGGAGCAGGAGCTTTCTGAGCAGATTACGAAGCTAAGCGAAGAGGGAAAGGATGAGCTCAAATCGATCGAGCTTCGACTTCAGGAAGAGAAAGGAAAACTTCGCGAGCAAAGCGCAGAGCTACGTACGAAACGTGAGGAGTTGGTGCGCATTCTTGGCAAGCTTGAAGCTCTTGAGAAACAGCTAACGGCAGCTTCCCCGATTAGCAAGCTTAAGGAAAGTAGAGATGGTGCCTTAGCTAGGGTACTGGGTGATGTCGCAAGTGATGCGAAGATTTTCATTGAGGGCTTAAACATTACTGAAGAGTACGTTAAGCCGCTTCAAGCTGTGTTGGCGGAGAAAGCTGCGTTTCTCGTTACTGATAAGCCAGCGGAACTTGCGCGTGCTTTTTCTGAGTATCAGCGGAACTCTGGAAAAGGAGAGGAGCAAGGGCTCGGGCTTCTTAAGTCGGGAGGTCTTCCGTCCTCACAACCATTCGCTGGCCGAGCTAATGTGCCATCGACCTTTGTTCGTATTCTTGATTCTATTGAGGTAGAAGAAAACTTTCGATATGCAGCTGAAAAATTGCTAGGAAGCACGTACCTCGTACCATCGCTTGATGAGGCGTACTCCTACCTTGCCTCTCTACCTGAAGAAACTTTTGAGCCAGATACTGATACCATCTTTGTAACACCACAGGGTGAGATTGTTACCTCGTACAGTTACTACTCTCTCAACCATGAAGGTGGAGTGGTGCAGATGAAGAACCAAGTTCAGCAGTATCAATCGCAATCTGAAGAGCTCAAGGAGATTGTTGCGACACTCGAAGCCGGCGTTGAGGCTAAGGAAGCGACCGTTTCAGAGATGGAATCCGCAAGGCAGGAAGCGCAACGTTTAAAAGATGAGCGTGAGGCACAGCTTCGAAAGCTTAATAACGAGATCGGACAGGTGCGTGGCCAGCTTGCTTCTGAGAAGCGCGCAGCTGAACAGGTACAGCGAGACCTTGAAAAGGCAACGGTTCAGCTTGATGAAGTTCAGAAGAAAATCGCCGGATATGAATCTGACCGACAAAAACTCCAGCTAGAACTTGATAGCCTCGTAAGTGATGAGGAAGAGAAGCTTCACGCTGAGGTCCGAGAGCTTAATGAGAAGTATCTCGCGCTTGATGATATTCGAAGTAAAAACCGCTCAGAGCTGGGAGCTCTGGCAGAAATCGTCGATGGAGTTCGAAAAGAGCTTGATATGGTGCGCGGAGAGATGTCTGAGATGCAACTCAGCGCTCAGAAAGTAGAGATTGAGACTGAGCACATCTTTGAAAAGATTCGCGAGGACTACAGCGAAAATCTCCTTTATGAATTACAAGAGCAAGCTGCGACAAATGGAAAACCGGTACTCTCTGATGAAGAACGTACTGAGCTTAAAGAATCCATAATGAAGATCAAGAATCGTATCGCTCGTGAAGGAGAAGTTGATCCAGATTCTATTGCCCGCTACGAAGAAGAGAAAACTCGCCTAGAAGAGCTTGAAGTTCAGAAGGTTGATCTTGAGTCTGCTGCCTCGACACTTCGTAAGACCATTGAGAGGTTGCGGATCACCTCTCAGGAGCGTTTTATTCAAACTTATGAAGCGGTAAGAGAGAATTTTGCGGTACTCATTCCTCGACTTTTTGGTGGAGGGCAGGGGTCACTCGATCTCACTGATGACGCTAATCCGCTTGATGCCGGTGTCCTTATCACTGTCAGACCTCCAGGGAAGAAGCCGAAGAGTATCGACCTTCTCTCCGGTGGGGAGAAGGCTCTCTGTGCCACTTCGCTTATTATGGCTATGTTCCTTGTCCGACCGAGCCCGCTCTGTGTACTTGATGAGGTTGATGCTCCGCTTGATGAGGCGAACCTTGTCCGCTTCTTGAGCGTTGTGAAGGAGATGAGCGAGAAGACTCAATTTCTCATGATTACCCACAATAAAGGCAGTATGTCAGCGGCGGATAAGCTTGTTGGAGTGACCATGCAACAGCCCGGAGCCAGTACAATTCTTACCGTTTCTTTACAAGAGGCGTATAGCCAGGTAGCTTAGTAGGCATATGTCTGAAACGCTTTTACCTGTATACGAATTTCTTGATAGTCTCTCTGCCAACTATGGCACGGGGGATACAAACGGCGATATTATTCTAGTGCTTATAGCACTCGTTATCCTTTCTGCCTTAATATTTACGTTCACCTTTATGCGAACTGCGGCTTCTCGTAGGAAGGCACGTTCTGCTTCACCGCGTGGTCCCAGTCCATTTACTGCAGGTAAGTCAAAATTTGAATCTCGCCCTGCTGCTGACAGAGGAGATGGTCACGACAGGGCTTCTAGTGTCCTCGGACGTGTTGAGCGCTTTGAAATGGAGCTCAACTCAATTCGTACCGAGACGATGCGAGAGATCACTTTTCTTAAGAATAGAGTCCAGCATTTAGAGGAGCATCTTGCTAAGAACTCCGACGACTTCTCGCCGGCTAAGTCGCTTGTCTCTGAGCCAGTGAGTGGTTCGGGAGTGAAGGCTCCTGTAAAGGCGGTTGAAGAGATTCGTGAAGTGCGTTCTCCCAGTCAGGAATTTCATCCCGATGATATTTTAAAAGACGGTCCTATTGTCTCTGATGTGATTGCACAGCCGGTAGAGATAGAGGAGATAGAAGAGGAGTCTAAATCTTTAAGTGGTGGTCTCCAGAAGACTCGTCGTGGAATTTTTTCTAAAATTAAGAGCCTCTTCTCTTCTGGCCCAATTGTGAGCGAAGAGATGCTTGAAGAGGTTCAGGCCCATCTCATCAGCGCTGATATTGGAGTTAAGACCGTTGATGGTTTAGTTGAGGAACTTAAGGACACTTTACGTAGTGGGGAAGAAGTAACCGAAAGTTTTCTGACAGAGATCCTCAAAGAAAAAGTTCTGGAGCGCTTGAATTCTGATGGGGGAGGAAATATTCACCTTCCTACCAAGAAGCAAGCCGATGGGCCATCTGTCATAATGATGATCGGTGTGAATGGTGCAGGAAAGACTACTACCAGTGCTAAAATCGCTCATAAGCTCAAGCTTTCAGGCTCTAAAGTTCTCTTAGTTGCAGCGGATACGTTCCGTGCCGCCGCCGTTGAGCAATTAAAATCATGGGGTGAGCGTATTGGTGTACCCGTTGTTGCAGGAGAGGAGGGAGCAAGGCCTTCCGCTGTCGTATATGATGCGATGGAAAGAGCCAAGAAAGAGGACACAGATGTTGTCATTATCGATACCGCTGGCCGTTTGCACACCAAGTCAAATCTGATGCAAGAGCTTGAAGGAATGAATAATATCATTCAGAAACATCAGCCGGATGCCCCTCACGAGAGTTTGTTAGTACTTGATGGAGCGTCTGGTCAGAATGCTGTACAGCAAGCCAGAGAGTTTCATCAGGCCATCCCACTTACCGGATTAATTGTCACCAAGCTTGATGGTACGCCGAAGGGTGGGGTCGTTATAGCGATTAAGGACGAGCTTGGTATTCCTCTTCGATACATTGGTGTTGGAGAAGGGACAGAAGACCTAAAAGAGTTTGAGCCAGAGGCATTTGTTGACGCCCTCTTTGATTCTTCAGATATCCCGGCGCAGGCCGCACAGCTAAACGGAGAGCACGCCAAGCGCCGCCGTAGACGCCGTGATACGCTTGGTGCTTAGGTCTGATTATTCGCCGTAGAGATGGGTAGCATATTTGTCTCAATGGCAATCACACACAGGAATGGAGTTGGTAGTGTCTTCCGTGCAGCAAATGAGTTCGTGGCGCTGAGCGCTCCACCGGACATGCGAGCATCCAGAAGGTACGCAGCAGCGTTTCTCTCCTAATTACCGAATAAGCCCCGCATCTCTAGCCATAAGCTGATTGTGATTACGACAAAGTAGTCTCAAATTCTCTACCGAACTCACTCCACCAATAGCCACAGGCTTAATATGATCAAACTCCACACTCCA
>JAUIIO010000010.1 GCA_030431715.1 bacterium
ACAATTTGGTTATCAAATGTGACGGCTTTTTCGTTGCTATGGATTGTTATGTTTGTTTGCTTAGCACTGATATTCGAGTCAAGTCCGCAACGCTTAAAAAGCGCATTTGTGTCATCAGCATCACTTAAGAGGACTGGCTGCGGACACTCAACTTGATAAGTGTTCATTGATTTGTATTTTGGTGCAAATACAACAATATCAGTAAGGTCCCAAGTGGCTTTTCCCTGAGCTGAGGTGTCGTCTGGTCTTGTTAGAGTAAATTCGAGCTCAAGTTTATCACCGAACTTTCCCTCAATCTTGGAATACTTCGCTATCTCAACATATCCACCGGTCTTGGTGTCTCCGTCATCACCAACGCCGCGAGGAACAAAGCTTGCATCGTCTTCAACATTGCCATCAAACTTTCTTCCACCGATGTTGGAGAGCTCTTGGTTATTTGGATTTTTCACATCGAGATTGGAAAATCCGGAAATTACGGTTTTCGCTTCTTCTGTACCTTCAACCCAGCCTTTCGCTCTTATCCAAATGACAAAGGGAACTTTGCCGCTAATTGCGTTTGCACATGTGCCGCTGGCTTCTCTCTCTGTATTTGGATTTAACGTTCTTTTGTTAAACTGCGTAGATTCGAAACACGGCAGAGAGCTGTCAATATTTGGAGGGGCATCAACAATAAAGCGAACCGTCCCGCTATCGGTGTTGTTCCCTGAGATTGAAAGTGAGAGAGATTTTCCGCCTGGGAATGAGAGTCTTGTGCTTGGTACAGGGGCATACCTTGCTCCAGTTTCATTAGCAAAGGCAAAGTCGACATCTGAAGAACTGTTGACCCTTACAACAGGACTATCAGCGATCTGTAGATAGCCGGGAGTAATGTTTGCCGTGGCTCTGTAGTAAGCCTGTGATGCGAGAAGAGAGTGGGTTGTGTAATCAAATTCTACCGGGCCAAAAACATTCGCCTTATATTCAGAGATCTCGTAGGTCGGTGGGGTTATCATATCCGCCTCTGCCGAGTAAGAGAGGTATTCTCCGACAGGTATAGGATTAAGCGTTGGTCTATACCAATTTAGCAGAGCAGTAGATGGATCATGATTAATTTGAGCACACTTCCCGTTTACCGGATATAAACAACGCAAAGTGGTCTCAACGCCTTGTTGTAGTGCTTGTTTTGCCTGGAGAACTCTTGTTACATCCAGGGCGCCCATAACGAACAGAAGAATTGGGGGCACAACCATAGCAAATTCAAGGAGACTATAGCCCGAATTTTTTGGATTTTTTCTCTGACTGGTAAAGAACATAAGCTTCGTAATTCCCTCTGAATACACCCTTTTGATAATGGAATACGTTACCTTATCGAGCTCAGGTGGAACAATGTTTCCATGAAATAGCGATTAAAGCTACTTTTTATTACTTGCGGTGCCGATAGACCACATATAATCTAAAGATATTGGCAACTTATCCACAAGTGAGGTTTTTTATGAAAATACTCGTTCCCGTAAAAAGGGTTCCCGACTACGAGACTAAAATCAAGATAAACGGTGAAGGAACCGGGGTGGTTACTGACGGTATCAAGTGGATTGTGAACCCGTTTGATGAAATCGCTGTAGAAGAGGCGATTAAGATTCGTGATGCCGGAACAGCTACGGAAGTAGTTGTGGTCGGAATTGGTCCTGATGACGTGGCCGCTCAGCTCAGGTACGCGATGGCGATGGGAGCGGATAGGGGGATACATGTAAAGACCGATGAGCCTGTTGACTCCGATGGTGCCTCGCGCGTTATTGAAGCTATTTACAAGAAAGACGAGTACGGTCTGGTACTCATGGGAAAGCAGGCGATCGATTCTGATGCAAATCAGACCGGGCAACTTCTTGCAGCGCGTCTTGGTGTGCCACAGGGATGTTTTGTTTCTAAGGTCGAGTTTGCAGATGAGAAGGTTACGGTCACAAGAGAAGTTGACGGAGGGCTTGAAACAATTCGACTTCCATTACCCTGCGTGCTTACCACTGACCTACGATTGAATGAACCTCGTTATGCTTCGCTTCCCGGAATCATGCAAGCAAAGAAAAAACCAATGGATGAGATGTCAGTTGCTGATCTCGGAGTAGACCTCACTCCTAAGGTCAGGGTGCTTAAGATGTCACCACCACCTGAGCGACAAGCCGGGCGAAAAGTTGAGAGTGTAGAGGAGCTCGTCACTGCACTTAAGGATGAAGCAAAGGTTCTATAAGGAGATTTTTATGTCAGATATATTAGTTTTTCTTGAGCAAACAGATGGAAGTCTCCCTAAGGCTTCACTTACAACGGCAGAAGCAGCAAGGCAGATAAAAGAAGCTCATGGTGCTGGAAACCTGCATGCGCTCTGTCTCGGCAAGGGGAGTGCGAAGGCAGCTGAAGCAGCGCTGTCTTATGGTTTTGCTACGGTTTACTACAGTGAAGACGGTGCTTTTGATAACTATCTTGCTATGGCTTATGCCGCAGCCTTTGAAAAAGCTCTCTCTGAGTCGGGGGCTAGTATAGGTGTTGCGCCGGCTACTACAACAGGTAAGGACTTTTTTCCGAGAGTTGCCGCAGCTACCGCTGCTGGTCAGGCCTCTGACATTATTGCTGTAAACAGTGACAAGTCATTCCGGCGTCCGATGTTTGCCGGAGATGTGTTGGCAGATGTTGAGGTGACCACTGATAAGAAACTGATCACGGTCAGACCTACGGCCTTTGGTGAGATCGCAGCCGCTGGTGGGGGAGGTAAGACTCAGGAGCTCACAGGGGTTTCCGTGCCTGAAAATGCAGGTGAGTTTGTGAATCTTGAAGAGTCCGGAGGAGATCGGCCAGAGCTCACGGCGGCTGATGTCGTTATAAGTGGTGGACGTGCCCTGCAGTCTGCAGAAAACTTTGAGAAATATATCTATCCACTTGCAGACGTGCTAAACGCTGCGGTTGGAGCTTCTCGCGCTGCTGTCGATTCCGGGTACGCTCCAAACGACTGGCAAGTTGGGCAGACGGGAAAAGTCGTTGCCCCCGAGCTTTATATTGCTATTGGTATCTCGGGCGCTATTCAGCATTTAGCTGGTATGAAGGACTCAAAAGTTATCGTTGCAATCAATAAAGATCCGGATGCGCCTATCTTTGATCTTGCAGATTATGGGCTTGTAGCAGATCTTTATGATGTTCTGCCACAGCTTACTGAGGCTATTAAATCAGCTAAGGGATAGATGCCTTCTAATACAAAAAAGAGACGTAGGAATCGTACGCAGATATTCATTGTAGTACTTGCTTTGGCCGTACTTGTGGGGGGATACGTTCTTCTCGCTGATATGGTTGATTCGAGAGGGAAAGTGAAAGCTTACTTTGACAATGGTGAAGGTAAGAGTTCCGAGTTTGTCCTTGAAATTGCGAGAACTGATGCTGAGCGTTCTAAGGGCCTCATGTTTCGAAAGCCGGGTGAGCTTAAGGCTAAAGAGGGAATGATATTTGTTTTCCCCACAGAGCAGATTCAATCGTTCTGGATGAAGAATACGTATATCTCTCTTGATATGATCTTTGTAAATAGAAGCTTAGAAGTTGTTGGTGTGCTTAAAGAAGTGCCTGTCCTTAATGAAAAGCGCCGGCAGGTCAGCACGCCCAGTAGTTACGTTGTAGAGCTTCTTGCTGGTCAAGCTGACAAGCACGGCATAAAGAAAGGCTCAAAACTGGTGCTTCTTGGTGATATCTCAAACGCTCCTTAAATACCTCATTTTAAGCAGTTTTCTACTTCTCTTGCCTCTTGTGCTGGCACAAAGAGTTCTCGCTCAAACGTCGCCACAGTATGGTTATGGGCCAATTGAAGTAACAAACCAATATTTACCTGATACGCTTCATTCTACATGGAGCCCACGTTCGCCACGTATAGTGGAGTCCGGAACGTCCGGTTATAGCGCCTCGTTTCGTTGGACAAGCACGAATGCTCTGGTTTCTGACAAGTACCTGATTGACGCTGAGAATAGGGAGCTTTTACTTGGTTATAAGTATGGGGTGAGCGATGATTTTGAGCTTGGGTTGGAAGTGCCACTACTGTGGCGCGGGAGTGGTGTTCTAGATGGATTTATAAATAGCTGGCACGATTTTTTTGGTCTCCCCGAAGGTGGACGAGACCACGTAGCAGACGATCGGTTTGTGGTTTCTGGAGTACACCATGACGGGAGTACATTTGGAATATCTGATGAAGGTTTCTCTCTTGGAAATATTCGAACACGAGTGGCGTATAGCCTCGTAGATGGAGGTGAGAAACAGCCGGCTGTAACTGTGGAAGGTGGAGTTTCGTTGCCTGTAGCAAGGGATTCTTTTGGAGCGAATGGACCCGACTTCTCGCTTGGCCTTTTAGTATCAAGGGAGCTCATTGATGATCTTTTCCTCTATGGTGGGGCTTCGGTGTTTTACTATACCGATACAAATATCTCGGGCTTGTCGTATGCAAGATTTCATAATGAAGACTTCTTGGCCTTTGAGTGGAGGGTATTAAGCAAGCTCTCAGCCCAAATTTCGGTCCTTTACTCTACAGAAACAATCAACAATATCTCGGGGCACGATGATTATGCGCTTTATTTAGATACCGGGCTTAGCTGGGAGATCTCTCATGGGACACTTGTTGATGCTACCGTACGTGAAAACCCCGGAGCGGCTGATAGTTCCGCAGATGTAAGTTTTGTGCTTGGACTGCGTCATAATTATTAGGAAATTCCTTTGGAGTGACTCTTTTATCGTGACCCGTAGTGGGGTATATTGAGCTTATGCCTAATAAATTACTTATTTTTGACTGTGATGGTGTCCTTGTAGACACTGAGAGGATCGCTAACCAAGTACTCAAAGAGTGCATAACTGAAATTGGCATGGAGCTTAGTTTTGATGACGTGCTCCTTCACTTTAAGGGGCGTTCTGCACCTGATTGTGTACAGATACTCAAAGAAAAGTTTGGTGTTACTCCTCCTGAAGATTTCATTGAAACCTTCCGAGAGCGCTCATACGCGCGATATGAACAGGAAACATGTCCGATACCAGGAATCGAAGATGCCCTGAAAAAGCTTAAGAATTATAAGATGTGCGTTACTTCAAGTAGTACTCATAAGAAGGTTCATATAAACCTGAAAAGGACCGGACTTGAACAATATTTTGATGGTAATATTTTTTCTGCACAAGATGTACAGCACGGTAAGCCTGAGCCAGATCTCTTTTTATACGCTGCTGAAAAGAATGGGGTAAAGCCTGAGGAGTGCGTGGTAATAGAGGACTCCGTTCACGGTGTCGTTGCAGCTATTAACGCCGGAATGAAGGTGCTGGGATATGCTGATCTAACCTCTCCGGAACGACTCCAGAAAGCAGGGGCTATTCCATTTAGTAGCATGTATCAGTTACCGGACCTGATAATTTCAATTTAAATCAAATAAACATGTAATATCGGACCTTTATCTGCATTTTCGTAGTTGCTCTGATGTGATAAAATAAAACAAACGTTTGAATTAATATTGTGGCTAAGAAAAATACCAGATTACATATTCTTGATTGTGCCGAGGAGCTCTTTGCCGAGAGAGGGATCGCTGAGGTCTCTCTAAGAGATATCATATCAAAAGCAGAGGTAAACCTTGCTGCGGTTCACTACCATTTTGGGTCAAGAGATGATCTCATTCGAGAAGTTTTTAGGAGACGACTCAAGGAAGTTAATACCCAACGCTTATCAGAGCTAGAGAAGCTCCGAGAAGAATATTCTCCTGAGGTAATCCCAACACAAAAGCTTCTCCGTGCCTTTCTTGCGGCACCTTTTCTCATGGGGAAAAGAGATAGTGGGGGAGCTAATTTTTTTCGTATCATAGCAAGAGCGCATGCTGAGACGAATGAAGTAGTATCTGAGGAATTACTTTTTCAATTAAAAGATGTCATTCAGGAATTCTTAAAGGAGTTTAAGAAATCGGCACCAGCCGAAGATGATACGGAGCAGTTGATGAGACTTGTCTTTTCTGCTGGAGCGATGGTTCAAGCTGTTCTTGCACCAATGAAGGAGCAGTTTATTAAAGCCCTAGCAGATACAGACTTTGATAATGAAAAGATGCTAGAGATGTTAATCCGTTTTTGTGCAGCTGGAATGGAGGCGGATGGGAAGTAAGAAGCTCTCTGTTCTCCTCGCTTTTGTTGTTACATCGGCCTGTAGCCCGCATACCGTGCGTGTTTTCGATAAACCAGCTGTTACATTGCCAGAAACCTATGCGGAAAAATTAGCACAAAAGCATCAGGGAGAAGACGTTGATCCCGGTCAGTGGTGGAAAGCGTATGAGAGTGAAAAGCTGAATACGCTTGTTGACTCAACGCTGAAAAAAAATCTAACCCTTAAAGCAGCATGGGAAAGGCTTAAGCAAGCACAGGAGCAGTCGGTTATTGCAGGAAGTGAGCTCTACCCGCAGGTAAGTGTCAATGCGCGTGGGCTTCGAAGAAGAAGCGATGTTACTAGGCCTTTTGCTACACAATTTACCCAGAACATAGGTGTTGTATATGAAAATAACTATTCTCTGGTGAGTAGTCTTTCGTATGAGCTTGATATCTGGAAACGCATTCAATCATCAAAGACGGCAGCTTCGCTGCGTACCGAGGCCGTAAGAGCGGATGTGGAACAAACGGCACTTATGCTTATAGGAAGCGTTGTCGAGACCTATTTAAAGGTACAGGAGCAGAGGTCGCTTCTTGAGTTGCTAGATGACCAAATTACTACAGCTAAGACTTTTCTTGAGCTTACCGAGCTTCGTTTTGCTGTAGGGCAAGGATCTGCACTCGATGTTTACCAACAACGAACCCAACTCGCAGCGACAGAAGCTCAGAAGCCGATGGTTGAAGCTGGCTACAAGCAGGCTCTCAATCAGATAGCAATTCTTACAGGTAATACGCCGGTCGAAGGTGAAGAGCTTGGAGCAGGGCGGGAAGATATACTCGATCTACCTCCGTTCCCTGATCTCGTTTCGCCAGCACTCCTGCTTGATTCTCGTCCTGATCTTCGTCAGGCTCGTCTGGGTCTACAGGCTGGAGAATTTGACCTCGCTGCTGCAGTAGCTGAACGGTATCCTCAACTTTCACTTGGTTTTAACTATAGTTTCCAAACAAACGACATTAAGCAGCTTTTTACCAGTAAGATCGGTGATATGGCTGCTGGCATCACCACTCCACTTATCGACGGGGGGAGAAGACGTGCCGCTGTGCGACAGCAGGAAGCCGTTGTGGATCAGTTACTCTATGAATTTAGTGACACGTATCTCACTGCTCTTACGGACGTAGAGAATGCTGTTATTCAGGAAAAGCATCAACTTGAGCTCGTGGAAAAACTTAATGTGCAGCTTCAAGCAGCAAGATCAACCCTTTCTGAGTCACGGCTTCGTTACATGAATGGGCTGAGTGACTACCTGCAAGTCATCCTTGCACTGCAGTCAGTGCAAGAACTTGAAAGACGAGTCGTCAGTGAGAAAACCAATCTTTTAATAGCCCGTGCGAGACTCTACAGAGCGCTTGGCGGACAGTGGTTAACAGAAATACAAGATTCAACGATAGGGCAGCAGGTGTGAGTATGAATAGGCCGCAGTGGTTAACGCTTGAAAAACTCAAACGACTCGATGATGAGGGAAATAGTGAATATCATGCTGCCGTAATTCCTTCTGCTATCATCGTTGCAGGGATACTTTTGTATGTCCTTCTTTTAGTGTTACGGCCAGTACCAGCTCGGGTGAGTGTTGAGAAGGTTGCTGCTCTGGTTACCGTTCAAGAGTTAGTGCCATCTGATGAGCGTTCAGCAGTGAGTGGATTTGGCACTGTAAGAGCAAGAAAAGCTGTTCAGGTTTATCCGCAAGTAAGTGGCAAGATTGTGAAGATCGATGAGCGATTGTTGCCGGGGGCTAGGTTTTCAAAGGGAGAGCTTCTTTTTCAGATAGATCCCAAGGATTATGAGCTTGCTGTCAAAATGAAGGAAGCAGCTCTAGCTACCGCTAAGTTTCAATATCAGCTTGAGTTAGGGAATCAAGTTGTGGCGAAAAGAGAGTTTGAGCTTCTTGAAAAGGATATGCCAGTCAGTGATTTGGGAAAACAGCTCGCGCTTAGGCAGCCACACTTAGAAGAAAAGGAAGCGGCGCTAAAAGCTGCCGAGAGTGAGCTTGAGCAGGCTAAACTTGATCTCTCGCGCACAGAGATCCGCTCTCCATTTGATTCCGTTGTCCTGAGTGAGAGTGTTGAAGAAGGGCAATTTGTAAGTCCTACAGCTGTAGCACTCACGATAGCTGCCACCGATGAATTTCTGATTGAAGTTAAGATACCAAGGCGTGAGCTTTCCTTTTTTGATTTTTCTAATAGCGGCGAACCAGCAGAACCTTATCCGGTACAAGTTGTGCAACGAGTTGGTCCAGGGCAGAACCTGCGCTGGGAAGGACGTGTACTCAGATTGCTTAGCAACGTTGATGAGAATGGAAGGATGGCAGGTATTATAGTTGCCGTTCGTGATCCACTCAGAGCAACTACAGAACACTCTCCGCTTTTGCTCGGTTCCTATGTTGAGGTAAAAATGGAGGCCAAGGTAGAAAAGGGGGTGTATGAAGTGCCACGTAAGTCTGTGCGGGAAGGTGATGTTATATGGGTTGTTGGAGATGGTAAGAAGCTTGTCACGAAAGACGTTTCGGTAATCTTCTCTAAGGATGAGAAAGCTTATATTCGAGGAGACCTTGCTGATTATCAACAGATTATTACTTCGAATCTTCCCAATGCCCTTGAGGGGATGTTGCTTGAAGTTCAGGGTGCTGGAGATTCCTCATAGCTATGAACGAACAAGATTCCTCTCAAGCTCCGCCAGAACCTTCTCCTCGCACCACGGGAGGGCCTCTCGCATGGATGGCGAATAATTCCGTTGCTGCCAATCTCCTTATGCTCTTTTTTCTTGTAGGTGGAGCTCTTCTCGCTTGGAACGTGAAACAGGAAGTGTTCCCTGAATTTGACCTTGATGCGGTACGAATCACTGTTCCTTATCCAGGGGCAAGCCCTGAGGAAGTTGAGCAAGGAGTTGTTCTTGCCATAGAGGACCGGATTCGTGGATTAGATGGTATCAAACGCGTTACATCCTCTGCGTATGAAGGAAGTGGTGTTGTTGTTGCTGAGCTGTTACTGAACACCAATGCCAATAAGATTTTTCAAGATATTAAAAATGAAATAGATCGCATCACGACTTTTCCCGAGGACGCGGAAACACCAACCGTGGCACTGGCAGATAGAGTTCGAGTCGTTGTCAATTTGATTGTTTACGGCGATCAAAGTGAGAAAGCTATTCGAAATCTTGCTGAACGAATTCAGGACGATCTCATACAGACAGATGGTATCACGCTCGTTGAGCTCGGGCTCACTCCTCCACTTGAAATTGCTGTTGAAATATCTCAGGAAAACCTACGTGCATACGGACTTACGCTTGAGGAAGTGGCCCAGCTTATTCGTAGAACGGCACTAGAGCTACCAGGAGGTGAAATCAGAACAGAGAGTGGGCGTATTCTTTTGCGCACACGTGAACGGCGCGATTATGGAAAGCAGTTTCATGACATACCTGTAGCTACAAATTCAGAGGGTGCTCTGGTTACGCTTGGAGACATTGCTACCATTAAAGATGGTTTTCAGGAGGCGGATCAAGAGGCTTCGTTTGATGGTATGCCGGCTGTAGGGATTGATGTTTACCGCGTTGGTGAGGAAACGCCGCAGCAAGTTGCAGCAGCTGTGAAGGCCTATGTTGAAAAATTAACCCCGCAACTCCCTGATGGCGTATCGGTTAAAGTTTGGGATGACGACTCTGAGAAGTATACGGATCGGATGAGTCTTTTGATGAAGAACGCTGTGTTGGGGCTCGTGCTGGTGCTCGTCCTACTTGGCCTTTTTCTCGAGGTGAGACTCGCTTTTTGGGTTACTCTTGGTATTCCAATCTCAATCCTCGGTAGTTTTCTCTTTATTCCTGTTTTTGACACATCTATAAATATGGTCTCACTCTTTGCGTTTATCATTACACTGGGCATCATCGTTGATGACGCGGTAGTGATGGGGGAGAACATATATGAGCACCGAGAGCGTGGATTCCCGATTAAGCTCGCTGCCATTTTAGGTGCGAGAAATATTGCAACGCCAATTACCTTCGCCGTTCTGACAAATATAGTTGCTTTCTTGCCGCTTTTCTTTGTTCCTGGAACGAGTGGGAAAATATTCATGCAAATACCAGCTATTGTGGTGAGCGTTTTTTTTGTTTCGCTTATTGAATCGCTCTTTATTCTCCCTTCTCACCTATCACACAGACTTTCTAACGCTAAAATCTGGCAAACGCTGAACTCACCGCAGCGGCACTGTGAGGAAAAGCTTAAGAGCTTTATCACTCTCTATTATGCTCCTATGGTGGAGCGTGCCATTCGGAACCGATACATAACTATTGCCATAGCCCTCGCGCTGCTCTGTGCTGCCTTCGGAGCCGTTATGGGAGGCCATATTAAAGTTACCCATCTTCCCCGAATTGAATCTGATGTGATTAAGGTACAGGCTACGCTTCCTTTCGATGCACCGCTTCAAACGGCAAGAAATATTCAAAAACGGCTCGTTGCCTCAGCGAAAGAGGTCATACAAAAGCTTGATGCGGCTGAGAGTGTAAAAGGAATTTACTCTCAAATTGGTGGACAGGTGATTGCAGGAGGTCATGGATCGAGGGGTGAAGAGGGGGGACATATCCTCGCTGCAGAGGTTTCTCTTGTGTCTTCTGAAGATCGTGATTTTAGCGCTGCTACTTTTTCCAGACAGTGGCGGAAGGAGCTCTCTGATGTCGTTGGACTTGAAACACTGCAATTTGATTACGAGATCGGTGGCGGAAGTGGTGCAGCTATTGAACTGAATCTCAGCCATCGTTCAAAGGAGTCAGCTGAGGCAGCAGCTAAAGAGCTCGGTCGTATACTTGCAGGCTATGCAGGCGTCTTCGATATAGATGACGGTGTTGAAGGAGGGAAACGGCAGTTTAGCTTTCAGGTGACTCCGTACGCTCAGAGTCTTGGCCTTACGGCAGAAGATCTGGGGCGACAGGTCAGGGCTTCGTTTTACGGTGCGGAAGCGCTACGTCAGCAACGGGGGCGTAATGAGGTAAAAGTGCTTGTGAGACTTCCGCTTGAGGATCGCGAACGTATTCAGACTATGGAGAATTTTGTAGTGCGTACTCCAAACGGTGACGAGATTCCACTTCTTGAGGCGGCAAATATCACTGAAGGGAAATCTTATACGAAGATTGTCAGGCGTGATGGACAGAGGGTAATTACCGTAACGGCAGATGTAGACGAAAAGGTCTCAAATGCTGCAAGTATTATCGAGAATGTCCTTGGAGATGAGTTTCCCGTACTTCAGCAGAAGTATCCGGGTCTTTCAAGTTCTCTTGGTGGAAGAGAAGAGGAGCGAGCTGAATCAATGGGAGCGCTCTTTGTAGGCTTCTTACTTTCGATGATAGCAATTTACGGACTTCTTGCTGTTCCTCTTAAAAGCTATGCACAACCGGTTGTCATTATGCTTGGCATACCGTTTGGTATGATTGGAGCCGTATTGGGTCATTTTTTACTTGGCTATAATCTAAGTATCATAAGTATGTTCGGTCTTATCGCTCTATCAGGAGTTGTTGTAAATGATTCACTTGTTCTCATCGTGACAGCAAACGATCTTCGAAATGAAGGAAAAGACGCTGAAGAAGCTATTAAGCTTGCTGGGATTAGGAGATTTCGTCCAATAATTCTTACTTCACTCACTACGTTTTTAGGACTTGCTCCGATGATCTTTGAAACATCTATACAGGCAAGATTTCTTATTCCTATGGCCATTTCTCTTGGCTTCGGTATCTTGGCATCTACGGTAATCATCTTGGCCCTTGTGCCAGCCGTCTACATGATGATCGAAGATGTTGGGGGCTACGTTCGGAAGATGTTTAGTGGTATAACGTATTATGAGTAAGGCTTGAGGCGATTGTGGAAGGTATCACTCGTGCTCAAACAGCCCTGCGGGAACTGCGCGCGAGTAATACCTTCCACAATCGCTTTAGAAGGGGCGTTCTTTCTCACGTATATGGGCGGGAAGGAATGTAGGCTCGGCCTAGCCTTCGCCTCTGGCTGTATGTGTCAAAGAGAGTTCCGACAATGAAAAAGTACATTATCTCACTCGTCCTTGCGTTTTCACTACTCTTTGTTTTGTGGCGTAACACCAGTAAGCAGTTTGTCCCGGCTCCGCTTAAGGGGATACGTCTTGTGCTCTTTGTTGTCGTAGATCAATTTGCTGCTGAGTATAGAGAGCGTTTTATTCCGTACACTAAGGGAGGGCTCCATTCTCTATTTCAGAAGGGAGTTGTTTTTACGAATGCTCAGCAGGATCATGCTATCACGGCAACATGCCAGGGACATGCTGCGCTCTATACAGGAGCTTACCCCCGGACAAATGGAATAGTTGGAAATGAGTGGTTTGATACAGAGAGCGGTACAAACGTGAAATGCGTTGAAGACGAGACGTATGAGTTCTCCCCTCAGAAGATTCTTGTCACAGGGCTCGGGGAGTGGTTGAGGGACAGGTACGGTTCTTCAGTAAAAGTTTATTCGGTGAGTGGCAAAGCTCGTGGTGCTATTACCCTTGGTGGAAGAGGTCTTAATGCGGCTTACTGGTTTGATGGCGGTCAGTTTAGAAGCAGCTCTTATTTTAAAGACTCCCCGCAAGAAGGTGATTGGATAGAGAACTTTCATAGTTCAGGTAAGATTGAGCGTTACTTTGGTTCTTCTTGGTCTCCTGCTCCCTATGTGAAGTCACATTTTACGGAATTAGGAGCCCACAACTTTTCGTTTGGCGATTTTCCTGACACATTTCCGCATCCATTGGGGCGTATTTCCCTTGCGCCAGATGATCACTATTACGAGGCGATTGAACACAGCCCGTACCTTGATAGCCTTACAACTGATTTTGCTCTTGAGCTCATAAAGAATGAGGGGCTTGGGAGTGATGATGTGCCAGATTTCTTAGGAGTCTCCTATTCAGCGCTTGACCGGGTTGGTCACCACTACGGGCCTCATAGTGAGGAACTCATTGACACATTCTTCAATCTCGATAAGGAGCTTGCTCGCCTTCTTGATAGTGTTGATAAAAGAGTTGGTTTAGAGCATGCCCTCATTGTTCTTAGCTCTGATCACGGAGTACAAAGCTTCCCTGAGTATGTTAATCATGACGGCGGTCATTTGGCACACCGGGTTGATGTTGATGATATACTCTGTGTGCAAAAGAAGTATGGTAAGTTAGTCCGGCGCTTTGGTGAAGGTATTTTTATAAGTGATGGGTATATCAACAGGGAAGCGTTGCATGAAAGGAAGTTCGAGCTTCATGAGCTTCTTGAGTCAATACGCAATGAACTTGAGAGTTGTTCCTTTGTGAAGAAGGTATGGACGATTCCCGAGATTAAGAATTGCGTCCATGCGGATGAAACCTGTCTAAGGTATCAGCGGACATACTTTCCGGGACGATCTCCAGATTTCTATTTGCAACCTGAAGAAAACTACTCGCACTGGTATGGATCAGGAACTGGACACGGTACTCCCTACGGTTACGACTCGAGTATTCCGCTCGTTTTTATGCATCCATCGATCTCGCCGCAGCTCCTACAAATTGACGCATCAGCGGTCGATGTGGCACCTACGGTAGCGTATCTGCTTGGGGCACGTGGCGCTCCCACGGTGGATGGAGATGTCCTTGAGCTTGATTTGAGATAAGTAGCCTTATTTATTAGGATTTGCTCAGTAAGAATATCCTGTAGTTTTCCCGTGGGGGTGCCGATGTTTAAGGCATGGAAGGGAAGAATACATTCGATTTTGATCTGCTGGTTATTGGAAGTGGCCCTGGTGGGCAGAAGGCAGCGATACAGGCGGCAAAGCTCGGAAAGAGATGCGCAGTTGTAGACTTAAACCCCTTTGTTGGTGGTGTCTGCCTTCATGATGGAACTATTCCAAGCAAATCGTTTCGCGAGGCGATTTTACATCTCTCTGGTTATCATGAGAGGAGTCACTACGGAACAGCTTACCGCGTAAAAGAGCGCGTTACGATGAAGGATCTCACCGATCGGTGTAGCTCTATTACATCTGATATCGAACAAACAGTACGTTCTCAGCTTCTTCGCAATAACGTAGAGATTCTTGAAGGATTTGGTTCGTTTCTTGATCCGCACACCGTGAAAGTCAAACGTGGGATGAAAGAGAGCACCTATACGGCGCAATTTATTATTATAGCTACGGGGACTAGGCCACGAAGACCTCATTCATTTGTGTTCGACGATAATGTGGTTCTAGACAGTGATAGCATTCTCTGTATGGAGGAGGTCCCTAAGAGCCTCGCTATTGTTGGGGGAGGAGTCATCGGTTGTGAATATGGTTCCATGTTTTCAGCACTTGGCATAAAGGTCACCATTGTTGAGGCACGAGAATCTCTGCTCGGATTTGTTGATAGAGAAATTATCGATACGCTTGTATACACACTGCGATCTCAGAAGTGTCAGATTATATTAAATGATAAAGTAACCCGTACCGCCATTACTCCTGATGGTCGCGCGGTAACGTACCTTGAAAGTGGTAAGCGAATAGTCACAGAGAAGCTTCTGGTTTCAGCCGGTCGTGTACCGAATACAGAAAAGCTTGAAATTGAGACTGTGGGTCTTGAGGTGAGTGATCGTGGTAATGTCGTTGTAAACGATTTCTTTCAAACCAATATCCCTAATATTTATGCGGTAGGCGATGTGGTGGGATTTCCAGCTCTTGCCTCGACTTCTCTTGAGCAAGGACGGATCGCGGCCTGTCATGCTTTTGGTCTAGGAGAACAGAGACTTGCTGAGACGCTGCCATATGGAATTTTTACAGTGCCTGAAATTGGGATGGTTGGAAAAACGGAGCAGGAACTCAGTGGAGAAAAGGTTCCATACGAGATCGGTATTGCGCGATTTAGTGAGATTGAGCGAGGGAAAATTAGTGGTGATAATAGTGGGGTCTTAAAGATCTTATTCCACCGAAATACACTCCAGATCCTCGGCATACATATCATTGGACATAATGCCACAGAGCTCATTCACGTCGGACAGCTTGCCATGAATTTCAATGGCACCATAGAACAGCTCGCTCATAATGTTTTTAATTATCCCAGTCTCTCACAGGCCTACAAAACAGCTGCGCTTGATGGGCTCAATAAGGTAATTGCAACTCGCGATGTACCAGATGAGTTTAAGCCAACAGAAGAAGAAGCGATGCGTATCAACTAATCTTGATAAGCAGCTGGCGATTTTGCACCTCTTCGCCTGGAGAGATGCAAATTTTTTCTATACTTCCTGAAACCGTAGCCGTAATATTATTTTCCATTTTCATGGCTTCCATAACGCACAGTTTCTGGCCGGCAGTAACTGTATCTCCTTCTGATACATCAACTGAAACTATCACGCCTGGCATTGGAGCGACTATCTCGCCGGATGCGGGAGAGGCTGAGAGAGAAGGGGAGCTTGCTGGTGCAAGTTGAGGAGTGGAGATCGTAGTTGATGAAGGGATGATGTTTGTGGCGATTTCTACTTCATGACGGTTCCCATCTAACAAGAAAGAAACTCTGGTATTATCTTTCTTAAGAAGCGTTACCTCTCTTGTCACTCCATTAATGGTAATACTGTAATTGCTCATAACGAAGGGCTCCTATTGTGGCTGGAGAGAAGAGCATGTGTTCGCCATGTGCTTTCCCCGGGCGAGGTATTTGACGTCAATTCAAATAGTGCGACAGCTATCTGAAATATTTCATCTTCGCTGGTAGTGGTTCCCGTGAGTTCCGTTGCGGTACGAAAAGGTACTTTAGAGATATCAAATCTATTTGCTGGAATCTGGGTCTCAGCTTTTGCAATGCTCTTTGAAGCGGAGTGTATTGTTCCTGGTCGGATAATAGCCATAAGGAGGTCCTTAGAGTGGTATGTTTCCGTGTTTTTTGGATGGTAACGTCTGTTTCTTGTTTTGAAGAAGTTCGAAGGCTCTGATGATTGTTGGACGAGTTTCTGAAGGTTCGATAACAGCATCAATAAACCCGAGCTCAGCAACTTGCCATGGATTGGCAAATTTTTCGCGGTACTCAGCAACGAGTTCTTGTTTTTTCTCTTCGAACTTTCCTATTTTTGCGGCCTCTTCTAGCTCTTTTCGAAAAATGATACTGACGGCTCCGTCTGGGCCCATCACGGCTACTTCAGCTCCGGGATAAGCAAAGTTAAAATCAGCTCTAATGTGTTTTGAACTCATAACGTCATATGCCCCACCATAGGCCTTTCTGGTAATGAGCGTTACCTTGGGCACGGTAGCCTCCGCATAAGCATAGAGAAGTTTTGCGCCGTGACGAATGATTCCGCCGTGCTCTTGATGGACGCCCGGTAAGAATCCGGGGACATCAACCAGAGTAAATATCGGGATGTGAAAAGCGTCACAAAATCTTACAAACCGAGCTGCTTTAACGCTTGCTTCAATGTCTAGGCATCCGGCGAGTACTTGAGGTTGGTTGGCGACTACTGCTGTTGTATGGCCACCGAGCCTTATAAATCCGATTACAATATTCTGAGCATGAAGCGGTTGTATTTCAAACAGCTCTCCTCGATCGGCAACGGAACTTATGATGTCACGAATATCATAAGGTTTGTTCGGGTCTGGTGGAACAACACTGTTGAGAGCATCGTCAGTTCTTCCCGGGAGATCTCCTGTGTGAATCAGTGGTGCCTTTTCGAGATTGTTCTGGGGGAGGAAGCTTAAAAGCTTTTTACAGAGCGCTAGAGTCTCCTCTTCGTTCTGGCCTGTTAGATGACACACTCCGCTCTTTGAGGCATGGGTAAGGGCGCCACCGAGATCTTCCTTTGTGACCTCCTCTCTCGTGACCGTTTTTATAACATCCGGACCGGTAATAAACATATGGCTGGTCTGTTCGCTCATCAAAACGAAATCTGTGATAGCTGGGGAATATACTGCTCCTCCAGCACAGGGACCAAGGATAAGTGAAATCTGGGGCACCACTCCGGAGAGTAGCGTGTTTCGTAGAAAGATGTCAGCGTACCCAGCGAGGCTTTCAACACCTTCCTGAATTCTAGCTCCCCCAGAATCGCTGAGACCGATAAGAGGACATCCGTTTTCTTCGGCGAGGTCCATAACTTTGCAGATCTTCTTAGCGTGCATCTCAGCAAGAGACCCACCAAAAACAGTAAAGTCTTGCGCGAACACAAAAACTGGCCGCCCATCAATCTTCCCACTCCCCGTCACAACGCCATCGCCGGGATAGCGTTTTTCTTCAAGGCCAAAATTCTGAGAGCGATGGGTTACGAATTTGTCTATCTCGTAGAAACTTCCGGTATCTAGAAGCTTGAGGATTCGTTCTCTTGCAGTGAGTTTTCCAGCATCGTGTTGACGTTTGGTGCGTTCTTCACCGCCGGCATTCTCGGCAGCTTTATTTCTTGTGTTGAGTTCGTCAAGTCCTGTGGACATAGGGCTAAAACTTTTAAGGTTCTTTATAGGTATATAATATAAACACAGAGGGCACAGAGAGCACAGAGAGAAAGTGCCTTATTTCCTCTGTGCTCTCTGTGCCCTCTGTGGTTTAATAGGTCCGACGCAATACATCGCTTACACATGAACGACAGAACATCGCTTACAGGTGTTTATCTGTTTCTAGCATGTTTTTCTCGATAATGGGAACGCTTCTTCCCCCCGAGGGGGGAAGAAAAGTTTTTATCCGTGGTTCCGAGCTTAAGCTCACAAAACCAGATAGACATTTTTTCCTTTTGCTCATCAAGAAATCCAACTGTTTCTCCAGCCAGTGCACCTGAAATAAATCGGTTCTGCTGATACCATGATATATTTCCACGCTTACTTACCCTTCTTACTGCCATATTTGAAGGGTATTCATAATCTAATATTTGTTCAGGCATTTTTCTTCGAGAAGCAGTGTATACTTTTGCAGGACGTTTTTTCCCTATAGCTCTGTTTGGACGGATAGTGTTGTAAGTGTTTCTCCACTCATCAAACTTCTTTTGCTGTTCTTTAAGATCCCACATCGGGCACGACTGTAGCTCTGCTTTCATGTCTTTATGCATTCTCTCGTGAGAACCGTTCATAAACGGACACCCTGGAAATATTCTTCGGGGACGTATTCCTAACTTTACCCACCACGCAGAGAGCCGGGTAATACCCTCTACAGAAAGTACTGTAGCAAAGGGAGTTCCGTTATCTGAAAGAATTTGTTCTGGAAGTCCATACTCTTCAAATGCTTTCTCAAATGCCTCACGGGTATGCATATAACCGGTTCCTGGCAGAGCATAGATACCCGTCAGATATCTCGAATAGCCGTCACGTATTGTCAGAGGAAAGCATGGTTTGCCATTCTTGGTTTTCCACCACCCCTTAAAATCCACCGTCCAGACTTCATTTGCTGCCTCGGGTTTTATCAGCTTTTCACGATCTAACCACTTGCCACGCGATTTACGGCGAGCTTTCACCAGTCCTGCTCGCTTCAAAATTCTATCTATAGTACGGCTGCTCGGCACGCACTCTTCTTCATATACATCTAGCAGGAGCTCCCTCAGCGCTACTCCACCCCACGTCGGATACTTCTCTCTCAGCAATACTATCTCACAAACTAGCTCTGCCGATGTTTCAAGACTGTGGCTCAGGGGACGTCTCGATCGGGGCGCTATGCCTCTCTCTCCCTCTTCCCGGTAACGTTTCAGTAGCTTATAACCAACGCTGCGGCTAATTCCATACTCTCTGCACAACTCACTGATATTCGCTCTCGGCTGAATAGCTCGTTGAACAAATGATTTCCGCTCTTCCATAGCTTTCCTCTCCTTCCACGGCATGGCTTCCTCCTATCTATCTGAAGTCACCATGTATTCTACTATAAGTGTAAGCTATGTTTTGTCAGTCTATTGTAAGCTATGTTTTGTCGTCGTACCATACTCCAAGGTTTTAAGGTCTTCCTATGTCTAAAAGCAAAGAGCGTAAACAAAAATTTACCACCCCGTCCGGTTTAGATGTGGAGCGGATTTATGGTGATGATACTGCCGGGAGTTATCCGTATACAAGAGGAATCCGCGAGACCATGTACCGAGGACGCCTCTGGACGATGCGCCAGTATGCTGGATTTGGAACGGCGCAGGAAGCAAACGCACGGTACCGCTATCTTTTAGAAAACGGCTCAACTGGCTTGAGTGTGGCCTTTGATCTTCCCACTCAGATGGGGTACGACGCCGACGATGCACAGGCCAGAGGGGAAGTTGGTAAGGTCGGGGTATCAATCTGCTCGTCTGAGGACATGGCAACACTCCTAAATGGGATTCCGCTTGATAAGGTTTCTCTCTCGATGACCATTAATAGTACCGCTGCAATACTTTTGGCGCTTGTTCTCGTAGAAGCTGAGAAACAGAAAGTGCCGTGGAGTACGCTTAGGGGTACTATTCAGAATGATATATTAAAAGAGTATATCGCCAGAGGGACCTACATCTATCCGCCCGGACCGGCGATAAGGATCGTAACAGATATCTTTGAGTTCTGTAGCAAAGAAGTCCCGAACTGGAACACGGTGAGTATTTCAGGGTATCACATACGTGAGGCCGGGAGTACCGCAGTACAGGAGTTAGCCTTCACTCTCTCTAACGGCATCTCCTACGTTGAGGCGGCGCTAAGGAGTGGGCTCAAAATTGATGACTTTGCCAGCCGGCTCTCTTTCTTTTTTAACTGCCACAATGATTTCTTAGAAGAGATAGCCAAGTTTCGTGCCGCCAGAAGAATGTGGGCAAAGATAATGAAAGAGAGATTTCATGCGAAAAGTGAGAAAAGCATGATGCTTCGCTTTCATACTCAGACCGCGGGAAGCTCCCTTACCGCACAGCAGCCGTATAACAATATAGTTCGCACGACGGTTCAGGCTATGGCGGCTGTCTTTGGTGGAACTCAATCTCTCCACACAAATTCATTTGATGAAGCTCTTGGATTGCCAACAAGAGAGAGCGCGACAATAGCACTTCGAACCCAGCAGATCCTCGCGCAAGAGTCAGGAATTGCCAATGCTGTTGATCCGCTTGGTGGAGCGCCTCTGATTGAGGAGTGGACTGATAGAATGGAAGCGGAGAGTCAACTGCTAATGGACCATATCGAATCTCTTGGGGGGATGGTGGATGCCATAGAGGCAGGTTATCCACAGGAAGAGATTGAAAAAGCTGCCTATGAGTATCAGCGTTCAATTGAGAGTGGAGAGCAGATTATTGTAGGAGTAAACGACTATGTAACAGACGATGCTCAGGAACCGCCAATTATGAAGAGTAGTCCGGTAGGGGAAGCGGAACAGGTTAAGGCGCTTAAAAAGCTCAGGACCGGGCGAAATGATAAAGAGTGTCAGGATGCTCTTAGTGCGTTGCAGAAGGCAGCGAGTTCAGAAAATAATATTATGCCTGTCATTGTGCAGTGTATCAGGGCTAAAGCGACTCTCGGTGAGATCTCACATACATTTAGACTCGTATTTGGTGAATATAAGCCACTGTAATTAAACAGTATTTATTGGTGGTGGTGGGTTCTGCCTTAAATCCTCATTTTAATTGAATAGTTTTCCACAGGTGTTAGAATGCTCAACGGTTTTTCTTTTGGTCTGTTCAGTACTTTTTTATTCAAGTATAGATTTTCCCCGAGTTTGATGTGATTGGAGGGTGTTCATGTTTAGGCAGCTTTTAAACTGTATATTTTTTCTTGTCTTAAGCCTTGTACTTGTAACTGGTACAACGCTTGCGGCTGATACGATAGGCTCCGGTGATATCGCGCCTGATGTCTGGGCCCCGGATAACTCACTCTGGGAAAATGGAAATCCCGGCGGATACTCTGAGACGGAAACAGCTGCAATGGTAGTGGAGATTGGTGGTAACAATGCGAATCAGCTCACCTTGGACGTTTGTTTGCAAATAGAGGAAACGAGCTCTGGTAAATATGGCTTTACTGGTTTTGCCCCTTGGAACACTGATTACTCCCCGACAAACTTTCCTCCGAATGGGAGTGGGCCTGCTATAGCAGGTTTAAACGTTAATGGTGACTTTGCCGCCTATAACGCCACAATTGATTCTGTTTCAGCGCCTGCTCTCGGTCAGGGAGGGTGCTCAGCCAATTATCTTGGCGTTACTGTGCTACTAACGAAACTGACACCTGCAGACAGTGCTTATTTACTCTATGGTGGAGTGCTTGCTCAAGAAGGAGCCCCCCTGCCTGCCGGCTCAAGCGATGCAACGGTGCCCGCTGGTAAATCTGCTTCAACTATTAATGGTACCTTTAAGAGTCAGATTGGGTCAGGTGGAGTTAAAACTATAAACTTCATGGGCGATCGTATTGCGTTACTTCCGGGTATTACCCTAATTAAAACTGTAACCGAACCGGGAAGTAGTTGTACGAACAATCAACAAAAGACAATCTCAGTTGCTCAGGGAGCTAATGTAAAATTTTGCTTTGAGGTTATTAATACCGGCCAGACACCACTCATTGATGTTACGCTTATCGATAACACCCTTGCTGTTGATCTCACCTCAGTTCTTACCGGACTAAGCGATGAAGATGCTGATACAATGTCAGACGATCTCGCCGTTGGAAGCACTGCGTACGCTGAGTACACGGTTGCTGCGAATGATGATATTGCAAACGTTGCTACGGCTACGGGGAGTGGAGAGCAGTCAGTCGATAACAGTACGGCGAATGTGTATTTTTGTGGCGATGGGAATATAAATCCGGGCGAGCAGTGTGATGATGGGGACAATGACGATCTCGATGGTTGTACTACTAATTGCCAATGCGGACGGTGTGGTTGCGGCATAGTAGAAACTGATAGTGATAGCGATGGTACTCCAGACTGTCTCGATAACTGCCCTGATGACGCAAATAAAACAAATCCTGGTATATGTGGTTGTGGAATCTCTGACGTAGATTCTGACCTCGATGGAATTGCGGACTGTAATGATGGATGCCCGGATGATGGGCAAAAGACTATGCCTGGTGTCTGTGGTTGCGGCGTAGCTGATACAGATACGGACAGTGATGGTACGTATGATTGTGAAGAGATCTGCTATCTCGATCCTGCCAAAACAGATCCCGGAATCTGTGGATGTGGTGTCTCTGATGACGATGCTGACAATGACGGTACTGCAGATTGTAATGATGATTGTCCGAACGATCCGGATAAGATGTCTCCTGGCATCTGTGGGTGTGGTGAAGCTGATACAGATTCAGACGCTGATGGGACTCCAGATTGTAATGACCAGTGTGTGAATGATCCTACTAAGACAGCGCCTGGACTCTGTGGCTGTGGAGTAGCTGATACTGACACTGATAATGATCAGACCCCTGATTGTAACGATGCTTGCCCAACAGATCCGAACAAAGCTGATGACATCGGAATCTGCGGTTGTGGCTATTCTGATGAAGATACGGACAGTGATGGTACTCCAAACTGTAACGATCTTTGTCCAAATGATCCGAATAAGATTGACCCCGGCACATGTGGATGTGGTCAGTCCGATATTGATATGGACCAAGACGGTACTCCAGATTGTAATGATGATTGTCCTAATGATCCTCTTAAGCAGCTTCCAGGCATTTGCGGTTGTGGTGAAGCTGATACGGATACAGACGCTGACGGTACTCCGGATTGTAATGATCGTTGTATAGATGACCCGTCTAAAATTGTGCCAGGACTATGCGGTTGCGGTGTTGCTGATACCGATTCTGACAATGACGGCACCCCTGATTGTCAGGATCTGTGTGTAGATGACCCGGATAAGATGGCTCCTGGTGTGTGTGGTTGTGGTGTCTCTGATGTTGACACTGATAACGATGGCACAGAGGATTGTAATGATCTTTGCCCGGATGATGCTAATAAGACTAACCCTGATATCTGTGGTTGCGGCATTGCCGACACTGACTCAGATGGTGATCAGGTAGCGGACTGTATAGATGATTGTGTTGACGATCCTTATAAGACAGTACCGGGTATTTGCGGATGTGGTACACCTGATGATGATAGTGATAAGGATGGGAAGGCTGATTGTGATGACGATTGTCCAAACGATCCGTTTAAGATGAATCCTGGGCTTTGTGGATGTGGTATAGCTGACACAGATTCAGATAAGGACGGTACTGCTGATTGTGACGACCTTTGTATTGACGATCCTCTAAAGATAGCACCGGGTTTTTGTGATTGCGGAACCCCTGATGTCGATACTGATGGAGATGGTACGTACGATTGTGAAGACCTTTGTATCGATGATCCTGAAAAGGTAGAAGAGGGGCTTTGTGGTTGCGGAATAGCTGATACGGATTCCGATGATGACGGCACCCCAGATTGTGAAGACCTATGTCCTGAGGATGCTGCCAAAATTGAAGCGGGGGTCTGTGGTTGCGGAGCAACAGAAGACGCCAACAATGACGGTATCGCTGATTGTGAAGAGTTTGATTGTTCAGATAATGACATCACTGAGACGCTTTTCTCTCTTGATGGAGGAGCGAATGACCAAATGGCAATACTCGATCGTTCGCTTAAGCTGCTACGGCGCACAGGGGCGAAGAAGCGCTTCCTCAGGGATACAAAGCAAAGAGCTAGTGAATTGCGAGATGAGAACTGGGTGCTTACTTGGTCAATTCCGCAGGTTCAGACAAACTGCTCAGCTTCTCCGCTCTGTGTACTTGCAGATCAGAGACCGATCGTTGCCTCTTATGATGTAAACGCGCAGGAGCTAAGAACGCTTACAGAAACTGTTCTTAACAAGCTTCGTCGTAAGAAGGGAAAGAGAAAGGCTGCGAAAAAGCTTAAAAAGCGAGCAGACCGGGTTCTCGCTGGTGCCTTGGCACTCTCAGCGAGCGTTCCTGAGACGACTACAGTTTGTAGCGCTTCATCATAGTTCTTGTCTAGCCAGCGCTATCTCCTAACGATAGCGCTGGCTTGTTTGCTTGAGAGCAAACTTAATATCACTAATGATGGGCACAGCACCAAGGTTCTCATCGTAGAAGAGTTCCGCATTTCCTGCAATTGAGAGTACCTTAGATTGTATTCCACCGTAGTAGAGGAAGTTCCCTTGGACTGTTACCGGGGCGTTTGGTGCCGTGAAATTCATATACATATTTGCTGTACCGTTAAGGATGACTTCTTGAGTGCCGTGGTAGTTAAGCTGGACCTGAGCGGGAGCGTTGTTCGGATTTAGTACCCGGTTTCCATTTAAGTGATTGTTCGAGCTCACGGTGTTAAGAATATTAATATTGACCTGATTGCCAGGGGCTACCGTACCAAAGTTAAGGCTTGAATTATTTCCTACGAAGTTAAGATTCTGAATATAGTACGCGGCTGATGGATCGCTGAGTTCCGCGCTGATATTAGAATCGATAGTTAGTGTACCGTAGCACTGAGGTAGTGCCAGTGAGGGGAGAGCCATGTTTGCAGATACTGTAAGGTCAACATAGGACGTACATGGATTTGGGAGTACTGGGAGAGTATAGCCGTGGCAACCCGCCCCCTCACACGTACTTTCTGAAACATTGGCTCCGTTTTTTGTATATGTAATTCCCGGATCTATATTTGTATCAGCAGTTCCTTCAATCTTGCTACCAATGTTTATAGGGCCATTTGATGCAGCGGGGCAATTTTTACGTTTATCGCCTTTGCTCCAACTGGTGCCATCGTGTGAAAACTTGTGAGATGAACAGTTATTGTTAGGAGAGGTGAAGTCGAGTTGGTTTTCACCATAAAATCCTGCACCACCGCTCCCAGCTACAAGACCAGAATAGACATAGGAAAAGCTGTGGACTCCGCGGTCAGGGTTGTTTCCTGTGACTACGTCGATGCGGAATATCGGCTGATAGTTGTCATCGGTCTCTTTTGCCCAGACAAGTATTAACCGAGCGTTGGCCCCACCAAAATCAGCTGCTGCAAAAGAAGCTGCGGCATCAAATGGTACGGCAGTGTCCAAGTGATAGCTGGCGGGGAAGGCGTTCGTGCCAAAGAACGAGTTGTTGCTAAGCATTACTGAATTATTTGTGCCACGCATTTTTACCATTGTAGGTACGGAAAAATGTTGACCTTCATTGTCGCCTAGAGTGGGATCTGTTATGTCGAAGTTTACAGGGAAATTCCCGGAAAGGAATGGACTCACAAGGTTTTTAGAGTTGGTCTGCATCCAGGCAACAACATTGTTAAGCGTCTTTTCAACTTCGTAGTAGTAGTCAGCCTGTGTCTTTACAATAGCTCGTGTCTTTGCATTGCTGGCGGCGGAGTCGAGCATTCCCGCCGTTACTATGAGTGTCAGAAATGTTAGGAGGAGTACGCCGAGAAGTACATATCCCTTATCATTATTCACCTTGGAATTTTTCATAGTCACTACCTCACAATACGCTCAAATGTATTGAGCATTATAAATTTGTGTCATCTGAGTGGCTCAGATGACGTGTGTGTATTGTGAGCACAAGTGGCCTACGGCCAATTCGCTAGCGATATCTTTGGCTCGTCTTCTTGAGCGCAAATTTGATATCACTAATAACTGGAACTGATCCTAGGTTTTCGTCGTAGAAAATTTCAGAATTACCACTTATCTCAAGTTGTTTAGCTTGAAGTCCTCCGTAATAGAGGAAGTTACCTTGGACCGTAGCTTTCGCATTTGGAGCCGTGATGTTCATATTCATATTAGCAGTACCGTTGAGTATGAGCTCATCTGTTCCGTGGTAATTCATCTGTACTTGATGTGGTGCGTTATTTGGGTTGATAAGTCGGTTTCCATTTAAGTGGTTATTTCCACTTACGTTATTGAGTACGTTAAGTTCTATCTGCTGACCTACAGGTACGGTACCAAAGTCTATTGATGAGTTATTCCCCTTAAAATCAAATGCCTGAATATAGTAGGGGGTAGATGTATCCTTAATTCCTACTGACTTGTTTGAGTTTACAGTTACCGTTCCATAACATTGTGGTAATGCCAGCAGGGGAAGGTCGATATTTGCAGATATGGTGATATCAACATAAGAAGTGCAGGGGTTTGCCAGTGGAGGAAGGTTGTAGGAGTGACAGCCAGCACCTTCACAGGTCCCCTCTGAGACATTTGCTCCATTTTTTGTGTAGTTGATTCCGGGATCGAGAGTCGTATCAGCTGTTCCTTCGATTTTACTCCCAATATTGATAACTCCATCTGATGCAGCAGGGCAGTTCTTCCTCTTGTCACCTTTATTCCAGTTCGCACCGTCATGGACGTACTTATATGAGGCGCAGTTATTGTTTGGGGTGACAAAGTCAAGTTGTGTTTCACCGAAAAACCCAGCGCCACCATTGCTGGTGACAAGTCCAGAATATACATAAGAGAAGCTATGAACGCCTCGATCCGGGTTATTCCCTGTTACCACATCAATTCGAAAGATTGGCTGATAGTTTGAATCTGTTTCTTTTGCCCAGACGAGTATAATACGAGCGTTCGCTCCTCCAAAGTCAGTTGTTGCAAATGAAGTTGCGGCATCAAAATTAGCACCAGTATCAATGTGAGTTGCAGCTGGAAAGGCGTTCGTACCGAAAAAGTTATTATTACTGAGCATGACGGAGTTGTTCGTACCGTTCATCTTAACCATTGTCGGAACAGAGAAGTGTTGCCCTTCATTGTCTCCAAGTGTTGGGTCCGTGATGGTAAAGTTAGAGGCGAAGTTTGCTGCAAGGAAAGGAGTGACAAGACTTTTTGAGTTTTGCTGAAGCCATCCCACTACGTTATTTAGTGTCTTTTCTACCTCATAGTAATAGTCAGCTTGTGTATTTACGATCGCTCTTGTCTTAGCGTTACTGGCCGCAGAGTCAAGCATTCCAGCTGTTACTAGAAGGCTCAGGAAGGTCAGGAGAAGTACTCCGAGTAAGACGTATCCTTTTTCGTTTGTGTGCTTCATGTTTTCCTCGTACAGCTTAATACAAATAATTTAAATTTCTAATTCCATAGGTTTGCCGAGCTACTGCCGTAAATGGAGTCCCATCACTTAGGGCGTTACTACTGTCATGGCTGATGGTTACTCTTATTGCTCTTAGTGAATCAACAATAGAAACTGTTGTAAGAGGCAATGCTACAGCGTTTCCGGCTTCGTCGAGATACTCTAAGGTCATTGTACTATTTGGGCCCATAAGTACAGAGCCAAAACCTGAGTTGCGGTTTATTCCGCTGGCGTCTTGGGAGTACGTCACCAAAGGAACTTCTTCTAGAATGCTACCCTTCGCAAATGTTGCTCCCGGACTATAGACGTATGTTGCGGCGTCAAGCGTAATAGTATTTGCGCCGGTATTAACACTCTGAATGATAGCGTAAAAGCCATCTTCTTCGGCAACAACGCTATTTGACATATATATTGGGTCGTTTGCATCGAGCGTACTTACATCTGTGAGGCTTACGGTGGTGTTTACCGCCGGGTCAAAATCAGCTGTTAGGAGAAAGACATCGCCGGTTTCATTTAAGCGGAATGTTATGGTGTTTGCCGCGGCAGTTGCCAGCTGAATGGGTTCTGTTACGGTTGGATCCGTGAGCGTATTCTCACCGATTCTAAAATTGGCTTGATCGAATGGAACACCGTTGCCAAGCATGCGAATCTCCGATCCCACCGATTGGAGCATTGCTTGTGCTTCTAGTACTGTTGATATCTTTATGTTTTGATCGTATGCGGTCGTGGAACTTCTTGAATACTGTGTCATTAGTCCCCAGAAGATGAGTCCGGCAAGTACAAGAACCACGAGCATCTCCATAAGTGTGACGCCGCGTTCTGTTTGTGCTTTGTGTAACGTTTTCTTCATAGCTATTCCCACAAAGCGAATGTTGTTTCAAACTCGACTTCTGCTGATAAAAGTGCGTTGTTACTTGTAACTGTTACTGAAATTGATCTGGTGTCGTCAGCGTTAATGGTAACATCAGTTACTCTTGTAAACGTGGCGTTTATTCCGGGATAGGACACAGAGTTTTCTGTCAGATCGTAAGTGTCGTCGAGTACAATACTGTCGATAGCGGCGAGCTCTTCAAGCTTGTCTGAAGCAAGTCG
Source organism: bacterium (assembly GCA_030431715.1). GTDB lineage: Bacteria > Bdellovibrionota_C > UBA2361 > UBA2361 > RFPC01 > JAUIIO01. The sequence continues at coordinate 28,113 of JAUIIO010000010.1, forward strand.
GCTTGCAGCGTGGTGTGCCTCTGTCCTATGAGCTGTACGGAGAGAGGTTATAGTGTTATTTGCAATAGCAAGTGATAGTATGGCGGCTATTGACATGCCAACCATAACTTCCATGAGTGCTATTCCTGTTTCGTTGCTCTTCTTCATATTGATCACTAATTGTATGCAAATACTCCTGAGCCAGTTAGGATGCCACTGGCAAAATTATTAGCTGTACCACTCTGACTATCTGTCAATGTAAGCGTTACGTTATTGAGAATATAGTTCGCATCTATCGCCTGACCGCGAGAATTAAAAATAAGATTACTCGTTGCAGCTACCGTAATACCGGTGGGAAGATTTCTTCGGAATGAGACTTCGTCTGCGGATGGCGTTGCGGCGACATCGTAGGTGAGATAATCACACCCAAAAGAATAGCCCGTATTGTCAGCATCGATTGATACAATTCCTCGACAACCTTTCGTAATGCTTTCTGCTTGTGCTCGTTTTAGGTCTTGTAAAATATAGGCACGGGCATTCGCGCGGTCGAAGGCACTACTGAGTCCTGTAAATGCAGGGATGCCTACGCCGGTAACAATGGCAATGAGTGTTAATACAACGAGTACCTCTAACACGGTGAACCCGCTCATTGATGAATACGGTCCACCAATGAAATATCTCTTTTGCACGATCACCTGAATTTACCCTTTAAATAGTCCTGCCAGCCTTACCTCAAAGAAATAATCGACTGTTTCTGTGCCAAAGATTAGGAAGGGGGGCAAAATTTATTTAAGAATTTTCATTAAAGACCACTAAGTTCATGAATCAATCAAGGGCCTGCGAGTTTTTCTTAATTGAGATTGTATCGGAAGAACTCGTCGCTTGAATTTTCTTAGCTATTTTCTTGTTGTGAGAGATAATTCCTCTTACGTTTACGAATTCGCCATCTTTTAGCGAAGCATGTATGAGCGCATCTGAGGCCACTGAAAACGTTTCTCCGTTTACTAGATATTCTCCGCTACTCCCTTTTGTAAGCTTGCCTGAGAGTGAAAACTTGGGCTCCTTGTGTTTTATTGCCGCATAGAGAGATTGGGCTCTCGATTTTGCATGAGCATCAATATCGTTCTCTGCGGCATAAGTGGCAGGAGTAATTGTAATGACAAATAGTGCGATAATAAACAGTTTCATCTTTTACTCTCCGGTTGATTCATGGAAGCTTAATATATCTACAGGCTGGTTGTAGAGGTTCACAGGAATTTGCTCTGGTTTCTCTAGAGGTTCTTCCTCTTCTTCGTCATCATCATCACCACCGCCATCATCGTTACATGCGCCCTGAGAGTCACCATGAGCTTCATGAGCTGGCCATGCATTTTGTGATATGCTGATGGTGTGCATATTGTCAGGGTTCCCTGGCGGATAGTGGCAGATAGTGATTTTTTTCCCGTTTCCGTTTTCTGGACAAGCTCCTACGGTATCACCTGCATCAAGGTAATCTTCGAGTTGAGACTCAGGAACACTGAGTGTTTCACGTGTTTCAATCACCGCAGGACCATCAGGATAATGACAGATAGTAACCATCGTTTCTTCATCATCGTCATCTCCGTCATCACCGGTGTTTTGTGTGATGTAGGCAGATTGAATGATAATCTGTCCGCCTTCATAGAGAACTGATGGTGGTCCGGGTACTCCGTTTGCTCCTAAAGAAGAGACCACTGGCTTAGCACCACCTGTTGTCGTATCGAGCCAAATATCATCTATCGTGAGTTTTCCGTCGTACTCATAAGGTTTTACAAGTGAAAGGTCTACCGACTCTACGTAGGTATCTAGCACTGGGAGTATGAGCCCCTGATTGTATCCGGACTCAAGGTCGTCGGAATCCGTATCTCCGTCTTCATCTAAGTCGTGTATTCCACCGTTAAAGAAGGGATCTTCGGGATCGATATAGTAATCTACAACACTTGACCCGGCGGACCTAAAGTTTACACCTTGGATAAAACCATATCCTCCAGCTGAACACTCATCTTGATTTGGAAGGAACGTTGAAAAGATGACATTCCCGCGCACGTTAATTGGGGGGTGGGTTACCATACCTACCGGGCGAATATAGTGACCATCAACGAGCGTGATGCTGGTATCAAGGTCCATATAGAACCCTTTTTTCGGTGTATCAAGTCGGTATATTTTATCGGCCTTCTTCTCCGGATCAAAGGTGTTTACGGATTGATTCTCCAGATCTGCTTTTGCTAGTACTCCCTCAAGGTTTGAGTAGGTATCGTTCTCAATACTTACCGGATCAAAGACTCCTACAATAGCCTGTGACGTTGTACCAACTGTTGTAACATCAGAGCTTGTGTCATATCTACCTGTTCCAAAATACACGCCTACCGCATAACGGTAGCCTGCAGTGCCAGCGCCACCATCAACATAGTTGGGGTTATCCACCAGAACTGCTGTTGGCCTCGCGGTGATAGGTTGTGATGAAGGCCCATTATAGATTTTAGCAACTCCCCAAGTCCCCGGAGCCCCGTTGGTGGTAACACGGTAGAGATCTCCGTTTTCAGAGCCAACGTATCCCCGGTCGACATTTAAATCCTGATCGTTTTGTACGGGAAGAAAGGTTGTCAGGCGTGTTCCTGCTGCCACTCCTGCTTCAACTGGTATAACTGTCGCTGTTGGTGCAGACCCTGTATTTGCTAGCTTATAGACAAGCAAGTTGTTTCCTGCTGAAGGTTTCTCTTCTCCAGAAGGTACGACCATGTACCAATTAAAATCAGCAGGATCGTTAGAATTTGCGCTGGCTCCATTAACGACGATTGATGCTTCATTCCAGCTTTTGCCGCTATTTGAAAGATCTGCAACTTCAAATACGAGTTCAGGGGAGTCTCTATCGGTGATATCAAGTACCATCCAACTACTTCCGCCTTCAGCTAAGCCTACAAACGCGAAGGTTTTCCAGGCGCCGCCATAGTAGACATCTTCAACAGAGATCTGTCCGTTTACGTAGTAGCGGTGGTATTCGTTGGCATACGTTGGTCTTGAGAGCACCTCAAGGTATTTAAGGAGTGATGCCGGGATAAATGCCCAGAGCTCTTCACCAGTTGCGGTATCAAACGCATGGAGCATCCCATCATTGGCACCAGCAAGTAAGAGGTGGGGTTCGTTTGCAAGGCTTCGGACATAGTCGCCGTATCCAGCCATCTGGGTGTGACGTCCGTTTCTTTGGCCGACGTACCGTGGTCGGGAGTATACTATATCACCAAGTTTTTCTGTATTTCCGTCTCCATCTGAATCACGGGTTCTCATGTCTTCAATATCTGTTCCGTGAATATATTGAATAAGAGTTTCGGCAGAACTGTTTTTCCAATATTGATCAATAGGGTCTGCAAGGAGTGACCTATTTAGGGTACTGTCGTCATAAAGTTCAAAGAGCAGGGGACGTAAATCGCTAGCATTCCCTACACTAAAGAGGGTAGAGGTCGTAGTTACTCCGTCACCATCTACGTCGATGGCGGCATAGATTTTTCTGGGTGAAGCTCCAAGAGAGCGTTCTTCTAGAATTTGGCCCATGTCAAATGCTTTTTCAAGGACGCCATCGTTTGCAGTATATTTGTCGATACTTCCAGTCCAGTGTGATGCTTCAAATCGTGGTCTAAAAACTTGGCCTTCTTCTCCAAATACCTCTGCTACTGCCACACCGGCTGCACCGACGGCAGTCGTTACAAGGTTTCCAACGATATCGCTTAAAGCTGTTGTGATCTCATCAGCGGTATCAGCTCTTAAGGCTACTCCTGAGCCACCATTTGCTGCAAAATCGTTAAGGAGTGAAAAGTCTAAGCCAAGTCCAACAGCATACGAGCGAATATTCTGTAAGCCGTCCAGTGAAGTGTTAAAATCGTTATTAAAAGCGTAGTATGATGCATCATCTAGGAATTTTGAACAGGTCGAGTCTGAACAGTTTCTATTCCGGTTCGTACCTTCATCACCGTCACCATCAAAGTCATAGATCCATGTCCCTTTGACCTGATTGTGTGTTTCTGTTGACGGGAGACCGTCAGTCAACATGATTACAAAACTTGCGTCACATTCAGAATCGATCGGTGAATCATAGTTACAATTATGACAGTAAGGATCTCGGTCACTTTCTCCTGCAAAGTAGCGAAGTGCTTCAATATATGTATTTGCAAGTGGAGTCCCGCCGTAAGAAGTGATTCCTTGGAGTTTGCTTATGAGCGTTGGTGTGTCCGTGCCAATTTCAGCTCGAATCTTTGGTTGCCCACCTTGCTGTGCATCTCCCTCAGGCGTCCACATCTGCTGACCGTAAGAGCCTGAATTGTGTACACCGGGGTTGTACGTTGATCCATTTAGCGTGGCTAGACCAAAAGAAACCGCCGGGTTGTTCACTATAAGATCTTCGACAACGTCTTTTACTGTTTCCATTCTTGTTGCGCCGGGAAGGGTAGCGAGCTGCAGAGCAGTTGCTTCATAAAATATCCAGCGTAAGTACTCTTCTCGGTACCATCCAGCAGAGAGAAAAATTTCAACACCGTTAAATACTACTGTTCCTCCGAGAGTCACATAAGCCCTTGTGTTTACCTCAATTGGATCTCCGTCCGCATCAAACTTCGCCCAGATACCGTGCCAATCGCGTCCGTACCGAACATAATCGTTTCGTCTATAATCTGCATAAAGATACTCATTTCCACTCGCATCCGTAACATCTACTCCACCGTCTTCAGCGAGGTTAGCGAGTTGAAAAACAGAACTTCCCTTTACCGAGGAGTTTCCAAAAAGTTCAAATACCCCAATGCCTCGATACGCATCTGGAGCGCCACCGGGACACCATACAAGTGAACCACTAGAATTTGTGCAGCCAGAACCATTAATGAAGTTCATGTTTGAAGCTTGGGAGAAGCGCCGCTCGTCATAGACGCTGCCTCCACCGTAGTTCCAAAGCCCCCAGTTCATTTCGAAAATGACTGGTGTCAGGTCCTGATTTGTAGAGGGACCAGAAGCTCCGGACTCAAGTCGAAATATGGCAGAAGGAATTTTTTTTGTATCATCTGTAACCGCTGGATCATCAGCATCAAAGTCTTCATGCTCCATGACGGCGTTCATAGAGCCGGAGTCGTCGAGAATAAGCATCACTTTCGCGTCACCGGTCTGATTTACTACCACAGGTATTTGTTGTGCCAGTAAGTTTGACGAAAGGGCTATCAGTATAAAAATGTGCATTCGCATCTGGGATATTTGCTTTTTCATGTTCCGGGTACCTCAACTACATAGACAACGGTTGACGTCGCATCTCTTCCTTTGATGTCGTTTAATGATATTCCTGTAATTCGAAAACGGACGGCATTAGCAGAGCCTGCATTTGTGTTGCCTGATTCAAGGCTGCCCCCCATTGAGCCCTCACTTACTATAACTTCATCAAGTCTTTCCACCTGAGACCATGCTGATTGATTATTTAAGACTACGTCTGCTACGGGGAGGCTCAGACTGCTTACTTGAGCGGTAATTTCAACGTCAGTAAGCACATCTCCACCATCTCCACTTAGTGGCCCTGCGTTCTTAACTAGCCCACCACCAGTTGGATACATTTGGCGGTGGCAGCCTGAGCTCCCACTACAAGTTGGAATACCGTTACTCGCAGAGTAAGCTGCGGGAACATATTCAGTGTAGCCATCTGGAAGATCGGCAAGGGGGTTCGCCTCTCTCCAGCTTTCGGGGTTAACGGCCATCTGACTCATAATGTCGTTTGCCGCACCTTCGGCTGCCTGAAAATTCTGTTTCGTTTTTTCAAGTTTCTTTACGTGTTGAAGGCCGCTCATTGAGATGTTTGTAAAAATCGCTCCGACGCTCACGAGTAGAAGTACAACCATAAGTGCTGCTGGGAGTGCCATAGCTTGTTCTTGATTTGCGTTTCTTTTCATCGCTTCCTCGCTACTACCTGAGTTGAAATTTGCTGAGTAACTGAAGTGTCATTTGGTCCAGATACCTCCATTCCGAGATTCACCGTAAGGGTGCCATTTGCGAGAGCAAACACAGACTCATCGGTCCCATCGCCGTTTGTATCTATTTGAACAATGTTTTTAGCTACGGTTTGAAGTACGTCACTATGTGCAGGGTCCTGAGCAGGAACCGCGCAATTTGTAGTATCTGCTTTTGTTACCTCACCTCGAAGAAGTTCGCCGTTATCACTGTCGTACACATAGGCAACATAATAACTGCGTATTCCATTGCTTGCCGTTTTGTCATCGTGTGCAACCATAAATCGGAGCGTATCACCACCAGATACAGAAGTTGCCGTGCTGCAATTAACGTTCTCAGGATTCGTTCCCGGCAGGTACGGCGAGACCACAGCGCTCATCTGCATTTCGTTTGTTATCAGTGTTGTGGCATTCTCAAGCTCTTGAGCCGCCTGAGCTGCTCTTGTTTCAAGAGCTGTTTTCTGTAACGTCTGCTGCATAAATGTCGCCATGCCGAGACTTACGACACTAAAGAGACTCATACCTACAAGTAGCTCCGTTATGGTGAAACCTGATTGTGAATGTATCGTCTTCATCACTATCCCGCCTGCGCTATTATTGTTTCGAACGTGTATTGACCATCGGCAAGTTTTCCTCTTCTCTGGGCCGCCTGAATAGTCACGGTTACTGCTTCTGGTATTGAATCTGCCTTTGTTTTTTGAGCTGTTAATACGATCGTATAGAGGCTGCGTGACTGGGCAGAGGATTGAGAGATTGTGGCCTGCTGTCCATTAGCAATATCGATGTAATTCACACCAAATTCGTCTAGGAGTGAGTTGTAATTGCTGCGATAGGCATCGATGATAAGTCTCGCATCTGCCGCCAGAGCACCATATGTGCGTCTTGTTGCATTGTGCTGGTATGATGAAGAGAACAGGGCTGTTGAACCAACGAGTGCGATTGATACCAGTGTTATCGCCACAAGATTCTCAATTATAGTAAAGCCCTGCTCACCAGCGGGTCTTTGTTTAGAGTTCAATATAGCCATTTGTATTTACCGTAAGTTGCATTTCACTTTCTCTATTCTGAAGCTTGATGGTCGTTTCATCAGATGCCATACTTCGAATAAGACCGAGACCGTTAAAAACAATATCATCTGGAACATCAGCACCACCCCATACAGAGTTTTGACTGAGCGTTATATTCCCATCATCACTTGAGTCATCAAATATATCCCAGCTATATCCGGTGTCTGTAAACGATACTCTGACATTGGCTTTTAGCCGGATAGCTTCACTTCGAAGTTCACTGAGCACGCCTGAAAGTCTTCGAATATCTTCACTGGCCTGCATCTGTCCACGGAAGCTACTAAGCTCGGGAAGAGCAATAGATGCCATTACAAACATAATTGCGCAGGCGACAAGGAGTTCGGTGATGGTAAAACCAACCTCTTTATTTACTCTGTCTAACAAGCTAGTCATTTCGTCTCCCCGGCGTGTCATTTAACTGGTAGCACTTTGTTTCACCACTATTCATTTTTACAGCCAGTATCGATCTTCCTGGAAAACTCCCCGGAGTACTGTTATGTCTCCAGTGTTCTCGCAGGCCACAGCTATCGGGATTTGCAAGACCGGTATAATACATTTCACCGAGTGTTTTTCCGTCTTTAATAATAGTGACTGATTTCGATCTTCCATCGCATACGGGATGTACAAAAACTGCCGTTCCGCCGTGGTCAGAAGCTTTCCATACACGTCCGTTTGCTCCATCACTAAAATCTTCAATAGTGTCACAAACTCCTTCTGGATCTTCTGGTACATTTGACCCCGTATAGTGAATGTTTACGCCACTTATCAAAGAGTCTCCGCTCAGGCTATTAGTGAACTGCTCTGTAATTTCAAGTGTTGCAAGATCAAAGAGCGAAAAGAGTTCGTTGCCATCGTAAAGAAGGAGATATTCCTTAGATGAAACGTCTTCAGTTACGTTCTCCTCCTCCTCTTCTCCGCCTTCTTCTTGTTCTTCTTCATTAGAGCTATCATCTATGGTCGTTCTCTTAATGTACGTGGCGTATTTTACACTTGCTGGAAGATCGATTTTTTCTTTTGTATAGGTGGTTGTTTCACCTTCAGTATTAGCTATGAAGTAGTGAAGCATGCTTTTACGTGGTAGCGATTTAAAGAAACCAAACTCGTAGATCCCGTCATTGTTAATATCAGCGATCACAGGATTGGTTGCTTTTTTCGCTTTTTTACTAGTAATAGATTTTCCGTCTGAATCCAGAACCTGTAGTATGTCTACTCGTGAGCTAAGCTCAGCGTTTTTCTGTTTAATGGCCTTGTTTTCTCTTCGACATTTTTTCCGTTTCTTCTTGCCTTTAAAGAGGTCTTTGCATTTTTTAAGTGGTGTACTTTTCCCACTATCAGTTTGTATGGCAGATCCCAGAAAAAGAAGCTCAAGGGCCTCATCACCATCGAGATCGACACAGAGCCCGGATTTTATTGACATGCTTTCGCCGAGCTCTAGCTCCGTTGTTGTAACTTCAGAGTCGCTACTACGCTGTATTATAAGGCTCGTTTCTCTTATTACGGCTCTGTCAGTAATTTTGTCATTATCAAAGTCACAACCTGTTAAGAGAATATCATTCGTCTCCCCGAAAGTTGTATCAGGGGTGCTTGAGCCTGCACTATACCAATCAAGAGTTGTTTCATTATCTCGTACTACGGTTATCTCCCAGACTCCGTCACCGTCGTAGTCACCGTAAGCTACAAAGTCAGTACTCTTGCCGTATTCTTCAGAGAGTTTTGAGTCGTCTTCAGAGAGGAGGAATTGATGAACAAGCTCATTAGGAGATCCGTCGGCTTGGTTTTCAAAGAGGCCATAATCACTTTTTTGGTCACCGTCAAAATCAAGAAAGGTATAAACAGCTTCAGGCTCTTCCTCTTGTCCTTCTTCTTGGCAGAGGGCAGCAGTGCTCATAGCTACTAAGAACACAGTGAAGAATAAGGTATGTTTTAAGAACACCCACATAACTCTCATAAATAGCCTCTTAAAAATGCTTAGATCCGTACATGGATGTATGGGCAATATCGTTGCCAGGTACTATAGAATACGTAGAGATCGAGCAATTTCTTCTATTTAGTTCGTCATAGAGCGCCTATCTCTTGAGCCCAATTGGGTAATCCGCGTAACAATATGTGCAGAAATGTCAGAGCTAATCTTTGAATAGGACCTATTGCACTTTTACTAAAAATTTTGAATACTTACGCAGTAACTGGAGGAGACATATGAGCGAAAGACCCGAACAGGAGCAGATCCGTATTGATAAACTCACTGGGCTCAGGGAGAAGGGGTATCCGTATCCAAATGATGTAGATATTACAGCAACTTCGAGCGATATTCTTGCAACTGAGGTTAAAGATGCTGAAAGTGCCACGCGGTATACTCTGGCCGGTCGCATGGTAGCCCGCAGGGATATGGGCAAGGCTGCTTTTATTCATATCCTTGATGGTGCTGGAAAGATTCAGGCGTATGTCCGTAAGAATGATGTTGGAGATGAATCCTATGAAGCGTTTAAGGATCTTGATATCGGAGATATCGTTGAGATCTCCGGATTCGCCTTTGACACTCGCACTGGGGAGAGAACCGTACATGCTGAATCAATTCGTCTTTTGACGAAGTGCTTAATTCCACTACCTGAGAAATGGCACGGACTTACTGATGTTGAAGCCAGATACCGCCACCGCTACGTGGATCTCATCGCAAATCCTGATGTTCGTGAAGTTTTTAAAAAGCGCGCACAGATTATTGGAGAGCTTCGATCTTTTCTTAATGAGCGTGGCTACATTGAGGTTGAGACACCAGTCCTAAAATATAGTGTCGGTGGGGCCACCGCACGCCCCTTTCATACGCACTACAATTCACTGGGGAGTGATATGACCCTTCGAATCGCCCTCGAGCTACCGCTAAAAAAGCTTATTGTTGGTGGTCTTGAAAAAGTTTACGAGATCGGCCGTGTGTTTCGAAATGAAGGGTTCTCTAAAAAACACAATCCAGAATTTACCATGGTTGAGTTTTATGAGGCGTATTCTGACTTTGAAAAGTTGATGAATCTCACTGAAGAGCTTATCACTCGGATTGTGAAGAAGGTAAACGGGGAGCTCAAGATCCAGTACGGTGATAAGGAAATTGACTTTACCGCCCCTTGGCCGAGAGTAAAGATGACTGACTCTCTCTATGAGATAGGAGGAGCCAGCCGTGATCATGATGTTCACACGCTTGAAGGTCTACACGCTATTGCTAAGGAGTGCAAAGTTGAGCTTGCTGAGCCTGATGATTGGGGAAGGTGTCTTGATGATATCTGGGGAGAGATCGTTGAGCCTAAGCTTATAAATCCTACTTTTATTACGCATCACCCATATTCAATTTCACCACTTGCAAGAAAGCATCTGGCAGATCCAAAGATGACTGACCGATTTGAGCTTATCGTTGGCGGTATGGAGATGGCCAATGCGTTCTCCGAGTTAAACGACCCTGAAGATCAACGTGAGCGGTTTGAAGAGCAAGCGCGGCGAAAAGAAGCAGGAGATGAAGAGGCGAGTGATGTCGATGAGGATTTTCTAAGAGCACTTGAATATGGCTTACCACCAACTGGTGGACAGGGGATTGGCATTGATAGACTGGTAATGCTCCTTACGAACTCGCCGACTATTCGGGATGTTTTACTTTTTCCGCAACTTAAACAGATTGAAGATGAGGATTCCTGATCTTGGCATCTTTTCCTGCGCGTATTTCTAGGCGGTATCTCTTTAGCCGAAGAAAAGAGGCTTTCATTACGATATTAACCTACCTGTCGATTATTGGAGTCGCAGTTGGGGTTATGGTTCTTAATATTGTGATGTCTATTATGGGTGGTTTTGAGCATGAGCTCAAAGAACGACTCCTTGGAACAAACGCTCATATCGTTGTGCGATCAATACATGCGAAAGTCTCTCGCTGGCCAGAGATGGTAGCGGAGCTTGAAAAAACACCGGGAGTTGAAAGTGTTTCACCATTTACCTATCACCAAGCGCTTCTTAGGGGACAGAATTCAACGAGTGGTATCTTGCTCAAAGGAATTGGGGCAGGGAGTGGTTCTGAGCGTGAGCTATCTAGGTTCGTTCGTGATAAGGAAACCCTCTCTCGTTTTTTTGAGAGTGCTGACAGTGATGTCCCGGGTGCCTTGCCACCGATTCTTCTCGGTGGTGAGTTAATGCGAACTATGGCTGTTTTGCCAGGAAGTAAGGTTTCGCTCCTTTCCCCAAACGTTCAGTCATCCCCATTTGGACTTATTCCAAGATACCGACGCTTTGCAGTGATTGGTCGGTATAACTCGGGGCTTGTGGAGTATGAGTCATCACTTGCTTACACAACACTTAAGGCGGCTCAAGCTTTCTTTCGTCTTGGAGACAGCGTTACCGGTCTTGAGCTGCGAGTGAATGATGTAGATAGAGCACCTGAGATCGCAAAAAGGGTAATGACAGTTGTTCAGTCTTTAGAGGAGGGCACTTATGCGCAGGACTGGACTGAGAGTAACAGAGCTCTCTGGGAGGCTCTCCGTCTTGAAAAAAGTGCGTATTTTATAGTCTTACTTCTGCTCATTGTCCTAGCCAGCTTCTCGATTATTAGCACCCTAGTCATGATCGTTCTTGAGAAGAAAAAAGATATCGCTGTGCTTCGCACTCTCGGTGCGCGTTCTAGAGATATTGGAAATATCTTTCGGATTCAGGGAGCAATCATAGGAGCAGCCGGGACCCTTATTGGTCTCTTCGCTGGATATATTGGTTGTCTGGCACTTCAGCGATATGGGTTTCCATTGCCGGAAAAGATTTTTCCTGTTGAGACATTGCCAGTGCGGATGGATCTTGTCTCCTTTCTAGTTGTTGGTGTTTGTTCCTTTCTTATCTGTTGTCTAGCTACGATTTATCCTGCTGCTAGAGCTAGCAGGTTAAAACCCAGCGAAATTCTGAGGTATGAATAGATGCAGGTTGAGCTTCAAAACGTATCAAAGGTTTATGGTGAAGGGGAAAATGCTCTGAGTGTTTTTGAGGGGCTTAGTCACTCCTTTCCAGAAAAGGGAACTCTCGCAATTGTTGGAGCTTCCGGAGTTGGAAAATCAACTCTCCTGCACCTTCTTTGTGGTATAGACTCGGCAACTTCAGGCAGTGTGATAGTTGGAGGGACTGATATTACTGCGCTCTCTGAGGATGAGCTCGCAGCATTTCGAAGAGATAACATCGGATTTGTCTTTCAGTTTCATCACCTTCTTCCTGAATTTACTGCCATTGAAAACGTGGCAATGCCACTTTATCTGCGCGGCGTTGAAGAGCAGGTGTGTAATCAGCGTGCCGCAGAGCTACTTGAGCTCGTTGGGCTCGAAGCAAGAGCATCTCACCGCCCGGGAGAGCTCTCAGGGGGAGAAAAGCAACGTGTCGCAATTGCTCGCGCTATGGTTACGGAACCTTCGCTCTTACTGGCAGATGAGCCGACGGGGAATCTCGATGCTGGTACTGCGGCTGAGGTCTGTGAGCTTCTTTTGGGGATAAAAAGAAAGGAAAACAGTCTCCTTATACTGGTTACCCACAGCAGGGAGCTTGCGGCTAGGATGGACCACTGTTTGGAGATGAAAGGTGATACAGGATTAGAATTAGTTGTTTCTTAGGGGGCAGCTGTGGTAGCCATATAGGGCTACTTGCGTGAGATTGCTATGATATTTAAAGAATTGAGATGTTTTCGCCGAAAGATATTGTCCTTATGCCGCTCGGCATTACTCTCTCTCTTTCTTGTGTTCTTGTATGTGGGCCCGGTTACTGCCCAGAGCTACCTTATATCTAAGGTTCAGATTGTCGGTACTGAGCGTATTGAGCCAGAGGCGGTTCGTGCGCAGTTAGAGCATCTCTCTGGGAAAATTTCTCGTACTGAGATAGCCGGGGATGTAAAGAATATATATCGTACAGGTTTCTTTGACCTCGTAAATGCGCAGCTTGTGAGTGATGGCGGCGGACGACAGATTCTACGATATGTAGTTGTGGAGAAGCCAGCTGTACGTAAAGTCTTCATAAAGGGTAATGAGGAACTCGATGAGGACGACCTAGCAGAGGTTTTTAGTTTTGGCCCAAGAAGATTTTTAGATAAGACAAAGATTCACTTTCTCATCCAGAGCGCCAAAACTCTCTATCAAAGTAAAGGGTTTCATGATGCAGAATTTGAACACTCCGTTGTTCCTGTTGGTGACAATCAGGTTGATATTACTTTCACCATTGATGAAGGAAAGAGGTATCAGATTCAGCAGGTGAGAATCATTGGTGCTGATAAGATGAGCGAGAGTGAGCTTCTCTCCGTTATGCAAACTACGGATTACAAGTGGTGGAGCTCGTGGTTATTCGGTACGGGACGGCTGAATAAGGAGATGTTAGAAAACGACAAACTCCTTTTACGGCAATTTTTTCTTGATAATGGTTTCCTTGACGCCACGTTAAGTGAGCCAGCAATTGAGAAGAAGGATGACGGGCTCTACATCACATTTCACCTGACCGAAGGTGAAGAGTATGATGTCGGAGAAATTAGCATCTCAGGAGACTTAATAAATGATAATGCTTCAGAAACCCTTGATGGAATAGAAAGTGAACAAGGAGATACTTTTAGTGCATCTGTGCTTCGACAGGATTCTTTCACAATCAGTAATAAGTTTACTGATATTGGATTTGCTTTTGCCAACGTAACGCCGCAGACAAGAGTTAATCGGGCAAATTCAACCGTTGATATTCAATACGTAGTAGATAAGGGCAAGCCTGTACTTGTAAGACGCATCAATATTCGAGGAAATACGAAAACGTACGACCACGTGATAAGGCGAACCTTAAGAATTAACGAACAGGAGAAGTTTTCAAGTTCAAAGATACAGAGAAGTCGACAACTTCTGGAGCGTCTTGGTTACTTTGATGAGGTAAATATTACCACGGAGAACACGGAGAAAGAGGATGAGGTCGATCTCACTGTACGGGTGAGGGAGGGATCTACAGGAACTTTCAGTGCTGGTGCTGGTTACTCCAGTGGTGAGGGCGCGCTCTTTAATGCTAGGCTTTCAGAGAATAACATAATGGGAACAGGGCGAAGATTTGTTATAAATGCTGATCTCGGTACTCAAAGGGAAAACTTGATACTTTCACTTGTTGACCCCAGATTCCAGAATACTTACTGGTCTCTCGGGACAGAGTTGCTCCGGACAGAGCGAGTCTTTCCTGACTTTGACAGACAGATGACGGGTGGATCGCTTTCAGCCGGATACCCGCTCGATGAGATATTTGGTGAGTGGGCACAGGATATTAACTATTCTATGAAGTATGAATATCTGGATATTGATATCACGGATGTCGATGTTAACAACGCTGCCCAGCTTGTAATAGATGAAGAGGGACGAACGACTTCTTCGAGTGTTACCCCAAGGCTTGTTCGAAATACCATAAACAATCCGCTTAACCCAACAGATGGTTCCATGCAGTCGGTTGAGTTTGAGTTTGCCGGACTGGGAGGAGAAGAAGAATTCTATCTCTTTGAGGCCCGTAATCAGTGGTATGAGCCGCTCTTTGATACAGAAGCAGGACCATGGGTATTTTCTTGGCGCGCGAGACTCGGGTACGGTGATAGCTTTAATGACGATCCGTTCCCACTTTTTAGGAGATACTTTCCTGGTGGTATCAACTCTAACCGTGGTTTTAGGGCGAGAACACTTGGTCCTAAAGACGAGAATGGTAATGAATACGGTGGTAGCAAGCAGTTCATTAACAATTTTGAGGTTATTTTCCCGCTTGCCTCCTCAGCCGGACTTCGTGGTGTGATGTTCTTTGACGCTGGTGAGGCTTTTGATGATGATGTTTCTATCACGCTTAGCGACCTTCGTCAGGCTTATGGTGCAGGTTTACGTTGGAACTCCCCACTTGGTCCTATCCGTATTGAAGTTGGATTCCCGATTGACCGAGAGGAAGGCGAAGACAGTGTGGTCACACTTTTTGCGTTTGGTGCTCCGTTATAGAGAGATAAGTGGACTCAAAAACTATGATATCTGTATGCTTTAAATTTAGAGTGTATTGACATATACTTATGTGGTGTCTGCACGAGATGTTAGTAATATGCTGAAAAGATTTATAAAATCGGATTATTTGGGCTCAGCGGGGCTGTTGCAACGTGCATTATCGGCCACTCTGGCATTTTTCCTATTGGGATGTTTCCTTGGTGCTGTGTTTCCTACTAGCACTGTGCTCGCCGCCAACGGAGGGAACAGGATCTACACTGTAGATATTCAGAAAGTCCTTGAAACATCGATTGTAGGTAAGGCTGCTCGTAATGACATTGAGGCTGAAGTTAAAAAGCGTCAGGCGAAGCTCGATACGGAACGCACGAAGTTTCAGCGACTGCAGAAGGATACGCAAAAGCAGATTGCACTTCTCTCTCCAGACGCGGCAGAGGAAAAGCGTGAGCTCCTTATTAAAAAGGAGAAGGAGCTTGTAAGACTTGCTCAGGATATGAAGCAGGAAGTAGATACGGTTAAGGATCGGAAGTTGGGGCGCATTGTGGAAGAGATAGATGAAGTAATAGAAGATCTCTCTGACGATCGCGACTATCCGCTGGTTATGGAAAAGGATCCACGTGTCATCTTGTATGTAAATAAAGACTTCGATATTACTGAGGATGTCATTAAAGAATTAAACAGAAAAAAACTAGATCTCTAATGAATTGGAATACAGGGAGTTAGAATGAGAGAAGTTATCTACGACATAAATCAAATTAAGGAAATTATCCCGCACAGGAATCCATTTCTTCTGGTTGATAAAATTATAGAGTTCGAATCAGGTAAGCGGATAGTCGGAGTTAAGAATGTGACGGTGAATGAACCTTTTTTCGTAGGTCATTTTCCGGTTAAGCCGGTTATGCCTGGCGTGCTTATACTTGAGGCTGTAGCTCAAACTGCTGCTATCTTTGCCAGACAATCGCCTGAGGTGGGACTACGCCCAGAAGGTAATACCTACCTTGTGGGAACGAGTGATTTTAAGTGGAAGCGACAGGTAATACCTGGAGATACACTCGTTATCGAGGTTGAGCTAATCAAGAAAAAACGACCTCTTCTTGTCGTTAAAGGAAATGTAACGGTAGAAGGCGAAGTTGTGGCCACCGGGACACTCTCGGCTGCCGAGGGAGACTGGTAGGCTGTGTCAATTCACTCAACTGCTATCATAGCCGATAGCGCCAAAATTGGTGAAGGCACTACCATAGGGCCTTACACGGTTATTGGCGAACATGTGCAAATCGGTACGGGATGCCGAATAGGCTCTCATGTTGTAATCGAGGGGCACACGACTATCGGCTCTGAAAATACCATTTATCAATTCGCCTCAGTTGGCGCTGCCCCGCAAGATCTAAAATTTAAGGGCGAGCCGAGCACTTTGACTCTAGGTGACAAGAACACTATTCGGGAGTATGTAACGCTTCAGCTAGGCACAGAGGGTGGAGGGATGAAAACCGTGATAGGAAACGGTAACCTCTTTATGGCATGTAGTCACGTTGGACATGATTCTATCGTAGGAGACGGGAACATCTTTGCGAATTCGGTGGCGCTCTCTGGTCATGTGATTGTGGGGAATCATGTAATTCTTGGTGGTATGACAGGTATCCATCAGTTTTGTAAGCTGGGTGACTTTTCGTTTTCAGGTGCTGGAGCGATGGTTGCTCAGGATCTTCCTCCGTACTGCATGGCGCAGGGCGATCGGGCTGAGCTTATTGGACTCAATCTTGTTGGTCTTAAGCGTCACGGATTTACGGCTGAGGAAATTAAAGATTTAAAGACGCTCTACCGTGAGCTTTTCCGAGGCAAGGGAACTCTCAAAGATCGTATCGTGCTTGCCAGAGACACGTACGCACAGTCAGAGAAGGCGCTTGCGCTGATTGATTTTGTTGCCTCTTCTGAACGAGGTACGATCCTCCCTCGAAAGAAAACAGCAGCCTAGCTGGCAAGAGAAGTATTAACCGCCAAAGACGCCAAAATCGCTAAAGAAGTGTGTCGGGAATAGTCAGCACCGGTCATTGCGAGGAGATGAGACCGCAGGTCGAACGACGCGGCAATCTCCCGATAGCTGGCTAAAGCTTAAGAGATTGCCGCGTCGTTCGGTCTACGACCTCAGCTCCTCGCAATGACGACACGATGAACAAGCTATCCTTCAGCGATTTCGGCGAGTTTTGAGAACTTTTCGTAGACGAGGCTTGCTCCGCCTACAAGGGCTCCTGCAACCTCTTCAATTTTTGAGATTTCGCCAAAATTGTCTGGGGACACGCTGCCGCCATAGAGTATTGGTGGGCAGGGGGCGGTCGAGTTGAAAGACTTCCAGTACTCAATAATTCCTCTATGAGTGTCGGTGATATCTTCAAGGGTAGGGACCTTTCCGGTGCCGATCGCCCATACAGGTTCGTAGGCGAGTATTAATGGCTTTGAGGGGGCTTCATCTGATGAAAGGTATGTGAAGAGCCCTTCAAGCTGTGTTCTGAGCACGGTATCTGTCTTTCCAGCTTCTCTTTCTTCCAGTGTTTCACCTATGCAAACTACCGGGAGAAGATCGGTCTCCATCGCCGCACGAGTTCTTCTAAGAACATCATGATCGTTTTCCCCAAAGTACTGTCGTCTTTCAGAGTGTCCTATCAGAGCAAAGGTCGCGCCTGCTTCAAGAGCCATGCCGCAGGATATCTCTCCAGTATATGCGCCGTTTTCGGCCCAGTGAACGTTTTGTACGCCTATTTGAAGCTGGCTTTCTTTTGCAACGGATGTGGCGGAGGCGATCGAGAGAAACGGTGGTGCTATTTTTAGCTCTGTTTTCTTCAAGCCTGTTGAAAGCTCAGCCAGCTGTTGGCAGTACTCTGTGGTAGCGGCAATACCGTGATTCATTTTCCAGTTGCCGATGAGAAATGTTTTATTGTTCATACGTGTATTAACCGTAAAAAGCCGCAAAAAACACTAAAGAGAAGCAAGTCTCAAAGTGTTGATTGCGGCAATGTTACCAGTGACAATTAGCCGAGAGCTTTTGCCATCATAGTTGAGGCATCAAGCATTCTGGTCGAGAAGCCCATTTCGTTGTCATACCATGCAACAACTTTAGCCATCTTGCCGCCCATAACCATTGTGCAGAGCGAATCTACTATTGAAGAGTTAGGATTTCCAACGTAGTCAATCGAGACGAGTGGCTCTTCTGAAAATCCAAGGATTCCTTTGAGAGAGTTTTCACTCGCATTTTTAAGGGCGCGGTTTAAATCTTCTACCGTGGTTTCCTGCTCAAGTTCGGCAACGAAATCAACAAGAGAAACGTCCATTGTCGGAACCCGTACAGCAAATCCATCGACTTTGCCCTTAAGCTCTGGAAGAACGAGACCAACGGCCTTGGCTGCGCCAGTAGTCGTAGGAATCATTGATACTGCGGCAGCACGTGCCCGTCTCAAATCAGAGTGTGGGAGATCGAGAATCTTCTGATCGTTGGTATATGAGTGAATAGTTGTCATAGTACCTTTCACAATTCCGAAATTTTCAAGAAGTACTTTTGCTACAGGAGCAAGGCAGTTGGTAGTGCATGAGGCGCAGCTTATTACATCGTGTTCTGCTGTGTTGTAGGTCTCATGGTTTACGCCCATTGCTATAGTCGTGTCTGGATCAGGAGACGGAGCTGAGATTATCACCTTTTTAGCACCAGCCTGCATATGAAGTGTTGCTTGCTCTTTTTTGCGGAAGATACCTGTGCATTCAAGAACGATATCAACCCCCATGTCTTTCCAAGGGAGAGCTTTTGGATCTCTTTCAGCTGAGACTTTGATTGTTTTTCCATTTACCACTAGGGCGCCGTCGCTTGCCACGACTTCACCGTTAAAACGACCGTGTACAGAGTCGTACTTAAGGAGGTGGGCGAGGGTGTTAGCGTCAGTCAGGTCATTGATAGCCACAATTTCTAGGCTATCCCAGTCCTTTGAGAAGTACTGTCTAAGTACGTTTCTGCCGATTCTACCAAATCCGTTGATTGCTACTTTTACTGTCATAAGTCTCGTGTCCCTTTTGTTATGAGAGTAGAAAAAATCGCATTTATCTCTGGTGGAACCAGAGTGAAAGCTATATCTTCTATTACAGCTAACTATCATACTTTTCACGAGAAAAAGAGCAATAGGAACAGTGTTGTTTTTTGACCGAGCTGCGGTATTGTTAGCCATGACTGAGTAAGAGGTTTAAGTACCGTATAAATTTAAGAACGAGGAATCGATGGAGAGTCAGGAAGGAGTTCTGCAGGCTGGAATATTTGAGATGGTTACCGGGTCAGGGCCGGTGGTCTTTGGTGTGCTTATCATTCTCATTATCCTCTCTGTTTGGAGCTGGACAATTACAATTTCGAAAATGCTACAGCTCAAGCGAGCGAAGGCTGAATCCGAGGAGTTTAGTGCTCTTTTTTGGGAAACGAGGAATCTGTCGCGGGTAGATGACAGTTCTCACCGATTATCATCAAGCCCACTCGCAAGAGTCTTTAGCTCCGGCTACCGTGAGCTTAATCATCTGACCGCTGAAAATCAGGGGGCTGAGCTTACAAAAGAAGAGATTAAAACCGTAGAGAGTGCTTTGAAGCGAGCGGAATATGAAGAGGGGCTTCGTCTTGAGCGCGGAGTAACATTTCTTGCTACTGTGGCAAGTGCTGCCCCTTTTATAGGTCTCTTTGGAACCGTCTGGGGAATAATGAATGCGTTTCATGGTCTGAGCTCTGCTAGCACAACCACCCTTCAGGCTGTAGCGCCAGGGATATCTGAGGCACTTGTCGCAACCGCGATAGGTCTTGCTGCTGCTATTCCTGCTGCGGTTGCGTACAACTACTTTGCTGTTGCTATACGAAATGCAAGGGAGTCGATGATGAAATTTCGCTCTGAGTTTATCACCTTTGCTAGGCAGTACTACATAAACGGCAATAGGAAGGGGGCATAATGGCATTTGGCGGCGGTGGGTCAGATGGCCCAGTAGCGAACATTAACGTGACTCCTCTTGTGGATGTCATGCTCGTACTTCTGGTAATTTTTATGGTGACAGCGCCTATGTTGCAGCAGGGCGTGGATGTAAATCTTCCAAAAGCCACAACTGCTCCAATGCAAGGTTCCTCTGAGCAGCTCGTGCTCTCAGTAGATAAGGGTGGTCAGATATTTCTAGGTAAGGAAAATCAGCTTGAGCTTGATAATCTAGCCGAGAAAATGAAGGCCGTCATGGCTGCAAGACCACCAGAGGAGCAGAAAGTATACATCAAAGCTGACACTGACCTTGATTATGGTCGTGTCATGGAGGTTATGTCTTCTCTGCATAAGGCCGGAATAACTCAGATCGGACTTGTTTCTGCACCGTTTCAATCTGAGAAGGCGGCGGCAGATAAGAGTAGTGCCAAAAAGTAGTTAGTAGATCGTTTCTCGCATATTGTAAGAGTACTATTCGTGTCAGGTGATTTTTCAAAGGGACTAATTCTCTCGCTCGTAGGGCATGTTGTGCTTTTTTCCTTCCTTGCAGGGAATCACACCAGTGACCTTAGCGATTTTGGTAAACCAATGATCTACTCTGTCAGTATTGAGGGCGGAGAAAAGATCGGTGGTATAGCTCAGGTGCCTGAAAAGAACTCTAAGCCTGATAAAGCACCTCCTAAGAAAGTGCAGTCTCCGCCCGAGGAGAAAGAGCCAGAACCAGAACAAGAGGAGGAGCCTCCAGTAGAAGCTAAAAAAGAAGAGGCCCCTCCGGAGGATGTTGAGGATGCTGAAGTTTCGCTCGCAGAGAAAGAGAAGGAAAAGGCAACTCCTACGCCAGAACCCAAGAAGCCTAAGCCAACTCCTAAGCCTAAGCCGAAACCTAAGCCGAAACCAAAGCCAAAACCTAAGCCTAAGCCGGTGGTTAAACCAAAACCGAAACCAAAGGCTAAGGAGCCATCGTTAGCTGAAATAAATAAGCGTCTTCAGCAGGCGGTGCAACGGTACACCGGAGAATCTACTGATGCTGGTGGTCAGGGGTTTGGTTCTGCCGGCGGTACAGGAAGTGGGCTTGGTGGTGGAGTAACCCGTCCACCGGAGTTTTTCAGGTATCAGAGCATCTTGGAGTCATATATTAAGTCTGGATGGCGCTGGCACGATACGAGAGAGGACTTAACTGCTCGAGTATGCTTTAAGATATCTGAAAAGGGGCGTCTTTCTGATATACGACTCTGTGGCTCTTCGGGGAATGGAAATTTCGATGATTCCGTTATCCGTGCTGTTACAAAAGCAGACCCTGTTCCTTCTCCGCCTGAATCGGTATACTCTTTTTTCAAGGAAGTACGGTTAACCTTCAGTCCATTGGAGTAAGATATGCTACCAAAGTGGGCCTCAATTGTATGTGGCTTTTTTCTAATAGCATTTGTTTACAGCATCTATATGACATCTCCTGCTAACAGTGATACGACCAGTAAGGAAGAGAAGCGCTTAACGGAAGGGGCTACCTTTGGAGGTGGTTGCTTTTGGTGTATGGAGCCGCCCTTCGATAAAGTTATTGGAGTTTGGGATACAACCTCAGGATATATGGGAGGGGGAGAAGAAGAGGCCAGTTATAAAAAGGTTTCTTCTGGTGCAACCGATCACGTTGAAGTGTTGCATGTTCGCTTTGACCCCGAAACGGTAACCTACGAAGAGCTTTTGGATGTTTACTGGCGTAATAGTGACCCAACTACTTCAGGGCGTCAGTTTTGTGATGTCGGCAAGCAGTACCGTCCGGTTATTTTCTATCACAGCGAGGAGCAGAAAGAGGCTGCACAGAAGTCCATGATAGCGGCTCAAGGGAAGCTGCAAGTAGATAAAAAAATTGTAACGAGCATTGAACCAGCACTTACGTTTTATCCTGCAGAAGATTATCATCAGGATTATTACAAAAAAAATCCTGACAATTATTACAGGTATCGTAGAGGATGTGGCAGAGATGCAAGGCTACAAGAGCTCTGGGGAAAAACAACTAAAAATGCACATTAGGAGATATTGCATGATTCAAACACTCAGAAATATGAGCGTTGTCGTTCTTTCTGTTTTCATATTCATTTCTAACACTGCGATTGCTCAAACCGACCTCGTTGTACGAGGCTCAGGCAGGCTGTATCCGATTGGTGTCCCACAACTCTGCTTACAAAGTGGGGAGACAGGTGCTGTTCGAGAGATTCCTGAGGTCTTGGCCCGTGATCTCGATATTTCTGGTTACTTTGAAGTCTTGAATCCCAATGCCTATGTGGAAACACCTGGCAAGTGTGCCGATTCCCCGGACGGGTATGCCTACTCAGATTGGTCCGTTATCGGTGCTGAGGGACTCGTTCGTGGTGTCGTAGTAGAAGACGATGATGAGTTAAAAGTTCAGCTCTTTCTCCATGATGTGCAGAAACAAAAAATAGTTCTCGGCAAGGAATATGATGGACACAAGACTCAGGCTAGGGAGATAGCCCACCGTTTTGCAAACGAAGTCATGCGATTTTTTACAGGTGAGGATGGGGTCTTTGGAAGTAAGATAGCTTTTTCGACTCGAATCGGAAGATTCAAAGAGCTCGCTGTGATGGATATGGATGGAACAGGGGAGAGGCAACTCACCGATGAGAAGGGCCTAGCGATGTCCTCTTCGTGGGGACCCGCCGGACAGGTGCTTGTCTACACCTCGTATCGACAGCGCATGCCCGATCTCTTTATGATCAATACACTTGATAGAAAGGTTAAGCGAGTTACTAGGGGTACAGGGCTTGAGGTAGGGGCGCAGTTTGGTCCTGATGGTAAGAGTCTTCTTGCTTCTCAGACATTTGGTAAGGAGTCACACCTCGTGCTCTTCGATCTTGAGGGGAGATTAAAACGACGGCTTACTGCGGTGCCTGGCGTTATTGATGTATCTCCAAAGTGGTCACCAGGCTTTCGTAAGATAGCATTTTGCTCTAATCGCTCAGGTGGACCGCAGATTTTTACTATGGATGCTAGCGGTCAAAATGTGAAGCGCATAAGCTTTGTGAAGTCTAACTATTGTACTTCTCCAGCATGGTCGCCGCTTGGAGACAGGATAGCCTTTACCTGTCGAGCAGATGGTGGATTTCAGATTTTCTCCTCAAATGTTGATGGGTCCGATGCTCTTCAGCTAACCTCAGTTGGAAATAATGAAGATCCGGAATGGTCACCAAATGGGAAATATCTTGCTTTTTCGAGTACATTTGGAAGGGGAAGGACTTATAACATCGGTATTATGCGTTACGACGGGAGCAATATTAAACAGCTCACCAACAGTAGGACGGGCAATATGGACCCTGCGTGGGGCCCAATTCCACGCTAGTTTAGGGTACTGCACTTATTGACTAGCCCCTGTGTGGATATCGTCGACAAAAGTGTTGCTCTATTTGTGTATTATAAGTAATTATGCTGCATTACAGGAGTTACCTTAATGCGTTCACCTTTTCATTGACGCTCTGGTATCTTCAAGTGATGTTTGTAACATACTATTTCGCATAGGAGGATTTCATGCGTTTAACCCGGTTGCTTCGTGTCGCTGGCAGGGTAGTGCTGCTCGCGGGTATTTTAATGCTTGTGGCTGCGTGCTCTTGTCGTACAAAGCGAGGAGTAGCGAATATCCCAATGGCTGAGGAGGGAAGTATTCTTAAAGATGTATACTTTGCCTTTGATAGCTATGACATAGATACTACAAATCGTTCGATTCTACAGAGCAACGCTATGTGGCTTAAAGAAAACACGGAGTCTCGCTTCGTGGTAGAGGGTCACTGTGATGAGCGTGGTACTCCCGAGTACAACATGGCTCTAGGGCAGAAAAGAGCACAGGCCGTATATGATTATCTTAGAGGACTTGGAATAGGTGCCTCTAGAATGAGTACGGTAAGCTATGGTGAGGAGCTCCCTCTTGACCCACGTCACAACGAAGTTGCGTGGTCTAAAAATAGACGTGCTCACTTTCGTATTGAAAGATAGCATACCACAGTTAGCGATAGTCGTTCGTGGAGTCACACCTGTGGTGTGACTCCACAACAAGAGTGGAAATTTTCGGAGTTGTCTTTATGTCTTGGAGTATTGTCAGTCACATTTCAAAGTGTGCCTTACTTACCACTACATTCGCTTTTGTAACTGGCTGTACGAGTTCAGAGGCCTATCGCAAGGAAGTTGAGTCTCTGAGACGCTCCATGGAAGACCTGAGGTCTGTTCAAGCTGATCAAAGCACAAGAATAGACGCTCTTGAAAACCGGGTAAGAAGTCTCTCTGGTCACCTCGAAGAGGTAAAGTACTCACAGGATTATCAGCTCGAAGGTGATGTTAGTTCACTAAAGAAAGACATCTCTTCCTTACGCAGACGAGTTCCTCCACCGCCAATAGTTCCCGTTATGGCTCTTGAGGCCGATGAGGTTCTTGCTCCACAACTCCCAGCAGAACATGCAAGACTTTTTAGTAATGCCCTTGTGCGTGTAAGAGAAGGCAACTTTCGCGAAGCCCTTCCGATACTCAGTCAGATAGAGGACAGAGCTAGAGGCCAGGAGTGGTTACCTTATGTCCTTTTTTGGAAAGGTGTCTGCTATGATGCCATAGGCGATAACAAAGGAGCCCTTGCTTCTTACAACGCTATTCTTGCTGGCTATCCTAAGAGTGGCCGCACTCCGCTTGCTCTGTTAAGACAGGCGTCCGTTTTTGTCCGTTTACGTGATACAAGTTCTGCTCGATTGGTCCTTCAGAAGCTTATCGCTGAGTTTCCAGGTACTACAGAAGCGAGACAGGCGAAGGAAAGGCTCGGTAAACTCTAAGTTCATTGGAGCTCCCCCATGACCGCACTTGTGCGTTACCATACAGGTGAGACTCCTTATGCCGGGAGCTCGGCTTGCTCTTCAAAGCATGTAAATGCCGTGGTAGCTGTAGGAAATTTCGATGGCGTACATTTAGGGCACTGTGAGCTTATCGAACAGCTCGTAGCAGAGGCCAAAAAGAGGGAGTCTCGCTCAGCAATTGTCTCATTTTATCCTCATCCAGCAACCGTACTGGGGAGGAGGCGAGAGGGCCTTTCTCAACTTACTCCCATCCGACAAAAGCTTCTTCTCTTAAATGAGCTTGGGGTAGATCTCTTTATACTTGTTCACTTTACGAAAGCCTTCTCGAATATCTCAGCTGATGAATTTCTTATTCGCCTTACGGAAGCCCCACTTCATATGACCCACATGGTACTCGGGCCAGACACGGCCTTTGGCAAGGACAGAGTTGGAGATGTTGCCTATATTTCTAAATGGCTCTCAGAGAGAGAGCTCAGTTCTCAGGTCGTATCTCCTGTCCTTCAGCAAGAAAGAAAGATAAGTACGAGTTCTATCCGAAAACTCCTTTCTGAGGGCAATGTCGAAGATATCCCACGTTTTCTTGGTCGTTTCTACACTATAGTTTCACGGGTTAAGAGAGGAGACGGGCGTGGTGGGGCTATTCTGGGATTTCCTACCGCCAACATGATTCACGGTTCCTATGAGCTGCCAGCTGATGGAGTGTACGCAACAAAAACAATCATTAAAGGGCAGGTGTATCACTCTGTGACAAATGTAGGTCTTCGTCCTACTGTAGATGGTACGAGTAGGCAGGTCGAAACACACATTATATCACTCAGCAAAGACCTTTATGGTGAGGTGTTACAAGTAGAGTTTCTAAAACGGTTAAGAGGCGAAATGAAATTTGATGGTTTGGAAGAACTTAAAGCTCAGATCGCACGTGATGTTAAGATGGCAGATGACTTTCTAAGTACAGACGCATGACTTTTCCACATACCATTCTATATTCTCATGATAGCTCGGAGAGACTCGATAAGATACTTACCGAGTATTTTGCTGAAAGCCCGGATTTGGAATCTCTTAGCCGTTCGCAAATTAAGAAAATTATTGTTTCAGGCCTAGTGCAAGTAAATGGTAATGCACCTTCCAAAGCTGGCATGCTCATTGAGGGCGGGGATGAGATTGTTATTGAGGAGATACGTACGAGTTCTGATCCTCTTGCCGCGTATTCGTTTGAGTTAGATATTGTGTTTGAAGACGACGTACTCCTCGTTGTTAATAAGCCTGCCGGTCTCACTGTTCATCCTGGAGCAGGAAATATTGATAAGACTCTTGTTAATGCTCTTGTTGCTCGTTACGAGAGATTTCAAAGTGCTTTTGAGGGGAGTTTTCGGCCAGGCATCGTTCACCGTCTTGACCGTGATACAACAGGACTCCTTGTCGTTGCGAAAAATGCGACAGCGCACCATGCTCTTGCCTCGCAGTTTGCCGCTCGCACGGTGAAGCGTTCCTATCTCGCACTTGTTTACTCTACGCCGCGTGGAAGAAGGGAGATTGATACTCAAGATAGTGGGGTTATTCAGGCACCGCTATCTAGAGACCCACACAATAAGCTTCGAATGGGCGTTGTTGAAGGAGGAAAGGCTGCGGAAACACATTGGCGTGTGGTTTCTCGCATGAATCACGCTGTTCTCTTGCATGTAGAGCTGAAGACAGGTCGCACCCATCAGATTAGAGTACATATGAACTCTATAGGATCGCCTCTTATCGGAGATCCTCTCTACGGTGATACCTCAAACTTGCCATTTGCACTACGCGAACAGGAAGCTCGTTTCGGCCGTCAGGCGCTTCATGCTGGAAGTATTGGATTTGTTCACCCTATTACAGGCGAAGAGAAGTATTTTGAGCAGGATCCCCCGAATGATTTTCAAGATCTCCTCTCCGCTTTTAAGGCAGAAAGCTGATGTTTTCAAGCAATGGTACTATATCACAGTTTACTACCGTATCGAACCCGCACGGGTTTACGGGAAAAGCTTTTTTAGAGTCACTTCCGGAACGTTCTCAGCTAAAACTCCCCGGAGCAAAGAGTGTTGTGACACCAAAGCAGGTACATGGAATCGATTTTTGTGAGCTTGAAGGCTTCGCGACCCCTGAAGTTGTACCTGAGTGTGATGCTCTTCTTTGCCCATATAATCCTGAAGAACCTCGTGGGATAGCTATCGCGATCTACACCGCAGATTGTGTGCCTATTCTCATAATTGGAAAGTCTTATGCTGCGGTTCTTCACGCCGGATGGCGAGGAATGGCTTCTGGTATCATCCAAAACGTTCTGGGCAAGATTCGAGAACGTGAACCCGAGAGCCTCTTAAATGTGCTTATTGGCCCCTGCGCGCAAGCAGGGGCGTATGAGACTGGTCAGGAGGTAGTTAAGGCATTGGAGCCTTACGTATGTTATAGAGAGGGGAGTGAGTCAGGGAAGTACTTGACCGACCTTTCCTCGACAGCTTCTAAAATCATAAACCTTTACGGTCCTGTCGCTCTCCACAACAGCGGCGTCTGTACAATTACAAACTCGAACTGGCATTCTTACAGACGAGATGGGGCCCGTTCTGGTAGGAATTTGAGTTATCTTATTGTGTAACTCTTCGTCTTTGAATGTGAGAAGTTATAGTGCACGGTAACACAATAGTCATTGGAGCGCAAAAGTTACCTCCGGCTCTGCCGGAGGCCCCGTAGAGTTTGACAGTATCAGAGATCAACAGAAAACTTAAGAGCAATGACTACAACTCTGGCTTCTTAAGTAAAGGTCTCGCACCCACGGGGGAGCGCTCAGCGCCACGAGCCTCATTGTCTCGCTGTATATGTTCTCAGCCATAGATCATAAGGAAATCCCCTAGAATATTCATTTTAGAAATAAGTAGCTGACAAAACAGCTGTTTGCTTGAAGGCATTTTAAATTTGATCGGGTGAGGCCATTTTCTTTTTGTGGCTTTCAGAGGTCGCGCTATTATAGATCGTATGGATAAAGGCCCCTTTATCATTTCTATCTGTTTTTATCGTCAAAAATTAACCTGATACCTTTAGGAGGAGCACTATGGAATCAAGTGAACGTAAGCGACTACTCGATCTGGCAGAAAATGATTTTCAACTAAAGAAACTCTATACCGATCATATCGATTACGAGGCTCGTCTTCAGAGGCTTAGTCGGAAACGTTACCTCACCGTGGATGAGGAGCTTGAGGAAAAGAAGCTCAAAGTAAGAAAACTGAGAGGTAAGGAAAAGATGATGCAACGTCTCGAATCGGCAGCATCGGCTTGAAGTTTCGTTCAGTGCTAAACGAAGCAAATGTCTAAGTAGTCATTGTACTACTTGGCGCTTTCTTCAGCACTCACCATATCACGGGCTATTCGATCTCGAGTGAGATCGAATAGCAGATCGTCTCTGTCTCTATATTTTGTCAGAATTTCAATTGCCTCATCGTACTTATCTCTTTCTGCGTACCAGTGAGCTACGTAGCGGTAGCGATCTGATATAAGTCCAGGGCTGACCTTTTCGTTTTCTGCCAGTTCGTATGCTTTAAGCGCTTCTTTTACATTCTCGGATTTCAAATAGAGATCTCCAATGAGAAGCCAGTAAAAGTAAGGATTTTCCCATTCGGGCTTTTCTTTCAGATCGAGTCTCTCCTGCATGTGCATGGTGTAGCTCTGAATAGCCTTCTCATACTCCTTTTCCCGGGTATAGCGCTCGGCATTTCTTAAATGGTAGCTGAGGCTCTCTTCAATTCCAGGAGTAGAGCGGCCAATTCGGCATGAAGTCAAAGACAGTAGAAGGACTACGGTTGCGAGATAAAAACGGAGCACGCTATTCATTTCCCGCTTTTTTTGTTTCGAGGTATTCAACATATTTTTGGGAGGTGAGGGTGCCAAGTGTCGGGTGACTCCTCCACCTCTTGTGAAACCAGACCCACTGTTCAGGATGGTTAGTGAGGATTTTGCCCAGTCTTTGGTTATATTCATCTATGATTTCTTCTAGGCTCATTGACTTATCAAATGGCTTTATATCAATACGATAGCTCATAAAGCCAGTTCGAGTAATAAAGGCCGTGACGAATTCGGCGTCACAACGCTTCCCGAGTACCACAATACCACTCGGTGTTCTGGCTTGAACGCCGAGTAGGGGGGAGAAGACGCTGCTTACTCGGGTATCCTGATCGATCAGAGCCGAAACGGTGCGTCGTTCTTTGAGTTCTGTGACTATAATTTTAGTCCCGCTCCCTTTTTCTCGCCATAGTGTCTTAATCCCGTATCCATCTCTTATGTGTTCGAGAATGTTTTGTAACGTCTTTGAACGAGCTCGTCTTCCCACGGTAGAAAGCTTTACTCCTTGCTGTATCATGTAGGCGGCCAAAAGGTCCCAGTTCGCGGTATGAGCAGTGAGAGCAACGATGGGAACATCTTTCTCGATATACTCTCGAACGAGTTCTTGATCGGGACAGTAGACCCGCTTTGAGTTTCTGAGATAGGGGGCGAGGTTTAACGACTCGAAGAGTGTTTGGCCAATGCTTGCATAGATTTTCGGTATAACACTTTTTGGGCAAGGGTGCTTAAGTATTTGTTGGAGCTGGAGCTTAGCAATTTTGGAGTCACGAGTAGGGATGAGACCAAAGAAGTATCCGAGCGAACGTCCCATAAGTATTCGAACGGGAAGCGGAATGAGACCTAATAGGATTAGAACACCTTTAACTATCACAACGTATCCTTTAGGGGGTATCTTCTTCTTTATCATCGTGTGAACGAGTACTGTGTGAAGCCTCTTCACGAATATCATCTGCCATATGGAAGGTGATCCACTCCATAAATTGTTCGTGAGTAATCATACCGGCAAAGTCTTTCTCACTGGTGAGAACGACGATCGGGTAGCTCACAGGTGTAGAATCATCGAGAAGACAAGAGATACTATCGGTATCCGTCATTGTATACGCGGCATCTTCAGCTACCTCATTTACGGTCTGGTGAGCAGTGTCTTCTGGATGTAAGGCACGGAGGTGCGTCCTATTAACAATACCTTTTAGGTGAGAGCCGGTGAGCACAGGAAAATATTGTTGGAATGATTTTAAGGTTACTATTCTTGCTTCGGATATTGGCATGCCATGACGGAAGTACTGGAGCGATTCAAGAGGGGTCATGATATCACGCGCACTGTATCGTGAAGCAATTTGACGAGCCTGGGACTTAAAGTGCACTTTAATACATTGCACATATACAAGAAGTGCGATGAGCGACAGAAGTGGTGCTTCTAAAATAAATCCGAGGAGAAATACGAGTGTGAGGAGAATCTGATTAACATTGTAAAGTCTCTTTGTTGCTTCCCGACCTGTACCGGTGAGTGAAACAATTACGGTATGCCCATCGAGAGGTGGTACCGGAAAGAGGTTGATGATGAAGAGGTATGCATTAAATAAGAAGAGTCCTTCAAGCGCTGAGGAAAGCTCAAGTGCATAGGCGATTGGATACTCTGGAAGATAGGGATACAGTGCTGCTGCTAAGATAAAACTCAGAGCTGGACCAGAGAGTGCAAAGACGATTTTCTTTACCGTTGTGATTTCGGTAGTGCTATCAGCGAGGAGCATTTTTGCTTGGTCGCCATAGGGAGTAATTAACAATTTTTGAGGGCTAAAGCCCAGAAGCAGCGCGAAAAGAATGTGCGACAAACTATGCAAGAAAAGGGAGAGGAGTACTCCAGTAATAAGAAGTGTGCTTTCAGCGGTATCAAAGCCGCAATCGAGCGCAAGCCAAGCAACACCAAGCAGGAGGAAGACGACCCCAGTGTGTACCTTGCAGGTCACAGGGCCAATTTTGCAAAAATGGAGTTCGAAGTTGGTGCCAAGCATAATGTCCTGAGAAAGCTTAACATATCTCATCTTGCTAGAACACCCTGAGGCCATGAGGTCTTGCATAGACACCTGAGGGCGAAAGTGGTACTAAGTACCTTTAAACTGTTTAATCCAGCGCTGGGATGGAACCCCTTACGGTCTTAATTCTCGCGGTGCTTGTCACCGTTTTTGTATCAGCCTTTTGCTCCCTCATGGAGGCGACGCTCTATGCTGTTCCGCATCCTCACGTGAAGCACTTGGCGGAAGAGGGGAGCAAGTCTGCGCGACGCCTCCTTCTCCTTAAAGAAGATATCGGGAGGCCAATATCTGCGATACTCATACTTAACACGATCTCTAATACTGGTGGAGCGTCTCTGGCGGGCTGGGCTTCTCGCGCCGTTTTTGATGACGATATGGTTGTTGTCTTCTCGGTGGGATTTGTGCTCGCGATTCTTTACCTGAGTGAGATATTACCAAAAACCCTAGGAGTTCAGTACTGCAAGCCTTTAGCTGGCTTTGTGGCTTACCCGCTATCTTTTATCACGACACTTCTTTCACCAATTATTTCCTTTTCACAGTGGATATCCAGGCTTTTTGGGGCTTCAACGAATAGCGAACTTCCTACGGTATCACAAGAAGAGGTGCTTTCTATGGCAGCCATTGGCACCGAGGAAGGGGCATTGGACCACTTTGAGGGTTCAGTTATTACGAATGTTATTGGGCTCGATCAGTTGCTTGTTCGTGATGTTTTAACGCCTCGTGTTGTTGTATTTCGTATGTGCGAAGCAACTTTACTTAGAGATATTAGAGATTCTATCAGTGAATGGAATTTTACTCGTGTGCCGATCTTTGCTGAGGATGAACCAGAACATCTCACAGGTTATGTTACTCAGCGTGATGTTTACCGTGAAATTATAAGCGGTAATGAAGAGAAGAGTTTAAAAGATATTTCTCGAGAGCTTGAAACCGTGCCAGAACTTATGCGTGCTGATCAACTTTTACTCCGCATGTTTGAGAAGAGGGAACACATCCTAAGTGTTGTCGATGAGCATGGTAGTCTTGCCGGTATTATCACGCTTGAAGATATTATTGAGGAAGTGGTTGGAATGGAGATCGTTGATGAGTACGATACTGTGAGCGATCTTAGAACCTTTGCAAGGATTTTACGCACCATTAAGCGTAAAAGACCTGTTAAGGAAGGTTCTTGAGCAAGAATTAGCTTTTATTGAAGAGACTTGAAAAGCTCTTTAAGCTTCTTTCAAGCGTATATTTTTCAACGATTCTTTTTCTTGCCATCGCTCCCATTTCCTCTCGTTCTCGAGCTGGCTTATTTAACATTTTCATTATTGCCTCTGCGAGAAGGGGGGCGTCTCCAGTTGGTACGGTGACACCAGAATTACCAATAATCACTTCAGCATCACCGGCCCTTGTAGCAACGCAGGGAGTGCCACAGGCCATAGCCTCAGCAATAACATTTGGAAAGCCCTCTGAGTGAGAAGCCTGAACGAGGAGATCGAGTGCATTGTAGTAGTGCTGAATATCCTCTTGAGCAGGTAGTAGAGTCACAGAGTGCTCTATGCCGAGATCGGAAACACGCGTGCGCAGAAGTTCAGTGTTTTTTCCAATGAGAAAAATGTGAAGACGAGAATCAATAGTAAGTTTTGAAAGGGCATTAAGAAGAAGATCGTAACCCTTTACCTGTACATTTCGCCCGACGGCACCAATAAGAATTGCATCTGGTGATATTTGATACTTCTGACGAATCTCTTCCCGTGCTCTTTCGTTAGGACAAAATTGTTGTACGTCAATTCCGTTTGGTATGACGGAGGCCTGTTTCTCTTGATACCCAATTGATTTGTGGGTGGAGAACCCAGTTTGAGAATTAAAAACAATATGATCTGGTATTGATGAAAGGGCAGCTAGAACCCTGCGAAGAGCGCTTCGGTACCACGGCTCTTGCTCCGTTGTGGAAAGTGATCGACGAACATTCCATATGAGTCGACTGGAGCGACAGAACAGTTTTGCAAGACACCCAGAAAAATCGGCGTAATAAGACCAAGTGATAATATAATCTGGCTGCCTTTGGTATACGAAGCGCAGTAGACGAAAAACATCAAAAAAATTGTGGCTAATGTTTAAGTGGTGAACCTGAATCCCGTGTTCTTTCAGAGTTGGGCTATGATGTGCACTGCCAGCTAGGGCAATGACCTCATCTTCGCTCTCTGGAAGACCTTTTAGGAGATTTGTGAGAAACTGCTCCGTTCCACCAATTCCCAGCTCATTGATAATGTGTAGTCGCTTGATCTTCATTGGGTAACTGTTTGATAATTCATGGGATAATTCGTGGCCTCTCTGAATCAGCTGCTCGTCTAGAAGCATCTAAACACACTGAAGATATAACATAAAAATGACAGGCACAGCACACCAAACAATTCTTAGCAGCGTCCTCGCAGTAGGCATGTCAGCCCTCTGTTGGTTTTTTCCAGAGACTCTCGTTCTGCAACATCTTCTGATGCTCAGCTATATTGGCGTTATGATGTGGAAGTATGAGTTTGCACCAACTCATCCAGTAGTATGGCTTCTTCCCTTTATCTATATCTACCACGGTTCCACCTCGCTTTATCATATACTCGAGCTTGAAACAGCGACCTATCCTTCAGAAACAACATTGTGCGTTTGGATCGCTGTGCTGACGATTGGTACCTATTTCAGTGTGTTCTCCAAGGGGCTGAAGGACAGATGTCAGACGTATTCATTTACCGCCTACACTATTCCGAACCGTTTGGTGAGTGTTGTATACGTACTTACGCTGGCTCTCCTCTTTCTTGATATGTTCCAATTCCTCTCTTCTGGGGCTATGTCCAAGATAGATGCTTACATCTTTGGGATGGAGGCTATCGATCTTAATTTCTCTCACTCTCTGTTTATTGTTTCATACACTATATTGTTAGCGTACAGGTTGTTTATTGGAAAACGTATCCCTTATCTCCTCATTGGTTGTACGCTCTGCGGTACATTTATGGCCCTACTCGTACTCGGTGAGCGAGATCTCTTCTTACGCCCACTTGCTATTACACTTCTGCTCTTGAGCATTCGTTCACGTAATCTTAAGTGGGGGGTGCTCGCAATTGGCTGTGCTAGTGTTTTTCTTGTGCCTGTACTTGGAGCCGTGAAGAGTTATTTTACCCTTGGCTACCGTCCTGCTGATGGGAGTAGCATTTTTCTGAGTCCATTCTATGGAGAATTTCTAAGGGTTGGTAAAAACCTTGAAGTTATTATGGATAACGTTTTGAGCTGGGACTATTACTATGGGGAAACGCTGGTCTGGGATCTCATGCGCGGCTTCATACCAGGGTTTCTCTACGTGCCACAAAATCCTACGAGTTGGTTCAATGATACCTTCTTTTCGACTCTCCGAAGTCGAGGAGGAGCGAATGGATTCTCATTAATGGCGGAAGGATACATCAACGGAGGTCACATGGGGGTTATGGTTTGGTATTTACTTCTCTCCATCTTTGCTCATGTCTTTCATGTTGTAAGTAGGAAAAGTGCTCTGTGTCTCGCCGCCTATATCTATATGATACCTTTTATGATCCATGTACAGAGAGCTGATTTTTCAAATCTTATTTCTCCTTTTTGGAAGCAAATGCTCTTACCGGTGCTTCTTTTTGTGTGCTTGAGTAAGGCTCATTCGCTACTGGTTGGACCGAGAAGAAAAGGGCGAACATTTACTTCGAAGCAGCAGTATTCTCAAAACATGAGTCAATTGACTCCATGATATAGGGTTGAACGGCCTGAGACGCAATTTGATGACCACGCTGATTCCAGTGCGCATCTTTTTTCCATGAGTGAGATATGCCATGAGACTGATAGTCTTTCTGCATCGAGGGGAGAAGATCGAGCACAGGTATGTCTAAATTGTGGAGCGCTTCTAATACTTTTCTCCGTGGCATATCGAAATCCCACTCATCGGCATGATATTCTACGTTGTGATACTTTAGCGCCTCTTGCCATCTGTCTTCAATGTTGAGGTTGGTTGGTATAACAGCAACCAGTAAGGGGATATCTCTTTCGGCCAATATTCGTTTTACTTCCTTAAGTATCGCAAATACCGTTCTGTAGGCATCATTCCATTCTTCGTCGAGTGGAATCTTATATGAGTACCAATCCATGGGAATACCTTTTCGATTCCAAGAAGCTTTCCCTTCGTGAGCCGCAAGTCCCAGAGCAACAAAAGGTTTTTGAAGCGGTGTCTCTCGAATAGCCTCACGTATGATTCGAAAGAGAGTTATTCCACCGAAAAACTTACGTAGGCTACTGTCTGGAATTTCAGCAGGTGGCGGGTGAAAAACAAGCTTTTCATCTGAATCAAGTGTGTGAAATGGCATGGTGACGGAAGGCTGAAGGCTACGATGACTATTCCGTATGTCGTTTCCGAGATAAAGCCATAGGACAACCATATCCGGCGAATAGTTTAGTCCAAGTGTTTTGAGGACTTGGAGGTACTGTGATGGGCCAGCACCGCTTGAAGCAAAATTCAGGACATCAATCTGCTGTTTGCTTTTCTCGCGTAATTCATTTTCCGTTAAGCGCGTAACAGACTCTTCCATGTCAACTTGAACTGCTTCTATCAGGCTATCGCCAAGAAAGAGCACTCGACATGAATTCTTTTCTGGGGCAACCGTGTGCTCGTGATCGTGAAAACCGAGAGAGTTTGATCGTACCTCAACTCTGAACTCCCCATTGGAACAGATCGCACTTTGATTCGGTGAGAGATGAACGCCCCTCTGATAGTCAAAAGTTCGCAAAACGGTACATGTAGGATAAAACATGCGAAGCAAGAGCTCTGAGCACACAAGCGCGAAAGATATGCCTACGCATATGAGCAAGAGGTGTATGAAAAAGCTTCTGGTAGCTTGCATGTCAGGAGGGTATCATGGTCAAGATGGTGTCGAAAATGGAAAAAGTTCTACGTATTTTTATTGCCTCTCAGCGGTATCTTTCCACTATGTTTGATGCATTCTTGCCGAATCGGTATCGTATTGATGGAAATACAGATTTTTTACGTCAGGTAGTTCCACGATACCTATCTTCCGGGCTGCGGGTAGCAGATATTGGTAGCGGGAGAACCCCGTACTTTTCCTTAGAACAGAAGCAGGACCTTTCTCTAAATGTAACTGGATTTGATATTAGCTCTGAGGAAATTGGTGAGGCTCCTGTAGGAAGCTATGATGATGTTCATATCGTCGATATTGCAACATATCGTGGTCAGCATGAATTTGACATGGTTATCTGTCAATCTCTCCTTGAGCATATTGAAAATGTCGAGCCTGTTTTTGAGGCAATGTCGACATTACTCAAGAATGGAGCAGTGGCGCTCCTTTTCGTTCCGTCAAAGAATGCCATTTACTCAAGATTAAACGTTCTCCTGCCTCAAGAGCTTAAAAAGAGGATTCTTTATTTCGTGTATCCAGATACTCGTCATACGCAAGGTTTTCCAGCTTTTTATCATCGCTGTACTCCTAGAGATTTTCGTAACATGAGTCGGCACTATGGTTTTGCCGTTGAGGAGTGTATTCCTTATTTTAAGAGTTCATATTTTTCGTTTTTCTTTCCACTCTATTTCATTTGGAGACTGTGGATCCTCGGATTCTCCCTGATTGCCGGAGAGCAGGCGGCAGAAACCTTTACGATGGTGTTGCGATATGATGGAAAAGACTAGTCGTTATCGCAGGCTTACTGTCATTGGTGAGGTCTTTATAAACGATAACGGAGTGTGGACAAAAGATCGTTCTTTTAATGAAATTCTAAAGGAGTATGCTGTACACTTTGACGCCATTCACTATATCGGTCCAGGATCCAATGAGTATCGAAATCTACAAGTTCCTGAGAGTAATGTATATTTCTCATCGTATAACAAGTACTCTAAGACTTTCACCGGGCGTCTTCGTGGTTGGTTCACCTACATGTATCTTCAGTCCTTTGTAACTCAGACTGTTGTAGCCTTCCGAACTGACCTCGTACAAATTCGAATTCCCGCATTTTTTCCACTTATGTCGACAGCAGCTATTCGGAAGATGCGGCTTCCTTACCTCTGCTATATTGCTGGAGACTGGAAGGAGAGTCTTGTTCAGTCAATGACCTTTCCCGGTTCGAAAGCGCTTGCGGCACTCCTCTCGGCGTGGGAGTTTCGTTGTATAAAAATGGCTAAAGTGCTCATAACCGCGGGTGTCAAGCTCTCCCAGAAGTATCCGAATAAGCCAGTGATCATTTATCGTTCGACTACTCATCGGAAGATACATCGGAGAGAACGCTCTGCTCCTCCAAGTCGACTTCTCTACGTTGGTCGACTTGAAGCTCAAAAACGTGTTGAGGATGCCCTTGTTGCACTCGCGAGTCTCCTGAAGAAGGGGCTTGATATGCACCTCACGATCGTTGGCGCAGGCAAGCTTGAGCAGAAGCTTAAACAGTTAGGCGCTGAGCTTGAGATCGAACATGCTGTAACGTGGCGCGGACTTGTTTCGGATACCCAAGAACTTCATCGCCTCTATTATGATTCAGATCTTCTCCTCCTTCCATCTCTAGCTGAAGGAACCCCAAAGGTTTTACCTGAGGCAATGTCTTACGGGCTCATACCTATTGCGTGCCGTGAGGTCGGGTCTATTGATTCAATTATTTCAGATGGAGAAAATGGGATTCTTGTATCAAAGAGATCGCCAGATGAGATCGCTTTAAAGTGCGAAGAGCTTTACCGAGATCCTGTTCAGTGTGCTCGTATGCGAGAAGGTGCTTATGATTACGCTACTGAGCACACACTTCCGGCTGAGATTTCAAAGTGTTGGAAAGGCGTTTTTAAGATATTGTCGGATGGTTAGCCCGAGACTTTAACTCGCTTCTCTTTTAATGAGGTAAATTGTGGGTTGCTGATATCGAAACGTACCCGTTCCGGGTCAGAATGGTCCACATCTACAGCAACAATACCAGACTCAATGGGGAGCATTCCTTCAAGAAATGTACTAATCTCAATATTGGTCGCTCCTTTCAGATTGGCTTCTGTTAAAGTGGTTACAAGGTATGTTGATTCATCGGCATTTCTTTCGAGAGAGAAAAACTGAGATGTGAAATTTTCTTTTGCGTTATTCGTTTTTAAAATAGTGCTGTCCTGTACATAGCTAAGTCCACTTGGATACCTGAGCTTTACAACAACATACTCCTGATCGAAAAAATCGATATTACTCAAATTTAAAGTTACTTCTATCCTATCACCTGAATCGATTGAATCAGGGAAAACGCGCATTGAAACGTCAGCTGGGTTTCCTCCCTTGCCACCGCCACCGCCACCACCACCGCAGCCGGCTATACCTGTAATCAGGATGAAGCAGAGGAGAAGTTTCATGGTATATGTTCGTGTCATCTATAATCCTTTTGCGCCGTGAGGATGCTATTCCTGCATCTCAGGCTCTGATAGCAAGTGGTCTTTTGCTCTCATTTGTTAGATGTTCTTTGAGAGGTGTTCGTTTCGGCACTTGGAGAAAAAACTGAGCTGAGGAGGATTCGCTAAGGGGTTATGATTGCTCACGATTTCTAAGGGCTTTTGCTACAATGACGCTCATAATCAAGCTGGTAGCGCTGTAGAGCATCACGACATAGCAGGCCCCCATTAAGCCATTTTTAGGGATGAGAAACACGCTACCTAAGATGGTGATAAGGAGTGTTAGCCCCTGAAGCTCTGCTTGTATTCGAAATTTCTTATATACCTGAAACAGTGTGTGAATTGAGGAGTTGAGTGATAGAAAGAGATGAGCAACTGATATAAGAAGAAGTTCAGTTGTGTATCTGGAGTAGTTGCTCCCATACAGTGCTGAGAGCATCTGCTCACCAACAAAATACAAAAACAGTACCACCACAATCCAATAGAAAAATTGAAGAAGAAAGAATCTTAGAGCTTCTGAAGAGAATTGAGCAGGGGAGCTGCTCAGCCGGTCGGATAATAGCGGTCTATAATAGAGTTCGAAGGAACTTGAAATCCGAGAAAATCCGTTAGCAATAAAAAAAAGAGCCATAAAATAGGCAAGGCTTTCTTCGCCAGATGAGTTTTCAAGGATGTATCGGGGGAAATTTGTAGTTAGTGACGAAAGGAAAACAGCTATACCAAGTGGGAGCGTTGAACGTAAGAGTGTTGATGGAAACTTTGCCGAGCGTAACGTGGGGAGCGAGCTTTTATCAAAAAACGAAAGGTCACATATTATCAAAGAAAGAACAAGCGCTATGCAGGCAGCCGTAAGCGCAAGTGGAAGATTTCGAGTGGTATAGAGCATGAAGGTGTAAAAGAGTATCACGAAAAAGAACCTGCTCAATTGACTCATGAAATATCTAAGTGACCTCTGATCTCTGAGATAAATCCCCTGAGCTACTTCATGAAAGCTTTCTAAGAAACGCATGACGGCGCATAGAAAGAGCGTGAGTACGATCGTTGGCGTATACACTATTCCGATAATGAGCGATAGCAGTATCGCGAGACTTCCCATAGCAAGTCGTAGTGTTACATAATCGCTGAGTTCGAATTCGTTTTTTTGATGTACAACGATAAAGGTACGGAGTTGCAGGTTTGTAAACATAAAGATTGGAGCGCTCAGTGAAAGTGCGAGCCCAAGAAGCCCGGCCTGATGGGGACTGAGCACACGTGCCGCAAAGATAAAGATGAGCCATGGTGTGAGCGAGAGGAGCGTATTTCCTATAAAGATGAGGGAATATCTCTTCATACGGCGTAGACTAGTGTGGAGCATGGAACTAACTTCTTTGAGAGAGAGTATACATGGAAAACTCAGATTGTGCGATGATTGAAAACGCCTCATAGTATGTATGAATATATTCTTTTCCTGATAGGTGTTTCTTCTCTTTATGTGCGGTGTTTTCGGTTTTTTTCAGACCCGGGTATCAAGTGAAACAGAGTATGAGCTACAACGCTGCCTGTCGCTTTTAAGTCGCCGAGGACCAGATAGCTCTGGCACGTGGATAGATCCGAAGGGGAATCTTGCACTTGGACACACACGACTGGCTATACTCGATCTCAGTCCTGCGGGTCATCAACCGATGTGCTCTCGCTCTGAACGGTATGTAATAAGTTTTAATGGCGAAGTATATAACTACCGCGAAATAGCCAGTGAGCTTGGTGGCTTTGGAGTATCGTTTCGTGGAGGGAGTGATACAGAGGTTCTTCTTGCCGCATTTGAACAGTGGGGTATAGAAGCTGCGCTACGTCGTTTTAATGGTATGTTTTCAATTGCACTCTGGGACAGTGTAGAGCGCAAGCTTTTTCTCTGCAGAGACAGACTTGGAATTAAGCCGCTTTACTTTGGTTGGAATAACGATACCTTTTACTTCTCATCTGAGCTTAAACCTATAAAAGCCCATTCCTCATTTCAGCCTGAAATTTCACGTGAGAGCCTTGCGCTTTTTATGCGTCACAATTATGTGCCTATGCCCTACAGTATCTATGATGGGGTTTATAAACTCATTCCCGGGACATATCTGTCGCTTGATGAGGATCAACTCCAGCGCGGAAGTGAGGTTTTCTCTCCTTTTGTAGGAGAAGCGAAACTTTCTCCCACCTCTTACTGGTCAGCGCATAGTCATAAGACACTTTCGAAGGATGTGAGCTTTGATGAAGCACTTCGGGAGTGTCATCGTCTGCTGAGAAGTTCGATATCTTACCGAATGATATCTGATGTTCCACTTGGTGCGTTCCTTTCCGGAGGTATAGATTCTTCACTTGTGATCGCGCTTATGCAGGAGCAGTCAGAGCGCCCTGTAAAAACATTTTCTATAGGCTTCTATGAAGATAACTATAACGAGGCTGGGTATGCAGAGCAGGTTGCAAATCATCTTAAAACGGAACACTGCGAACTCTATGTTACGCCAGAAGAAGCTCAGGGTGTTATTCCCGATCTTCCACTTATGTATGATGAGCCATTCGCTGATGCTTCTCAGATACCGACCTATCTCGTTTCAAAACTCGCTCGAGAAGAGGTCACCGTTTCCCTCTCAGGTGATGGTGGAGACGAGCTTTTTTGTGGGTATTCAAGATATATCTGGGCACAAAATATCTGGAAATATCTAAGACTCTCTCCAAGTATAGGAAGAGCACTTCTTTCCGCATGCATTCGAGGGGTTTCTCCGGCGACTTGGGACAGGATACTTGGAATTTTTTCGCCGTGTTTACCCAGAAGTATAAGTTCTTTTCACGATCCGGGCGAGAAGCTTCATAGATTGGCAACGGTGCTTAATGCAAACAGCGCTGGAGAGCTTTATACAATGGTAAATACTCACTGGGATGGGTACGATAATCAGCCGGTTCGTGGAGCTGGGAGAGTAAAGAATTTTATAAATGACTTCTGGCCAGTGGCTCAAGATCACATACAGCTCTTCAGTGAGATTGATATTGTAAGCTATCTTCCTGATGATATTCTTACGAAAGTTGATCGAGCGAGTATGTACTGTTCGTTAGAAGCTAGGGTTCCAATGCTAGATCACCGTTTAGTCGAATTCGCCCTTTCTCTTCCTGTTGAGTTTAAAATCAGAGAGGGGAAGCAGAAGTATCCACTCCGAAAACTCCTCTCAACGTATGTTCCTACGGAACTCATCGATAGACCAAAGCGTGGATTTAGCGTGCCAATCGGCCAGTGGTTACGAGGGCCACTAAGGGAGTGGGCAGAAGATCTTCTCTCAGAGGAGTCGTTATCAAGCCACGATCTCTTCAATGTAAATATGGTCAGGTCGTACTGGGAAGCGCATCGCAGTGGAAAACGCAATTTTCAATATCAACTCTGGGATGTTCTTACCTTTCAAAGCTGGTACCGTCACAATTTCTGATCCTGGTAATTGCTTTTTAGTGTGTAATCACAGGTAGTTAACATATTGTCCAAGGTGAGCCGTCGCTGCTTTTGTGTGCATCTTAATAGGCATGGATCGAACTGTGTTATGGCATGCCACAGAGCGTGCA
Source organism: bacterium (assembly GCA_030431715.1). Classification (GTDB taxonomy): domain Bacteria; phylum Bdellovibrionota_C; class UBA2361; order UBA2361; family RFPC01; genus JAUIIO01. The sequence goes on from JAUIIO010000010.1 coordinate 69,796, forward strand.
ACAGCTAGAAAGAAGAAGCTACTCTTTGTGGTAAACGACCCAGCGTTTTTTCTTTCTCACCGTATAGGTATTGCAAAAAGCGCACTGCAGCGTGGCTATGAGGTGCTTCTTGCGGCTCCTCCGGGGCGTGGCACAGAGCAAATCGAATCACTTGGTATTACGTGGCTTCCTGTGAGCTTGTCTCGTTGGGGAACAAATCCGGTTCGAGAGTTTTTTTCGCTCCTGCAACTTATAAAACTATATCGGAGAGTACGGCCTGACGTTGTGCATCACGTTACCATTAAGCCTGTACTTTACGGTTCTCTTGCAGCACAGATTTCTGGTGTACCACGTGTAATAAATGCAATTTCAGGTTTTGGATATGTGTTTGTACGGAGGGGGTTACTTGCCACTATACGTAAAGGGCTTGTACATCTTATGTATAAGATTGTAATGCGGAATCCCCGTCAGAAGACAATCTTTCAAAACAGTGATGATTATCAGTACTTTTTAAGTAATATTTTAAATCGTGCCGAGCGCTATAGCATCATACGAGGCGCTGGGATTAACCTTAAAAAGTTTCATGTCTTACCCTTACCAAAGAACAATATCCCTGTGGTGATGTTTGTGGGGCGCTTATTAGAGGACAAGGGGATTCGTGAGTTTGTTAAGGCTGCACAGTTGCTGAAGGCCTCAGGAAACAGAGCGCGATTTGTCGTCATTGGAGACCGAGTTGAGGGAAATCCTTCTTCAATTTCAGAGCAAGTGCTTTTTGAGTGGATTGATGAGGGGAGTGTTGAATTTTGGGGATTTCGTGACAATGTGCGGTCATGTATGCAGCAGGCAGATGTCGTGTGCCTCCCATCATACCGCGAAGGACTCCCACGTGTGCTCCTAGAGGCTGCCTCTTGCGCAAGACCGCTTGTGGCAACAGATGTTCCCGGTTGTAGAGAGATTGTGAAAGATGGTTTTAATGGTTTGCTTGTTAAGGCCCGATCTACACATGCCTTAAAAGATGCCCTAAGTGTTCTGATAGCAGACCCACAACTTAGAAGTGAAATGGCTAGAAAATCACGACTCTATGTAGAGAACGGAAACTTTTCAGATTTTCACGTTACAAACCAGACACTGGCGCTTTACGAGGAGGCGTGAGGCAAGCTGTTCATATATCATTATGTACATGTTGATAGTGTACTCTGACGGAGCTGCTTAGAGAGGAGAGAAGTCTCACTTTGTACACTGAGTGAGATCCTTGAAGAACCTGTTGTCATTGCGAGAAGCTGAGGCGTTAGCCGAACGACGAAGCAATCTCCTTGCCCAGGCTATATGTGGTTGATCAATGAGATTGCTTCGTCACTCAGCCTGCGGCTTCGGCTCCTCGCAATGACTGAGTGGATAAAATTCTATGCCATGACTTATATTACAGTGTGCCAGAGAGTGGGAGCTAGTTTTACTAGGAGTAATCAAGCTTTCTAGCCGGGTTTTGCTCTATGCCGGCTCTTCTTTTGTCGTATACTTCAACCATTTGAACGCTTGAATGGCGTGAAAACTCTTGGACGTCTCTGTGAGGGATTCCGTGTTCTAGTAGTCTGGTAATGGCGGTGGCTCGCGCTGAGTGTGGGCTTACGCGGTCTTTCACTCCGGCAATTTTGCAGTATGATTTAAATAGTCGATAGAGCCCATTATCTGAGAGAGGATGGATCGTTGGTGTGTTTCCTCCTTTACCCCGATAAGAAATAAATAAGAAATCTTGAGGCTGAGCCTTTTCGGCAAGTCGAATATCGATAAGTGCCTGCAGGTGGCTGATGGCCCAATCTGGCAGCGATTGGTACGCGTCCTTGCCAGCCTTTGTCGCACGTAGGTGAAGGTAGGGAATGTTTTTCTGTGTGTGTTTGATATCACCGATTCGAAGTTTTACAACCTCGCTTCTTCTTAGCCCGCCACCAAAGAGAAGAGCCAAAATTGCTCTATCACGTATCCCCTTTGGGGTTTGAGTATCTGGTGAGTTGACTATCTCTTGTACTTTATCAAACGGTATCATCTCTGTGGGACGCTTCTGTCCGGCACTCGAAGCTATCTTTCCAATCCGCTCAGGATCAAAAGGATTCCTTTCAATGCCAAAATCATATGACATAAGCATTCGGTAAATGCGTCTAAGTGCGGCAAAGTGTTTTGAAATTGTCGCGTTACTGAGCGTACTCTGATACCCATCACGTGAAATCTTCTGATTGGATTTAGAAACTTCAGTTGTTTCTGCTTGCTTTACGCTATGAATATTCTGGCCCGGACGTTTTTGGAGCCAGTCACGATATAGGGTAGCGTGGAGGTCTGTTGCCTGCGTAAAGAGCTGTGAAGTGTCACTGCCTTGTCCGCTTTTCTCTTCTAAAAAAGCACACCAACTTCTTATGATGCCTCTATACGTCCGTGCCGTAGTGTCTGATTTTAGAGAGAGAAAAGCCTCAAGACGAAGTTGCAGTTCGCGAGCATTGCCCGTCTCGCTTGCTTGAGAAGAGGCAGGTAGCTGCTGGTCTAGTTTCATGACTCTATTATTGCTCTCAGATGAACTTCTGTCGAGCGCTTAAGATGATGGTGAGAGTGGTGAGTCACTGTCGTCGTTGTCGTTTGCTGCTGATATTGCGACGGCTCCTCCTCCAACAACTGCGGCACCACCAACAGCTGCAGCTGTACCACCTCCAAGCCCAAGCCCGCCACCGGCAGCGGCTGCGCCCGCAAGTGGAGCCAGTGCTGCACTAGAGTTGATTGCGATCCCTGTAAATGCAACCTCCTTTGACGCAGAGGCGACTGTCCAAGTGCCGGGAGAAATTCCATCGAAGAGCACCTTTCCGTTAGCCGCTACAGCTTTAATCGTTTCTCCTGTGGTAGCGTTGGTAAGTGAAACTTCAACACCCTGTGCTGCGTCTCCTGCGGTAGTTACAAGATCAAACTCAACATTTCCCAGTCCTTCAACTTTAGAAACAGCGCGTGGAACCCCGGAAGTATCTTTGATAGTTATTTCTTCTGTTGATTGAGCCTGGGCGTTCAGGCAGAGACTGAAAAACACGAAGAGATAAAAAGGCAATGCGAGTGCTTTCATACGAGGTAAGCTCCTTAAAATATTCGGACGTAATGAGTTGTCCTGTCACAATATTAGATTCCACTCCTCGCCAGAACGCTTCAAGAGAGATCGTTGCCATAAAAAAAGAGTGAAGTCAGGGAGATAGCAAAGAGAGACGCGGTCGCCCCAATATGAAATGGGAAGTCAAAACAGCTAAAAATCAGCATAAGAGTCACTCCTGCTGTAAGGTAAGCACGCTCTGTCAAAAGTCTTTGTGAGCGCTCTGTGTGAGCACTTTTTCGAATAGTTAGCACTAATAATACAGCGATAAAGATGAGCGGAAGGAGTGCGATGAATCCATATTCAATAACGTACTGATATGGGTCTGAATGGAGGTATCGGGGGCGGTATCCGTTTAATGCGCTAGTCTGTACCGTAGGATAGCGTAGTGACCAGCTTCCACCACCAATACCAAGAAGTGGGGATTTTGTGAGCAGAGGAAGTGATTCCTTATACAGCTGGAAACGAATGTCGTCCCTTGTATTTTCTAAGCCGTAACTTGCACGCTCGCGTATGAGCTCCGCACCGCGAGGGCTTAATAGAAACACTGAAAGAGTCAGGGTAAGGAGTAGGAGTGGGAGAGCAAGTTTTCTGCCGTGACTGTGCTTTGGCTCCGAGCTTTTGGAAGCGAGCTCTTCGAGCTTTAAATCGTGCAAATCTATGATTTCTCGATCTTTATCGTGACAATAGTCTTGATGAGAAGTTGATGGTGTCGTTCTAAGAGACCTCAGGGAGGCAAATAGAAATAGCAGAGCAAGGCAAAGGTATCCATTTCGAGACTGTGAAGCGATAAGGGCAATCGCCATGAGAAGTAGGGGAGTAAAAGCGACGACAAGGCCGAGTATCATTCTTTGTCCGGCATCTGTGCCGAGATAGTGCGAGTACTGGAAGCCTCTTTGCGCTCTTTCATCGTCTAATTTTATAGAGACTGCGCGAAGGGTGTTCTCAAGGTGTGCAGTCGCAAGACACAAGGGGATGAGTAAGAATGCAGCAAGATGGTTAGGATTAACAAAAGGCCATCTGGCACGGGTAGTCTTTGCAATGTGCTCAGGTTCAAACATAAAAAAAAGCTTTCCGTTATCAACCAACCAGTGTGACAGCGCGATGATTGCAACGATGGCACCTATACGTACAATCTGTTTGTTAAGCCATTTGGGGCCATCTGAAATGACTGCGAGGTGCCACGCTGATAAAATTGAATAGAGTCCAAGCAGCAGGGGGAAATCAATGCTCAGAAAAAGAGTAAAGTCATGAGACGGATGAGATTCTCCACCGGCTGAAAGAAGATCTGGTTGGAGAGCAATGTAAATAATAAGCAAAAAGTAGCAAAAGATTGATAAGAGATAACCCGGAAATTTTGAGAGTGGTCGGATGAGCTCATTTCTGTACCAGCAGAGAAGCACAGCAGTAACGAAAAAGAGGACAGTGAGATTGAGGAGAATGGAAGTTTCTCTTGCGCCGCCAAACCACAGTGTGAGTATGAGGAATAACGTAAGCATGATAGAGAAGCTTCGTTTAGCAAAAGGCATTTAAGGACTCCCTAGCGTGAGCTCTTTAAGCTTTGAAAAGCATTTTTTTGTTTCAGATTCGAGTGCTTCTTTATTGCTTGTGTTATTAATGACAAAGTCAGCCTTGGAAACTTTCTCCTCGATAGATATCTGAGCATCATACCGTGCGGCTGCGTCAGCTTCCGGAAGTGAGTCTCTTATCATAATCCTACGAATGCAATCTTCTCTAGGTGCAAAAACAACAATGGTATAAGCTATGGTGCTTCTATCAAGGTCAGTCTCATAATAAAGCGGCACGTCGTAAATGATAACGTCTGCCGGATAGAGGGAATTGAGCTCAGAAAGTTTTTCGAGATAGAGACGTTGTACTTCGGGATGGAGAATCTTTTCAAGCTCGGTCTTTTTCAGAGGATCTTTAAAAACGAGGTGGCCAAGTTTCTTACGATCGAGCTGTCCGTCCTTATGAAGAAATTGCTCGCCAAAGACCTTACGAATTGACTCATAACCGGCTGTCCCAGGCTGTGCGGCTGCTCTTGCAAGTTCATCAGCGCTTATAATATGCGCGCCGAGCTTCTGAAGGAGATTCGCAACGGTTGATTTTCCGCTACCGGTGTTTCCTGTAAGTGCAAAAGCTCTGCCGCGTAAATCTTCTAGGTTTGCCATAATCTGGCTCAGGTTGTATGCTGAGGGGGTTCTCTTCGCTTGATAAAAATCAGTAATTAGAGTACTTTAGTGTGTCTATAGACACCTATGTCTAAGATCTTACAATCGTGTGCCGGGTTACAGCAAGTTCAAAAGCACAGCAGATGGAGATTACTACGCTTGCCCGTGTTGATAGGGTAATACAGGAAACAGATATGACTACCAGTGATGAACAGGAACCAAAGCGACTCGATACCGAAGATGTTTCGGGAGATGAGGTGAAGAAAGCAGGTGAGGAAGCGCTTGAGCAATCGTCTCATATCAACGCAACGCGAGAGGAGGCGGCATGGGAGGCGCAAGCAGAGGGCGAAGAAGAGGACGATGGGGACGATCGGTATCCCACGAGTATGGCCAATGACATCGAGATAGACGAAGATGTGGAGCAAGAGGAGGAGGTCCGACGTCGCGCGTCTTCATCTTCATCTACTTTAGATGATGTTATCCTCTATGATATTCCTAAAAAAAGTGGGCAGGCAGGCCATAACCTCCGCGCAGAACTCGCAGGTGCTATTAAGCTTAAATTTAAAGCAAAGAAGAAAGTTGACGGTGGGGACTATATCTTTCGCTGGGATGGTGACGAGGCGAGTACCCAGAAGATTGAAGATTCATCAGGAAACAAGGAAGAGGTGGACTGTGAAATCTCGATTCACTCAGAGGACTTCTTCGATATCGTTCGCGGAAAGCTTAACCCTCAGGTAGCAATGCTTTCAGATAAAATTTATGTGAAGGGGAAGCTATCACTCGCGGTTTACTTCTTTAATCTCTTTGCCATTTAGACTGGATATGTGTTTATAAGGCGTGCCCTGAAATATGATGTTTGTTGATCCACATACCCAGTCAGGCGAATTCTTTTCGACCCTCCATGAGCACCATGATAGTGTTCGAGCGAGACTTGCTCTCCTTTCTGATTCTTCTATCGAGGAGCTCCAGCGTGCCAAGTTGCGATTGATCTCTGAAGGGAGGTCGTTTACCGATCTCTCCATGATTAACCCTGATATGCCGCCGCACCGGTATCTCTTAGATCGACTCTTTGAAGCCACTCACGATCCGAAAAATCATCGCTACGCAGTAGCGAGAGGTGTGCGTAAGTTACGATCTGCTATTGCTACTCGATATGAGCGAGCGTTTAAGGTTGGTCTCGACCCTGAAACGCAAGTTTGTATCACTATGGGAGCCAAGGATGCGGCACTTCATGTGTTGCAGTGTCTCTTTGAGAAGAATGCAAGACTGCTATTGCCAGCTCCAACTTATCCAGCTCATTTAGCTGCAGGTATCCTAAACGGATACGAAATAGACACCTTTGAGGTATCTAGAGACGAAGAGCAGATGTTTCAAAGGATAGAAGAGTGTCTAAGAGCAGAAGAGTATCGGGCTGTTTTCCTTAACTTCCCACATAATCCTACGGGTGTAACAGTGAGTAGTGATTTTTATATCAAGTTACGCCGCTTGCTCCGTTCAGGGAAGAAGAAAACATTCCTGATTAACGACTTTGTTTATGGGGAGATGCCTCTCGGGTTGGCTGATGAGGTTTCGTCAAAATCTTACAGCAACTGCCCGAGTCTCCTCTCTGCCCATGTCGACGACTGTGATGATATGGTTGAGATCTATAGCATGTCGAAAGCTTACAGTGTTCCTGGGTGGCGAGTTGGTGCGCTATGCGGTGACCGCAAGATTGTTAGACTCATGTCTGAATACAAGGCGTACCTTGATTATGGTGTCTTCTTACCTCTTCAGTACGCTGCAGCTTCGGCACTTACTACAGAGAAGGATGTAGTGGGTGAGCTACGTGACAACTACAGTAATCGTTGTGCCTGTGTCATCAAGGGGCTTAAAGCTCTGGGGTGGGAGGTAACAGCACCAATGGGTGGTGTCTCGGTGTGGGCAAGGATCCCAGAGGCTTCGAATACATTGCGCTCTGCTGAGTATTGCAAACGGCTTCTTTTGGAGAAGCAGGTTTTACTTATGCCTGGAAGATTGTTTGGTGAGAAGTACGATTCCTTTGTTAGAATAGCACTTGTCAGACCTGAAGAGGAGCTCACTCACGTGCTCGCTCAGATGAGTGAGTTTTCAAAGGAGTTGTAACACCTTCATGAGGCTCTTATCGGTCAAAATCAAGCTCTTTACTGTACTTCTTATCGGTCAATCCCCATTTGTTCCTCTCCTTTGTGAATCCAAACAGAACGTAGCGCTGCAGCCGGCGGAGCTAAATAATAGCACTTGCCTTGAAGGGACGCGCCTTGTTCAGGAGGGGGTCAAGATTGGAGATGGATCAGATCGAGAGGAGGTGTTGTACAAGCAAGCACTTAAGCGCTGTCCAAATCTCGCGGAGGCCCACTACAACCTTGGTCTTCTCTACCACAATAGGTCTGATTATGAACGTGCGCGTACCTCATTTCAGAAGGCGCTTGATAAGAAAGAAACGAGCGCATTTCTCCTCGGTCTTGCGCACGCAGAGGCGAAGCTCGGTAATGGGAAAGAGGCTTTAGCTATTTACGAACAGATCTTAAAGAAGAGTCCTGATCATACCGCGGCCACTATAGGAAAGAGCATCCTCCTCGATAAAGATAATCGTACTACTGAGGCTTTAGAGATTCTTGAGAACTTGGTGCGAGACAAGCCTCATGAGACCGATCTCGTGTTTAATATTGGTGTTCTCTATGAAAAGAAGGATCTTCGATCAGAAGCGGCTCTTGCTTACCAGAAGTGCCTTGCAAACGATCCCCACCACTTTCTTGCACTCCTTTATTTAGGAAGGCTAAAGCATCTTGAAGGTGACTCACAGCAATCGCTTACCTACCTTGAGCGCGCACGGAGGGAGGAGGATAAGTCACCGGAACTCCATAGGCTTTTAGGTGTTGTTTACCGCGAAACCGGAGATCTTGATCGGTCAGAGCTGAGTTTTCGCAAGGCAATTGCACTGGCTCCCGATCATCTCGAATCGAGGCTCAATCTTGCTGTCATACTCCTAGCAAGGCATCAGGAGTCTATCGCTGACGAGGTGCTTTCTGAGGCAGCTGAGCTTGACGAAAAGAATGCAAGGACTTTTGCTTTGCAGGGAGTAGCGAGGTACAGGCTTGGGCGAAGCAAACATGCCAGTCAGTCTTTTCATAAGGCATTGGAGCTCGACCCCACAAACCAGCTAGCAAAGTCTTATCTGAGCCTTGTGGAATCTGAGTGACGCGATCAAGCGTGTTGCTGTGATCGCAAACGGTGTCACATTAGTTTTTTTTGAGCTTTTAATGTCCTAATTCCACACGCGTTTTCATCCGTGGGCCATTTTAGTTCTAGCGGGATGAATGGTCAGGCAATATATTTAACTCAGCTCTCGCATTAGAGGTGCTATGTGAGACGATCGTAGCACGATCTCGAATGTGCTGAGCTGGTTTGTTTTGCTCGTTAAGGTGAGGTTGCTCTTTGAGGCCTCAGTTTTTTTTTCTGGGAATACCATGGCGAAAGTTGCTCTTAAAGTTGTCAAAAAACCTGATTTCTTCGAGGAGACGGTTTCTTTTCATGGGGCTGAACAGCCCGGAACCTCTCACTCTCTTCATTACGCTATGCCGTATGCTGAGAGTTTTGCGCCTGAGGTTCCCGAGTATTTCTTAAATAGATATACTCAGAAGGGAGATGTTGTGCTCGATCCGTTTTGTGGTGGGGGGACGACACTCTTATCTGCTAATCTTTTAGGGCGAGTCGCATATGGGAGCGATCTCAATCCTCTCGCTCTGGCCATGAGCGAGGCCAAGGTTACGCCTTCAGACCTTACTGAGGTTACTCTTGGTCTTCAGTCTATAGATCTCCGGCAGCCTATTAATATTAAAGTATACTCCGAGTACTTTGCGCCATTTTTTGATGTCGATACTTTTCGCGAGATCTCAAATCTCAAGAACTACTTTGCGAGAAATAAAGATCGTATCGCCAGATTTATCCGATTTATGTCCTTGTCACTCCTTCACGGCCCAAGCGCTGGTTACTTTAGCGTACCAACTCATGCTACTCATGCGCTTTCTCCCGAGGAGCAGGATGGTCTCAATATTAAGAGACGACAGATACCGGACTATAGGGCAGTTCTTCCTCGAATTTTAAAAAAGACGGCATCCGCTCTTAGAGATGGCTACCCAGGTATTGCAGAGGGCGCAGCCTCGCGAAATAAGCTTGCACTCGCTGATGCCCGTGACCTTTATTATGTGCCAACGGGTGGGGTTGATACCGTAATTACTACGCCTCCGGCTCCGGGAACAAAGAGTATCGCTCGCGATCAGTGGCTAAAGCTCTGGTTTCTTGGGGAAAACGTGCAATCTGTCGCCGATCGCCTCTTTCTCGATAAGAGAATGTCAGTATGGAAGGATTTTATGAATGAATCGCTTCTTGAGATGGCGAGAGTGGTGCGGCCAGGTGGACGTGCGATTATGGCTTTTGCAAAAGAAGATTGTTACGAGGAAGTCTTAGATCTTGTGAATAATGCGCTTGGGAGATATTGGTCACTTGAGTGTGTGCTTCATGATGAATCTACTCCGCTTGACCCTCGAAGTGGTGAAGTGGCAACTCGAGATTGCATTCGGCGCAAAGGCCTTACTTCTCAGGAGAGGCGGCAGAAGAAGTATCTTGTGCTTCGCAGGTGGTAGTTCCGAAAGCTTTTAGATCTGATCGTGCGAGAGCCGCAGCTGTATGCCTTCCAACTTTTACTAGTGATCTCTTAAGATCAGACCTGAGACGCATGTAATCTGTGTATTCATCAATATCGTAGAGCTCTGGAAGTGAGACTATGTCGGCTCTGTTCAGTGTCTTTTGAACGGAATCATACTCAGTATGGGGAACGTTGAAGCATTCTATGAAATCACACCTTTCGATATCGCTTCTTGGAAGGCCGAGAAGATAAAATCCATTTTTAGGAGCTGCTCCTATTACGGGGAGGTCTTCTTGGAGCTTATGTACTGCCGATGAGAGGATATCCTCAGTCAGGATTGGTGTATCCGATCCAATGATAATCACACCGCTGGAGTGCCGATCCCGCCTGATGCACTCTGTGAGTGCGTTTTGAAAACGTTCTCCAAATTTTTCGCCCTCCTGACAAAAGCTCTCAAGCCGAAGAGGGAGAGGAACGGCTTCGTTCGCCTGAGACTTTGACCATGCAACGTTAATATGAATTTTAGGAAAGTGGTTACGAGTTTTACGCAGGAGCTCAAGCGAGTCCAGTACAAAAGCACGATGCAATTCGTTTACGTAGTTCCTTGGAAGGTCGTTGCGCAGTCTTTGTTTTGCGGTTGAGTCATTACATGGTCTTGAAAATAAGAGAATGGTAATTGGTGAATGTTGGTTCATTTGTATCTAGGATCTCTCGAGCTCGCAAAAAGCTGTAGCAGAGAACGGCTATGGTATCATCTGCATCAGCCCGAATGAGATCAGAAGGATTATACCCATACCAAGAGAGAGTGACAGTATATATGAAATGAAAAGAGAAAGGATTTGTGTCATTTAGTGTTCGTTTTTCTCAAGATGTCGTACCGCGAGCTCTGCCGGTACGGATTCCGGGTGGCCTAAGTGAGAAGCATCTGAGTGTACAGTATAAGCTGTGCGCGATCCAGCGAAATTTTGATAGCGCGATTCTTCTTCTTTTCTTGCATCTTTAATACTTTTAGAAAGTACAAGATTGTCTCTTCCGTGAGCGAAAGGGAAGTAGCCAGATGTGATAAAGCCGTGCTGTTTGAGTTTTATAATGCAATTTTCGGCCTGAGGATCTTCAATATCAACAAAAAGAGTCTGTGACCGTTCTGACGCGTTTTTTGAGAGCTTGCGTGCTACAAGCTCAGTGTCATGAAGAAGTGATGGGCTTAAAAATGAATGACTGACATCGATTGTTCGAAAGCTGTGAGTCATAAGTGATGTGGTATCTGAAGGGAGAGCATAATGTGTAGCGTCTTCCTCAGATGAAGAACGATTCAGGCCAAGCGCTTTGGCGCATGAGAAAACAGCGTCTTCGTCACTTAATGGTAAATGGAGAAGTACTTCTTTGTCTCTGCTTTCGATGCTTGGGATCATTATAGATAGGTTACAATCGTAAAAGAGATCGGTGTGTGTAGGCCCTTCGCTTTTTTCTACGCGAAAATATGCTGGCATGTTTGCTGTCTGTATGAAATCGCAGTCTCTAAGCAAAACTTGATCAATGTTCTCGGTTATATTTGAAATGATAGGGGAGAAACAGTAGAACATGTCCCATTGCTGTCGCAAAGCAAGATCGTGAAGTTGTTTCTTATAAGCGTTGCTTATCTTTGAGAAAAGTGTCGATTGAGCTAGGGCAGGATCATATGCAATGTAGAGAACTTGAATATGAGTCGTCTCTTGATTGTCTGGTTGTCTCGCGTCAGGACAAAGTGCTAAGTGTGCTAGAAGTTGGTCATCTTCGTTTGTAGCGATGAGCGATATGAGCCTCCTGCCAATATGAGTCTTCCAGTAGTGTATGTCGTAAACGCTTTCTACCGGGTAAAATCGATTATAACAGCGCTGATACATCTCAATGAGTTTTCGTATCATATGGTCGTTATCTGGGCTAAGTGCTCTGATGTGGATAGTATTGTTTTTCATTTTACAGATCCCTATTTGTCTGTGTCGCTGCATTTGAATTTCTGGCGCAGGCTCTTTTTCAATGATTAGATCCAATTGGTCTTCATGAGTGTTCTCAAAAAAGAACAGTCCCACGGAATTGAACAAACCAGAGTTATAGTATAAATTGAGACCCATTCTAAACAACCAGTTATCAATTATTTCCCCCAGTTTAAGAATGAGTATTCGGTCTGTGGCAACAATATCCGCAGCATGTAACGGGGAAGTTGTGAATAAGCTGTGGAAGACTCTGCTAGTAATTCAACCTGCTAGTAATTCAAATGGAGATAGGCCGCTTTGAGTAAGAAAGTAAAAGGAAATTTATCAGGACTTTCCCCATCGCAACTGAAGAGTGTTGAGAAGTTATACAATCGAAAAATCGACTCTGATGAAATAGTTACTCCACAGGTTGCTCGTGAACTTTATAAGGTCGCTGAAGAACTTCGTCGGAGAGTTGGTATTCTTATCTCACGTGAAGGTCGTATTGAAGAGGTCTTTGTTGGAACACGAGAAATACTCTACCTCCCAGACCTTGGACGGTACCGGGAGGGGAAAGGAAGGCTACGTCGATTGCGACTTGTCTTTAGTGATCTTTCTCACCATGAGGGAGAAGCTTTTATACCGCACGATATCTACACAGACCTTGAGAAGCTTCGGCTGGATATGGTTGTTTCTATTCGTGACGAGCGCATTCTACGAGCTTCTTATGCATATCTTAAGCCTCTGGTAACGCCAGATGAAGCTCCGGTGAATACTGTTATCGTTCCAGATCTCTTTAATTTTGAGTTGGACTTTCAAAGTTTCATTCAGGAGATTGAGTCTGAACTCTCTAAACAGAAAACAGTTCGTCAAGGAGATGGGCGCGCTTTTCTTATTGGCGTTTATGATAAAGATGATAAATATGCTGATGAATCGATGACGGAACTTCGTGAGCTTGTACGATCGGCTGGAGTGAGTATAGCCGGGGCTCTTGTACAAAGGCGAAAACCAGACCCCAAAACACTTCTTGGAAAAGGAAAACTCGAGGAGGTGGTGCTGCGTTGCTTACGTCTTGAGGCAGACATTCTCATCTTTGATACCGAGCTTAAGCCGTCACAGTGGAGAGTCATCACGAATAGTACTGATATTAAAGTCATTGACCGCAGTATGTTGATACTTGATATTTTCGCGCAGCGAGCAACTAGCAGTGACGGGAGGCTTCAGGTTGAGCTCGCCCAGTTAAAATATAATCTCCCACGTCTTGTTGAGAAAGATGCAGGTCTTTCTCGTTTAACTGGTGGTATTGGTGGTCGCGGTCCGGGTGAAACAAAGCTAGAAATCGGTAGAAGACGAATTCGGGATAGGATAGCGCAGCTTGATAAGCAGATTGATAAGCTCGGGCAAGCTCGAAATCTCAGGAGAAAAAAGAGGAAGGGGATACCTGTCCCACTCTTGGCTATTATCGGATATACGAATGCTGGCAAGTCGACACTCTTTAATTCACTGACAAAGAGCTCTGTTTTACAGGAAGACAAACTCTTTGCCACGCTCGATCCGGTTCAAGCAAGATTTGTGCTTCCTCCTCACGTCGATGACCATACTTCATATGGCGAGCAGGTTGTTCTTATTGATACTGTGGGTTTTATTCGCGATCTCCCAGAGGAGCTTAAAAATGCCTTCCGCGCAACACTTGAAGAGCTTTATGAGGCGGACCTCTTACTGCATGTCGTTGACGGCTCAGATTCAAGGTGTATGGACCAGATAGCCTCTGTAGAAGAAGTCTTAAAAGAGATGGAGCTCTCCGATAAAAGACGTGTGCTCGTAATAAATAAGTGCGACCGGAATCCGCAGTACGTTGATGTGAAAGACGTAGATATTCCCGCAGTGCAGGTTTCTGCTACTACCCGAGAGGGATTCGACACTCTTCGTAATGCCCTTTCTGAAGCGCTTCAGGACAAACTCAGGGATGTTGTGGGATAGTCCGGATTTACTACCGCGGAATATGTTTGGTGAGATTCTTATGTCCTGTTGCGGTAACAACGATGTCGTCTTCGATTCGAATACCGCATGCAGGTATTTTTCCTGTCTTTTTAGGGAAGTAGAGTCCGGGCTCTACGGTAAAGACCATACCTTTCTTGAGGATGGCTTTGTTGTTGGCACGTAGCTTGCCGATGTCATGAACATCTAAGCCGAGGCTATGACCAATTCCGTGAGGGAAATACTTGCGATAGGCCTTCTTCTCCATTAGGGAGGAGAGCGAGCCTTTTAAGATGCCGAAATCTTTTAACCCAAGGGTGAGAACTTTCGCCGCAGCAGTATAAACCGACTGAATTTTCACACCATCGCGTACAGTTTTAAGTGCTGCTTCAAGTGCTTCATTTACGCAGTCGTAAAGATCACTTTGAAGTGGGGTAAATGCACCTCCCACCGGGAAGCACCGTGTCACATCTGCCGCGTAGTACTGGTAACTCGCCCCGCTATCAAGAAGGAGCATCTCTCCCTTTCGTAATGTTTGTGTGTGAGCTGAGTAGTGAAGCGTTGCGGCAGAGGCGCCGCTCCCTGCAATGGTTTGGAAAGCGACATCGCCTCCGTTATCTTTATAGTGATATTCACACAGCGCAGCTACCTGATACTCCTTCATGCCGGGACGGATATTTTCTGCTACTGCTTCAAATCCCCTAGCTGTTATCTCTGCAGCTTTTTTAATGAGAGCTATCTCATCAGCGGTTTTATAGAGCCGCATTGGTTCAAGGATGACGTCTGAATGGGAAAAACTCTCAGGTAAAGACTGTCTTGAGTGTGAGGGGATACGCAGAAGGTAATCGGCGGAGAGGAGTCCTGGGGAACCTGATCTATTTTGAAATACGAGATGATCACAATCGCGTATGTATGTCGAGATAACTTCTGGAACTGGTTGTGCGCATACGTATTTTGCGCCGAGAGATCTAGCCGTATTTTTTAATGGAGTTGTTTTTCCGTCCCAGATAATAGAGCTTTCCGTTTGCTCAGGGCCAATGAGGATCGGCTTATCGGCATCTGCTCTTAAGATAATGCAAGAAGAAACCGGTTCGGGCGTGCCTGTAAGATAGTAATAGTCACTGTCTTGTCGGTACGAGTAATACTGGTCTCTTGAATAGGTTTGCTGAGGTGTGCTTCCTATCACCAGCACGGCATGTTTTGAAATTGATTTTAGCCGCTTTAGGGCCTTTTGAATTCTTTGCTGGTATACGCTACGCTTCATGGGTTACATGTAATACGTTTAGTCTGAGATCGCCAGGGGATTTTATGTACACACTCGATTATGAAATAACCGATTCTGAGGTAGAAGAGTCGTACGCCCATGTGCACCATGCAACGACACTGTGTATCTTAGAGAAGGGGAGATTGTCTCTTCTTGAGCATATCGGTTTTCCCAATGAAAGCTTAATTGAGCAGGGGATCTTCCTTGTTCTCACCCGCATTGATGTCCAATATAAACGTGAGCTCTTTGCTGGCCCTGTTCAGGTAACCTGTGAGAATATGCGGGTTGAAGATAAGAGGTTTTCGCTTCAGCAGCGTATTCTGAAACAACCCGCCGGCAAGGTGGCGATTGAGGCTATGGTGGAGTTTGTTGCTATGGACGGAGCCTCAAAACGCGCTATTCGGGCGCCTGAGGAGCTTACACAGGCCTTTTCTGCGGTGGTGTAGCAGTTATTTTTGGCCCGAGAAGTTGACAGTCTTATGTGATTTCGGTACTTTACTGCTCTTACAAATTTTAGAATTTTCACGAGAGAGACATGAAAAACGAAATTCATCCAGAATACTTCCCTGAAGCTCAGATCACTTGTGGTGGTTGTGGAACAGTGATGACTATTGGTTCTGTTAGAAAGAGCATCGAAGTGAGCATCTGTAGTTCTTGTCATCCATTTTATACCGGTAAAGAAAAGCTCGTAGATAGTGCCGGTCGAGTGGATCGCTTCAAGCAAAAGTATGCAAAGTTCACTGCTGAGAAGAAGTAGTACGGCTATTCTTCCGCACAAGCGAACATCTCTATTTAAACTTCCTTACCTTCTTATTCAGGTGGCATTGGTTATTGCTGTTGCCGGTTGTGAGCGTACCGGTGGTGGAACGATCGGGCCGGGCGTGGCTGTGCCTGATATTCAGTATAAAACCCTGAGCGGAGAAACGCTTGGTCTTCGCAGCTTCCGCGGTAAGGCCGTTGTCTTAAACTTCCTTGCATCTTGGTGCGCACCTTGTGAAAGTGAGATGCCAGCTCTAAATGCATTGCACAGGATGATAAAGGATCACGATGCCACCGTTGTTGCAATTGGGGTTGATGACGATCCCGGGAGACTTAAGGAGTTCGCTCAGAGAACGCAGATTGAATTCCCGCTCCTTGTCGACACCTCGGGGCATTCTCATCGCTTTTTTAAAATTGCCGGGTTCCCGGAAACAGTTCTCTTAGACAAGAGCGGAACGGTTATGATGACTCCTGATGTGGTTGGCGCTGGTGCTAGCTCTGAACCTGTTGTTAAGTTTGTAGGGCCTAGGGATTGGGATAATCCCTATTTTGCTGAATTAATGAGGAAAATAGCCAGTAGGTAGGCACAAGCCGCTTTTTCTCTTTCTCGATAGTCCTATATCTGAGAGTATATATTCAGGTTTTTATAAGGGGACGCTAATAGTGTTACGCCGGTTTTTTCTTAGAGTGGTTTTACTGCTCTTTATTCTCGTATTCATCAGTGCGTGTTCAGTACTGGAGCCTAAACAACCACAAGAGTTTGATACCACCGATCAGGTGAAACGGATTGTACGTGAGCCTCTTAGCCCTGAGCAAACAGGAGAGTTGGTGGAGGAGGTTGGGGGAAACTGGCTCTATGGACAGGGGTTGGGAGAGACTGCTTTTACCGTAGGTTCAATCGTTCTTTTTCCTCCCGCAGCGATCTGGCATCTTGGAAACGCCGTGGTTTCACTCTCAGGTTATAAACCTATCGGAGTCTCGTACCTCCTCTCTGATGAGGATGAGCAGGGTTGGAATAATGTTTATGACGGGGTGATGTCTGGACCCGGACGTGTCATTGCTGGTGTTTCGGGAAAAGAGTATCGTTCGAAGGAAGTTATTCGTGAGAATATGAAAAAATACTATGTTCCAGCAGAAAAAAACTTTGCAGCACAGCGTCCTCGGGAGCGATCATCGTGAGCCATAATATCGGTCTTGTTGTACGTCCGGCGATTGAGCAGGCGAAAGAGCTGGCCAGAGAGATAGCTCTTTGGGTTGAGACTACAGATCACTCACTCACTATTGATAGTGAAACCAAAAAGGTGATTGGTGACTGCTCTGCTACCGTAGTCGAGAGTATCTCTGAATTGCCAGAAATTTGTGACCCTATTGTTACACTTGGAGGAGATGGAACACTTATTGGTGTCGCGAGACTGCTTAAAAGTCGCTCTCCGTTAATGATCGGTGTTAATTTTGGAACCCTCGGTTTTTTAACTGAAATATCACCGCATGAGGCTCTAAAGACTTTAAAGCGCAGCCTTACTGAGCGTGTTCCTTCCGAGGAGCGAAGCATGATCCTTGCACGTGTGTATGAGAAGGATAAAGAGGATAGCCCGGTCTTTGTTTCTCAGGCTCTTAACGAAGCGCTCGTTCAGAAGGGCAGCCGGGATCGACTTTTAGATTTGGATCTTGAAGTTAACGGTGAAGCAGTGATGCGCTTGCGTGCCGACGGAATGCTGGTTGCAACTCCTACAGGGTCAACGGCGTATTCCCTAGCTGCCGGTGGTTCTATCGCCTATCCCAATCTAGCGGTTGTGCTCGTAACCCCGATATGTGCCCACTCGCTTACTAGCCGCCCCCTTATTTTACCACTCGATTTTGATATAAGTATCAGTGTGCCTGAATATGATGGCGAGGTCTTTCTTTCCGTAGATGGGCAGGATTCTTACAGATTATCCTCGGGAGATCGGGTGGTAATTGAGCGATCTCCTCAGAAGGTATGTTTTGCAACATCACCTGACCTAAACTATTTCGAAATTCTCAGAAATAAGCTTAACTGGGGTATAGCCAACAAGTCGGATTAGATCCGCTAGGAGCTTATTCAGTACCCAGCGCTGCCCGGGGATAAGTGCAGCTTGCTTCTATGTTATCTGAACTTTGTATTAAAGATTTTGCGATCATCGATTCTCAGACGATAAGTTTTCGTTCTGGTTTAAATGTTATTAGTGGTGAAACGGGAGCTGGAAAATCAGTAATCCTTCAGGCTCTGGAGCTAATCCTTGGTGGTAGACCTTCGCCTAAATATCTCATCCCTGACACGGAAGGTTGGGAATTGCAGGCGCTCTTTACTCTGAGCGACCTACCTGCGGACTTACGAGAGAAACTACCTGACGGCACGAATACTGATGAGTTGTTGATTACTCGTACCATGAATCACGCAGGGCGTGGCCGGGTGTATATTAACGGCAGGCTTGCTACGGTGCAGATGCTTCAGGAGACGTGCTCGGTCCTTGTGCAGATATGTTCTCAGGGTGGGCAGAGCAGGCTGCTTAATCCGGACTACCACCTAGAGCTGATTGATGACTTCGCCGGACTCGGTGAGCTGCGTCAACAGTACGCAATGAAGTGGGAGCGATTACGTGACAAGAAAAAGGAGCTATCTGATATTGAGGCTCGTAAAGAAAAGAGTCTCCTAAGAACAGCCGAGTTACATTATGTAGTAGATGAGCTTGGAGAAGTAGAGCTTGGGCCTGAAGTAAGATCATCTTACGAAAAGCAGATTAAAGAGCTCGAGGCAACAGAACATCTCCTTTCTACGGGACAGTCACTACGTGAGCTGTACACTGCGGATGATGGGCTCTACACGCACCTTTTTCGACTGAAGA
Organism: bacterium; assembly: GCA_030431715.1. GTDB lineage: Bacteria > Bdellovibrionota_C > UBA2361 > UBA2361 > RFPC01 > JAUIIO01. The sequence goes on from JAUIIO010000010.1 coordinate 88,540, forward strand.
AAGAGTACGAGGCTCTGGCTAGGATGTATGACAGGTTTGAGCCGCTTGCTGATCAGGTGGCTCAGGCTACCACGCTGATTGAGGACTCTGAGCTAGAGCTTGAAAAGGCCCTTAGTTCGACAGAGTCTGACGAAGAGGCGCTGGAGTTACTCCGGGGTAAACTCTCCCGGCTTTCGCACTTACAACGTAAGTATTCAACTGATGAGAAGGGGCTCTGCACTCTCCTTGAACAGGCTCAAGCTGAGCTTTCGCTTATTCAGGGTGAAGGAGATACGGACAAGCTCAGAGCAGAGATTGATACCCTTGAGACGCAAGTGCGAAGCGTTGCCGAGAAGTTGTCGAAGAAGCGGGGGGAGGCAGCTAAGAAGCTTGTATCTGAAGTTACTGAGGAACTTAAAGACTTGAACATGAAGCATACTGCCTTGCATATCTCTCATGAGAGAGTGGACTACCGTATGCACGGTCAGGATCGTATTGAATTCATGCTTCGAAGCTCAAAAGGCGAAAAAGTGTTTCCGCTTAGAGAGATAGCGTCAGGTGGTGAGCTCTCAAGAATTCTTCTGGTGCTTAAAAAAGTGCTGAGAGACAAGACTGGTGTTAACGTTTTGGTCTTTGATGAGGTTGATACTGGTATTTCAGGAAGCGTTGCCCGTGGTGTGGGTGAGAAACTAAAGAGTGTCGCCACGGACAGTCAGGTGGTGTGTATAACCCACCTTGCGCAGGTGGCCTCACTGGCAGATGCCCACTTTCTCGTAAACAAATTAGAGACAGGATGCGCTATTACAGAGCTTTCTCAAGAAGAAAAAATAGAAGAAATAGCAAGAATGTTAGCGGGTTACAAGGTTACTGCTGCCTCACGAGAGTCGGCTAGGGAACTTCTGACATCTATATAACTATTGGCCCGAACTGCGGAGTTGAAAACATATGCAAAACGTCGTTATATGTATGAGGTGCTTCGCTTGATCGACTCTGATTTTTTTCGTAGGCTCTCACGCTTCCGAGAAGATTGTTTAGAAGTTGTTAAGACGTGAAGAAGAAGCTATGAAGTTTACCCTTCCAAAAGATTTTTGCCTCTGGGTTGTCCCGTCTAATGACGGCAAGGTGCATAAGGTGCGCTTCACCGTTTGGCGCGCTCTTTCTCTTGTACTTCTTGTTGTAGCATTTCTTGGAACCTTCGCTTTCATCTCTGGCGATTATGCTCGAGTTCGTTTCCTTCGTATTAAGAATGCAATCGTAATGAAAAATCTGACCACTGAGCGAAATAAGCTTATGGCCAGAAAAGATGAACTTTCCAAAGAGGTTCAGAACCTTCTGGATAAAAACAGGAAGGTCCTTGATTACGAAAAAAGCATAAAGGGCAGAATGGATGAGATTGCTGCCATCTTTGAGTCTGCTGCTGAGATGGGGCTTCTTCCCGATGCTGAGCTTAAGAGCGGCTCCAATTCGAAATCGGACGCAGACGCGCTTGGTGGGCTAGAAACTGATTGTACAGAAGAAGACTGTTTTCATCCTTCTTCGACCCTGCTCTCTGAGAGTAGTGATGCGTTTAGTCGTTTACACGTAACCACAAATCCTATTAGCCCTGAGCAGTTTATTGGTAAGATCGACGGCTTGGTGGCACTCTTAAAAACTGTCCCTATGCGTTTGCCGACAACAGGGCACATGACTTCAAAGTTTGGCATGAGAAGATCGCCCTTTACCGGCCGTCATCGTATGCATCACGGGATTGATTTCTCAGCACCTTACGGAAGTAAGATTCACGCCACCGGCACAGGGACTGTTAAGTCCGTTAAAAGGAGCGGAACTTATGGATTGTATGTTGATATTGACCATGGTCGCGGTGTTGTAACTCGCTATGCTCATCTGTCTAAGGCTTTGGTGAAGAGTGGGGAATCTGTAGTATTTGGAAAAACCCTAGGGCTCTCTGGTTCCTCAGGACGCTCAACGGGGCCGCACCTACATTACGAGATTCGTGTTAATAAGAAGCCAATCGACCCGTCAGGTGTTCTTCGTCTCTTACCTCGAATTCAGAAGATACTAGAAGATACTCTTGCATAAAGTAGAGCTTCTAAGACTCGCTCTTCCTCTTCCTCCTAATCCTCCTCTTTATCCTCATCTTGCACTTGCACCATATTCTACTCTTTTAGGATTGAGACTGGGACTGTGACCAGAGCCAAGGCGGTGGCGTAGTGTTAAGGCTGCTGCTGCTGTGGCCTTGGTCACAGTCGCAAGTCTCAGTCCAGCAAGAATGGGTGCAAGTGCAATAGGAAGATGAAGAGAAGGAGGGGGGGGGGAAGAGAACTGTGGGGTAACGTTGTTCTATTTGCTTCGATTACCTTTCTTACTCACCGGATATACTTGATCGATCTACACTATTTTATTCGTTTATTTCTTTACGATTCAAAGCACGCTTTCTACTTGCGCCGTCTGTCAGATTGAATAGAGTGAGGACTATGAAAAAGATACAGTTTTTGATTGGGACTACAGTGACCCTCCTAGTGGTGCTGTTTGCTGTGGTTTATACGTTCGGGTATGTGGTCCCTCCCGGACATATGGGAGTTCTCCGTTACGGTATGGGACCCAAGCAGGGCTATCAGCCAGAGGGCTTAGCGCCGGGCTACCATCCCGGCTTCCCGCTAATGAATTTAATGACAATTAACCTTGTTCCAACAACCATACAGGTTGTGCATCTCCATCGAGATCGTAAGAAGCATCCAAACTCTTCGGGACCACTTGAAGTTCAAACCACTGACGGCGCGAAGGTGCTTGTTGACGTAAGTCTTCTAGCGAGATTCTTTCCGGCGCCAACATTTGATGCGAAAGGCGGCAAGGTGCATGGAGGTCCAGCAGATCTCTTACAGAGTGTTGGGCTCTCCGAACATGATTGGTTTAATCGTATTCGAAGGAACGCGGATGATGAGCTTCGCCGAGCACTTGGTAAGCTTTCTACGGCTGACTTCTATAACCCAAACCTCAGAGAGCATCAGCAAGTTAAAGTAGCCCATACTCGTATGAATCAGTCCTTATCTCGATTTGGAATTGAGGTCGTTGGGGTCCTCCTTCGAAGGTACACCTATGAGGCGCAGGAGATTAATCAGGCGATTCAACGTAAGAACCTGCAGGATCAAGAAGAGAGGCTCAATGCGATGAAGTCTGAATTTGCACGTGTGAGCGCTGAGCTTCAGAAGGTAGAGGCAGATTATGATGCGCGTATTAAAACGCTCCAGATACAGGGGGAAACAAACTCTGAGGTTATTCGCTCAGAGGGAGATCTTTATGAGGAAAAGAAGAGAGCTGAGGCTACACTTCTCGTTGCTCAGGCAACAGCTGAGGTTGATAGAAAAAAGGCCAATGCTCTTTCTGAAACTATAGGCTCTGATGTGTATCTTGCACGAGAGCTTGCGCCACTTTTGAGTTCATTAAAGGGCGGAGTAGTTAGTGGTCTGGACCCCTATAATCTAAAGACGTGGGAAGAAAAACTAGGCGTAGCTGCAGTTGGAGGTGAACAATGATCAGGTGCTCTGCAAAATTCAGGATTCTACTGCTCGTGCTCCTATGTATACTTTCTGGATGTCAAAAGATCGGGAACCGTGAATATGGTGTAAGATTTTGGAAGCTTCCACCGTGGCTGGGGGGTGGTATCTCTGAACGTATCTTTCGACCAGGAGAGACGGTAATCGATTATCCGATTCTTTCTTCTGTTTACCGTTTTGATGCCGGCGTTAGAGACGTTTCTTGGGGATCTGATCAGCAGGAAGCACCTGTTCAGACGAGAGCTCGTGACGGGAATGAGGTCGCTCTGGCGGTTACCGTAAGTTATAAAGTTATTGGTGAGGCCCAAAGAATCCAGAAACTCATTCGAACCGTTGGAACTACGAATGAAGATGTTCAGCGAATTGTTATGTCAGCAGCACGTGCGGACATTCGAACATATATGAACGAGCTCCGTACCTCAGAGTTTATCCTCGATGAGCCTCGATATAAGGCCGTAGATCGGGTACGGGAGTCACTCCGTGAGCGGCTTGAACCACTTGGTGTCGAGATCTTGCGAGTGAACCTTGATGGATTCACTTTTGATGAGCAGTACGAAGCAAAACTTAAAGAGATTCAGCAACAACGCGAAGAGACAGAGCGTGAAAAAGCTCGTATTGCTACAGTCACCGCAAAAAAAGAACAAGAGTTGAATAATATGCAGGCTTCGGTGAATCAGATGATAGAGGCTGCTAAGGGGTATCGAAATCAAGCTACTGCCAGAGGTGATAACTTTCTTCTCTCAAAGGAGAATAGGGCTAAAGCGATCACTGCTAAAGGGGAGGCTGAGGTTGAGGCGCTCCTTGAGCAGATTGAGGCGCTCTCTGGCCCGGGAGGTCGCGCGTTACTCAAGCTTGAGATCGTTAAGCAGCTTATGAAGGAGAAACCAAAGTTTGTAGTGCTTAACGAGGGGGAGTCTGGTCAGTCGCTTAATGTGAATCGACTTGATACAAACGATCTTATCGGTCAGGTAGGTCTCCTCGAAGGCCTGCGCGAACAGGAAAAAGTTTCAAGTAATAAAAAGGAGTCAGCTCATGAAGAAAAGAAATAAAATTGCACTTATTGGAGCAGGGCAGATCGGTGGAACACTCGCCATGTTGTCAGGGATGAGAAATCTTGGCGACGTCGTTCTCTATGATATCGTTGAGGGGATGCCTCAGGGGAAAGCGCTGGATCTCTCTCATCTAGCTCCTGTGTTCGGTTTGGATTTTGAGATTACTGGTACGAACGATATCGCAGATATTGCTGGTGCCGATGTTTGTATTGTGACTTCTGGTATACCTCGTAAGCCGGGAATGAGTCGTGATGATCTTGTTAAGACCAATGCTGGTATAATTAAAAGTGTTGCTGAGGGGATTAAAGCGCACGCCCCTGATGCATTTGTTATCGTTATTACCAATCCGCTTGATGCCATGGTTTACCTTATGCAGAAAGAGACTGGGTTTCCGTCAGCGAGAGTTGTTGGTATGGCCGGTGTTCTTGATACAGCACGGCACCGAAGTTTTCTCGCTAAGGAGTTGGATGTTTCTGTAGCATCAGTCTCGGCGTTTGTTCTTGGTGGCCATGGTGACACCATGGTTCCAGTAAGATCGTACACAAATGTTGCGGGCATTCCTGTTGAGACGATGATCTCATCAGAACGTCTCTCGGAGATCGAAGATAGGACTAGAAAAGCCGGTGGGGAAGTTGTAGCACTCCTTAAGACTGGTTCGGCGTTCTATTCTCCAGCGGCCTCAGCTATTCAAATGACAGAGAGTTACTTGTTTGACAAAAAGCAGCTTCTACCTGCTTCAGCTCAGTGTAACGGTGAATACGGTGTGGATGGTCTCTATATCGGTGTTCCAACACTTATTGGGAAGTCAGGTGTTGAAAAAGTGGTTGAGATTGAGCTCTCGGATGATGAGAAAGCCCAGTTACAAAAGAGTATTGATGCGGTAAAAAGTGTAGTAGAAATTCTTTAGCGGTTGATGAGTTTCGTTTGTTGTCCTGTAGCCTTGCGCAGCGTGCTTTGTCGCGCGCGCAAGCGATAACGGTGGATGGTTACAATGTTGAGTTTTTACAAAAGCACGATAGGGAAGAAAGTCGTGGTTGCAGTTACCGGGTGCTTTCTCTTTCTCTTTGTTATTGGGCATATGGCGGGAAATATGAAAGTGTTTCTCGGATACGATCGTCACGGTGTGCATCACATAGATGCTTATGGCCACTTTCTCCGTACTTTTCTTGAAGATGCCTTTGGATATGGTGGCTTTCTCTGGCTTATGCGTGGTGGGCTATTGGCGATTCTTGCGCTGCACCTCTATACCGTCATGCAGCTTCAAGTCCTGAAAGCAAAAGCCCGCCCAGTTGATTATAAGAAGCAGGATCTCCGTGCCAGTACCTTCTCGGCTCGTACGATGATGCTCGGCGGTTTTGTCATCTTGCTCTTTATCGTTTTCCACCTGCTTCACCTCACACTGGGTACTGTTCTTGAAGGATTTGTGCACGGTGAAGTGTATGCCAATTTACACCGTGCATTTCGGAGTCCGCTCACGGTCTTTATGTATATCATTGCTATGGCTGCTCTGGGGCTACATTTGAGGCACGGTCTCTGGAGTTTTCTGCAGACACTTGGTCTTGATAATCCTGATAGAAATAAATGTATTCGCTTAGGAGCTGCTGGTCTCTCAGTGGTGATCGTTCTCGGTTTTCTCTCGGTACCGTTGGCGATTTATTTTGGAATATTGATACCTCCGGCTAACTTATAGGAATGGGTATGAACTTAGAATCAAAAGTGCCCGAAGGGCCAATACAAGATAAATGGGATAATCACCGCTTTAGTATGAAGTTGGTGAATCCTGCCAATAAACGAAAATACCGCGTGATCGTAGTTGGTACGGGATTGGCTGGAGCGTCTGCCGCTGCCACGTGCGCAGAGCTCGGTTATAATGTAGATGCGTTTACATTTCATGATAGCCCAAGGCGAGCACACAGTATTGCCGCTCAAGGAGGTATCAACGCTGCGAAGAACTATCAGAATGATGGCGACAGTATCTGGCGGCTCTTTTATGACACGGTTAAGGGTGGAGATTATCGTTCACGTGAAGCTAATGTGTATCGGTTGTCTCAGGTGAGTGTAAATATCATTGACCAGTGTGCTGCGCAGGGAGTGCCTTTTGCAAGAGAATACGGCGGCCTACTCGCTAACAGGTCTTTTGGTGGCGCGCAGGTAAGTAGAACCTTTTATGCTCGTGGCCAGACGGGACAACAGCTTCTCCTCGGTGCATATCAAGCGCTCTCTAAAGAGATAGCTTCTGGTAAAGTTAACATGTTCAATAACCGCGAGATGCTTGACATCGTCCTGATTGATGGCCATGCGCGCGGTATTATTACTAGGGACCTGCGAACAGGAGAGATTGAGTGCCACGCGGCAGATGCCGTTGTGCTCGCTACTGGTGGGTACTCAAATGTTTATTACCTCTCTACGAACGCAATGAACTGTAATGTTACGGCAGCATGGCGTGCTTACAAGCGAGGAGCTGCATTTGCAAACCCTTGCTTCACGCAGATTCACCCAACATGTATTCCCGTTAGTGGAGATCATCAGTCTAAGCTTACCCTTATGAGTGAGTCGTTACGTAACGATGGACGGATATGGGTTCCAAAGGATAAGAACGATAAGCGACCAGCAAGAGAGATCCCGGAAGAGGATAGACACTACTACTTGGAAGAACGTTATCCGAGCTTCGGAAATCTAGTTCCACGTGATGTTGCTTCTCGTAATGCCAAAGAGCGATGTGATGCTGGGTATGGTGTAGGTGCGACTGGATACGGAGTATATCTCGATTTTGCCTCAGCTATTGGGAGACTCGGCAAGCAAGCTATTAAAGAGCGTTACGGTAACCTCTTTGAGATGTATGAGCGTATCACTGCGGAGGATCCGTATGAGGTGCCGATGCGCATATTCCCTGCACCACATTATACTATGGGTGGACTTTGGGTTGATTATAATCTTATGACAACGGTTCCAGGTCTTTTCGCTATAGGCGAGGCGAATTTTAGCGATCACGGTTCTAACCGCCTTGGCGCGAGTGCTCTTATGCAGGGGCTTGCTGATGGGTATTTTATTCTCCCATACACTATTGGCGACTATCTCGCTCGAAATGAGCCGGGAAGCGCTTCAGTTGACGCGAAGGAATTTAAGGAAACCAAGGAAGAGGTCGAAACACGTACCGATGCGCTTGTTGCGCTTAAAGGTAAGCGCCCGGTAGATGCTATCCACCGCGAACTTGGGCGTGTGATGTGGAATGAGTGTGGTATGGCTCGTACTGCTGATGGACTTCAGTCCGCACTTAAGAAGATCCCTCAGATACGAGAGGAATTCTGGGCAAATGCTTCGGTGCCGGGGTCGGAAGGGTCACTGAATCAGACGCTTGAGCGAGCTGGTCGAATTGCTGACTTTCTCGAATTCTCTGAGGTAATGTGCCTTGATGCTCTTAACCGAAACGAGTCGTGCGGTGGCCATTTCCGTGAAGAATCGCAAACTCCTGAAGGAGAGGCGCTTCGTAACGATGAGGAGTATTCTTATGCCGCGGCGTGGCTTTATCAGGGGCCGGACAAGAGTCCTGCGCTTCTAAAAGAGCCACTTCAGTTTGAGAACGTAGCTCTTACACAGAGAAGCTATAAGTAGGGCTATGGAAGGATATTGGAGATAGCAAGATGAGATTAACACTATATGTTTGGCGGCAGCCTTCAGCTGATGCACAGGGTGATTTTGTTAAGTACGACTTATCAGATGTCAGTCCTGACATGTCGTTCCTTGAAATGCTTGATGTTCTAAACGCCAACCTTGAAGAGCTTGGTAAGGAGCCTATAGTTTTTGAGAGCGATTGTCGTGAGGGGATATGTGGGACGTGCTCAATGGTGATTAATGGAAGAGCGCATGGCCCTGAGTCAAAGACTACGGTGTGTCAGCTCCACATGAGAAGCTTTCAGGATGGGGAGACGATCTATATTGAACCTTGGAGAGCGAGAGCGTTTCCAGTTGTTAAAGATCTCGCAGTTGATCGCTCTGCCTTTGACCGCATCATACAGGCAGGAGGGTACATCTCAGTGCGTACGGGATCTGCGCCAGATGCGAATGAGATGCCTATTCCGAAAGTGGAGTCTGACCTTTCGATGGATGCGGCTGCATGTATCGGGTGCGGAGCATGTGTTGCTGCATGTCCAAACGGCTCAGCTATGCTTTTCACCTCGGCTAAGATATCTCATCTCGGACTCGTTCCTCAGGGACAACCAGAGCGGACAAAGCGTGTGAAGAAGATGGTTGAGCAGATGGACGATGAGCTTTTTGGTTCGTGTACGAACTACGGAGAGTGTCAGGATGCCTGTCCTAAGGGGATTAGCATTTCGTTTATCGGAAGAATGAATAAAGATTATATGAAGGCAAAACTTATCGAGGTTGAAGAACCGCGAAAAGAAGTTGAGTCGCAATAAAGGGGGAGCCTTTCATGAACTTACATGAATATCAATCGAAAGAACTATTAGCAGCATATGGCATACCGGTTCTAGACGGCTATGTGTGTTACACGCCGGGGGAAGTTGAAGCCGCTGCTGATAATCTTGGTGGAGGAATCTGTGTTGTTAAAGCGCAAGTTCATGCGGGAGGGCGTGGTAAAGCAGGTGGCGTAAAGCTCGCGAAAACATCTGCGGAAGCCCGTGAACACGGGGAGAGTATTCTCGGAATGACTCTTGTTACTCCGCAAACCGGTGAGAAAGGCAAGCTTGTTCGAAAAGTGTATGTTGAAGCTGGGTGTAATATCGATCGTGAGTTTTACTTTAGCCTTCTTGTTGACCGTGCTGCAAAGCAGGTAACAATTATCGCCTCTACTGAAGGCGGTATGGAAATTGAGGAAGTGGCTGAAAAAACGCCCGATAAGATTATTAAGATAGGAATTGAACCTTCAGTTGGACTTCAGCCCTTCCAGTGTACCGATCTTGGTGTGAGGCTGGGTCTTACGGCTCCACTTATCCGAAAGTTAAGTACGGTTGTGATGGGCCTCTATGAAGTGTTTATGGAGAATGACCTCTCACTTCTTGAGATTAATCCACTTGTACTTACCAAAGAAGAGGAGTTTATCGTACTTGACGCCAAGTGCAGTGTTGATAGCAACGCTCTCTTTCGCCACAGTGACCTCAAGGAGTTTCAGGACTACGATGAGATTGATAGTCGAGATCTCCGCGCAGGGAAGTTTGGCCTAAGCTATGTTGGGCTTGATGGTAATATCGGCTGTATGGTGAACGGCGCAGGCTTAGCGATGGGCACGATGGACATCATTAAGATGAAAGGCGGAGAGCCTGCGAATTTTCTTGATGTTGGTGGGAGCGCTTCGAAAGAGACGGTGACTGAGGCTTTTAAGATTCTTCTTGCTGATGATTCGGTAAAGGCAATCCTTGTGAATATCTTCGGCGGAATTATGAAATGTGACGTGATTGCTGATGGAGTTATAGCTGCTGCTAAAGAGCTTGGAATTAACGTTCCGCTTGTTGTGAGACTTCAGGGTACGAATGTAGAGATCGGAAAGAAGATGTTGTCAGAATCCGGGCTGAATATCATTCCAGCCGACACCATGACTGATGCTGCAGAGAAAGCTGTAGCTGCTGCGAACTAGGGAGTAAGATATGAGCGTACTTATTAATAAAGATACAAAAGTTATAACGCAGGGAATGACAGGGAAAGCAGGTTCGTTCCATACAGAGATGTGTAAGGAGTACGGTACCCAGATGGTCGCTGGAGTAGGGCCAGGAAAAGGGGGGCAAGAACACCTCGGTATTCCTCTTTATAATACGGTTGATGAAGCGAGAGCTGCGACAGGAGCTACCGTGAGCGTTATCTATGTGCCTGCTCCTTTTGCCGCTGATGCCATACTTGAAGCTGTAGATGCTGACCTTGATCTCGTTATTTGCATTACAGAAGGTATACCAGTTCTTGATATGCTAAAAGTAAATACCTTTATGAAAGGTAAGCGTACAAGACTTATAGGCCCAAACTGTCCGGGGGTGATTACTCCCGGCGAAGCGAAGATCGGAATTATGCCCGGTCATATTCATAAGCCTGGTGATGTAGGAGTTGTATCACGAAGTGGAACTCTTACCTATGAAGCTGTTTTTCAACTCACAGAGCTTGGTATCGGCCAATCAACCTGTATAGGAATTGGCGGAGATCCCCTAAATGGAACAAACTTCATAGATTGTCTTTCTCTCTTTAATGAAGATCCTGACACGAAATCAGTGATCATGATCGGTGAGATCGGTGGTACTGCTGAGGAAGAGGCTGCTGAATGGATAGCTTCTAATATGAATAAGCCAGTTGTTTCATTTATTGCAGGAGCCACAGCACCTGCTGGACGCACAATGGGACATGCGGGAGCAATTGTTAGTGGCGGTAAGGGAACTGCTGATGCGAAGTTTGCTGCCCTTGAGAAGGCAGGCGTTGTAGTTTCGCGTTCACCCGCTGAACTTGGCGTTAAAATGAAAGAGGCTTTAGCAGCCTGATATCCCCCCGAGACCGGGTAAATAAAAGTTAGCGGCTACACGTGTCTCATACTCTGTAACCTTCACAAACGAGGGGCCCCGGCGACGTAGTGGAGTGTGACCAACACCACAGCCGCCGGGGTGCCACCTCGAACCCATCCAGCGCGAATCGTTGTGCGTCAGGTGGCGCAGATCTCATGAACTGACACCGGCTTGCTGAGCACGGTCTTAATCTGGTTTCTGTTATAGAGCTCCTTTAAAACTCCATTGAATATATACACCATTCTGAAGAAGAGAATCTTGTAGGCATCTTCTCCTCCCTGCAACGTCGGCTGAACGCTCGATGCGCTCAATTCCCCCAGCGCCATTTTCCATACGCCGAGATCGTACTCCTCATGCAGGCGCAAGAAGAGCCCCGACGCGTAGTCGGAAACATCTTCTCTCTGCATGTTAACGAGGAAGAGCTTGCCGTCTTGAATCGCCTTGCCAAGCTCCTTTACTCGCTCGAACATGTTGTCTTGCGTCAGCGCAAGTTCAGTCGATGACGTGTCAGACATTATAAAATCCTTCCTAACAGACTCACGTTGCCCCAGCGCCCTTTCTCCGTAAAAGGACTGACCTGGTGTTGGTGCCTCTGCGTACCTTTTGGTAATGAAATACGCGCACCGCCGCCACACACCACACACACCCGAATGAGGCCTGTGTCGACGGTAAACGTTTACAGCTTCTACCCGTATAAGAATATTCGGTAATTATTTCACTACAGATTTGGCCAAGTCAAGAAAAGGCAGTTTTGGAGTGGTGAAGGGGAGTTTTAGGCGGTGATATCGTCTTTAAGGTGGCTTACGACCTTACCCTCTTCTCTTAGCTTCTCTACGGTCTCCATGACCCGTTTTTGCGCTCTTTCAACCTCTTTAAGCTTTGTAGGTGGCAGGCTGTTCAAATCCTGCTCGATCATCTCAGCCTTGCGACTTGAGACATTAGCGTAAAGAGCGTCCTTTACTTCCTTGCTGGCAGCCTTAAGCGCAAGTACGAGATCTTTATGTTCGAGTGATTGGGCGAGTACTTGGATACTTTTGGGGGTAAGCCCAGTAATATCATCAAATTTGTATAGGTTGTCCTCAATCTTAAGAGCGATATCCGGATCTGCTTCTTTGATCTTCTTAACGATCTTCTCACGGTTGTCAGCGTCCATACTGTTCAGTATGTCAGCAACAATCTTGGGACCATCTACGCTTTCATCATCACTCATAGGAATAGCATGGCACGTAACCTTCGGTTTCGCTACAATAAAGGTGTGGCACAGATTGAGATTCCAGAATCAGAATACACCATTCAAACCTCACGTTCTTCAGGGCCGGGTGGACAGAATGTGAATAAGGTCGAAACTCAGGTAGAGATTCGCTGGCCCTACCAACTCTCAGAGGTACTTACAGATTCTCAAAAGGGGAGAATTAGACGCTCAGAGGCGTTTCGCAATAGAATTAACAATGACGGCGAAATCATTCTTCAGGTATCTGATACCCGTTCGCAGCATCAGAATAGAGATATTGCAAGAGCGAGGCTTCACGAGCTTTTAACGGAAGCGCTTAAGGTAAAGCGTCCTAGGAAGAAGACGAAGCCTTCTCGGGCAGCAAATCAGAAGAGGATTGATGAGAAGAAGAAGCGAGCAGATAAGAAGAATCTCAGGAAGGATCCTGATTACTAGTCGCTTTTGTTTTTAATAGGATATGACCTTTGCAGCTTGTTAGTAAGGGATGATCATTTTTTACCTCACCGTACATGCTCTCAAATGTGAGTTCTCCAATGACATTGTTCTGCTCGATTTGAAATTGAAGACTCTCTTCAGACATGTTTGTTTGACTGACCGATAAGCCGTATTTCTTAATGAGCTCACGAGCATACTCAGAGATATCTATCGTAAGGAGTGGCTCCTTAGAGCTCGCTTCTTGTACGGTTAGCGTGGTGTTATTCTTCTTGTATTCAATGTGAAGGCCTTCACTCGCTACCTTCCGAGTGTAGCAATGAAAACTAATCAGATAGTCATATCCCTTAACCGTAATGGCGTCATTTTGGTGTGTATTTCTCATTATGTGGAAAGAAAATCTCTTTCTAGAAGGATCTCTGCTATAACGATTATAGTAAACGAGCCCCATTGCTTCGACGATCTTGCGCGCGTCGACGTAAGAGGCATATCCGATGAGCCCTCTACTAGAACTTAATTTTGGCGGGAGCTTGACCTCGCCCTGAAACCACTCTGAGATAGCACTCCTTCCGTGTGTTGTAACAAGATAGGTGAAGAGACCACTTATCTCACGTAGATCTTCATGAGAGATCTCTTCTTCTGTTTTATGAATGAGTCCTTCTTGTAGGATATTGTTTCGAGTGAGAATTGTACGAAGTCGAGCTTTCTGGCTTCTTAGAGCAGTGCTGTACCCACTCCAAGGGCCAAACGCCGTAAGAGTTACTATGATAAAGAGCGATACCGGTATGAATTGAATGCTCTTAGATTTATGAAAAAGAAAATAGAGCGCTGTTAAGGTGAGCCATGCCCCCAGCACCAGCAGTGTATATCGATTCATGGTGAAGCCGTATTCAGAGATACGCAAGTAAAGAGAGAAGAAGAGAAGCCCCATTAAAGGAAGAATTGCGTAGAAAAATACTCTAATCGAAGTGCGAATTTTATTTCGATTTTCATCCGATCCATATGGAAAGAGAAGGAGTATCGTCAGTGTACCAACGATTGAGACGCCTGAAACGAGATATCCGATGGCGCCACGTGGAATCTGTGCCGTGAGCAAAATCTTAAAGATATAGAGGTAGAGAATGATCAGATAGACAGTTACAAGGGGCACGAGAACAAAGCGAGTAAAGTTATAGAGCCCTCGTGGGTACTTTCTATCACCGTCTAGTTCTGCCGCTCGGGGCGGGATTCCCGCCAGAAAGAACCATGGATGAAATATAAAAGTCAAAATGTAAAAGAGATAGCTATAAAAGCGGTAATTAATGAGATCTGGCCCAAGGAGATAGTCTGAAAGCCCTAGAGCAGCAGCGAGGCCGGCATACAGCACTACCGCGTAAAGTGTGGCGAGAGCGAAGCGCAGAAAAAAGATTCGGTTTAGTTGCCAGAAAGCGTTCTTGAGGTTGAGGCCTATGAATGCCACAAATGACGCGAGAAGGTGAGCCGCGAGTAGAAAGTGCAAAAACCTGTAAGATTCAACGGTGCTGCTGTGATCAAGGATCGGTGTTTTCCAGAGATATTCACCACTAAAGAGCCAAGAAAAATAGAAAATAAGAAAAGCATAACCAGAACTCTGTGCTCGTATTTTTACTTTTGAAGTAACGTCTGATCTTTCGCAATAGAGAGTGGTTGCGGTGAAGAGTGGTATAGCAATAAGGCAGGTGAGGAAGACCCAACGTAGCCAGAGGTTCTCGTTTCGCGACGATTCAGAGAGAAGAATACAGGTAATACAACTTATGATTCCTGCTACGACTGCTGCAGGGAAGCGTGCAAAGGTCTGTTTTGCCGAGTGAGTGATTTCATCAATTGAGGGAATTGCCATGAGCAGCCTCTTGTTCTTAGATCCACTTGTTCTTACGGAAATAGACGAGCATCAAAAGGCCCAGAGAGAGCATTAAGATGAGTATAAACCAGAAGCCAAGAGGATTGTGAATAAGGGGAACAACCGCAAAATTCATTCCGTAGAGCCCCACTACGATGTTCATCGGAGCTGCCACTGTAGTTATTACCGTGAGTACTCTCATGGTATCTCCAAGACGAACATTTGAGAGGGCAATGTAGGTGTCTCGTATACTTGCGAGATCTTGAATCCCTTTGTCGAGTTGCCTGAGAATCTCTGCGCAGTGATCGTCGATATCCTTAAAATATCGTCTGTGCTGTGTGTCTTGGATGAGTGTTTGATCAGTTGCCAGTCTCGCTATTACAGCTCGCTGGTTTCTTGAGATCTGACGTAGTGTGGAGAGTTCGCGCTTAATATCAAAAAGATCGGAAACCTCAAAGCCTTCGGGTTTCTCAAAGGCGTCATCTTCAATGTTCTCGATCATTGTTTCAAAAAAGCCAAATCCCCTCATGAATCTATCTATGAGAACATCAATTACTCGGTGAGCGATGCCATCAGCTCCTTCTTGTAAGTGTCTTCCCGGGTTTTGCTGAACTTGACGTACGAGAGCATCAAGCCACTGAACTTCTTTTCTGCGATAGGTGACGATAAAGTTCTGTGAAAGGTAAATAGCAACCTTTCTGGTAAGTACATCGTAAGAGTCTTCTTCGCCTTCTGGTATCGCTTCCTCATTATCACGGGCCCAGATCTCTTCTACCTCGGACGGACTACGAAGTCCTCGAAAGATCATAAAGAGGTATGATCCAAAGTCTTCAATTTTAGGGTAGTGTCCCGCTGTTAAGCAGTCCTCAATGCTAAGTTCGTGCAAATTGAAATAGGAGGCTACTTCGGTAAGCTGGGTAAAGTCGTCAGTCTCGAGATCTACCCAGATAAGGGTACTGCTCGGCATCTCAGATATGGAATCAAGGCCCTCAAGTGTGTGAAGGTTGAGCTCATCATCAAATGCCAGTACCGTGAGTCCCATAAGCTATATACGCACTATTTTGGTCAAAGTCCTCGAGCAGGGTACACGTGAATACGCGTCTCTGCAAGGAGGAGAGCCTCAAAGCCATTGAAATTTAAGAATAAATCCAAATTGCCCTCAGAAGTTGGCAAGAGAGCAACTACGTGATAAATTCTCCCTTCGATTTTATATGGCCCCGGCAAGGAAGCCATATATATATATATATATATAAGCCTTTATGGCCACATAGCTTCCTCCTTCGCTAAAGCTACGGAGGACAAGCAGCTGGTTAGAGCGCAGAACTCATTATTTATGAGGAGACGCTTTACTTAGACGGCTTGCACTCGGTAAGGGGAGTGGCTAAGTGTATAAGCACCACGCCTTTTATGGCCACATAGCTCAGCTGGTTAGAGCGCAGAACTCATAATTCTGAGGTCCCTGGTTCAAGTCCAGGTGTGGCTAGTTTCTTTACCAATGTCCATTCCGGACACATTGGTAACTCACCCTGCTCCTGCTCTTTGTCCTAGTCCTGCCCTAAACGTCATTGCGAGGAGCTGAGAGCATTTGCTCGAACGACGCGGCAATCTCACAGAGTTGCCACAGTCAATTCCCAACTCAGGGGGATTGCCGCGTCGTTCGGTCTTTGACCTCAGCTCCTCGCAATGACATCGGACGTGGCAATTTCTTTGCCCCAGCTATACAGAATCTGGTGCAAGTGCAAGAGAAAGAGGAAGAGCAAGATTAAGAGGAAGAGGATGGCGTATAGCACTGATTATATTGAGTTATTGTCTTCGCCCCTTTATTAAGAATTCTATTTCAGGTAGCCTAGGGGTTCACCATTGCAGTACTAGAGGTTATGGGAGTAGCAGTAAAGACAGGTTACAAGCCTGTAATATCGCGAAGAATTGAACAGTTAGATACGCCATTCGGGGTGGATGCAGCGCTAGAGGCCGTGTCCGGGCCTGTGAAGGAGCTAAATTCTAAAGACTCCCTCAGTGATCCTGACATCGGTATGATCCTTGAATTGGATGATACCGGCAATGTCGCCCGAAGCCTTAGGAGTGATTCAGCTCTTTTAAGTAACCTTGAGCAGACCTGTGAAAAACTTCGTGCAGACGGGGAGCATATTATCCCCCCTGAGAGCGTTCAGGAGTACTATGATCACGAATGCATAGACGCCTCGTTAATTGGTTTTGATGTGAGTTCGGTCAAGCTTCCTGATTTTGGCAATGAGCAGCAGCGTACTCCTATACGTTTAAAACAGTGGGAGGATAGACGAAGGACATTCTGCGAAGAGGATAGAACAAAATATAGTGCCACATATGAAATAGCAAGCTGCGCTGTAAATAGAGACTCTGTTGAATCCATAAACGATCCGTCAGAAGTTCGCGGTTATAAGATGGCTATAACCTCTTCAGATATGAGCCAGAGATTTGAAATACTAGTTGCTCCTGCGGACCGTCTGGAGGTTCTTGGAACTGGAAATGGGAGTCTTCATGATATGGCCGTTGAGTATGCAGCGCAGGGCCACTCGCCTAGTGACGTTAAGAAGCTTATCCTGAGATTATGTAAGGATAGGCAGATAGAGACAGCAGAGCTTCACAACCGATTCTAATTTAGATCTCCTCTAGTAAAATACAGCCATAGTGCTTATCTATATGGGGAGGTAGAGTAATCACATGGAATATAAGGACTATTACAAAACGCTCGGCGTTGAGCGCAAAGCCTCTCAGGAAGAGATTAAGAAGGCCTTTCGAGCGCTCGCAAGGAAGTATCATCCAGATATTAATAAGGCAGATGATGCTGAAAAGAAGTTTAAGGAAATTAATGAAGCCTATGAGGTCCTCGGTGATGAGGAAAAGCGTAAGCAGTATGATGCTCTGGGAGCGGGTTTTCAGGGAGGTCAGGACTTCAGGCCACCACCGGGCTGGGAGGGCATGTTTGGCGGCTCAGGCGGTCACGGGGGAGCAAATTCTCGGACGCGCACTTATCGCAGTGGATCAGGTGGTGCTGGATCAGGTGGTGCTGGATCGGGTGGTGCCGGGTTTAGCTTTGAAGGTGATGAAGCATTTAGTGATTTCTTTCAAGCATTCTTTGGAGGAGACCCACAGTTTGGTAACACGGCTTTTCAATCAGCAAGAAGTCAACCACAAGCACAGCGAGGCCAAGACCTTGAGGTGTCACTCACTATTGGTCTTGAAGATGCGTTTCGCGGCGCAAAAAAGAGCGTCTCTTTTGATGTGATTGAGACCGCTGTGGATGGAAGTCGTAAGAAGGAGCGAAAGAGTTACTCCGTAAAAATTCCAGCCGGCACAAAAGATGGCTCTGTCATTCGACTAGCCGGACAGGGCGGAGCAGGACGTGCAGGTGGTAAGGCTGGAGACCTCTTGTTACGAGTAAAGATTGCTCCACATCCAGTGTTTACGCTAAAGGGGTACGATCTTCATATGAATCTACCCGTAACCCCGTGGGAAGCTGCGCTTGGAGCTTCTATAGAAATTCAAACATTGTCTGGAAAAGTGGCACTTAAGATTCCACCAGGCACGAAAAGTGGCGCAACTCTGCGCATTAAGGGCAAGGGGCTTCCAAAAAAACTTATGTCCAGCGGTGACATCTTTGTCCACGTTGTCATGCAGGTTCCTGAAAAACTCAGTGACAAGGAGAAAGAGCTCTTTGAGGAGCTCTCACGAGAGTCGAGTTTTAATCCGAGAAGTTAGTTAGGGGGACTGTTCCGTCATTGCGAGGAGCTGAGACATTTATGTCGAACGACGCGGCAATCTTCCGGACATGCCATAGAATTTGTAGAGCTAGCCGTGGCGAGGAGATTGCCACGTCGTTCGGTCTTCGACCTCAGCTCCTCGCAATGACAGCAAGTGCAAAACGAGGAGCAGAATTAGGATTAGAAATAGGAAGATACTTAGCTATGCCATAATCCCTCAATATCCCGTAATTAAATGAATAAATTTTGGTTCGAAGTCAGATTTAGACTGGAAAATCTCCCATGCCGTGATTATTAGATATATATGGACATAAACAAACTCACACAGAAACTCCAAGAGGCAATAGCTGACGGTCAGTCAAGAGCGGTAACGTATGGTCATCAGGAAGTTGATGCTGAACATATACTGCTTGCCCTTACTGAACAGTCAGATGGTCTCTTTCCTCAGCTTTTAAAAAAGCTCAATGTGCAACCAGACGCTTTTGCTTCGGCAGTTGTTGAAGAACTTAAGAAAAAGCCTTCCGTTTCCGGGCCCGGCGCTGAAGCAGGTAAGGTATACCTCACTCAACGTGTCGCGAAACTTTGGGTGGAAGCTGAGAACGAAGCGAAGAGACTCAATGATGATTACATCTCAGTTGAGCACTTTATCCTTTCGCTTCTTCAGGAAAAAGGGAAAACGGGCGCCCAAAATGTTTTTCAAACTTTTCATATAACGAAAGATTCTTTTCTAAAGGTCTTAACCGACCTACGAGGAAATCAGCGAGTTACCAGCGCAACACCTGAAGGGACCTACGACGCTCTTAAAAAATACGGTCGAGATCTGGTTGAAGAAGCGAGTAAGGGCGATGTTGATCCTGTTATAGGTCGTGATTCAGAGATCCGGAGAACGATCAGAATTCTATCTCGAAAGACAAAGAATAACCCGGTTCTTATCGGAGAGCCCGGAGTTGGTAAAACAGCAATCGTTGAAGGTCTCGCTCAGAGGATTGTGCGAGGAGATGTTCCTGAAGGACTGAAAGACAAGATCGTTTTTTCTCTCGATATGGGAGCACTTATAGCTGGGGCTAAGTATCGTGGCGAATTTGAAGAGCGCCTGAAGGCAGTGCTTCAAGAAGTTAAAAAATCAAATGGCCAGATTATACTCTTTATCGATGAGCTTCATACAATTGTTGGGGCTGGTAGAACAGAAGGTGCGATGGATGCCGGTAATCTACTCAAGCCGATGCTAGCAAGAGGAGAGCTACGTTGTATTGGAGCAACGACTCTTGATGAGTATCGACAACATATCGAGAAAGATAAGGCGCTAGAGAGACGTTTTCAGCCCGTCATGGTTGATGAACCAAGTGTTGAGGATTCAATATCGATTTTACGTGGTATCAAGGAGCGCTTTGAGCTTCATCACGGGGTTACCATATATGACAATGCCTTGGTAGCAGCGGCAGTTTTGTCAGACAGGTATATATCAGATCGTTTCTTGCCGGATAAGGCTATCGATCTCGTCGATGAGGCTTGCGCTATGATCCGGACAGAGATTGACTCTATGCCTGCAGAGCTCGATGAGGTTACTCGTAAGATCATGCAGCTTGAAATTGAAGAAGCAGCGCTCAGGAAAGAGACGGATAAGGCAAGTACAGAGCGGCTCGCTGTAATCAAAAAAGATATTAGTGATCTCAAAGAGCGTGAGCGCGTAATGCGCGCTCAGTGGGAAGAGGAGAAAGGAGGGATCGATAAGCTTCAAAGTCTAAGAGGTAGTATTGAAACGACTCGGCGCGAGATCGAACAAGCAGAGCGTGCCTACGATCTGAACAAGGCTGCCGAGCTAAAACATGGTGTGCTTCCAGAGCTTGAAAAAGAACTAAAGTTGCTCGAAGAGAGTGGAGAGTCTGAGAAGGCTGAAAACAAACTCTTAAGAGAAGAAGTAACGGAAGAAGAGATAGCTGAGATTGTAGCACGTTGGACGGGAATTCCTGTCTCGAAACTTGTAGAGAGCGAAAAGGAAAAGCTTCTTAGGCTTGAGGAAATCCTCCATCAACGTGTCATCGGTCAGGACGAGGCTGTGAAACTTGTTTCTGACGCTGTTATTAGAGCAAGGGCTGGTATTCAAGATCCACGTCGACCGCTCGGTTCATTTCTCTTCCTTGGACCAACTGGAGTAGGAAAAACAGAGCTTGCCAAAACATTAGCTGAGGCCCTCTTTGATTCTGAAGAAAACATTATTCGTATCGATATGAGTGAGTATATGGAGAAGCATTCGGTTTCCAGACTCATAGGAGCGCCTCCGGGATATGTGGGGTACGAAGAAGGTGGACAGCTTACTGAAGCAGTCAGACGGCGTCCGTACTCTGTCATTCTTTTTGATGAGATTGAAAAGGCTCATGCTGATGTATTTAATGTGCTTCTTCAGGTTCTTGATGATGGACGAATTACAGATTCTCAAGGCCGTACCGTGGACTTTAAAAATACGGTAATCATTATGACATCGAACATCGGTTCTCCGCATCTGCTCGATGGTATTAATGAAGAGGGAGAGATCGAAGGAAGTGCTCGGAGCTCTGTTATGCAAGAATTACGTGCAAGCTTTCGCCCTGAGTTTTTAAATAGAATTGATGACATCGTTCTTTTTAAGCCTCTTCGACTTTCAGAGATTGAGGGTATTGTAAAACTTCTTGTCGAGGATCTTGGTCGAAGGCTCTCTGATCGTGATATAACTATTAAGATTAGCGATCCAGCCATAACCTTTATAGCTAAGACCGGCTACGATCCTGTGTACGGCGCCCGGCCACTTAAGCGATATCTTCAGCGTGAACTTGAAACCCGTATTGGTCGTGCGCTTATAGCCAATGATGCTGGTGATGGTAGCGTTATTCAGGTTGATGTTTCGGGTGATGAGCTTGCTATATCAATTGATAAATCAGGTATCAAGCAAGAAGGAGTGACGGTTCATTAATGAACCGTCATTCTACTGCCTATCTGGTAATTTTGCCGAGTTTTATCCCCGTTTCGTGAGTTCTTTACAGATCACACCTTGCCAAATCACTGGAGTCTTTACTTCCTCTGTTGTTCACTCTGATTCTGACAGGTAAAATAAATGGATGAAGAAATTTCCAATCCCTGAGTCGCTTCAGCGAGATGCCCTGCTTGATAATGAAACATACATAAGACTCTATCAGAGTTCGCTTTTAGATAGCGACGCTTTCTGGGCCGAACAAGCACAGGAGCTTATTACTTGGGACAAGACGTGGGATAGTGTTTCTAACTGTGATTATGATGAGCCTCGGATAGCATGGTTTGAAGGGGCTACGCTT
Organism: bacterium; assembly: GCA_030431715.1. Lineage (GTDB taxonomy): Bacteria > Bdellovibrionota_C > UBA2361 > UBA2361 > RFPC01 > JAUIIO01. Next base: position 110,188 of record JAUIIO010000010.1, read on the forward strand.
AATGTTAGTAAAAACTGTATCGACCGTCATCTTGATACCCGTGGTGATAAGGTTGCTATTCTCTGGGAAGGTAACGAGCCGGGCGAGGTGCGCAAGATTACCTACCGTGAACTTCATAAGGAAGTTTGCCGTACTGCAAATGCATTTAAAAGTCTTGGAATAGCAAAAGGGGACCGGGTGGCATTCTATATGCCTATGGTGCCTGAGCTTGCTATTGGAATGCTAGCCTGTTCTCGTATCGGAGCTATACATTCTGTTGTATTTGCAGGGTTCTCTGCAAAATCTCTTGAGGATAGGATTCTTGACGCAGAGTGTAAGTTACTTGTGACTGCAAATGAAGGACTTCGTGGGAAGAAAACATTACCCTTAAAAAGTATTTGTGATGATGCGATAGGAAAGGACTCTCCAATAGAGCATGTTCTGGTATACAGGCATACCGATGCTCAGGTTCAAATGGAACTGGGAAGAGATCTTTGGTGGGATGAGGTCGTTCCTGCTCAGGAAAGTGATTGTGAGCCTGAGAGTATGGATGCTGAAGACCCACTCTTTATCCTTTATACCTCTGGCTCAACGGGAAAGCCCAAGGGGGTACTCCACACCAGTGGTGGATACCTGTTGTATACGAGCTTAACTCATCGCTATGTATTTGATTACCGCGAAGATGATATCTACTTTTGCGCCGCTGATATCGGTTGGATTACCGGACATTCTTATATTGTTTATGGCCCGCTTGCAAACGGGGCAACGACTATGATGTTTGAGTCAACGCCCGTGTATCCTGATGCCGGAAGATATTGGGATATTATCGAGCGTCATGGTGTAAATATATTTTATACCGCACCGACTGCCATCCGAGCACTTGAAAAGGAGGGGACATCATGGCCCGCCAAATATGACCTTAGCTCTTTACGTGTACTCGGCAGTGTTGGTGAGCCGATCAATGAAGATGCGTGGCTTTGGTACTATAAAAATATTGGACACGAGAGATGTCCAATAGTTGATACGTGGTGGCAAACAGAAACGGGAGGGATACTTATTACCCCTTTACCCGGAGCGACTGAGCTTAAGCCGGGATCGGCAACGCGTCCATTTTTTGGCGTTGCCCCATGTCTTGTCGACGATGATGGAAAAGAAATTAAGGACCGAGTCGCTAAAGGCCGACTGTGTATCAAACAGTCTTGGCCTGGACAGATGCGAACAGTCTATGGAGATCACAAGCGCTTTAAGGAGACCTATTTTTCAGAAGTTCCCGGAATGTATTTTACCGGAGATGCTGCCGAACGGGACGAAGATGGTTATTACTGGGTGCGTGGAAGGGTTGATGATACATTAAATGTATCAGGGCACCGGCTTGGTACAGCTGAAATAGAAAGTGCGGTAAATCATAGTAAGTATGTGGTTGAGTCGGCTGTTGTGGGATTTCCCCATGAGGTAAAAGGCGTTGGTATATATATCTTCTGCGTTGCGGAACATGATTTAGATGACGTAGAGGTCGCCACAAAAGATGTAAAAGCCACTATCCGCGATATTATCGGTCCTGTAGCAAGCCCAGATCACATTCAGTTTGTTGGCGGACTCCCAAAAACGAGATCTGGTAAAATTATGAGACGTATTTTACGTAAGATCGCAGCTGGAGATACTGAGAATCTTGGTGATACTTCAACTCTTGCGGATCCTTCGCTAGTTGATGAAATTATTGCAGGAAAGCAGCGGTAGTTTTATTGTCTCTCCTCGCGTATTTTGAGCAGATATTCCCAGTCCCAGCAAGATTTGGTGCAGGTGCAAGAGGAAGATTAAGAGGAAGAGGGAACTATGCTTGAGACTTAAGAGATCTCAAGCATTCTCTCTACAGAAGATAGCGCTTTTACGCGCGTTTCCTCGGGGACCTCAATAAGTTGTTCGTTGTGTGTCAATGCCCTTAGTGTATCCTCGAGTGTGATCTGGTTCATGTGAGGACATCTTACACTACAAAGCCTCAAAATTTCTTTGTCAGGGTTTTCTGCAATGATGTTGTCTCCCATGCTGCACTCTGTAAGTATAAGGAAGGGACCTTTTAGTGGAGACTCCTGAACATAGCTCACCATTTTAGTGGTGCTATTTGAGTAATCTGAGGCAGCTACGACTTCCGGTGGTGATTCAGGGTGCGTGAGTACCGTAACGTCAGGAAATTGCCTTCTAACATTATCTATATCGCTTACGGTGAACTGCTCATGCACTTCACAGGTACCAGCCCACCCGACAAGACCTTTGGTGAAATTCTTATCTACATTTATGTCACCATCGGTGTTCCGTGAAGCAATGGTGATAGGGAGACCGCACTCGTTGGCGACATTTCTTGCTAAGAACTGGTCCGGAAGAAAGAGGATGACTTCATCATCAAGAGATTCAATCACTTTCTGAGCATTGCTGGAAGTGCAGCAAATGTCAGTTACCGCTTTTACATCGGCATAGGTATTAATGTAGGTAACGACGGGAGCACCCGGAAAAGCTTCTTTGAGCTTTAAAACATCATCTACTGTAATGCTAGCGGCTAGAGAACAACCTGCTTCTTTTGCTGGAAGAAGCACCGTTTTCCCGGGATTTAGAATCTTCGCCGTTTCTGCCATGAAGCGAACACCGCAAAATATAATGATATCCTTATCTGTATTTGCCGCTTCTCGAGAGAGTCCAAGAGAATCACCGACCATATCTGGAACAGTGTGGAAGAGCGCTGGCTCCATGTAATTATGTCCGAGTATCAGCGCTCCACGCTCTTTTTTGAGTCTGTTAATCTCGTAAACGAGCTCAGCTTTAATTCTGAGTTCGGCAGCTGGAACTAGTCGTTCAAGCTTTGTAAGCATTTTTTCGTAAGTGTCCTGTACAGTTGCGGCTTCAATTGACATGTCGTTCCTTCTTGCAGGGTAGTATACGTTTTATACTATCATTTTAGGTGGTCACAGTACACACAATGACGATGTCAATAAAACTTATGTTGCAGGAGACTAGATAAGTCCAGAGAGTGACCTTGCGAGATCCTGTACTATAATGCTAAGCGGACGCATGTCATCTTTATTACTATAAGCGTGAAGCTCAAGTTCGTCTGTAAGTGAAAGAAGTTTGAATGTTAAACCTTCATCCGTGAGCATGTTCGGAAGCCTTTCTTTAATATCACCCGTGTGTATCGGTGGCTGAGGTGAGTATATGTAATTAAGGAGGGCGCAGAGCTTTTCTCTCGCAAGCACTGAATCCTCTGCTGAGTTGATTTCAGTAAGGAGTTTCTTTCTTAACGACTTGCTGTTGAAATGACGAGCCAGTGCAATTATGAGCAGAGTGAAAGCAACAACGAGAATAACAATAATGACAAGTGTGAAAGGATGAATTTTCTCTAGTATGCTTGCTTGTTTGGAGTATTTAGTTAATTCAGGAATTGACGCACTTTTTTCAGCTTGAGTGATTGGAGAAAGCTGCTCTGCAGGTTCTTGTTGTGCTTTTGTGAGATCTTTCTGAGAAGCAGATTCGCCTTTTACAAAGAATTTGGTATCTCTGGTACTAGCGATTTTATATGTACTTGTTTTCGGGTTAAAATAGAGAAGCTTGATCGAGGGGATGTTTATAATTCCTCCTCTTAGTGGCACGAATGAATACTTGAAAGTTTTCTTTGTGAGAAGCTTGCTGTTTCGGAGTGAATACGAGGTTTCGGGGTGTTCGGGGTAGATCTTGACGCCCTCAATAGTGGGGAGCTGGATATCTTCAAGGGGGTGCAAGTTTCCAGAGCTTTGAACTACAATGCTCAGGGTTTTACTCCCACCAACTTCAATACTTTCAGTATTAAGACCTGTTGATATCTCTGTTTCGCCAACCGGTATAGATCCAGCATGAGCATCACTAAGAGCCTGAGGTACCTGCGGTAAGGGCAATACGGAGATATCAAGCGGCTTACTGCGCAAACGTTTAATTGTTGTCTGAGCAAATCCAAAAACATTATCTGAGAAAAATCCAAATCGAGAAAGAGGACCACCTTGCTTCTTCCCCTTATCGACGACCTTGATAAGTATCTCCCGCTCGGGCAGGGTAAGATCCGATTGAACAAGGGGGAAGATTGCTCTTTTGAGTTCGTGAACTGTATAGGTATGGCCCCCTAGGATTTTACGATACGATTCCTGTTTCCCAATTTCTTCTACCCAGACTCTGTCAAATGAAAGATCGCTAAAATTTGCCTCTAAGACTCGAACTTTAGAGTAGAGTCTGAGGGTGTTAACTATCTGCTGGCCAGCGTATACCGTATTGCTGTCAACGAGCTGTTCAAGAAAATATTCAGATCCAGCTGCGGCACTTTGCGGAGAGGGTTTGGATACAGTTACCGTTAGAGGTGCTGCGGAAAGCTGCCTTCCCCCTACAGACACGTCTACTGAAGGTGTGAGGAGTTTGCCCGTTCGCTTCGGATAGAGTCGATAGAGATGGTGGATCTCAGAATTCATGCTTCCGTTTACGATAGTGACACTTGACTGAGGCCCAAGATAAGAGGCTTCAAAGTCAGAACCTGTGCTGAGTTGTGGTCTTGTGGTATCAGCACTGCCCTCAATCGTTACAGTAAAAGTGAACTCATCACTTGTTGTGCCAGACTGCGGTACAACTTCAGTCTTAAGTTCCTGAGCAAAGACACAGATAGGAAAGAGGAGAAATAGGAGTCTAATAATTACCATAATTGACCTCCGCGCTTAGGAGGTTGACCACTATGTCTGCGGAGAAGAAGGGGGGCATCCTCAAGCGAATCAAGCCAAGCTTGGGCTTCTTTCTTTTTTAATTCTTGTTCGCTCATTTTTTCTTGCTGGTTCTGTGGCTGCTGCTCGGCCTGCTCACGGTCATCTTCCTTATTCTGATTCTCTGAGGACTCTTCTTTTTCATCTCGCTCTTCTTTGCTTTCCTCAGATTCATTTTCCGTTTCAGGCTCTTCATTCTTTTGCTCACTGTCTTGCTTTTGCTCTTGTTCCTTCTCATTACCGGAACTACCATCTTCCTGCTCCTGCTCCTGCTCCTGCTCCTGCTCCTGCTCCTGCTCCTGCTCCTGCTCCTGCTCCTGCTCCTGCTCCTGCTCCTGCTCCTGCTCCTGCTCCTGCTGCATTAACCGCTTTGCAATTTCCAGATTATGATTCGCCTCTTTACTCTGTGTGTTTATTTCTAAAGCTTTCTTGTAGGCATCGATTGCTTCTTTGTATCTTTTCTGCTGCAAGAGGGTATTTCCAAGATTATATGTTCTCTTAAAATCTTTGCCTTCTGCAAGTGACTTCCTGAAAAGTTCCTCAGCCTCTTGGAGCTTTCTAAGTTTGTATGCGGAACTCCCGGCTGCTTCTAAAAGCTCAGCATTATTAGGGTTATGAGTTAGAGCTTGCTGAAACTTGTTGTAAGCTTCGTCGAATCGCTCACTTTTATAAGCCTTCCATGCCTCATATTCCAAGCGTTCATCGGCACGCAGTGTAGAGTTCCAAAGGGTGCACAGAATAAGCAGAGAGAGGAACTCTTTACGACCTGAGAGCTGTATGAGGAAAAGTAAGAGGACTATTCCCCATATGAGATAGGGGCCAATCTCATTGTAGTTTCTTATCGTTCTTGTCTTCTCTTCAGTAGGAATTGCTGTGGCATTATGGCTAAGGATCGGAGCCAGGTCGCTATCGTTTAGTGTTGCTGTCCGATAAGCACCACTGCTTTGACTGGCAAGTTCGCTCATCGTAGCTGGTTCAAGCTTACTATGTACAATATTTCCAGAGCTATCTTTTAAGAATCTTCCACTTCTGTCAGGGATCGGTTTTCCCTCCTCAGTGCCAAAGCCAATTGCATAGATTGGAACGGAAATCATCCTTGCAATACGTGAAAGCTCACTAGTGTCGAGACCCAGCTCTTCGCCATCACTTAATAAAAGGATAGCACTACTCTCAGGTGAGAGTGCTCTTGCTGATTTGAGGGCATCTCTTGCCACTTCAAGCGCTCCAAGCATCTCAGATCCAGGTGTCGTTATCAGATCAGGACCAATCGATCGGGCATAGCCTGAGATAACAGAGTAGTCGTTTGTTAGGGGGCAGTAGAGGTAACTCATGCCAGAGAAGAGAACTATTCCAATTCGCGCGCCTTGACCACTTTTTTCGAGATTTGATATGAGGTCTCGAAGTTTACGTCTAGCGAATTGTAGCCTGTTCGGTGGAACGTCATCGGTAAGCATACTCGGGCTAATATCAAACACGACCATAATGTCTTTGGCGGGTTGTGAAACTTGCAGTTCGGTATGCCCCCAAAATGGTCTCATGAGAGCTAGTATGCCAAAAAATAAAATAAGAAAGGGGAGGAGAAAAGATCGTAAGAATGAAAAGCTCTCCTTTATTCCGAGTGTCTCCAGTAGAAGGTGGCGCTTCTGGTATGAGAAGTACGCGAAAACAGTGAAAAGGAGTAATGGAATTATATACCAAAAAGAGTGGGGCGTGAGAAATCCAAATTCTGCCATCACGGTACCCTCCTAAAGACGGTAAGTCCGAGTAAGCAGTACAGCACGTATGCGAGAAGTGACACGGTGAGTGGTCGGATGAAGAGTTCTTCAACTTGAATTTTAGCAGGCTCTTCTTCGGTGGTTTTCTCAATTCGATCAATCTCTTGGTATACACGCTGTAGTTTTTCAATATCTCCAGCGTAGAAGTAGACGCCACCAGTGATACGCGCAATTTCGCGAAGTGTCTCTTCGTCAAAGTGTCTTTCTCGATTTAGAAATCCGAGCCCTTGACTCAGGACGCTCTGATCGGGGCCTATTCCTATAGTGTGAACCACTACTCCTAACTCCTTAGCTACTCGAGCAGCCTGCAGAGGTTTAACCCGACCGGCATTACTCACGCCATCGGTCATGAGAACAACAGATTTACGCTTGGAATCTACAGCTTCAAGTCTCTTAAGCGAAATTCCGAGCCCATCACCAATAGCAGTGCCGTCACCAGCAAGTCCTACCTGAAGCTGGCTCATGATCTGACTCAGCAGCTCGTGGTCGAAAGTAAGGGGAGACTGAAGAAACGCGCTCGATCCAAAAACGACAAGACCAATACGATCCTCGCTGCGATCTCTAAGAAATGACGTTACGACATTTTTAACTCCATCGAGTCGTGTGATGGTACGTAGGCCCACCCTGAAATCGTTTGCGCGCATACTACGTGAAATATCTAAGGCCAAAACGAGACTTCGCGCTTCACGTGTTTCTGGCAATATGGTGATACGTTGCGGACGAAGAAGTGCCACAGTTAAAAAGAACAAGAAGAGGCTTAGAAGAATCGACAGTATTGGTCCTCTAAGTTTCTGTCTTAGGCTAGAAGGAACTCCCTCTAGTAGCATGGTTGATGAAAAGAGGAGTGCTCGTTCTTTTTTCTTTCGGAAGAGCTGCAAGATTAGGAGCAGGAAAGGTACGAGTACAGCAATTGGTGTGGCAAAAGAAACCGGACCATCCCAGAGAATATTCATCTAAGCTCCTTTTGAAGTCTTGAGACCATGGGAGGTATCTCTTCGATATTCGCGTTTTGAGCATAGCGTTCTCTCTGCATTAAAATCAGCAGATCGCATATTGTTACTATTGTAGCAGTGGTGTGTGTTTGGGAAATCTCACGGAGCTCCTGCTCTGTCATGCTACGGGGCTTGTCTTCAAGGAGAAAGTAAGACAGGTAGAGCTGGAGTTGAATCCTGAGCTGGTTAATATCAGAGCGGGTGGGGTGGGCTTTAAGCAAGAAGCTACTCAGGACTTCTTTTAACTGGTGCTCTTTGCTCTGAAAAGATTCTGGTTTCTTTCGTGACATGATGTACCACGCTGCAATAAACGTTACGAGAGCTGCGAGAAGAAAATAAATAAAGGAGTGCGGGAGTACAAATGGAAATGGTGTTGGTGGTAAGATGTCGTAGGGGGTTGGAAGCTCATTCATGCTATTTGTATCCTTGAGCTTCGGTATTTCATAAGATTTGTAAGTGGCTCAAGCGTATCCTCAATTCTAATGGCGTCGGCTTTTACTCGTTTGCAGAGGGAGTCGAGGTGGCGTGAGTGTTGTAGTGACTGTTCTTTAAGAGCGGTACGTACTCTTTTATCTGAAGAATCGATTACTCGCTTTGCTCCGCTTTCAGCATCTACGAGGGTGATTAAGCCAGCTCTGGGTAGGAGAGATGGGTTTGGATCTGCGATCTCTACACAGATAAGATCGTGTCTTGAAGAGACTTTGCTTAGCTCATCGTCATAAACAGTTTTAGTAAGAAAGTCTGATATTAGAAAAATAACAGAGGTTTTTTTTAGATGCAGTAGGAGGTGAGAAAGGGCTATGTCGATTCGAGTTTCTGGTGGCTGAATACGGTCCTCAAAGAGCGTGTAAAGCACTCTCATAACCTGCTTGCGTCCGGTTCGTAGCGGCAGGTACTCTATTATGTCATCAGCAAAGAGGCAGAGTGATACGTTATCCTGCGTTTTGCGTGCAAGTGTCGTTATCAGGGCGCAGAGCTCTCTGGCCCTTGCGAGTTTGCTTCGCGGAGAACCATAGAGCATAGAACGGCTCATATCGAGAGCCAGCACGATGTTCAGCTGCCTATCTTCCTCATACGTTTTAACGTATGCGGTTTTCCCTCTAGCGGTAGCTTTCCAGTGGATGTGACGCACGTCATCACCTGCTTGATACTCTCTAAGCTCTGAGAAGGTGAGGCCTGTGCCTCGAAAAGCGGTACGATAGCTTCCAACGAGATCGGCGTCAGCAAGCCTGCGTGAGCGAATTTCGAGCCGCTTGAGCTCTCGCAAGACATCGTGGGAGACCTGTTGGTGGGCCGTACTACTGTCTTTCATGTGATTGCTCAGGGGACAGCTATCTGCTTCATTAGGCTACTAATGATATCGTCGCTTGTTATGTCTCTTGCTTCAGCTTCAAATCCTGGAAGTATACGGTGTCTCAAAACGTCAGGCGCGATATCCTTAACCTCATCAGGTGTTACAAATTCTTTACCACGAAGGTAGCTGAGAGTGCGTGCACATTCACGTAACGCGATTGATGCTCTGGGCGAGGCTCCCCATTCAATAAGAGAGGCGAGCTCTTTGTCTTTTGGCTTTCGAGTTTCGTGTACCAGTGCGACAATATATCTGTCGATCTTTTCATCGAGATAGACCTTCATAATCTCATTTCTAAGAGCTGGGAGGGCGCTTCCTGAGATAATCTTTGGCACTTCTTCTGTTTCGAGTTGCTCTTGCGCGACGAGTTGAACGATCTTGAGCTCATCCTCATAGGAAGGATAACCAACAACAACCTTCATAAGAAATCGATCGAGCTGAGCTTCAGGGAGTCGGTAAGTACCTTCCTGCTCAATAGGATTCTGAGTTGCAAGGACGAAGAAAGGTTTCGGAAGGGTGTAGGTTTCTTCCCCGAGAGTAACCGTTCGCTCCTGCATTGCTTCAAGCAGAGCCGACTGGACCTTGGCTGGGGCTCTATTAATCTCATCAGCAAGGAGGATATTAGTAAATATTGGCCCTTTGCGTATTTCAAATGTTCCTGTTTGCGGTCGAAAGACTTCGGTACCAAGTACGTCTGACGGGAGAAGATCTGGCGTGAATTGAATCCGATTCATCGAGGTATCAATAGCATCAGCGAGTGTTTTAAGAGCTCTTGTCTTCGCAAGTCCGGGAACCCCCTCAAGGAGAAGATGGCCACCAGTAAGGAGTCCAACGAGAAGTCGTTCTAAGAGATAGCTCTGACCAATTATCCGCGAAGAGAGATAGTCGTAGAGCCGTTTGAGATCTTGCTGTGATATTGGGGTGTTCGCTGCACCGTTGGTCTCTGGGGAGGCACCAGTGGCATGAAATCCTGACTTCGAATGTGGGTGGTCCATGAGAGCTATGCTAACTGAAATCTGAGTGGATCAAAAGGGCTCTTGGCAGGTGTCTGGTGAGCGCCTAAAATAGAGTTTGTAATGACACCTTAGAGGCTTGGAGGCCTAGAAGCGAATGAAACTTACAGAACCCATCGGGAACACCGTATATGCCCCGCTGTTTGTACGAATAAGTCTTGGGTCGTATTTTGTCATGACCGGGCTTGCTAAAGTGCAGGATCTTGGAGGCTTCGTCGCTCAGGTTCAGGAGTTTCATCTCTTGCCTGCGCAATTTGCAACCGTTTACGGTATCCTTGTTCCCTATATTGAGATCATTGCTGGAGGTATGGTCCTGCTCGGTATGTGGACAACTCTTGGAGCATTTCTTCTGGCGCTCATTATAGGATCGTTTGTTTATGCATTTGGAATTTTCCCAAAAACAAACCTTGTCTTTAATAAAGATCTGATTCTTCTTGCTTGCGCCCTATCGGTCATGTATAGCGGTTCTGGTGCATTTAGCGTCGATCGTTTTCGTAAAACAGGTTAAGGACCCAATTATTACTCGGGAGAGATTTTTATGATTCATTTTATCCGATTCATAGCGGTAATGTTATCACTGTTCGTTTTTGTTGGGTGCGGTAGTGACGCTGAAGACCTCATTGATATTGCGGAAGGTGTAGAGCGTAAACCAATCGATACGAGCCGAATGGGGCTCAATGCATTCGGAAATCAGGCATTCGCCGGTTCTTTATGTGGTCAATATGCTGAGATTCTTAATACGCTCCGTTTAAATAAGGTCAGAGTTCTCTTTAACTGGGATGATGGGGTGCAACCATCACCCGGATCAGCTCTTAATTTTTCTTTCTACGATGATATTTTAAGCTGCATTCCGGCCGGCATCGATGTTCTCGTTATTCTCACCAATGTTCCTTCTTGGATGAGTAACTCTGGAAATTGGATTAATGGCAACCCGCGGCAAACTTTTGTTGAAAGCTGGGTGAAGCCAGCAGTGAGTCGGTATGCAGGCAATGGTAAGATTGTAGCTTTTCAGATCTGGAACGAGCCGAATAATACGAACTTCCCGGAAAATACGACTCTTAATGTTCTAACCAGTCCTGAAAACTATGTAGAGCTCATAGCTCGTGCGAGTAACGCCATTAAGGATATAAACGGAAATATTCTTGTCACAAACGGCTCGACAACGAGTATTGCACAAAATTTTCCGGATACCCTTGATTACAACAGGGCGCTACGAGATGCGGGAATGTTTGACATGGTTGATATTTACTCAATCCATTATTACGGCCAGAGTTTTGAGAGGCTGGTCCTTGAGGTTAAGGATTTCTTAAATAGCGTTCCACGTCCTATATGGGTTACTGAGTCTGGCCGAACAGGTGTAAATGAGCAATTGAAGTATGTTGAAGAAACGTGGCCGTTTCTTAGGGAGCAGGTATCAAATATTGACCGAATCTACTTCTACCGCTTTGCTGAAAACACGCCTTCAGCAAGCACATTTGGTTTGAAAAATCCTGACGGCGCTGCTCCCGTATCAGATCTCTATGTTTATCTAAGAGATAGGTAGCCTTTCGAGCTACTGAATTCGACTTAGTGTGTACTCGATAATGAGGCGTAGTACTTCTAGGCGTTCGCTATTGTAAGATCCAGCAAGCTTTGCTGCAGAATTAAGATGCTTCTCGGCTTCAGAGGTGTATTTACGGGCCAGTTCTCGTGCTTTGTCAATGACAGCCTTATCTCTTGTTCGTAAGAGTGTCAGAGATGATTCAAGGAAGGAGTCTTCGTATTCTTTTACTGGTTCTTTAAGCAGTTCTTTCGCTTCTTCGGCACCGGATTCGAGCCAGAGTATGTTTACCGCAGTGGGCTTTCTCTCAATCAGATCGACCCCTGATTTTTTACCGAGTAAGTTTTCGTCTGCAATCACGTCAAGAATATCATCGATGATCTGAAATGAGATTCCCATAGCTTCGCCGAAGGCAGACATGTGCTCAATGATCTGATCGGAGTTGTTTCTATTCTCCTCTGAAACCAGAGATTCGTCTGAAAGAAGCGCGAGATGTGATCCGGATACTGAAGCAAGGCGAAAGAGCGCTGCCGTTTTCTTTTTTGCGATAGTAAGGTAGCTCTCGAGTGTGTGATCTTCCTCAAACAGGGGGGTTTCCAGTATTTCGCCTTCAGTAAGTTCAATACAAGCCTTCTCTGTTTCGTCGATAATAAAACGATCGAGTCTGGCGCATAAACTAAAAGCACGAACGAGCAAGAAGTCGCCTGATAAGAGAGTGGCCGGAACTCCGTACTTTAGGTATGGTGATGTCTGGTTTCTTCTGCGTGGTGATTTATCGATAATGTCATCATGAAGCAGAGTGGCTGCGTGAATAAGCTCTATGCCAGCGGATACGTCAATTATTTGATTTCCGGGTTTTGAATCGGAGAAGAGGGAGAAGCAAAGCAGGCTAAGAATTGGCCGCATACGCTTTCCTCCTAGCTCTACTAGATAGGAGCTCACCTCGTGCAATTTGGGGGCCTCAGAGGTTAACTTTGAGCGTATTAACTGTTCAACGTCTGTTATTCCATCTACGGTTCCGAGCGCTTGTAAAATGCGTTCTTTAGCAGAGAGAGTTGGTTCAGCTTTTTGAGCAAGATTATCAGTCAAGGTTTGGTTTCTTCTGTAGTTGTTAAGGGCTCATTCGCCACTTTGAATACACCGTGTGCAATGAAATTCTGAGTCAGTTGCATGACATTTTTTGAAAACATCAGCACAGGGTGTGGTAAGTGTACTATACAAAAATCAGATATTCCAGCCAGCGCGGTCTCCTCAACGGCTACAATTCCGTCATTGTTTCCCTTTATAAGGGGGGAGTACCCGTGTCCTCCACGTGTCCCTCCGGCAATCACCCCAACCTCGAGGCTTCCACAATGTTCTTCGATGTTCAGATCGGCGAGTTCAGTAAGTATTGGTCCGTAAAGGGCTCTGGAAAATGGGACTTTAAGCATCATGCGAGCCATGGCCGCTCCTTGATTCGGCGGACCAAGGAATACTGCGCGGTGTAGTGAATAGTGTTCGTCATAAAGTTGAGCGAATTGCCTTACAACAATGCTCCCAAGAGAATGCGTCACAAAACTAAGATTCCCAACTAGTTTCTCATGCTGAAGTGCATTGTGCAGACGTTCAGCGTGTCCTATTAGATCGAGCTTTCTTGCTGGGTAGCCATAATTAAAAACTGGATAACCAAGTCGCTCATAGAAGCGTCTTAGAGGGTACATATCCCACTTGTTACGTAAGAGACCGTGGAGGAGGACTATGGTGTCTTTCTTATTGCTATTCATATTCCGTATCTGAACGTGCTGAGATTATAGCATCTCGGTATGATTGGTACACCTGAGCCTTGCCATTGCTCTTCATCTTTCTTTTAATCTTCCTCTTCCTCTTCCTCTTCCTCTTCCTCTTAATCTTGCATTTGCACTATATTCCTCTCGCAAAAACGCAATCCTCCTCGGCCTAACCGTCATTGCGAGGAGCTGAGGTCAAAGACCGAACGACGTGGCAATCTCCCCGAGTTGGGATAGATCTGTGGTAGCTCAGTGAGATTGCCGCGTCGTTCGACATAAAAGTCTCAGCTCCTCGCAATAATGGAATGGACCCTCCTTTTTCCCATATGGGATCGGCTTCGATGAGCCATAATGCAAATTATACATTAACCATTGAAAGGAGGGTCTGATGAAGAATCTTAGCGTATTGGGGATAGATATTGCAAAGAATGTTTTTCACAGCTGTGGTATGAGTAGAGGCGGTAAGGTGCTGTTTCGCAAGAAGCATTACCGGACAAGCCTGTTAAAGTTCATTTCACAGTGTCCGAAATGTCTTATTGTTATGGAGGCATGTGGGGGAGCGAACTACTGGGCGCGTGAGTTTAAGAAGCTCGGGCATGAGGTAAAGCTGATAGCCCCTCAGTTTGTGAAGCCATACGTAAAATCGAATAAGAACGATCATGCGGATGCGGAAGCGATATGCGAAGCTGCGCTTCGTCCCACGATGCGCTTTGTTTCCATTAAGAGCATGAAGCAGCAGGATATCCAGCTCCTTCATCGTGTGAGGAGTCGTATTCAAAAGTCTCGTACTGCGCTCTCAAATGAGATACGCGGTTCGTTGTTAGAGTACGGGGTAGCTATCCCGAGAGGTATCTCACATGTACGGAAGCATCTTTTGAGTATCATAGAGGAGCACCGAGAGAAACTTTCCGACTCACTCTGTCGCCTGCTCAGGGATCTGTACGAAGAGTTTGAGTTACTCGATAGTCGTATTTCTGAACTGGAGAAAGAGATAGAGACGATTTACCGCAAAGATCCTGTCTGTCAGCGTCTGGCAAAAATTGACGGTGTCGGTCCGCTTACGGCTACCGCCGTAGTGGCACAGATTGGAAACCCGGCAGATTTTAAAAATGGTCGTGCCCTGTCAGCGTATTTTGGACTCGTACCAAAGCAGCTCTCTACCGGTGGGAAACCCCGGCTTCTGGGAATCAGCAAGCGCGGAGACAGGTATATCAGACAGCTCTTAGTTCACGGTGCTCGTGCTGCCATGAAGCAGATAGCTACAAAAACCGACAGACGAAGCCTCTGGGCAAAGCAGCTGGCGGAAAGAAGAGGATTTAACAAAGCGTGTGTGGCTCTGGCTAATAAGAATGCACGGGTCATCTGGGCACTCATGGCAAAAGAGACAGAGTATCAGCACGTTGTGTAGTGTGGCTTCACACTGAGAATGAAACCGTTCAAAAGTATGCGAGGAGAATAAGGAGTGGATGGCAAAAATGGTAAAACCGGCTCTTGTAGAACCTTAAATCGTCATAGGCTCACCAAAGCCGTCGCAATGATAAGGAACAGGAGCGCAGATTCCATCGGGGCTATGAGACATTACTCTCAATATAAAAGCCGGATACATGACTGCAAA
>JAUIIO010000011.1 GCA_030431715.1 bacterium
ATCTTACGAATTCATCACCGTCCGAGTCAGAAGAGTGCCCAGCTGGTGCATGGAGATTGCCGCGTCGTTCGACCTTATGGTCTCAGCTCCTCGCAATGACGATGGGCGGCATCGCTGTTGAGAGTTTCATGTCAGATAAATACTACATAATAGGCCGAAACTCCGTACGTGAAGTCCTTCGGGGTGAAAGCGCGGGGCGCATTAAGAAGCTCTTTATTGCCCGACATTCAAAAGGCCTTGAAGAAGTGCGGAGCCTTGCTGCAAAGCATAAAATTTCAATCGAAGAGACTGACAAAGATCGCCTCACGAGTTTAGCAGGCACTGACTCTCACCAGTCTGTTGTGCTTCATGCTTCGCCGCCTGAATCAGAACATTTTAATGATTTTCTTGACCGAGTAAAAGGCGAGGAGCGTTCGCTCGTGCTCGCCTTGGATGCTGTTTTTGATCCGCAAAATTTAGGCAGCATTCTGAGATCGGCGGAGTGTTTCGGTGTAGATACTGTACTCTGGTCTAAGAATCGAGGGGCAGGGATCACTCCAGTAGTTACTAAAACAAGTGTTGGGGCAAGTGAGCTTGTAAATCTCGTGCAAGTTTCTAACCTCTCTCAGAGCCTTACGAAGCTCAAAGATGCCGGGTTCTGGGTTGTTGCAGCAGATGGCTCAGATAAATCAGAATCGCTCGGTACTTTTGAGTTCCCGGATAAAACTATCATCGTACTGGGCTCAGAAGGCGAAGGTGTTAGTAAGCTGCTTCTTAAGCAAGCTGACTTTCGTGTTCAAATTCCTATGGAAGGGAGCATTGATTCGCTAAACGTTTCTCAAGCCGCAGCTGTGTTTCTCTTCGCTGCGAAAAAGTCTCCCGGCAACTCAAAATGAGAGAAAAGATTTTTTGGAAGATGGTCTTTGACCTCCTTCTTCACAAATTCTTGTAGCTTTTTAAGATCTTCTTTAGGAAGCAGGAGTGCTCTGTTTCCAAGTTGCTCAGCGATATGATCGATTGAGAAGTTCGTCTTGTCGTGACTGTTCTCTACGATACGGTTAAAGCGAGTGAGCTTACTCTTCATCTCATCAAGACTTGGGAGCTTTGGAGGCGCTATCTCTATCGCATCCAGTGCGGCACTAGGTTCTGTCGTAAAGAACTGAAAGAGAGCGTCTCTTGTGTCTGGTTCCATATCGTAAGCGTATCCGTCTTCGTCTGGTGCGTCTTTATGAAGCTGCTCTAGAAGATATGCCTTAATCTTCGGGTCCGCTCCTTCGAGTCTTCTTTTTAGATCTCCCAGAGCATGGGCTGCGTGATTCGGGCTTATTGGCGTGTCACGGTAAAGATCCAGTAGGTGTCTGGCACTTGAGGCAATGCTCTTAGCCTGTTCGAACTGCTCTTTCGATATCTCAATCTCAGGTTTATTTAGTATTTTCTCCACCTGATGTTTGTCAGGAACAACCTTTCTTAGATCTTTAATCGTCTGTAGCTGCTCAGGTGTGAGGTTGCCTTCTTTGACAGCAGATTCCAGATTCTCAACATACTTGTCAAAGTATTCAGGCTTTGTTCCGGGGTGGTGGAGGTACCGTTCTGCTTGAGCTACGTAGTTCTCATACATACGCTCTTTGAAAGCCTCATCTTTTTGACGCTTAATCTCTACAAGCCCATCGCCCTTAAGAGTTTCTTCTTCTTTTGATTGCTCGTTCCCTTTAAAGAGAATCGTCATCTCGGCTTCAGAGAATCCGTATCGATTAATTGGCCCCTGATTCCATACATGTTGCTCAAGCTGTAGTCGTCCCGCCTCGTTTCCATACTCTGAGAGAGCTTCTGAAGCGATGAGGATTCCGAGTCTAGCGTTGTCGCCAGGCGTTCCACCATCGTACGTGCTAAGACCTGACTGCATAAATCTTTGTCGATGTTCTGCCGCATACTGGTTCCCAAGCATGTTTAAAAATGAGGTCATCTGATGTGGAGCGACCTTTGAGAGGTCTCCTCTTTCGATTAAAGCCTTTTCGTTCATTCGGAAGTCGAAGCTTTCCATTTTAGGGATGTTGTCGACTCGAAGAACTTCATGATCCATTGTAAGGCCTAAGGAGTGCATGACTTCAGCCCGTTTTGAGGGGACGCCTTCTCTTCCTTGGATATTAACAAGATTTGAGTATCTGCTAATAGCATCCTGTGGGAGAGCATCGCCTCTTCGCAGTGCTTTACCGGTAGTTTGTATGAAATCTTTTGTAGCCTGCTCTTTTGCTTCAGCGATGGCTATCTTTTCTTGTTCGATGTCATATTCTTTTCTGTTTTCTCTAGCATTATCGCTTTGCGCTTCAAAGCTTGCTACTACTTTGGGATCTTGTACTGCGCTTCTGTAGTACCCGCTCTTACCTCCTGATCCGGTTGTAAGGTCTGCTCCTGCTTTCGCTCCAGGAAAATGTTTCGCACGTTTGCCTTCTCTAAGCTCTTGAATGTCTTTTATGTGTGAAGGAACAAACGCATCTCTTGTCTTTTGATCGATCTGCCAGTGTCCGGTTTCTTGGAGGTCGCGAAGCCAGTTTTCCTGTGCTCTCTTAGCCTCTGTGACTCTATCAGTTCGCAGGTAGTCTTCACCGACATGTTGATAGGTGAGGTCTTCATCTACGTTTCCATTTTTGAACTTATCTATAAATTCTTGTTTTCTACTTTCAGGAAGCTGTGAATAGTACTTTCTAACCGTTGGGCTGACCATCCATGAAGTGTCCCGGTAATCTTGTGTGCCCCGTTGGTTATATTCAGGTTCTGGAGCCGCATTATGCTCCATGGTTTTTGAGACGTCAGCTGGATTACCGCGCCCGATCTCCTTAGTCTCCAAAGTGGTCTTATCGCGCTTAATAGGGCTGTCAGACTTTTGTTGTGGCTCTGTTTCCCGTTCACTTAGTGGGACGATATCTGCTTTGCCGGCCATACTATTACTCCTCTGGACTGTGGCTGTGAAATTTGGCCCGGTTTGTCGGGTTTATACAAAATCTTCAGATCTGTTATGGGTGCCTGACAGGCAGGTGTCACATAGGAGAGCTGATAAAAAATTCGAATAATCAGGGCCTTAGGAGAGCGGACTCTAAAGTATCTTTAGCCAGCTCTCTCTGGTATACCATTTATAGAATAAGAGAATGGACTTCTACGCCAGCTTAAAGTAACTTAAACTTCTGTACGTCAAAACACATTAAAGAACGGTATTTTGGAAAACACTGAAGAATATCAACATTTTTTTCAAGTTGAGCTGGACCTCTTTAAGGGGCCGATTGACCTATTACTCCACCTCGTAAAACAGAATGAGCTTGAGATTGAGAAAGTATCCCTTGCTCAGGTCGCAGATCAGTATCTCGCCTGTCTTGATAATATGGGAGAGATTGATCTTGAGGTGGCTGGTGAGTATCTGGTTATCGCTGCAACGCTTCTCTCTGTGAAATCAAGCATACTTCTTAATGAGCCAGTTGAGCTTGTAGAGGATGAAGAGGGGAACCTTATTGATCCTCACGAGGAACTCCTGCAAAAACTTCGCGAGGCCGCTGTCTATAAGGAAGGCGCGTCAATGCTTGGGGAGCGTGATATCTACGAGATCGATGTGTTCTCAGCAAAGTCTCAGCTCCGATCGTTTCCAACTCCTGATGCTCCATTTAAAGATCACGACCCGTATCTTCTTGGAAAGGCGTTTCACAAGATTCTTAAGAAGCTCGAAGAGGGCGGCCAGCAGACTTACAACATCACGCTTGAGAGTGTTTCGATTGTGCAAACAATGATGCACGTGCTCGATAAGCTTAAAGAGGCCAATGGGCCAGTAGAATTCCATAAGCTTATCCCAGACCTTCAAAGCCGTGGCGCGATTATTGGAACTTTTGTCGCACTCCTTGAACTCTGTAAGCGACAGGCGATCTCTGTCCGTCAGGATGAGAGTTTTGAAGATATTTTGATTGTTCCTGCTTCTGAGGAGACGACGGTAGATATTTTAAGTTCTGAATTTGATGAGGCTCCTGAAGCGCAAGACGGTGAGGGCGAAGAGTTTAATCAGCAGTATGTAAACGGCGACACTGTTAATGGATAGTGGTGTTAATGGATAGTAGTATGTCGATAGAAAATGAAGCTGCAGAAGCAGTAGAAGAAGTAAGAGAGGAAGAAGCGCAAGGTGTTGAGGGCGAAGCTCAGGATGAGCAAGTTGAGGTGTACTCAACAGAGGAAGAGCTCGATCCTGAAAAGCAGCAGGGACTGATCGAAGCGCTAGTATTTGCCTTTGGTGAGCCGATTACCGTTGGCAAGCTCGCTGAGGTGAGTGGTCTTGATGCTAAGGATGTAAAGGATCATCTTGAGACCATTGAGATGAAGTTCGCGCTTGATGAGAGCGGTATGCGACTCGTGTGTATATCTGGTAAATACCAATTCCGCACCAAGGGCGAATATGGAGCGTATATTCAAAAGCTCAAGGTAAGTAAGCCAAAGCGTTTGACCCCTGCGGCTCTTGAAACGCTCGCTATCGTTGCTTACCGACAACCAATTGTAAAAGCTGATGTCGAAATGATTCGTGGGGTAGACTGTACGCCAACTCTTAAGACCCTTCTTGATAGAGGAATCCTGCGCATTGTTGGTCATAAGGCTACGGTTGGTCAGCCAGCTCTTTACGGTACTACTGAGAAGTTTTTAAGTATATTTGGTCTTAGCTCTCTAGACGATCTCCCGAGCCTACGCGAGCTCAAGGAACTTGAAGAGGACCCCGGTGAGCCTGAGGAGTCTGAAGAGGAGGAAATGGTTGCCTCTGAGGAGTCAGATTCTTCAGAAGAGCAGGAATCACAAGATGCACCTGTCGAGGAAGAGGAGCAGGTTACAGCTGCTGCCCCGGCTTAATTTTAGCCTAGCAGCTCTACTTTTCTTAATCCTCCTCTTCCTCCTAATCCTCATCCTCCTCTTGCACCTGCACCATTCCTGCATAGAGTCGATAGGATATTAACAACTGAACTCAGGATTACCTTACCTCTTTCCGCCTTTTGCTCCAAGCGGCCATCAATTAGCGAAATGATATCGCAAATAGCCGCACATTCCATGGCAGAACCTCTGGCGATAGAGTAGAACCTCCTCCGGTCTGCTCTCCCGCTTTTTCCTGTTCCTTCCGCAATGTTTAGCGGGACAGAAAAAGCTGCTCGTTTCAGTTGATCTCGCAGCACTGAATGGCCTGTAGGGAGTTCTTCTAGCAGTTGCAAAGCGAGTTCGGTGAACTCTATGGATAGCTGATAGGCTTCAAATTTTTCGTGGGTGAACATTGTTTATCCTCCATTGCAGTATTCGACTCATTGACTAGAAAGTTGTGTGTTTGGAGGAGGATGAGGTGCAGGTGCAGGAGGAGGAATAGGAGGAGCGGCTCCGGAGAGTGACTAGGGTCTAATTGTGTGGTAATTTAAGTTGCTAGAGCGATCGGAATTTAAGGAACCTATGCCAGTACGATTACAAAAATATTTATCTGAGTGCGGAGTTGCTTCGCGTCGTAAAGCTGAAGGGCTTATCGAAGAGGGCAGGGTGCGTGTTAATGGTCATGTTGCAGAGCTTGGCTCTTCGATCACTCCGGGAGTTGACCGTGTAACACTCGGCAAGAAGCCCGTGCTCCCACCGGAGCGAGGCGTTGTGCTTCTTCATAAGCCGGGTGGAGTTGTCACCACAATGAGTGATCCTGGTGGTCGTCCTACTGTCGCGCATTTTCTGGGCAAGAAGGACCGGGGATACTTCCCTGTAGGACGTCTCGACTTCGAATCTACAGGGCTTGTCGTCTTAACGAATGATGGCGATCTTGCTAACCACATTATGCACCCGAGTTATGGACTTGAGAGAGTTTACGAGGTGGTTGTAGCTGGAAACATGGATGACAAGACAGTTCGCAGACTTGAACGAGGTGTGCGCCTCTCTGATGGAAAGGTGGCAGCTGGTATAAAGGTGTTTTCTCGAGATGAGAGCAAGTCAAAACTCAGGGTCACCATATCAGTTGGAAAGAACCGAATTGTTAGAAGAATTATGGATCATGTACACCACCCAGTTCAAAAGCTTAAGCGTGTAGCTCACGGTCCGATAAGGCTGGGAAAACTTAGAGTAGGTGAAACCAAAAGATTGACTGAAAGCCAGTATAAGACACTAAGAAAACAAATTCTTGGCAAATAAGAGGTTAATAGCTCCCCTAGCTTGACGATCCCCGCCTATCTATACTATAAATGCACCTCACTATGACGCGGGGTAGAGCAGCCAGGTAGCTCGTCGGGCTCATAACCCGGAGGTCGGAGGTTCGAATCCTCCCCCCGCTAGTATTTCCCGCTCGCCGCTCGGGGCCAGGGAATCCTCCCTCTCTCGCTGATCGCTTGATTCACCCTCAAGGGGGGAGGCTTCGAACCTCCTGAAACAACACAGCTTCGAATTAAAAATTACCGCAGGGAATTTTTAGAATCCTCCCCCCGCTAGTATTTCCCGCTTGTCCATTCCGGACACGTAGCTAACACTCCCTGCTCTTGCTCTTTGTCCTATTCCTGCCCCAACCTTCATTACGAGCCGCTGAGGCGTTAGCCGAACCACTGCTTGTTATTCATAGTTTTACGCGAAGGCTAGAAGCATCTAACCGCATCTGCAAAACATTAACCGCCAAAGCCGCAAAAAACGCAAAAAAGGATCGTACTGGTATGAGTGCTATGGTGCCAGTGACCTTAAAGTCTTGTGGTTGCCCGGTCTGCTTTGAGGAATGCCTCGCGTAAGCACCACGGACAACGGGATAACATAAAATACTTTTTTTGCGTTTTTGGCGGCTTTGGCGGTTAATACCCTCCTATGATGAAATTGAACCTCTCAGAAATTTTTGCATCGATCCAAGGCGAAGGACCTTACGCTGGTATGCGCTCAATCTTTCTGCGCTTCTCGGGATGTAATTTGAGATGCGAGTGGCGTTGCCAGGCGGGGGAGTTGCACAGGTGTGATACCCCTTACACTTCGTGGAATGCAGAGCAGAATATGGTTCCCCTTGATGAGATCGTCTCAAAGATTCGAGAGCTCTCATCATCGACTGGCATTACCGATATTGTTATCACCGGCGGTGAACCAACGCTTCAAAATAACCTTGATGTATTGTGCCAACAACTCAAGAGCTTTGGATATACGTTGCACATAGAAACCAATGGAACCAGAGCAGTTCCTGATGAGATCGATGTGATCGTCTGTAGCCCCAAATTGCGGTGCAGCACCCCTTTGGACAAAAAGCTTGCGGTCTATCATGAAGACAATAGAGGACTTCATCCTTCGCTTTCAGGATCAGACAAAAGACTCTACCTAAAATTTGTCCTAGCGTTTGAAACAGACCTAGATGAAGTATTAACACTTCAAAGATCACTTAAGTGCCCTGATGAAAGAACCTATTTTATGCCAGAAGCGCTCAGATCCGAAGATATTGTTAGAAATAGCACAAGAGTTTGGGAGCTTGCTCAGGAGCACGGCGTGAAGTTTTCAAGTAGACTGCACGTGCTCACGTGGAACGGAGAAAGAGGACGTTAGGATTAACGTTTTTTGTGTGGCACCGGGGTTAATCCTCTGCAAGAATAAGCTGTACGAAAAGGGAGTGTGCATTGAAAAACTTAAAACCAGATGCAGAAGAGATGAGAAGGATCGGTTATCTTGCTGTAGATAAGATAGTTGATCATATCGAACATCTCTCATCTCGACCCGCTACTGAAAGTGCTTCGCGTGAGGAGGTTCAGAATGCGCTTCCCGGTAAATTTTCTGACAAAGGACAGAGCTTTGATGAGCTTTTTAATGTTCTAAACGAAAATGTTTTCTCAAAGATACTGCACCTCGATCACCCGAGGTTCTTTGGCTTTATTCCTGGTCCCGGTAATTACATTAGCGCTGTAGCTGACTTTCTTGCATCCGGCCACAATATTTTCTCGGGAGTTACGTTTGAGGCTGCAGGTGCTGCGCAAATTGAGATCAATACCATCAACTGGCTGTGCGGTGAGATAGGTTATGACATAAAGCCATCAGGCGGAATATTTTTAAGCGGGGGATCGATCGCTAACCTTACGGGTCTTGCGGCTGCACGAAAGTCAAAGCTTTCTGGTGAGTTCGAAAAGGGCACTGTGTACTTCTCCGATCAAACCCATTCCTCAGTAGAACGTGGGCTGAGAGTTCTAGGCTTTAAGAAAGAGCAGATTCGCAAAATTACTACTACTGAAGACTTTAAAATAGATATTCCAGATCTTACAGCCTCAATTGAGTCTGACAAGAAACAGGGGTTAAGCCCGTTCTGTGTTGTGGGAAATGCTGGAACAACAAACACTGGTGCGATAGATCCTCTGGCTGAGATCTCTACTATCTGCAAAAAGCACGATCTCTGGTTTCACGTTGATGGAGCGTATGGTGGTTCAAGCATTATTTCTAAGACCGGGACGAAGCTTCTTAAGGGATCAGAGCTCTCAGATTCCTTTGTAATGGACCCACATAAGTGGATGTTTCAGCCCTATGAGATTGCTTGTTTGCTTGTTCGATCTTCTGATACGTTGCGCGAAACGTTTCAAATTATACCAGAGTATTTAGAAGATAATTATACTGATGAAGGCGAAATAAACTTCTGTGACTATGGTATTCAGCTTTCGAGATCTTTTAGGGCTCTAAAGCTCTGGCTTTCTCTTCAATACTTTGGGCTTGATGCGTTTCGGAGCGCCGTTGAGGAAGGGTTCCATAAAGCGCAACAAACGGAAAATTGTGTGAAACAATTTAAAGATCTGCAGATTATTACCCCGGCCCAGATGTCCACAGTCGTCTTTCGGTACTACGAGTCTGGGCTCAGCGAGGATCAGTTAACCTACATCAACAAGAGCATTGTTTCAGAGATCGTATCTGATGGATTCGCGGTCATTAGCTCTACTAGGCTTCGCAAACAAACTGTTCTTAGAATGTGTGTTCTTAACCCCAGAACAACGCTTTCAGATGTACAGAAAACAGTAGAAATGATCTCTCAAGCCGGAAAAAGACTCCGAAAAGATATTCCCGCTCACTAGACTAAACAACCCAAACGTCATTGCGAGGAGCTGAGGCGTTAGCCGAACGACGAAGCAATCTCTAAGCATCTGGTAGAGCTAAAGCGAAAAGATTGCTTCGTCGTTCGACCTGTGGTCTCAGCTCCTCGCAATGACGGCTAAGATAAAGATCTTTTTAAGAAGCACTACAATTCGCTGTGGTCTCTTTGTTCCGGGTGAATTAGGATAGTGAAAAAAGCTTAAGAGGATACTGTCATGCTAAAAGAGATATTAGATGGTTTAGGCATTGAAGCTAAAAACCCCGGTTCGTTTGGGAAGAAAGTTTATACAGGATCGAAACAGGTGTTGGCCTCTCACTCGCCGATTGATGATAGTCTGATAGCGCAGATTGATGTCACAACGAAGGACCAATATGAGCAGATTCTTCGTGACGCAGAAGAGACCTTCCTTGAGTGGCGTATGGTACCTGCCCCACAGCGTGGTGAGATTGTGCGTAAGATTGCAGAGAAGCTACGAGAGAAGCGAGAGCTGCTTGGAAAGCTCGTAACGCTAGAGATGGGAAAGATCGTTGCTGAAGGTGTTGGTGAAGTTCAAGAGGCGGTTGATATTGCAGATTTTTCAGTAGGACTCTCGCGGCAGTTATATGGGAGGACAATGCATTCGGAGCGACCTCTTCACCGAATGTATGAGCAGTGGCACCCGTTAGGGATTGTTGGCGTTATCTCTGCCTTTAATTTTCCAGCGGCCGTATGGGCATGGAACGCTATGGTCGCAGCAGTGTGTGGTGATGTTGTCGTCTGGAAGCCATCAGAGTATACACCAATCACTGCACTTGCCCTTAATTCTCTCTGTCGCGAAGTTGCTGCACAGGAGGGTTTTCCGGGGCTTTTTTCACTTGTGATTGGAGATAGTCCGGAGCAAGGAAAGTGGATAGCCGCAGATAAGAGAATTCCTCTTGTCTCAGCGACTGGATCGTGCCGAATGGGAAGAGCAGTGGGGGAAGTTGTTGCCGGGCGTCTTGGGCGATCGCTTCTTGAGCTCGGAGGAAACAATGCGATTATTGTCCTTGAAGATGCGGATCTCGATTTGGTTATACCATCTGTTTTATTTGGTGCTGTTGGAACCGCTGGCCAAAGATGCACAAGTACCAGACGAATACTTATCGATAAAGGTATTGAGAAGGAATTTACTGAAAGGCTGTTACATGCTTACGGTCAGGTGAATATCGGTAATCCACTTAGCGCCGATACTCTCATGGGGCCTCTTATACATGGGGATGCTGTAGACGGGTATAAGCGCGCACTTCTGCAGATTAAAAAAGAAGGAGGAGAGATTCTCACTGGTGGAGAAGTCGTAGAAGGCCTTGGCTCAAGTAATTATGTTAAGCCAACAGTTGTGAAGGCAACGAAAGACATGGCTGTAGTAAAAGAGGAGACCTTTGCTCCTATCCTCTACATAATTCCTGTCTCCGGATATGAAGAAGCCATCTCAGTTCACAACGATGTTCCGCAGGGACTTAGCTCCGCTCTCTTTTCTGGATCTCTACAATCAGCTGAGAAGTTCTTAAGCCATGCTGGCAGTGATTGTGGTATTGCGAATGTGAATATAGGGACCTCTGGCGCTGAGATTGGAGGGGCTTTTGGAGGGGAGAAGGATACTGGTGGGGGCCGCGAGTCCGGGTCAGATTCTTGGAAGCAGTATATGCGAAGACAGACAAATACCATCAATTTTAGCCATGAATTGCCTCTGGCGCAGGGTATTTCTTTCTCTACCGGTTGATAGTCGTTGATGGGGGGTGTATCTTCTCATAGTGACGGTCTGGTAGTGTTTTCAGGGCTGTCAGGTATAACTTATCAGGTATGCTGATTTTTTAGGTAGAGTAATGCCATGCGCAAAACAGTTTTTCTCCTTATTGTTCTTTCCCTTCTTGTAAGTCTTTCAGCCTGTCAGCGGTGGAAGAAAGATCTCGCTTTCAGTGAAAAAGAAAGTGATTCGCCTGAGTACACAACAGAGTTTGATAAAAATACCTCACCGGTTAAGCCGTAGTACGTAGTTAGTGGTTTAGTGTTATGAGAGTTCTACAAGCAGCAGCAGAGCGCGAGCACGAGCAAGTTGTTTTTTTCAATTATCCTGAAGTCGGTCTAAAAGCCATCGTTGGGATTCACAATACCGTTTTGGGGCCATCCCTTGGTGGGTGCCGCATGCGCCTCTATAAAGATGAAGAGCAGGCGTTTGAAGATGTATTAAGACTTTCTGAAGGGATGACTTACAAGAGCTCACTCGCCGGGCTAGACCTTGGTGGTGGGAAGTCTTGTATCATTGCCGACCCTCATATGAAAGAAGGTCGAGAAGAGCTCTTTGTTCAGTTTGGAAAATGTGTTGAGGCTCTTAGCGGAAGGTATATAGCGGCTGAAGATATGGGTACATCTGTACAAGATGTTGTCTATATGCAGCGCGAAACGGAGCACCTGAGTGGGCGAGATCCGGCGGATGGGGGAGGAGGTGATCCTTCTCCGTGGACAGCTCGTGGTGTGCACGGATCAATTGTAGCTGCATGTGAGCGAGTTTATGGTACTTCAGATCTGGCTGGCCGTAAGGTGGCGTTGCAGGGCGTTGGTCATGTTGGAATGTATCTTCTGGATTCACTTGTTAAGGCTGGCGCCGCTGTAACTATTTGCGACACCAACGAGTCTCATCTTGAGCTCGCTAAGAAGGAGTATGGCGTAGAGGTGTGTGGTCTTGATGATATTTACGATGTTGATTGTGATGTCTATGCGCCGTGTGCTACTGGTCAGACCGTAAATCCAGAAACGGTGGCAAGAATGAAATGTAAGATTATTGCCGGTGCGGCAAATAATCAGTTATCAGATCCCGGTGTTTACAATAACATAGAGGCAAAAGAGATACTTTACTGTCCCGATTTTGCGATCAACTCTGGTGGTGTAATATCATGTGCTGGAGAGCTGCAACCCGGTGGCTGGAATGAGGGGTGGGTGGCAGATAAAGTTGATAATATCTATTTTACCATGCAGCGAGTCCTTGATGAGGCCCAAAAGAGGGGGCGTTTCACGGAACTCGTTGCCATCGAATTAGCGAAAGAGCGCATTGAACAACGACGAGAACAGGGAAATTGAATCATCTGAACTGCCTGCTCCTGAAGTAGTCCCTTTCTCACTACGTGCCCCGTTTAAACCTCAGGGGGATCAACCCGACGCGATTGCGGAGATGTATGAAAATATCTCTTCCGGTGTTCGCTTTCAAACACTCCTCGGTGTTACTGGCTCAGGTAAGACCTTCACGGTCGCAAATGTTATAGAGAAATTTAAACGTCCAGTACTTGTCATTGCCCCGAACAAAACGTTGGCGGCTCAGCTCTATAGCGAATTTAAGGAATTCTTTCCTGAAAATCGTGTTCGCTTTTTTGTGAGTTATTATGATTACTACCAGCCAGAGGCGTATATCCCTTCTACGGATACCTATATTGAGAAAGACTCAAATATTAATGAAGAAATAGATAAACTTCGACACAGCGCTACGAGGTCCGTACTTGAAGCAACAGATACTATTATCGTAGCGAGTGTGAGTTGTATTTATGGTCTAGGGGCTCCGGAGCATTATTTCCAAATGATGCTCTTTGTTGAGCAGGGGCAGACTATTACTCGAGAAGAGGTCATTAGGAGTCTTGTGACCATGCAGTATAAACGCTCTGAAGTTGAGTTTATGCGTGGGTCATTTCGTGTGCGAGGTGAAACGATTGATATCTTCCCAGCGGATGAAGATTCGAAAGCTGTGCGTATCCTCTTCTTTGGTGATGAGATCGAAGAGATACGTGAGTTTGATCCACTTACAGGGACAACTCTAGCTAAAAGAGAAAGAGCTACGGTGTTTCCAGTAAGTCACTTTGTGACAGATCGCGACTCGGTTTTAGATGGGGTTAAGGCGATCAAGAAGGAGCTTCGTGAATGGCTGCCTCAGCTACGTAAGAGGAACAAGCTCCTTGAGGCCGAGCGTCTTGAGAAAAGAACCATGTACGATATTGAGCTTTTTATTGAGGCTGGATTTTGTCCGGGTGTTGAGAACTATAGTCGGCACCTTGCAGGAAGAAATGCAGGAGATCCTCCCACTACGCTTTTGGACTATTTCCCTCAGGATCTTATCGTAGTCATTGATGAGAGCCACGTTACTGTCCCTCAGATCCGTGGAATGTTCGCAGGTGATCAGTCACGAAAGAAAACACTAGTAGAGCATGGATTTAGACTTCCGTCTGCACTTGATAACCGACCGTTAAATATCGATGAGTTTTGGGAGAGGGTTGGACAGGTAATCTTTGTATCTGCTACGCCCGGTGATTTTGAACTCGAGCAAAGCGAAGGACTAGTGGTTGAGCTTGTGAATCGCCCAACAGGCCTCCTAGATCCTCAGGTTGAAGTTCGTCCAGCAAAGAATCAGGTTGAAGACCTTCTTGGAGAGATTTCAAAAACTATTGAGCTTGGTGATAGAGTGCTGGTTACCACACTTACAAAAAAAATGGCTGAGGACCTCTCTGAATACTTAAGGGAATCAGGGTTCAAATGTCGATACTTACATTCTGATATCACCACAATTGAGCGAGTAGAAATTCTACGAGGATTACGTTCCGGGGAATTTGATGTTCTGATTGGTATAAACCTGTTAAGGGAGGGGCTTGATCTCGTGGAAGTAAGTCTCGTAGCGATTCTTGATGCTGATAAGGAAGGATTTTTGCGTTCAGCTCGCTCACTCATTCAAACCATAGGTCGCTCGGCCAGAAATATACGTGGAAGAGCTATTCTTTATGCAGATACTATTACTGGCTCAATGCAAGAAGCGATAGATGAAACAATTCGTCGTAGAGAGATTCAAGCCGCCTTTAATAAGGAACACAATATTATTCCCACAAGTGCCAGAAGAAGTGAACAAGCTGCTCTGGTTCAGGAGAGCGAAGATAAAGTTGAGGAGGACTCACCTGAGGTTACTTTCCCAGTAGATAAGAAAGAGCAGCAAAAGCTTCTCACCAAGTTAAAGGCTGAAATGTTTGATGCTGCATCGCGTCAGGAGTTTGAAAAGGCGGCAACGTTGCGTGATACTATAAAATCTCTTAATGAATTTATGCTAAAAGAAGGCTAGGTGCTAGTGGTGGGCGCTCTCTCATCTAAAAAACATATGATATTTGCAGCCATAGTGTCTTTGGCTCTTGGATATCTTTTTCTGAATTCAGAATCTGACGAAGAGCAGATTCGATCTGCGCTTCGAAAAGTTGAGGCCCTTATAAGCTATAACAAAGAGTATCATCCGTTTGAACAGCTCGCGAAAGCAAAGGAAGTTAGTAGGTACTGTGTGAAGAACTGTCGTGTTCATGTGATAACTACAGAAGAGGAGAGGGAAGTTGTCTCAGACCGTGATGATGTGCAACAAAAAATGCTTTTCGTATATAGAGCTTTTGATGATTTTAAAGTGAAAGCATCAAGCATTCGAATAGAGGTCAACGGCAATAACGCTACGGTAAATCTTCGAGGTCGCGCAACGGGAGTACAAAAGGGGCAGAGGGAGCAGTTTCTTGAAGAGCATGATATTGTGCTAGAATGGGTAAAAAGAGATGATGAATGGCTCGTCGCCTCTGCCCGGAACGAGACCCCATTGGAAATGCCAGCAACTTACAATGACTAAGAAGGTAAAAGACTCTGACGAGATCGCAGATCAGGTTAAGCGACTCCCAAAGCACCCCGGTGTGTACCTGATGAAGGATGCGGAGGGGACGGTCATTTACATTGGAAAAGCGAGGAACATCCGAAGCCGTGTTATGAACTATTTCCAAGGAAGTGATGACCGTCGTTCTATACCGCATCTTTTACGAAGACTTGTAACCCTTGAACACATTGTCACGGAGACAGAGCAGCAAGCTTTTGTACTTGAGCGGGATCTGATTCAGAAGTACCGCCCGAGATATAATATTCGATTAAAAGACGATAAGGCGTATCTCATGGTGAGGCTCGACCAGAATGCTCTCTGGCCGAAGCTTGAGCTTGTAAGACGTCAAGCCGATGACGGTGCGAAGTACTTTGGGCCATATACGTTTTCTTATGAGCTACGTATGGTTCTTGATCTGATTAAGAAGGTAGTTCCACTCAGGACCTGTAATGACACCGTTTTTCATAACCGCATGCGTCCCTGTCTTGAATATCAAATTAAACGTTGCTGCGGGCCCTGTTGTCTTGATGTCGATAGAGATCAGTACATGGAATGGGTCAAGCAGGCGGTGAGCATTCTTGAAGGAAACACCACTCCGATACTTGAGAACTTAGAAACACAGATGAATCGCGCCTCTGAGAGTATGGAATTTGAAGAGGCCGCCACCTATCGTGATCGGATTAAAACAATCCAGAATTTTTCAGAGAAGAAACAACTGCAGACAGATGGTGAAAATAGAGATGTTTTTGCCATTTACCGAGAAGAGAGGCTTCTTGCGCTGTCAGTATTAATTGTTCGAAATGGACGTATTGCGGATAATGTTTCGTTTTTTCTAGAAGATCAGGAGCTTGAGAGTGAGGAGATTCTTGAGGCTGCGGTGTCACAGTACTATAGCGGAAATCGCGAGGTGCCAGTTGAGATTATACTTCCTTTTGAACTTGGCGATGAATCTTTACTCTATGAAGGGCTTAAAGAACGTCGAAAAGGGCGATTTGAAATTATCGTTCCTAAAAGAGGTGTTAAGTATCGTCTCCTCGGGCTTGCCGAGCTGAATGCCCGTCAACAGTTTCTCTCTCATTTTAACCGTGAAGCCCGTTACCGTGAGATCTCTGAGGCGCTTGGGGTACTACTTAAGCTCAGGCAGATACCGCGAAAAATTGAATGTGTGGATATCTCTAACCTTCAGGGAAGTGATATCGTAGGAGCGCTTGTGTGCTTCTATGACGGGGAGCCTCTTAGGAAAGCTTACCGCAGATATCATATCTCTACACAGGGGAAGCCAGATGATTTCGGCGCAATTTATGAAGTGGTTACAAGAAGGCTCCGGTCAGGATTACAACACGACGATCTCCCCGATCTCCTTGTTATCGATGGTGGAGCAGGACAGCTCTCAAAAGCGATAGAAGCATGCGATGATGTTGGAGTTTCTCTGGATGTCGTAGCAATGGCGAAGATGAGAACAGAGTCAAATGCCAAAACTCGTGGCTCATTTGATGTGGCTAAGCCTGAACGAATCTTTATCCCGGGAGGGCATGAGCCTGTCATCCTAAGGCCAGATGCCGAAAGTACACTTTTCCTTCAAAGAGTGCGTGATGAGGTTCATGACACGGCGATAGCATTTCACCGTAAGACGAGAGCAAAGAAGATTCGGCGTTCCCTCCTTGATGATGTTCGAGGAGTTGGTCCTGAACGAAAACACCGCCTCATGAAGACTTTTGGCTCGCTTAAGAAGATAGGAGAGGCGCAACCTGAAGAAGTTGCCAGAGCCGGACGGATGCCTCTGCCACTGGCGAAAAAAATACTTGCAGCGATTAAAAAAGGATCATGAACTGGTGTAAAGTTTGATCTAAGGCTACATTGACGATTCTACCGGGAGCGTCAGATGGTGCCCCCTTTTTTAATGGAATTTGTAAAATGTTTGCCATAATCTCAGGTTTTCTCCTCATACTCATTGCGAAGATATGTGATGTCTCACTTGCAGTACTTAAAACTGTTTGTATCGTACGCGGTAAGAAGGGGATGGCTTTTTGTCTAGGCTTTACGGAGGCCCTTATCTGGGTCTTTGCCATTTCAAAGGTAACGCAGAACTTGGATAAACCCTACCTTATGATAGCCTATGCTCTTGGATTCGCTCTTGGAAACTATGTTGGTATAACTATCGAAGGCCATCTTGCACTGGGAGAGCAGGTTATTCGAGCATTTAGCCGCAAAAGTGCAGAAGTTGTTGCTGCATTGCGCGAACAGGGTCGGAGAGTTACCAGATTTGCAGGTGAAGGGCTCGATGGCCCCGTTGATCTTATCCTTACCCAAGTTCCTCGTAAACAAGTTCCAGAAGTAATCAGGAGCATTCGAGCGCTAGACTCAGAGGCATTTTATTTCGTTGATGACATCTCAAGTACCTCAAATCCTGCCAGAAGAAGATTCCAACTCTTCGGCTGGCCTACCTTTCTGCGTCGAAAGTAGTAGTAAGAAATCAGACCCTTACTAAATACACTAGTGAGGCATAGTGCCTCAGCCTCATCCTGCACTTGCACAGCCCCAACGTTAACGTCATTGCGAGGAGCTGAGAGCATTTGCTCGAACGACGCGGCAATCTCCTTGGGTTACCATAAATATTTTCCAACTCAGAGAGATTGCCACGCCGATCCGTCTTTGACCTCGCTATTTTGCTTGTAGCAAAATGCCTTGCCGCAGGCTCCTCGGAATGACGTTAAACGAAGGGGCAGTTGCAGGAGAAGGAGTAAGAGAGAACAGGGTAACAACTTGTATTCTCAATTTACGAGAGCAGATGCTGTAGTTTAACGAAATCTCTTCTATAAACTGTTCCTGGGGGCTGCCAGCCTGAAGCTTGTACCGCCTTACGCATCGTTTTCATTCTTTCTTCAAGTGAGGGGTGCGTTGCAGAGCCTTCTTTTAGGTGTTCAAGACTCTGATAGCTATTTGCTAGCGCCATACTAGCAGCGTTTGGATCATAACCGGAAAGAGCCATCGCACCAAGCCCATAGGAATCAGCCTCTTGTTCTAAACGCTTACTTTCGTCTTTCACTGTTTCTTCAGAGAGAGAGTGGTGACCAAGGGCATTGTGGCCAAGCTCATGTGCAAGTACAAAGGCGAGTTCTGCTTCGTTCTTTAAGCTAAGGAGAAGACCACTAGAGATCAGTACGACTCCAGATCCTGGTGAGAAAGCAAATTTTTTGGGAGTAAGAAAAACAAAGGTCGGCCCATTTTTTAGCTCCGCTCGAGTAGAGAGCCTAGCCCGCAGTGCCTTAAAATATTGAGTGATGAAGGGGTGCGTGGCTTCAACAAACCTGCTTCTCATCTCAAGACTTGCTCGCTGACTCCTTGAGTATTCCCTCATGAGCTCATCTTCGTGATTCATTGAGCAGCCAGCTACGAAACCGGCAAGGACTACGAAACATTTCAGGCTAAAACTCGAATTGCGAAATATGCGCATAAAAAGACCTCCTCCTCTGCTCATATATACACCACCTTTCTTATTAGGTCAGTATAGTTTTAGCCCGGATGCCACAACAGCTGCCGTAGTTGCTCTCACTCTGCTTCTCTCCTGTATGGCACTCAGGCAGGGGCGAGGATTTATGGCGATTGTCGCCTTTACGGTCGGTGTTCTCTCTTATCATCTCCAAAATCAAGCTGTTGATGCAGAGTTTAGTGGTCAAGGCCTCAAGAGAAGAGTAGTTGCGACAATACTCTACCCGATACGCCGCAAAAGAACAGGTGAGGTTGAGCTGAGGCTCAAATTGCAGAGTGATGAACAAGGGAACGTGCTCTCAGGAGAAGTATTTTGCATTGGTAAAGATCTCCCTTGGAAATATGAAGGTCTTGCAAAGGCTGGTGAGGTGAGAGCGTTTTATCTTAAATGGCGTGGGTCTTTTAAGGGACGGTGTAAGATACTTGCAACGTCCAAAGAGCTGGGATCTCATATGGGAATTATACGGGAAATTCGAGAAGGGGTTCGGGTCGGGATAAGGGAACATTTAGGGAACAATGAGGCGAGTGGTGTTTTGCGAGCGCTCCTACTCGCTGAGCGAGATGCCGTGTCCAGCCGCACAGCTCAAAGCTTTAAGCGACTGGGGATATCACATTTACTTGTAGTATCAGGATATCATTTAAGCCTATTTTATTCTTCTGGATACCTGATCTTGTATCCATTGTGTGTGTTGCTTCTCTCGAATGGACTTGTGCTCTCCGCGCGTCGACTGGCCGCTTTAGCAGCATTTTGCATTACCACACTTTATGCATTTCTCTGTCATCCACAGCCATCACTCATTAGAGCTCTGGTATCACTCGCACTGTTTTTTTGTATGACGCAACTCGGGAGAAAGGGGGCTATATTGTCTTCATTGCTCTTTGCGCTTCTTGTCATTGTCACCCTCTGGCCACTCTCTTTTCTCACTCCCTCTGTCCAGCTTACCTTTAGTGCCTTAACAGCTATCTGGGTGTCCAGTAGCTTCTTAAGCCGAGGGGATTATAGTATTGCGTGTCGATATTTCATTACAAGCTCAGCCATCTCACTTTTTACAGGATGCTGTAGCTTGATCTGGTTCGGGGAATTTTCTTTTATCGGAGTATTTATGAATATATTTATCGCCCCACTACTTGCTTTTATATGCTGCAAGTTAGGAATGCTAGGGCTTGTGCTTTACATGTCCGGCATAGATTCAGAAGGTTATCTCCTTACTGCCGTGTGGCACATCACCAATCTATCGTTAGGATGGATTGGTGATGTGGCTGAGTGGAACTATGTGGCGTATCCGTTTTCCTAAGAGATTAAATTCTGATTAGGAGTTTGCGGAAGCGATTCCACAAAGCTTTTTTCTTCTTTCTGCGAGCTTTTTTGAAGAGGATCTTAATTCTTTTCTGTTTTTTGTTGCTCAGGGATGAAGTGTTCTCTTGAATTGTTTCGAGGAGTTGCGTGATATATTTTTTGATATTTTGAAGTGCTTCTTTTCGTTCCTCCCTCTTCTTTTTCCCTCGTTTTTGGGCAGAATAGCTGCTTTCTATTATCAGGGAGATGACCTCTTCTTGAGTCAGTTGCTCTGAGGGAGAGAGAGAGGGGTCTTCTGGTGTTGGTTTACTCGCTGGTGGGTGAGACGAATCTACTGCTTCGCAGTATTCTGGTATGCCATTATTATTCAAATCTAGAGATAATGCGATTCGGTGTATCAGCCCAGACTCAAAATCTGTTGCATCGTAGAATATAGTTTGACTGGGATTGTAGTTAGACCAGTCTACGCCATTTGTATCTGAGGGATCTCCGATTAGGAGTTCGCCATAACCATCGTTATCAAGATCGCCGATGTAGCCAATAGCTGCTCCATATGCAGTGCCTCCTCTGGAGCCACGTATTGTTGAGATCAGAGAACCGTCTCTGCCTGAGTAGAGCTCTATGATGCGAATATATTCGTTATATTCATCCAGCTCAAAGCTGCTGATGGCCAGATCGGGACGATTGTCAGCGTCTATATCTCCTATGGGAGTTATGGTGTCTCGAGCTCCAAAGAATGCGTCTTCTTCCCGCGTTTTTGCCAAGTAATAAAGTGAGTCAATATATCCGTCACCGAAGTTTTTCATAATGTTCACTTCGCGAACGTCGTCATCGTCACTATTACTTTCTTTATCCTGCTCTACTATCAGTAGGAACTCATCAAGACCATCTCCATCAATGTCACCAAACGGGGCGATGTTTTTTTGAGTATAGTTTTCTGGAAGGTGAATGTAGGAGATAATATTATCTTCCATGCGAAGGGCGGTTTTCCTGCCTGAGAAGATTACAAGTTCGCGCACTTCTGGAATAGAGCCTCTAACTGAGAAGTCCCCATATCCGTCACCATCAATGTCGCCAATATGTCTAACATCTAAACCGAAATGAGTTGACTCTCCCCTGTGACCTGTTCCTAGAACCCAAAGAAGCTCTCCTGATTTTCCATCAAAGAGATAAGCCACGCCAGATCCGTAGGGATATCCGCTACACTCGTACTTCTGAGAGTCGCATGGTCCGAGTGCTTTGTAGGCACCAACGGCTATCTCTGACACCCCATCATCGTTTAGGTCCCCAACTGCAGAGGCGGACTCACCGAAGTCATCGTCGATGTCTTCTCCAGATTTTAGAACGTAGTGAATCTTTCTGCTTAATGGTGAGAGTACATACACTTCCCCTCCATCGTTGCTGTAGATTGAGGTGTGTGAGGAAACAAACACTTCGTCCAGTCCATCTCCATCTATATCTCCGATGTTGCCTATGTTTTGTCCGTACGTAAAATCATCGCGTCGATATGGTACGGTAAAAGAAAGGCGTTCGTTGGTGGCTCCTGAGATGTACGATACTACGTACTGATACACTTCAGAGGTTGAAATATCGCGCGGATGTGTATACGCATAGTCATTTACGCCATCGCCGTCGATATCGCCGAGAAGGGCAAAGTTCTCAGCTAATCCTTCTCCAATGCCGGTATATCCTCTAAATTCAGAGCGCCCAAGTATTTCGGCTTGGAGCAAGCACTGGTCTTGAGCAATTCCCGAGGACGAGATTACTAGGTTAAGTACGGTGAGTAGGAGTAAGGTGGTGATTTTTGATTTGTGCATATCTCTTCTCGATAAGTAGTTTAGATCCTTATCGTGCAGCAACTTGGGAAGTTTCCAGGAAAGCGAAGAATCTAGGAAGAGGAGAGCTCGGAGGCTAAGAAATGCAGAGCGCCTTCATTTCCCCTAGGTTGTCGACAATCTTCCCGACACCTCTCACAACACAGCTAAGTGGGTCTTGGGAGCGGTAGAAGGGGATGCCTGTTTCTCGGGTAAGTCTCTCTGAGAGCCCGGTGAGGAGAGCTCCACCTCCAGCAAGGAAGATTCCTCTTGAGATAATGTCCTGCGCGATTTCAGCGTTCATCTGCTCAAGCGCCGTTGTTATTGAGGTTACAATAGCTGCTATTGGTTCGCTCAGGGCGTCACGAATAATCTCATCAGAGACTTCAGCCGGTTGAGGCATGCCGGTAGCCACATCTCTTCCGTACGTTCTCGTAAAGCGAGTCTCTCCAGTTGGAAGAGCAGACCCGATAACGAGTTTTAGTCGCTCAGCCTCAAATATACCGACTTGGAGCCCGTAATCTCTCTTGAGATGTCTCTGTATAGCCTCGTCCATCTCGTCGCCAGCTACGCGTATGGAGTGCGAGTAAACTGTTCCACACATACTTATGATAGCGACCTCGGTTGTTCCGCCACCGATATCAACGATCATATTTCCTACGGCCTGTTCTACGGGGAGGTCTGCACCGAGGGCTGCTGCCATTGGTTCTTCGACGAGAAAAACCTTTCTGCTACCAGCGTTCAGTGCCGCATCTATTACCGCTCTTTTCTCGACTTGGGTAATGCCAGAAGGGACGCCGATAACCGTGCGTGGCTTCTGAAACATGAATCGTTTTCGTGCCTTTTTAAACATGTGCTCTATCATAAGAGAGGTCATCGCGAAGTCAGCAATTACTCCATCTTTCATCGGGCGGATACATTTAATTGATCGAGAAGTTTTTCCGTATATGCGTTTTGCTTCGTGTCCGAGTGCGAGGACTTTGCCGCTCTCTTCATCAACGGCTATGAGCGATGGTTCGTTCAGTATAACTCCTCTGTTCTTGAGATAGATAAGTATGTTCGCGGTTCCAAGGTCGACAGCCATGTCGCATGAGCCGCCACTAAAAAGCTGCGCAATACGGCTCGGTATCGATAGTGGCTTAATCTCTTGGTAACCTAAACTAATACTGCTCATACACATTTCCTTCTATGCGAGTGATATCTCTAAAGTTGAGGGGCTCTGTTCGTGTGTTCCGCGCCATGCGTTTTGTAAGGACTCTTCAAAATGTACCTGACGAAAAACCCCTTTCTTAAGTCTACGCGTGCTTATTCTGACAGATGCCTCTGAGTCGCCTGGCGCTGTCTGTGAGTGGAGTTTCCCCCAATTATCTCGCTCTTTTTCTACAATTGCCGAGATCCTTCCTGTGAGGAGAGAGGAGAACATTCTATCGACTAATACCAACACGTCGCCGCTTGGGAGTGTGATGATCGGGTAAGCTTCTGGTATCGATTGCCTAATCAGCCTTTGCAGGCTCTGTGTGCGCTCGAAGAAGTCTGGAAGGAGAGAGTTTTTCTGAAGTTCATGAAGGTTTGAAAACTGAATTCGTATGAGTTCAAGTGAGCTCATCCCGATATGATCTTGGAGCCTGAGTGCCTCAGTGTAAAATTCATCCCAGTTGTAGCAGTGCTCACTTTTTGAATTTTCTTTTTGGAGGTGGAGCTCGGTGGTGTTCGCGATTTCACGTGTGAGATCGTTTAAAAGTTTTTGATGAAGCTTAGAAAAGGAGAAACTCTTCTTGCTGTCACAAAATACAATTCCCTGAACTCTGCCGAAATTTTCTGTCTCTACTCGAAGTGGCACTGCGAGCAGGCTTTTGAGTTTTTCATTCCGTGTATATACGCCTAGGCTGCGACTGTCTCTTTCGAAAGGGGATATGTGAAGAGCCCGGTTGTTTTTTAGCACCCAGCCGAGAAAGCCTGCCTGTAGATCGATCTCTGCGTCAATTTTAATGTTCGTGCTGAGGGTGTGGTGGCCAACTAAAATAAGTGGGTTTCGGCGTGCGTTTTGTGATGTGGCTGCGAAAATTCGTGACTCAAGGAATATAAAACAACTGTGGGCATCGGTGATGTTTGCCCCAAATCGTGCAAGCCGTGCAAGATCTTGCTGAATGCTCTGTCTAGTGAGCTGTGAGAGTGTGGGCGTTTGCAAACGTGTATCGTCTGAAGCTTTTTGAGGAGAGGGAGGAGTTGGAAGCTCATTGTCAGAGGAGGTGTTTCTGTTCGAGGTGTACGACAGGAGGGTGTCGTTGCTAGTAAGTTCTCCTTTAAGTTTTCGTAGTGCCCCGAATGCCACTCGTTTACCTGTCTCCTCAGTACTTTAAGTAGGTTAAATGTAGCAAAGAGACGAAGTTCTTGCAATTAGCGAAATGAATCAATGCGCTAATTAAATCTTTGAGTTAGAGCCTTATAGTACGAACGGTCTTAGGCTTGTTTTTGTTTCTTGTCGCCAGAGTCTACTTGAGCATTTGGATCTTTCTTTGAAGTTTCCATCTCGAACTGGTAGTCATCGGCTCGTAGCCTTCCGTCAGCTAGGATGTATACTTTTACGTTGTACTCCTGCTCAAGGGATGCAAGCTCAAACTTTTTATTATTCAGAAGAAAGAGCGCAGCAGCGGGGGCAAGGCGTGCTTTCACAAGGGATACATGTCCAACAATTACAGCAGCTTGTATCTTTCTAAGCACCTCAAGTGCTACAAGCTCAGGGTTCTTAAGTTTACCACTCCCTTCGCAGTGCTGGCACTTAATATGACTCTGACTGGTTAGCGATGCACGCAGCCGTTGTCTGGACATTTCAAGGAGCCCAAACTTTGAGAGTCGTCCAACTTCTACTCGTGCCTTATCACTTTTGATAATCTCTTTTACTCTCTTTTCGATATTTGCGCGGTGCTTACGATCGATCATGTCGATGAAGTCAATCACGATTAAGCCTCCAAGGTCACGTAATCGGAGTTGTCTGGCTATCTCCTCAAGAGCCTCCAGATTGGTCTGATACGCAGTCTCTTCAATGTCACCGCCTGTTGTGGCTTTTCCAGAGTTTACATCGATGGCCACTAGCGCTTCGAGAGTATCGATAACGATAGCACCACCTGAAGGGAGTTTGACCTCGTTTTTCAAAGTATCGTTTACTTGGTCGTCGATACCGTGAAAGGAGAAGATCGGTTGTTCATTTGTAAATTCTTTCACCCTTGAGCGATAGCGCGGCATTACGCGGCCTACAAACTCTTTTACTTTGGTGTAGGTTGAGTGGTCATCGATAAGTATCTCACGTATCTCAGGGGTGAAGTAATCACGTATAACTCGGGTCGCCAGCTCACTCTCCTTATAAAGTAGTGAGGGGCAATCAGCGTCCTGACTTCTTTCCAAAATATCTTCCCATAGCTTCAGTTGCAGCGAGAGATCTCTAGAAAGTTCAGCCTGAGATCTATCGAGACCAGCGGTTCTAACGATCATGCCCATCCCTTGAGGCATTTCGAGCTCGGATGTAAGTGATTTCAGGCGTCTACGCTGCTCAGAGTCACTGATTTTACGAGAGATTCCACCTCTGTCGCTTCCTGGCATAATGACGACATATCGCCCGGGCAGGGAGAGATAAGTAGTGAGGGTTGCCCCTTTGAGGTCTCGCTCTTCCTTTACGATCTGTACTACTAGTTTCTGTCCCGGTGAGAGTACTTCCTGGATAGAAGGGCGCTTTCCTTTCGGATTGTTCTGGTAAAAAGCTGGGTGTACGTCATTTATCTGGAGGAACCCGTTGCGTTCAGTACCGATATCCAAAAATGCAGCCTGCAGGCTGGGCTCAATTCGGGAGATTTCGGCTTTGTAGACGTTCCCTTTTAGTTTCTTGCCAACGTTGGATTCAACTTCAAGTTCAACAAGCTTGCCGTCCTCGATGATAGCAATTCGACATTCTTCACTGTGAATTGCGTTGATAAGCATTTTCTGGCCCATAAGTAATACCCTCTCAGGAATGGTGCCTCTGTGCTCTCGCTTACTATGGGTAGCAACTCGTGCGTAGATTCTCTCTCAAGATTTTGCGATGAATAATCTACGTTATTTTGAATTGTACCTGATGTATTGCTGAGTGATGACGTGTGTGCTCTGGCGTAAACGTTTTGAAGATCGCACCGTTTAGGATTGTGCCACCGCTTAAGATTGAATAGTTGTAGGATGCGCTGCGTGAGAGAGCACTTTTGCGGAGTGAACTGCCCGAGTTCGCCATTTATCTGGAAAAGGCGATTGTGCTTAAAGGTTCTCAATAGGAGAGCGCTCATCAGATCTTGTCCGGGGTGACTGGTTGTTCGATGCTTATTATAAACACGTTCTGCCAAAATCACGTCTTCAGAGACATACGTTAAAATTAATCCTTCACTTAAGCTCACAGCGGGGAGTTTTCCCAATCTCTTGCTGACTCCGCCCCAATTTGCATTGTGAAGAAGGTGATATAATCAGTTAAAAAATCTATAGTCTTGCGATATCAATAACTTATTTACAAAGTTCATCATTTTGAAGGAAACCTCTCATATCGACAAATACTTCAGGCCGATACATCATGTGTCTCAATCCATGAACTTTGTGTATGTTTATTCTATAATAATTAGAGAACAGAAGAAAGTTTTCGGTTCCAAAGAAATGAAGAGAGTCGGGGCTAGGCGCCCATTTATAACGGTGTTGTATTATGGCTAATCAGGTGCGTACGTATTCCCTTGTCCTAATACGGGGAGAGCACAAAGGACGATCGTTTCCTCTTGAGATGGGAACGAACATTATTGGGCGTTGGGATCCTGAGGTGAGTGCATTTCCTGAGATTGACCTTGAAGATCTCGATTCAGATGGCAAGGTGTCCAGAAAGCATGCACTGGTAAAGGTCAGTGATGAGAAAGTCACGATAGAGGATTTAGGCAGTCTAAACGGTACGTTTGTGAACCGTTCAGAGAAACTTGGTCCGGGGGAGGTTGTAACGCTTGCTCTTGGAGATGAGGTTATCGTGGGGAAGTTCTTCCTAGAGCTTCAAGTTAATTCAAGTACTTAGTCTCACCATGCCTCCTCATTCAGCCTATGCGGCTATGAAACCTTTCTATGCTGAGCGCTCATAACAATGGGTATGCAACCTCAAGTTCAGTCACATACAACTACACCCAATTCTGAACCCGTGCTCACTACTGCGAGTGGCAATATTGATTATACTGTTTTAGGAAAACCGGGCTGGGACAATGCTGCCTACGTTTATGTCAATAATGGGCAATCTGCAGGTAGGTATCTCTTTGACTGCGGGGCTTCGTGTCTTGATAGTCTTGATTATGCGGATTTGCAGCAGATAGACGCGGTCTTTTTTTCGCACCTTCATTTTGATCATATCGCAGGCTTTGATGGCCTTATGCGCGCTACCTTCAATAGAGAAGAGCCTTTACACGTCTATGGCCCCGAACAGACAGCAGCCATCATTCAGCACAGACTGCAGGGTGTTCTCTGGGATAGGGTAGAAGGGAGTGCAGGTTCGGTGATAGTTCATGAACTCTCCGGTGGGGTCGAAACAACTTACCAATATATGCTTTCTGAAAAGTACTCAGTTGCTCACCCTCAGGGGGAGGTAGAGATGTCTGAGAAGCAGTTTCGATCTGATAAGCTGGCACATTTTCAAGCCATCGAGCTTGACCACGGTTCTCCCTCTATTGGGTACCATATGCGAGAGCTGTCTAAGATTAATATCGATATGGAGAGTGCCAGAGAGATGGATCTTCCAGCAGGCCCCTGGATTCAAAAGCTTAAGTCGGCAGCGGTGCCAGATGATGCGACTCTGCAAATAGACAATGAGACTTACCAGATAGGAGATCTTAGAGAGAGGCTGTTACAAACAACGGAAGGAGGAAGTCTGGCTTATATTACGGATTTTTCCCTTGATGAGGCAAAAGCTTCTGAGCTTGTGACTATGCTCTACGGTGTGGACGTCCTGATCTGTGAGAACAACTTTGCTGATGAACATGCCGAAAACGCAAAGCGTCATCACCATCTTACAACATCTGAAGTAGCCGAACTCGCCGCAAGGATAAATCCAGGAAAGCTTGTAATGTTTCACATTTCAGATAGGTATCCAGATCAGACGTTAAGAGAGAACTTGGAAACGGTTCAAAAGCGTTGTCCCAATACGACGTACCCTGCACACTGGTATCGTGATTTAGGGCTATCAGAGCAGTAAATCTTAAGCTTCTGTAATCTGTTTCTTGATAAGATTTATAGCAACTTTTGCTGCATCTTGTACAAGTTCGCTGTTAGAATTGTTCGCTACAATCTCTAGCTCCTCTAACGCTTGTGTCGCCAATATGGTATCTTTGTCGTACTTTATCATTCCAAGGCAGCTACACGCAGCTTCTTGAGCTTTGCCCCCTCTGGCACGTTCACTTGCCTGTGGATGGTTTGAAAAATCAGCTTTTAAGATATCTATGAGTGGAGAAACGACTTTTGAAAGATCGAGTTGCTGATTCTGAGCGGAAAGCATTGCCTCACTTAGAGGGAACCGCTTAGCTAAATATTGCTCAAGTACGACTAGCTTTCTATGAAGCTGTTCATTGCCTCCGAGCTCATTTCTGATATGAGTCTGTTCTGAGCGGTGGGTTTCTCCACTTGGTAAAGAACTCTCAACCAGCTCAATCGCGGCATCAACATTTTGTACGAGTTTTCCCATATCTTCTCCTATTCGACATCGCATTTTTCTAGCAGCAGAAGATTTTCTTCTGCTGGAAAGTTTAGCTGACAGTTCTCACATCGCACCTTTGAGTTTAAGGTACCACTATCAAGGGTGGCCATCATCTTCTCTGATGAGAGGGTTCGTCCGGGGCGCGCGTTGAGCCACTTGTTCATAGCGTCAATCTCGGCGCAGTTCACAAGGTTCCAGTCCGTTTTTGAGAAAAAGACTTTGTCAGCTCCTACAAGTACTTCGATGCGCTGGTTACCGTCTGTTATAAAGCTCCAAACGTCAAATTCGTTACCCGGAGCATTACATGATATTCCTCGCGCTTTAAGCTCTGCTATCTTATCATCGATTCGTTGGCCGGCGATACGAAATGCCCTCATATTTTTATCAAGATCATCTGCTATTTTACCTGAGGTTTGAATAATTCTCTCTTGGAGATCTGGATGGAGATTGTTGAAGAAGTTCATGTAACTTCCATCTTTTACACCTGACCTACCAAATGTTGTGAATGCGTCATTCAACCCGCGTATGCCTGTTACCGCTGTACTCCAATCAGAGGCATATTCTAGAGTTTCAAATACCTGTCTCTTA
The DNA here is from genome assembly GCA_030431715.1 of bacterium. Taxonomy (GTDB): domain Bacteria; phylum Bdellovibrionota_C; class UBA2361; order UBA2361; family RFPC01; genus JAUIIO01. The sequence continues at coordinate 28,621 of JAUIIO010000011.1, forward strand.
AAAAAATCATCTGTGATCTCTAGATTGAGATCATCGAGAAGTGCCTTAGCTTGTTCTCCTGACCCCGGCCACTTGCTCTCCGCTCTCTTTATGGCGTTTGCGACTTCGTCCGCAGGTAGGCGAGAACGCAAACTAGTGATTTTTGTAAGCAATGAGAGCTGTTGAACTTCTTTGCATTGGTTTGATGGTATTTTACCAACCTTCCCACCTACAAATCCTTTCTTTGTGATAAGAACTGCGGATACGGCATCGCCAGCGCCTGCGGCAATCCTAGCTAGGCCATTAAGATAGTCGCCTCTGGCAGCATAAAACCCCCCAAGAGTAATATTACCCGCACCAATAGCGTAAAGAGTTGTATTACTATCTTCTAAGCGGCGCATGATCTTGTTGACCTCACAGACTTTTCCTGTAGTGCTGCCTGCATTTGCAAGCTTTGCTCCTAGTGTTGTGGCACGTACAAGCCTCCCGACTATAATAACATCTGAAGTAAGATCGAGCCCAAATGATGCCCAGCAAAGTGGGTCATTGGTCTGTAAGCACTCTTCTAACGTTATGGCACTGCCCAGAACTGGGATGGCGCTTCCACCAACAATAAATGCCTTTGCAATAAATGCATTGAAATCAAAATCCTCTTTCGAGATCTGTTCCCATTTATAGCCTTGAAATGTCGGTGGACCATCTTCAGGGAACCAGTAATCTTCTGTGTCCTCGAATGGAAAGTTTGGATAACGTGATTTGTACTCGTTGTAGTCTGAGTCTGGATATTTGCGTGCGTCTATATAGCTACGTATTTTGCACATTTCATAATACACAAAGGTTAACTTTATAGTGGAATTTTCAGTTGGTCCGGAGTGAAAGGAGTGTAGCTCTTCTTTAAGAATTGGGAGCCTTTGGGCAGAGCCTGAATGACTGTCAAGTTCTGTCATAAGAGGCCAAGCCCCATGAATTTTATCATCATAAATCTCTTTGACGAGTGTGCTATCTACCCTTACAAATCCAGAGAATTCATCCTCAGCCTTTATGTCAAAGTCAAAAGAGTTGTACTGTATATATGATACAAACTTATCGCCCTCGTTAAATCGGCTTATAGGCAAGAATCTGGCAGATAGATATCTCTCGGAGGTGATGAGCCCCCTTTTCTCATCCGCTGTAAGGGAGGGATTTAGCGATGGGTGTAAAACCTTTTGAGCTGGAAATCTGTCAGCGTATCTAAGCGGAAGGATGTGGCAGGGTACCACATGCCCCGAGATGTTTTTTGTAACGACATCGCCTTCGTGTAGTTCTGCATGGGTACATACGGGAAAAAAGTAGGACTGAAGTAACAGTATGAGCAAGAATGCAAGAGCTCTTTTGTGAAAGCTTAGAAGAAATATGAATGTCATTATTCTTCCTCCTCTACTCTAAATTCTTCTTGAAGATGTGGCGTGCGTCCATTATAGAGCAATGGCCACCTATCTTGGATGCTTGCAAACCGGAGCATTTCAAACCACTCATCTATTTGGGGATCGCTCATGCCGCAATCTTTTAACCCAGATCTGAAATCATAGTCGGTGTGCTCATGTGTATTGCACGCTGTTCCTGCGGCTATGGTACTTTCGTTTGCAGGAATAAACTCTTTCCACACTTTCCATGAGTATGGGCAATACTCACCATAAATTCTCTTGTCAACGACCCATCCTGTACATCTATCTCGGTAAAAAGTATCTTCGCCTTCATGGCGTTTAATGTCGTCTAGAAAGCGTTGATTTACTTCATCCACATAGCTCTCAGTAGCTCCTCTAACGTAGGGAGAATCATAGAGTGAGCTTTTTGTATAGTCACTACAAGCTTCCTGTGTGCAGCGTAAGTCACAAAAAAATGATCTTCCCCGGTATTTAAATCCAAGATCTTGGTGAAGATGCATCATATAGTTTGCTAAGTACTTATCCCAATAGGCTCTTGCTTCGTCTTCACACTTGCACTTCCACTGACATCCCGGCCCATTATCAAAGGTGCCCCCTTTACTGAGATTGTCATAGGTTGCTTTAGAGCCCTCAGCAATCTCTGTAATATCATCTCTATTCTTGTCTTCCCCTGGGGATCTGCATGAGCAAGTTCCATAGTCTAGCATGCCTTCTGCGCAGGTGGGTGCGGCAGAACCATCTCCGTACTCGTACCCACACGCATTTTCTTTAAGGCATGCGCAAGAGTCTTCAGATAGAGTTCCAGACGAGCACGTTGGCGTCCCAACTTCGTTATAATCCTTACACCCACACTCACAGAATGCTCCAGTCCAAGTTCCGCCTTCTTCTTCGCAGCAATTCTCGCCGTTACATGCACAGTATTTTCGATCCATGTCGGGAGCAGGCCTTTCGTCACTCATGGGATCTCCTAAGAATGAGTTGCATGGATTCTGACACTGTCCATCACATGGAGCAGATCGTCCATCTTCGCACTCGCGGTATTTCCAGTCGGTTGTAGTGATGGGAGGGACAAAATCTTCTGAAGGATTTCCTAGGCAGTAGCCTTCGATGAGAAATTTTTCGCCATCAAATTCTAAGTAATACGAGTCGCTAACAAATCCGTCACATGTTCCCTGTTGAGGTGCATGTACCTCTTTATCTTCGTACAGCTCCGATGGGTTTTCGCATACGCAGTCTTGTATTTTACTATCCCAGACCTGTCCATCGTTACAGAACACAACGCAGCTTCCCCCAAGAACTCCAACTTCTTGTACCTGTGGTTGCTTTGTAAGATCGGCAAAGGAGCCACTGTAGAAAAAAGCACGTTCGTGAAATTCTGAACAAGGCTTGCATTCCCCAGTTCGCTCGTCCATTCCTTTAGAAACAGCGGCGCAATCAACACATTGCCCACAGTTCCCGGGTGTTTTCTTTTCAGAGGGACAGGTATCGTCATCTTCGTATTCGCAAGCTACGTAAGGCGCAGGACAACATGCGCTAAACTCGTATTCTGCTTTATAGCTTATACTCTCGCTCTCGCTGTTATTACCGAGTGTAATGCATATCTCATTAATGATTTCAGTAATGCCTGGTATATCTATCGCAAAGCTCACAGTTCCACATGCTTCTCCTCCATCTCCAAGCTGAGCCATTGCGTTTTCTAGAAAATCATCACCTAATGTACTTTGTGCGTCATGTGATGGGTCTGTAGCTCTAAGCATGCCTGTGCTGGGTTCGTAGCTAAAGGTATCTGTTTGTGATGTTGAGAAGTTTAATAATTCAGGCGCTAGTCTAGCGACAGTGTTGTCTTTAAAGAGAACTATGGCATCTATTTTATGCTCATCGCCGTAATTCATCTCAGGAGGAATATTGATGACTATTTTTCGCACTTCTTTGTTAATCTGACTGAGATTTGCAACCAGCGGTAGTGGTTCGTTCAGTTCTATTACGGTGACTGTATTCCCTAGGCCCGGATCCGTTGGAGTTGGTGTCGGGGTAGGTGTTGGCGGTGCAGAGGGTGATGCTGGTATAGATGTGTCCAAGTATTCACCAGATCCCTTGATCCCAGTAGAGATATCAAGTGTTTTGTCCGAGGAGCTCCATAAGGTTGTTCGTAAGCTCGAAGAGGTTGTAATGAGCCCCGGGACTGCAATCGCAAAGAGAGGAAGAGTGACGGCTTCGCTTTCTAGTGGGCTTGTTTGAAGAGGCAGCGTCGCCATCTCCCCATTTACATAGAGAGTGACGTCTTGATTATCTTGCTCCGCACTCGCTCTATAAAGTAGGAGTTCCTGTGTTATGTTAGCAGAATCTGCGCCTCCTACTATAAAGCCGGGTTCGTTGGCTCTTTCGAGTACGATGTCTTGAGCAACTGTAGAAGCGTAGTTCAGGGTGCCGTCAGAAGATGTTGAAGTAACTTCGAGTTTACTTACAAAGTCAAAGGGCGAAGCAACCTTTAAGAATCTGACACGTTCATCGATTTCACTAAGTGTGCATCTCGCTGCTTGAAATGCTCTCACTCTTATCATGTCTGCATCTTCATTACTGGGGCGTACGTTACACCACGATGAGATATCAAAGGGCAGCTGGTTGCCTCTCACATCATGTGCTGTGATAAGAATCTGAGTGCTGTCTGTGGAGAAAACATTTAGTATATTTGTGGTCTCACGTGCAGCAAAGATAGGTAACACCGCTTGGATGTTGTGTGGTGCTTGAAAAGGGGCAAAGTCAGCATATGATTCGCCAGTGGTAGATAGAGTAGCGAGATACGTAGCGTCACGATCTAAAGGAGCGTCACATCCTAGGTCTGAGCTTCTTGCACCGGAACTGTCTGAGATCCTAGAGCCACTCGCATCGTTTCTCCCTGAGAGTGAGCCGTCAGGCGAGAGGACAGGGGTGACTGTGACTGAGGTCGTGGAGCGAAGAATATCCTCAGATAGTGTTTGATTCGGATGAACCGTTACAACTTTTTCTAACGAAATTGATCCTCTTGCGTTTCGCTCTCGAATACAGACTGAAAGGTTACTTGACTCTGGATTTATTATAATAAGTGTCTTATCAGGAGTAGGGAGTTCGCTTGGTGTGCGAGTAAGTGCATACGAAGTTCCTCTTAGGAGTGTTTTTGAGTGAAGAAGGGGAGTTTGCCTTGTCGAGATCTTTTCTTGTGACTGATCCTCCCTCGTGTACGTGAGCTTGCCAGCGACAGTATTGTTGAGTGTTGAAATCTGTATTGCGCCACCATGAGATCTCCGAGAGAGAGTGAGCGGTAAGACAAGAGCCGTTTGCCCTGAGAGCATATGTTCAGAGGTGCTTATCTCTCTTCCGTTTGCTGATAGATATGTGAGAACAATCGGTTCTTCAGAAGTTTGAGCCCCTGCTCGCATTAGAGTAATCGACACAGATTCACCTGATGTTGGTGTTAGGGGAGCAGTGAGGGTGTGAAGTGAGGTGGAATTCTTCCTATCAAAAAAAACAGGGGTCCCAATCGCGATTACTAAAAGAGCAAAACACGCAATGATAGTGTATGATTTAAATTTTAAAGATCTCATCGTTCTTGCATCCCATTCATATTGAGATGCTTTGAATTCTGAGCTTGTTTCAAGACTTACGTTTCGGGCTTTGGTCTATTGCAATAAATCTTCTATGTGCTTAACAAGCTCAGCTGGTCGGCAAGGCTTTGTGAGCACTTTGTTGCAGCCGGCATCAATGGCATCTTGATGAATCTCCGGATCATCGACTGCGGTGAAGGCTACTATTGGTATTTCGAGACCTTTATCACGGATGACCTTAACGCATTCTTGACCACTCATTCCGGGCATCATGAGATCTACTAATATTACGTCTGGGGTAAAATCTTGAATACACTCAAGTGCAGACGCACCGTCGGCTCTCCGGCTGACCTCAAAACCTTTATCCTCAAAGAGGAAATCAACAATATCGAGTGCTGTCATATCGTCATCAATTATTAAAATCTTTGAAGCTGTCATCTTTAAGGTCTCCAGATAGCCTGACTCAGAGGCTCATATATTTCTCACCACTACTGCTAAGATGCGGCCTTAAAATGATATGTTCCACCAACTTTCAAAGAAATATACGTCTATTTTTAGAAACGTCGTTCTAAGTGCGGCAGATTGTTGATTTTTTAGGAACCACTATAGTTTTATCAGTGTCTTATAAGAGGTGTATCCGCACAGGTATATCTGCAATTGTTTGAGGAAGATTTTGTACGCTTTAGAAATTGAATTTAGTGATGCCGCAACCGAACAGATGCTTGTTCAGAGGCAGTACTTTACCATTGGTTCTGGGGAACATGATCATCTCCTCGTAGAGGACTTGCGTACGGCAGGGTACTCGATAATCGTGAATCGTGGTCCTGGAAGAACATTTCATACCTCAGTGCTAAAAAAAGATGAGGATGCCTTTGTGCCAGTTGGTCTTGAGGGCAACCATGATGGGCAAGCACACCTTGCCCTTGATGACATTGCTATAACGCTTTACGCATTAGATAACGATCTTACTCTACGCGATGGGGAATCACCCGATAGGTCTGGAGTACGTGTTTTGCGGGAAGCATGTTCAAATGTGCTTTCACCTTTCCCAGCTGTCTTTTGTTCAATTGGTGACACCTATTCGGTTGTGTCTTTTCATAAGGATCAATCTATTCTCTTAGGTCGCTCTCATGATTGTGCCATTAGATTTGACACTTCTGATATCTCCTCGACGCATGCTCGCATTGGTTACGATGGCGCAACATTCTGGGTAGAGGATACCGGTTCTACTAACGGGACCTTCGTTGGTGGCAATCAAGTATCTGGCAGGATAAATGTTCCGGTAGGGACTCCCATACTACTCGGAAAGGAGACCGCGGTGTACGGAGTCCTTGCTCAGGATCAGATAGATAACCTAGCAGGCGGTCAGAGCGTTGTGCAGGAGTCTTTAAGTGTTGATAGTTATCCGGTACTGTACTCCATCAGTCAGGTTGCTCGACCCTCCAGATATATTCTAAGAACTGGGATGGAAGTGCAAATAGGGCGCGACCCTACAAGCGATATCTGGCTTGGTGTGCCGCACGTCTCAAGACGGCACTGTAGCATCCTCTGTAACGAGGACGGCAGTGTGAAAGTGACCGATACGAGTAAGAACGGTATGTCTTGTAACGGTCTGCTCGTTGGGAGAGGGAACGCTAAGGTCGTTGAGGCCGGCGAAGCCTGTGTTCTCAGTATGGGAGCGAGTGTGAATATTGCTCTTTGCTTTAGCAAAGAGGATGAGAAGACGTTTTTAAAATCGGATGGAGATGCCTTTACCTTCGTGCCGTATCTACATGATACAGGTGCACTCCCTGCTGAGGGAGCGCCAGGAAGGACGGGAAGTCGCCTGAAAATGTTTTACAGACGCTTGTCGTTTCGGCGAAAGCTCTTCTTACTTTTCAGCATATTTCTGGTTTTAGTTGTGATGTTATTTTTTATCAAACTTATGATACCAATCTTGAAAGGATGATAAGGATTTTTTAGGGGGAAATTATGACGAATGATAGTACAGAACTGACCTTTGTAAGGTGTCCATCATGTAGAAGCCTTGTGCCTGCCGTGTCGACACGTTGTCGAATGTGTGGATCTTCTCTTGGCGGTGGTGCTGATGAAGCAGCGGAAGCCGATTCTACGGAGCAGTCCCGTGTGCGAAAAAATACCACGAGTACTGAGTCCAGTGCGCCTGTTGTCGATCAGGTACGTCAAGATGTCGAAAGCGCAAGAGAGGCATTGGATTCTCGTCGTAAGCTTGATGAAGCAGAAGCTCAGCAAGAACCAGAGCTTGAGGACTTTGATGAGGATGCAGATGACGATTCGTTTGAAGATCCACTTGGTGAATTTATCGAAGAAGTTGATTTTGATGATGAGAGCGATGACGACGATGAATATGATGATCTTCTCGAAGATGATGACGACGATGATGAGGATTTTTCACCTCCTACGAGAGAAGAGACTCCTGTAAAGCCGCTTGTACGAGTTGAGTCCGGAGGTGGAAAACGTGCTGGTGGATTATCCTTTGGCGGAGATAAAGGCTTGAAGCGCAAAGATCAGCCGGCTGAGAAGAAGGATGATTTTGAAGAGAAACAGGCAGCAAAACCTAAAGCGTCTGAACCACATCCTGTGAACGAACTAAATGGTCATGATCGAGACTCTGATCTTGCAGCAGACAAAGTCGTTGCTCGTGAAAAAGAGGAAAATGATACACCGAAGGAGAAAAAAGTTCCTGCGCCACAACCTCAGAAGGCCGAGTCACCAGTGAAGCATACCGCGCCTGTTCAGAGCGGTCGGCTGTGCGGATGGCTGGTGAGTTATGCTTCGGATTCAAATGGAACTGCGATTGAACTACGAGAAGGAAAATTCTTTGTTTCGGGTTCAAAGCTGAAAGAGTCTGATCTGGTGATTGAGGATCAGAGTGTTTCTACGCCTCATGCGATTCTTTCCCTCGACAGTAAGACCTTCATGATTCAAGATCTCATGAGTGATCAGGGGGTATTTGTGAAAGCAAAAGGGGATTCCTCCTACAACAAAGAAGAGGAGAAGGTTTCAGTCGCACACGGTGATTGGGTGCGTTTTGGTAACGTGGAATACTTGGTGACCCTTATAGCGAATGTTGGAGAGTAGGTGTGTGTAGGCTCTGTTTTGAACAGCAAAGTCGATACCGCGGAGTGATACTATGAATGGTACTATAGCGATACGTCGTCTCTTGATGGTACTCCTTGTATCGTTCACGATGCTTTTGACTGGTTGTAACAAGACAGAGCTTGTGCAAGATATCTCTCAAAAGCAAGCCCATGAAATTGTCTCACTCCTCAGCTCCAGAGGGATATACTCACGCGCGGAAAAGCAAACTGGTGCTGGGAGTAACTATACTGTCACTGTTAAGGAGAGACACTACGCGGCTGCGATTGACCTGATGAATGACCACGATCTTCCTGGTAAGCCGAAAGAGAATTTTGCGGATCTTGTAAGGCAGAAAGGGTTGATGCCGAATTCTCGAGACATGGAGCAGTTGCGATTGGATCATGCCCTTGCGGTACAGCTTGAGGAGGTTATTGCAAGGCTTCCAGAAGTCTTAGAGGTAAAGGCAATTGTCCGCTACCACTTTCGTTTTGGAAATATTTCTGAAAAGCCTGGAGCATCAGTGCTCGTGACCGTACGACCTGAAGTAGGGAGGGATGTACAGGACGAAGCCTATTCAAAGGTCCGGGATGAGGTTCGACAGATAGTATCTTCTGCTATTCCGGCTTTGCCAAAAGAACATATATATCTCTCCATACAATCTGCTGTCGAGCATGATGGCAGTGATATTATGAATGGAGAAATTGGCATTCTGAACGAGAATGGAAAGGTTGCTACGTTGCCTCTTACGACCTTTCTCTTCGGGTGGCATGTGTCGGAGGAGGACCACAACGCGCTTTCACTCTTTCTGGCTCTTTTTCTCATTTTTACTGCCTGTGTTGGTGGTCTTATCGGATATTGGGCCGCCTTTGTGAGGGCTGGTGGGGGCTCCAGTGAAGCCGCCCGTGACTATGAGCTGCCGGGAATTCGTACCAATGTTCTCAAAATTGGAAATGAATCAGATGGTGGTTTTGATCGTGGAGGTTCTTATGGGGAGTAAGTTTAGGAGTTTAACAACATACAATAAAGCACTTACTTCGCTGGGGGTGCTTATTGATGGGTTTGAGGCGCAGAAATATCTTGAGTTAGATGAAACTGATGGGGCAGATCTTTCAGGAGCTGCCGAAGAAATAGCTAGGATGAAGCCGGATCTCCGAATGCCTTATCTCGGTACTCAGTTGCGACAGGCGCTTGATCTTCTTGAGAAGGCCAAGGATTAAAGAAAGAGAGAATTCTATGTCAACCACAGATGGAGCATCATCTTCTTCAGGCGGACCCTCTATAGTCGAGTGGGAACCTCAGGTTGCGCTCATGGAGTGCTCTGACAATGAAGTGCTGTTTTCCAGAGGATTTTTAAGATGTAAGCCAGAAAAATGGTTTCCAGGACTGAGTGCTCATTGGACGCCTGTTTCGCATGCGTTTGATGTGGACCTGCTTGTTAAGAATATTACGCCAACCTTTTCACTGCCCAAAGATAATGGTCATTTGTATAGAAGCACTCTTAACGGGCATCCAGTTACCCTGTTTATGGAGAAGGGGGAGGCAGAAGTTCTCTTTGATACACTTTTACCACGCTCTAGAAGGCAAGCGAAAGAAGTTGCTATGGACTACTTTGCCCGTAGGTTCGTTGTGAGCCTTGCTCGTTCGTGGAGTGGGAGAGATGAAATTCGTGCCACGTATCACGGCGAAGTCTCATCTGAAACGATTCGTGATGCGGAAGCTGCTATAGTACTGAAGCTACGTGTGAACTCTATTGATTGTGAAGTTAGTATTCTTATCAGCAAGGAACATATTGAACTTCTTGATGGTATGTGGAGACGACAAACGAATTCGTTTCAGCCCGTGCAGGGTGACAAGAAAGTGCGAGTGCAGGTAACGGAACTCGCAGTCCCTCGGGATCTTCTTGCTGATTACACTCAGTCCGGGGCGATCATTGACCTTGAAACTCAAGAAAACAATACTGCTGTGGTACTTAGAGGAACTCAAAAATGGTGTAGGGCTGAGCTCTACCGTTATAATGAACTTCTTGTGCTCTCTATGCAGGATGATATTGCGGGTGAACGCACCTCGCTGCCCGAGGATACCGTGGCAGTCTCTATAGAGTTAGGAGAGTTTGATGGCGATCCAGCTACACTGGCGGAGTTCTCGCAGTCTGGCGCCATGATGCAAACCCCACTTCGCTTGTCGTCTAGAGTCCAGATGAGGGTTGGAGACGAAATTCAGTGCCGAGGTACGCTAGGTGTCTATCAGGGGCGCTTTGCTGTAACCGTAGACTAAGCTTTTGTTAAAATTGCTGTCTGGCCACCACCCAATACTTTCCATACAATACTCCTCATGGATACTATTGGGCCACTCATATCAAATATATTAGTACTCATTGCACTGAGCTGCTTTGTGAAGATACTTACAACTATGAGCATCTTTCGCTATGGGCTTGGGCTCCGAGGAATTGGCTTTGGCCTTGTTGTGGTTATTTTTTCTTTTGGGATTTCGTGGCTTGTCATGGAGCCAGCGATCTCGAAGGCAGGAGGCGTACGCCAGATTGCAAGTGGTGAGACCGTTTCTGATGAGTTGCTAGAGGGCACCTTTAAGCCCTTCGTACAAGCTCATATCGATCCCGATGTGAAGGCGCGCCTGCAGCGCTATCGAAAGTCACTTCATGCTGAGCGAGGCGCAGAGCTCGAGGAAGATACTTTTTCTCTCTTGCTTCCAGCCTTCCTTGTCTCGGAGCTGAAAGATGCTTTCTTTTTAGGTTTCCTCTTTATCGTTCCTTTCTTTATTATCGATCTCCTTGTCGCAAATGCCATATTGGTATTAGGGATGACGAATCTTGAAACCTTTGTGGTCGCATTCCCATTAAAATTGTTACTTTTCTTTTCTGTCGATGGTTGGACGCTCATCAGTGAACGATTAATTGGCAGTTATTTATTGTAGGGAGGACAGGTTGTGGATCCAGCTTTACATGACATTATAGCACGTATGTTCAGAGTGCTTCTTCTCGTAGTGGCGCCTACTGTTTTTTTTGTTGCGCTCGCTAGTACTCTTGTTTCCGCCCTTCAGGCTGCCACTACTATTCAGGATTCCAGTTTAAAGTTTGGAGTGCGTCTTCTTGCATTCGCCCTCGTAATGTATTTTCTTGCCCCACTCTTTGCGAGTCATGTTGTGGCTTTTGCTCAGCATGTATATGGACCATGACTATGGAATTGCTCCTTGTCGCTCCAGTACTATTTGCACTCTGCTTGCCGGGAGTTGCTGTTGGCATTCTGGCTCTCTGTTTTGCTTGCTTCCTTGCGGGTGGAGAGGCTACCACGGTAGCAGCAGTTGTCCTTACTCCTCTGGCTACTGCGATTTTGATAGGCACCTTTCTTGACCGTTATGCATTTGGAGCAGTCATCTCTACCTTAGGGGACAAATTGGCACTCTTTGCTCCTATTGGAAGTGTCATCGCGGCGTATTTACTCCTTTGCTCTGATACCTTTGTAGACGCACTCATTGCTAGCCGACACTCTGGTGTAGCAGGAATAGAGCTTGTGCTGTTGCTTCTCAATGATGTGGTCCTTATCTCAAGTTTTATCTCTTTGGTCCTCATATCAATTTGTCTACTCGGTGAATTGCCAATTCGCTGGCTCAAGCAGGGTAGCTTGCCTAATATATCACTTCGCCTCTCAAGTCTTCGTCCGCTTCTTCTGTGCTTTGTACTGAGCGCAACCTTGCACCTCATAAATGCTGTAATCGAAGATGAGGTATTTCGTGGGCTTCGTGGCATGGGAGTATCTCCTGCTCTTCAGGGGGGACAAGGAGGGATCGGTGGATAAGACCGAGTCGCCAACACCACAGAGGTTGCGAGATCTTCGAGAAGAAGGGATTACAGCTTTTAGTCGGCCTTCACAGTACGCAATAGCGACAGGTGTAGTGGTTGTTTATTTCTACCTTAACCGAGCTGGGCTGAGTCGCCTTTTCACTGATCTTATCGCGCTCCCTGCGCAGAGCTCTCGGAGTCATGTGCTTGAGCAACTTGGTCTGATCGCTCAGCAGGGTCTTGAGCTCCTACTCTTCGTTTTGGTGACTCAGGTGATCATGCAATCTCTGTGGGGACTTCTCCAAACGAGAGCTCTCATTCAACCGTCGCTTCTGAGTATTGATTTTGGGCGATTGGGCAACCATTTTGGAATATCCCTTGGGGAGATCTTTTCCAGAATGGTGAAGAATGCTCTTTGCTTCGTCTTATTCTTTGTTCTGTTGATACTTCTATTGATAATGGCTCTTTGGAGCATACCAACCCTAATGAGTTACTCGCCTGAAGAGGCAAGGGGCATCTTTGAAGGTGGTCTGAGTACCATTCTGATCGGCTGGGCTCTTCTTGCCTGTGCCTTGGCAGTTGTCACATTGATGGTTGAAAAGGTCCTCTTTTTGCGTCGTCATAGGATGTCCAGACGTGAGATAGAAGAGGAGGGAGGGGAGGAGTGATAAATTTCCTCCAAGTGGTCTATTTTGGCATTCAGAGAAGTCTGTTACCTTAGAGTCATGAGTAACGATTATCTTCAAGACCCCGACGCTTTTTCTTCCATGCCTCTTCTTGCTCTTTTACCAACACAGCGAAAGCCGGGAGATCTGCGTGCGCTTGGTGCCACGCTTCACGCAAGATTCGAATCTGTGCAGGCTCGCAAGGATCAGTTAGAGAATGAAGGGGGCGAGTCTGAACGAAAACGGGTCGCAGCCGCTGAGTATTCGATGCTTAGCCAAGCCCTTGATTGGTTAGCGCGCACAGGGCAGTAGGAAGCAGCTATGGTCATGAACTCTGAAGATCAGGTTTCGCTATTACAGAAGGAATATTCTGAGGAGGAGATCGCTCTCCTTTACGAGCTTGCTAGATTTTATCTTGAAAATGGACAGCTCAAAAGTGCTGAATCGATCCTTGAGGGGCTCGTAGCTGTAGCACCCGATTTTGCTCAAGCATGGCTTGCGCGATCGTACCTTCACATCTTATCCGGTGATTTTGATGCTGCGATTTTCTGCTCACGACAGGCACTCAGGATTCAACCAGATTTCGCCGAGGCGAATCTTTACCTAGCTACGTGCTTTTTACGAATCGAAGACTTTCACTCAGCAGGGACTCATCTTGGTGAAGTCGCTGAGCTCATTGAGTCTGGTAGAGCAATGAACAAAGACCTTCAGCGAATGTATCGAATGCAGTTGGCGAGATTTCAAGGACGTGTTGGACGCTAGGGGACATGGAGTCCCTTACTCCTCATCTTAATCTTTATCCTCGTCCTTCTCCTCCTCTTGCACTTGCACCGGTGGGACCTCAAGCTTCATGTTTCCTTATGTGCATGATTGTATCGACGAATTACAGAAATATAGATATTTTAGAGCGTTCGCTCGCTTTGGTGCAGGTGCAGGTGCAGGAATAGGATGAAGATTAGGAGGAAGAGTAGTCTCTGTATGGTGGGAATACTACGTGCTATTGTTTCCCGTCATCGGGCTCATCAATAAGGCCAGTATCAATAGCCATTTTGACAGCTTGTTCAATGACTTCCTGTTTTTCTTTTGGGATTCCGCTGTTCTTGAAGAATTGTTTTGCTTCATCCTCTACCATTTTGAGGATCTGCTCACGCTCAGCGAGAGACATTTGCCCGGTGCTTTTACCGTTACCAATGCCAAGTGCTTTTCCAACTTTAGAAATGCCTGCAGCTTTTTCTACGGAGCTCAGGTTTTCTACACCGCCAGTTTCTTGTATCTGCCCAGTTTTTTTTGAGCCTTTTACACCAGAAATAGATCCTTTCTTTCCTTTCTTGTCATCAACCATCGCTTTTCTTTATCTCCTTATACATTTTAGAGAAGGGAGGTTCTGTGCCATCCCTCTTAAGTTGTAAGGCTGTTTGTTTAAGACCTGGGCGCACGCGAAGTGCCTGAGAGATGCTTCCCTTCATGAGTGCTTTTTGGACATGCTCAAGGATTGCCTTATGTTCTCGGATAACATTGAGTTCGTCTATTTCCCAATCAGAGGCAACGCTCCTCATTGATTCTTCTTCCCAATAGATTCGCCAGAGAATAACCTGATGAATAGTCTCAAGTTTGGCCATGACGTGAAGTGCTTTCTTGTAGTCGAGCGCGGCGTCAGGATCTGTTGATGCGAGATCTTGCCTTGTGGCGATTAAGGTAGCTCCAACGAGGAGTTGTCTGATGCTTACTCGGACAGATTCCCCGTCAGATCCAGATTCGTCCTGAGAGACACTTAGGTTTCCACTCCGAAGACCAGGGAAGATATCAAACAACTCGGCAGATATGGCACGAGCAAGACGTTCATTCTTTTGATTCGAATTTTTCTTCTCCCAACCTTTCGACTTTCTTGCGGCTTCTGTAGCTGCTTCGTGTACTCTTCTTCTTGCATATCCTTTGAATGGAACACCACGGTCGGGCGTATATCTTCTGGAGCAGAAGATCAGCGCTTCCATTGCTGCACCATCTAGCCCATCTTGTTGCCAATCAAGATTCCAACCACGAGCTACGGATCGAGCAATGCTCTCAGCCCAGCCGGTGTGTTTGAGGACAAGTTCATTTGCCTCTTCGATACTCAGTGTTTCAGTTGCTTCCTGCTCCATACCTGTGATGCATCGGCAGATGGTTCACATTTATTAAATACTCTTGACCATCTGAGTGTCTGGAATTTAAGCACACCGCCTGTTTCGTGCCCAGACTTATTCTCCGCCAACACTTTATCGCCCCCTGAGGACCGTAAGAAGTGGCGGCAAATAAAATAAGATAGTGATATCAAGGGTTTGGGGGAGCGGCAATTTAGTAAAAAAAACTAGAAGCGGAATACGGCTGACCTCTGATGTGTGTATGCAGAGTAAATGATGGAGGAATGCCTGAATAATGTCAGATGCTACTAACTACATGGCACGTGATGCACGTGCGCTCGAAATCAGCATTCGAGAAAAGGTATTTCCACACATTTCACGGTTGCTCGAACTCTCAGAGGGGATTCGAGATTCGCAGACGCGCTTGCTTATGCAATCGACCTGTCTCGATATCGTTTCCGAACTTGAAGAGTTCTCAAGGACAACCACTGCCACAGAAAAAAAACAGGGGAAACATTTAGGGCAATAGAAACGAGGGGGTACTCAGGTAGGTTATGTCACAAGCTGCAGAGAATTTAAAAAAGAACAATCGAAATAGAGCTCAAGATAGCTCAGGCAAAGTTGTACAGCTTTTTGAAGAAGCATCACGCTCATGCTTAACAGAACTTGAGCAAGAAGAGATGGTGCTTGAGTTCAGAATAAAAGCAAGGAAGCTGGCACGCAGCATCTTGCGCAAGTGGAGATCGAGACTAGATCTTGAAGAGGTAGATAGTGTTGTCGATCTCTCTCTTTGTGAGGCAGTAAAGCGATTTGATCCAGATAAAGGAGCAAGTTTTCTGACTTTTCTCTATTATCATCTGAAAGGGAACCTTGTACGTACCGTATCGGCTGCCGCGAATGCGAATCTCATCCCAGGAGCGAACTCTGATAGTGATGAAGAGCAACAAGTGCACGCCTATGACGTCGCCGAGGCGCTTACAAGTGTAGAACTCGAGAAGCCTGACGAGATGCTACTCAAGAAGGAGCTTATCAATCTAAGTCAAAATGCAAGAGATAGGCTTGATCCTCTAGAGCAGGAAGTGATTCACCGGATATACCTAGAAGGCCAGAACCTTATCGATATCGCATCTTCGCTTGGGTATAGCCGCTGTCACATTTCACGTGTGAAGAAAAAGGCACTTGAGACTCTTAATGTCGAGATAAGCGCCAGTATGTCGCTTGAGCAGGAAGATAGAGATGTGCCAGAGCGCAAAGTTGTGCACCGTCGTAAACCTCGGTCAAAAAAATCGAGAGAGAAGCTCGAGGATGTACTAGAAGCAGCATAGCTGAGCTTTTCAAGGGGCTTACCCTATTTACTCACAGCTTCTAGCCTTCCACTCGGATGATACTGTATGAGATTTTGTGGCTTGGTTACTTTGCTTTTTCGCACTATTGTCTGTATAAGATGTGCGCTGTTCACTTGAAGAGTACTTCTCAAGTTGAAGGAATGAGACCAGATTGAAGTAATGAGATCAGGATGGAGCAGGAGCTATTATGGGATTGTATGAAATTATAGCCTTCTTATGTGCCGGAGTTATGGTTTTGACCATGATTTTTGGAAGTTGGTCCTAATCGGACAATCTCGAGCCTGATATTTCTCCACGTGCCACCGTTTATATGAGCCTCAAACTATGAAATCAGGCTCGTCATCGCAGTATATCAAACTCCTTTTTGTATTTTTTATTGTTGGGTTGGGCCTGTGTGGCTTAGCTGATCTTGCAGGCTCTTCTGAAGCGAGAGAGCTAGAGGTGGTTCGCAGCGTTTTGAAAGGGGATTCAATACTTTTCCCCACGCGCATAGGGATGGTTCCCTCAAAGCCACCACTTATGCACTGGCTAGCAGCATCAATGATCTGGCTTACGGACCTTTCGGTAACTCCGGGTGCGGTTCGAGCGCTCTCGTTGCTGTGTGCATTCTTTCTCCTCTGGTTGACTGGCATGATTGCATCGCGAGCAGTGCCAGATTCTCGTTCTTCTGTTCCGCTCCTCTCGGTGGGAATACTGGCGACGACCTACGAATTTCAGCGCATAGCTTTTAGCGCCCGCGTTGATATGCTTTTCTCTCTTCTTGTCACGATAGCTATCGCCTCGGTACTATTCCCCGTTTATCTGCAATCACAAAACACGCCTTCTCGATCGCATCCTTGGTATTCCTTGTTTGCAATTTCAACAGCACTCGCTGTTTTAACAAAAGGGCCACTGGGGATTGTGTTTCCTCTTTTTATAAGCTGGATTTTACTTGTAGCTGCTTTCGGATGGAGAGACGCTACGATCCGTCTCGTGACGCCGAGATGGCAGTGGATTTTGTTCTTCTTGGTGGCAATGCCTTGGTATGGGTGGAGCATGTACGAGTATTCAGAGACATTTTCTTCTCGTGTACTCTTTGAGAATATCACCCGCTTCCTTGGGGGAGAGCATATTGTATCTAAACCGCTATGGTACTATATACCTTCCTATCTTCTCCGAGCCTTTCCGTGGAGTATAATCTTTCTAGGAGCTCTTTTTACTCTTCGTCGAGACAAAAACGGAACGCGTTTCTTCAGTTCGGCTGCTAAACCTTTTCTGCTCTGGTTTCTTGTGGGATTTACACTTTTTTCACTTTCTGATGGGAAGAGGCATGCATACCTTACTCCGCTCTTTCCTGCGAGCAGCATCATTGTTGCCATGTTTCTTGACGAGATATACCAGAGGCTCTCAGACAATATGAAGAGATATATTCGCTTTACAGAGAGAACTCTGCCATTCTTATTCTTTTCTCTTTTGTCGTTTATTACTTCAGCAATTGGGTATTTTGTATATATGCGTGAGTGGCATCCACAACGTGATAGGTATTGGCAGGTGGCGGAGTTTTTTACTCAACATCAGCTCTTATTTGCCTTTTTTGTAGTAGCTTCTATGCTGTACTGCGTGGTGAGTATTTCACGGCAGAAGGAACTCCCGATAGTGTTTTGGGTGACTCTTCTTACCGCAGTTGCATTTGGACTTAATGTAGGTCTTGCCGTCAAAGCACAGATAAAGGGATATAGGAGAATGGCAGATTCTATCGGCGAAGATCTTAGTGGTTCTGGAGCACGAGGTAGTGGAGCAAGATTTGTACTGGTCAAAGACCCAGAGGATGAGTTGTTTGATCCGATCATGTTTTATTTAGACCGCACTCCTGCACTCATGAGGCCGAGAGATTCTCTAACACAACTCACCTGTGAAGATATATTTTTGACTCGGAAGGAGTTTCTCCAAGATTGGCACGTTGCTCTAGGGCGCTATAACTTCCTCTCTGATAAACTCAATGAGGATACCAACCGGGCTATTGTGCTTGGAAAACGAAAGGACTGTTAAATGATTCGAGCACTCTTCTTACTTATATTTGGAACACTTTTTTTTACTTCACTTACGACACCATTTGCGTTTGAGGCTATCATAGCAATAAACGGATCCTCTCCGTGGCCCTTTTCTCGTGTATATGACCGGGTGGCTATGTTCTGGGTGCTGATACTCCTGTTGGTTCTTCGCAGGAGTTTCAGCCTTTCATCGTTAGCCAGCTATTACAATCGTAGCGATGTCGGCCGGAAATTTATGTTTCTAGTCGCAGGAGCCGCACTCTCGTTCCTTACATCCATGGCGCTGTTGCCGCTCTATGTACAGGGTGATGTTTTCTCATGGAAGGAGGTAAGCGGTCTCGAAATCTTCTATCGAGCGCTTAAAGTCGTACCAGCGGCAATTGTTATTTCAGTGATTGAGGAGAGCTTTTTTCGTGTCGTGTTCTTTCAAAAATGTAGAGAACACCTTTCACTCATTTTTGCTATCTGTGTTACGAGCCTTACGTATGCCATTGTCCACTTTATCTCACCGGTAAAGTCTTGGGAGTATCCAGGCTATTCAATATTTGTAGGCTTTGAATATCTGTCCGCAGTTGCTGGCAGATTTCAGGCGCCCGGAGTTCTTCCAGCTGCTATCGGTCTCTTTCTGGTTGGGGCAGTGCTTTGTTTCACCATTTACCGTACTCGCTCGCTCTTTCTCTGCATTGGGCTTCATGCCGGTTGGGTGCTAGCGGTGAAGATGGCAAGTTTTGTCACTATCTCTAATGAGAATTATGAATTTGCTCTTGGGGCGGGCAAACGTTACTTCTTAGTTTCAAAACCGCTTTCGTGGGTGCTTGTTATACTCGTCGGAATCGTTGCTGTTGTGTGTTTTCGAGTAGTGAAAAACTCGCGTGATGCGAAGACCGTGGAGAATTCATAATGTTACGATTTGTAATTGCTTCCTCAAATGCTGGAAAGTGTGTTGAAGTAGGAGAGCAGGCCGAAGACTTTGGTATGGTTGCCGTTTCTGCTAGCGAGATTGCGCAGGAACTGGGCCTAGCTGCGCCGCCTGATGTAGTTGAAGACGCAGACACCTATGTCGGGAATGCCGCACTTAAAGCGATTGCCTATGCGAGCTGGTGTAATTTACCGACCCTTGCAGACGATTCGGGGCTTGAGGTGGATGCTCTTTCTGGAGAGCCAGGACTCTACACCGCACGCTATGCTGGACCCGGTTGTACTCCAGCAGATAATATCGAGAAGCTTCTTAAAAATCTTTCAGGCGAGAAAAACCGAAAGGCACGTTTTTGTTGCTCTCTGAGCTTCTCCTTCAAGGAAAGTGTTGAGCTTGAGGTCACATCTTATCTTGAAGGCCAAATTGCTGAAGCGCCTTTTGGAGATGGGGGGTTTGGTTATGACCCAGTTTTTATCCCTGAAGGCTATACAGAAACACTTGCTGAGCTAAAGGCTAAAAGGATCCCTGTACAAACACATAGGGTAAAGGCTCTTACTGATATCCTCCCCAGTGTGAAGTCTTATCTTGAGCAACAATTCTGATACGTTGAGTGGGTGTTTTGACTCCTAAGTCGATGGTGATTACATTAGTGATATGCAGGAAGAAAGAGACCTTTCAGCAATAAAGCCAGTTGAGACGTTAACGTATAATAGCTCTGAGTATTATCGGCGTCTCTTTGATCCGCACTATGCAAGTTTGGTAGAGGCGGCTGAAGAGAGTGCTCTCCATCAGGGTCGTGAGCAGCTTGCAAAGCTTCACCAACTCTCATTCTCTTCATCTACGGAAGCCTTGAAGATCTCCGCGATCTTTAGTGATGCAAATCGAGTAAATTTTAGTGACTATGATGGAACGCGAGCCCGCCTAGACGATCTCGGCAAGGAGAGAAATGCCGCTGTTGATGCGACAACTTCAGAGCTGCTGCAGTTTGAAGAACAGGTAGGTATAGAAACAGTCAAAGTTTCCGGACGTCCTCTCGTTTGGCCTGATATCGGTCTTTTGCAGCAGATAGATTTGTTACCGCCAATTGCGATTGGCGAAGCAGGGTCTGCGCTGGCCATTCACGGTGCTGTTTCCAGCGCGTACCAAGATTTTATCGAAGAGCGAACGGGCTATAGCAAAGAGGATCTACGTATTGAGATAGATGAGTGCTTTCGTACTCAAGACCAAGCGCCTCAATCCGCTTTATTGTCTTACCGTGTTCAGCCTCAAAGTGAGTTAACGCTTAAACTTGCCTACGATGTGCAATTCGTCCCAGAGTGTGATGGTGATCGTGCTATTCGAGAACTTCAAGAGTCTTTGCAGGCGAAGGTCGGTAATCGCGCAAGAATTATCCAATCTCATTTTATCGAGGCTCGCACAGCGGGTGTGGGCAATACCTATAGGATCGATATTGTCCCCGGAGATAAAGCAGATGCTACAGATTATGTCGCCAATATGCTTTATGAGGCAGGGCAGCGTGTCCCATTCTTGACCGCTGGGGACAGTGGTAACGATATTTCCCTAGTTACCGCAGCGCTTAACACGGAGAGACTCTCACCGGAAGCGCTTCTTAAGCAGATACTGACACCAACAGAAGCTGTTACCTCAAATGTTTTTATCTCGGTTGGAAATGCGCATCCTGATTTAAGATCGAAAGTTAAAAGCGAAGGGGTTAGTGCCAGTGCGCTCTATAATCGAAATGATCTATCTGGAGTTTACCTTCTTGCGGATGATCGTGGAATGGTGTCCAAGGTGTTACTCGATGACGCTGAGATGAAATCCTTTAGAGCGGATCTCCCAGAGGATCGTCACGGTCCCGAATCAATACTTAATGCATATGCATTCCTGAAATGCTGACGTAGAGCGGGATAAGGATAGTAGAAAGGACGGTAGAGATAAGGACGCCAGTTGCGGCCTCTGCAGTTCTCTCTCCGGTAATTGAACTAAAATTAATTGTATTTATGCCTACGGGCATTAACGAGCTTAAGATAAAGAGGCCTTGTAATTCCGCATTCATAACTCGAAATGTGTGATTATCTATATAAACAAGGAGAAGTGTAGCTGCTGGATATATCAGGAATTTTCCTGCATTAAGAAATGCGAGGAAACGCCAATCGAAGGATATTTTAGTCATACTTCCAAATCCTAACCCGATCATTAAAAGCCCCAGTAAGCTATATGCACCCTTAAAGATCTCTGTCATAGGAGTAGTGAATTCGGGGAGTGTGAGCCCGGTGTGTGAGTATGCTATACCGAGCGCTGTAGCATAGAGAATAGGAAGCTTCAGAAATTTTTTAACAGACTCATCGAATGAGTAGATAGTTCTATTCATAATGTAAAAACCAAAGGTGTACACAGACAGGGCAACCCCTAGTGAAAAAAGCATAAAGAGTGCAACCTTTGAATCGTCATAGAGTACCAAAATAACCGGTATGCCATAGTAGCCGAGGTTCGGAGTAGAAAGGCCGAGCGCCGCTACGTGTGCTCGTGTGTCACCAAAAACTTTCTGGGCCGTTACATATGAACCTATTCCAATGATGATGCACATTGCTCCGTATATTGGTACGAGCTGAAGCTGCTTCATGGGCAGCGGGGTCGATGCCATAACAAGAAAGCAAAAAACAGGACTAATAATATAAACAATAAGTGTTGCGATTGGTCGATGCGCAATATCGAGATAGCGAGCGCCGATATAGCCCAGACTGGCACAGAAGAAGAGGGAGAGGAGTTTTAGATAAAGTACTGACACTTATATACCTCTATCAACGAAGAGGCTGAAACTCAAGCTGCCGGAGTGCCTCATAAAGTACTATAGACACAGCGTTACTCAGGTTAAGGCTACGAACCTGACTAGATATTTGAGGTATTGTTAAAAGAGAGTCCGCAGGGTGATTGGCGATAAACTCTGGTCCGAGACCACGAGTTTCGCTTCCAAATATCAGTGCGTCATTTCCCGAATATTGGGCATCGCTGTATGTTCGCTTCCCGTGTGTACTGAGGAGCCAGAGATTGTCAGGCGCAATAGCTTCAATGCAATCTTCGAAGGAGTCGTGCTCCGTAAGGTTGACGTGAGGCCAGTAATCAAGACCCGCTCTTCGAACCTTTTTCTCATCAATCTCAAATCCCATCGGGTGGATAAGGTGCAGTGAAGTATCTGTAGCCGCGCAGGTCCTAGCAATAGAGCCAGTATTTTGTGGTATCTGAGGATGAACAAGAATAATATGCATTTCGTAAGAATATCTGCGTGAAAAGATGTTAGTATGTTAGCATACCGTGCTAGGTGGTTATAGGTCTTGGAGTAAATTAATGAGGTTGTGAGTAAAGAAGTGAAGAAAGAGAATGCTACGCTTCTTTCAAGGAGTGATATATCAGAGGGGCTTTTCATCATTCGCGTTAAGCCAGATTTTCCCATACCAGATTTCATACCGGGCCAATATGTGGCTCTTGGCCTCCTCACTGAAGAGAATAAGCTCATAAAACGTGCTTACTCAATTGCGTCTAGTCCTGATCAGAAAGATCGCCTTGAGTTTTATATTGCGCGTGTGGATGGCGGAGCGTTAACGCCAAGGCTCGATAAACTCCAAAGTGGGGATCGACTGTATGTTTCTCCCAAAATCACCGGTACCTTTACACTTCAAGGAGTCCCAGCTGGAAGCCATGTTGTTTTCATTTCGACCGGTACCGGCATAGCACCTTACATATCAATGTTAAGAACTGCTAACGTCTGGCAACACAACTGGAAGTTTATCCTGATTCATGGCGTCAGATATGAGCAAGATCTTGCCTATAAGGACGAGCTTGAAAAGTTAGCGAAAGAGAGCGATCTGTTCCACTACTATTGTACCGTAAGTAGAGCCTCAGAAGCGTGGCAAGGGGAACGAGGATATGTCGGGAAGTTTTTAAAAGATGGAGTTGTTCAGGTAACGCCTGAGTCGAACCATCTTTTCCTCTGTGGAAATCCGGCCATGATTGATGAGCTCTCTGTCTTTCTCACACAGCGAGGGTTTAAAGAACACAAAAAAAGAAGCCCAGGAAATCTACACCTCGAAAAATACTGGTAGCCCTTATCCATCATCTTTTCCTCCGCGTTCTCCGCGAGCTCCAGTGTTTATCTATTACAAGAAGCAACATAGGAGCATTAGTCGGTTGAATGGGAGTGGGACACAGGAGCTTGCGGAGAACGCGGAGGAAAATGTTAGAATGATCTTTCAGGGTCCTTGAAAAAGTTAGAGCCCGTGATTACTTCATAGATAGAGCAAAAAAAGATCTGCATATCCTGTAAGGCGCGTAAGCGATCACGTTCATTGAGCGTAACAGGTGAGATCTGCTCAAAAATTACATCAAATTATAGGAGGACATGATGATATACGAACCTACAATACTTAGAAATCACATCACCCCACGTAAGCGTAGAAGCGGATTATGGGGCGGTGATATCGAGAGCATTTTTGATAACTTCTTATCTGAGCTCAGCCCGCGTTTAGTAGACAAAGCATCTTCAAAGCAGGAGTTTGTGCCAGCCATTAACGTAGAAGAGAACGACAAATCGATTTGCGTGAGCGCAGAGCTTCCCGGCATCGATGAGAAAGATGTAGAGATATCTCTTGAGAATGGTGTTTTAACTATTGCTGGAGAGAAGCATCTTGAAAAGAAAGAGAAAGATAAGGGTGGGTATACCTACTACGAGTCTTCTCACGGAACGTTTCAACGTCAACTGACTCTGAACACTGAAGTTGATGAAGATAAGGTAGAAGCGACTTTTAAAAACGGTGTCTTGCGCGTCGAGCTACCGAAGAAAGAAGAGGAGAAGCTCAAAAAGAAGAAGATACAGGTAAAATCTTCTTCATAGCGACTAAAAGCTTAGAGCCACGTTGAGAATATTTTTGTCTCAACGTGGCATCTTGATATCTGAAGTGAATTTACTTTCGTAATGAGTAAACGTATTCAATAACGTCTGTAATGTCACTATCAGAAAGAGAGGGTTGAGCTGCCATAAGTGGATTCAGTCCGAATGCGGGGCCACCCTTCTTAATGAGTTCTGCCATACTCTCTTTGTCTTTTACCACTTTAAATTCTCCTGTCTTTAAGTTTCGTGGCTTCATGTTGTCAGGCAACCCGGCGGCTATAGGCCCATCTCCAGCACCTTCAGGGCCGTGACAGCTCGAACATGTCTTGGAGAAAACTTTTTTACCGTTCTCTAAATCTTGAGCTACGAGGGGGCTGCTCAACGTGAGTGAAAGAAAGAACACGAATAGACAATGAAGAACAGAGAATGAGTACGTTTTGTTCATGAGGAATTACTCCTGAAAATGAGCTGGACGCACCTTCTCTCTATCCCTGTTCGTTGCTTGAGCCCGCTCCGAAGCTTAGAACTTGTGGCTTAGGCAGAGAGCGTATCAGGCATGAATCCGGGCTAAAGGTCCGAAACAGCTAAAGGTATAAATACGGCAGTGACGAGGTATAAGTTGATCGTCCTTAAGTGGGCGACGCTTACCCCTGATGGGCAAAAGAATACATAGAATTGTTGATGTTTACAATGCGCTTCGTTTAGAATGCATGTGAGAGAATTTATCTCTTTACGATGTGAGCACTCAGAGACTCTTTTTAGGAAACGACTAATGGCATTCATGATAGTTGAGCAGATCAGAAAGAATAGTAAAGAAGAGTGGCAACGCCGACTGCATGAAAAGTGGACGGACTGCCGAATCTGGTTGCAAGAAAACGGAGAGTACGCTGCTGTGGCTGCTTTCGTGTGTGGATTGCTGATTGCATATTTCTTTAAATTTTTCATCTTTCTGTTGGCTCTTGGTGTTATTATCGGCTCAAGTATTTACCTCCTTGCTTATAGCGAAGAAGAGCTTGGCCAGCAGGAATCAGACTTAAAACCGGATGCGGTGGACTCAGATGTCGAAGCTTCAAACGGCTACTCCCTTGATCATAAGCAGAATACGGATCAAGAAACGACGGCAACCTCAGGATCGTAGACTCACACCACAACAGTAATCGTATCTGTATGTGGGGGTAAGATACCCTGTGTCGGAACGCTCTAAGCGGTTCTGGAGTGCGATATTTTAGAATGCCCATTCTAACGATGAGAGCCAAAATGATTATAAGTAATCTAAAGAGTAGGAGGGAACTCCCTGCTAAAGGTAGTGTGCTATCTGGATCTTAAGAACTCTTGTCAGATAGCCGATAACAGTAATAATAGAGAGAGAATGTAGAGTTATTATGACTATCGCTCATTTTGTAAACATTGCCTACGACCTTGAAGATGTGGGACTGCTCTGGCAGCCTGAAATAGGTGATGAAATATCGACAAAGGCAGGAGAAACTCAGATATCTGTCCTTGTTGATACTGGTGGGCTCACTCCTAGGGAGCTCAGGGAGGCATATTTATGGCTTCCTACCGTAGAGCAAATGGTTCTCCAATTAGAAGCCCGGCAAGCCATACTTTTTCATGCAGGATTAGAAGTTTCTGAAACAAACTTCTGTTATAAAACGGTCATTCAAAGGCAGAAGAACAAATTTGAAGCCGAAGGTGAGTCCCTTAGAAACTCGATCGGACTGGCGTTACGAGATATGTTACTTATCTCTCAAGAAAACCATCTTCATTAATTGCAGTAGCCCTTTTGGTTGACAGTTTGCTTCTTCAAACTCAGCTTGCTCTTGAGCCTCTCTCTCCTTTCTTTTCTCTATAAATGCATGAGCTTTATTGAGATCAAAGTGCCCCAGTTCGCGGTGCCTGAGCAGAATTGGCTCGATCTGTCCAAATGTATAGGTATTTAGCCTGCGCTGTTTTTCAAAGCGCTGACAGACTACGAAATTAATATCATCTTCTGTTTCAGTGGTGCACGATGTCACATGATGGTTTTCGTACTGTTTCTCTTTTCGCATAGCATAGTCCTTTTACAAAGCCCTTGCAGGGCAAATAGCAGGCACATGCTGAACTCATCCTCTATACCTGTATAATCTGCAAATATTATACCATCCTCTACATATGCTCTCGGTGATAATGTTACTGGATCGATCGATTCATTAAGAATTTCTCGTAGCGAACGATAATATAGTCAGGTAAATTTGAGATCAGGTCGAATGGAACACCTATGAGTGATAAAACAGCCTCAGAACTTTCTAATCAGATTTCAGATGCAAAGAATCTTCTGGCCTGCGGAGAATATATTCAGGTTGAGAAGATTTTGAAGCAGCTTCTGTCGGAAGATGTTGAGCTCGGTACAAAAGAGCGATATGAGGCAATGACCTTAAAGGCTGATGTTCTTTTTGCCACAAAGGATTATTCAGAGGCTGAACGGTACTACAAAGAAGTCATCGTATTTGTAACTGATGCATTTGGCTCTGAGGACCCTTATCTTGTCCATCCCCTTATGCGCATGGGGAAGCTTTGCAAGTTGGATGGAGACCTAGATGCATCAGAAGAATTTTTTCTTGTAGCAATCGCTATCTATGAAAATAACCCCGATTTTGTAATGGCAAGCCAAGGAGTCAGTATTTATAGAGAGCTGGCAAGTTTACAGATCCAGTATCGCAATGATTTAGCTTTGGCTTTGGGATATCTTAATTCACTTGAAGATCTCTTGAGAAGTGAGCCTGATTCCGAGGAGAACCAGCAAGTACTTGGTGAAGCGTTACTTTCAAAGGTGTATTGCGCAATTTCCCTTGGTCATGAGGAAGAAGCTACGAAAGTACTTGATGCTATGATGCACCTCGAGAGCTCTTCAGACGACACACGCGCCTTTATGCATCTCTTTTCTGGGCTTCATGCACATGTCTTTAAACGTGAGAGTCTTATCGATGAGCATCTTCAAAGCGCTCAAGGACTCTTGAGTGCGATTAGCGAGGAAGAGAAAGAATCCATCATTCTTACTTTCCTTACTGCTCATAGCGTAGGTATGGGAAGAGATAAGCTTGCATCAGAATTTGCAATACAGGCGGCAAAGCTCCTCGATCTTCATACCTCATTTGAAGGAGAAAACGATCATGCTGACACAGAGCATCTCAAAGAAGCCGGATTTCACATGGTCTCAGAAATCTCAGAATCGGATGCAGCGCTGGTACGAGAGCTCTTGCTTACTCAAGCAGAAGCGTTCGCGAGTCAGAAGCAGTACCTCTTTGCTCATTTCATTATAACGTATCTACTGCGAGCATCTTTATCTATTAGGGGAGATGGCTCTGAGCTAGAAGAAAAGCTTAATGCCTACACTAAAAAAATCCCAGCGTTTGCAGGACTAGATGGATCCGCTAGCGTTGTGCATACGCCAGCATAAAGGGCTTGAAAGCAGCGTTGCCCCAGAGCGCTTAAGGGCGATAAGAGCTTCTAGTTGCGCTCGTTTCGCATTAAGCACAATACTCCCTCCTTCACTTGTGTGCTCTTCAAGTGTGATAAGTGAACGAGCATAGGCTTCACTGTGTACTGCGAGAATTGGAAGCATAAGCTCGTCAGCAATTTTTGTTATGAGTTCTAATCTAAAAGGAAGATTGTTTACGCAGCACCCATCTATTTGATCTCTTTTAAGAGGCAGAGTTCGACTGAGGGATTCTTCTGATTCGAATAGAGGAAAGAGGAGCACGGAAGATTCGTTTTCTGGTATGGAGTGCTTGCTGGGGTCAAAAATGAGAAGATCGAAAGGAGAATCTGTAGCTGAGGTGCTAAGAAGAGCTGGAAGATCTGCGTCAGTGGGGACCTGCCCAATAATAAAAAGTTCACCGAGCAAAGCTCGCAATTCATCTGCTAGGCTGTTAGCGATTGATGTGAAGTTGCTGCAATCTTCCTCTGCAGCATAAAAATTTAATGCACGAGTTCCCAACTGGTAGTGGGGGAGTATCCGTTTAAACAGCTCTGCAACATGAACTTTATCTGAAAGAGATATGGGGAGAACAATATTCTTAGGAGCAATTGAAATCTCCTCAAAAAGATATCGTCGGAGCTCTGTCTCTCGAAGTCTGCGTAAATCCATATTGTAAAGAATAACCTATTGGTCATAGCAATCAAGGCTTAGCTTGGTAGCACTCAAATGTTCCACTCGTCTTAAGACGTTCAATCGAACGAAAGTGTTGCTTGAGGATGTCTGCTAATGGAAAGCTCTTTTGCGATACACAGAAGAGTTCTCCGGAGCTTTTCAGAGCGAGTCGGGCCTGTGCAATGAAGGAGCGTAGGAGGGTAAGTGAGTGTTGACGTTCGATATGGTATGGAGGATTCATAATGATCCAGTCATAGCGATGGGAAGGTATACCCTGTTGCACGTCAGCCCAGTAGTATGCAATCCGACTGTCCTGCGCCAGATTTTTTCTTGCGGCTCCAAGAGCATGGAGCTCGGCCTCGTAGAGATCGATTTGCTCAATAGCTGAAAATCTGGATGCGCACGTAGATGCTAGGTATCCATAGCCGGCGCCGAGATCTGCGCCGACTCCTGAGAGCTTTTCGATGCATGACATCAGGAATTCAGAAGCAGAATCAGGTTTTTCTGAGGAGAATGCCGCCGGGTGACTTATGTAACCTGAGGCATTAGTGCTATCAGCTAGAGAACGCCAATTTTCGAGATGCTGAAGTTCGACACCCTCTGTTTTTTTAAGGCAATAAATTCGTGATTTTTTTTTCGATTCGGTTTCAAAGCTGAAACCTGCCTGCTCAAAAAGTTTTCTATAAGAGGCTGCTCCGTTATTGTTTTCAAGAGCAAATAGCAGGATGCCGTCTTGTCGAAGGGCATGGTAACAGTTTGAAAGGTACCAGAGAGTTTCGTTTTTGTGCCTACTTCCCGGGTAGAGCACTATATCGTATGCATCTTCATCGATGCTTTGACGCACTTCCTTTCCTCTGACATTAAGAGCCGCCGCGTAGGGAAGAAATGTTTGTTCATAAGTGACCTGTTTGTCTGCAAGGGGTTTAAGGAGAGGATGGACTCGCGCCCGACAAAAAAGTATCTGATTTCCATCTTCAAAGTCTACGTTCTTATCAACGTACCACTGTAGCGCATCCAGCGCCGGGCGAGTTGCGGCTGTTTGAGAAGTAGGTGAGGAAGACGGAGCGATCTTAACTGCCACTTGGAGTCGTAAGGAGAATCGACCCTTGTTCCGCCGGAAGCTCGCGTCTTATTACACACGGTGTGCAGTAAGAGTAAGTTCCATATCCGGGTGAACTCTGCGCATCAATGGATTTTACAGCTTGTACATACGGCATCTGATTGCTTGAACGTATGTACTGTGAAGCCATAAAGGCATACTCGTCTCTCAAGCTGAAACAGCCGGTTGTGCATATTGTGACAGCGAAGAGCGCGATCAGAGGGATAAATTTGGATGCGATTTGTGTTTTCATAGCCCCATAAGTATAGCGCAAATGAAAAAGGTAAACTACTAAAAAATGACATGAATATCAGCCAGTTAGAGTGAGAGCCTTCTTAGAGCGTAAACGTTCACCTCATTGGGTAAATACTTGAAGTTCAAGATCCTTCTGAAATAAATATACACAGGAGCTCGCGGAGAACACGGAGGAAGAAGAAGTCTTTATCTCCCTTTACTCCGCTATCTCCTGTGTTATTTCCAATTTTTCAGTAAGCCTGAATTATATTGCGCGAATGCGGCTATACAGTGAACGCTTACCTTAGGGCTGACACAAAGTTCCAAATAGCCATGCCTTAAGGAGGCTTGGAGAGTTACTGCTTCTTGAGTTCGCGAGCTATAATAATTCGCTGTATCTGATTTGTGCCCTCAACAATCTGTAACATTTTGGCATCTCGCATGAGTTTTTCTGCGCCGGTCTCCTTAATGTATCCCATCGCTCCCATGAGTTGCACGGCATCTGTTGTGACTTGCATAGCAGAATCAGTGGCGAAACACTTGGCAAGTGATGGGTACATTCTTGCCGCAGATGAGTTGTTTTCATCTAAAAGTCTGGCGGCTCTCCAAGTAAGTAAGAGTCCTGCCTCAAGCTTCATCTTCATATCGGCCAGCATGAATTGAAGCCCCTGAAAGTCGATCAGGGAGGTGTTAAATTGTTTTCGGTTTGAGAGATGCTCCGTTGCTAATCTGAGTGCTGTGCGTGAGAGGCCATTTGCAGCAGCAGCAATGTTAACTCTACCACCGGCAAGGCCGCTCAGAGCTATTCGGTAGCCATCGTTTAGTGTGCCTACGAGATTCTCAGCGGGGACGAGAACATTATCAAAGAAAACTGATGCTATTGGCGATAGTTCACAGCCCATTTTCTTTTCAGGTGGTCCGATGGAAACTCCTTTACGGTCTTTTTCAACGAGGAATGCTGAGATTGATTCTGAGGGTAAGGCGTCATCTGTTTTCACAAAAACGAGATAGATATCAGCTTCTCCGGCGCTCGTTATCCAGCATTTACTACCATTAAGGCAAAAGGAGTCTCCATCTTTTTTAGCTGTGGTTGAAAGTGCTGCTGCATCAGAGCCTGCGCCTGGCTCAGAAAGGGCAAATGCCCCGAGGAGATTTCCATTTGCAAGTTCTGGCAGGTATTTCTTTTTCTGAGTCTCACTGGCATGTCTGGTGAGAAGTCCTGCAACCATGTTGTGCACAGAGAGAAAAATTGCTGGGCCAAGATCGCACGCTGCTATCTCTTCGATAATAAGAGCGCGAGTGACGCTGTCCACCTCAATACCACCCAGAGATGTTGGTATGTTCACGCCAGTAAGTCCGTTCTGAGCAAATGTTCGGAACAGTTCGCGAGGAAAGTCTTGTGATTGTAGATAACGCGGGATCTCGGTCTGTGCTAATTTTCGTACGGTGTCTCGGAAGGTAGCCTGTTCCGGGGTGTCTAGATCAAACATAATTCTACTCGATGCAGGTCTGAGGTTATTTATTCTTCTACGTTACTATCATTCTACCCGGTTTCCCACCCGGAATCACTGATTTTGTCACCTGTCATTTTTCGCGCATTTTCTCTGTTGACGATTATAACGACCACTGTGGACACTTAGGTGAAAGCTTATGGAGTAAGTAATTGTATGAGAAGCGTAGTTGTAATTTTTTGTTTGCTCTTCTTGTCCCCAATGAGGACTTCTGCGGAGAGTCTAGAGGACCTCTTAGTGGAAAAGGGAGTCATCACAAAGAGTGAAGCACGTGAGGTCAAACGTCCTCAAAATACGAGGGTGTATTGGAACAATGGTACTCGAGTTGATTTTGATGACAACGGATTTACCGCAAAGGTCAATGCTGATGTCGTTGGCCGTTACAGCTATGCGGACGCTAGTGAAACTTCTCCGAATACATCTAGCTTTTCAGTAGAGAGGGCACGCCTTACGTTATCCGGGGCAGCACTTTACGGAGAATTCACCTATAAGCTTGAAGCAGAACTGAGTGACGGAGATGATCCGCTGCGAGATGCCTTCCTTGAGTGGCATGCCTGTGATTTTACTGGTATTCGAATGGGCCAATTTAAGCCAGTAGTGTCCCGGCAGTTTAACACTCCTGCCACGATGCTCTTGCTACCTAATCGTTCTGTGGTTTCTGATTTTTTCACTTTTGATAGAAACCAAGGAGTGCAGGGAAATCTTGAAGTGTCGCAGGATATAATTTTAGTAGGGCAATTCATGAATGGTGTCTCTGATGGGGAAGGTATAAACAGGGAAGGAGTTGATACTTCTCATACCGCGACAGCAGGATTGAGAGCCGCACTCATGGGACAGATAAACTCTTATAGTGAGAGTGATATCGAATACACAGAGGATGCGGCACTAGACATTGGTGTTGCTATGGCGCTGAGTGAAGCGAATCAATCGCTCATTACCTCTGATATTACAACCGTTAGTGCGGATGCGAATTTTAAGCGTCATGGAATGAGTCTTAACGGTGAGTTCTTTTATCAGGAAAACGATCCTGATGCCGGATCCTCTGTTGAGACGCTTGGCTTCTATGTTCAGGGCGGATACTTTCTTACTCCGAAAGCATTAGAGTTTGCCGCGCGCTACAGTAATCTTGATTGTGATAACGGTGCGGGAATCGGTAATGGGTTTATGACAGATATTGCAAACACCCCTTCGTGCGCAGGCAATGATTCGCTCGATGCCGTAGATTTAGGATTGAATTACTATTGGTGGGAGCACCGACTCAAAGCTCAGTTCGCATGGATGCGTCTTTCAGAGGACCGAATCTCAAGCTCAAACGAAGACACCAGCCGATGGATCTTTCAACTAAGCAGCTGGTTTTAGTGTCAGGCTCAAAGAGCCTGACACTATCCTCCATAGCTTCACGCGAAGGAGGATGATGCTCCGCTTAACTGCTCTTAGTATGCTATAACGGAGCCGTTCGCTACGCCATCCATGGCTTCGCTCTCTTAGCTTTTTGACCGTCGGGCTCCTGCCCTTTGGGTCAAAAAGATGCTCCGTTATAGCATACTAAGAGCAGTTAAGCTCAATTTAGAGGTGGAGAGGTTGTGAAGCGATATCGCCAAAGGAATGTACAGACTAGTTAGATCTGTTGCCTTTTATGGGCAGTACTACATGCTCTTTCCAGTTGCCTGTTTGTTCATTTTCAAGAGTAGCCCCTACAACGCTAAGCGCATGAGCATGGGGTCGGATTTTTTTGAATTCATGGGAAAAGGCTTCAAGATACTCTATTTGGGCTCTTTGAAAGTCTCTTGTATGGCCGGTGAGCTCAGGGGACAAGAAGAGATTCTCTTCTGTAAAACGTTGTAGCTGGTGGATTCTGCGTTCGATGAGATGGTCAATAGATATCCAGAACTGAAAAGCCTCTTGCTCACGCAGTGAGTGATTGTTTCGCCATAAAAAGACGTTTCTTTCTGTTTCGGAGAGAAACCAGAGGGGGTAGACCGATTTTGTAGCAAATCTGAGCATTTGGGGCCGCTTTTGGAGCTTCTGTTCGAGAGGTTTTAACATCTCATACAAAAGGGCGTCTGACGGCAGTGTGGCCTGTATCTGATCAAACAGGTGTACATTTTTGTGCGCTAAGGGACGATTTTTTTCACAGGCGATAGGTATAACCATTGATTTTTATTTCTGCTTTCAAGATGGCTTGATACAAGTAGTATAGAGAGTGCAATTTTCGGGCCGACAAAACGGTAGCTATGAATTCAACTGAAGAAATTCCCAGAACAAATAAGATACTTATTGTTGATGATACCGACTCAAATCGCACACTACTCGAAGCGATCCTTCATAATGCTGGCTATGAAACTGATAGTGTAACCAACGGGGTTGAGTGTCTTGAGTACTGCATGGCTCAAATTCCAAGACTGATATTGTTAGATATCATGATGCCCGAAATGGATGGCTTCTCTGTTTGTAAAAGTTTGCGCGAAGTTTTTGCAAAGCATGAACTTCCAATAGTACTTGTGACGACAAAGTCAGAAGGGGCGGATTTAAAGCAGGGGTTTGCAGTTGGTGCTAATGATTATGTTGTTAAGCCCGTTGATAAACTTATCCTCCTTGCGCGTATGGACGGATGTCTTCAGCTCACAGATACGCACCAGAGCCTTCTTGTAGCGACGGAATATATGGAGCAGGCTCTGTCGGTGCAAAAGCTTATCGGAGATGCACTCCCGGAGGTTATCGTCGTTCATGATGAGGCAGGTAAGATAGTTTATGCCAATAATTCTCTCTATGAGGCGATACCAGATATCTCGTTTGAACAGGTGGCGATTTCTGTAAATTTTATATTTGAACGCATTTATGAAGGGCTTTTTCACAAGAGCTTTCAAGAGCATTTCCTTGAAAACCTTTATGATCATGAGTGGTCATTTAACCGTGAAATGCAAGTTGACGATCAGGTATATCAAGTCTTTAGTGAGCCAATCCAATTTAGAGATCACTTTCTTAGAATCTGGGTGTGGAGAGATATTACTTCTGTGAGAGAACTTGAACGTAAGATCAATCAGCAGATCCGTTTAGATACGGTGAGTTTATTTGCTTCAGGGGTGGCGCATAATTTTAACAATATTATGGGTGGTGTTCTCGGCGCCTCAGAGCTTCTAAAACGAAGCGAAGAAGAACGAGCGCTCAAGTGTCAATCGATCATACAAAGAGCTGTTGAATCTGGAATGCGTTTAACGGAGAAGATGGGTGCACTCTCACGAAAGGGAGGCACGGAGAAAGTCTCAGAGAGGCCAGCGCTGGCTCAGACAGTAGAAAAAATACTGCAGCGATTCCAAGACGAATATAATGACAGGATTTCTTTCCATTCTGAGATTCCCCGTGACTTGTATCTTGATATTACTTCGAAGGCTGCAACTGTTCTTCTGGAGAACGTGATCTCTAATTCAATTGACGCCATTGATAAATCGGGGAATGTGAAAGTGAGATTTGAGAATCCCGAAGACGAGGAAGATAAGGGTTCAGGCAGAGACACGCAAAAGAGAAAGTTTGGCGTTCTTGTTGTAGAAGATGATGGTAGGGGCATGGTAGAAGAAGAGCTTGAGCGACTCTTTGAGCCATTTTATAGCACCAAGAATCTTGATCACGCCAACAAGGTTAGTGTTGAAGGAAACGGTCTTGGGTTATGGAATGTCTATAATATTGTTAAGATGTATGAGGGAGATGTTGAAGTAGAGAGTAGTAAGGGTAAAGGAACTATCGTTCGGCTTACACTTCCACTTCTTTCCCGTGAGTCTGAGTAGGAGGAGGCATGTCGGAAGAAACTATTTTTGCTAAGATTATCCGTGGAGAAGCCCGGGCTGATAAAGTCTATGAAGATGAGAAGCTTCTGGCCATAAAAGATATTCAACCACTCGCTCCCGTACATATCTTAATTATACCTAAAAAATTCATACGTGACATCTCACAGGCTACAGATGAGGATCAGGATCTCCTAGGGGCGATGTTGCTTGTGGCTACTGATATTGCGCGACAACAAGGCCTTGAAGAGGGTGGATATCGATTGGCTTTTAATTGTGGGGAGGATGCTGGGCTGATGGTGCCTCATCTGCATCTGCATCTTATTGGTGGCTCGAAGCTGGGCACGCCAGCCTGAGGAGAATAAACATGGCACATATTAATATCGAAGAGAAAGGTGATCGGGTCATACTAGAGGTGAACCGTCCTGAGGCGCTGAATGCACTAAGTGAGGCAGTCCTTCAGGAACTCCGAGATGTTTTCTCTGACTTGAGTTCACGTAGCGATCTCTCTGCAGTCATCGTTACCGGAGCAGGCCCCAAAGCTTTTGTAGCCGGTGCGGATATTCAGGCAATGTCTGGTTATGATGCAGAAAAAATTTCTGATTATGTTTCACTAGGCCAAGCGTTAATGTGTGATATTGAGCGCTTCCCTCTACCAGTCATCGCAGCAGTAAATGGGTATGCGCTTGGTGGGGGAATGGAGCTCGCACTTGCCTGCGATCTTATCTATTGCTCCTCTGAAGCGGTCTTTGGACAACCCGAAGTTTGCCTTGGGATTCTTCCCGGGTTTGGTGGTACGCAGCGCCTTGTTTGGAGGTGCGGGATTGGAGCCGCCAAACGTCTTATTTATACAGGTGAGAAGATTGGAGCAGATGAGGCTCTTCGAATAGGACTTGTAGAGGGAGTTTTTGAGTCTGATAACCTTCTTGATGAGGTGGAGAAAATTGTCGATAGGATCTCCAAGAATGCCCCTCTCGCTGTTTCAAGTTCAAAAAAAGTTATTCAAGAGTCAATCGCGGACACTCTCTCACGAGGATTGACAGTGGAGGTCGATGAGTTTTGTAAACTGTTTGCGTCAGAGGACCGAGCAGAAGGAATGAACGCATTTGTTGAAAAAAGAAAGCCTGAGTATAAGGGCAAGTAAGGGCGGAGGATATATGGTTTGGAAAGATGGTTTCTGTTTTCGTCTCGATGATGAGACAAAGATGATTCAGCAGACAGCACGAAGCTTCGCGGAAAAGAAGGTTCTTCCTTTAGCTGCGAAAATTGATGCTGAGCATTATTTTCCTAAAGAGCTTATTCCAGAACTTGGAAATCTTGGCTTTATGGGAGCAGTGGTTCCTGAGGAATACGGTGGAACAAATTTACCTATACTTACTTATGCGCTTATTGTTGAGGAGCTCGCAGCAGCCTGTGCGTCTACTTCAATCATTGTAAGTGCACATAATTCGCTGTGTCTCTCACCAATCGTTCACTTTGGAACCACGGAACAGAAAGAAAAGTTTCTGCCACAACTCGCAACAGGTGCTCATATTGGATGTTTTGCTCTTTCTGAGCCGGGGACGGGGAGTGATGCTGCTGCTTTGAGTTGCACCGTGAAGAAAAAGAATGGTGAGTATGTAATACAGGGAACGAAAAATTGGATTACGAATGCGCCAGTCTCTGATGTCTGTATACTTTTTGCTATGATGGAACCTGAAAAGGGGAATAAGGGGATTTGTGCTTTTGTTCACGAGATGAATTTGCCTGGGATCACAGTCGGAAAGAAGGAGGAGAAGCTTGGAATTTGTGGTTCACCAACAGCGAGTATTACGTATGATGACGTGAAGCTCGGAAAAGAACATCTGCTTGGAGGAGAGCTCGAAGGGTTTAAGGTTGCGATGCATACCCTTAATGGAGGACGAATTGGCGTAGCTGCACAGGCAGTTGGTATAGCCAGAGCTGCTCTTCGGGACGCTCTTGAGTATGCCAAAGAGAGAAAAACTTTTGGAAAGCCAATTGTTGCGCACCAATCAATACAGAACTATCTAGCTGACATGGTGACACGTGTCGATGCCGCTAGATATCTGACTCTCGGAGCTGCGGCTATGAAAGACCGCGGTGAGGATTACTCAAGACAAGCGGCAATGGCAAAGCTCTTTGCATCAGAGGCTGCTATGGAAGCTGGCGTAAAAGGAGTTCAAATTCATGGTGGGTACGGCTACGTTCGAGAATATCCAGCAGAGCGTCACATGCGTGATGCCAAGATTACGGAGATCTACGAAGGTACAAGCGAGATTCAGAGATTAGTAATCGCAGCACGGCTAGCTAGCGAATAGAAAAGGTAGATAGAGTTGGCAGGGAAAAAGAAGTTAACATCAACAAAACGCTCTAAGACCTATAAAGAGTGGAAGAAGAGTTATGACGAAGGTGCGCGTGAGCGTCGGGAACGCTATGAGTCAATTAGTTTTCGACCTCAGGTTGAGGCACTCGATAAAGCGCTCTGTGAACAGAGTGGATACGATGCTGAGTTAGGATATCCAGGAGAATATCCTTTTACACGGGGTATCCACCCAAGCATGTATCGTGGTCGGCTGTGGACAATGCGTCAATTTGCAGGCTTTGGTACTCCGGAAGACACCAATAAAAGATTTAAGTACTTACTTTCTCACGGCCAAACTGGTCTTTCTACCGCATTTGATATGCCAAGTCTTATGGGATACGACGCCGATCACGCACGCTCTAAGGGAGAGGTTGGTAGAGAAGGCGTCAGTATTTCCACAATTGAAGATTTCGAGATTCTTTTTGATGATATCGACCTCTCAGCAGTTACGGTTTCCATGACCATTAATTGTACGGCAACGGTAGCTATGGCTATGTACTTTGCCCTCGCCAAAAGGCGTGGTACCTCCTTTGAGAAGCTCGGTGGAACCATCCAAAATGATATGTTGAAAGAGTACATAGCTCAAAAGGAATGGATCTGTCCCCCTGAACCCGCTGTAAAACTTAATTGCGATATAATTGAATATTGTGCATCTCATGCCCAGAGATTTAATCCGGTAAGCATATCTGGATATCACATCCGAGAAGCTGGGGCGACCGCGGTACAAGAACTTGCCTTCACTATCGCCGACGGGATCGCATATGTAGAGCATTGTTTAGAGAGAGGTATGGAGATTGATAGCTTTGCTCCCAGACTTTCTTTTTTCTTTGATGTTCATAATGATTTCTTTGAAGAGGTAGCAAAATTTCGTGCGGCGAGGCGTATATGGGCAAAGCTTATGCGAGAGCGTTTTTACGCCAAGTCTGAAAAATCTATGATGCTCCGTACACATGCTCAAACAGCAGGAGTCAGCCTCACCGCCCAACAGCCAATGAACAATGTTGCACGCGTAGCGCTTCAGGCTCTTGCCGCGGTGCTTGGTGGAGTTCAGTCATTGCACACGAACTCTATGGATGAAACCCTCGCTCTTCCCACCGAAGAAGCGGTAAAAGTTGCTCTTCGAACGCAACAAATTATTGCTGAAGAGACAGGTGTCACAAACACGGTCGACCCACTTGGCGGTTCGTACTACGTAGAAAAGCTCACCTCAGATATTGAAGAGGAGGCGATGAAGTACATTCATAAGATTGACGAGCTCGGCGGGATGTTACGAGCTGTTGAACTTGGTTTCCCGCAGAAAGAGATCGCAGAAGCCGCCTATCAATTTCAGCTGCGTGTTGATGAGGGAGATTATAAGATTGTAGGAATTAACGCCTATAGTGACGATGCTGAGCAAGAAATTCCCACGCTGAGTATCGATCATGAGCTGGAAAAAAGACAACGAGAACGAGTAATTGCATTTAAAGAGCAGCGGAATCCTGCCGCTTGGCAGGCAGCGCTTGAGACCCTTAAAAAAGCATGTAAAGAGGGGAAAAACGTTATGCCTTTTCTTATAGATGCCGTAGATAAAGGAGTAACACTTGGGGAGGTCTCAGATATTTATCGAGAAGTTTTCGGGGTTTATCAAGATCCCGGGCTCCTATGATTCATACTGCCAAAGAGCTCTGTGTATTGTTATAGTGTGAGTTTGATGGGGAAGAGAAGATTATGAAGGAATCTCCGGAGCAACCAATTCGGATTCTCATAGCGAAAGCAGGTCTTGATGGTCATGATCGAGGAGCTCGTGTCATCGCTCGCGCGCTCAGGGATGCTGGTATGGAGGTTATCTATACCGGACTTCACCAGACGCCAGAGATGATTGTGCAGAGTGCCATACAGGAAGATGTTCAGTGCATTGGACTTAGCATTCTCTCCGGTGCTCATATGGTACTCTTCCCGGAAGTGCTTGAGCTCCTTAAAGCAAGTAAGGCTGATGATATCGTAGTCTTTGGTGGAGGGATTATTCCTCGTGATGATGTTGTGGCGCTTAAAGATATGGGTGTGAAGGAGATATTCCTTCCAGGGACTTCTACGAAAGAGGTCATTGCTTGGGTCAAGGAAAACATCGTGTTTCCGAAGTAGTACTTAGTAAGGTTTATGTTAGACGATAAGAGTTTCTTACATAATTGGCAGGTAAAGGCCGATCAAGTTGGGGACACTCCCTATATGAAGGTTGTACAGACGGTATCTCCTCCAGTCCTGTCCTATACCCATCTAGCGTTTCAAAAACGTGCAATGCGAGTTGCCGTTGCCTTTAAGCGAACACTTGGTATTCCCGAGGGATCGCGTGTCATTTTAATGCTTGAAGAGCCAAATGAGTTAAGCCTTCTGCTGCATGGTCTTTGGATGGCTAAGATCTGTGCTATTCCGGTGCGCTCATCCTTGTCGCCAGAGAAGCTCTTGCGCCTCTTGTCTGAGACCGAAGCAGAATATGTTCTCTTTCCTCCCAGTTACTCTGCCCGTGTAGCAAGTATTATTGATCGTGTTGAGCGTGTGAAGAACTGGATCGTGACTGGTAATGCAGGTCAGGTAAATGGCGTGGCGAACCTTAAATCGCTCGAAGATCTTCTTCTTTCTGCCGCTGGAGATACTTTAACAGAAAAAATTGATGAGGCCTCTCAGAGAGAACTTCTGTTGTTACCATCGTTTGATGATGGGCTCTCTTGGGAAAGCTATACAGAGAGCGCACTACTGAAAGCGGCAAGCGTGCTTCGTGAGCTCTATCCTCAGGAATCTTTAAGAGGGCTCTCTTGGAATACCTATCCTCTTTTTAGCTTCGACGGGATCCTGCATTCTTTTCTTGCTCCGTTCTCTACTGGGATACCTTCGCTTGTGATGCCCATTGGAGACTCAAGGGAATTTTGGCGTCATCTCGCAGCTAATGAAGTCTGCTTTGCCTGTATCACTCATCGCGATGCAGCACATCTCTTTGGGCAGGGCAAGCCCAAAGCGCTTAAGTTCTTAGAGGGGCTTACAATCGCTATCTCTACAGAAAGTTATTTTTCAGAAAGAGTTATTAATGACTTTATCGATAGATTTGATCTCCCTGTGAAGCGTTTTTTCTCTTACGCACCCGCTGGAGGATTGATAAGTGTTGCTGCGAGTGACAATAACTCTTGTCGGGAGGGGGACTACATGTCTGCTGGCAAGCCTCTTTCGGATGTTGATATTGTAACAGGTGATAATCATAGCCTCCTCATTCGTACTGAGAGATTGTATAAGAGTGCCTTTGGAAAAAATGTTCCTTCTGAAATTGACGGTTATATTGAGGCTCCTTACTGTGGGAGTGTTGATGCTGGAGAGCTCTGGCTTGAGGGAAAAACTGAAGACATAGATTACCGAGAAGGCAAGCAGGTAAACCTTGCACGCATTGAACAAGCTCTACTCAGTCTCAGAGGAGTCACCTACGCTGTCGCTGCTTGTATGCCGGGCAAGAACAATGACCGTGAGATAGGAGTATTCTTAGCTACACATCGCCTTGCCAATCTTACCCAGAACGATCTTGAAAAAAGTCTGCGTGAAATACTCGACGAAAACGAGCTTCCCTATATTTATGAATTTGCATCAAGCGCAGAGGAGTCTTTTCCGGACCGTAAAGAATTAGAAGAGCGACTCATGTTTTATTGATAGAGCTGCGCAAGACGCTCACCCTGGCTCCGGTTTGTCAAACTCGTACATGTAGATATCTTCAATTTTTGAACCTGGAGACATTTGAGTTAGTGGCTTAATCATGCCCGAATCAAGTTCGTAAACCCATCCGTGCAGTACGGGTCTTTGATGTTTGTGCCACGACTTTTGAACGATAGTCGTCTCAGCCAAGTTGTGTATCTGTTCAATGACGTTTAGTTCAACCATCCTCTTATTGCGAGCTTCTACATCAGCGATTTCATCCAGCTCCTGTTGGTAGAATCGATAGATGTCCTTAATGTGACGGAGCCACTTATTAATAAGGCCGAAGCTGTTGTTTGAAAGCGCGCTGGCAACGCCTCCACAGCCGTAATGTCCACAAACTATAATATGCTTCACTTGGAGTACGTTGACAGCATAAGTCAGCACGCTTAGCAGGTTGAAGTCCGTGTGAATGACCATGTTAGCAATGTTCCGGTGCACGAAAAGTTCCCCGGGCTCTGTGCCAGTAATGTCTTCAGCTGGAACGCGGCTATCTGAGCATCCAATCCAGAGAAACTCAGGTTGTTGGCCCTGAATCTGGCTTTTAAAATAATTGGGATCGATGCGGACCTTCTCATCCACCCAAGCTTTGTTCCCTAGCAAAAGTCTTTTATGAGATTTCACGCTTGGCTCCTCCAGTGTGTATTCCAGGTTTAATCATATGCTTAAATTCGAGCTTGATGTCATTGAGGCCGCACGATTCCTTAAAGTCTTCAAGAACATCAAGTATATCGAAGTCGATATGCGAAGCTTTTCCTCCATCAATTATGACGTTTGCTCCAGCTGGAATGTTGAGTAGGGCTTCCTTTACCTCAGCTTTATGTATAAATGACATATCCTTGTTGAAGCGAATCAGATAGTTTTCATCATCACGCACAATCGTCATTGAGGCGTGATGGTTGGCTTTGATGACATAATAGAGGCCAACACCCAGTCCGATAAGCACCCCAATGAGAAGGTCGGTAAAGAGTACTGAGAGAATTGTTACAATGAAGGGGATAAATTGACTCCTATTCTTGTACATTTCACGAAACAGATTAGGAGAAGCTAGCTTGTATCCGATCACAATCAGAATTGCCGCCAGAGAAGCTAGCGGAATCATATTCAACGTATGTGGGAGTAAGCTCACGGCAAGGAACAACCAGAGTCCGTGAAAAAACGCAGAGTAGCGGGTTTTCGCCCCGGTGTATACGTTTGCTGAGCTTCTTACTATTACTGCTGTGAGCGGAAGTCCGCCGAGGAGCCCACTACAGGTGTTCCCAACTCCCTGAGCAAGGAGCTCCTTGTTTGTATCAGATATTCTCTTATACGGATCGATCTTGTCCGTCGCCTCGACTGACAAGAGTGACTCAATAGAGGCAATGATGGCGATAACGAAAGCAGTAGTATACACATCTATTGTCAAAAAATTTGCTGGATCTGGAAGGGTGAAGAACTGAGTAAATTCGTAAATAGAATCGGCTACCGGGAGGTTCACGAAGCTCTTTGAGCCTGGAACGAGAGCAAAAGCAGGGGAGAGGAGATAAAAGAGCTGTTGAAGTATCACAGAGCCTATTACAGCGATAAGCGCAGCCGGGAAATAAGAAAAGACGCCTCCTACTTTTTTAGCGAACGAATCCCAATAAACGAGAGTGA
Source organism: bacterium (assembly GCA_030431715.1). GTDB lineage: Bacteria > Bdellovibrionota_C > UBA2361 > UBA2361 > RFPC01 > JAUIIO01. Next base: position 70,916 of record JAUIIO010000011.1, read on the forward strand.
GAATTGAGAAGCCGGTTATTAAGATAGCTGCGAAGGTCATATTGGATAAGGCTTCAATGATCTCAGTAACGGCACTCTCGCCCGCAAAATATTTGAGCATCGAGAGTTCTTCTTTAAAGTCCCCCGTGTCTCCAAGCGCAATCGGAATCTGTTTGAGTATGATGATAATACCAATGGCGGCAAGCATGCCCTTAATAACACTTGTAGGGAAAAATTCCCCGATACGTCCGAGTTTAAAGAGAGAGAAAAGTATCTGGATAAGTCCAGCGATAAGCACAGCGCAAGTAAAGGCGTTCCAACTATCAAGATCTTTAATTGCATCTGCAACAATAACGGCAAGCCCGGCGGCTGGGCCTGAAACGCTCAGTGCGGAGCCAGAAAGTGGGGCAACAACAAGCCCCCCGATAACTCCCGCAATAATTCCTGCAAAGAGTGGAGCGTTTGAGGCAAGAGCAATACCAAGGCAAAGTGGGAGGGCAACAAGGAAAACAACAATACCTGAAATAGCTTCTTTTCGAATGCTGTAAGTTAATTCGCGGTGTGGCATAGAGAGAGGTCTCTAGAAAAGGGTTAGTGTAGAATGAACATCACAATAGGTTCTCTCTTAGCAGAAGGCCGGTGGACAAAAAGCCTGCATATATTAAGAACTATTAATGCAATAATGACACATTTCGGTCTCAGCTCCAACATGTGCTTTCGCATATATTGCCCCATAGTGTGCTGCTCTCATAGCAGACGTCTCCTGCTCGGCTCATACGTCTTGATGTGATGGGGGCATACTTTTGATAACGAGAGGGTATTTATGAGGCCGCTACCCTATTTCCCACGATGCAATGAGTGAAATTGATGCCTTCTTGGTAGAAATAGGGATTTGTCGGGTGGCGTTTCATCCTGTACCTTAAAGGGAGTACGAGCTCCTTTAGTGGGAGATTGGAGGTTTTTGTGTCTGAGAAGAAAAAGGGTCCCATCTTACACCTTGCCGTAATTATGCTCTTTTCCGCCGGCTTGGCTATAATAGGTACGGATGAGCTTCATAAGCGGTACCTTAAGGGAGAATTTAAAAAGGGTAAGGAATCGCAAGCGGCTGCAGTGGTCAGTGCTCAACGCGATGATGAGAGTTTTAAGCTTAGTGAAGCCCGTGCGAGCTATAAGCATTCTGACGAGCACGTTACCGAGAAAGATAAGAGCTGGTTAGATTTCATAACTGGCGAGTCAGATAATAACGAATAGGAAGTTTATGTTTGATCGGGATAGGTGGCGACAGGCCTTCATCTTGCTCCTAGTGGTAAGTGTCTTTAGTGGATGCGCAATTGTTACGCCTTTTGTTGCAACGTACAAGGAGATGGGAGTTTCTGCGGCTGACAGAGAGAGGCTGCTTCGAGAGAAAGTTGAAGCGTTTAATCGGGCTGTATATTGGGGCCGTCCGGAGGAAGCGGTGGCGCTGGCCAAAGATGAATCCAAGCAGGAGCTAAAACGACTTCTACGTTCAAGGCGAAGAAAGGAGAAGATCGTTGAGACTAAACTTGATTTTGTCGACATGCTCGATGACGCATATAAAGCAGATGTCGAAGTTCTCGTAAGGTACTATAAGGTTCCTTACTATGTCGTCACTGACCGTATCGAGAAGCAGTCATGGGAATTCTCTTTCACGTCTGGGTGGGAGTATGTGACCCAAGAAACCCTTGATGCGAATTCATGATTAAGAAACTCTGCTTCCTATTCTTACCTTCTTTTTTTTTCTCGGTTCTAACGGCCTGCACTTCCGTTTGGGATATGTCCGAGCCTGAACTGATTCAGGAAGTTGCCCGCTCTCCTGAGAAAGTCCATTTAGAAGATACTGTTCCCGCGGCGCCTTATGCTCTTGAGGTCGTAAAAGAGGAATATGATGGGGAGTATTTGGCACTTGTTGCCACAGTGACGGCATATAAAGAGATACGACAAAAAGATCCACTCGTAAGAGTTATCCCATATAGTCAGGGCACGCCACTCGCGGCCAGTACGTACCGTGTGGCTGACTATGTAGATAGTGAGCATCGTGGTCACAAACAATCAAAAGTCATTAAGCTTCCCCTTGTGGTTCCAGCCAGTAGTATGAGTGACTACCAAATAGAGCTTCTCTGGGGAAAAGACGCGAAAGCTGCATATGAGGAGCAGTCTACCGCAAGTAAGGCTGGACTCTCTCAGGTATCGGATGTCGTTGTTCAGCAGGTAGAGCTCCTTGAGGGAGGCATGCTCTATGCTGTTATCCATAATTCTTCCGGTCAGACCCTGCAGGAGCTCGGAGTACAGGTAGCTTTCGCTAAATATGGCGGAGGACTTGATTTTCAAAAAGCGTTTCAGGAGAATGGGGTGTTGCTGGAGCTCCACGATCTTAACCTCAAGCCGGGTGGCGATAAGAAGCTTAAGATCGTACTGGAAGACTCTCCGCCACTGCAGGCAAGCTATAGTCCTTTGATCAGGATTGTACCGCTTCAGGATGAAACGTTGGAAATTTATGAGTGATCATCTCGTTCAGATAAAGCCGTCCCAGAAAGCTAAGAGTTCGACCTCCTTTGAGGGAGGTGAGGATGATGTGCGTGCAGGTGTGTACATCAAGACTTTTGGCTGTCAGATGAATGAATATGACAGTTTGAAGCTTGAGCGAATACTTCAAGACTCATACAGGCTTGTTGATACCCCTGACAAGGCGAAGCTTATCCTCGTTAACACCTGCAGCGTTCGTGAAAAGCCAGAGCACAAATTATACAGCTTGCTCGGGCAATTAGATCAGTACAAAAAATCTGACGAGGAGGTTCTGATCGGTGTTGGTGGGTGTGTCGCTCAGCAAGAGGGTGAGAAGATCACAAAGAGAAGTAAGGTAGTAGATTTTGTTTTTGGGACACATAACCTGTCGCTGGTCCCATCACTTATTGAAAGGCGCAAGGACGGAATGGATCCTCAAGTCGCGGTCGACTACCGTGATGAGTGGGAGGAGCTTCCTGCTGGCTTTGCTGAAAGTGGCGCTCTCTCCGAAACTGGCCATACTGCTGGAAGAACCTCAACCTTTGTATCAATAAGCCGTGGTTGTAATAAGAATTGCACTTACTGCATTGTCCCTACAACCAGAGGAAAAGAGGTATCAAGACCACTTGAGGAAATACTTCGTGAAGTAAAACTTGCTGCCCACCGCGGTTCGAAAGAGATCGTTTTACTTGGGCAAACGGTGAACTCTTACGGCAGAGACCTGACCCCGAGGCTAAAGTTCGTAGATCTCCTGCAGCAGGTCTCTGACGTTGAAGCTATTGAACGAATACGTTTTACCAGTCCTCATCCTCAGGAGGTTCGAGACGACTTTTATGAGCTCGTAGCAACGAACCCCAAGGTCTGCCGGCATATCCATATGCCTCTTCAGTCAGGTAGTGACGTTATACTTAAAGCGATGAACCGAAACTATCGTCGCAAAAAGTACTTAGATATTATCCATGGCTTAAAAGAGCGAGTGCCAGATATCGCTATTACAACAGATATCATCGTTGGTTTCCCCGGAGAAACGAGAAGAGACTTCGAGGAAACATTAGAGGTAATGCGTGAAGTACAGTTTGAGTCTAGCTACTCCTTTGTCTTTTCTCCTCGTCCGGGGACGAAAGCAGCAGATATTGAAGATTCTCAGCCCTATGAGGAGAAGCTTGAATGGCTTCAGGAGCTGCAAGCCCTGCAAGAGGAGATAACGGCGAAGAGGCTGGCTGCTTATACAGGAACTGTCCATGACGTTCTCATAGATGGTTTCTCAAGAGGTAATAGGAAGCACCTGCAGGGGCGCATCAGTCAGAATATAACGGTAAATCTTGAAGAAGAGCTCCTTGCAGTAGGGCCGGGGCATACCATTCCTGTGGAGATTACCGGGGTTTCACGCTATACCCTTAAGGGAAGATGTCTGAGGACAGCCAGCTCAGACCAGACTGAGGCTGCTGCATCCTCTTTCTAGACAAACCGTACAAGGTCATAGTAAAGATGATGGAGAAGTAAGATTAGAGAGATACGTTTTAGACGGGTTTATGACGCAGAAAGATGAATCAGCTATAGAGATGTTTGTTGGTGGGCTCGTGCTGGATCCCAATACACAAGCTCCGGTTGTAGTGCTTAAAGATGAAGGTGGTCAGGTCCACCTCCCAATTTGGATAGGGGTTGCTGAGGCAACATCTATCGCCAGTGCTATCAAGGATTTGGAGATGGCTAGGCCTCTGACCCATGATCTCATGCAGAATATGTTTGATGAACTTGGGGTACGTGTTGTTCGAGTACTCATTACAGAGCTTAAAGAATCGACGTACTATTCAGAGATGGTGCTTTCTTTTGGAGATAAAGCGATAATCCTTGATGCCCGTCCAAGTGATGCAATTGCCGTCGCGCTTCGGTCTGATGCTCCTATTTATGTTGCCAAGGAAGTCCTGACACAGGCACAGATCACGTTCTCTGAATCTTCAGAGGCTCCGGAAGAGAAAGAGTCCGCATCTTCAAAGGAAGCTGAATCTGATAAGGAGCAAGCAGATCCAGAACAGGATCAAGAGTCTTCTAAAGATTTTAAAAATATCGATAAAGAGAAGTGGTCTGAAATGTTAGCTCAGCTTGATGCTGACGATTTCAAATACAAGACCTGATAAATAAGAGAAGAATATGGCTAGAAAGAAGAACACTGCTCGCCCGGTCTCTGACGACCAGCCTGAAGTACCAGAAGAAGAGACGAGTGGTCCACTATTTGAAAATCAAGCTGCTCAGCAAGCGATGATTGAGGACCCACTTTTTGTGTTCCTCAAAAACCAGTGGCAAAACCTGCTCTGGGGAGTCGTGATTGTTCTTGTAGTGCTCTATGGGAAGAACGCTTTTGAGCAAAGTAAGCAGGCAAATCTTGAGCGTGCTTCAGATGTGTATGTGCGACTGAAGCAGGAGTATGAGCAGTTTACGGCCATGGAAGATATTAATGCCACAGCCTATAAGGAGACGCAGAAGAGACTCCAAGGTTATGTAAGTGCGCTGCGTGATGAACCCTCACCCTATGATCAGGTAGCTACCCTTTATGACAGCTTATTAGCGGCACATAGTGGTGACACAGATAAAGTCCAGAATATGCTTGGTAGTATCAAGTTATCTGATATTGATGTCTCAAATGCTGATCAGCGGCTATTTGCGGAGCTCTCTCTGCTCTCGCTTTCACGGTCGTTACTAGATAAAGAAGACGCGGTGCAAACTGGAAAAGCTACTTTGTACGAACTCGCTACAAATGGAGCCTTTGTTCGTGTTGCAGCAGCGCTCTCCTTTGCCAGAGTGGCCAAGGAAGTGGAAGAGAGAGAGAAGGCAGCAGCTGTGCTTGAAGACATAGTTCGTGCGCAACCAGAACAAGCCGAGTTAGTTGAGAACGAGCTGGCGGTACTTAAGAATACGTAATTCGGATATTTTATACTGGAGGACATTGAAAATGTCCGGAAGTCTCCCGGAGGGACAACAAATACTGCCCGCAAAAAATTGCAAAAGCGATCAGCTTTTACCGGAAGAAGTGGCGAGGAGCTGGTCGATCGCCAAAGTACTACACTCACATCTGAACCGGACATTTTCATTGGCGGGCAGTATAGCGTCTGAAGAGAAATCTTCTCTTCTTCTTTAAGCGATTCCCAATGTGTGATTTTGTGAAGTTGCTTGGATTAGTGAAGACAGTTTCCGGGTCATATTCTTCATCTTCCTGTGTGCCCTGCTGCTGCTTCATGTTTTCAGATTCTGTCCCGATTAAAAGCGCTTCGATCTTCTCAAGAAATAAAACAACAAGTTTCATAAGTTGATCGAGAAGCGAGTTCCCACGGATCTTTGTTGGAGAAAGGGATACCTCTTCTACACTATTAGGTGCCTCAGGTGACTCGGGAAGTACTTCTAATGAACTGAGATGCGGTTGTTTCTGTAATCTAGAGACATCAAGGTCCGGTTGAGATGCTCTTTTACGTTGTATGGTATGAGAGGTTTGTAGAGTACTATCGGTTAAGTCTGACAATTCGTCTGGTCCGATTTCTAAGGTATTGTTTTGCGATGGGGAAAGGGCAGTGTCTAGAGAGCTTTCTCTTTCCATCTCACTGAGGTCCAGTTCTTCTCCCTGGTGCTTTACAATAGGGTCAGCCATACGGAGTCTTTCTAAAAGCGCGCTAAGTATAGAGGGTTGATTGCCCGAATTCTACAAAAATATCTATTTGTAATCGTAAACCTTACCCTCACTTTACGTTATGGGCTCATTTCATAACTTTGTAGCATAACGACACTTCCTTTCTCTTTACTTCGCAAGGCCCCCCTTCATGAAGGGGATGGGTGGGTAAGCATTGGAAAGGTTAAGATATTTTCCGAAATGCTCTCTCGTGATAGTTTGAGCATATACTTGAGAGAATTTATGTCGCCCAAAAAAGTGCTCATACGTGAAGTCGGCCCGCGAGAGGGATTTCAGATCTATCCATCCATTGTTTCTATGGCTGACAAACGTTCACTTATAGAGAGTCTGGCTCTAACCGGTGTTAGTGAGATTGAGGTTACTTCATTTGTAAGAGCAGATCTTGTGCCTCAGATGGCAGATGCAGAAGAGCTCGTAACTTCATTACAGCCTCGTTCCGACGTAAAATTTAAGGCGCTCTACCTTAACACCTATGGTTTTAAGAAGGCAGAATCGTTCCCGGTACTTCAGAATGAAGCATGGCTCATTACCTCTATTAGCGAGACGTTCTTTAAGAAAAATAACAATCGAACTCACAAAGAGTTCGAAGATGGGATAGAGGGGTGGTTAAAGCTTTTTGCTGAATATAATAAACCTCTACATGGAATTATGTTTTCAACCGCTTTTGGTTGCCACTACGAAGGAGAGTGTGTGCCAGAAAAAACACTTTCTTACTGCGAGAACCTTCTTCGTCTTCTGAAAACTCATGGTGTGACACCAAAAGAATGTATGTTTGCAGATACCGTTGGCATGGGGCTCCCTGAGCACGTTCAACGTATTATAAAAGACTTTATGATTCAGTATCCTTCGATTGCCCCCGGACTACATCTACATGATACTGGCGGGCGCGCGCGAGAGAACGCTGAAGTGGGACTCGAGTGTGGGGTAGCTATCTTTGAGTCTTCTATCGCTGGAATGGGCGGATGCCCATTTACTGAGGGCGCTGCAGGAAATGTTGCAACTGAGGACTTGGTCGCACTTTGTCACGACCGTGGAGTGGAAACAGGAGTATCCCTTGAGAAACTCACTCAATCTGCGGAATTGGCAAGGCAATTAACCCCTTGAAAATTTACTAAAATCATCGTTAGAGCGATTTTCCCCCTTGAAATGCAAGCTTACGATGCTTACTACATATATATGACAAGTTACTTTATTCCATATTCCTCTGGTGAGCCCGCTTCGGTTGTGATTAATGGACACAGGCTTATTGTGGTTGGCGAAGATAAGAATGAGATTGAATCTCATCTTGCACTTTTTGGCGGCGATAGTCTTATGAGCGTTGAAGAGTTCTCCTCGCCTGAGGAACAAGAAGAGTACCTCCAAGGGCTCGCACGAAGTTCAGGAGCAGGTATTGTGTTAGCGCCGCATGACATCGGCATAGATGAAGTCTTGTCTAGTCTCGAGGCAGAGCTCCCATGGATTCACTAACCATATATGCTACTGAGTTATCTCGTAAACGAAGAGCCTGAGTCCCGCTCTCCTCTTCTTAATCCTCCTCTAGCACCTGCTTGGTACTAAAACGCTTAATCTCTAGAATTGCAAAGCCTTCAGGTATACCACGGGTTATTTTTCTCGCCCCGCGTTTTAAATACATGTTTGCAGCCATTTCTTGGGGCCACAAAGGTTCATGAATGACCATATAGTCAGGATCGTAGTGCTCAGTCCATTTTCGAAGTTTTTTTTGAGCTAGGAAATGAGCATTGAGGGGACTCGTTAAACCAAGAATATCTATAATGTAACGCTTGGCGTACCAGCCAAGTGCACCTACTTCAACGGAAGCCACTTTGGATTCTTTGCTGGTATTCTTCTCTATCCATTGGCCGATAGTCTTATACGGGGAATGGTATTTGCTGTTCACAAATCCTCTTGTTGTCGTGTATTGGAAGTATGTAAAGGCGCAGAGAACACAAAGAACCAGTGTCTTGCTTATTTTGACAGCTCTGGGAGAGATTTTATTCAAGAGTGAAGCAAGCTGCGGTGAAAGTGCCAGAAGGAAATATCCAAAGTACAAAATGGGCGCATAGTACCAGTGATAAAATGGGATTTTTAAAGATGTATAAAAAACGACTAGTAGGCAAAGATATCCAGCACATGAAGCGATAGCGATTGCTTTTCTATAGTAAAAGAGAGTGGTCAATATAAGAAACAGAGAGAGCGTAAAGGGGATAGAGATCGCCTTCCCGAAGTACCAAGTGTACATTTTTACTCCCTTAAGAAAGGCCAGATGCCCTCCCCAGAAACCTGAGCTTCCTTGTGCCATCTTTGCAGAGAAGGTTTCGGGTAAGAGGTCGCCGTAAAGTCTGTAATGGATTGTTACAAAAAGTGTTGCTCCTCCTATTGGAATTATCCACAGTGCAGGATTGGGAAGAGGTCTTTTGCTTAGAAAGTGATATCCAGCAAGAATGAAAACCACAAAAATTCCTTCTCCTCTGGTGAGGACCAAAAGAGTTAGGCTTAAAGCCAGTGCTAGCCCTAAGTAAAGCGGAACCGAATCAGGATGACGTGAGATAAGTTGATAGAGGCTAAGGGATGTGAAGAGAAGTGTGGCAAAAAGAAAAGATTCCATGCCAAATATTGTATAAAAGTACTGACTACTGGCGATGAGTAAGGAAAAAGCTCCGGCACAGGTGTAAGAAGCTCCGATAATACGTAAAAGAGCCGCGCCAGAAATAATTGATGTGCAGAGAAGGAGAATGCTTAGAGCATGTTGTGCAGTAAGTACATCAGCAAAAATATGCGCGCTTCCCAACAGGAGTACGCCATAGAGCGGAGATGAAAGAGCATTCCAGTACTCATTCGGATTATAAACAAGCCCCTGACTCTCAAGAGCATTTCGAATATAGCGAGCATATATCAGAGCGTCATCTAGCTGGTACCGGGTATGGTCTAATGAAAGAAAGAGCGCAAGGAGTATTCCTGGAGCCACAGCCAGAAAAAAACGGATCATGATTCTTTCGTTCCCTCAAAGGAAATTGGAGATATCCGATATTGTCGATACCACAGGAAGAGATCTCGAGCTTTTCGCAGGTCGTCCAAGTCAGAAACCAGAGAGGAATTTTTCGGATTAAAGTGTAATGTGAATGTTACATTGTCATCCTCTGAGGTTGGCTGAATATAGGCTGGGACTTTTTCTCCGTTTATATGAATTTCAGGAAAGTTTAGTCCGATGTCTTTTCCCTTTTCTCCTGAAAGTCTGAAGTGTACAGGGCGAAATGAACGAAAATGATATGCGGGATCTTGTGCCTTGATGGTAATAGCAAGTTTCTCCTCAGCTTCTCCTACCTTTACTACTGTAAGAGTAGGGCCCGGAGGAAGCTCTGCGGCTCTCATGTTGTTTCCGAGCGAGATGAGAAGGCCCATACAACAAAAGATAATGCCCCTTTTTGCAGTAAGGAGTGGAGGAAGCCAGAAGGCATCAACGGCCTTTGCAGAAGAAAATGCCGTAATCTTTTCCGCGTTTAATCCGGTAGTTTCTAAATACTCAGAAGGCAAGAACGTGAATGCAAAGGCGAGCGATGTGTAGATTGAAAGAACCCCAAACAGCCCACTGCTCAAATCAACGGCGTAGAGCGCTAGTACGTTCCTCCCGTCAGGGGAGAAGGAGAGAGCTAGAGATGAGCACACAAGCATAATCCCAAGTGGTGCTGCTAGAGCACGAAGGGCGAGCCACTGGTTTGTAGCGGTGATGTTCTTTGTCATCTGAATAACTTTTTGTGGTTCAGTAACTCCACACAATGGGGCAAGAAAATAGAAATAAAAACGAAGACTCACGTAAAGCGCTGGCATAAGCAAGAAGAGTCCAACGAGACTGAGTGCCTGCGGGAGAACGAGTGTAAGGGAGAGCGGTATCAGCAGGGCAAACCAGTAACATGCCCCGTAAAGAAGGAGAAAGGGGAGAGAAGGAAGCTTCTCTGCTCTAGGCAGTTTGAAGCGGGAGATCTGTGTCTTCCCTATGAGAAAGAGTGCAAGGAGCATGATGATTCGATTCACAAATTCGATGAATACGGAAGCACTTTCAAGATCGGTGAATGTTGTTAGGGCAATAGATGGAGCTGCGATAAGGAGTAGGAGGGGGACGACTCTCTTGATCCCATCTTCAGTGATCATATTTGCGGCGAGGCGGTAAGCAGCTAGAGAGCCCTCATGGAGCTCAGAACCGGTCGAGGATGGTGGGGGTGTGTCGTCGGTGGGCTGGTCAATCACGTATATACTCTTCTATCAGTAATCCCTTTGCTGTAACTAACCTATTGAAAAAAGAAGGGAATGGAAAGGGTATGAAAGCTTTTGAGCGCAGAATGCCCCGGATATGTTTGCGTGCTCCAGTTCTTTCGTTGCTCTGACGATAAATATAGGGGAAGCATCCAAAAATTGGAAATTTGCAGATAGAGGGAGAGACGCGGTGAATTCACCAGATTCAGTATTATTGCTTGGTAGCGGCGATGCTAAGCTCAAGGCTTTTCTACAAAAAATGGGCTATTCACTCTTTGAAAGTGTGGATGGTACGGGCATTCACGATCACTTGGACCGTGAGGTTATCGACATCGTTGTAGTGGATGATGAAATAGGCGGAGACGTTGAAGAGCTGTGCACGTTTTTGCGTGGTCACGATAAAACCAAAGATATACCCATCCTTCTACTGAGTTCAGATACGGCCCGAAGAGATGAGATTACCAAGCGTGAATTGGACCGAATTGAGTTTGTTGACGCTCCTTGTTCTGTTGGCAGTCTCGTAAGTAAAATAGCCACCGAATTACGTGTCAGAAAGCTTAAGGGAGAAAATGAAGACCAAGCATCTCTCTCCGAGATTAATGCTTCACTAAGAGACTTAAATAATAGATTCAAGAAAGAGCTAGAAGAGGCAAGAGCTATTCAGCAGTCGCTTTTGCCCAAGCGTCTTCCAGCTGCTCGGGGAATGGAAATAGCAGCTTCATACGAGCCTCTTGAAGAGGTTGGGGGAGATTGGCTCTATGTTTCGAAAACCTCGGAAGGGAAGATGTCCGTTCAGATAGCAGATGTTACTGGACACGGGCTTTCCGCGGCCTTTATCTGCAGTATGACCAAGCTCGCAATGACTGCTGCGGCCAAGGAGCTCCCACACGAACTCTTACAGGAGATGAATCGGCTTATGGCACCACAGATGCCAGAGGGAAAGTTCGTTACGATGTTTTCCTATTTGTACGATCCGCAAACTGGTCACCTCGATTATGCAAGAGCAGGGCATCCTCCGGGACTTCTGCTTAGAAAAAAGAAAGGCGAAGTTGAGCAGCTCCTAGGGGACGGCTTTGCGATAGGTTTCTTTGAGGAGTCAGAATATAGTCAGCAAGAAACCTCACTTGAGCCTGGTGACATTCTTCTTATTATGACTGATGCCCTACCTGAGGGGTTAAACATGAGCGGTGAAGCTTATGGCTATGATAGAATGTCTGAGTTGATGCTTCGCCTAGCGGAGGATGCTTCACCGACAAGGGTCATTGCTGAAGTTATTCGCGACTTCGAAAAATTTCGCGCCGGACGTATCCTCAAGGATGATGTGACTCTTATTGCCCTAAAGCGTACTGAATAAGAGTGAGATCCGAGCTTTTCAAAGGAAGAGGCTAAAAAGTGAGCCGTTCACTGCGCCGTCCTAGCTCCGTTCTCTTAACTATTCAACCTTCAGGCTTCTGCCCTCTCGGTTGGATCGATGCTCACTTTTTAGCCTCTTCCTTTGAAAAGCTCTCCGTGGTGGTAAAGGAGGTTTTTGTTTGTAGCGATTTTTGAGTTCTCCCGTTACACTGTCACTATGTTTGATCCGCACCCTTTTCTGGCAGCTTTTCCCATTGTTCTTGTTGTGGTGACGCTCCTTCTTCATTTTTTCGTTTCTTATACCTCTTTTTCTCCATGTGGAGTTTCGAGGGAGTGTCTTGAGCAGATCGTTACCTTTCAAATTTTCACCGCCGCACTCTTTGGTATTGTTGCCTTTTTTTCGGGGTACTTTGCTAATGGGTATGTGACACTGGAGGGCGAGGGGGCGCTCGCTGAGCTTGTCGCTACTCATCACGCTATCGGTAGGCTGAGTATGCTATTCATTCTTTGTGCTGCTGCTTTTCGTGCTGTCTCATGCATCTCGCAGCGGGAGCGTCGAAGGATATGGGATATGCTCTTCACGGTATTTCTTGTGCTCTCTACGGCTATAACCTTGTATGCCGGTTCTCTTGGAGGGGCTCTGGTTTTTGAGCATGGCGCCGGCGTGAGTCTCATAGATAACCTTTAAATTCTCAATGTTTACGTTTCTGGGGCCGTTTTTACTATAAAAACTGAGCCACCAGGCTTACCTGAGTCTATTTTTATGGTAAAATAGAAGAATGTTAGTGATTCCTGTCTTCTTTTAGGGGTGTATGTAGGATGGATAATACTGAATTCTTAAGCACGGTAGCTGATAAGGTGGCCTTGGATACGCTCTGGGTACTTGTCGCTGCTTTCCTCGTTTTCTTTATGAATACCGGTTTTGGGTGCCTTGAAGCTGGGTTCTGTCGATCGAAGAATACAATAAATATATTTGCAAAGAACTTTGTGGTGTTTGCAATCGCTTCAATAGCTTTTTGGGCCTTAGGCTTTGGCCTGATGTTTGGGAATGGGTCCTCTTATGTTGGGCAAAGTGGATTTTTCGTCGATGCCACAATGTCAGAGATGTTTGCCTCTCTTGATTGGGCAGCGGTTCCACTATTTGCAAAATTTTTCTTTCAACTTGCCTTTGCGGCTACTGCCGCCACGGTAGTTTCTGGGTGTGTTGCTGAGCGCATTCACTACGGATCCTTTATGATCTTCGCCCTCGTTGTCGTGGCTCTTATTTATCCTGTGTCCGGTCACTGGATATGGGGTGGTGGATTTTTAGCTGAAATGGGTTTTTGGGACTTTGCCGGTTCTACTGTGGTGCACAGTGTCGGTGGCTGGGCAGGTCTAATGGGGATACTTCTTCTCGGGCCCCGCATTGGTAAATATCAGCGCGGTAGCGGAAAAGTTACTCCTATTCCCGGACATAGCATGGCGCTTGTTTTTCTTGGAGGAATGATACTCTGGCTTGGTTGGTTTGGGTTTAATCCCGGAAGCACCATGGCGATAGCTGGTGATAACGCGGCTTCCGTTGCTCATATTGTCATCACCACAAATCTTGCCTGTGCTGCAGGGATTATCTCAGCTACTGCTGTTGCTTGGCTTATTATGGGCACTCCTGATTTTAGTATGACAGTTAACGGCGCACTCGCTGGTCTCGTTGCTATTACTGCCCCCTGTGCTTTTGTTACTCCGGCAGCTGCTCTTGCAATTGGTCTTATTGCTGGTGTTCTCGTTGTATACGGAGTGAAGATTTTTGATGCGCTTCGTATTGATGATCCAGTTGGCGCACTCTCTGTGCATCTTCTTTGTGGAATCTGGGGCACACTCTCGATAGGTATATTTGCAACTCAGGCAGCGCCTGGTGGAATTGACCGTGATGGTCTTCTTTACGGAGGTGGGCTTGAGCTTCTTGGGATACAGGCAGTTGGGGTTGTGGCCGTAGCGGCTTTTGTTTGTACGACATCTTTTGTTGCATGGTTTGCTATTAAGCGAATCTTTACTATTCGTGTTTTACCCTTTGTTGAGGCGGAGGGGCTTGATATTCATGAGATGGGTGGTGAGGCCTATCCGCATGAACCCGCTATTGATGTCGGAGCAATGGTACGAATGAGCCATCTTGGAAGAGAGCAGAAAGACATCGAGAAGAGTACGCGACGCATCGAACCCACAGCATTTCATGTTCCCGTTACTGATGACGCCTACTATGTGCGACTCCATCATATCGAGCAGTCTTCTTTCCTTGAGAGATGGCGCAAGCTCTGCGGGAATCCGCAGCCGGAGATGCAGGAGTTTCGCGATATTTATCGTCATTTTACAACTTTTGATAAGCGTGGCCTCTGGTTTCGAGGTGGAGATAAGCAGGAGGTGCAATCAAAGCTGCAAGCACTTGCCAGCGCGATAGATGAGAAAGCTTTCGCTGAGCTCGTTTTAGATGATGAAGGTGTGAAGAGAGAGGCCTACGCATGAAAAAGATAACAGCTATTATTCGACCTGAGAAGTTAAGTACCGTTCAAGAGTCACTGAATTCTCACGAAGTCTATCTGATGACCGTAACTGATGTGCGAGGTTGTGGTTCGCAGAAGGGACGAACAGAAGTTTACCGTGGGCAGGAGTATTCTGTAGAGTTCCTGCCAAAGGTGAAGCTTGAAATAGCAGTAAACGACAAATATCTCGATGTTGCTATTGATGCCATTGTCCAAGCTGCTAGAAGTGGGGCAACTGGTGAGATAGGTGATGGTAAGATTTTTGTTGAGCCCCTCGATGATTGTATTCGAATACGAACCGGTGAGCGGGGCGAGGGTGCCATAGGGCCGTAGCGCTCTAACCCACAGCGCTCTAATCCACTTGGTGCCTTATTCCTGTGGTTTGTCTTTTCCGGGAGCCCAGAGGTATTCTCTGCCGCCTTCAAGAAGAGTTGCGTACCGGGAAAGTGCAAAGAGATAGTCACTCAGGCGATTAATGTAAGTGATAAGCTCACTTCGAACCGTCTCTGAGTTCGCAAGTGTTAAGATCGTGCGTTCTGCTCGGCGACAAACCGCTCGTGACTGGTGCAGCCGAGCGTTGAGTTCTGTCCCGCCAGGAAGCACGAAAGACTTGAGCTCTGGCACGAGGGCGACCATTTCATCGATTTCTTTTTCAAGTTTTGCAGTGTCAGATTCTTCGACAGTTATCATTCCTTCCCAAGAAGTGTCAGGGTCTGTCGCGAGTTCAGATCCAAGATTGAAGAGTGTGTTCTGGAGCGATGTGAGCTTCTCTGTGATTTTAACAATCTGTTTTTTCTCGCTCTCTGTGCGAGCAAGTCCAATCAGCGTGTTGAGCTCATCGATGTCGCCGTATGCAGCTACACGCAGGGTATCTTTTCTTATCCGTTTGCCCCCAATGAGGCCTGTCGTGCCGTCATCCCCGGTCTTTGTATAAAGTTTAGAGAGTTTAACCATAACGCTGCCTCTTGCTATCTCGCGAGCAGATCCTCAATAGATTGGAGTTCTGAGTGAGGGTTTTTTTGCGGGGCTCGCTCTCTTCCCTGCGAAGGTCGCGAGAGGAGTGTTGGGCTTTGAACCTGCTGCTCAGGGAGTGTGGTACGAAAGAAGCGAATGCCGATGTATGGACCGAGTAAAAGTACACCACTTACAGCGAGTATGCCGTAAAAGACCGAAGTGGGAGATACATTATTCAGCTTCATTCTTATTACAATCTTGTTCGAGATCTTGAGTAAAGGGAGTAAGTGATTCTTCGATTATTGATTCCATGTTTTCACCAATGATACGGCTAATGAGGGCTTCAATACTCTCTTTGCTTTCTATCCAGCACTGTTTTCTAAGTTCAAAAACTTCATCAAGTGCAGTACGCGTATCAATTTGCTCAGGATCAATCTCTATGCCCGTTTCTTTGTTCACCGTGCAAAGATGACCAAAATGTTTAACGAAGTGCCCAAGGGCGCTATCTGAAATGCCGGTGAGCTTTTGAAATTCGCTGAGTGTCATGCAGGCCATAAGTCTCTGTGCTTACTGTGTGCCGAGTTCTTCTTTCCGCGCCAGTATAGTTTGAGCTGTAATTTCAATCAACTGCATATTATCTTCTAGGAGTTCGGAAGCTTCTCTTATATCTCCCCCGGTTGCCTCTAGTGCAGCTTTGCGCAAATTGTCCTTAAATGCCTGTACGGCATCTTCGAGCGTTTTTAAGTTATCTCGAAATGCTTGTGTCGAAAGGTCTCTCGCAGCTAACGCAATAACATCTTCTGGTTCATATGCAATTGTTTGTGTGTGTACGTGTAGCACTTCTCGGGCCATTTCTTGGGAGATGAGTTGAGTGTTACTCATCTCTGCTCGTTCACACATTTTAGCAGCGGCATTTTCGAGTTGTCGCAGGTTCCCAGGCCAGTCGTGCGCAAAGAGATTTCGGTAGGCTTCGGGAGTAAGACCATAAATTGGGAAATTGAGCTCTCTCTGTCGTTTGATCTTTGCCAGTCCGAAAGCAAACGCGGCAGGTATGTCAAGCTTACGAAGCCGTAGCGGTTTAAGGTCTAGGAGTATCCGCTCAAGACGATAGGCGAAATCATCTCTTAGAACACTCTCCTCCATCATCGAATAGAGTTCACGGTTTGAAGCAAAGACAAATCGCACATCAGCCGTTGTGCTCTCAGCGCTGCCGACTCTTCGATAGGTTTTATTTTCAATGAAGGTGATGAGTTTCCCTTGAAGTTCTCTGTCGATACTTTGGAGTTCGTCAATAAAGAGAGTTCCTTTCTCTGCAGCCTTAACGAGACCCCATTTGTCGACGGCCCCGGTATATGCTCCTGCCACAGCTCCGAAGAGCTCTGCTTGAACGAGCTCTGAAGAGGAAAAGTCACGGGGAGTGATGCTGATGAATTCTCCTTTTCGCCCAGAGAGGTGATGGAGCGCGTAGGCGAGGTTGGTCTTTCCTGTTCCGGTCGCTCCGATAATAAGTGGGTTTTCCCTTGAATACTGAGCGTACTTAGGCAACCACTTCATCCAGAGTTCTCTGCTTTGAGGGTCAGCGAGAGACTGTGCCCATCCCTTTGTGCCAAGAGGCGGGAGTGCGATTTCTCCACGTTCTCGCCTTGTAAACTCATGGCTCACAATAGGTATGATTTGCAAAAGCTGTTCAGCCAGAGTTGCGAGGCCTGGTGTCGTAGCTGGTGGTGGCACGATAAAGCTGTCTACGAAGTTGCTCGCCTCAAGTGTATCTGGATTTTGGAAAAGAAGGTCCCCCGCATAGTAGAGTTTTTCTGGGTGTGTGATCACAGGAACGATGTATATTGAATTTTGAAAGCGGTCTCTTATCTGCTCAAAGAGTTCTCGCGTTGCGTTATGTTGACTCTCGCTGTAGAGGTAGCCAATTTCGTAGAGAAGAAGATTTGGCTTTTGCCCCAGGATAATGCTCCATGCTTCATGTGCAGAGCAGTCCTTTTGCCAGAGTCCTGGGTAGTGTTGTTGAAGGATAGATTTAGTTCTCATCCGAAATGATTCGCTACCTACTGATAGGAGAAGCACATTTGGATATGTTTCTCTGTTCATGCTGCGTCTGCCTCATAGAGGATGTTATGTATGTCGGCGATTGAAATACCAAGTTTGGCAGCGACAATTCGGTAGCGATACCTATGCTTCTCAAGCATTCCTTGTATAAGTGCGCGCGAAGGTGATGAAGCGTTGAGGTCTTTTAGCGTGTAGTACTCAGCCGAGCGTGAGTACGTTTCCTCAAGGACCTGAGACATGTCACTATCGTGTTGACTCTGAAACTGTTGAGCGTACAAGATCACTTCTCGTAACTGTGTGAGTCCATTTCGCCATTCTTTTTGTGTCAGTGTGTCAATGAGCTTGCTTGAAAGAGGGGTGCATTTAATTCCAAGGATTTTTGCTGCCTCTCTAGAAAACTTTTGCACAAAAGGTGAAATATCCGCACTGCGGTCTTTAAGAGATGGTATTTGAAAAACATGACCCCCAATGAGCTTGCTCCAAGCATCTGCAGTTTGAGAATCTTCGGTAGTGCCAAGAACGATATAAGAGGAAGATATTTTCTTAAGGTATGCAGCTTGCGCTGCGAGAGCCTCAAGGAACTCACCATCATCCGCCTCCACGTTCATAAGGAGCAATCCTTTTGATCCTCTGCGCGGTGAGATTACCCGATTTGGATCTGATAGATTGTATCTAAGGTCTAGGCAGGTGATTGCGAGAGGAGAAAAGCCAGCAGATTGTGCATATGCCATGGCTAGCGTTTTTTTCCCGACCCCACTTTCACCGTAGAATAGAGGGAGGGGGGTATGCTGAGTACTTTCTGTTTGCAGCTCGGCATGTAAAAGTTGCATCGACTTTGATTCAAAGATGAGGTCGTCCATCTTTTCATAATGAGGTTCTGAAATTGGAGGAGTCTTTGTCGTTCTTTTAGTGGTTTCTATCTCCTCAACCAGTTCAGAAAGTGCCCGTGGGCTACCGATATCAAGAAAGTGTCTGGCTCCAGCACGCATCGCTGCTGTTGCAACCGAAGCACTTGGCTCATCAGTTAGGAAAAAAGTGATTGGTCGCTCATCTTCAGGGATATCTTGTAATGCTTCCAGTACATCAAGGCCGGTAGAATAATCACCAAGGATGTAATCAAGGACGAGAATGGGGGGGCGCTTTTGATACAGCGTTTCTTTTATCTTGCTCCCGATCTCATAGCGAAACGATGTTATGCCCTTTGATGAAAGGATCTTCTCAAGCTGCTGCGCAGTTTCCGCTTTTAAGCTTTCACGTTCATTTAGAACAATTCCAACCGTTTCTGGCATCTTATCCTCTATAAGCGATTGCTTTACGAAATATATGATGTGGGAAAGACAGGGAGCGATGCCCATGAAAGACATTCTTATTGTTGAAGATAATGTAGAGGAAAGAGAACGCCTCAGGGATATTTTTACGGGCAAAGGGTATTCTGTTGTTTGTTGTGACGCTGCGGAGAAGGCAGAAGGAGTGCTCGCAACGCAGGGATTTCGTCTTGTTATTCTTGATATCGGTCTGGGAGACAAATCTGGATCGTATCTCTTTAATCAGATTAATGCTCTGCAGCAGAGGCCACAAATCATTATATTCACCGGTAATCCATCAGTTCACTTAAAGGAACGTTTTCTACAAAGCGGTGCTGTGGACTATGTGGTGAAGGGGTCTGCCGATGCTCGCAAAGATGCCTTTCTTAAGCGAGCATTAGAGCTTATAGGAGATCCGCAGAGTGGTGACAGTGGTGGTATAGATCTTGAGAAATTTGTTAGCCACTACGTTGCCGAGTCTTCGCGTAATCTTTTCTATGATTCTTCTGGCACCTTCGCCCCTTGTGAAGGGTGTGGAGGCACGCAATATTCCGTTGTTTTCTCTCACAAACCTCAACTCCCCCCTGAGATCATTGGAGAGATTCGCTGTACCCAGTGCGGAACCATCTATGAAGGCTCGGTTGGATAAGAATGAAATATGGACCTTACCGAGAATCAGTCTAAGGATGTCATTGATGTAGCCAGAAGAGTTCTCCTGAAAGAGCTGTCATCTGAACTCTCTTGGAGATTGGCTCTTTATGGTCTCTTTTCGGCCTCGGTCACTTTCGCTGCTGTAATTCTTTCCGGCAGAAAAGATGCAGAGATTGCAATCATGTGGCTTTCCCTCGCGGTGCTTGCACTTATTCTTCATAGTGTGCTCCTGAGGGTAAAAACGGTTCATCACATTTTTCGTATTGCGGTTGTGATAGCAAGTGTCAACTTTATCTGGTGGATGATATTGCCACTCTTTCTCCTATCACCTGATCACTTTAATAACTTTGTTTTCTGTATCCTTATCTTTACCATTGGCACATTGACTTTGCCGGGGCAGGCGATACTCCCAATTTATGCCGCACTTATTACGGTATCGTATTTTTTTGTACTTCGCGGTGAACAGCCTCTTATCTGGGCCGTTGCGATCTGCCTTGTTCTGCTCGCCTCCCTTCGAAGTTCTTTGACACACTACTCTCGTTTCATGACGAGAATATCTATTGCTGTGTTCTCAAGACTTCTACAGCGAACATCCAGCATGGATATCCTTTCTCTTGTGTGGTGGATGCTTGGGCACATACTTTCTGTTAGGGGTATCGTACTTATTCAGGGAAAGACTGTTTACCGTTCAGATGGTGATGAACTGCTAAAAGATGATGGTAGTGCAGTTGGAGCTCAAGCACTGCTGCAATTTGTAAAGGAATCGCAGTCCAGTGCGGGAGTTGTCCCGGTAAAAAACCTAGAAAAGGAAGCACATGCTTTTTTGAAAGATTATTTTCCGTTTATTCCTTATCATTGTGTTTTTTTTAGACTCAGCCTATTGCACCAAGAACAAGAGCAAGAAGTGTATGTTTTTGCTCCAGTCAATATTTGGCTCTATTTTGGAAATATCCATAAGATTATTCGTGATCTGTATACCTTTACAACGCTTGTTCAGTTTTCGTTTAATGCTGAGAAAGAGCGTCTTATTAGCTCCAGTAAATTTTTGGATGTTGAACGGAAGCAAGAGCATTACGGAAGTCAACTTCGTGATATTGTGCACCGTGTCAACAACATTTCACAGGGAATGCATGTCCAGATTGATAAGTTGAGAGGCTCTCTAGACAGTGAGGATGAGTGGGTAGCGGAGGGGGCAGTGAATGCTCTTGAAGATAACGTGCAGCGACTCACGTATGAGCTCTCAGATCTTCAACTTATACGCGAGCTCTTGAAGCTTCGTTCGCTTGATAGCAGAGATACTCTTCTCTACGGTTCGCTACGAGATTCCTGTGTCGAATGGGCGAGACTTCTCGGAAGTGAGCTTGAAATTGAAGAGTCAACAAAGAATGAAGACATGTCAGCAATGGGCATCTCAGTTGTGAGCTCGTCTTATCTCGAAGCTCTTATCCGGACGTATTTGAGAATCGATACGAGAGGGATGGAGACAAAGCGTATCGAATTCACCACGATACGGAGAGAAGCAAATTGTTATCTTCGGCTAGGTTTTGCAGTAGATCGCCATATTTTTAAAAATAGGATTGAAGATCTGAAGCAGTTGAAATCAGCACTTATAAAATTTGCGGAACTGAGTTTAGGAGCATTTGACTCAGAACATCATTCTTTTTCATCGTCACCGGCTGATGATGTCTTTTGGCTGGAACTTCTCCTGACAGAGCTCAAACCCGAAGGAGCGACATCAGCGGGTGGGTGGATATTACTGGTGGATGATAACCGAGATGTGTTGAACTTCTATGCGAGCGTCGCACAAGCACTCAATGTGCGCTCATCAGGTGCGACCTCGTTAAAAGATGCTCGTGAGTGTCTGAAGAGTATGGGTATGCCTCGTCTCCTTATTACTGACATTCAGGTAGAAGACGGTAGTGGACTTGAGCTTGTAGCTGAGTGTCGTGAGCGTTTCGGGCGTGAGTTTCCGATAATCGTGGTGAGTGGAGTCTCAGAGCAAGAGCGGCCTGAAGCAGAGAAAAATCTGCATGTTCAAGCCTCGCTTATGAAGCCTGTGAGTAGGCGAAAACTCTTTGAGGTTGTTCAGCAGTCGATTTGAGGAGTAGTATGTATAAAGCAGATTGTCACATAGTAGGTTAGTGCAGCATGAGTAAGAGAACACAAACTGAATACGAGCGTGAATATATTCATTTCTTAGAAGAAGTGGTCGCGGGTGTGATGAGCCGCATGCGCCCTGAAATTGTTCAGCGTCTTTCAGACTCCCTAGCACTTGTACGTGGAGCAGCTAGTACCATCGAAGATGAATCCGCAGAATGGCTCGAGATAGGCTCGCTTTCTCAGCTTCGTGCAGAAGTTGGGGGGAGGTTCCAGAACATAAAGAAAAAATGGATTTCTGCAGGATTTCCACTTAAGGAACATAAGGGTGATACCGGTGCAGATTATGAGCTTGTTGAAGAGGGATGGCAGGATTTATCAAACTGGGTTTCCAAACAGGGGTATGAGATACGAAAAAGTCGTAAAAAAGATGTTTACTTTGAGATACGAAATTAGCTGCCTTCCCATCTCTTGTGCCTCTTCCCCCACCTCTCCCAGTATTACGCTTAAATAATATAGTGTTTTAGCAAAAGTAGGACCTAAATCGAGGTCATTTGAATCCAATTTATAGTGGTTTTATACCAGCATTACCGGGATCTTAATAGGAGTTACCAGCTTACTATTGAACGCGCTAATGGATTTTAAATGTATATTTCTACTTGAATCTATAGATTTTTAGGAAGTTACCCGATGATTGTAGTGTGGAGTGAAAGAATTTTGTACTCGGCGCATTACGGGAAGAGCGACGACGTATTGCTGTGCACTTATGACATGTTGCTACGTAATACGTGCTCACAAATTTTAGATACACAGGGTTAGGGCATATGCTTCTTGACGGGGCTGATAAAGATAGGATTGGGGGAGACCCACAGGAGATCGCTGAAGGGGATATTCTTCCAGCCGCGATCACTGATACCGGTTGTGAGCGGGACCTGAACGAAGACAGGTATGCCGTCGTTGAATCTGTTTCTGGGACTGCATGGATTGTATGTGATGGCATGGGTGGCCAAACGGGTGGAGAGCTTGCAGCTCAGCTTGCTATAGATGCTATTCGTCGAGACTTAGAAAATCTTCCAGAACGTCCCGGTGAAGTTGCGCTTAAAAGCGCTATCTTGGAAGCAAATCGGATTATTGTTTTACGCAGACAGAATCAGGCATTTGCGAACATGGGTACAACGATTGTTGCCTCTCTTTTTTCCGATTCAGAACTTACTATTGGTCACGTTGGTGATTCTAGGGCGTATCTCATCCGTGACGGTGCTATTCAGCAGCTCACCGTGGATCACACGTATGTGCAGGAACTCGTCGATGCAGGGCAGATAAAGGCAGAAGAGGCGCTTTCTCATCCACAAGCGCACATCCTCACTCGATGCATTGGTGCAGAACCCGGTCTTCAGGTGCAGATGCAAAAATATTGGATATGGCCAGTTGATGATGAAAGCCAGAGTTCTGATGTACTTCTGATGTGTTCAGATGGTCTCTACAGTATGATTAGCGATGGTGAGATTTCGCATATCGTCTCGAGCTGTCCTCCGCGTCGGGCGTGCATTGAGCTTGTTGAACTCGCGAAGAAAAGGGGAGGGTACGATAATATTACTCTCTCAATTATTCCTTTACCTGGGGAGCTTAAAGGAGAGCCGCCCGCCGGGCATGAAGAGAAGCTCCAAAAGAAAAAAGAAAAGGCGAGAAGACTTACCCAGCAGTACTCAAGGTATGAACCTTCTTTCTTGCGCGTTGCGAGTATTATTTTTGTTCTGTCAACGCTTGCAATTCTTGTAACCATATTGGCAGTGGCATTTATGGTAAGGGCTGGCTAGGAAAGTATTTGGGAACGAAAAAAAATTTTATTGGGAGATGAACCATGGAAAACGAAGAGAAAAATCTTGAAGCTGAAGAGCACGCGTCTGAGGAAAGTGAAGGAGGTCTTGCCTCTAGAGCTCGTAATAGAACCGTCATGCTTACACCTGAGATTACTGGTGAAGTGCGGGCGAGAATCGCGAGAGACCTGACTACAGATCCAGAATCGCCAGCTGATTCATCAGATAGTGGCTTTGCTCTTGGCAGTAGCTACTCTCCTAGTACTGAGCAAGCGAGTAGTGGATTTGATGCTCCACCTGCTCCGGCAGTAGGGCCTGCCCCGACTCAGCCGGCCGCAATCCCGACGCCTCCTCCAGCTGCTCCTGTCATTCATGCTTCTGTCGCTGGTGAGCAGGTTATATGGACAAAGAGAAGTCCGGTTGTTGGTTTCCTTGTGAGCTATGACAAAGACAAATATGGGTCAGTCTTTGAACTTCGCGCAGGTCGACTCATAGTTTCTTCTGAAGCTGCAGGAAGTGGGAATTGCTTGCTGGTTCAAGACGACACCGTGTCACCAATGCATGCCATTATGAGAATCTCTCCGGGGGGTTCTATCCAAGTTCTGGATCAACTCTCAGAGTTCGGTACTCGTATTAAGCGACTCGCTTCTGGCATTGAAGAGGAGCTGTCAGGTGAGAAGAGCATACTTGTGCACGGCGATACTATCATGTTTGGAGAAAGAACGTTTCATCTCTGCACCGTTGTAAGAGAAATGGACGATGATGATGCGATAGAAGATGAGTCATAACAGGGAAGCAACGTTACTGTAGCGTATGGCTTTTATGGAGGAGGAGATCCCGATTAGCAGAGTAAACGATGATCACGGCATGAGTCTACAACCAGGTACGGTTGTAGCCGGGAAGTATGAAGTGGTGAAGTGCCTCGGTGCTGGTAGCATGGGGCTCGTTTACGCATGCCGTCATCGCGAGTTACAGGGGCATATGATAGCCATTAAGGTGCTCTTCCCTGAGGTTGCTCAGGATAAGGTGGCCGCGGCTCGTTTTCGAAACGAAATATTTGCCTCTTATGGTGTCTCTCACCCTAATGTGGTTCGCGCCTATGAGTATCTGCGGGATGGAGATCTTGTTGCGTATACGATGGAATATGTCGGAGGTGGGGATCTTGCCGATAGAATTAGTAGCTCTGATAATCCCCTTGAGATAGACAAGATAGTGAAATACATGTCGCAGATGTGCCTCGGTGTTCAGGCAATTCATGATGGCGGTATCGTTCACCGCGATCTGAAACCCGAAAATATTCTCCTTACTGAAAACGATGATGTTAAAATAGCTGATTTTGGAATCGCCCGTGTTGGTCATGGGCCGAAGCTTACAGAACATGGTGGAGTTGTTGGAACCATTGATTACGTGAGCCCTGAGTACATGCTCAACTCACATGTTGACTGGCGTTCCGATATTTATGCGTTGGGCATTCTTGCGTATGAGATGATTACCGGGGAGTCTCCATTTAGAGGAGATAGTGTGTATGCCACTATGACAAAGAGGCTCAAAACTGATCCCAAGCCTCCAAGTCAGCTAAGACACGAATGTCCGCAGGGAGTCGATCAGATTGTTTTAAAAGCCATGGCACGTGACCCTGAGGAGCGGTACCAGTCGGCTAAAGAGATGTATGACGATATTGAAGCGTATAAGCAAGGTGCTCCTCTGCTCTTCGCGGGAAAACAAAAGAGACCTTCTGGCCAGCTGCTCTCACCTGGGCCCACGTTAGATGATGCCCCGTCCGCGGAAGATAACTACCCAGACACCTTTATTGATGACGACGGACGCCCACCTTCGATGGTTACTGAGCCGTCGGATGATGAATTGCGACAGTCGAGACGTCCAAGAACGGGATCCTCCTATGGAGCTAGTGGGCTGCCTGATTACCGAAACGATGACTACGCTGCCTCAGATGCGTATGCATCTCAACCTGCTGGAGCAGCAATGATGCAGAGTGTGCTTGGTCGTGATAGAGCACCAAGTCAACGTTCTCAGGATGTACTTATCTCTCACGGCGGCCTGAACTCTGACCGAATCAAACGGCTTTCCCAAGCCGTTCATAAAGCGGAGCGTTCTATCTGGGTCGATGTTATTACATGGGTTATTGCGGTTGTCTTTGGAGTTGGTCTTGGATTTGTTTTCTTGCAGACCTTTTTCCCGGAGCTTATTCAGCCGAACAGACAATACTCCTCGTTGCAGTACTCAGTTCCTCACTTTTACGATAACCGATCGTGTAGTAGCATTTTGGAAGCGAATGTCTGCATAGCTGCACGCTCAAAAAATAAAATATTTGGAGATGTTTCATGAAGCTACTGATTGTCGATGCTACCACTGAGGCTCAAGCATTTTGTGCGAAACGATTTGAATCTTTCAATCAGAGTGATATGGAGATGCTCGATCTCAAGGTGAAGCTTATTAGCGATCGTGATTTTGTTGATAGAGTGACGGAAGCAGATGTCCTTGTTCTTGGTTCCGGCCTTGGAGAGCGTGCTATTGCCTTGGCTCGCCAGGCAGTCACCCTTGCCCCATGGTTACATATAATTCTTTACGTGACACAGGAAGCGTATGGAGGGGGTGCCTTTCGCGCCGCGCACTCGGCTGGAGTAAGAAAAGTTTTTCCTGACAACGCAAGCCCCCTTGATCTTTTACAAGAGCTTGTTGCTATTCACGGGGAGTTCCGAAAGGAGGGGCGTGCTCGTGAAGGACGTGTTGTGGCGGTAACGCACGCGAAGGGGGGAGTTGGTGCGACATCCATTGCAGCAGCTCTAGGTGAGGTATGTAGCGTTTTTGGCAAGCGTACGATGCTATGGGATCTTGATGTTGAAACGCGAGATTTAAGCCGCTCACTTACCGTAAATGGGGTTGAAGCTAAGGTAGTAAGTTCATGGGTTAATGGAAGCAGGGATCTTTCACGCGAATCTTTGCGCGATGCGCTTATTCCGATTAGTAGTGAAGTCTCTGTTCTTATGCCACCTGATCGTATGGCGGAGTCGATGGATCTTGTTTGCCATACAGATGGCATGGGGATCGTTCAACGCATTGTTGAGCTTGCGCGAATTATGTTTGACGTTGTTATTGTCGATACTGGTGGGCGCATGGGACCAGCAACGGGAGGACTTTTGCGAAGTGCTGATGTCGTGCTTGTTGTTATTGATGACACGATACTGGGTCTTACAGCGGTTGATCTTTATCTGACATTTGTTAAGACCCTTGTAGGATCTTCTGATAGAATTGTATTCCTTGTGAACCCTTACTCAGGTGCTCTGCTTGGTGTTGAGCAGATCGCAGCCGAGTTAGAGCCGGTGCATCAGCTAGGAGAAATTCCGTGGAGACTGCCCCCAGTGCCGAACGACCCAAAGGCCGCTTTATGGCCAGGAAGTGGGCGTACGCTCTATAGCATGGGACAAAAATCAACCCGCATGGTACTTGAGCGTGTGGCCGCTGAGATCGGTATCGTAGAGGCCGATGATGGGTATCGCGCTGCTCTTCCAGACTCCGCTCAGCAGGAGCAGCGTGAGAGTGGGGGGTGGCTTGGAAAGGTGCTTGGTCGTAAGGGGCCGGGATCACAGGACTCTTTGTAGTTCCCCTTCCATAACACCATTTCGCATTTAATTCGCAATATTTGGCCTATATTGTGCATCATTATATCATGCCGTTAGGCTTAGCTGCTCTAATATAGCAAGAGTTTGCACTTTTGACCTTTAGTCAT
This sequence comes from bacterium, assembly GCA_030431715.1. Classification (GTDB taxonomy): domain Bacteria; phylum Bdellovibrionota_C; class UBA2361; order UBA2361; family RFPC01; genus JAUIIO01. Next base: position 97,840 of record JAUIIO010000011.1, read on the forward strand.
TGCTTAAAGTGTTGTTATATTGAGTTAAGTAGTTAATCGGCCGATATTCCTTTTGTCAGGGCTCAGAACTGACGAAGAATTATCGAGTGGAAGTATGCCCTGATTTCTGGGGTATATAAGCTGGCTGTATTTCGTTTTTAAATCAATTGGTTTGAAGGCGGGTGAGTTGTCTGATTGCACGGTTTCTTACATCTGCGTCTTTTGGTTGCGCAATTTTGGAGGATAGAATGGAAATGGACTCGTTCGAAAAGAACACGAAAAAGAAAGAAGAAGAGGGTGCAAGCCTTGTTGAGTACGCATTGCTTGTTGCTCTTATCGCAATAATTTGTATCGCTGGTCTTACCACACTTGGTGGTTCTATCAGTGAGAAGTTCTCTGATCTTGGATCAATCTTAACAGGTACGAACTAATCTCAATCTGATTGGTGGAGGCGTAATGCTTCCACCTCAGGTTTTTTTATCTTAGTGGGTTTTAATGCAAAGACAGTTCGGGGGTATACAGAAGTCGGGTAAGGCAAACAAAGCTCGAATTGTACTTTTCGGAAGCGGTTTTTTTATCATTCTCTTTTCCGCGCTTGCATTTCTCTTACTTAAAAAAGAGCAAAAACCTGCACCGGCCACAGTTGTCGTCCAAGAGAAAAAAGAAGAAGTGAAGATGGTCTCGGTTCTTGTCCCGGTACAGGAAATCGCGACTGGTACGGCTCTAGAGTATCGACTCTTCCGCAAGGAGAAGAGACCTCAGGTTGGTGTCTCTGATCGTGTGGTAAAAGAGTTTGAGGAAATTAAGGGCCACTATGCTCGCTCTCTGATAGTGAAAGGCCAGCCTCTTCAAAAAGATCTTATTACTTCCGTTAAACCTATTAATGAGCTTACTGCGGAGATCCCCGAGGGCTATCGCGCTGTCACGATCGGTGTTGACGTGCGGACGAGTGTTGAGGGATTTGTGCGCCCAGGGGCGCGTGTTGATGTGGTTTGGGCCTCTCGTATAAGAGGAAAGCCTGCTATCACCACCATTGTTGAGAATGCAAGGGTGCTTTCCGCTGAGCGACAAACAAGTTCAGTTAACCAGAAAGGAGCTTCTGTTCCAAATACGGTAACACTCTTGGTTTCCACAAGAGATGCTCAGAAAATTCAACTTGCTTCTACCACCGGTAAATTGAGTCTCTCCCTTCGAGGTGATGAAGACTCTGGTAAGGGTGGCGAGACAAATCCAATAACGCTGGATGATCTTATCGGTGGAGCGAAGAAAGAGCAGGTTCAAGAAGATATTGAGGGAACAGTAACCATTGGAGGTGAGAAATGGTTGCTCGTTGATGGGAAGCTTAAGCCTGCAGGATCAACTAAGAGGTCCGAGTAGCGCAGCTTTATTTATTCCCACTTTTGCCCTCTAGTTGTAGCGGCAGGTTTTAACAGTAAGGTTTATTATGAGTAACGAAGAAGATCGCGACTCGATACTGGGTCTTTTCTCAACGAGAGGCAACAAGCCCAAGGATTCGCTCCCAGATAAGAGCTCTGGCTCTACTACCAATGCGCCAGCGACCACATCTTCCCCCAGCTCGACATCTGCTGTCTCAACTCGATCTTCTGGCACTTCCTCAGGAACAAGTACCTCTCAAAAGAAAGCATCAGGAGAACTTTCGGCTCTTGCTAGTACAATACTACGCGAGGCAAGACGTGAACTCGGTAGTGATGCAAATGTACATCAGGCTAAAGAAGGTGGGAGCGGTGTCGCTGAAAAAGATATTGTTCGTGCTGTTGACAAGGTCCTGAAGAATCACCCTGAAGGGATCGATGATATTGAGCGTGCGAACGTCATTATTCACCTTCAGAAAGACCTTATGGGTTGGGGGGTGCTGCAGCCTCTTATTGATAACAAAGAAGTAACAGATATTCACGTTTATGATTGGAAGACTGTCGTGCTTCAAAGAGGAAAGGTGAGTGAGTCCACAGGGCTTCATTTTCCTAATCAGCAAGCCTACGTCTCTTTTATTGATAGGCTTCTTCTGCGGCTTGGGAAGTCTCTTTCTACCCAGCAACATACAGTGGATGCGGCTTTAGGAAATGGAGTTCGAATTTGTGCTGTTCACGAGAGTGTTTGTGGCGCAAGAGGACCGTTACTCTGTATTCGTGTGCCGAGGCTCTCTGAGGTGTCTCTTGATGGAATCGTCAGCTATCAGGTTGCCCCTCCACTTATCGTTAATTATCTTGCTTCACTCGTAAGAAGTGGAATGACTACAATGATGGTGGCTGGAGAGACTGGAACAGGGAAGACCACTCTCATTAAGTGTCTGGCTACGCAGTTTGGTCCTGATGAATCTATCATCGCTGTTGAGGATACTCCCGAGCTTAACTTTCAGCATCCTTATTTTCGTTCACTTGTCTCAAGGCCTCCAAACGTAGAGGGGGTGGGTGAAGTAACTCTGCAGGAGCACATTAAGACAACGCTTCGGATGACACCGACGCGGGTGATTCTTGGTGAGATGCGTACTCCCTATGCGGCAGAGGCATTTCTTGAAAGTGCGCAAACCGGTCACGTTGGGATGTCTACCATTCACGCGCGAAATGCTCGTGAGACACTCGTAAGGCTTGAGAGTTTACTCGGGCGTGCTCAGAAATCAGTTTCTATTGATATCATCCGTCAGCAGATCGCACTCGCTATTGATTCTGTAGTATGGCTTTTTAGAGAAAAGGGAACGGGACGTCCACGTGTTGGTGAAATTATTGAAGTTGGACATTTCGTCGAAGGCGTTATCCAGATACGCCCCATGTTTACCCTAGCTCAAACCGGCGATGTTACCGGACGTCAACCAATTTGGCGTGTCGATTCGTGGTCCAGCGCGTTTGATGAGATTCTTGCCGGTGATGGTATCTATCTTGGAGATTCGCCGCAGGAGATTACTTTCAGTAATATGGGAGGCTAAACATGGATATGACGATTGTGATCATATTCGGAGTTTCTCTTATCGGCTCTCTTGCTGCGGTGTTTCTCTATCTTCAGTTCTTTGGCGATGACGCCGGCGCAAGAGATCAAATGAGCAGCATTGTCTCTTCGCAGCGCGCGGATACCATGCAGGGAGGGGTTGAACAGAAGCGTTCTCTTTTTAAGACGGCTCAAGAGTCGGGCAAGGTGAAGCGAAAGAGTTCCAAGCTCACTCTGGAGAAAAAACTTAAATACGCTCGCTGGAAGATGCCGCCAATTGTTTACCGAATGCTTGTTGTGAGCTTTAGTCTTATTGGTTTCTCTCTTACGACGAGTACCTTTAACATCGTAATTCAAATGATAGCGCTTTTTACAACCGGCCCGCTTATCATGGGGACACTCCTTACACGAGCTATAGAGAAAAGATTTAAGGCCTTTGATGCTGACTATCCAGCAATGCTACTTTCCCTTGTCGGTCTCTTAAAGACTGGTATGAATGCCATGGGGGCTCTAGATGCTGCTGCCGAAGGGCTCGATGAAGCGTCACTTGTACGTAAAGAGATTGAGCTAATGTCAGCACGGCTCAGATACGGAGTTTCTGAGGATCGTTCAATCGGTTCTTTTGGCGATGATATTTATCATGAAGAGATCGAACTTTTCGTCCAAGCCTTGCTTCTCAGCAGACGGGTGGGGGGAAACCTCTCTGACACGCTTGATAGGCTTGCAAAGCAGGTCAGGAAGAGACAGTACTTCCGGAATTCAGCGAAAGCTGCTGTTGGTATGCAGCGTGGTTCGATCTGGTTCATTCTCGGCATTATGTTTGCTCTTGAAGCTTACATTTACGTTATGCAGCCAAGGATGGTTACCGGGGCATGGGAACACGAAGTTGGATGGCAGGTCTGGCAAACAGGTATAATTATTATCTGTCTTGGCGTGTGGTGGGTACGTCAGGTGACGAAAATTAGAGTTTAACGAGGAACAAGATTTGGAACTGTATCAGATAATAGGACTTGGAGCTGCTGCGATAGCCATCATACTCTCAGGAGTTATGATGTACTTTTTTGTGGCCCCAGCGGAAAATGATCAGATACGAAACTTGATGGGCTCAGGACATCACGATAATGCCCATATTCGTGAGATGAGAGAGCGTTTACAAGATGATCCCTCTGGTGAGGTTTTTGAGAGCCTTAAAAAAGAAACGGAAAAGGCTGCACAGAAAAAAAAGAAGCTCACAGAAGAAGAAAGGCTCTTCCATGCTGGAATCTTCGATCCTGGTGATATTGCTGAGTTTAAGCGGCAGAAAATACTTATTCCCGTATTCATGACTCCTGTCCTTCTGGTTGGCTGGTACTACCTTCTTGGTACGAATATGATCGTTGTGGGTGGTATACTTGGCGCGATGGTAGGATCGAGAATTCCTGAGTTCTTGCTGGATCGTAAGGTGAAGCAGCGCTCAGAAGATATTCTCTTTTATCTGCCACTGGTTATTGAACAGATTGCGATCGGGGTTAGTAGTTCTCTTGATATCGGACCGTGTATCGCCAGAGTGGTAACCATGGCTGATGAGCGAGATAGTCACAACGCGGTAACTGAGCTACTCAGACATGCTCAGCATCATGTCCGTTCTGGGGTGACTCTTGAAGAGGCGCTTACTGAAATTGGTATTAAGGCTGGAAATACTGAACTGAAGCATGCTTTCATGTCGCTTGCACAAGTAGCGAAGCACGGTGGTGAAATTACAAGGCAGCTTCAGGAGCTCGCGGACGCAGTGAGCCGTCAGCGAGAAACAAAGATTGAAGGTAAAATTAAAAAGCTTGAGCTTGAAGCGACTGCCCCAGTTGCCCTTGTGTTTTTTGGCTTCATGATCATTCTCTTGATTGGATTTGGTATTCAGATCAAGGGTGTGTTTGAGTAGGGCAAATTAAATGTCTCGTATACCTCTCAAAGGCGATGCCATTCTTGGCTTGTTTGTTATTGCTATTGCAGCAATGTTGCTCATACCATTGCCGACCTTTTTACTGGACCTCCTTTTAGTTGCCAATATTTCTTTTTCGCTCTTGCTGCTTCTTGTCGGGCTCTATATGCCAAACGCTTTGGCACTCCTCGCGTTTCCAGCGCTTTTGCTTTTAACAACGCTTTTTCGTTTAGGCCTCAACGTTGCCTCTACGAGACTCATCTTAAGCCAAGGTGATGCTGGCGAGGTGATACAGGCTTTTGGAACGTTTCTCATACGAGGGGAAATCGTTGTTGGGGTGATCATATTTCTTATAATCACTATCGTTAATTTTATAGTTATTGCTCGTGGTTCCAGTCGGGTATCAGAGGTTGCCGCTCGCTTTGCTCTTGATGCCCTCCCCGGCAAGCAGATGGCGATTGATTCAGACCTTCGAGCAGGCCTCATCACTCCAGCTGAAGCTGAAAAACGACGGGAAGATCTCCGTAAGGAATCTCAGCTTTACGGCTCCATGGATGGTGCCATGAAATTTGTTCAGGGTGATGCTATAGCGGGATTTTTCATTATTCTTACGAATATACTTGGCGGCCTTTATATTGGTATCAGTAATGGTCTCTCCGTGTCTGACGCCATGCAGACGTATACCACCTTAACAGTCGGTGATGGTCTGGTGAGTCAGATACCAGCTCTTCTGATTTCTATTTGTGCAGGTATTGTCGTTACTCGCGTCTCCGCAGAGAAGGACTCTACCCTTGGTCGCGATGTGGCTGTCCAGTTACTGCAGCGTCCAGCAAATCTTACGCTGGCAGGTGTGCTTGTGTTAGCGCTTGGGCTTCTCCCTGGTCTTCCGTTTTTACCCTTCTTCCTCATGAGTGGTATTTTCTTTGGTGGGGCATATCTCTTAAGAAGTGGAGCGGTGCAAGCAGGAGGAGCGCTCGCTTTACCAGCACTCCCCTCAGCTTCGAAATCTGGTTTATTGCCAGCTCCAGACTCTTCTTCTGCGCTGGCTTCTCCTTACCAAAATGAATCTAGCCAGCTGGTGCTGAAACTCGATGCGTCAGTACTCTATCCATCATACGACAAAAATAAGCAGTCATTTCAAGCAGCGTGGAAGGCACTACAGTTCCACGTGTGGCGTGAGATGGGAATACACCTGCAGCATGTTTCAATTGCTTCAGATGAAGGACTTACCCCTGGGCAGTACCGACTCGATCTCGAGGCAAAGACATGTTTCGCAGGAGATGTCCCACTAGATGCTATCTTTGTTGAAATGAACCCGGGGCATGCCGATATCTTCGGATTTCAAGTCCTCAAGAAAGAGTTTCACCCATCAACTGGCGCACATGTTTTCTGGTGCCCGCGCAAAGCTGCATACGAAAAGCTCCTTGCTGAAGGGGACATCTCCACCAAGTCGCACTATGAGTACATTGCATTGCGGTGTAAGGAGTTTGTTCGACAAAATCCGGAACAGTTTCTCGCGCTCAAAGATGTTCATTCGAGAATGAAAGAGGTTGAAACCCAATATCCAGGTCTGGTACAGGACTCCCTGCCGGCTGAATTTTTTACTCTCGCTCGCATTACTCAAGTTATGCATCATGTTGTGCGACAAGGAGGGGGAGTAAGTGACATGACGAAGCTTATTGAGGTCCTCTCTGCCTATGCCTCGACTTATGGAACACAACTTGTTCGTGACAATGATTTTGACGTTCATGACATAGTCACATTCTATCGGCTACAGATAAAACGTGGTCTTCAGGCAAAGTATGCAAATGCAAGAGGGATGCTTAGGGTTTGCAAGCTCTCCTCTGAGGTACAAGAAGTATTTGAAGAATCAGTCTTTGATTCGAGTGGGTTAGCTCCGGTAATCTCTCATGAAATGAGAGAGGAGCTTCTTCATGGCTTGCGTCGCGCAACTGATTCGTCGAGGCTTAAAGGTGTCATGCCTGTAGTAGTGCTTTGTTCTCAGGAGCTCAGAGCGCTCGTTGCTGGATTTTTGGCTGGAAGTGCTGAGAAATATCCTGTTTTAACGCCTGCTGAGATTGGACCCTCTCTTCAGATCGAAACCGTTGATGTGTGGCAGATATAAGGCAGCTGGTAGTGATGCTTTGTACTTGCAGGAACCGGGTTCAAATGAGATTTTAATAGAAGTTTTTGAATTAGTAATTGCATGAGTACATCCCTCCATACCGATAGCGTCGTCTCTGAATATTTTGAGCTTCATTCTCAGATATTTACGAGCAGAGCAGCCAACGCTTATAAAGCATTAGACCGATCTCGAAATCGCAGTGTTACCCTCTGGCTCTCCAGACAATCGCTAGGGATTGAGACTCCTGCCGTCGTTGAGTTTCTGAAGACGATGAAGCAGATTCAGGATATTCGGCCTCCCTTATCAGAGCTTGTTGCTTATGGCGTAGATTCACAGGGCATCGCTTTTAGCCTGTTTTCTCCAGTCGACGGAGGAACAGTTGTTTCGGGGAATATTAATATCGCTGAAGCCGAGAGAAGGTATATGACATGTGTACAGCTTGTTAGCCGTTTGCACTCTCTTGGTATTGCTTGTGGAGATCTCTGTTCTTCCTCCTTTATTGTTGGGCGAAATGGAGGAGTGCAGCTTGTGGGACTCATGGGGTCAACAGAATCTACAGAAAGTTCTGAGCAAGAGGTTGTGCCAGTTGAGACATTGCCGTACCTCGCGCCGGGACAGAAGAAAGGGGCTCCTGATATGCAAAGTGATGTTTTTGCGCTCGGCGTCCTTGGTTATTATCTTTTTTGCCGACGCTTCCCGTACGGCGAAGGAGAGGAGCTGCTGGGGAAAGATTTCTCACTTTCTGACGTTCCACCGCTTTCTGAGTATGTCAATGTTCCTCCGAGCTGGGGACAGGAGGTGCTCTTTAAATGTTTGAATCCACAGTCTGGGAACCGCTATCGTGGAGCTACCGAAATCCTAGCAGCAATTCAAGCGTCTCGAGAACGAACGATAGCCAGTGATGCTCTTCCACAACCAACTACTTCAGGAGCTCCTGGCGTTACCAAAAAGTCTGAAACAAGAGTGGAGGAGTTTCGTAAGTCTTCATCGCTTCCTATTCCACAATCTGCTCCAGAAGAAGCGGTAGTTAAATCTCGAAAAATTCTCCTGCTGGCAACTGTTCTCGTCATTGTGGGCGTAGGTGCTACCGTGCCGTTCCTGTTTAAGGGCACCGATGTTGATAATTCTACTTCCTTAGAGGAGGAGCTTAAGACGCATCGTGAGGCAGTTACAGACGAAGGGCTTAAGACTGCAATAGATACGATCTCTGAGGGAGACAAGGAGCTTGAAGAGAAGGTACTTCAGCTTAAGAAAATAGCTGAGTCAAAAGATCCACTTGCTCACGATATTCTTATGAAGAGCGCGAGGGAGGCTCCAAATCAGAAATTACGTGAGCTGAGCGAGAATGCGCTGGTAGAACGACTTCGGGCTTCGGGCTTAACGAGAACCGCTGAGCAGGCGAGGCAATGGCTCCGTACCCTGCGACCGGGTCAGTATCCACAGACCTATACGCCACTCCTGCGAGCAACGAATACATCGGTTCCAATGGAGGCTCGATTCGCTGCGCTCAGACAGGCATATACGATCAATCAGCATGTTGCTCTCAGGCTTGCTGTGGCGATGGCTCTTGATCTCAAGGCGCTGGATCAGTTCCAGCCGCTTCTTGCTCAGCTTGTTGGAGATTCGATGTCCTTTAAAGACGCGAAAGATTACTCTTCTCTTTCTTTGATCTTAGCGCATCCAGATCTAGCACTCATCTTTGGTGAGGATATTATTCAGGCGAGGGGTGATATTCCTTCTCGTGACATTCTTTGGCTCCTTAAGATTTTGGCCAAGCGTAATGATATTAATGTGCGTGCCGTTGCAAGCCTTGGAGTTGAAAGAAAAGTTTTATCGCCGGTGAAAGAGTTCTTTCTTACGAAGATTCGTGATCGAGCAGATCTTCCACCTGATGTGACACGCGCTCTCATCCGTGCTTCGGCCGGGATTCTTGATAAAGAAGATGTGAAGAGCTTTGGTCGTTGGTACGATGTTGACGCAGAGAAAATACTTCTCGCGCTTCTTGTTGATGTCCAAAAAGAAGAACTTCAGAGAGAGATCTTTGACACATTGGTTGGAAAAAGTCTTACGCTAGAGCCAAGTACATCGCTCATTAATTGGGTGCGCCAGAACTACTGGGAGGACCGCACAGATTTTGCCGAGGTCGTAGGTGTTCTTGGTAATATCGACAAGCTCTCTGATGAAGAAGTGGCTAAGGCGTTTACGACATTTGATGCCGCAGCCAGAGATAGTGACCTCTTAGACATATTACTCGAAACACGTCATCCCGTAGTAGTCAGGATGGTTGTCTCGAAGTATAATGAGCTTCTTGGTCTTGGAACTTTGTTAAATCTTCTTGATTTTCCTGAGAAGAGTGTTCGTATTACAGCAGTGAGATCGCTTCGTGAGTTTAACGATATCGGAGCTCTGAAGTTAATTATAGATTACTATGATAAAGAGAAAGATGAAGATGTTCGAAAAGTCTATCAGGATACTTTTTGGGTTATTAAGAAGCGAGAAGAAGAGGGAACTAAGGGCTTTGGTTTTCAGCCATAGGGACACATTGAGACTTTCGCTCTGCGCATTGCTTTGCGCGCTTTCATGTATTTCTTGTTCAAGTTCTAGCTCGAATACTCCACCACCATTTGCGCCTTACACCAGAATGACACTCCTAGACGGTGACTACGTTCCCGTTATTGAAACAGCCGGGAGGCCTGTTGCTGTAATGTTCTGGGCGAGTTGGTGCTCTGGTTCACGTTCTACCATTGATGACTATGAAGAGCTTGCACGGCAATATCGAACATTGCAGTTTGTGGCAATTAGTCTCGATTCAGCAGACAGTGAACAGAAGTTGCGATCCTTTATTCAGGAGAATGATCTCTATACCATCAGACATGCCTATTCGGGCAACAAATATCAGGACGAAGCCGCTATGGCTTTTGAAGTTGATGAAATTCCATATTTCTACCTTATCAATACCCACAAGCAGTTAGTGTATAGTGGCGGTAGTGTTGGAGATCTTGAAGACGCTATAGGGGAGTTACGTTAGTAATTTTTGATTACTTATGCTCGCCGTTTTTATTGTTGCCTCTCATAACAGCGCATACGATTCTTCCTCTTCCTCTTCCTCTTCCTCTTCCTCTTCCTCTTCCTCTTCCTCTTAATCTTGCACTTGCACCATACTCTTCAGTGCAGGAGCAGGAGCTCGTGTCGCCTGTAGCTACCTAGGGCCCCAACCATTTGACTATGTGCTCTATATATACTACCAATTCCCCTTAAGCAGGGAGGTAGATACAGTGTTCTACCCCTGAGGTTTTTTCATATAACCCCACGCCGGAGGTCCCCACTACTAACCTGTTGAGGCTCCGGCGTGGCTGAGTGGTTTCCTCCATGCCACTCAGGGTCCGCTCCCTCAACAGTTTGCTTGCTAGCACAGGTAAGCTGTAATTGGGTCGCCAACCCATATGTGCACTAAGCCCTGGGCAGGCCGGATCGCACGTTTATGCGTTTCCACATACATACGGGGGTGTAGGTTTTCTTAGAACTCAGGTTCTTTAAAACTGCCCCCTGCCCATTTGCATTATTCGAAATCCTGATTCCCTCGATATGCTCTGGTAGTAAAGAAGTGGAGTATGAAACATGTACAGTCCTAATACTGACAAAATAGACGTTGCTCGCCAAAACGAGCTCCGAAACCTTTTTCCAGCCTCATTTAGCCTTGAAAATGTGCGTGAGGAGGCAGCGCAGGTAAGAGAGGTGCAAGCGCTCTTTAAAGAAGGCAAGGAAAAGGACTATGAGGATCTTCTTACCAGAGTAGAGAAGGGGGAGGGGTTTACTCCTAAAGAGATTCACCTTGCCTTTATGACTGGTGATGAACGAATAAAGCAAGAAGTACGATCTGCGCTCTTAACTCCTGAGTCAAATGCGAGGAATCAAGATCTCGTCCTTCCGCACATGAAAGCGGCATTGTCAGGAAATGCTGAAGCGCGCACTTTCATAGAGAAAAATAGATTTATTTTTGAAGAGACTATTCCAGAGTGGTTTAAGCCTGTCTGGGAAGCGCAAAGAGATGCTTCGTGGAGGGTTTTAGATCTACATAGCGCACCGGTCAGAAAGGCGGCCAAAAAGCTCAGATCGCATGTTTATCCGCAATATAAAACCAAGCGACTGGGACCGGTAAGCGAAGAACAACTAACCCCATCGGTAAGAGATTTCCTTTTTTCTTTTTCTCAACGTGTTGATGCGATGGAACATTTTACCAAAGCACAGGTAGACGCGGGATACTCCCGGCATCAGATTCTTACACAAATGGCTGCTGAGGTTGAGCGAGATATTAAGACAGTACTAAGCCCAACGATTATAAGTTCACACTACCGTAAAGTTGTAATTCGTGAAGCGCATCAGTTGTTTGCTGCAAGACTAATCGATGATGTTTGTTTGTGGCATGACCTTCCATACTCGGGCGCTGTGAAAGCAGAGCTGTGGAAAGATATTGAAACGAGTCCTTGGATGATATGCCGTCATCCTCTCATAAAGTACCGCGAAGCCATTAAGCAAGAGCTAATGCATGGTGAGGTAGAGCAAGATGATATGATGGAGCGTTTCGATACGCTCTTTTTTAACCATCGTGCTCGACTTACGGAGCTCTATCACCAAAGCCGGAAACAAGGAGCCGGGCAAAAGCAAACGCCTACATCTCCAGAAGAAGCCAAGGGGACTGCTCAAGAAGCAGATAGAGAGGAGCCGCAAGATGCGGTAAGAAGTCTACGTCTGGAACTCCTAGCGGCTTTAGAGACCTACTCTCCCAAAGCAGACCTTGTGAAGGAACACGCAAGAAAGCTTGCTCGTTTAGTTGGCACCAATAGTGAAGCTTTTCAAGATACCATGATGGGAATCTACCGGGAAGAAGATCCGGAAAGCTTGATTCTCGAGCTCAGGAGAAAGCGCCCGGTATCAGTGCTAAAGCCAGAAAAGACTTCTTCACAAGGTGACGTTACGTTCGAAGAGTTGCGTTTTGCTCCAGATGAATCAGCTGAGATTGAGCCACGTCAGGAGAGAGAAGTTTCTTATTGCGAAGATGCTCTAGAGCGAATGCAAGATGGTCGCTTGCGACACGCTACGGCGATTGAGCTTGATAAGTTTGTAGAGACCCCTGAACTTATTGATAGAAAAAGGGTTAGACAAACAGATGATGTCTGGGAGATTCGCCTTGTAAAAAAAGGAATTAGAATTTATTTCCGTGAACCGGGGGATCATCTTATTGAAGTGGTACTTGTAGGCCTAAAGAGAGATCAGGACGCAGATATCCGAACACTCAGGAATAAGTACAGTGCAAAGTAGGATCTGATTAGGGGGGTGCAGTGCCCAAACTGCATTTATCATCTTGCTCCTAATCCTAATCCTAATCTTCCTCTTAATCTTGCACTTGCACCATACTCCAACGATATGTCATTGCGAGGAGCTGAAGCGATAGCCGAACGACGAAGCAATCTCCTCGAAGTGGCTTCAACTGCTATGGGATTGCTTCGTCATTCGACCTGCGGTCTTGCGCTCCTCGCAATGACAGTGCAGGTGCAGGATGAGGATGAAGAGGAGGATCAGGATTAGGATGAAGAGTAAGTGTTCTTAGCCGTGGCAGGAATGGTGCCTCCCCACCAGGGTGAATCGGCGTTTAGCCGAAGAGGGACTGTAAGTCCCTGGCCATAGTGGCGAACGGACAACAAGAAGTGTTCTTAGCCGTGGCAGGAATGGTGCCTCCCCACCAGGGTGAATCGGCGGTCAGCCGAAGAGGGACTGTAGGTCCCTGGCCATAGTGGCGAACGGACAAACTGTAAGTCCCTGGCCATAGTGGCGAACGGACAAAACGTGCGGGAGGGGGGAGTTGAACCCCCACGCCAAAGGCACTAGATCCTAAATCTAGCGTGTCTACCAATTCCACCACCCCCGCGTATTGTAGAAAACTTGTAGTTTTATGAGCTCTCTACAATAAGCGCTTTCTCTGCTCGAAAACAGGTGCTGAAAGCCAGAGCCGAAAAAATACCCGTTTGGCCTTCAATTGTAAAGTGTGCAAGTCTATAGTATACTCCCTGCCGATGAAAAATGTCCTAGGATGATGTAGGACGAAATCCAATGGCAATCAACGCAAATACTACCCACTTCCACGGTAAAAGCTGATCGCTTTTGTAGCTTTTTCTAGGGAGTATAGTATTGTCCCTCCGGGGGGTACTTTGGACATTTACATGTCCATCAGTAAATTGCCGCTGAGCTTTGAGCCTAAGTATTTGAAATATTGGAATTGATATGGAACATAAAGCAGAAGTCACCGATGTAGACGAAGTGACGAAAAAAATAAACGTGACGGTCCCGGCCAGTGCTGTAGATGAATATCTGGAGAACGAGTTCGCTGAGGTAGCAAAAACCGTTTCACTTAAGGGCTTCCGTAAGGGAAAAGCCCCTAGAAAGATGATTGAGCAGCTCTATGGTGCCAGAATTCGTATGGAAGTTTCCCGCAGACTTGTAGGTGAAAGTTTACAGCAGGTTATTACAGAGAATGAGATTCACTCCGTAGGTGAGCCTGAGCTTGATTTTGAGCAGCCAGTTGCCGGGAAAGACTTTGTTTATACTGCAAATGTATTTCTTTTTCCGAGCCCTGAGATCTCAGGCTATGAGGGGCTTGATGTTGAGATAGAGTCTTCTGGTGTGACCGATGAGGATGTGGACAAGTCTTTGCAGAGTATCCTCGAGAGCCGTGCAAAATTCGAAAAAATCACCGATAGGGACGTTGCTAAAGAGGGAGACGTTATCGATGCGATGTTAACCGTTAGCGCTGAAGGTGAAGAGCCAGGGCAGCCTGAACCTTTGGTTGTTGGGCTTGGTGAAGGAAAACTTCCTGAAGAGCTAGAGAAAGGTATCGTGGGAATGAAGATTGGGGAAACCAAGCTTATTGAAGCGACCATCCCAGAAGATCACAAGAACGAAGAATTGCGTGGCAAAAAGACGAACTACAACGTTGAGCTTAAGGCTATCTCAGAAAAGGTACTCCCTGAGCTTACAGACGCGTTAGCCGCTGAGCTTGCTCCCGCTCTCGGTGCTGATAAGGATATCGGTACGGTGCTGGAGTTAAAAATCAAGCTTCGTGAAAATCTAGAAAGAGAAAAAGAGGATGAAGAGCTCGCTGATACGCAGGCGAGAATCCTCGAGGCGCTTCTTGAGAAGAATGACTTTGCAGTCCCTCAGAGCCTTGTCGATAACGAGATTCGAAATATTCTCGTTCGCTATGGTTTAATTGATCCTAAGAAGATGGATGTTTCTCAGGTGCCGGTTGACGCTTTCCGTGAGAATCTTGAGCCTGAGGCGAAGAAGAGAGTTCAGACGTCTGTGCTCGTTGATCGTATTGCTGAACAGGAGAAGCTTATCGCGAGTGAGGAAGATATCAAGAACGCAATTGAAGAGATTGCACAGAAGAACAATCTTCCAGTTGATGAGGTGAAGCAGTTCTTCTCTGATCGGAATAGGGCGATGAGCTTTACCGTGGAGCAGACGCGAAACAAGGTACTTGAATTTTTGCTTTCAAAGACGAAGGTAAATAAGAAGAAGGCTGCTTAAGCTCCCGATCTTCTGGCGTGGTTCGTGCTCAGTGTATTACTGGCAGGGGCGCGTCAGCGATAGCGTCTTGCGCAATATGAAGTGCCGGGATAATACATAAGGGTATTGTCCCAAACAGGATCCTAATATTTCGTTATAGCTTGGAGAAGCGCCTTAAGATGGAAAAAGCACTAAACTACATACCCTACGTCATTGAGCAAACAGGTCGTGGAGAGCGTTCTTACGATATTTACTCTCGTCTACTTAAGGAGCGAATAATCTTTCTTGGGAGTGAGGTAAATGACACCATCGCCAACCTGATCACGGCGCAACTTCTCTTCTTGGAGAGCGAAGATCCAGAAAAAGATATCTATCTTTATATTAACAGCCCCGGAGGGTCTGTGACTGCAGGTCTTGCGATTTACGATACCATGAATTACGTGCGCCCGGACGTTGCCACTGTTTGTATCGGTCAGGCAGCTAGTATGGGTGCTGTTCTGCTCGCTGGGGGTGCTGATAAGAAGCGTTCGGCTCTCCCACATGCGCGAGTCATGATTCATCAACCACTCGGTGGTTTTCAGGGGCAGGCCAGTGATATTCAGATTCAGGCGATGGAGATTGATCGAATTAAGAAAATTCTCAATGAAATTCTCAGTAAGCATTCTGGTCAGACCGTTAAATCTATTGAGAAAGATAGTGATCGTGATAAGTTCCTCTCCGCTGAGGAGGCTAAGAAGTATGGTATTATCGATCAGGTCTTTGAGCACCGGAAGGAAGCTGAGCCTAAGAGCGAATAAGCTCTCAAGGGCCTCTTAGGCTTCTTCTTGTTAAGCAATTTCATTAACTGTTTCTTTTTAAATTTGAGTTTGTCTAACTAGGCTTAATGCGATACCCTAAAAGGAGGGGTAATCGCTTTCTATAGCGTTTGTTCTGTAGAGTCTTGATTAAGGTGTGTGCTGGTTATATTACTTAATTGAAGTAATCAGATTGGCACGTTGAATTGAAGTACCGTAAGAGGAATAAGTAGCTTGGCAAAAGGCGGAGATAAAAACAAAAATACGCTTGTTTGTTCGTTTTGTAATAGAACACAGGAAGAGGTCAGAAAGCTTATAGCAGGCCCCGGAGTGTACATCTGTGATGAGTGTATCGACCTGTGTAACGACATTATTGCTGATGAGGTTGAGCAGGAAGATTCGATTGTTACTCAATCTAAAGTTCCAAAGCCTAAAGAGATCTTAGAGTTCCTTGATCAATACGTTGTTGGTCAGGCGTATGCCAAAAAAGTTCTAAGTGTTGCGGTACACAATCACTACAAGAGAATAGATACCAAGGGCTCAGCTGGCGGTAGCGGTGGGTCTGAGGTAGAGATCCAGAAGTCTAACATCCTACTCATAGGCCCCACCGGTACTGGAAAAACATTGCTGGCTCAAACGCTCGCTAGAATTTTAAATGTCCCGTTCACCATTACTGATGCAACAAGTTTGACCGAGGCCGGCTATGTCGGGGAGGATGTGGAGAATATCATCCTGAACCTCTTACAAGCCTCTGACTACGATGTTGAACAGGCCCAGCGTGGGATAGTCTATATCGATGAGATAGATAAAGTATCAAGAAAGTCTGAAAATCCATCTATTACAAGAGACGTTTCAGGAGAAGGGGTGCAGCAAGCACTACTCAAGATGCTTGAAGGTACCGTTGCCAGCGTTCCCCCAAAGGGTGGTAGGAAGCATCCTCAGCAGGAGTTCTTACAGGTGGATACGAGTAATATCCTTTTCATCTGTGGTGGAGCATTTGTTGGCCTTGAAGACATTATCCGCCAGAGAGTAGGGGAGAAGAAGCTTGGATTTGGTACGAGTCCTCGTGAAGTGAAGAGCGAAGAAGAGCGGCTTAAAGAGAAAGAGCGGCTGCTTACTCAGGTACAGCCAGAGGATCTGTTAAAGTTTGGTCTTATCCCTGAGTTTATCGGACGGCTTCCTCTTCTTGCCGCGCTTGAAGATCTTGATGAGGAAGCGCTGGTTCGAATCTTACTTGAGCCAAGGAATGCTCTTACTCGTCAGTATAAGCGACTTTTTGAGCTTGAGAATGTGCAGGTGAAGTTTACTGATGATGCCCTTAGTGCTGTAGCCAGAGAGTCTATGAAGCGAAAGTCGGGGGCCAGAGGGCTCAGAGCTATTCTTGAAGACGTCATGCTTGATGTTATGTTTGATGTTCCTTCCGAGCCGGATATCAAAGAGATTGTGGTGAGCGGGGATACTATTGAGAAGAAGGAAAAGCCTCTGATAGTATACCATCAACAAGAGAAGTCAGCCTGATAGCTGCAGGCCCCGTTCCCAGAGTTCGATCTTGGCGCCCACGTAGAACCTCGTTCTATATTTAATGACTTACAGACCCTTTAAATGTCACCATCTCGTGATTAACTGTATCTATAAGAGTCGAAGATCCGTATTTGTAGACTCTTCAGAAGTTATCCACAGGCATTGAGTATCATTCATTTAATCTCATGCCCGACTCCTGAAGGAATTCGCAAAAATCTGTTGTTCTTTCACTCGATGCAGCATCATAAAGAGACACAGTGTATTTTGAGCTAGTCAGAATTGCGTTCATTGCAATAGTATGAAGTTCTAAGAGCACGCTTGTTTTATAAAATGTTTTTGTAATTGTTTAGCAGGTACAAGGAAATATGAAATCAGAAGATAAAAATTCAGTCCCCCTCCTCGCACTTCGAGAGCTTGTTGTCTTTCCGCAGCAGGTAGTGCCGCTTTTTGTGGGGCGTGAAAAGAGTGTGCGTGCGATCGAAGAGTCGCAAAAAGAAAATAAACTTATCATGTTGGCCGCTCAAAAAGACGCCCGTACGAGTAATCCAGGACCGAAGGATATTTATGAGACTGGTACGCTTGGTGAAGTTGTACAGCTAATTAGACTTGCAGATGGTCCCATCAAGGTGCTTGTCGAGGGAAAGCAGCGCGCTCGAATTAATCGCTATGAGCAAGAAGATGAGTATATGGTTGTTGAGGTTGAAGAGATTCATCCTTCAACGGAAGTTGATACTGAGCTTAAAGCGCTCATGCGTTCTGTGAACACAACTTTTGAAAGTTATGTGAAGCTTGGTAAGAAAGTAAATCCTGAGATGATCATGCAGGTGAACGCCATAGAGGATCCTTCTCGACTTGCTGATGCCATCGTAGTTCAGCTTAATATCAAGCTTGAAGACAAACAGGAGATCCTTGAAACAATTGATCCGAGAGCTCGAC
Source organism: bacterium (assembly GCA_030431715.1). GTDB lineage: Bacteria > Bdellovibrionota_C > UBA2361 > UBA2361 > RFPC01 > JAUIIO01. The sequence continues at coordinate 115,613 of JAUIIO010000011.1, forward strand.
TTGAGAAAATTCTAGCTCATATGAAATCTGAAATTGAGATTCTGCAGGTAGAAAAACGCATACGTAGCCGTGTGAAAAAGCAGATGGAGAAGACTCAGAAGGAGTACTATCTCAACGAACAGATGCGAGCCATACAGAAAGAGCTTGGCGATAAAGATGATTTCCGCAACGAGGTTCAAGAGCTTGAGGACCAGCTTCAAGCCAAAGATATGCCTGAGGAAGCTCGTGAGAAGACCGAAAAGGAGCTTCGTAAGCTTAAGATGATGTCACCGATGTCAGCGGAAGCTACCGTAGTCAGAAACTATATCGACTGGATGATTCAGCTGCCTTGGAATGAGATGTCTGAGGCTGAGATTGATATCGATAAGGCACGTTCAATCCTAGAAGGAGATCATTACGGTCTTGAAAAGGTAAAGGAACGTATCCTTGAGTATCTGGCTGTACAGAAGCTTGTCGGCAAGGTGAAGGGACCGATTCTTTGTCTCGTAGGCCCTCCGGGGGTTGGTAAAACCTCTCTCGGTAAGTCTATCGCCAAGTCTACAGGACGTGAGTTCGTTCGGGTAGCTCTTGGTGGTGTCCGAGACGAAGCTGAGATCCGTGGGCACAGAAGAACATATATCGGAGCTCTTCCAGGTAAGATTATTCAATCACTGAAGAAAGCTGCAAAGAGTAATCCTGTGTTCCTTCTCGACGAGATCGATAAGATGTCCACTGACTTTAGAGGTGATCCTTCTTCGGCTCTTCTTGAGGTTCTTGACCCTGAGCAGAACGGAACATTTAACGATCACTATCTCGATTGTGACTATGATCTCTCAAAGATTATGTTTGTTTGTACTGCAAACACGCTTCACACCATTCCGGGTCCTTTAATGGACAGGATGGAGCTTATCCGTCTTTCGGGGTACACCGAGCTTGAGAAATTGGCGATCGCCAAGAAGTATCTTGTTCCTAAGCAGCTCAAAGAGAACGGTATTGAAGAGAGTAACGTGAATTTTGAGCCGTCTGCTCTTACACAAGTTGTACGTCGTTACACTCGTGAGTCTGGTGTTCGAAGTCTTGAGCGTACGGTCGCTACACTTTGTAGAAAGGCTGCAGTTGAAGTTGTAAAGCACGGACAAGATCACACGGTAACATTCTCAATGGATAATGTGGCCAGATATCTTGGACAACCTAAGTTCCGTTACGGAATCTCTGAAGAGGAGCACCAGATTGGTACTACGACTGGTCTCGCTTGGACTGAGAAGGGGGGAGAGCTACTCGTTATTGAGACAGCGATCTTGCCAGGGCGAGGGAGACTCCAGATTACAGGAAAACTCGGTGACGTGATGCAAGAGTCTGCAAGAGCAGCGCTTAGCTACGTTCGTTCCAGAGCTGAAATGCTGGGCCTCCCAAGGTATTTCTACGATAAGGTAGATATCCATGTTCACGTTCCAGAGGGTGCGATCCCTAAAGATGGTCCTTCAGCAGGTATCACTATGGCGACTTCGCTTGTGAGTGCGCTTACTGGTATCCCTGTTGATCGCTCTGTTGCGATGACTGGAGAGATTACTCTTCGTGGTAATGTTCTTCCTATCGGTGGACTTAAGGAGAAAGCACTTGCTGCTCACCGTGGTGGTATTACTCGGATCTGTTTGCCGAAAGAGAACGAAAACGATATTGAGGATATCCCAGCAACAGTTCGTAACGAGCTTGAATTTATCCCTGTGTCTCACGTAGATGAGGTCCTTTATGAGGCTCTTGTAACAGAAGGACGCGAGGAATTCGATAAAGTACTTGATAATGCAGTAATGCGAGATGAGATTCTTTTTAGCGACAACGGCTCAAAAGAAAATGGCGCATCTACGCCACCGGTAAAAGACCCGGCAGCAGGTGAGGTGGTAACGCACTAAGTTCACAAATTGAACACGAACAAAAGGCGAGCATGAGAGTGAAAGCTTCTTATGTTCGCCTTTTTTATTGTTGTAACTTTTAAGAGCTCATACGACTCTTCCTCTTTTTCTTGCACTTGCGCGAAAGAACCCAGCCGTCATTGCGAGGAGCTGAGGCGATAGCCGAACGACGAAGCAATCTCCTAGAAGTAGCTTCAAATGCTTTGGGATTGCCGCGTCGTTCGGCTATCGCCTCAGCTCCTCGCAATGACATATGTCTTTGGAGTAAGGTGCAGGTGCAGGATGAGGATGAAGAGGAGGATTAGGACAAGGAGTGTTCTTATCCGAGGCAGGAATGGTGTTTTCCCACTAGGGGTGAATCGGCGGTTAGCCGAAGAGGGACAGTAAGTCCCTAGTTCCAATGCCGAATGGGAAATAAGACCGGAGGTCTTGGGCTCGAATGCCGAATGGGAAATAAGACCGGAGGTCTTGGGCTCGAATGCCGAATGGGAAATGGGAAAAACTATAATGGGCGCTGCAAGGGTCGAACTTGCGACATCTACCTTGTAAGGGTAGCGCTCTACCAACTGAGCTAAGCGCCCTCAATCGTATGAACGAAGTGAGATTATTATATTTCCTCTGATGTTATGTCAACCCCGGGTGGGGGCAAGCTTCTCCTCATCCTCATCTTAATCCTCATCCTGCACCTGCACCAAATCCCACGGAAATTAGTACAGGATGATACGCTTTGCAGACCATGGTGGGGGCTACGAGGTGGTTGTCCCCATGCTCGCGCGTTCTGCGATGGTGTAGGAGGAGGAGGAGGAAGAGGAGGGGGAGGCTAAGAGTTCGCTGAAAGCGAAGCATAAGCCAATAAGAGCCAGCTCACGATAAATAGTGTACCCCCTATAGGAGTTATGGCTCCCAGCCACTTTTGCCCTGTCACGGCCAGTAAATAGAGCGAACCTGAGAAGATGATTGTTCCAGCAAGCATGCAGTAGGCACTCTTTATCGCCGCTCCACTTGAGAGCAGTCCAGAATGCAGGGCCAGAGCGATGAGGAGTAGCCCGGCGGCATGAACAAAGTGATAAAAGACCGATTTTTCATATATCGACATCTCGTAGTTTCCGAGCGTCTCTCGTAGCCCGTGTGCACCAAACGCGCCGAGTATGACGGCGAGTGCAGAGAGGACGGATCCGATAGCGAAAAGAATCTTAGGTGTCATGAGCTACAGGTCTTATGTTTCAGCTGTGTTACGAGAAGGAAACTTGTGGAGGTGCCTGTGCCGCTGCCTTCTCAGCCTCATCGAGCTCAAAGAATTCGCGCTCAGTAAATCCTCCAAATCCGGCAACAAAATTTGCAGGGACCTGTTGAATGGCTGTGTTATAGAGCGCAACCGAATCGTTGTAGTGTTGTCTCGAAAAACTAATTTTGTTTTCAGTAGAGGTGAGTTCTTCTTGGAGTTGTGCAAAATTTTGGTTTGCTTTGAGATCGGGATAACTCTCAGAGAGTGCGAAGATTTGACGAAGTGCGCCGGTGAGCATTCCTTCTGCTTGAGATTGATCCTTTACTGATCCGCCGCCAGCAGTTACAGCAGCATTTCTTGCCTGAATGACTTTCTCAAGAGTCTCCTGTTCATGTGAGGCATAGCCCTTAACGGTTTCAACGAGGTTCGGGATCAGGTCATGACGACGCTTGAGCTGCACATCTATTTGTGACCAAGCATTATCAACAGCAACCTTTTTTTGGACAAGTCCATTGTATATTCCAAGTAGGTAGAGAACGAGTCCTCCGACGATTACCAGCAGGATAAGAAGTGATGACATAAAGTATCTTCCTCACAATCAAGTTTCGATGAGACTATATCGTGTATTCGGCCTTCTTGAAAGAAATTTGTAGCTAACGCTTCTTGAACGCTGCTGTCAGTCTCGTAGCAACGAGCGCAGCATATGTGGCACTGGTGCCCACAAAATTACCCGAGCCAATCGATGAGGTCGATTCGAGTTTCTCCTCTAGGTAGTCAGTGAGTGCCAGTCCGTTCTCGGGTAAGAGCAGGTCTTTGAGTGACTCGCAAAGGACTTCATCGTCTTTGGGGTACAGGATGTGTGTTCTGTTTACCTTTGATGCCACTTCTCGTAAGCCTGCGAGAAGTCCGCGTTTACTAATTGAAGGATCCAGGGTCACTCCAGTGAGAACCAGCCAGTCCGGGGTGGCGATACGAAGTAAGCGGCGTGCATCTTCTCTCTGAGAAATGCCGTATTCAAGAATGAGGACCTTTGAAGGCTCAGCCGAAAAGAGTATTCGTGAGAGGAGTTGGAAGCAAAAGTATAATTTTTCAAATGCCGATGTAGGAGGCTGCAGGTTAAGAATCGCAAGCGGTAGCCCCATTGCGGTATTATAGGAGAGGGCATTGCATCGTACCTGCTTTACCTCCGAGAGGGCCTCGGTGAGAATTCGTTTACAGGTAGTTTTGCCCCGTACTCCTGCGATAGCAACGATAAGAGGCTTATTGCGTTTGAGATATACTCGCGCCGCAGAAGAAAGCAGTCGCTGCGTTAACGAAGGGGCAGGAAGCATTGGGCTTTCTGGTTCAGGTCGGGCTTCGATGTTTCTTCTTTTTTTCGCAGCAGGTGAAGAGTTGAGGTAGTTTGCTATGCGTTCAAGGCCGATTTCAAGTTCCTCACGATCTCGACCAAAGTTTATGCGAAGATGTCGCTCGCCACTGGGGCCAAAAGCTGAGCCTGGCACTACGGCAACCTTTGCTTTTTCTAGCATGTCGTATGCAAAGGCATGGCTGTCTTGTGAGAGCGGTACGGTATCTTTAAGTCTCGGAAAAACAAAATAGGTGGCGCGGGGAATTTGGTAATCAACGTATTCAGAGAGCTCGTCCAGGGCAGCAATTGTCATATCCCTGCGCTTGCGAAACTCACCAACGAAATCGCTCAGAAAGCTATCCCCATATTTGAGAGCTGCTATGGCAGCGTACTGCGAAACTACTGGTGCGCACGTTACCATGGCATCATGATACTTTAAGATTTTCCTGACACGTTCAGCAGTACTTACAAGAAAACCCACACGCCAACCGGTCATAGCGTATGCTTTAGAAAAGGAGCAGGCGCGGATAAGTCTGTCTCTTGCTTCTGGTATATGAGCCGGGCTAAAATGAGGATCGTCCGTGTAGTAGAAATCCTTGTAAACCTCATCAACAATAATCGTAAGGTTATGTTCTTCAGCGAGTTCCACGATTTTTTTTGTTTTTTCTTCAGAAAAGAGCGTACCGGTTGGATTGTTTGGCGTGCAATACAGCAGTACCTTTGTCTTGCTCGTGATAGCCTTCCGTACAGCCTCAACGTCAAAATCAAAATACTCGTCTTCGTTCAGGGGAACGTAGCATGCCTTACAGCCAGCCATAGAGATGCCGCCGAGGTAAGAAGCATAAGAGGGCGAGGGGAGAAGCACTTCATCTCCGGGGGTAGTTGACGCTATTAGGGAGGCTGTGATGCCTTCTATAGAACCAGCAGTGATGAGAATTTCTGAGTCAGGATCGTAAGTGAGATCTTCTTTTTGTAGCGCCAGAGCGATCTCCTCTCGAAGCTCTGAAAGGCCGATAGTGAGCGAGTATTTATCACAGCTTCCCGATCGTATTTTTTCATACACATAGTCTTTAATAGCGGTCGGCGTATGAAAGCTTGGAATCCCCTGCGCAAGTGATATCACATCTGGGATACGCGATGCGGCAAGCTCCATCTGCTTGATGGGCGAGAGTTCAAAGGGAGTATTTTTTGAACCAGATTTAAGTGAAAACATAAGGAGGCGCTAAAAATTGAGTGCATAGTAGCAGATCTCAATGCGCATTGCTATACAGATGCCTTTCGCTCCTTATCGCAACTCCATCTCCGCGTGCTCCGCGGTCTCCCTGTTTGTTTTTCCTTGTGGAATATCATTTTTACCGCAGGGCAGTAAGAGTGCTTTCGGTATGTTCTCCTAGAAGAAACACTGGAGTTCGCGGAGAGCGCGGAGTTCTATTGTCAGACGAATTAGTCGTATCTCTCAGAGGGATTTGGGATCTCGTAAGACATTATGGATCCATCTGTCATCCGGACCTCTACGGTGAGATTATCGGGATAGTCCTGTCCGGCTTTCTCAAACCTGAAGTGCTCTCGGCCACCGTTGGCATATCCAGATGAGTTTCCTCTTTCAAGGATATTGTCATCTTCGTCTTTAAGAAGCACGTCTTCGACCTGGCTTGCGTACTCACTCGGAAGGAGAATGACAAGCTTTTTCTCATGTTCAGATTCTGGCTTAAATACAAAACCACCTTCATCATCTATCGTATTTCCCTCTGGTGTGAGGCTGAAGGTTGTCCCCGAAGCCGCTGATGATGCGTTTGTGCTTGTTGTTGTCGAGGTCGCTGCCGCAGCAGTAGTTGAGAGGGTTCCACTTTCCATCTGTTCGATGAGACTCATAGCAGATGCAAGCGCACTTTCAGACTCAGCTGTGGCAACGGTTGTATCACTTCCACTTCCACGTCCATCGTAGAGTGCTGTGAGGTTGTCGTCTAATTGAGCCGCGCGGAAAGCCTGCGCCTTTATCTCATCAGCGTCTGTAACCGAGAGAGTGCCATCTTCAACGAGATCCTCAAGCGCTGCATTTGCTGCGTCCTCAACAGGAGTATAGCCATCCCCTCGTCTCATTGCTTTCTTGTTTGATTTCAGAGCAGTCTCGAAGGCCTCGGCAGCCTCGGCGCTGACTTTTGTTTCGATTCGCTCCTGAAGTAGGGCGGCAAATAATTCCTCTTCGTTGATAGAAGAGTTCTTTTCAGGGGCAATAATGTTCCGTAACAGGCCCTCAAAGCCTGTGGCTGCGGCCTCTGTGGATTCGGTCGTGCCTGTTGTAGAGCTTCGAAGGGAGGTATTAACTCCCTGTATTTCCTTATTTATTGAAGAGGTTTCCATCTGCGTGTCCTTGCAAAAGTTTACTATCCAGTAAAACTTCGTTGCAGGTACTGTGCCAGGACGTTGGTGCAAGTCATTATAAGTTAATAGTGTTTACGGTGGAGCGAGCCAATTCTGTGGCGCTGAGCGCACGACCGGGCTTCCTCCTTCGCCAAGGCTACGGAGGACATGTGCGAGCATCTAGTCGGTACGCAGCAGCATATCAGCCTTCATTACCGAATAAGCCCCGCATCTCTAGCCATAAGCTGATTGTGATTACGACAAAGTAGTCTCAAATTCTCTACCGAACTCACTCCACCAATAGCCACAGGCTTAATATGATCAAACTCCACACTCCA
>JAUIIO010000045.1 GCA_030431715.1 bacterium
CACCGAGCATTATCGGGGAGGTAAAGAGCAGGAAAAGCGGCGTAAGCATTTTAAGTGGAAGAACAAGAGATATCTCTCCTTCTTTAAGCGCTCGCATGTAGAGCAGTAAGGCAAGTGCATCAATAAGCGATGATATGATAACAAGCCCTATGAAAGAGTAGGAGAGTTCTGGAACTTCAATTGTCGGGAGTAGGAGTGCTAGAAAAAAAGTAGAAGCTGCCGCCAGTGCGAACGAAACGCTAGCAGGAGGGAGTGTCTGCAAATTTTTCTTAGAGAGCACGTCTGTGCAGGACTGAAAAAACGCTGAAAAAATAGACAACAGATACCACGACATAACGAACCTCCCTACTGCAGAGAGGTAGTCGCAAGGTCCAAAAATTAACTTGAGTAGAAAATGGTGTTGTACACGGTACGCTTAAAACGGTGGTGGCCCGGGCGGCGGTCCTGGTGGTGGTCCCATCGGTGGTCCGCCGTGTCTGTGACGTTCATGGCGTTTTTCACGCTCCTTCTCAAGCTCATCAAACTCAGTCTTTTGTTCATCCGTAAGGATTTCTGAGATAGCTGCTTTGGTCTTGGTTCGAATCTCTTCAAACTCGGGCATGGTCTTTTCATGTATCGCACGAAGCTTCTTTTTCTGTTCCTTAAGAATTATTCGTAGATCGGTGCGCTGATCTTCTGTCAGTTCGAGCTTCTTTGTGAAGAAATCTATAAGATGATCATCTGGATTCTTTCGATCATGAGGCGGAAACGGACCACGATCTCGTGGGGATAAGAGGCAGGTTCCATAACGACAGTTCGCGATAGTATATCCAACTGCAAAACCCACGACTAAGAGAGCAATGATGTTTATGGTTCTAGACAGGGTACTCATGATACCTCCTCCTGTATTAATCCCTCTACTCCAAGTACTGCAGAGAGATAGAAATTTCGATCGTCATATCCATAGGTAGTAAGCTCTTCTCCAAGCATGGCTTCCGAGTACGTGCTTTCAGTTACTGTAGATACCGTAGGGATTGATGATTGAGAGAGCTGTACGAAAAGAAGCAAGAGAGCCGCACTGATGGCAGCAAGCTGCGGGGCATAGAAGCTACTCAGATCTGGAAGATAGTCAAAGATGCTAAAAGCTTTTTTAGGATTCCTGTCAGCCTTTGCAGCATCAGCTCTGATCTCTTTCATGACGTTAGAGACGAAATCCTCTGAGGTCTTTGTAGATACAAGCTGCTGCAGCTCGGCGGTAAAGATTTTCTGTACGCTGACAGTCTCACGACACTCCGCGCAGTGCTCCAAATGCTCTACTACTCTCTGACGCTCTGCGGCAGGGAGCTCCTCGTGTAGATAGCGGTCCAGTGTTTCTTCATTTATATGGGTCATTTTTATTCACCTTCTCTAATAACGCTCTCAGTGTCCATAAAGTGTCGCATATGCTCCTGTATTTGGGCTCTGGCTCTTCTCAGCTTCGCTTTTACGCTGTCTAGAGAGCATTCAAGCACTTTTGCAATCTCCTCATAGGACAGCCCCTGAACATCGCGCAAAATAATTACTTCACGATAGGAATCTGACAATCCGAGTAAGATAGCTTCGATCGTCTGTCTATTTTCCAGCCCAATCTCTTGCATCGGTCTATTAACAGCAACATGATCTGCGCTCATGTGGGCAGGAGATATCTCCTCTAGGTTTTGAGTGGCAGTTCGTTTTCTCTTCCGGATCATGTCAATGCACTGATTCCTAGCGATACGAAGCAACCAAGTCAGAAATTTAGCTTCAGGAGTATATCCGGAAAGCGCACGGTAGGCTTTAAGAAAGACCTCCTGCGCGGCATCGTCTGAAAGAGCATCATCGTAGAGCATTGAGAAACAAAAACGCTTTACTCGTTGTTGATACTTTCTCACAATCGTCTCATAAAGCTCCACGTCGCCCTTAAGAATTAGGGAGATGGTGTTTATGTCTTCTTCATTGCTGCCTTTCATAAAAACCTGCGAAGAGGCGTCATTCGTTCACATATGAGTTTATAAAGGAGGTGATGCTACTACTTCGTACATTAGCATAGCGGGTCTCATCACCGATACCACATGTATCGCTGTCACCATTTGAAGTTATGCCTGCAACCATCCAGACTCCGTTACGAAGAACAAGGAGCGGTCCTCCTGAGTCTCCGAAACATGGATTCGATGTATTGGTAACATTATCATACTCTGTAGCAATGGTATTATTATCTACATAGCTGACTGAAAGATATGCAGCATTCAAATTTCCGTAGTCTTCATCTTCATCTTGACCATATCCTGCCACTATCGCTGTTTCACCTGTCACAACATCGCTGGTAGCAAGCTCTGCAATGGTTGTTTCTATGGTGTCTTCCACAAAGATGAGTGCCGCATCATAGGCTTCAATTTCTTGGCTGTAAGATGAGTAGCGAGGGTGGCTGATATAAGACGATGCGCTGTAAGTTGCTGAGCCGGTAATTACATTAATTGCGCTCAATCTATCTTCGACACAGTGCGCAGCTGTAAGGACCCAGTGTTCGGATATAACGGTGCCTGTGCAGAGTCCAGTTTGATGGCGAGTCTCAAGCTCAAGCTCTACTACTGGTGAATTTCCTACAACGCATTCCTCACCATTGATGATTCGGAAGCTACTCCGTGTACCGCCCGCAATTAGGCTACAAACAGGGCTATTCGTGCTTACACTGTTACTACCGTCAGATGTTTCTTCAGTCTCACTTTCTTCTCCCGTTGAACAAGTGCTTAACGCCTTAACGAGCCTTTTAAGGTAACGGAGTCGTGTGCGGAGTTGCTTTCTTGTGGTGGTTGAACTTGTGCTTCCAGATAGTGTTTTCTTGTAAAGAGCCCTGACTTTTCTCCTTCTTTTTTGTAATCTGGAAAGCGTCTCGTCAAATTCAACTTCTCTCCAAGCCCCGTTATTCATGACTCTTATAAGATAGTTACTATCTGAGTCGATCGAGGCACAGATAAATTTCGTATCATCATTTACGTCGCTAAAATCTTCGACTACATAATCTGCGAGTACAAGTTGCGGAAAAATAAGAACTAAAAAACTTCCAATCAGAACAAACAAACGATACATCTCCAATCCCCTCCTGTTGCTTTCATTCAGCTATGAGTACTTAACGCTCGAATAGATAGGAAAGTGTCGATGCCACATAAAAAAAGAGCATGCCGCATTTGCGGCATGCTCTAGGGTCAGGGTTTGTACATAAGGACAGGGTTAGTCGTTGGCACACCTTTCACGTTTGTGCTCGCGACGTCTGCTTTGAAGCTCATTAAAGACCTCTAGTTGGTCCTCTGTAAGAAGTGTAGCTATCTCACTATCGAGGGTCTCTTTCTGTGCTTTCATGCACTCATGTCGCTCCTCTCGTGAAGAACTCTCCTCACACGCATCACGCGCTTCTTCAAAGAGAGAGGCAATGGTATTAGCCTGATCATCATTCAGCTCGAGTTCTTCAATCAAAAAGTCGACCGGTGATTTACGAGGCTCTCCGTGAAAAGCGTAGGCAGTTGCCGTAGACAAAAAACCTACAGCAAGAAGGAGTATAAGTAGTATTTTTTTCATGTTATTCACTCCATTAAAGGTTGATACTGCCTGTAATAACGCAGCGTCATACGATGAAGTGTCGTAATAAGAAAAAAAATATCTAGAGAATTAAATCAGGTCTCGACTTCATCAAGTCCCAGCTCTTCAAAGAGAGCTTCACGAAACCATGGGGCCTGAGCAGTAATGAGCTTGTAAGCGTAATCGAGGTCCTCAACGGAAACATCAACAGCGGGTAAGCTGGAGCTTAATACAAGGTAGTGACCAACGAGGCTCACTTTAATACCGACTAGGCCATCGGCTATCTCCAGAGCGGTAACAAGAATGTCTAAAGCTCCACGGATTGGGACCGTGAGAACATTAATGCCCATATAAATAGTAGTTTCTTGATGATTCTTGATGCCTTCGATAAGTATTTCAAGCTCTTCTCCTTCCTGCAGGGAGAGCATCCACCGCGCCGCATCTGGATGAGATTCCTTTTTGCACTTTCTGGGATCGTGCCCGTGCTTAGCAAGAAAATCGTTAATGACCTTTATGGGATCTTTGCCGCCGCTTAGCTTTCTGATGTTAAGATTAGTGAACTTTTTTACTTTTCCCATAACTTGCCTAGTCTTATGTTTTTCATCTGATACTAATACCCTTATTTGTGATAAGGAAGCCCTCGAATAAGAGTATATGCACGGTAAATCTGTTCAATAAGTATAAGTCGTGTCATTTGAAATGGGAATGTGAGAGGGGAAAGTGACAACGTTCGGTGAGCTTTCGCTCTATCTTCATCGCTCCAGCCTTCTGCCGGGCCGATAGCGAAGCCAATAGATTTAACACCATCATCTCTTCTTACTGAAATATCTGCAGCAAACTCACTTGTGTTCATTAAAGTGCCACGCTCATCGAGCAGAACGAGCTGCTGAATATCATCAATTTTATCGAGCGTTCCCTTTGTTTCTCGTACCTCTACTGGGAAATCTGATGGAAAGCGCTTGAGGTATTCCTGCTCGCCATCAAGGATATAGCGCTCTCTGACCCGCCCACAGCTTATAATTACCAGATTTGTTGCCATAACATGCTGTATATATTGATTAAAAAATAGCTTAAGATCCTAAAGCTACAATCCGACTCATTAATTGTCAAAGAAAAGTTCATTGCACCGACTATCAGAGGAGTCAGGCAGTGAATGGAACTTCGCTCGCAGCGCGGTTCCCTGTCGAAGAACGGATTCTCGTCAGAAAGCTCACGGAAGACATATCGGAAAATGTTAACCTTAGACTTCTAAGCTGCCTATAGCTGTGGAGTCTTCACGGACGAGGTGTGTCATGAAAATAGAAAATAGGGCAAGGCTTCTTAAGGCCTTGGAAAATTCGTCATCTGCAGTAAAGCGTAATCAAACAGATATTAAATCAGATATAGCGCAGGGGAGACCAGAAGAAAGCTCTGGTGCCGTCAAGGTTGCGACTGGTTTTGGTAGTAATAAATCTGAAGCTGATAGATCTGCACGTGTTCAGGAGCTTAAGGCTCAGATAAATGCAGGTGAATACAAACAAGATTCAAATAGTATATCACGCTCGATGATAGAAGAGCTTGGTGTGATCAGAGGATAGTATTGGTGAGGCGGAAGGCGAGCAGAATTAAGACCGCTCGTGCTTCAAACAGCCCTTCGGGAACTGCGCGCGAGCGGTCTTAATTCTGCTCGCTTGTGGTTAGACGAACTTTCTCACGTAGAGGGAGAGGGGGTAAGGTGACGGCTCGGCTGCGCCCTCGCGTCTAAGTTCACCTTGCTCATTTTCCTAATCCTCCTCCTAATCTTCATCCTGCACCTGCACCTGCACCTGCACCTGCATTGTGACTATATGCAGGAGCCCGGCATTGTCATTGCGAGGAGCTGAGGCGTTAGCCGAACGACGCGGCAATCTCCTCGCAATGACGGGAAGGGTCGTTAGTGGTACTATCTACAAAAACGCATACCCCCTCTATGCATCTTGCCACCTACACATTATTCGCCGTTCTATCGTGGTTCCTTCTCGGTCGCGTTCCTAATGTTTCTCCACTCATTATGGCTCTTTCTTATGGTGGCTGGGCGGTTGGGTATTTTTTGCTTGTGTCGCAGAAGAGGCTTCTCTCGGTAAAGCTTGTCATATTCATTGGAATACTACTTCGCTTTCTCTACATTTTTGCACCTGATGTCCTTACTGGTGATCTTCCTCGATATCTCTGGGAAGGGCATCTTATGCGAATGGGCATAAACCCATATGTGTTTTCACCAGATAGCTCTGCGCTTATTTCTCTAAGAACCACATACTGGCATAAGATTGAATACCCACACCTGAGCGCAATTTATCCTCCACTTGCTCAGATTTTCCAAGGGGTATTTGCACGGAGCATACTCTGCTGGAAGTCGTTTCTCTTTGTCATTGAGCTTCTGAATCTCTTCTTACTCACAATGCTCATTAAGAAGCATAACGGGAAACGGGAAAATATTATTTTCTACGCTCTTCTTCCTCTGCCAATTGTTGAGATTACTGGGGCAGGTCATCTGGAAGGAGTTATGATAACGTTCTTTTTAGCGGCACTTCTTAGCCGTACTTTCCTCTTTAAGGGCTCACTCCTAGTGGCCGGTATCGGCATAAAGTACGTGCTTGTTGTGCCGCTTGGCCTTGAGCTGCTCACATTACTAAGAGAGAAGCGGTACCGCGATGCCTATCAGCTGTTGATTGGTGGAGTCGTTCTAGGAGTAGCCCTTCTTGTTCCATACTTTGCCAATCTACCAGCTATTTTTTCGTCACTTAAGGAGTATGCTGCACACTGGCGTTTTAATGACTCACTACTCTATCTCACTGGGGAAATTGTAGGTGTAGACTGGACTGACAGTAGAACGTTTCAGTGGTTAAAGCTTTCACTGCTACTTCTGTGGTTGCTCACTGTACTTTTTATGTTTGTTAAGAGAATGAAGCGAGTAAAGCTTTATTCCTATACACTGGCATCGTTCTTATTTATAAGTGCCGTTGTTCATCCTTGGTATGGGCTCTGGTTTGCGCCACTACTTGTGTTTTGCCCTTTAAGGGAGCTTCTTACATTTGCAGTTCTTTTACCAATTTCATATGCAGCAAGATTTTATGGATCAGGACAGGTGCCACATACATTGCTGCTTATTGAGTATGTGCCTGTTTATGCACTTATTCTTCTGACTTGTCTTCAGACTTTTTCTTTGAAGAGTTCTTCCGAAACGAAGTGATCTTCTCTCTCGTATATTTACTGATAGCCAGTGTTGAGGTTGTCTCTACTCGATCAGGTACCGTTTCCTCCAGCTCGCGAATAGTATCGAGGTCGTACTCTTTAAAGGCTTTTATAGCTTCCGGGCTAAATTCAAGTGCTTTTTTAATGTAATCTCTTAGCGCCTTATCTAACTCGAGAGCGTTTTGGTATACTTCACTGAAAAGTCCGACCTCTTTTGCCCAGTAGGGAGGACGCCAGTCGGTGCTTAAAGCGAGGTTGTTAAAGTGAGCTTTGCCAATCTTATCCTGAATCACCGGTCCAATAATAAAAGGCCCAAGGCCAATTGAAAATTCGCTGAGTTTAACAGATGCTTGTTTCGTAGCAAGCACAAAGTCGGAAGCGGCAATGAGTCCTATGCCTCCTCCAACAGTTTTTCCTTGAACACGAGTGACAATAATTTTAGGCGATCTCTTCATCGCAATGATAACTTCAGCAAAGCCACTAAAGAAATCTCTACTCTTCTCAAGCGTCTCGGACGCTAAGAGTTCTTCAAAAGAGGCACCAGCGCAAAAAGCTTCCTCTCCGCCACTTTGTAGCAGTATTACATGTACCTCATCGTCACGTGAGCAGGCGCCAATATGCTCGGCGATTTTTTTGAGCAACGTTGAAGGAAGGCAGTTGCTGAGAGGGTGAGAAAAGGTGATGGTTGCTACCCCATCTTTAATTTGAATCGCTACTTTGCCGTTTTCTGACACTGAAAAAACCTCATGTTCTACTAGACTTACCCTAAGTATAGCATAATTCGCCTGCTGTCAGCGGTACATCTTGGAAAATATTTTTACTCGGCGGCAAATATTCGGTATTTTTACGCTATGAGTTTGTTGCAGTACGATGTGGGGCGGTATGCGTCTCCTGATTTGGCCCTTAATGCCGCTACCCTGACCCCTACAGGTGTGGCACTTCAGTCCGTAAGTGATCTTCTAGAACGGTGGCATGACGAGCTCACACGATTTGAATTCAAACTTAAAGAAAAACCAGATCCACTTTTACATCTAGCGGAACTTACAGTGCTCCCTTGCGCTTACGCCTGTTATAAGGCTTCTAATGCGCTCGTTCACGGCGCCCAAGAATTAGCAGCGCTCAGGTGTCCGCTTGGTGTTAGTAGTCGTGAACCTGGACGATACTCCTTTCGTTATCACACTAGGGGAGAGATTCGTAAAAAACAGCTCCCGGATTTTACGATAAACTTACGAGAAGAGATCCTAGATGTTATGAGGGAAGTACGAATTGGTCCTAGTTGGGGGCCTCTTACCCGTGATGGGTATTCAGACCTCGGGTTTCTCGCCGGAACACTTGTGTATGAACTCACAGGTGGAGAGCTCATTCCTCATGGTACTGAACTTAGGCAAGGTGAGCTCTATCCAGTGACAGAATGGGATGTTGTCCCTCGTAGTTCAATCCTCGAAGAGGACTCAGAACGACAATCACAGGATCCTACCATTGTTGAGCTTTATGACTTTCTCTGGAGAGGGCCAGAGTTTGCTCACCTTATTGATCCAATCTCCTCAGTGAGTGCTTTTGTTACTAGGTTAAATTTTGAGATAAAACGCATAAATGATGATTCGATTGTCGTGTGGAAGCCATACGAATTAGATACTTTTTGGTCGGATGCAGAGTTCTCACCGAAGAAAACGGCTGCTCTTCTCATTGAAAAAAATAACACTCATATTGAAAACTTCAGGCCTCTCCTCGTTACTTGGCTCAATCACACCGAGCGTGGCAGGAGATCAGGACTGGAAATGGGATTTTTCTTTTAGTTCTATCCGTTATCGACTTTCTCTGATGGATGAGAGATAGCTTCGCCGGCCTCAATTACACCTATGCTGATGTCTTCAACTAACGAGATTCCTACTAGACGTTGGAGCCACTCAGCAGAATCTGACTTAACGGTAACGTCAGGCAGGGTGCCTCGCACAGAAATTGGAATAGTGTACTTGCCGATGTTTCCAAACAGTTTCTTAAGAGGTTCGATTCCTAAACCGAGAGTTGCAAAGGTTTCTTCAAGAAAGACTACTTCAACATCAAGATCTACTTTCTTGTCGAGATTAATCCCACCGTTGGCTTCAACCGTGAAGTGTTTAAATGGAGTTTTAACATCTTCAAGCGAAATCTCCTGATCTTTTATCTCAAAATTACCTGCTAAGAGGTACTGCAACTCTTTGTCTTTCGAAGGGGAAGAGGGTGAGAGGATCGGTGTTTTATCAGCAGTTTTTAAGAGCTCTTCGCTAATCTTTTTACCCTTAAGCTCAATGTCATCGATGGCAAAGCTGCCGGTCGCAGTGAGTGTTTCTTTCAGATGACCAGATTCAGCGCTAAACTTGGTTACGAACGCACGTAGGTATCCACCGTATGTTTCTGCGGAGTCAGGAGTCAGTGCCTTTAGGATATCTGTAATATTGACATCTGTAGCTTTCATGTGGCCACGTATAGATTTCTTATCGGTTCTACCAATAGTAGTGGCTGCCTGTACCTTGCCAACCTTCAGATCGAGTTCGGTGTCGCCTACGATGTACTCAGCGGGGGTCATTGAGAATTGAGTTTTAATTGTTCCCGGTACATCGGCTAACTTAAAAGCTATCTCTTGAGCCTTAAAATCTTTGAGTGGAGAGGAAACAAGCATATCGATTTTAGAGTTTACCTCCTTAAACTCTCTATCTGCAGTCATAATTACAGCATTCTTTATAGAGACGGGGCCGCTTACTTTATAGCCTCCAGAAGGTGGGATTTTCACAGTCACTGGAGAAGAGACTCTCTCGACTTTTGTTATGTGAATAGATGGGTTGGTAAGATCTATGCTCCGAGCATCAAGGTTCACTGTTACTACGGCATCTCCAGATTCGGATACTGACCCTTTAATGTCGTTCAGATTGGCGTTAACTTTGGTGATAACAGTTTCTCCGTCTGAATACCCAAAGCCCTGTACGTTAAGATCGGCTAGAAATGATGGCGCGTTCTTTTTTAAAGTAAGATTGAGATCGCCGTTTAGTTTTGAGACCTGATAGTGATCAACGCCGTCAACGATGGTGAGTGTTTCGAAATCGATCTCTCCATTCCCCTTCTTCACGTCCTTCTCTGAGAGATCTAATGGATCTAGGCTTACTTTGAGGAGATCAGCCTGAAGATCAGGTTCCTTCATCTTAACACCAGTAAGGTGTAAATCTGATGGCATAATATCCCCGGAAAGGGCGGGCTTGAGGTAGAGTGAGGCAGAGAGTGTGTCTGCTTCTAGAACTGGAGTTTTCCCGCCTACTTGTACTTTAAAAAGGGTGATGCCTAGTGTCGGGAGAATGTGAAGAGATGCGTGCTTAAATGAAATCTCTGTCTCAAGCTTTTTGCTTATGAGTTTTGAGATACTTCCTGAGCCAAACCAGAGTGCCCCATTTATCACTCCCCAGAGTAAGAGAGGTAGGAGGAGTAGTGCCAGCACAATTCTTTTAAGAAACTTCATCATTGTCTCCTTACGACATGTGGTGTTTCGCGCATGCTACCTTAGCACAGGGGAGAGAGGTCGGTTAGAAAATGCTGTATGCCACCGGGAAAGCAATATGCAGCGTGAGTTTAAGCATGTTATTTCAGTAAGATAGGGGCTGTTATGCAAGTCCATGATGCAAATGCTCCCCGGTGCTCCTTTCTCGTTGACACCTAAAAAGAGCGGAAGCTACTCTCAGTGTCGTACACATTAGGAGAAGTGCAATGAGTTTGACTGGTATTATAGCGTTTTCATCAGGGTGGTCGTGTGACTTTGATATCTGGAGTCTTGATCTCCAAACAGGACAGCTCGCGCAGCTCACAACAAGTGAAGATGTAAACGACATGCCAGTGTTTTCTCCGAAAGGTGATGAGATAGCCTTTATCCGTACCGGTGCAGATATGATTCCATCGCTCTGTGTCATGAATTCAAAAGGTGGAAGTCTGAAGCGTTTAACAACGGATCTTTACTGTAACCATCCAAGCTGGTCTCCCGATGGGAGTAAGATACTTTTTACGGCGAATAAAACCAGTGGAGATGAGATAGACCTTTGCGTGTGTGATCGCAGCTCAGGGCGTATCGATGTTGTCTTTAGCAAATCTGGAATTGAGAGAGAACCATCGTTTTCTCCAGATGGAAATAAGATAGTTTATGCTGCCCCTCCGAAATCCTCTGAGAGTACTCAGGAGATACATACCACTGATATTTGGTTGTATGATTTAAACACCAAAAAAGACACCCTGTTGTGTTCTCATCCAGCGAGAGATTACGGTCCGGTATTCTCACCTGACGGAACCAGCATTGCATTTGTTTCGCACAGAAACGAGCGTTCATCTGATGCTTACTCAAGCGCTCTTAGTAAAATACAGAATACAATAGAGAACGGGGATATGGCGTCCATTGATAAGGCGATCGAGGAGATTCAAGCTCTTGAGCAGGATTCTGATATATACGTCATGAATGCGGATGGAACTGAGATTCGCCAATTAACCAGTAATCCGGGTGCTGATGTTGGCGCTTGTTGGTCGCCGTGTGGGAAGTATCTTGCATACACCTCCTCTGCGCCGGGGAATCAGGCAGCAGAGCGGATTAAGATTATTGAAGTAGAGACTGGCCGGGACGTGGGTCTAAAGTACGATCGCGCGCCACTACGTGCTGATATAGAAGGTGCGAGAGCACGAACCATGAACCGCTCGATCTGGCAGAAGGTGATACCTGATTTTATTGAGCGTAAGTTTATTGATAAGTCTTATTGGGGCGAGGAACGTCGGCCGAGTTGGACGGCTTAGGGGGTATTCGCGTCAGAATGGTGGAATATCCCTGGATCTGAATCGGGTTGTTAAGGGATCTGAGAAGAACGCATTTTGTCCCACAATAGTTAAGCTTTCAACCTCACCATTTGTATCCATTTGGAATCGGTATTCTTTGGCAATTCGATCTTCCGGGTCGTAATAGTCTTTTATTACTATGCAGATTGGTCCATTCGCTTGTGAAGCTTCCTTGAGACAAGTGGCAGCTATTTTTTCAAGGGGAAAGACGACAGAGGGAGCTTCATAACGGAGATCGTCTCCTCGTAGATGTTGAAATTCTTCCATATGCACTAAAAGTGGGAGCTCTAGAATCAGATCGTTTCTCATACTTTCATCACGAATGGAAACAAGCCCTTGAGTAGGAAGAATTTTGCCAAATGTAGAAGAAGAGAGATCGAGATGGTAAAAGTTGTCTTCGAAAAGGAGTGTCAAGTATGGCTCCGTCCCACTAATGCCAGCATTGTATGAAATCGAGAGTCCATCACCTGGACGAATGCTGAAGAGTATAGGAAAGTCATTCTCGAGAGCGTTGTTTAGTGATTCACGTAGACGTTGGTTAAAGAGAGTTCTCTCAGAATGATCCTCAGGGAGCGAAGTGATTCTTGCGATATGGGACCTAGATGGAAGCGCAAGTTTAAAGAGGAGGGCCTGCATAAAACTTTCCGCGTCAATAGACATCACAATGGTGTCACCAAAGGAGATGTCAAGTCGTTCGCGCAAGTCGAGCGTTTCCCTGATAAAGTATTCCCGGTGAAGCTCTGAGAATCCGGGATCTTCCTCTGGTTGATTGGGTTTGTTCTGATGATGTTCTGGCACTGGATGCCTCCTTGGTTACTACAGGGGGTGATTTTATGGTATTTGGGGGGGCTAAGCTAGGAAGGGGGAGAAGCCGCGTATTTTCTCACGTATTTCCAAAATGTTCCAAATTTTGTTATATCACTGACCTTCAGCGGTTAATGGAATTTGCTGAGGTAAATTCTCAGGCTTTTTTTAGCCTTGATATTTACCCGACTTCGTCATCGCTTTGCGTGACTTCGTCGTGGTCTCCTTCGTTAATTTGAGCTGCGCTCAGATTAACGAAGGAGAGGTGGCCGAGTGGTTGAAGGCGCACGCTTGGAAAGCGTGTATAGGGGCAACTCTATCGAGGGTTCGAATCCCTTCCTCTCCGTATTTTCCGCTCGACGCTCGGTCCGCGCTCATTCTTCGCTTGTTGTATTGTCCCAAGCCAATGTTAGGAAGGGATTCGAACGTGCGCCGCTGAGGCAAAAAGCTGCGAATCCAAATTTCTGATAAGAAATTTAATCCTTCCTCTCCGTATTTTCCGCTCGACGCTCGGTCCGCGCTCATTCTTCGCTTGTTGTATTGTCCCAAGCCAATGGTAGGAAGGGATTCGAACAAGCGCCGAAGTCTCTGGTGAAGGCGGACAGAACCCCCAAAGCCGAGACTCACCCGTCATTGCGAGGAGCTGAGAGCATAAGCTCGAACGACGAAGCAATCTCTAAGCCCTTCCCCCACACTCATCTCCCCTCATAAACCAGCGGCCAAAGATCCACCCAGTAGAGATTTATACTCTCTATGAGTTTATGCTTTCTTAATCTTGAGCCGCCCTTGATCCGTTTCTCTTCATTAATTGCGTCGTAAACTGTTGAATACTGCTTAAGGTATACAAGCTTTACGCAATTGTATTTGCTTGTGAATCCTGTCACTCTGCCTTCACGGTGCTGACCAACTCGTTCTATGAGATTTGTGGTCATTCCAGTATACAGCACACTATGATGATGATTTGTCATTATGTAGACGTATGCTTTCTTTTCCACATGTTCTTATTCGTGGGAGAGGTTAGAAAGTTTCGTGGTAAGGTTGGGGGATTGCTTCGTCGTTCGAGCTTATGCTCTCAGCTCCTCGCAATGACGGGGCAGGGCATCGGGGGGAACTAGAGAAGTAAGTGCAGGGGTTTAGTGGGTCTGCCCGCCTTCGCGCAAGGCTTCGGCGCGCGCCATATTTTGGAGGTCTTGCGAAGCAAGCCTTCCAAAATATGGCGGAGAGGAGGTGAAAAATCCCGTTGGGATTTTAAGATTCCAGTATTGTCCCTCAGCGGGAGACGCTGCATCGCTGTAGGCGAAAAGAGCAGCGGATAGGTTGCAAGGCGCAGCCTTGATTCGATTGAATAGTTCGAATCTCCTCCCACATGCCATAGCCCTACTTAAAGCGAAGAATGAGCGTGGGCCGAGTGCCGAACGGAAAATACGGAGAGGAGGGATTAAATTCCCTTCGGTAATTTAAGATTCGCAGTATTTTCCCTCAGCGGGGCAGAGTTCGAATCTCCTCCCTTATGCCATGGGCTTACTATAGAGCGAAGAATGAGCGTGGGCCGAGTGCCGAACGGAAAATACGGAGAGGAGGAGATTCGAACTCCCGGTACGGTTGCCCGTACACTCGCTTAGCAGGCGAGCACCTTCAGCCACTCGGTCACCTCTCCAAAAAAATTCCCCGCAGGAAATTTTTTTGGAGATCCGCCATAGCTTTAGCGACGGCGGGCTCACAAACTAGCCACAAGTTGTGTATTTACACCTCAGCAAAATTCCCTGATTACTAACTCCCATAATGTCAGCTGAAAACACGATACACACGATATGGGAGTGTAGGTGCAGGGGCTTAGTGGGGCTGCACGCCTTCGCCAAGGCTTCGGCGCGCGCCACACATTGGAGGTCTCGCGTAGCGAGCCTTCCAATGTGTGGCGGAGAGAGAGGTGTTCGAAATTTGCGAGCAAATTTCATTCGAAGCAGTGTTGTTTTCAGAGGGTTCGAATCCCTCCACTTACTTCGAGTAACAACCAATCTCACCATATCTTGCTGATACAAAAGCACCAACATGGCGGAGAGAGAGGGATTCGAACCCTCGATACGCGTGAACGTATGCTGGTTTTCAAGACCAGTGCCTTCAACCGCTCGGCCATCTCTCCCTTAAAGAGCCTTTCTAGGCTCTTTAAGGGAGACCCCGCCATAGTTTCAACGACGGCGGGTATATCCACCTCGTGGGACCCAATCCCACAAGAATCCCAACCCTATCCCAAAACCCGTAGATTTTTCAAGACGCACTCGGCCGCCTCAGGCAGAAATTTTGCCTTTGGGCTCTTTTTTTGCTACAAATTTCACCTTGCGTATTGCACCCTTAGCTCAGCTGGATAGAGCGTCTGACTACGAATCAGAAGGTCGGGAGTTCGAATCTCTCAGGGTGCGAGTTTTAACGAGTGCCGTGAGAGATTCGAACGGTGCCCCGCAGGGAAAACACAGTGAATCTCGGAAAGCAGCTTGCTGCTTTCATCCTACAGGGTGCGAGTTTTATCGAGTAAACTGAGAGATTCGAACTCGTTCTTGCCCTCCCCCCCTTCTTGCCTGCCATGACCAATCACGAACACTTTATGAAACTCGCCTGTGATCAGGCTCGATTAGCTCTCGTGGCCGATGAGGTTCCTGTTGGTGCTGTTGTTGTAAGTCCCGAAGGAGAGGTGATCGGACAGGGCTACAACACGGTTGAGACCGAGCGTAGTGTTTCCAGACACGCTGAGATCTGCGCGCTCGAGAGTGCGTGTGCAGCGAGTGATAATTGGAGGCTCTCTGGTTGTACGCTCTACGTCACCCTAGAGCCCTGTGTCATGTGCGCTTGGGCCTTAAAGCTCGCCCGAGTCGAACGTGTTGTATACGGTGCACCGGATAAGCGCATGGGCGGGTTTGGTACAGTGGCTGATTTTTCAAGTGGTGAATATCTAGGACTTGAAACTGAGATTATTCCTGGGATTTGTGAAGAAGAATGTAGTAAGCTTTTGGTGGATTTTTTTAAAGCGAAGAGAAGCAAAACCCCATGAGTAGTGAAGCTCTTGATTATACCCTGAGTGATGAGGATGAGTTAGTGGCTCGCCCTTTTGTAAAGTGGGCTGGTGGGAAAGCTCAGCTTATCCCTGAAATCATAAAGCGAATTCCTAAAAAGTATAATACCTATTATGAGCCTTTTGTTGGAGGAGGAGCGGTGTTCTTTGCGCTTAGGCCCCAAAAGGCAGTGCTTGCTGATATAAATAGTGAGCTTATTAATACCTACGAGGTCATACGCTCAAATCTGCAAGGGCTAATGAAAGAGCTCTCTCATCACAGGTACGAAGAGGAGTATTACTACCGTGTTCGAGCTCAAGACCGAGATCCTCTCTATTCGAGTTACTCACCTGTGCAGCGCGCTGCCCGTTTTATTTATCTTAATAAGACCTGTTACAACGGCCTTTACCGTGTAAATAAGAGTGGCTTTTTTAATACCCCATTTGGCAAATACACAAATCCGACCATTCTCGATCAGAAAAATCTTACGGCATGTAATGTTGCGCTTAAAAACGTAGAGTGCCTTGTTCAGCCATTTGACTCTATTTTAGAGCGCGCTGAAGAGGGAGATTTTGTTTACTTGGATCCTCCCTATGCGCCGCTATCAGCTACTTCTGATTTCACCTCCTATACGCGTGAAGGCTTTGGTCCTGATATGCAGCGTAAGTTAGCAGAGGTTTGTGTACAGCTTGATAAGAAGGGAGTTCGCTTTCTTCTCTCAAATTCTTCAGCGGATGAAATTCGAGAGCTTTATCAGAACTTTCAGATTGATGAAGTTTACGCGAGTAGGGCCATCAATTCTAAGGCCGCGAAACGGGGCAGCGTTGTAGAGTTCCTGATACGCAACTATACCTGATTACTCTTCGTGTACGAGCGCGATAATTTTATTGCCTGACTTTGGCTTAAGGAGCGAGTCCGGGCTCATAACTTCAAAAGTGTCTTGTTCTACAAGTATTACTGGAATGAAAAGTTTAGGATACGTCTCTCGAATACTATCGTAGCTAAATTCTTCGCTGATATTTATCGTTTTAATTACAGCTCCCTCATCTATCTGCTTCTCAAGAAGAAAGTAGTCCTCTTCCTTACCGAAGAGGAATCTTCCACGGAGGTGCTTGGGGTGTTTTGTCTCAGATACTCCTTCTTTTACCGAATCGTGTGGAAGTTGAAATACGTTAGCTCTTCCGAAATGTTCTGCGAATCGAAGAGCAGCGAGTGAGTTCGCTTCATCGTTTGGTGTTAAAGCAAAGAGTCTACCGATACCATCTAGGTTTAAATCTTCAACTACGTGCTCAGAGAGAATATTGCCGTAATGCGTTGGCAAACCTTCAAGCTTTGCTACTGATACATTCGTCCAGTTTGTGTCGACAAGAAGGACACGAAATCCAAGCTCCTGAATTTTCTTGGCGAGATTGCGCGCAAGCGCATGAGAGCCCACAAAGAGTACGCCCTGAGGCTGACCCTGCTTAACGCCGAGAAACTTAGCCACAAGCCCTGAGGTTGTGCCGTAAATAAGCCCCGCACCAACGATAACGAGGAACGTATATGAGATAAGGAGCTCTGCCTGAGGAACGCCCGCTTCATGAAGCTCAATGGCAAAGAGGGAAGATACAGCAGCAGCTACGATACCACGAGGAGCTACCCATGCGAGAAATGCGCGCTCTGACCAAGTGAGCTCACTTCCAATCGTTGATGTGAGCACAGCGAGGGGGCGGGCAACTAATACGATAAAAGCGAGGAATATGAGGCCATTCCACCCGATGTCCTGAATCTGTGACCACTCTAGACGTGCTGAGAGCAAGACGAATAGGATTCCAATGAGAAGCACCTGTAGGTTCTCTTTGAATTCAACGATGTGGCGTACTGCCACTGAGCTTTTATTTGCTACAATTATCCCCATCAGGGTTACAGCAAAGAGCCCTGACTCTCCCTGAAAATGATCTGAGAGGACGAACACTGTGATAACGAGTGAGAGTGAAAAAGGATTTTGCAGATAATCTGGAATCAGATAACGCTGAATAAGAAAGATAAGCAGCGCTGCACCAAGTGTTCCAATAAGACCACCAATAAGAACGGTTTTTAAAATGCCGTGAGCTATAAATGCCGGAGCGTGGTTAAAGTCTCCGAGGATAATCGCTTCAAAGATGAGGACCGCTACAAGTGCTCCAACCGGGTCAATCAAAATCCCTTCCCACTTAAGAATTGAAGAGAGCTGAGGCTTTGGCCGTATGTCGCGGAGTATCGGAATGATAACCGTTGGTCCTGAAACGGTGAGGATAGCTCCGAGCAGTACAGAGAGGGTGAAGTCGAGCTCTAAAAAGTACCTAGCGGCATACGTTGTAACAAGCCACGTGACAAGCATACCGAGGCTAATAAGCGAAAATATTACACGTCGCACTCCGGGGAGTTCCCGAAAACGTAGGCTTAGACCTCCTTCAAAAAGTATGAGCCCAACAGAGAGGGAAACAAATGGACTAAGCAGATGTCCAAAGAGTGCATCTGGATCGATTAGGCCTGTAAAAGGGCCGACTACAAAACCAAAGAGGAGGAGGAGTATGATAGAGGGAAGACGAAAGCGCCACGCGATCCACTGTGCAACGATTCCAAGAAGAAGAACCGTTGTTAATCCAAACATTACATTACTACCCACGTACGCATCCCTGTAGTTCAAGTTTCCCTGATAATAGTAGGGAGTTCGGCTCATTACCAGTGCAAAAAAGGCTGAATGTAGGAGTAAACCTAACTGGAGGTTTTAGGCTCATTGTGTCATGTTGCTGATATGAACTCGAAAGATTCTCGAAAAATTAAGAGCCCGGTTGAGGAATATGTAGATCTTGATATTGCAGAGCTTGAGCAGATCGATATTTACAAATTACTTATTGGATCAATCCTCCCGCGTCCTATCGCATTTGTGAGTACTATAAATAAGGAAGGGATTACAAATTGTGCTCCTTTTAGCGCTTTCAATCTGGCTTCAAGTAATCCCCCGTGTCTTATGTTCTCAGTTGCTTGTGACCGAGTTGGGTATGAAAAGGACACGTTAAGAAATATTAAAGAGACCGAAGAGTTTGTCGTAAATAGCGCTAACTCATGGTTATTAGAAGAGATGGTTAGCACAGCAGCAAGGTATCCTTACGGCGAAAGTGAAGTCGACCTTATGGGATTCACCCCGAGTACGTCAACTCTGGTTGGAGCTCCGGGAATTGCAGAGTCGGCAGTTCAGTTTGAGTGTAAACTTTATAAGCTTATTGAGATTGGTGGTGGTGAAGTTGGCTCATCACACATCGTTGTTGGTGAGATCGTATATGCTCATGTTGATAAGCGCTGTTACTCATCAGGTAGAATACTCCTCGATGAGTATTCACCGGTATCAAAGCTTAGCGGGTTTGATTACGCGCTCGTTGGAGAGAAGATAAAATTGAAAGTTCCTGATTTAGAGTCGTAGACAATATGGCATTTCTCCCCGATATCAGAATTAAAATACTCTCATTCCTTGGGTTTTTGGTCTATAAGGCGCTTCTGCTTACCCTTAGTTGGACTGAGGTTGGCATGGACGGCGAGCGGAAACACTGGAGTAACGGCGAAGCGCGAGTGCTTGCCTTTTGGCATAATCAGCAGATCTTTATGCCCTACATCTGGCTTGCTCATAAAGAAAATGGGAAAGCCAAGCCGATCTATGTATTGATAAGCCAGCACGGTGACGGAAGAATTATTGCAGGTACTATCGGACATTTGGGATTAAGTTCGGTTGCAGGCTCTTCCTCGAAGGGAGGGAGTGAGGCATTAAAGAAGCTTGTGAAGATCTGTAAAGACGGAAATCACGTTGTCTTTACCCCTGATGGGCCGAAAGGCCCAATTTATAAATCCAAGCCCGGAGTTGTGCGACTTGCGCAGCTCACCGGTGTTCCAATAACGCCGATGGCACTCTATGCCGAGAAAAAGTGGGTCTTTAAGAGCTGGGATAAGATGTTTATCCCAAAGCCGTTTAGCAAAATGGGGCTAGCTCTTGGCGAGGAGATTCCTGTTCCAAGAGATCTCTCGGAAGAAGAGTTCGAAAAAATACAGCTTCAGGTTGATGAAGCACTAAATGAGCTTACTGATCGGTGCCGAAAGGCGGTTGAAGAGTAAAACTCTTTTGTTTAGTCTCTTCCTCTTCCTCTTCCTCTTCCTCTTCCTCTT
>JAUIIO010000012.1 GCA_030431715.1 bacterium
GCAGATACGATGGATGTGATTAACAGGAAATATGAACCTCATACCGTCTATCTGGCCGCGATGCATGGATACAACCGGGCGGCACCGGAGAGGATCTCTTTTACGCAGATTCCAGCTCTGGAGAGTTTTACAGAGAAGACGTAAAAGGCGAGCAAGTGAGGGGCCCTGAAAAAACCGTAAACCGGTATGCCCCTGCACTTGCAACGCCTGACGATCGAAACATGGTAAGTCTTGATATGATCAGTAAATACGCGGTTTGCTTGTGGGGCTTTCCGCAGCTGCCTCTAGCAGAGTAGCACCTTCCTCAAGGATAATCGTGCGGACGGTGCGCTTGTTCAAGCTGTAGTACTCAGCCAGACCGTTGACATTGGTGTAGTCATATACTGCACCTTCTTCGATGTCTTGTCTGAGTAGCTCGATCCTTTTCTTGCCACTCGTGGTCTTTAAAATGCGTACTTCCAGCTTTTGCTTTCCTCTTGCTCTGGGCATGATATGTCCCTCCGTGAAAAGAAGAAAAAATGGGCCTCCTCAACTCTACTCATATGTAAATGTGATGGGTATCTTAGAGGGATGCAGGGAGGGTGTAAAGCGACTACTTGCGTTTACGTGTGCTCTGGGTAACAAGTTGACCACACGCAGCATCTATATCTTGGCCTTTTGACCAGCGAATGGTGGCTGTTATCCCCTTCTCGTTAAGCTTTTTCTGCCAGTGATGTGGGACCTTTGGATCAGGTGAAGAAAACCCGAGGCCAGCATTATCGTTATAGGGAATAAGGTTTACCTTACACGGAATGCCACGGATAAGTTTTGGGAGACGCTCGAGATCTTCAGGCGTATCATTTACGCCGCGAAGCATTACGTATTCAAGTGTGATGTGCTCACGGTTTCTAAGAGGAACACTTCTAAGTGTATCTAACAGAACTGAGATCGGATATTTCTTATTAATAGGCATTATCTCTGAGCGCACGTCGTCGCTTGTACCGTTAAGTGAAACGGCGAGAGTTGCCTGTACATTTTCTTCAAAAAATCTCTTAATAGCAGGCACAAGACCTACGGTTGAAACAGTGATCTTTCTTCTTGAAAGTGCTAGTCCGTGAGGATCGGTAAGGATAGAGATGGCTCGGGTAACGTTATCAAAGTTATGAAGTGGCTCCCCCATTCCCATAAATACAATATTGCTAAACGAATCATCAAAGTTTTTAGCATCAAGAAGCACGCCCATTACCTGCTTAAGGATCTCCTCTGTGCCAAGATGCCTAGTGAGCCCCATAGTCCCGGTCTGGCAAAACTTACACCCAAGAGCGCAGCCTACCTGCGAAGAAACACAAAGCGTCATTCTGGAAGGTTGCTTGATCATGACAGATTCAACCTGCATGTCGTTCTTAACTGTAAAGAGATACTTGCGTGTTCCGTCCTTGCTGATCTGTCTGTCCGTGAAATCAAAGGTGCCAAAGTCAAGCAGCGCACCTAAGAGTTCTCTGTCAGCCTTGCCGATGTTGGTCATAAGTGATGGGTCAAATACAAGCTGCTGGTAGAACCACTTAAATATCTGGTCTGCCCGGTAGGGTTTAAGCCCGAGACTCGTTTCAAGGTGCGCGGCGAGCTCAGCCCGTGAGAATGAGAGCACGCTCTGGCGTTCGCTCGGAGGGGAGCTGTCTGCAGGAGATGAAGATATCTGTGAGAGTGCTGTATTCATGAGGGGCTGAGTATAGCATGAAATGGTGGGCTTAGGCGAATGTGGGGGGGTAAAACACAATCCTTGTCCTGCTCCTAGTCCTAGTCCTGTTTCTGCCCCAAAAGTCTAACTAGGGCAGGACAAGGAGCAGGATAAGGACAAGGAGTATTGAACTTAGTCGGCCAGAAGGTACCGCTCATCCATAATTCTACGGGCGAGTTCTGAGGTGTTCAGGATCTCCTGACGGAGGCGTAGGTTCTTAGCCACATCGGTGTGCCACGTATGACGGGTAATGAAACCGAGAGTGCGGCGGTAAAACTGATAGGTTTCTGCCTGATGCTCCATGCAGAGGAGATCGAGGCAGTCAAAAAAATCCTCTCGTCCGAGGTTACTGAGATCGGCATCGAGCAGATATTTAGAGAGCTCTGTAGTGGGAATTTGAACTACCCCATCATCAGTTTTGTATAGTCTGGTATCAAGTATGAGTTTTGATATGAGATTTATTTGCTCTTCAGTGAGAGCACTCTCACTTAGAGTCTCGTTAGCCTTACACAACTCACGTACGCTGAGTTCCTCGTGGTTCTCGCGCTCAAACATGAATCCTACATCATGCCATGCGGCGGCAACAACAAGGGAGTGAAGCTCTGTGTGTGTTAAATCATCTTCAAGGCCAAAACGAAGCGCTTCGCGGATTACATCAAGGGTGTGATGTTCGGAGTGGTAACAAAACTTTGAGGAGACGTTTTGTCTAATTATCCTTATAGCTTCTGCTACGAGAGGAAGCCGCTTGGCTTTGGCAAATGCCTCTTCTAGCGGGATGTTCGTAAGGGAAAGCTCACTCATAATACTTGACGTTACCTCTTTCATCTAAGCTTGCAAAGTACTATGAGTACGGGGCTTAGAGGTTAAAGAAGCGTTTAAGTCTCCAAAGAAAACCGCGTTTCAAGGTTATAACCTCTGACATAGGGCGGACCTGCCTTCTTGTTTCCTCGTCGAAATCATCGAATTGTGAACGCTGCATGTTTCCAAATGTACCCATTGAATTCACATTACGTTTAGGGGCGTAAAAATTGCCCTCGTTATATTTATTTTCTTTCTCTTCCCATTCATTAAGTGGTGGTGGAAGAGTTTGGTTGTACTTTTCTCGCTTCTGGTCATGGATAAGGGTGTTATAAGCTGCAGTAATGATCTTAAACATATCCATACCGCTATCATCTGGCTTATCATCGATGATCTCGTCATAGAAATTTGAGTCAGGATGATACACTCGGGAGATCTCCCGGTACGCTTCCTTAATCTCTTTTGTCGTGGCATCACGCTTTACGCCAAGAAGCTCGTAGTAGTTTTTTTCAGCAGATTGCTCAGCCATTTTCTTAGTATTCCCTCTGTTTCTATAAGTCGGAATATTTGGCTTGAAGCTTAACACCTGTGTGCCAGGCTGAGGCGCTAGTAAGTTGTTGAATATATTGAATTAATTAGGCACTAAGAGCCTCTCCCCTGCTCTCATTGTCAATAAGCGCATTTATGGGCGATTGGTCGTAGAAAGTTTTAAGAGCTAAAAGAAGTGCGTGATCGCCCTTATCTGTTCGAGTACTGAGCTCGCTCTCTACCTCCTGATAGAGCTCTGACAGAGTTGGAGTAAAGTGTGAGGCATCCTTTTTCTCCTCATTTTGCTCTTGCTCATCAGGGAGTTCCTTTACGAGCTGAAGTGAGCCGCTGTAGCGGTGGTTAGCGTATTGTTTGAGTACCTGTAGTGTACTCTCATCTGATTGCGCCAGAGGATCGCAAATATTTCTTAGCTTTGAACGTATGTAAAGTATATATGCATCTCTATTTTTTTTGAGTTCAGGGGGACAAGGTCCTGTAGAGGAACAAAGAGCGCTACCGAGCTTATCTATCCACTGAAAAGGTAAGCGATAGATGTGTTGCTCTATGTCGCAGGTAGCTTCGTTAAAAAAGTTATCAGGATTAATATCAGCAAAGGCTTTACTTGCTTTTAGAGCTATCTCTTTTAGCTGCGGGTCGTGATTAAGATCAGATCCGAGGTAAAGAGCTGCTGAATTATAGCTAGCATAAAAAAGAGCGCTTCTATTACCACACTCTTTAAAACGAGCAAGATTTACCCATATTGCAGCACGATCGTTAGCTGAGTGCAGAGAAAGTGGTGTGGCTACTGATATCTCCTTTTCGTTAAGATCGTACTGAGGAGAGAGTGACTCGGCGATATGCGGCAGCGTCAGAGCAGGATCGGTGCAAAGTGCCCTAGCCTCATAGGAATCATAGGTTCGTACATCGAGGTCAAAATCAGAAAGTAATTTTTGGGCAAGTTTTATTGTAAGTAAGACATCGT
This sequence comes from bacterium, assembly GCA_030431715.1. Lineage (GTDB taxonomy): Bacteria > Bdellovibrionota_C > UBA2361 > UBA2361 > RFPC01 > JAUIIO01. The sequence goes on from JAUIIO010000012.1 coordinate 4,026, forward strand.
CTCTTGATTCATGGGTTTGTACCCCTTTTAGAAGTCCGAGTTCTCTGGTTATCGTTTCAAGTTTTAAGGAGAGTTTTGCAGGTGTCTCTTTTTTATCGTAAGGAGCCCTTGGAAAGTCGTCTCTAGTAATTGAGAGCTTTCTTACGCAGTGGAGCAAGTCTCTGTTAATTACCTTGCCGTAAAAGTATGGATTTACCCCATTTCGAATCATACTCGTTCTGAGATATGTGAGATCGAAACGTGATGAATTATAGCCTACAAGAGGAATTTTTCCTCTGCTCTTATCTGTAAGCTCATTAATCCATGTAGCGATCTTTTGCATCGCCTCTCGCTCGGTATCTTTTGCTTCTTTCTGATGATCGATGACATTTACCCTGTTTGCGAGTATGGCGCCGGCACGTGGGAGCTCAAGAGGGCTTATACGGATAATACCTGAGAGTTCAGAAACAACTGCATATTGATCATTTACAGCGATAAAGGAATAATTCAAGATCTGACCAATAGGGTCTTTATCGGTAGTTTCAAGGTCATAAAAGATGCTTGTCATTTCTTTTGCACTTCTTGCTATCGCAGATGTAGGTATAGTAACTTCTGGCGTTTTTTCTCATGGACATTGTAATTTACTGCACTTTATTGTTAGCCGCTTTTGGGCTTTTTGTAAAAGAGATCTTTCCGCTTGAGGTCTCAGCGATTTTGGTGCTGAGTACGCTGGTGTTTACAGGCATACTCCCGGCTGAAGAGGCTTTTTCTGGATTTGGCAATCAGAGTATTATTCTTATTGGCTCCCTTTTTGTTCTTGTTGGCGCTCTGCAGCGCACGGGTATTATTAAGAAACTAGAGGTTGGGTTACTCAATCTGAGTGGTGAGAGCGCTTCGCTAAGTTTTATCTCGGTATTTTTCCTTGTAGCTTTCTTTTCTGCCTTTGTGAGTAATACTGCGACTCTTGCCGTAACAATTCCCGTTGTCGTATCCATTTCATCTAAGTTTGGACAGTCTCCAAGACAGTGGTTGCTACCACTTGGCTTTGCCTCTCTTCTTGGTGGGATGAACTCACTTGTCGGGACTTCTACGAATATCATTATTAGTGGGCTTCTTCCTGAGTATAATATCGAGCCTTTTAGTCTCTTTACTACTGCAACTATAGGCTTCCCTCTCCTTCTTTGTGGTACGATATATCTCTTTCTCTTTCGTAATGTCCTCTTGCCTGTGAACGAAGAGGAGTATTCAAGAAACGTAGAGAAGAAATACGAACTGCGATCTTACACCTCTGAACTCCTTATTCAGGATAATTCATCGCTCGTGCATAAACCGATCTCTGCATCTCCAATATTTCGCGAAGCTGGAATACAGATTTTATCAGTACTTAGAGAAGGGCTCCCTCCTCTTGTTCCTCGTGGTAGTCTCATTATGGAATCAGGAGACCGTCTCGTTGTAGAGGGTAACATTGATAATCTTAATGAAGTTCTCCATAAATATGGGCTTGTGTTTGCTGATGAGCGTGAAACTGAAGGAGCTAAAGAGAAAAAAAGTAAAAAGCGCTCGTATGATCTTGAGCTCTTTGAGATTCTTGTAACAGCACGCTCTCCCCTTCGTGGTAGAACGCCCAAAGATACTTCGCTACGAAATATGCATCGCCTTTCCCTTGTCGCTCTTAATCGCCGTGGAATGACAGTTCGAGATGATCTGAGTGATGTGCGAATGCGCACCGGGGATATTCTTGTCGTGCAGTTTCTCGATGGTCATGATTCTGAGACTCTTGAAAACCTCGGACTTGTCGCGCTCCAGCAATTAAAAACGGAACGCTTTAAGTCTGATCTCGCTCCTGTCGCAGTTACCCTTTTTATCTGCGCATTGATTTTAGGCTCTGTTACAAGCGTGCCGATTGCACTCTGTTCACTCCTTGCCGCAGCTCTTACCGTGGTCTTTCGTGTGCTTCGCCCGGATGAGATATACCGCTACGTGCACTGGCGTATCCTTATATTTATTGCAGCTATCCTAGGTCTTGGACGAGGTATGCAGCTAAGTGGTACTGCCGATCTTATTGCGCAAAGTCTCTCGCACGTCTTTGTTGTTGGTGATGTGCTTGTTCCTGTAGGCTTCTTTTTTCTTATCACGGTGGTATTTACCCAGATGCTTTCAAATCAGGCCACAGCGGTCGTTATGATACCTATTGCGGTAAGTACAGCACAGCTTCTTGGATTACCACCTATGGCGTTAATTATGCCTGTCACTATCGCGGCTTCATGTGCATTTGTTACCCCATTTGAGCCGGCGTTAATGCTCGTATATGGTCCTGGTGATTACAACGTAAAGGACTTTACAAGGCTGGGGCTCCCCCTCATTCTCATCGCTCTGGCTGTGGTGATGATCTTTGTGCCGGTTACGTACTTATAATTGAAATAAGCTCGTCGATAAATCGCTTCTGCTCTGCGGCATGGCGTTTGGCTGACCCTGTGGCAGTGCTCGCAGACTCTGGACGGCCAACATACTGTGGATCCATTCCAGTTACAGACTTTAGCAGCGGCTGCACGTAGCTCCACGCGCCCATATTTCGTGGCTCTTCTTGGATCCATGAGAGCGATTGCACGTCAATTCCCTCAAGCGTGCTTGCGATCTCTTCTTCAGGAAAGCGGTAGAGCTGCTCAAGGCGTAAGAGTACAACATTTGGCTCTAGTTCCTGTGCTTGGAACTCAGAGAGGATGTCGTAATAGACTTTACCACTCAGGCAAGCAACGTGCTTTTTCTTATTGTCTGGTGCAAAATCGTCAACTAGAACCCGCTGGAAGCGTCCTGCGGTAAGATCTCCTGTCGTACATGCAGCTCCGGCGTGACGTAGCAGACTCTTAGGCGTCATAATCACGAGTGGACGCTTAATCTGATTTAGGCCCTGTCTTCTAAGGAGATGGAAGTGTTGAAAAGCAGTGGTCGGATAACAGACAAGCATATTTCCTTCAGCACAGAGCTGGAGGTATCTTTCTAGCCGCGCGCTACTATGTTCAGGTCCCTGTCCTTCGTATCCGTGTGGAAGAAGGAGGGTTACCCCAGAGCGTTGTCCCCACTTTGCTTCTGAGCTTGAGATAAATTGATCCATTGCTACCTGAGCGCCGTTTGCGAAGTCACCAAACTGGGCTTCCCACATAACAAGTGAGTTTGTCTCAACGGTAGAGTATCCGAACTCAAATCCAACGACACTTGCTTCAGAAAGTGTGCTGTTTACAACTTCAAACTCTGCGGCACCGTGTTTCTCAGAGAGAGTATCAAATGGATAGTAGCGAACACCGGTGGTGTTATCTGCTAGCGCAAGGTGACGTTGGCTAAAGGTTCCGCGTTCACTGTCTTGGCCGCTTAGTCTTACGCGACAACCATCAAGTTGAAGTGAGCCAATCGCGAGGCTTTCAGCAAATCCCCAATCAATCCCCTGCTCTGTTTCGAGTGTCTCAACCCTTTTTTCCAAGATCTTTTTAAGCTTGGGATGAGGTACAAAATTCTCCGGATAATTAACTAGTGTGCTGGCGATGAGTTGTAGCTTATCTTTTGCGACACCTGTTTCTGGACAAGGAATACGAATTTTCCCGTGCACCGAACACGCTTCACCGATCGGATTTGATTCCTTGCTCGCACTGTGCGCGTCTTCAAAACGCTGCTTGAAGTGGTCGTAAAAACTCTGAACTTCTTCCTTTGTAACCACACCTTCTTCAACGAGCGACTCGGCATAAAGCGTTGCAATGGTCTTTTTTTCTTTGATTTCGGAATAGATTATAGGTTGTGTAAAGCTCGGATCGTCACCTTCGTTGTGGCCATAGCGACGGTATCCGTAAAGGTCTAAGATAACGTCTCGACCGTAGCGGTTTCTAAATTCAAGAGCTATCCGTATCGCCCAGCACGCTGACTCTACATCTTCACAGTTTACGTGAAATACAGGTGCCTGCACCGCTTTTGCCATATCGGTACAGTAGGTAGATGAGCGAGATTCATCCGGATTCGTAGTAAATCCGATTTGGTTATTTACTACGATGTGAACGGTTCCACCGGTAGCGTATCCCGTAACGCCGGACATGTTAATTGTTTCAAACACAACGCCTTGACCGGCAAATGCAGCGTCACCGTGAAGGAGTACGGGAAGAACTGAGCCACGATCTTTGTTGTGCTTAAAATCCTGCAGGCCACGCGCGATACCTTCTACTACTGGGTTTACGAACTCAAGGTGTGATGGGTTTGGACAGAGTTGAAGCTTCACTTTCTGGCCACGGTCCATAAGGTACTCTGTTTCGTACCCCATATGATATTTAACGTCTCCTGAGCCAAGAGCGGTGTGAATATTTTGATCTTCAAATTCGCTAAAGATGTCAGCGAGTGGCTTATTAAGCGTATTCGCAAGTACGTTAAGACGACCTCTGTGTGGCATGCCGAAAACGATCTTTTGAATCGAGCTCTCTGCCGCGTCTTCTATAAGCATGTCGATCATCGGAATAAGCGTTTCTGCTCCTTGGAGAGAGAATCTTTTGTGTCCGACATATTTTTTATGAAGCTCAGCTTCAAATGATTCAGCGTTAATGATCTCTTTAAGGCGCTCTACCTTTTTCTCGTTACTGAGACGGTAGCCGTGCTCAAAGCGTCGTTCGATTTTCTCTTGCAGCCAGAGTCGTTCTTCCTGATTAAGGAGGTGTACGAATTCAAATCCGATACTGCCGCAGTATGAGCGGTGTAGGTGGTCGATAATCTCACCAAGAGCCATTGAGTCACGCTGGGCAAGCCCTGAGCAGTTATATTCAAGAGCGAGCTGATCGTCTGTAAAACGGTAAAAGTCGATATTGGTATCTTCCGTTTCTGGTAGAGGTTTTACTCCTTGTGTGAGTGGATTGATCTGAGCTCTTAAGTGTCCTCTACTTCTAAAGGCACTGATCATGCGGTAGATGCGTTCCTGAATGGCAGAGTCGTGGGTCGTGTTGTTGTAATATCCGTTAGAGTAACCGGTGTCAGCGCTTGAGCTCTGGCTTATTGGAAGCTGCGCAGGTTCAGCGTGATGGCCGTTACCGTTTGTGTGGCCTCCTGTTTCAGGCAAGCGTGAAAAAAACTCTGCCCATGTATCTCCTACAAGCCCTGGGTTTTGTTGATACTGTGCGTAGAGTTCTTCAATGTATCCAGAGTTTGGACCGAATTGCGAGCGAATGTAATCTGTGGCGTTCATGTTCCCCGATGTGTAAGACGTAGATCTCCTATTTAGGTGCTGGCTCTAGCGTGAAAGATTCAATTCTTATTGAAAGAAATCGGCGCAAGACTGCTACTAAGTTATAAGAATCACGAGCTTTATTTAAGATACTACATTACCAGGGTAATATACTGTGAGTGAAATGGCAACGAGACTTTCGCAGTATATTGATCAGGAGATCCAGCCGTTTTTCCGGTACCATTCAGCTATCGTTTTGACTTCATCTGAAACGTCTCCGGCAGGTTCGTAGCCCAAGAGATCTTGCGCCTTCTTGATCGAAAACGAACGGGTTTTTGTAAAGAAGTCTACCCTTCTTCTATATATCGGAGGTTCTATACCAATAGGTTTACATAGTAGCTCACAGACATCGCCTGCTAACTGAAACGGCAGGGCTGGTAGCGCAAATGGTGGAGGCTTTACGTCAAACTGCTCCGCGATAAGAGTAAAAAGCTCTTTCATGAGGATATGTCGCTTACCAGCGATTATAAAAACCTCGCCGCTCTTAATGTCTTTTTCCGCAGCTAGCCTGAAGGCGCGCGCAAGGTCGGTTACCATTACCCAGTGCAGATACGTTTTGTCCCAGTAAATAAGAGGAAATTTACGCTTTGCTATTCCACGGTAGAGCTTCAGGGTCCGTGTATCCCCGGGGCCCCAGATCATGGCGGGTCTTATGACGGTGCCGTGAATACCGCCATCTCGAAAGGCGTTTAGAGCGAGCTTTTCTCCTTCGCACTTTGTGACCTGATAGATATCTCCGGGGCGGTAGTCTTCATCTTCGCTAGCAGGTGGATTTGGAATATGACTGTGGACCCCTACGGTGCTGCAGTGAACAATCCGAGGGATGCTGTACTTTTTTGCTGCATTAATAACGTTTTCAGTACCAGCAACATTTATATCGTAATAAACACTATCAGGATGTTTGGCCTGTCTAAAAAGGGCTGCAATGTGGAATACAACGTCGGCACCTTCAAATGGGGCATTGAGAGTTTCCGGAGTACGGATATCGGCGACAAACTTTGCAATATTGAGATCGTCAATGGTAGAGGTGTCGCTTCCCTCGCGGTGAAGTGCCCTGACTGTATAGCCGTGCGCGAGGAGTTCTCTCACAACGTGTGAACCTACAAATCCATTGGCACCTGTAACAACTGCAGTTTTCATGAGGAGAAGTTATAGAACAGCAAATGGAGCGTGACTACAGCGTTTTGTGAGTTTTTCACTTGTGACTGGCAAGTAGACGCCTAAAAAATGAGTATATACAAGATGTTAGTCGGTCTGTGCTATTATGCTAAAGACTTGAATTGAGGCATAATAAAGGTGACAGAGTAATTTTAGCTCATGGTTCTTGCAGCTATTCCGCGCCCTCGCCGCTATCACTTTGGCGGTGGCGCGGAGTAGCTGCATGAAGTAGCTGCCCACTTCGAGTTTCTTCATGGAAGGATATTGCGATGAGAGGCATGGCTGCTAGACGACTTGCTGAGGTGCTTGAGGTAGACCCGGCGATGGCCGGAGCGATTATCTACCTCTGTCCTGTGGAAACGCGCGCTGAGTACGTTACTGAGTGCGTAAGCCAGATGCCAGAGAGAGCGGCACGTAAGATGTCGACCCTATCGTTTGCTCTCGGAGATCGTGTGATCATCGAAGCGGCGAAAGCTGGAATGGCGCTCCGTCAGGCGGCATAGTAGCAAGTTGTCGAAACTCGAACCGGGGGCCGGAGATGACACCTACTGTCGCTCTGGCCCCCGTGTTTCGTGAGGTTATTTAAGTGTTATGGCAAGGAAAAGGTTCTTTGCTGGTTACTCTGTCACATCTCTTCTTTTAGGAAGTATTAACCGCAAAGGACGCAAAGAGCGCAAAGCTCTCAGATCAACATCCTTTGCGTTCCTTAGCGTCCTTTGCGGTTAATATAAAAAACTTTAAGAGATAAGCGAAAGTATCTGATCTGCCCTGTGATCATAGGTCGCGTGATTAAGGATATACTCTCTAGCCGCTGTTCCTGAGTGGAGGAATGCATCATCGCTTATTGCCTTCTGAGTAACGGAGAGTATCTCCTCAGGGCTCGAATACGTTCTTACAAATACAGGTAGTGTTTTAAATAGCTCTGTGAGAGACGGAACGGTATTAGTAATTATTGGAAGTCCGCAGCTAAGCGTCTCAAAGAACCGCATATTAATATCAAAGGCATACTTTGTTCCGTAAAATGAGCTAATGTTAAAGCCAGCTCTGCAGGTAGAGAGCGCTTCGGCTGCTTCTTCCTTCCAGAGGCCAGCAGAAGATCCGCTCTTAGGAGTTGCTATAAGCGTGTTTACAGATGGAGTCTTTGCGAGCGCTGTAAGTACGCTTGCTCTTGCTTGATCCCAGACATTCCCAACAAAGCCAATATCATGTGTCTTTTGTGCCCCTGGATGATGATCCCAGACGTCGGGGTCAGCTGCGAGTGGTATCCAGTGGCATCTCTGTAAGCCATGTGCTGCGCATTCATAGGCGTCTTCGTGTTGTGCTTGAAATAGTATCCCTCCGTGCTCATGTAAATAGGAAGCTGTTTTAAGGTCGTTTGGTACTCTTCCGGGATTCTCTTTATTGTGGCGGTAGTCGATAAACCAGTATGAGATACTACTCATATCTGCATCAATAAATGGCTCCTCACAGAGATTTAGCGCAGTTCCACTATCAACGCATAGGAAATGGTCGTATTCTCGCGCTAAAAAAGCCTTATGAAAGGCAGGTTCACTAAGAAGGGTTGCGCTCACTCCTTTTCTCTTATTTAGAGCCTTAATGAGAAACTCTGCTGGATTACCATCATGATAGTGCGCTACTGGAATCCCTATTTTCATGATTTTTCCTTGATCCACTCTTCTACAGGAAGCCTTAGACTGAGCTCTGTGTTCTCTCTGCCGGGAGCACGTATCCCTTTGCTATCATTTCGAATCAGAGTCAGGAGCCTTCCAGCGGAGCTTTGTACAAACCAGGCAGGTACAGAGCGCTTCGTTAAAAGGTGTGACTTTATCTTTTCAAAGAGTGTGCCCGAAAGAGTTAACTGATTAAAGAAGAACGTATACTCATACTTTTTGTTGTGCATATCAGTTATGAGTGAATTTGTAAGCGTAAGCTCGCTTTCAGAAGAGATGCCTAGTGTTATCTGTTCAGGAGGGAGATTAAGCGTTGAGATCTCGCTTTTTAAGGCCTGCATGTTTACTCCCGGTGCTGCTACTACGTTCAGGTGGTCAAGTGTAGGTACTACTTCTCTGGCGGCTTTGAGTTTACTCTCTGTGTATTTATCGCAGTAGAGAAAGCCAGAGATCTTTGGTGGCGCAGGTTCAAATGGCGCTTTTTGAAGCATTGTAATGAACTTACGCCAATCCGCTGTTTCAGGATCGAAATCGAGATCTGAAAGGATAGATTCATCGAGATCGATCATATACTCAGTGAGCTTCTCCCCCCACTTTTCTATAAATACCTCACGATATTTCCTGTCGCGTTCCTCAACTTCTTCTGGAGTTTCAGGGCCACGCCATGTTGATTTTCCCATAAAATGAAGCAGATAACAGCCTTGAGGCTGAAGAATAGAGTATCCATTAAGGTGAACTCTTAGTGCATAGTCGGTGTCTTCAGCTCCTCCTCTTCCGTACGCTTCGTAAAACGCTCCTACGGTATCAAGGAGGAGGTGCGGGATACGTACGCAGAAAAAAGGCGCGAAAAAAATTGGCTTAACGCCGGTGTGCGTTTTGCGGTGTTCTTTAACAATTTCTTCAAATGCTTTTTTGTGTGGCAGATAATCTTCCAGATCTAAAGCCCTTTCAAGCTCAAATTCGCCTGCGGTGTAGTGTTTGTCCTGATTACAGAGGGGGATGGTGATTGCTGCTTGCTCTACGTGTAAGAGCTCGGCCCAGTCGGGGGTAAAGATAATGTCATTATTTAATATATAGAGATCGGAAAAGTTTTTTAGGGCTGTGTCACGTAAGATATTCGCATTTTTTGCAAAAGAGGCCGGCGTATCATGAGCCAGTATTTTAATGTGTGGCCTTAGTGAATCTGATATGGCTACTTCATGTTCGTCGTTCAAGATGAGTATAAAGATATCACCCGGTGCTAGTCGGGTATGACGGAAAAAACTCTCTATGGCGTACTCTGTGTACTCCTTAGAGGCTTTAAGGCTAATCATGCCGTATATGCGACATCTTCTCTCAAGAAACATGTTTTCACTATCGCTGAAATTTTAATGCTAGGCTACCGGGTATAAGCGCGGTAGCCAGCGCTCAATAACATCAAGGGGAAATGCTAATCTTACTGGTCCTCTTGGAGTGTCGGATATAAGGAGTTTCATTTTTAGTAGTGAATAAAGAGCTTCTCTGGCTCCACGATCTCCCATTCCAGTGATCTGTGCGACTTTTCCCCTCTCAAATTCGCCAACAAGTAGAGCCTCTCTTAGTAAGGAATAGCTTCCATTGGGGAGTTTTTTGAGAGCGACCATCTCATCTATAAATATTCGTATTCGCTCAGATAGATTTTGAAAATCAAGTAAAGAATCCATGTATTCCACCTGATCAATGCATACAGATAGGAAGAACTCACAGAAGGCTATTAACGCTTGATGAGAAAGACTCCCTCGACCGTCAAGATCCCCTCGCCTTGGTTCATCTGCGGCGGATAAAAACCTTTTATAGTCATCATTTCGGCGAGCGAGTCCACGAGCGACAGACCATAATTCGCTGCCTATGCCAAGCTCTTTTAGAGCAGAATAAGACATAAGACGCACGACTCTACCATTGCCATCATAAAACGGGTGAATCCACAGGTATCTGTGATGAGAAGCTGCAATGGCAACGATACGTTGAGGTTTAGAAAGCCTTTCAGGCGCATATGCTTCGTCAAATCGATTGAGGAAATGCTCTAGCTCCTTGTGTTCAGGTGGAATATGACTCCCTACAGCGACCGAACCGTCACGATACTCGCCGGGTATAATTTTTTTCTCTTCACCAGTATCGGGATTTTGAATTTTAAGTAGCTCTTCGGGTAAGAGCTCACAAAACTCTCTGTGAAGCCACTTTCCGTAGCTAGCCGAAATGGGATAATGAGAGGAGGCTGAACCCCGGTCTATCATTTTTTGTACTGTGATATGAGCAACAGCTTCCTTTTGAAGCGCCCGCTTCTTCGGTTCATCGGAGTATTTATCGGCAAGAGCGCGATCGATCTCGCGCGGAGTTGTGTTGTGCCCCTCGATGAGGTTTGAGTAGTAACAGTTCATATTGCGAACAAGATCGCCTATGGTTGCTCGCACAACGGGATTGAGCTTGCCTCCAAATGAGCTCGCCTTAGCGACGAGTTCGATTGTGAGGTCGTCAAGTTTACGTGAGCCCTCTTGGGGCAGCATTGGCTCCATGAGTTCGTATCTGTCTTTCATATTTGGCCTCTTCTGCCACTATTTGTGCCACTATATCTATAAAAATATCAGCAATCTAGGCTCATAACAAGGTTTTTGTGTGCCACTATATGATGCGGTGTGCTAAAAGTAAGGTTTAAAGAGAAAAATACGTGCTATTTTAATAGGTTACTGACGATCATCTGATCAAACGCGCTGTAAACGCGGAGTGCATCATCTTTAGTGCCATATAGAATTGAGTTTCTTAACGTATTGGCTATCTCTTGTGCGGTTGAGTATGAGTCTACATCTTGAGAGATGCTGTTAGCTGCGAGAAGTCCGTTTCGAGCAAGGGTATTTGCAGTTTTTAGATCTTCGAGCACAGATTCAATACCTTCTAGATCCTCTTCAATATATTCTTTAAGTTCCTCAAGAGTTTCGCTTGAAACAATAGCGTTAGCTCTTGATTTCACATGTCGGTCAAGTGGATCGGTAGAATCTGGATCTGCTACGTCTCGTACCGTTTTGGTTTCTTTAATGGTTGTTTCCTCTTCAGCCTGTGCCTGCTGGTTTTGTCCGAGAGCGAGTGCGGTAAAGAGAGCACTTTGATCTGGTATAGTCGCAACGATATCGATTGCTCCGTCACCGTTAATATCTCCTACGGCTAGGCCAGACGTTGTGTCTCCGACATCAAGTGTGGTTGTTGTTTGCTGGAAGGTGCCATCACTGTAGCCCATAAGGATCCTTATGGTGTCGAGTTGTGTAGAGTTCGCTACGATATCTTGCGCCCCGTCACCGTTAAGATCAGTTACCTCAATTGAATCGACTCCTGTTCCTATATTATAGGAGTCCCCAGCGGTGAAGTTTCCGCTCCCATCGTTTTTAAGTACTTTCGCTTCTTTTGAGGATGCCGCTACGATATCGATATCGCCATCACCGTCAATATCTACTTTCTGAATGTCTTCAATTCGTAATCCGGGTATCTGAGTAGACTGTGCTGCGTTAAATGTTCCGTCACCATTTCCAGAGAGAAGATCGATTCGGTATTTACCTGCAGCTACCAGATCAACATTTCCGTCTCCATCAGCGTCAAAGGCTTCAACAGATGTTACTCCGTCAGGAGCGCTAAGCGTTGTGGCTGCGTTAAATGTTCCATTCCCATTTGAGAGAAGAACACTGAGGTCACCACTATCTTCATTCACGGTTATAATGTCAGCTTCTCCGTCTTTGTTAATATCAAAGAGAGTGAAATCGTTCGGACTGCTACCGGTATCAAAGTTTGTCGCAGCTTGATAGGTGCCGTCAGCATTCCCGAGTAAGACCCCTACCTGGCTTTCTGCACCATTAGTCGTGATAATATCTTGAATTCCATCGTTATTTACGTCTCTGACCCGTACTTGTTCAGGGCTTCCTCCAGCAGAATATGAGCTTGAGAGATTAAATGTTCCATCACTATTTCCGGTAAAGACGCTTACTGTACCGGCTGCCGTGTCAGCCGTAATGGCGTCTAGAACTCCATCGCCGTTAATGTCACGAAGTTCAACATCACTTGATACTTGGCCTGAGAACGTTGCCGAAGATGAGAATGTTCCGGTGCCGTTTGTGTGTGTGGTAAGATTTGCCGTAAACGTATTTATTGAAGCGCCGGTTGAGCTTAATACCGCGACATCAGATGCGGCATCGCCGTTCATGTCCGGTGTTATTATATGAGTAACTCCGTCTGAAACGGTGTAGGTCCTAGCTGCACTAAATGTGCCATCAACGTTACCAGTTAAAACATTTAAGGTATCGGTAGAATCGTCTGCTGCAAGAATATCAACGGTGCCATCTCCGTTAATATCATTAACAGTGAGTGTTGTGACCTCTGTTCCAACAGAGTGTGAAATTCTCGCTCTAAATGTTCCATCGCCATTTCCGTATAGAACGCTAGCTGTTCCTTCTGTGCTAGATCCGGTAATAATATCGTCTACGCCGTCTCGGTTAACATCGGCAGTGGTGATCGCTGATATGTCAGCTCCTGCTGATACCGCAGTGGCTGCACCAAAGTTCCCTGAACCATCACCTAAAGATACGTATACCTGATTGTCAGTAGCTGATGAGGTAATAAGGTCTAAGGCACCGTCCCCGTTAATATCTGTGCTCGCAATATGTTCTACATCAGTACCACTTGCGAACTGTGTAGCTGCCGAAATGGTGCCGTCACCATTGCCGAGGAAAACAGAAGCATTTCCAGTACTTGTGCTGTTTGCAATGAGATCAATATTACCATCGCCATTAATGTCTCTAGCGATAAACTCTGTGGCGTTGGTAGTGCCACTAAAGGTAGTTGTGAGATTAAATGTTCCATCACCGTTACCGGTCTGAATCAGTACTTCCCCTGCCCCACTTGCGCTTGAAACGATATCCAGATTCCCGTCACCGTTAATGTCAGTAAGAGTAACTGCCCCCGGAGTATTTCCACCATTAAGAGTTGCTCTGGCTGCAAATGTGCCATCACCGTTACCGGCAAGGAAGCTCAGGGTGTTATCTATGGAGTCGGCGGTAATAAAGTCAGTGATGCCATCACCGTCAATGTCACCTGCTGCTATTGAGGTTGGAGTATCTCCAGTAGCAAAGCCACCGCTACCGTTTCCACCGCTTGGTGTCAGAATTACCGATGAGTTCCCCAGTAGTATATCAACTTCGCTATTTGTGCTATCTGAAGCAACTATGTCGTCTGTTCCGTCATTATTGAGATCGCCTAGCGCTAATCCCTCGTAATTCGCGCCGCTTGCTTCCGTAATTGCTGCTTCAAAAGTACGGTCTCCGTTACCCATCATTCGTTGGACAGTATCCCCACCGTTACTTGCAATAACGATGTCTAAGCTTCCATCACCATCAATATCTGATGCTATGAAATCGGTTATCCCTGCGCTTCCTGTATTGTAGATAGTTTCAGCTGCGAATGTTCCGTCGCCATTACCGTATTGGACGTTTATCGAGTTGTTTCCATCAGTTATAATGTCAGCGCTCCCATCTCCGTCTAAGTCCGCTGTGATTACTTTTGAGATAGCAGAATCACCTGAAGCTGAGAATGTCGCGGCCGCATTGAATGTAGAGTTACCATTACCGGTAAATAGTTGTACCTCACCTGATCCATTTGTGCTTGTTGCTAGAATATCAGTATTTCCATCACCATCAACATCACTAAGGGCTATGCTTGAGACTTGCCCTCCTACATAGAGTGTCTGAGCAGCGTTAAAGGTGCCGTTCCCGTTACCTGTAAAGTAGGTAACTGTACCATCGGTGGTGTTGGCTGTTACTATGTCAGAGTTACCGTCACTATCTATATCGCTTAAAAGAACTTGGCTGGCTGTGCTAGAGCCCGTCTCTAGTGAGATTCCAGTACTAAATGTTCCGTTACCATTTCCGGACAAAGTAGATACTGATGATACTATCTGAGCCCCATTACCCAGAAAGAGCATGCCATGAGGATAGTAATCAGCATCGACGATAACATCGGTGGTTCCATCTCCATTCAGATCTCCTAAGTTGATTTTTCCGCTATAAAAATCAAGTCCACTATTCTCTGTGAGGTATGTAACTCCGTTAGAGAATGTTCCATCGCCATTTCCGATATTGACGATAAGGCCTGCCCCATATTGTGCTCCAATGAGATCGAGGTGCCCATCTGCGTTAATATCTGCAGCTTCGAAATGACTTGTACTGATTTCTCCAGAGGCAATTTCTGTAACAACTGAACCATCAGCAATGAATCGGATTTGATTATTACCGTTGGTGAAAAGTAAGTCGTCGTCATTTCCATCACCATCGAAATCTCCAGATACTAACGTTGTGTAATAGAGATTGGATTCTGCTGAAAAGTTGACATCACCTGAGAATGAAGCACCAGCGGGGTCGTATTGCAGAGTGACTTTTGAGTTAACGTCACCGATGAGAAACTCGTCTCTACCATCGTTGTCAATGTCAGCAACTTGAATGCTATCTCTGCCGCCAATAGCACCTACTGTGGTGTTGGCACTGAACGAGCCATCCCCATTACCAAAATTAACCCAAGTTAATTCAGATGCACCATCAAAAGAATTAACGATGTCAATATTACCATCTCCGTCTACATCACCAAGTTCGAATGTTATACTATCTACAGATAATCCAGTCCCAGTATTGAGAGTTGAAGGAGCTGCGAAGCTGCCATCACCGTTGCCAAGGGCAACGGTATACCAGTCAGGACTAGCTACCACGATGTCGAGATTCCCGTCACCGTCAACATCATTCACGCGGATTTCTCCTGGGGTAACGATGGCATCATAGTTTGATTCAACACTAAATGAGCCATCACCGTTACCAAGAAGTCGAAAGGAACCACTAGAAGAATTTACAACTACATCGAGATTTCCATCTCCATCTAGGTCACCAACATCAGAGGACTTAGCATCTACCCCTATTACAGTTGTTACTGAAAGATCAAATGTGCCATCCCCGTTACCATAAGATATCTGAAAAGCTGTATTGCCTCCCGAAGTTACTCCGCTAGTGAGTAGATCAATATTGCCATCGTTGTCAAAGTCACCAGTATGAAATTCATTTACAAAAGTAGCGGAGTTTATATTCGTTCCAAAAGAATGTGTCTGATAGTTCTCAAAGGTTAAGTCTCCATTTCCTAAGGCAATCCTATACTCATCTAGGGAGGAACTAGCAGAGATGATATCCAAGTTGCCATCCCCATCAACGTCCTCAGTGAGCATAAAACTGCCACGTAAATCATTTGCGTATTGAACACCATCTGAAAAATTACCAGAGCCAGTGTTCTCATAAACGATAAATTCAAAACCTACGTTACCAAATAAATCTAGGTCGCCATCCCCGTCTAAATCTCCATGCATAGACGCAAATAAAGTATTAGTCTCTAGGCTGATATCATGTGCTGTTCCCGTGAATGTCCCATCACCGACTCCAGTGAATATTTGTGCTCCAGAATCGCCATAAGAGTTTGCAGTGATAGCGATATCGGTGATTCCGTCGTTGTTGTAGTCAAAGAGTTCGAGATTCGAAGCTGAGCCCTGTAGATTTAAGGAGATGGAGTCGTCGAAGGTGCCATCTCCATTTCCTTTATAAAAATCGATTGATCCGTTAACTTTTAATAAATCAAGATTACCATCACCATCGAAATCATGTAATTTGGTAAGTCCACTTATAGAGCTAGGTTCCGTGCCGGTTTGAGTGAGTGTCATTGATTGGGTAAATGTGCCATTACCATTTCCCAACAGTACCAGCTGTTTTGTCTGAAATTCTGGGTCAATGCCATAGTCTGCAATTGAAGTTATGACAAGATCGGCATTTCCGTCATTGTTAATATCACCTGCTACGATATCACCACCAATTCCAAAGTCTAAAGATCTCTGGACAACCGAACCACTTAATGTACCGTCTCCTTGGCCGTAGGCTATTGTATACAGTGCATCGGATCCCGACTCTGTAGAAGTGTAAACATAATCAAGATTTCCATCATTATTGATATCAACGAGAATAGAGTCGTTGATCATGTCGGCGTTGTTCTCTTCTCTAAAGGTTGTAGCTAGGTTAAAAGTGCCCGCAACTCCTCCAGCATCGACACTACTAACAGCGACGATATCTATATTACCGTCTCCATCAATGTCAGCTCCTCCATCGATATCGTGGATCACGCCACCTGCATCAAACTCCTGTTCTAGCTGAAAAGTTCCATCACCGTTTCCAAGCTGCACCCCAAGTAAGGTTCCACTACCTGAAGCTCCAGCATTTGCTGTAACGATATCAAGCTCACCATCACCATTGAAGTCATAGAGTTCAATAGATGTTGGGCCAGTAGATGTATTCGCTGAAGAGTCAAGTATTAATCCATTATAGCCTGAAGTTGTAGCAGCATCGCTATTACCAAGTAGCACATCAACTTCACTGTTTGTAAGATCTGATGCTACTATATCCCCGAGACCGTTACCGTCGAGATCGCCTATTGCGATGCCCTCATAGTTGGTCCCGCCTGCTTCAGAGACTACAGCCTCAAACGTTCCATCTCCATTCCCCATGAGACGCTGTATGGAATCCCCACCATTACTTGAGATAACAACATCAAGGTTGCCGTCACCATCGAGGTCTGATGTTCGAATGTCGGTAATTCCTGCGCTTCCGGTTGCGTATGTTGCTTGCGCAAGGAAAGTTCCGTCACCGTTGCTGTAAAATACGCTGAAGGAGGAGTCGCCACCTACGATATAGTCGGTGTTTCCATCGCCATCGATGTCAGCTGTAGTTAGCGCGGTTGGTGTTTCTCCCGTAGAAAGGAGATTTGGGCCGCTTGGGATTGTAGTTGTATTCCCCTGAATATAAAGAATACTATTATAGGCCGAATTTGGCAGGTATATATCATATGCTCCATCACCGTTAACGTCACCTACAGCGAATTCTGAAGTAAAGGTTGGAACGCTTGTGGCGATTGATGTAGTAACGCTGAATGTTCCATCTCCATTTCCAAGCAGCTGTGTAATTGCACCATCGGTATAGGTGTAAGCTAGGACATCTTGATTGCCGTCACCATTAATATCGACTACGCGAGAATTAAATGAGGTGTTTGGTAAGGTTGTAGCAGTAGGTGCGAGAAACGTACCATCTCCATTTCCTGCTAAAAAGACAGAAGATGACCCATGAAGCATTACGTCAATATTGCCATCGTTGTTAAAGTCTGCAACATCAACATTTGCATACGTAGATCCTGTCGCTATTGTTTGTAGGGCATCAAATGTCCCATCTCCATTACTAAAGTGAATAACAGCGCCTGCAGATCCAAGAGAATTTAAGATATCGAGATTTCCGTCGCCATCAAAATCTGCACCAGCAATGCCATGAGCCATTCCGCTTGCAATAGTTTCAAGAGTGAGATGAGCAGCAAACGTTCCGTCTCCGTTTCCATAGTGCACACCAACAAATGTTTGAGCTAAATTAGTAGTTGCTATGTCTAAATTTCCGTCATTGTTGAAATCTCCGCTTATGACGTAATTTGGTGCATAATCAATTAGCTGACTACTTGATGTTGTAAATGTACCATCACCTTGCCCTTGGAAAAATGTAAAGTGATCTCCTGTGCCAATAACATCGGTATTTCCATCGTTATCGAAGTCACCTGTAAGTACATCTACAAGGTTTCCGAATGCTGAATTTGTTGAAGTTATGGCAAAGGTTCCGTCACCGTTTCCGGTACTTATGTAGATGTCGTCTGTTGAGCTATCTAATATGACCCGGTCAAGGTTTCCATCACCGTTAAAATCATCGAGTAGTATTGAATTTGGTAATGTTCCGAATGCCTGTGTTACCTGTGATTGATATGTTCCATCACCAACAGTTTGAATGAGATCGAATGTGCCATCACCTAAACCACGGAAGGTTGCGAGGGTGCCACCACCAGAGTCAGTTGCAGCGACTATATCGAGGTTTCCGTCCCCGTCACTATCGGTAACAGAAACATGGCTAACCGTTCCACCAACAGTAAGGGTCTGAGCTGCGTTGAAGGTGCCGTCGCCGTTTCCGGTGAAGTATGTAACCGTTCCATCTGTCCCGTTAGCGGTAATGACGTCACTATTTCCATCATTATCAATATCAGCGAGAATAGCCTGTGATATGTCGTTGCCGCTTATTCCAACATTGATACCGGCGGTAAGTGTTCCATCTCCATTTCCTGTGAGGAGCTGAATGTTTGCGCCAGTTGGTGCAGATACATTTGTAAGAAGGAGGGATGTATCTGGAGCGGTAACATCACCGAGAAAAATATCATCCTTGCCGTCCCCATCGAGATCTCCTGTAGCAATGCTTCCGTATTGTCCAGCTGCATGTGTGCCGAATGAAACAGAATGTTGGAAAGTACCATTCCCATTACCGTAGTTTACAAATATTTCATTTGAAGATGTTCTACGAATGATATCTTGATTACCGTCACCATTAAAATCAGCTAAAGCCAGCTCGCGATTAATGCCTGCTACACTATTTAGGTTTAAGTTCGTAGCGGTTCCCCCATTGATTACACGGTAGTACTGTGAGCCTATGTTGAGTATGAGATCATCATCATTGCCATCATTATCAATGTCACCTGCTACATGCGGGTTTCCTATTGACGCGCCTCCATCAGTGTATATACGATCACCCAATGTCGGACCATTCCCGGGCGAATATTCATAACTCTGATCACCTACTCCATAGTGGATGTCTGCGAGACCGTTCCCATCAAGATCAGCTACAGCAATTTGTCGGGGAGTACTATAACCAGCGAATGCAGTTTGTTCTGCTTGGAATGTTCCATCACCATTTCCAAACTGAACGTATCCGATACCTTTATTGGGACTAAAGGTAGACTTTGAATAGATGAGATCGAGATTACCATCCCCATCTACATCATAAATCTCAGCGTCTAAAACGTCGTAAGGAGCTGTTCGAAACATTTCTGAATCATAAGTTACTTGTGCTTGAAATGTTCCATCCCCATTACCCAAGCTAACTCTAGTTGATCCCGTCATTACTGAGATCAAATCCATATTGCCGTCACCATCTATGTCGGCGAGCTCCGACTTGGTGTGGTATCCCGGATGAACTTCGAGATGAATCTGCTCACTTAATGTAAAGCTACCATCACCATGTCCCAGATAAATATCTGTTCCACCACCTCCATAGCGAGTAAGCAGCAGATCTTCATTTCCATCACTGTCTAAGTCATAAACAGCTACATCTACATACGAAGAAGCCCCAACTCCAGATGCCGCTGTGCCGTAGTTGAAGGTTCCGTCCCCATTACCATAGGAAATTTGTGTGCCTCCATTAGTACCTGAAAGTATGAAATCCAGATTTCCATCATTATTAAAATCGCCAAAATCTTGTTCAATATAGTATGGTGAGTTAGTGATTCCATTAATTTCGAAAAGGCTCGGTGCTCTAAATGTCCCATCACCATTTCCAAGAGTCACACCAAATACTCCGGGAGATGAGGAGCGAGAAGCTATAAAGTCGAGATTACCATCACCGTCCACATCTTCTAAAATCGAGTCACCGATCACTATTCCAAGACTAAAACTATCCTCAGCATCAAATGAACCATCCCCATTGCCCATGAAGACGCCAATTCCTAATCCTGAGTTTGAAACGGCATCTATGTTCCCATCTCCATCTAGATCGGCGTACGTTGTAAATCCCCCATGCCCCACTGTGGTGCTTTCAAAATTAAGAGTTGTTCCGGAGAATGTTCCATCTCCAACGCCTGTAAATATGTGAGTGCCATTAGAAGATAGAGCCGCAGATACGTCCATATCTCCATCATTATTGTAATCAACCAGATCGATTGCAGTTATGTCTCCAGATGTTATGAGAGTAACTCCAACATTAAATGTTCCGTCTCCATTACCAGTATAGCTCTTAATCGAGTGTTCGCCGCTTACCGCATCGAAGGTTGCCATGACGAGGTCCAGATTTCCATCGCCATCTAAATCAGCAGATCGAAGCATTTGTGCTTGTTCGTTCGGAATGTGATTAGACTCAAATGTAGTAATAGCAGCATCAAATGTTCCATTGCCATTACCAGCATAGTAAACTATTTCTGCATTTCCTACACTTCGATCAAGAGCAGCTATTATGTCGAGGTTTCCATCATTGTTGAAATCCATCACTAATGCGCTGTTTACATCTAGCAACGAACCAGCCATTGCGAAGGTTACGGAGTTAGAAAAGGTGCCATCTCCATTACCAAGTGAGAAAGATACCGATGGAACGCTTCCGCCAAAAATGAGTTTATCTAGATTACCATCATTATCAATATCAGCGAGTTCCACAACCTCACCGCGTACGCTTGGTGTGATTGACTCGTCAAGGAATGTTGGTGTTCCGCTGCCTGAGCCAATTACAGCGGTTACTAGATCCTGATTACCATCTCCATCAAGATCATTCCCTCCAATAACATCACGAATTTGCCCACCAGCCTCATATTCCTGCTCAACCTGAAATGTTCCATCTCCATTTCCGATTTGCACTCCAACAGTAGTCCCGGTTCCACCAGAGCCAGCGTTAGCAGTAACAATATCTAACTCGCCATCACCATCAAAGTCATAGAGTTCAATTGATGTTGGTCCATTGTTGGTGGTGTAAGAAAGTGGGTCGTCAAGTAAGTATTCTGGATCTTGTGGAGCTGGTGCCCCTGCTCCACCATCGTTTACACGAGTAAATGTTCCATTTCCAATTAGGTCATCGAGATCGACGGTTTGTGTGTTGCCGAGAAGGAGATTGAGTTGACTTGCTGGTCCGGTTGTAAGGAGGTCGTTTGCTCCGTCACTGTTAAAGTCACCTATAGTGAGCCCCTGTGTGGAATCCGCGCCTGTAAGTGTTACACCCGTCTGAAACGTTCCGTCGCCGTTACCTAGTACAATTGAAATCTCGCTCGTGCCTGATGAGCTGGTAATGATATCAATATTCCCATCACCGTTAATGTCTGTTATTGAGAGCTGATCTGGAAAGCCAGCTACTGTGTATGTTCCTGTTTTTGAGAACGTACCATCACCATTACCTTTAAAGACTTGTACAGAATCTGTGTCTGTTGAAAGAGCAACAATATCCTTTCTTCCGTCATTATCGAAATCGTAGCTCTCTACTGAGTCTGCCCCCGTAATGCTTAGAGTTTGCGAGACTGTAAATGCTCCTTCTCCGTCACCGGTAAGAAGTGTTACCCCGCCATCATTCGTTACTGCTATATCGAGTATGCGATCAGAATTAAAATCATCAATGGTAGCATCTGTTGGTGTATCTCCGACGGCATAGGTCGTTGTAGCTAAGAAAGTGCCATCACCATTGCCTCGAAGGATATTGATGACGCTCCCGCCATCTTCTTCTTGAAGTGATAAGATATCAAGGTTGTTATCACCGTCAAAGTCTGCAGTGAATAGATTTACGTTTCCGGGAGCAACCGCACTTGCTAATTGACTGTAGTTGAATGTGCCATCACCATTACCTGAATAGATATGTAGACTTCCGTCACCTGATGTATTGGCTATTATGTCAACATTGCCATCGTTATTAAAATCAGTAGTTGTGACGCCACTAACGATGTGCCCCATCGTAATTGTTGATGCGGTGAAGGTCCCATCACCATTTCCAATCTCTACGGAGAAGCCCTGATCGCCGTTGGTATACCGAACAAGGTCTAATTCTCCGTCATTATCAAAATCTGCTGTGAAAACTTCGGTGCCTGTACTTGTGGTGTTTTGTGTGGCAGCTGCTGAGAATGTTCCATCATTAGTGTCTTCTGTCTGACCAACATTTATCGTGGTCCTGCGGTTTACCTTCTCCTTTTCTGATAGTGATACTCTCCTTGAGCGTATTGGTTCAATTCCTAGCTGTTCATCTTTTCCGGCAATTCGGTTAAAGACCTCAGCCATTGCCTTAACATTTGAGGTGTCGAGACCAGCTTCAGAGAAGACTTCTTTCAGGTCCTCAGCGTCAAGTAAGTTAACCCCGTCTTTCTCTGCGTCTTCAATTATGTCTCGGAAATCATCTACAAGATTCTGGAAATCTCGGTTCAAGCGTGAGCGCTTAGAGTTAGAAATGGAACGTTTCTTTGCCTCTTCAGCAATTGTTATGAGCTCCTCTGTGATGTTTAGAATATTTTCAAGAGCTTCTTTGGTTACGGTTGTGCTATCAACGGCTTCGTTAATTCGGAGATACGATCTTGAGAAAGCGACGTGAACTCCGTCAACTCGTGCTGCTAGATTTTTATTATTTGAACTGGAGGATCTGGAAATCGATCCGGTGGTACCGGTGAGATTCAGCGATGTAGATATCCTATCTATCGAAGTCATAATGACTGCTGTCTTTACCTAACGTTTTCCGTTCCGTATCGCTGCAAAGTGAATATGTTTCCTGTGCTCGCGTACTACTTTATTCAACAGAAAATGTGATAGCGTTTGTGCACAAAACGCAGGGCGCACGTATCCTGTTGATCTCTCTCTATATTTATCGGCAGGATCTGCGGATTTCTGAGCTTTTCCACCACGTTTGAGGCTGTGAGTAGGTGGCGTAAGTACTTAATATTGCAGCTTATAATGAGCAACTCCTAAAAAAATGGTATGTAGGTGCCCTTACGTGACCCAGTGCATCCAAAAAAGTGGGCTAATAATAGGTATAAGGGAGCACGCTTAAAAAGTGTCAAATCCGACAAAAACGATAGTACAGATAGTTCATCTTGATGAAACTGGTGACAGCTATCACCGTATGCGTTGGCCAGCATCAGCCCTTGCAACACAACGTCCTGACTGGAGAGTACTTAACTTTCACTGGAGTGCTGCCGAGCGTTATGAGGTTGCGCTTGGGGCAGATCTTCTTGTTCTCTTTCAGTGTTCTGATCCATTTATGCTAAACGTCATACGGCAGCGTAAAGCGAAAGGATTAAAAACGCTTGTTGAATACAACGATAATTTCTATGCGCCCTGCCCCGCTTCTCCTGTTGCCAAAGAGTGGTCTTCACCTGAACTCTGGCAAACCTATGAGTCTTTTTTACAGTTAGCAGATGGTGTTATTGTAACTGATACTGGACTGAAAGATCTCTTTACTGAAGTTACTTCAAGTCCTATACACATTCTTAAAAACCACTTTCATCATCCTATAAAGTCTTTTGATCAACTTTGGGAGAGTAAGCCTCAGCAGCTCACAATCGGCTGGGCAGGTTCTCTTGGTCATTTCTCCGATCTCATAGCACATAGGGATGTATTTCATTGGATCGTAGAAAGCTTTGAAGATGTGCAGCTCTCGTTTATGGGAAATCCCGAAATCTTTCAGTCTCTACACCTTCCCCGCAAGCGATATAAAGTAATTCCATGGGCAAGTATGCAGCAATATTACGCGTTTCTTGAGAAGGTTCATATTGGAATAGCCCCATTGTTAGATACTCCGTATAACCGCTGTCGGAGTGATATTAAGGCTATTGAGATGGCAGCATGTGGAGTACTCCCACTACTAAGTGAGATCGGCCCCTATTGTAATCTTACGAGGTTAAAATCGTTTCAGGGCTTTAAGGATCAGGATGAACTCTATCAATTCATAGTATCTTATATTGAAGATGAAAAGCTTCTTAAGACAGCTGCTGCAAAATCTCATAGTTATATAGAGAAACATCGACTCGGCACTAAAAACGAAGAGCGTCAGCAGCTTTATAACGACTACATGACTGAGAGTTCTTCAAATCTAAATTTAAAATTACCTGCTGGATACTTTGAGCTTCGTGGTACGCGTGAAGATGTATCTCTGTCAGAACGAGTTCAAAAAGATGCTGCAAAGCTCATAAAGGATAAGCAGCGAGATAATGCGATTCAACTTTTACTGCGACACAGAGTTGATAGAAATATTGAGCTTTCTGCCGCTCGGCTTTTATTGCGTAGTGATCGGGCGCGTGGAATAGCGCTCCTTGAGCAAGGTATGAAGCGATATACCAGAGACATGCGGTATATGTTGATGCTACTTGAATTTGCTCCGAGCGATGATATGCGCGAAGTACTCTGGTCAGAGGTGGTTAGAGTATTAGAGGATGTGCCCAAAGAGGTGCGCAGGCACTATGCGAAATCTATCATCGCCCTCTTCGAAAAACAGTCACAAAAGAGTTCCATATCACAGGATATATTACTAAAATTACTTGCGTTTTATCCTGATTCCCTTCAACTGAAACACCGCGTGGCGCTTATACATGAGGTAGAAGGAAGGCTTGATGAGGCTCGTGAGGTATTCGAAGAGGTCATAGCTGAAATCGACAGGTTAAACCTTAATGGTGATATAAAACTTCGAAGAGAGTATGCGGTGGCGTGGTATGATGGCTTGGCTGATGCAGTTCTCAAGGAGTAGTCATTAACATCATTTTCTATACTATTTAAATCAAGACTATCTGAAGTCAATCAATAAGATACATACTCATTAGGTGTCATTCCCTCTGTGCTCTCTGTGAGCTCTGTGTTTTTTTATTTTCATGGTGCTATCGCAGGTAAGCTTGGTTGCTAGGTTCATAATTTTATTATTAAACACAGAGTTCACAGAGAGCACAGAGGGGGACAGGCCATGGATAATAAAAGATCTGGAGGTTTCTTTGTGTTCCAGTAACGATTTCTTTTTCGCGCTTTTGGCGGCTTTTGCGGTTAATATTTCACTTTACAATGCCCAATTCTTTACACTTTGTTATCGCCTGTTCATAGCCTTCTTTGTCATTTAGACCTTTAAGCGTTTGCGCTAGGGTGAACCAGCCCGGGCCGTCTCCAGGCGAAATTGATACTGCTTGTTCAAGTATCCTTTTCGCGTCTTCAAGAATTCCGAACTCAAGTAACGAATGTCCGAACCTTACCAGTAGCTGTGAGTTTCTTGGAGCGAGTTGGTACCCTGCATTGAAAACGCGGGATGCGTCCTGTACCCGTCGAAGTTTCATAAGGCAGGTGCCAAGGTTTGAATACGCATTTAAGTAATCTTTTTTTAGCCCAATTGCCCTTTGAAAATGAGCAGCAGCAACGTCAAATCGCTTCATTCGCATTAAGAGCACGCCCAAATTACAGTGTGCTTCGGCGCTGTTGCTATCAAGTTTAAGGGCTTGCTGAAGGGCGCCATACGCTTCTTGATACTTTTCGAGCTCTGTAAGTACATATCCGAGATTTACCCATGTTGATAGGTATTCAGGGTTAAGTTCTGCTGCCTTTTTAAGCGCTTCGGCGCTTTCTGCCCGTCTGCCGTTACAGTTGTGCTCAACTCCCAGCTCATAGTACCCCTTCCACGTGGTTGGTTCCTGTTCGACTTTTTTCTGGCCTAGAGGAGTATAGAGCTTTGTTTTCATCTTCTTTGCGGAGACCTCAGGAGTGTGTCCATAGTGATGAAGCCTTATGCCCGAATCTGCTAATGTGAGTTCTGAGCACTCATTGATCGTGTGTTCAACAAGCTCGTGTACGTTGCCCCTGTAACGTATTCTTGGATCGTTTGGAAAGAGGCGGCAGAGCTTACTCTCAAAAAAGCCAACATAGTTCCTCTCCCACTGGGGGAATGCTCCTTGACATGGTTGAAAGTTACTTAAGCGTTGATCGTTTGTGTAATGCCGCTGAGTAAGAAGGTAGCAGTAATTTTGTTTTGAGGTTAGCTCATGTATTCTCTGATGAGAGCTCTCGTCAATGGCTTCATCAGCATCAAGTACAAGAATCCAATCACAGGTTGCGGCGTTTAGACTGATATTACGTGAGTAGGAAAAATCATCTCGCCACGGTTCTTGAATTATCTTTGCGTTATGTTTTTCTGCGATTTCAATTGTGTTGTCAGTAGAGCCTGTATCAACGAGTATAATTTCGCTGACAACGGGAGCAACACTTAAGATAGCCTGTTCAAGAAAGGCAGATTCATCGCGTGCAATCATGCAGAGGCTTATGGATGCGGGTGTGTCAGAAGACATACGGATTTAGATGCAGACCGTCGGCCAAACGGCTCAAGAAGAGCTACCTTCGGCAGCAAGTAAGGTGCTGATAATACGCTTAAAATTACCTTTCTTAAGAGAGTCGGACAGTCCCGCCTTGTTCAGAATCTCAAGATTGTTCGTGAAGGCGACAGTCGCCAGCGTCTTGCCCCAGCGCTTAGCAAAAACAGTTTGGTAGTGCTGCTCGCGTTTTCGTTTATCGTCGGCTGATTCAACGGCGCCAGTTGAGCGCTGGTTAAAGTGAAGTACGAATGAATTCTGTGCGTAGCAAAGAGGAAAACCTTCAAGATGAGCGCGCATGCAGTAGTCAGTATCTTCCCCACCCCCAATTCCATATGCTTCACTTAAGGGGCCGAGTTTTGAGTAGACAATGTAAGGAATTTTAACGCAAAAAAAACCGAGTATCATTGTAAGTAAATATTTTTGTTCGCGGCTGTTTAGTGCTCTAGCAAGCTTGTCAAATTCTTCTTTGTGTTGCTCGTATGTTTCAAGCGGTAATATGTTCTTCCAGAGTACGTTTTCTGTGCGATGTTGTTCTTGCTGGTTTCCAAGCGGGCTCATAATCTGAGCTGAGTCGATCAGAAGTGGGGAAAGCCAGTTGGGAGTGAAGATGATGTCGTTATTAAGAAAGTAGAGGTCAGCTTCACTTTCAGCTGCTGTCTCCATTGTCTGATTTAGATTTTGGGCAAAGCTTAAAGGAGATGAGTTTCTAACGAGTTCAATCTTCGGGAATTGTTGCCAGATATCTCTTCTGTAAGCGAGATCATTATCGATCAGCGTGAATCTATCCTCGGCTCGAAGAGGCGTGTTCTGGAAAAACGTAAGGAGTGCATAGTCGGTATAGCGGGAAGAGTGTTCTGTTGTGACCATCCCGAAGTGTCGTGGGCGTACGCTTCTGTTCATGATTCGTAGAGCTCCAGAATCTGTTCGGTCATCTGTGCGGCTGTGTGTGGTGATGGAAAGCGGTAGTTTTGCCAGCTATTGTCTTTCGTGTGCCAGAGAAGAGTTTTTGTGAGGTCGTCTACATTTCCGGCCTGAAATTTTATGCCGCTTACGCCGTGTACAACTCGGTCGTCTAAGGCTCCTATTCTTGATACACAGACTGGTTTTTGCGCGGCCCAGAGTTCAGAGAGAACAATTGAATAGGTTTCTGGAAAGAGTGATGGGATTACACCTATATCAAATGTAGAGAAACATTTCGGCAGGTCTTCGCGCGAATATGGTCCGTGATAGGTTACGCCGTCTGCCTCGATCTCTTTCTCACCATCACCGTGGATATGGAGCTCAATATCTGCTTGCTGTTCTAGCGCCTTACCAAATGCCGAGACTAAAAGCTTCCATCCTTTCTGAGGTATTCTGGCTCCCATGTAGCCAAACCGGAGTTTCTTTGATTTTTTAGTGGCGAGACGCTTCATTGGCTCAATTCCGTATGGAATGGTGGTGTATGGAAATGGAAAGATCTGAGTGAGTTGATCCTGAAGAAAACGTGAAGGTAAAATTCGGTGTGAAAAGATCGGGAGTGACTGCCTAAGCAGATCCCTTCTTGCGGTAAGATACTGTGAGATATCATTACCAAAGACAGATTGCGCGTAATCTGCGCTGCAGAAGTTTGGCACATCGGATCTTCCCATCATTGTGAAATGTGGTGTTAGAGCAAAGTAATCGTGAAAGCTAATAAGTTTTTTGACTTGCAGTTGAGCAATCTTAGGTACTACAGAGAGTGGCCAGTAGAGAAAGTGCATGATATGTACAATTTCTGGCTCTACCTCTTTTAGAATTCGGTCAATGCTCTCTTCGGCCGTCTTGTCTCTTATGGGGGATAGTACAGTGCGGTCTTTTAGCCCATCAAATGATGAAAGTATCTCACCGTTTAGATGTAAATGAATCTTGTCTCCTTCAGGGTAGGCGACAAAACAGTCGTATCCGGGCTCAAGATATGAGTTTAGAGTCTTTAAATGCTCTTCGACGCCTCCCCTATTATCATAGGCATGGGTTATATAAAGTACCCGTTTTTTGCTCATAGTGGTTACTGTATCCCTATATTTTTAGAATCATCAACATCCAATTTTCTAGCTTTTACAACGACTCTATTGCACCGTGTTATAATGTGGGATACTGCAATACTATGCGGATTTTCTTTTTAGCAGATTATTGTATTCCGATTCATGCGATGACTCTCGCTGAGCGACCCCTTGGAGGGACTGAGACAGGTCTTATACATCTCGCTGCGAACTTACATCGGCGGGGACATGAAGTGAAGGTTTTTACCTCTCATCCTTCCCCTCCGCCCTCTCCTGCTGATAGCCCTCAATATCTACCTTTTTCTGCGCTGCCGCTCTCTGGCGGATGTGATCTCCTTGTTGCTGTGCAAGATTGCCGAAGTGTTTTTCATGCTACGCACGCTGAAAGAGTTGCTTTTTGGACAGGTGATGGTCCTGAGCAACATACCACATTTGGCATAGGCGATAAGCGATTTCAGGAGCGTGTTCATGTCATGCTTACAGTAAGTGAATGGCATAAGAAGGCGCTCTGCGCTTCCAGTGGTTTCCCAGAAGCTCGTACTGCAATTATACGTAATGGTGTTGAGCTCGCGTCGTTTGCCTCACCTGAAGAGCGTCAGCGACATAGAATCATTTTCTCTTCGGCGCCACACCGTGGTCTACAAGTAGCCCTCCCAATCTTTACGAAACTAAGAGAAAAGGTGCCAGAGGCTGAACTTCATATTTTTTCCGGGTTTGAACTCTATGATAGAGAGACGCCTTTTTCTGGGCCACAGAAAGAAGTGTATAAATCAATTAAGGAGAGATGTTTAAATACGGAGAACTGTTTCTTGCACGGTAATGTTGTCCAATCTCAATTAGCAAAAGAGTATTTACGTTCGGCAGTATATCTTTATCCAGCAACAGTGCCTGAAACCTCCTGTATTACCGCTATTGAGGCGAAAGCTGCTGGGTGTCCTGCTGTAGTGTCATCCCTTGGCGCTCTTCCAGAAACCGTTGGTAAAGATGGGATTGTCGTGCCGGGAGAGCCGGCAATGGATGAGTTTGTGAGTAGAGCTTCAAATGCTCTCTTTGAGCTTATGAGAAATGATACCCTCTGGCAGCAGTATTCTGAACGAGCTTCTAACTCAGCTCTGTCTGGGTACTCGTGGGATCACGTAACCGACCGATTTGAGCAGATCCTTATGAGATGAACCATAGAGGTGGCCGATTGCGCTTAATCTCGTCAATTTTCTCTCCTACGTTTCCTCCTGAACCAATATGAACCATATAAGGGTCATCTGTAGCCGGACTCTGGCCACGTCGAAAGTCAGAAAAAGGAAGGACACCAAGCGTTGGTGAGCAGTTTTTAGAGATATTTATCTTGGTGTCTATAAAATCAGGAGATGAAACATAGCGGAATTCATCCCGCTTTTTATTTTCATTATAAAAAGCTTGCTCGGATGTCAGGAGCTGCTCTGCTTTTATATTCCACTTTGGAGGATGCTGCACAATTAAGGCATTAAGACTGAGCTGATCGCAAAATTCTGGATGTGCATGTTGTATGGCTAACCATTCATGAAAAAAATCTGAGAGTGCTGATTCTTTTCTGATAAAATAAAAGCCGGTACAAAGTGAAAACCCCTGAAGCTTCACAATGCTTTTGGGGAGTCCGAAGGCTTGAGAAAAAATAAGATCATAGGTTTTGGTCTTGTCTGAGTAGAAGATCTCACGACAGTCTTTTCGCCATATGGCATCAACATCTGAGAAAAGAACGTCAAATCGATTTTTATGAAGCTCAAATACAATCTGTGTTTTTAACTGTAACACCTCAGTACGTTCGGTCACCGGCAAGAGAATTGAGGAAACGTTCGTATCTCTCAGATGCTCAGAAGTCTCAGGATCAAGGGCGACTACAAAGATATTATCTATCCCAACCCTATCGAGCGCTGCTTTCCAATTTTCATAAAGTGGAAGGAAGGACTTAGTCACAACGGTGGTGATTACCGGGCTATCGTGCCGTAATGACGTAGGAAATTGTATGTTAGAAAGTGTCATGATAGCCGTTCCATAAGCCTCTATCAGGGAGCCTCAAGGTGCAATACTTGCATCCTATACACAGTATGAACAGAACAAACATAGCGCTTATTACCATTGATGCTCTCCGTTATGATACGGCTATCTCGGCGAGAACGCCCTACATACACGGTCTCATGAAAGAGTATCAAACCGCTGGGTCAACCGGATGGGTAAAAGTTGGCGCACACGGTACTTATACTCTTCCTGCTCATGTTTCTATGTTTCAGGCAGGTATTCTTCCCTCTATGAATATCCCCCAATACGATGCTCCCTACAATCGTCAAAGAACAAAACTTTTTCGTGCTCAGCTTTCATGGACAAGAAATAATAAGGCTCTGTATCCTACACCTGAAGCACCAAATATAGTTAAAGGTTTTGCCAAGCTCGGATATCGGACTCTTGGTATTGGTGGAGTGCACTGGTTTGATACCCGTTACGAGACATCAAAAAATCTGTGGAATCAATATTTTGATGAATTCTATTGGGAAGAAGAATATGCAGAAGAAAATCCTGAAGGATTTGAGCGACAGATAGATCGTACGCGGGAGTTGCTAACGCCTTCAGATGCGCGTCCCTTATTTTACTTCCTTAATGTTTCAACTACTCATTTTCCATATCAAGGGCATGAAAAGAGTGTAGCCGGTCAGATTAAGTGTCTTGAATACATCGATAAGCATTTACCTACTTTGATAGAGTTACTCCCCCGCCCCCTCCATCTCATTTTGATGGCCGACCACGGTGAATGTTTTGGCGAAGACGGATTATGGGAGCATAGTTGTTATCATCCGATGGTAATGGAGGTTCCGATGGTGAGTCTTGAGCTCTCATAATCCTCTTTTTCTTAATCTTATTCTTTCTCTTCCTCTTCATCTTGCACTTGCACAAGAGAGCATTGAAACGCAGAAGTTACCTACAGCTCTGCCGGAGTCGTGCTAGAGTTTGACGATTCTGCATCCCCCCCCTCTGTGGAGCAAAGCGTCTCTGTGGACTCTGTGTTTAGTAAAGAAAATATGGATTTGGCAATCAAAATGAGCAGCGGTAGGCCATAGAAAATGTAAAACACAGAGCTCACAGAGAACACAGAGGGGAATGATATTGAATGAGCTGTAGGTTCACAGGAGGAGGAGATGGAAGAAGAGGATCTCTTTTGCGCTTTTTGCGTCTTCTGCGGTTAATACATTCAAACGCCAAGAATCTCAGACATATCTATCGGCCCTGGTTCTTTATCCTTCTTAAGCTCCTCATGGGATTCAGAAAGATACTTGATGGTTGCTGCGAAGTTTGAGGCAAGGCTTGTATCAAAAAGCTCGGTTTTGTCGAGCTTTAGCCGTGAGATTTTTTTTGTGAGTTTCTCGCGGTATTTTATATCAGTGATGAGTTTCATCGCTTTTGAAGTGAAGTTTTCTTGGTCGGAGGCTACAAGCTCTTTTAGTCCGAGTGCTTTTAATTGCGCGCCTCCTATTCGGTTATACCATTTTGAGCCAGAACGGGTCAGGATTGGCTTCTGGACGCAGAGGGCGTCGATAATGGTGTTACATCCGCCGAAATGAAAGGAATCTAAGACGAGGTCGCATTCAGATATCTTTCGCAGGTACTCGGGGTACGGAAGGTGAGTGACAATCTCGACCCGTTCATCTCCAAGTATTCTCTGCATGTCTTGTATAAAGGGTAAGAATCCATTTGAGCGAGTGACCCCTGAACCGGTAAGGAAGCGGTAAACTATATGTTCGTCACAGCTATCAGCGATTTCACGAAGCTGTGCTATCGCTGGAAAATTACATTTCTGTGAAGACCACATGCAGCAGATACGGGTTATGGCATCATTGCCTTTCATTGGCTCTGGGACTTCTTCTGGAAGCTCTTTATGAATAATGCCGAGTCCGGGTAGTAGCACGAGTCTTTCGGAGTAGTTTTCTTTCCAGAGTGATGCGTCTTCTACTGCTTTACCGGAGATATAGTAATCAATTTCAGCACCAAATGTGCTTACAGAATGGCCAAAGCTTGCCATTTGAATAGGTGCTATTTGCATATTTGATAAAATAAGGCTTTGGTAGCTCATTCCGACATCTGGAAAATATGCAATGTCAAAGTCGTTCTCTGCTATTCCGCTAAACTCTAAGGGGGCGGTAAGAAATCTTTCGTTTATGTGATGAAATGTAGAATAGTCTTGCTTTGGCGCAAAAGGGAAAAATGTAAGCTCAAACTCTTCTTTGAGTGACTCAATGTGATGGGCTTGGTTCTTAAAGACAGCATGGGTGTTTTTCCAGCAGCCACTAAATATAGCTATTTTTCTCGTTTGTTTGCGTTTTGTTTTGTTTTTCGATTTTGGAAGCCTCGTCTGAATCCACGCGTTAATCTTTTCTTTTACCGGCCTGTCATATTCGGGATCTATATAGGAAGAAGCAAAAGAAATCCTATTAATGTTTCCATAAAACTCAAGTCTCGGGTCGAGGTTCTGAATATGAAAGGTGTAATGGTCGTAGCACTCGGGGCTTGCAAGGCTACAGTTATAAAGATCAAAGAAATGCCCCCACCAGAGAGAAGTAATTTGTGGATTGATTTCAAAAAATACAGAGTGGTTTAGTCTTGTGGCGTTTCTTGCTGAATAAAGCGTTAGAATTTTAGTAAGGTGACTTACTCGGTCATGGGTTGTACGGTCGCGAAGTAGGCCGAGATGCACGTCCGTAGTTTCAAAATCAGTAAGAGCTAGAATATTACTAATAGTGGCGTTTAGTTTAATGAACTCCTCGCCTACTTTTCTACTAAGCTTTACCTCCGGTGAGCAGAAATAGAAAAGAAACTGCTCAACAAAAACATTAAGCTCTGTACGAAGCTTTATGCTCATCTTTGAGTATGAAAAGCCCGAAAGTTCCGTAAAGGCTTTAAGGAAAATCTGGAGTAGCTCGCCATGCTTCTTATGTACAAAAAGATTTGCTAAGGCGTGAATGTCTGTAGAGGGAAGTTTTTCCTGCATTATGATAACGAATAGTTTGAAATAGTTTTACGTTGTGTATTTAGGGAGTCGCTCCAAGGCAAAATATCATATATCTCACCATCAAACGTAAGAGAGAGAGTCTCTTTTACTTTTAGCTCAGGATCGAGAGAATAAATTGCGGCTGAATCGGCTAATTTTTGGCCATGTCTTGAGGTGCTGCCGCCGACAAAGAACCCATCCTCGTGGCAATAGAGCCCACGTAGAAAATGAGTATCAGTTATCTTTGCTCTGGCTAGCTCTCGCAGGCTATTATCTGCAAGAAATGCTGCCTTGTGGATAGTGCCGTTTCCGGAAGAGCAGAGGTAGAGCTCCTTTTTATACAGGGTTAACGAGTGAGGCTGACAAAGGTTGCAGAGCATGACTTTGCCTTTTCCTTTCTCCTTGAAACCTGTGAGATTGAGGATAAGTCCATAACCCCCACTACACCAATCTTCAAAGCTTTGAGCGTCCTTTACCGCTCGCCATGGACGGTAGTCAAAGCAGCTTGCTAAAATACCGAGTGGAGTTACCACAAAATCATTTAAATGAATTGCGTCTGGCGGCGCTGCTTGCCATGTAGCTAGTGGACTAATGGCTGAGACCTGCTCGAACTGGTGGTTTAATACTCGTAGGAGTGAGTGTCCTGTATCGACTGCACCAATCAACGTATCGTTAATTGGGTGTATACTGTGCAGGAGTGGATCTGTAGAGTGCTTCACACGGTGAAGGAGCGGATCTCCTTCGGGAGAAAACTTAATTAGATAATCATCTGAAGCTACAAAGAGGGTTTCTTCGACAAGACAGATACCACATGCCTTAAACTGAGTGGATGGTACTGACCAGAATATTTCCTTCGTATCGGTATCATATCCGAGGAGTGAGTATTTAGAATTTACACAGGAAATAAGCAGTTTCATTACGCTTTTGAATATAGCTTTGATTTCTTTGCTGTTCTACCCATTAAATGGCCTCACGGCACGCGCCTCGCAATGACGGATTTAGAGAGTATGGTGCAGGTGCAGGATTAGGATAAAGAGGAGGATTAGGAGGTAGAGTGTGTGGGATGGTCCTTCTTTGCGCTCTTTGCGTCCTTTGCGGTTTTAGAGCTTTGATTCAACCCAGGATTTGAGGGCTTTCATGGTTTGGCTGCCTATTTTGTGGCCTACTTCTTCTTCGCAGAATTCAACTGCGGCCCCTTCGCTAAGGAGTTTATCTCGATCTTTTCTGGCACGTTCAATGGGGATAATTTCATCTGTAGTGCCGTGTCCCCAGAAGATTTGAGGCCAAGTTGGTGCAGGCTCAGAGGTTCTTTTCATTACGAATCCAGCGAGAATAGCGATGGCGTCGAGATGAACTTGTTCTTCTTGTACAAGGAGAGTGATTAGGCCAGAGCCCTGTGAGAAACCAAAGGCCAGAGTCGATACGGGAGTGAGGTCATAGTATGATGGCGCTTGGTGAGTGAACCTCGCGGCCTTTTGAGCAGATTGGAGAGCGATATCGTACTCCTCGCTTTTATCTCCACCAACAGGCCACCAGCTATAGCCTCCTATCTCGTCATCGAGAGGAGCTTGTAGTGATATTATGTTTACTTTTTCAGGGAGTGAACGTCTAAACAGCCACATAACGTTATCGTTACCAGCACGACCGTGGATAAAGTATATGAGCGGAGCTGTCTGGTCATCACAGAACGAATAGTTGTGTATAAGCCCTAGCTTCCGGATGGCTTCAGGTGTGGCTTCGTCGGGTTTTTGAGTCATATAGACAGACTATAGTTGTTTTACAACTTTACTGCCAGTGTCAGTTATAATCGGTCTGTCGTCGGTTGGTTCACTCAGTCCGGTGATTACAAGTATTCGCTCTGCATCGACATTCAGATAGTCACATATAGCGCGAAAGGAGAAAATGTAATCTTCCTCGGGGCTAAGAAAGAACTCTGTAGCCTGCTTTTTCACATCACCGCTTTTCTTGACGTCATTCATCGCGGTCACAAGTATCGCACGTAATAGGCTTTTCTCAGGCCATGCCGGATCGTATGGTTCACTCTCTTCGTTAGCGACGAATATAGCTGTGTCTTTTAGGTCTCGTGGCATAGTATTGTTACCCCCGAAAATACGTATCGACTAGAACAGTTCTCACCTGAAGAAACTGTTTGCTCTTTCTTAAGATGGATCTGCTCAGATATCGTTCTAGTATTTTGCCAGGTAAAATTCGTATTTTCTCCTCAAGAAAACGAAACAAGATGCCGATATTGTTAATAGTACAAGGAAGTGCCGTACGAATAAGCTCTGGAAGGAGCAGAATTAAGCCATGGAGGGCTAAAATATGAAAATTGAACTCTACAGGGGTGATCCCTATACGTCGCACATAAGACACAGCGAGCGAGCCAAAAAGCAGAACCTTACGACTACTGATGCCGTCGGTCTTGACCCCGACCGTGAGCGCAAAAAACGTCAGCAAGATCTGCACGAACAGCTGAAAAATAAGACAAATTCTACACACGAAGATGATGACGCACCTCATCCAGTCGCGGGCGAACTTTCTTCTTCAGAGGGTGGACATATTGATGTCGTTGTTTAATTGAAACAACGATGTTGATACAGATCAGTGAATAATATCTTCAATTCCAAGTAGCTTTGGTGAGCTATACTCATTTTGAGCATCTTCTCGTGACTTTTCGTTTGCGAGGAGATCTAGCTCGTCGCGGTCGATAATGTCTCCTTGGTAGGTGCCATCGATTAATTCACGGCAGGTGGTAGACAGCGCATGAAGGTCCAGAGGTTTAATTAAGCAGCGATCCACCCCAACTCTAAGGTATTTCTCAATGTCAAATACAAAGGCCCTACTACTCAGAAGAAGCAGCGGTAGTGAGCTTTGCATGGCGGCATCACGAATAATATCGACGGTGTCATCTTGTGGGTTATCAATGATGTTATTATCAATAACTACTATGTCGATCCGTGAAGATTTCAGGATCTGTTCAGCTTTCCCCTTTGATTCAGCCAAGTAGATATTGAAATTTCTACTCTTAAGATATTTAGCTACAATATCGCGCTCTCCGTCTGCTCGCTGTAGAAGAAGAAGGGAGTTTCCCTTACCGTCAATTCGCAACGGCTCAGTACGAGTGTCTTGAGTAATGTCACGCTCAGGTTGAGTCGCGTCAAATATAAGCCAGAAGTGTGTGCCTTTTCCTGGTGTAGATTCGAAATCGATTGAGCCGCCGTTTACCTCTACCATTCGCTTGGTAAGCGACATTCCAAGGCCAGTGCCCACCTGACTTAGTGCGTATGCATCCTCTACTCTCTCAAAGGCACTAAATACTTTGTGACGCTGACTTGCGGCAATACCTATTCCATTATCTTTAACATGAATTTTAATCTTATTGCCGGGGATTCGCTCTGACCAGATCTCAATATCTCCACCTGTGGGGGTATATTTAATCGCATTGGTAAGTAAGTTAATAAGAATTTGTCTCATATGTTTCCGATCGGCTGAGACTGCGAGTGCTTCTTGTTGTGGCCGAAGTCTTATGGTGTGATTTTTATCATCTGCTTGTTTCCTGACGACGTTAAAAATATCCTTTGTAATATCGTGTACGAGGAGGGTTGTTTTCTGTGGAAAGAGTTTTCCTGACTCAATTTTTGCGTAATCGAGCACATCGTCAATGAGCTCTAATAGGTGTGTTCCATTTACCTGAATAAGATTGAGAGTTTCTGCCTGTTCGTCAGTCACTCCACCGCAAATTCCGTCTAACACAAGCTCTGTAGCATTCATCATAATACCAAGAGGCGCTCTAAGCTCATGACTAAGATTTGCGAGGAAGCCAGTTTTGGCCTTAATAGATTCCTCAGAGGTTGATTTCATTCTAAGGAGTTCGCCAGTGTATTGTGCATTTAAAATAGCTACCCCGCTCTGAATGGCGAGAAGCTGTAGTATCTGGCGATCGGAGCTCGAAGGTACGGCCTTAAGAGGGAGTGCTATACGAAGACTGCCAAGAATAGTTCCTGCAAATGCTACCGGTTGTATGAGCACGTTTGGTTCTGGATCGATCTCTTTGCCTTCCATAGCGCCTGAGAGCATTGCCTGAGCAGATGTCATAAATGGCTTACCGACAACGAAAGATGAGTGATAGGTTCTGCTTTCACTATCAAATAGAGCTAATTCCGCCGATTCTGCTTTTAAAAGAGTGTGTGCTGAGGCCACGATCTTGTCTAAAGCTCTGGCTAGGTCTTGTTTGTTTGTTATTCGCTGCTCTAAAAGATTTACAGAAAGAAGAGATCTTGTCCGTATGGTTTCTTGAAGTACGCTTGTCAGGAGATCTCCTTCGCGGAATACGATTCCTGAATCTTTCGCGATCTTTCGTATGCTCTCTGAGTACTTCCAACGCCAGTGAACATAGGCGGCAATTGTGCACCATGAGATAAAATTAACGAGAAGTACAAAATGAGCCTTCTGAAAAAAGAGTTGTTTATCTACGAGAAAGAAGACGACAGGGAGTATCGCGCACGTTATGGTAAACGCCATTAAGAAGCCCTGAATAAGTCTTATAAGTTTTTTCAACATATCGTCTTATATATATGATCGGCAGTATTGTGTAATACGCTTAGTATAAGATGCGTTTTTGGTGATGAGGTAGTAATAAATTGGTGTATAAGAACGTGCGCTGAGGACTAGTACCTTGTCCTGCTCCTAGTCCTATTCCTTGTCCATCAATGGCCCTAGGTATTTTTCGTAGTAAGACATGATTATAAGTACTCTCACGAATGGTGAGGTCATTTGGAGTTTCTGCTTGGGGCAGGATTAAGACTAGGAGCAAGACAAGGTAGTGAACTCCCTATTCCCACTCAATGGTAGCTGGTGGTTTGCTGGAGATGTCTAAGACTACGCGGTTGATTCCTTTGACCTCGTTAATGATCCGGTTGCTGACCTTTGAGAGAACTTCGTGTGGGAAGTCAAACCAATCAGCTGTCATACCGTCCTGTGATGTTACGGCGCGTAAAGCTATGACCTGTTCGTATGTTCTTCCGTCTCCCATTACGCCAACTGATTTAATTGGAAGGAGTACAGCGAAAGCCTGCCAGATGTCATCATATATTCCGGCTTCCTGTATCTCGTGACGGAAAATGGCGTCAGATTCTCTTAGGAGGTGGAGGCGTTCCTCGGTAATGTCGCCAAGTATTCTAACGGCTAAGCCGGGACCCGGAAATGGATGTCTCATAAGAATTGCTTCGGGTATACCCAGATCTCTTCCTACCTGCCGTACCTCGTCTTTAAAAAGCTCTCTAAAAGGCTCAATAAGCTCTAGCTGCATGGTTTCGGGAAGTCCACCTACGTTATGGTGGGTTTTAATAGTAGTTGAGGGGCCACCAAATGAGGAAACGCTTTCAACGACGTCGGGATAGAGTGTTCCCTGAACAAGGTGTGAGACGTTTGAAATACGCTTTGCCTCTTCGTCAAAAACTTCAATGAACGTATGACCAATAATCTTTCGCTTCTTTTCCGGATCAGTTTCGCCGCTAAGAGCAGTAAGGAATCTATCTGCAGCACGAGCTACATGGATATTAAGACCGAGGCCGTCTGGTCCAAGTTTGCTGACTACCTCTTCGACTTCATCCTTACGTAGTAGACCGTTATCAACAAAGATACAGTGTAAGTTCTGCCCTATCGCTTTATTTACAAGAACAGCAGCAACTGAAGAGTCTACTCCGCCACTAAGACCGCATATTACCTGAGAACCTTCAGGAACCATGCCGCGGATATTTTCAATTGATGTTTCAATAAAGTTTGCCGGGCTCCAATCAGGGGTAATCTCAGCTATCTTAAAGAGAAAATTTGAGAGCATGTCTTTACCACGCTCCGTATGAACAACTTCCGGATGAAATTGGAGACCATAGAGTTTCTTGTCACGGTTCCCTATCGCTGCAACGGGGGCTCCCTTACTGCTAGCAAGAACTTCAAATCCAGAAGGAGCTACTTCAACGTGATCGCCGTGGCTCATCCAAACACAGGTAGATTCGTCAACTTCAAAGCTTTGAAAAAGAGAGTCGATACGGTGTACATGAACTTGTGCGCGGCCGTATTCACGACTTGTTCCCTGTCCCAGTGTTCCGCCGTGGTGTAGGGAGAGAAGTTGCATTCCGTAGCAGATACCAAGTGTCGGGAGATTGTGGTCTAACCACGAGGAGTCGAAATCCGGGGCATCGTCGCCACCAACACTCGCGGGTCCACCAGATAGAATAAGAGCTTTGACCTTTGAGAAGTCTACCTCTTTCGGATCTTTATAACAGGGCATGATCTCGCTAAAGACTCCAAGCTCACGAATTCTTCTCGTTATAAGCTGAGTGTATTGAGATCCGAAGTCGAGAACTAATACTGATCCTGATATGTTATCCATTTGCGCTTTGTACCCTATCCTGTTTTTCAGTTCGCTTTCTCATGAAAATCTTAATATCACTTCCCGGAAAAGGATAGTGTTTGCGGATAGAATTTTTAATATAGCGCTCATATGAGAAGTTAATCTTCCCGGGATGGTTCATAAATAACACTATAGTTGGAGGTTTCTGAGCTATCTGGGTAGCAAAAAAGAGTTTAATTGGCTGTCCTCGGTACACAGGAGGAGGCTTGCGGTGAAATGCTCGCTCAAGAATCTGATTGAGCTCTGAGGTCTGTATTCTCGTCAGAGCAAGCTCGTAGATTTCTTTTGCCTTGGAGAGCACTGATGGGCAACGCTTTCCGGTTAAGGCCGAAATGAAGAGTATCGGAGCATAGCGACAGAAACGAAGCGAATCATGAATCTTGCGCTCAGTTTCTTTGGCTGTTTTATGATCTTTTTCTACGAGGTCCCATTTGTTAACGACGATCATGAAGGGAATTCCGCGCTCGTGAATGAGTCCGGCAATTTTACTGTCTTGCTCGTTTGGGCTCTCTTCACCGGGTTCAATAAGTAAGATCGCAACATCGCATTGAGCGAGAGAGCGTAGCGTTCTCAAGTTACTGTACCGCTCAACAGTAGCTTCCTCTATCTTCGACTTCTTTCTAAGACCGGCGGTATCAACAAGCATGTACTGTTGTCCATCCCTTGTAAGCTCAATATCGATACTATCTCTCGTGGTACCAGAATGGTCAGATGTTATGAGCCGGTCTTCACCAAGAAGTTTGTTGATAAAAGTAGATTTTCCAACATTGGGACGTCCAAGTATTGCTACACGGATAATATCATCTTCTTGTTCTGCGTTTTTGGAAAGAAGATCCATAGAGTCCAATTTATTACGCAGGAGTGCCACGAGTTCACCAGTGCCTTGATTGTGAGCGGTACTCATACAGAAGTATTCATCAATACCAAGGTTATAGAACTCTACCGCATCGTTTACTGTTGATGGCTTTTCACATTT
The DNA here is from genome assembly GCA_030431715.1 of bacterium. Taxonomy (GTDB): domain Bacteria; phylum Bdellovibrionota_C; class UBA2361; order UBA2361; family RFPC01; genus JAUIIO01. The sequence goes on from JAUIIO010000012.1 coordinate 44,492, forward strand.
ATTGACAATCCACATGACGTCTTTCTGAGATTTTCTGAGCCTGTCAACTACTTCACCATCATGTGGATGGGGACCTGCTACACCATCAAAGACACAGAGGATAAGATCGGCTTCTTGAATTGCGAGTTCTGCTTGTTCACGTACAGAATCAGCAAACGGCCCGTCGTCCTCTCCAACGATTCCACCTGTATCGATGAGCCTAAAATCAAAGCCGTGTTTTGTGACGTGGGTATATGCACGGTCGCGTGTAACGCCAGGACGGTCTTCGACGATAGCGAGGCGCTTTCCGCAAAGTACATTAAAGAGTGTGGATTTTCCTACGTTGGTACGACCTACGATCGCAACAAGAGGAGTTCTGTTACTTTTGTTACTCATTTTGATTACCTTCCTGTTGATTCTCGTCCTTAAGTTTACTTAGTGCCTTGTAGGCCGCGAGTTGTTGTGAAGCTTTTTTCGTTGTCCCCCTTCCTCGCCCTGTAATCTTGCCATTAATTTTTACAACAGAAACAAACGTTGGGGCGTGTTCTGGTCCTTCCACGCATTCAAGAAGATACTCCGGTGGATTTAGGCCAGCTACGTGGAGGGCTTCTTGTAGCTCAGTCTTGGGATCTGTTGGGACAACTGTATTGATTTGCTCACCGTAGAGCTTTTCAATTATAGAAAAAGCAACATTAAACCCTGCCTCGCGGTAGATTGCGCCGATTACACTTTCAAAAACATCAGCAAGTATAGAAGGTCGATAATTCCCCCGATTCGCAAGCTCCCCCCTGCTGACGATTATATATTCACTGAGATTAAGTGATTTTGCGATCGATGCTAGAGATCGTGTGTTTACGAGCGCTGCTCTCATTTTAGACAGTTCTCCTTCACGTGCTTCGGGGTGCTGTTCGATAAGGAGGTGGGCTACGGTTAGGTCCAGTACCGCGTCACCTAAAAATTCAAGACGCTCGTAGTCTTTGCCCTGCCCGTTTTTTTTAAGTGCGGAACGGTGCGTGAGTGCGCGCTCAAGAAGTGAATTGTCAGTGAAGGAGTATCCGAGTTTTGTCTGAAGTTCTTGCGGATCTCCCATTTGGGAATCTGTTGATTCAATTTCCCCTGTATTGTCTTCTGGTAGTGTCATCCTATTACTCTCAAATGAAGAGTTCTGTGCAAACGTGCATACATCTGCACCGTGTTCAATTTATGTAAGGGGGAATTGATGTATTCCTTGCTTGGGCCCATGTCGTGCACGTGTGGTGCATCGGACCTCAGAAGCCGGGGAAGACAGCAATCTCCTCTTCTCGCGTAAGGGCCATATATTAGCATATCTTCGATCCCTATTAAAATAGATTGGCCATAAATTACCATGTGATTTCTTGCTTTTAGGGCAGTTACTCACTATCGTAACGGTGTTATATTGCTCTTTGCTATTTGAATATTTGTAGAAGTTTGGTCGTGTCGCCTCTGATAGAGCCTGTTATCTCTCCCCCGAGTATGGCCTCTGTCAGGGTGCGGTACGGTACCCCCCTGAAGGTTTTGTTCCAAAACGGAATGAGGTTCAAATGAATCGTCGTCTCATAATAGGTGCGATTGCCAGCTCTATCACCGCTCTTGTTGTGGTGCTTGCTGGTAGTCAGATCTACGAACGCTACTATTCGACAGGTCAGGACAGCTCACTTGTTATCGTCTCGTGGAATATCGAGGCCGATGGCAGTGATGCGCAAACGATCGGGAAGACCATCTCGACTCAGGAAGATTGCGCTCTTTGGGGCCTGTGCGAGGTAGATGAGTACTCTAAGTACTCGTACCTGCGTGATGCAAGCACGGGAAGAGGTAGTGTGTTTCGTTGTATTGTTGGGATGAGTAGTTTTGAGGAGCTTAAGTTAGCTATTCTTTACGACTCATCTCGGCTAAAGAAGATCTCGGTATTTGAGCTTAACAAACTTAAGGGCGTTGACGATCGCGGTAGATATCCGCTCTGCGTTCACTTCTGGGATCGCCAGAGTAAGCGTGAATTTCTGTTCGTGATGAACCATTTCAGGCGAACAGACGTGCGGCAACGTAACGCCGAAGCTACAGGCCTTAGGGCTTGGGCCGAGGAGCAAACGCTTCCGGTTATTATTGCCGGAGATCTCAACATGGATTGGGACATTGAAACCCAGGAAGGCAACGACGCCTTCATTACTCTAACTGAGGGAGATTGTCTTACATGGATAAAGCCGGCTGAGCTGAAAAAAACTCAGATTAGCGAGGACTATAACTCGATACTGGACGCCACTATGGTCAACAGTGTCGCCCTCGATGATGGCTGGAGCTTTAGCTCGGAAATCCTCGCTATCAAAGGCGACTTTCCTACTCAAGATGAGCTCAACGGTGATGATGGTGCTCATGTTCGTTTGAGGCTTAATAGCACAAGCGATCACCGCCCTATTCGTACTGTTGCAAAAATCCCCGGGCGCATATAGCCGGGAACGTAACAATCAACACAGGAGGAGTGCCCATGAAGCATTCTGGCGGTGTTGTAAGGTTTCTCCTATAAGGGGGTCCGTACTGCACTGTCTTATCTGTATGAATCCTCTCTGTGTCCTCTGTGAGCTCTGTGTTTTTTTTTATTTTCTATGGTGCTAACGCTACTCAATTTGATTGCCTGACACTTCGTTTCATTTCGAAACACAGAGAGCACAGAGACGCTTCGCTTCTCAGAGGTGTAAGACTCGATGTTAAGAGAGAGTAGATGACGTCTTTAGGAGTTTTGACATAGAGAGACTTCGATTACGGCTTAATGATGTGGGGAGAATTTGCTCATGTGAAATGTGAGCGAAGCTCTCCCCGGGGCGTGTGAGACGCGTCCGGGGAGAGATGGAAAACCTTCTTCGCTCATTAATGAGCAACCTCCTTTCGAGGGGGAAATGCTATAGGAAACTTTTTAGTCTCCCCTAGCTGGTTTGATGTGCTTGCGGTACCAGTTCTGCCTCGACTCGTTTACGGAGCTCCACCACTGAGAGTGTGGACGGAGCGCTGCGACGTTTAGATCGCTATCGCGCTTGCGGTCGTCTGCGAAAGCAGTTCTTGGTGAATTGACGGATATGACATAATCGCCATCCTCGATGTGATCGCCACGGCATATCGTGACAATGAGGGTGGCGCCTAGCTTGGAACAAAGGTGCTTAAATAGGACCACAATGTGATCTCTAAGCTCCTTGTTTTCAGAGATCAGGTGGATGCCATCAATGGCAACCACCTTTACATGAGCTCTGAATCCGTTCTTATCCTCTCTTTTTGCTGCAAGGCTGGCAAAACAAGCCGCCAGCCAGAGTACCTTTGTATCCTCCTCGCGGAGGAAGGTCTCACCGTGCGGCAGGTAGAGAAGTTCCGGATCCAAGTGTCCTTTCTTGAACAGGTTCAGAGCCTTCTTCACCTGAGTTAGGAACTCTTCCTCTGAGAGTTGCCGGTAGATACCCGACACTGGATTCTCAGAGTCGTACTTCTTCGTACCGCAGATGTGCGCAAAGCGCTCTGCGATAGTGCAGCGTTCGTACGGACCAAGCGTGTCAGGGAAGTAGAGTAACTGCCGAGACTCGCTGGAACGCACAACTTCATCAAGGCGTCGACCGCCGACCTTAACTGACCCACTGAGTGTCTTGCGATACCCGGTGAGCATCTGCAGTAAGGTCGAGGTACCAAGGCCACCTCGTTCGGCGACCACCTTGACGACCTCTGCGTCACCAACTGTTGGTGGCACATTCATCCCCCGGCACCTTACGATTGGGCCGAAAAACGGTGCCGCAACAGTTGTCCCATCTTCAATCTCAATCCTTGAGTGTTCAAATGGGTTTTCCTCTTCCTCGACCTCAGGCCCCTGCCCCTGCTCTCCGTAAGAGAGAGAGGTGCCTAGAAGCTCAAGGTCATCGGCCATCAACGCGTAACCGTCGCTTACGTCGTACATTCGACGAGAGATCTGGTAGCAAGCAAGCCACGATCCCATCATCGAAAACAGGTAGAGTAGCGCCACACGAAGCGACAGCTGCTCATTATAAGCCGCAAGCATCGGAATGCTCGCTCCAACAGCCGTGAGGCTAATGAAGATGACAAGCGTTACGCCCCGGCGGAGCTTTGCTTCCCATCTTACCTGCGTTTCGTGGTCATCAATCTCCCGCGTCACCGCATCTATCTGCTCTGCGAGCAGATTCGGATTAGCAAACGCCTGATACATCAGACGCAGGCGGGGATTGGACTCAAGAATACGCAAAGACTCTCGACGTTTCAGCAGTATGGCATATTGCCTCCTGTCCTTTGCTGAAGTTAGTAGGTCGTGGACAATTATGATCAGACAGAGCAGCAACGCTCCCAGAGCTACAAGCCCGGGAAGCGGTGAGATGTAGATCATGACGACCATCGTGATACTAGCTCGGTAGACCTGCTCAAGCAGAGACACCCAGTTAGTGTAAAAATAGCCAAGTCTAGTAGCGTTATCAGTCACAAATCCAAGGAGTTGTGACTTTTTTGCTACCGATTCATCGTCGTTAAGACCTCCGAACTGTTTGATGGATTCGATCCGCTCAGTAAGAGCGGCTGAAATGCTGTCCCGAATCGACTTGCTTGCCGCACGGCCACCTTCATTTAGTACGTCCGCAAGCGAACGTAAGAAAATGTAGAAAGCCAGCGGCACGCAAAGCTCAAGTGGCAGCTCAAAGTACGCTACAGGCGCACCTACGATCGTGGCAACGAGCACTCCCATGTTATACCAGCTAACGTAGTAGATCGGCTGGCCAAGGAGTGCTGGGACGTACAGGTCGCGCGACTCTTTGTCGCATTCCTCGTGTGCCACATTTGCAATAGGCAGCACAACGAAGAACATCCTGCTAAGCAGACGGCGGCTCTCGCCAACAGCCCTTATTAGTGTTGATCCCTTTGACTCCTCGTGGTTAAGGTTCGGGGTAAAGTAGCGCTTAGTATCAAGCGTCAGCTTCATACCAGTTAGGTAAGAAACGACTTTCCACAGTACTTGGACGATCCACGGAAGCAACTCGGCGATGATCACCCCAACAACGCATGCCACAGAGATGAGCATCGCGTTAAGGTGATACGCCAACGTGTTGCTAACGACCAGCGATAGCACTAGCAGCGCAAAGAGTACTGAGCGTCGGCTCAGTAGCTCAAGCTGCTCTTTAATCCTCGTATTCATAAAAAACCCTCCGTGTAGAAACACCGGCAGCTCGGGAAATAAATGGCTGCCGAAAAAAAACTTCACTTCGCCGCAGAAGCCCTCAAGTACCGAGAGACACTGCGAAAAAGTGGCAAAGTCACTTCTACCCAAAACAAAAATTTTACGGATGCTAAGAGTATGCGATGCTTTAAAATAAATCAAAGAAATAAAACACCGTATCGCAAGCGCTTGGCGCTGCTAAGAAGCTAATAATACAATATTTTTTGTTTAGTCGTGGTATTCTGATACTATTGCATCACCTTGCATAGGCGATGAAGTAATGTCGAGACAGAGTAAGAAAGTAGATTCAAATCAGCGTAGTTTGCCCTTTGAGGATGCTGAGGCAACACTTGGTGGTCCAGTCACGCCTGACGAAACATTACCTGTTAATGAGATGAGCGAAGAAGTTAACAATGCGGAAGTTGCTCCAATGCAATCTCCGCAACATGTTGCAGCTCCTCGGATTCAGCCTCCTAAGTCTCGTAAAGGAAAAGCGAAAGAGGTGCCATCTGATAGCTTTGATTTTATGAGAGAGTCCCTGCCCTTTGTCTCTTCACTCAGTGATCGTCCTCTAGTTGACCGTGACTATACTGTATCGCAATCAAAATTTTTAGGCCAGCTCCCTCAAGAAGAAATCCCAGTAGTAAATGAAGCAGAGCGAGCGAAACTTCTTAGAGAGATGATAGTAAAATTTCATCTCTACGATCTAGACACAGATGTTTTTAAATTATTCCCAAAGCAGCATGAACTTATCGAGACAGTAACTGGTACTGGTAAGTCATATATGCTTTCTGCCGCGCCCGGGTTTGGCAAAACTCCTCACCTCATTGTTCAAACGCTCTTTGCTAAGAACACCCCGAATCCAGACCTTAAAGGCTCGTGTGTATATATTGCGCCGCTAAAAAAACTTACTGTTCAGACCGTAAAAAGCGCTCGTCAATTCACTAAGGAAAAAGAATCGCTCAAGATTCACCGCGTTGATGGTAGCGTGGATAAAGAAAAGAAATACGCTATATACGAAGGCGATTATGACTTGCTCGCCGTTGTGGGCAAGACAGCTATTGTTGATTATTTAAAGATCTTTGCGAACCCAAACATCAAAAATGTATTTATCGATGAGCCGCAAAAAGAGACAAGTTCTGCGGAAGACCCTTGTATCATTGAGATCGTGCGACTGATACGTGAGTGTCGACCAGATGTTTGTATTCATTACGTCTCCGGAACGCTTACCAAATCTGAAGGAAAGGAGAATATTAAAATTGAGCTCAGGGCATTAGCTGAGCATCTCGGGGGAGCCGAACTTTACTACGTTGATCGTGACGGAGAAGAGGAATACGAGCGTCCAGACATTAAGATACGGAGTAACAAGGTGTATCCCGAGTTAAGAGATGCTGCTAATTACTATCGCCAACTGGCCATTCAGTGTCGAAACGAAGTCGTAGCAGCCCTTGATCAACGTGGCCTGATGAAGTATTCCCCTACTCCGAAAAATTTTGAACCATCCATAGCAGAATTCGTTAAGCTCAAAAAGCTGGCTGAGCCTCTGGGTCTAGCAGGGCGGTGTATGCAGGGCGTGGGGTATGTTCAAAAGTATAAGCGTGGTATGTCTGTAGGTGGTTATCCTCTGCTTTCAGGTTTTTATCGAGATTATACAAAACGATTCTACTCCCCTGCTTTTCCATTTGGTGGGAAACTTCCTGAAATCGGAGAGATTCACAGACGACCATCTTCTGAAGATCCCTATGACATACACGATGGGATACTTGGTCTGTCTGAAGATGGACCTTACGGTCATCTTATTGGCAAGTCGAGCTGGTCAGAAGTTCATGAAGAAACAGCCGATCTCCGCAGGGAGCTCGAAGACAGTATCCAAAGAGATCTAGAAAAGAGAGGAATAAGACTCGATCCTTGTAGTAGGATACGTCGCAAGCGGATGGAGCGGTATCATAAGAGGCTACGAAGTCACCTTCGAGAGCTTGCCAGCCAAGGAATTCGAGTACCTGATACCGTTTATAGAGACAGTGTCTATGCCAGTATATTTCACGACTTTGCGACACTCAGTATTGCCAGAGGGGAAAGGAGCGATCATACGAAGCTTGAGAAGCTCTTTGATCTATTTGATGAGTACCCTGAAAGATTTCAAAGCTCTCCTTCACTCATATTTGTGAACGACCGGGCGTTTGTTGATATTGTAGTAGCAAGAATTAATCATATGGCTGGCGATCGTGGTTTTCTTGCTGCAGGTCTACACAGCGGCTATGGCTCTCTTTGTCCTAAGATTATAAAAACTCTAAATGATGGCCACTATAATATTCTTGTAAGTCCTCTGGATTCTATTGGTACAGGAACTCATATTCCCGGTGTAAACACAGTTGTTCTCTACAATCTTCTGATCTCATCACCAAACTCAATCGTTCAGGGGATAAAACGTGCCGGACGTGTTATTGGGGTGAAATCAATCGATCCGCTACTCATTGGCCTTACGGTAGAAGGATCGCCCGAGGAGAAGTGGATTATGAACAGTTTTCCAAAACACGAAAACTACCGCTGGGCAGTAACTCAGGTAGGAAAAGAGATTTGTGCAAAGTTTAAACTTCTCGGAGATGAATGAGTGCTACGATTAAAGGGACTGAGTAATTCTGCCACCACCCAGTAGCTCTTCATTCTTCATGTCGTAAAAAACACATGCCTGACCAGGAGAAACAGTAGACCACTCATCAGAAAAACGGACATGAGCTTTCCCATCTTTCACATTAACAGTGACCGGCACTCCAGAGTGGCGGTGTCTGAGCTGAGCGATAGCTTCAAAATGTGTTGGTTCTTCTCCGATACAGTCACTGAGCTCAGGAGATACCCAGTTTAGTTCTTCAACAGTGAAATCCTCACGCTCAAGATCTTCCTTTTGTCCGACTATAACGTCATGCGAATTCGGATCAATACTGAGTACATAGAGCGGATTCTCCTGCCCTCCAATGCCAATACCTTTCCGTTGTCCCACAGTAAAGTTGTGAATGCCGGAGTGTTTGCCAAGGACTTCTCCTGATTTGGTGCGGATAACTCCAGAGGTGTCGACTTTCCCATGTTTTTTGAGAAAGTCCTGAACGTTTCCTGGAATAAAGCATATATCCTGACTCTCTGCTTTGTCCGCCGTAGTGAGTCCATACTTTCTGGCTACTTCGCGCACCTCTTCTTTCGTCATTTCTCCCACAGGAAAGAGCGTACGAGAGAGCTCTTCCTGAGAGAGGCCATACAGAAAATAGCTCTGGTCTTTCTTGCTGTCTCTGCCTCGCAGCAGATGGTATCCACTTTCACTCTTCTTAATTCTGGCATAGTGACCAGTTGCTACCGCCTTGCAACCAAACTTTTCAGCGCGTTCACGGAGCTCAGCAAATTTGACCTTATTGTTACAGTCGATGCACGGATTGGGAGTCTTTCCGATCGAATAGGTTTGAACAAAATTATCGATAACTTCTTTTCGAAAACTCTTCTCAAAGTCGAATACGTAGTATGGTATGCCGATTCCTGCGGCAACCTGTCTAGCGTCTGTAAAATCATCAGGTGAGCAACACGTAGCCTTGCTGTCGCAGCCTCCGTTTTTGCGGTAATCCCATACCTGCATGGATACTCCGACTGCGTCTATCCCCTGCTCTTTTAAGAGGAGAGCCGCAACCGAGGAGTCAACGCCGCCTGACATGGCTACTACGGTTTTACCGGTAATGTTTACGTGGTCATTTGTAGACATTCTGAGATTATATTGAATAGCGGAGTTAAAGGCAAAGCTCGAGGGAGAAGGAGGAGCTCCTACTTCATCCGCTCAATACAGAGGCAAAGCTTCTCGGCTGCAAATTTGAGCTCAGTCTCAGAGTGCTCAGCGCTAACGCTTATACGTATCGCCTGACGAGCCTGCTCTTCGGTATAGCCCATTGCGAGTAAAACCTGTGAGGGAAGAGGCTTGCCCGAGGAGCAGGCTGAGCCGGATGATATACTTACCCCCTCAAGGTCGAGAGCTACTACGAGGTCGTCAGCGTTAACACTTGGCACGAGCAGGTGCAGGGTGTTAGGAAGTGTCTCTTCTTTGTCAGTTGTCGTTTGCTGTAGTTCCGGGTGTTTTGTTAGAAGCTCGTTTTTTAAGTAGTCCCTAGCTTTCTCCATAGCGCACTTACGTTCATTTATATGTGTATGAACATATTTTGCGGCAAGGCCCATTGAGTATATTCCGGCAGTATTTTCGGTCCCCGAGCGCCATCTCTGTTCCTGAGCCCCGCCTGCGATATAGGACTCGGGCTCAATGCCATCTCTTACAACGAGCGCTCCAGTTCCAGTGAGTGAACCAAATTTATGACCCGAGATGCTGACCATATCGACTCCAATATCAGAAAATGTAAAAGGGATTTTACCGACCACCTGTGCCACATCTGAGTGAATGAGACACTTAGGGGCTCGCTCACGGATGGCAGCGGATATTTCTCTGACAGGAAGTAGCTGTCCTGTTTCGTTATTTGCGAGCATGACAGATACAAGTTTTGTATCAGGAGTAAGGGCATTAATTATCTGCTCAACGCGAATTCTGCCTTCTTCTGGTAGAACTTTGGTGACTTTAACGCCAAGAGATTTAAGTCTTGCTGCTGGCTCAAGGATGCAAGGGTGTTCAATGGCAGTCGTTATTAGGTGAGCTTCCCTATTCAGAGACCGCCAGAATGGAAGGAAGATAGCCTGATTGTTACTTTCAGTGGCTCCAGAAGTGAAAATAACACGAGCCTCACCAGAGGCGATCCCCAGAAGCTCCTCTAGGATGTCTCTTGCGCCTTCTACGAGCGCTCTGGCCCTTTGTCCGTCTGAGTGAATAGAGCCGGGATTGTAGAGTGGTCCGTGTGAGAGAGCCTCTAGGAGATCTGCTTCTATTCCGGGCAGTTTACCGTAACTGGCGTTGTTATCGAGGTAGACTCTCATGTAACTCTCTATAAATACTACGTGTTTTCCCGCGCCATATCGTAAGGGCATCGCCCGAAAAGGCCGATTACTTATATAGCTACTAATAATAGCTAATTTAACAAAGAGATTACACCATGCGCAGTGCAATATTAACAAATACATCAGTTGGAGCAGCAAACGGGACCCCGAACCCGCAATCTGCTGCTAACAGTGCGCAGATTGCTAACTCAAACCAAGGCGCTGCCCAGATAAGCCACGTTGCTGCAGCTCAGAATACTAAAATGTTAGCTCAGGACCGGGCCGTAGCCCTTGAGAAGAGAACCGAGGCTAGCTTTGATAAGCAAAAGTACGATACCGAGAACGAGGAGCAGTCAGAGATCAAGGGAAGCAAGAAGTCTTACCGTGATGATTCTGAGAGTGGTCGGCTTTTGACCGTTGCCTAAATATCTAGGCTTGAAATTCTAAATTTACAGTTACAGTTAGTGAGCTTGATTAAAATGGTGCATCTCCATGATAAAACGCGATGGGCCAGAGTTAACTACATTCTTATCAACCTTTGAAGGCGCAGAGCAGACATACAGTTCTTTTTCGGCCCTTGTCATGATTACATATTGAAGGTTTCGCTCTTCTTCAATTGCCTTCGTGGTTTCTTCTGGTATGGGGCTTTCAAGAGCATAAATACTCGGAATAATCCCTTCACTACAATTTGCGTGAATAACGAGCTCGAACTCGGTACCCTTCGATGCATGTCCAGTCATATATGATAGCGCTGGAATCCCCTTCTCACGGGGCATGTTTTGTATAGACAGGAGGTACTCATCATATCCCAGAAATGTCTCAAATGTTAGGACTCTATTTTTTTTCTTCTTACGTTCCCATGAAACAATATGTCGGTATATGAGCTGCATCTGAAAAAGCTTTAAGTGATGCTGAGAATCTAAGGATGTCCAGTCCTTTCTCGTCGCTATTTCAGGGTACAACTCTCTCATTGCATCTTTAGCAATTCGAGCTATTGTATCTTTACTTTCAGCCCTTATCAGAGGATCGGCTCTGTGGTGAAATTTTCTAACCATTTCACTCAACGCGGCTGCTTTTTCTTGACCATCTTTGGAAAGCCTGCTGCTTAATTCCCCAGTTAGGATCTCCCAATAGGAGATTCCCTGATCTCTATAGTTATGAACAAGATCTTGGTCGCTTTTTGATAGGGAGAATCGAGAAGAACGTAGAAGGTTAAAGAAAGCGAAGTGAGCTTTCGAGGGCTCGTGTATAGCATCAAAGAGGCTATACGAATTTAGCATCACTTCACTCATTCTTTTGTCCTTACTTGTATAATCAATAAAAGGAAGTTCTTGCTCTTCGAGTGCAGCTTTGATGGGGTCTTGCTCAGAACCGTTTCTTACAATTATTGCGATTTTATCGAGAGGATAGCCACAAGATGCACACTTTTCAGCAATCCACACTGCCTGCTCGTGCTCACTCTCAAATCTGAGTATTTCAGGGTCTTTACCGCCGGGGGTGGCGGCCACTACTTTTCGTGGCTTTCGTCTTGTTTGCCATGATATGAGATTGTTCGCTTTCTCAACTATTGAGGCTGTAGACCTGTAGTTTGTGACAAGGTTAATAACGTTCGTGTCCTCCCAATCCTTTTCGAATGTATCAAAGATCTGTGCATCTCCACCTCGAAAGGCATAAATAGCCTGATCGGGATCGCCTACCACGCAAAGATTTTTATGCACCGCTGCTAGAAGTGAAACAATTACATACTGCGCTTTGTTTGTATCTTGGAACTCGTCAACATTCACATAGTCGAACCTATCTTGCTCTAACTTGAGAATCTCCGGTACACTGGTAAGAATTTGGTGGGCTTTAAGGATTAAGTCATCAACATCAATAGCAGCCCCACTATTGAGATTGTCCTGATAATTTTTGTATCCTGTGTAACCTGCATAAGGATTTTTGGGAGGAAGTCCGTAATAGTTCTCCTCAAGATGCCTGCGTTCAACATCGACATACTTTTCGTAAACTTGCTCAGGAGTTAGCAGTTCGTTTTTCCACCTACCTATGCGTGACGCGAGTTCTCTTTCAGGTTTCTTACCAAATCCCTCTACTTCCCCAGGAGTCATACTCTCAAGAGCGTGCGTGATGAGACTCTTTTGGTACTTGCTTCTAACGATCTTGGGTCTAGTATCATATCCAAGAACATGTGAGTGACGATCCAGTATCTTTCCGCAGAGAGAATGAAATGTGGAGAACGTTGGAACCTGAGAAATCTCAGGTTTCACTATCGCCTTATATCGATTCCTCATCTCATTGGCAGCGTTATTGGTGAAGGTTAAACAACATATTCTAGGCGGCTGTACACGATGTACCGTAATTTTATTGATAACATCAGAAATTACTGTTTTTGTTTTTCCAGTGCCCGGCCCAGCTGTAACCTTCTTTGGCCCATATACAATATCCACCACTTGTTGTTGTTCAGGGTTGAGTTTGGTTGATTCATTCCTCTCTCTCACCGCATCGAGTGATTTCTGCGGATAGTGATTGCGCCTAACAATATCAGGATCAAATCCAAAATCGCCTTGTACCTCCGTACGTGGTTGATGAGTGGCATTTGAGGCACTGTTTAAAGGAGTATTTTCCAGCATAACCCCCTAAATGTAACAGGGTTCTAGCCTCTAATAAAGTTCACATACTACTGTAAAACATGGCTTTTTTAGTCTGTGAGATTGAATATTGAGGGATGGATGACTATCTAAGATAGAGATAGAAATGGAGTGTAATATATGTTTTTTGACCCAAAGTACTTCTTATTCGTTGGACCAGCCATTCTGCTCGCCATATGGGCGCAGATGAAGGTTAAGGGCGCATATCATAGTGCCAGTAAGTACCAGCCACGTTCAGGGCTCTCAGGCCGTGAGGTGGCGTATAAGATACTTTCAATATTCGGTATGCAGGATAAGGTCACGATTGAGCCGGTGAAGGGCTTTATGGGAGACCACTATGACCCACGCTCAAAGACTTTGAGATTAAGCCCTGATGTCTATAACGGTCGATCGCTTGCCGCTCTAGGGATAGCTGCTCACGAGGTGGGCCACGCCATTCAGGATGCAAGCTCTTACGCGCCACTTACGCTAAGAAATGCTGTAGTGCCACTGGCCTCATTTGGTAGTAGTGCTTCGTGGTTTCTTATCTTTGGTGGGTTCCTTCTTCAAAGCTTGGGCCTAATAACTCTAGGTATTGTTGCGTTTTCTCTGACTGTAATTTTTCAGCTCATTAACCTCCCGGTAGAATACGACGCAAGTTCAAGGGCGATGCTAGTCCTGACTGAAGAGGGGTATATTACTCAGGAAGAAGCTCCAGTAGTTAAGAATGTGCTTAGCGCTGCGGCCCTGACATACGTTGCGGCTACGGTGTCTTCGGTATTGACCCTTTTATACTACCTTTCATTTCTTGGAAACAGGGACTAGCGCAGTGTAAGTATTAGATCCTCATATCCCCTCTGTGTTCTCTGTGTTCTCTGTGTTCTCTGTGAGCTCTGTGTTTTTTTGTTTTCTATGGCACTATCGCTAATATAGCGTGGCCAATTTTTTACTAAACACAGAGTTCACAGAGACGCTTCGCTTCACAGAGGGGGAGGGTAGGAGCAGGAGTATGTAGCTAATTTTTGATCACAAATTATGACGAGATGATAGCAACTTTTTCTATCTATTATCGAACAGTGAGGTATGAATACTCATACTTCCTCCTATTTCATATTAAGTATTTTTCTTCTGCTGCTTTCTTATGTGGATACGGTGACGCTTCCGACAACCTCCCCTTCTCTGCCGACGGATATACATGACTTTCAATCTCGATATGCTCTCGGACTGCCCCTCTCGTATCAGGAGATGGACCTCATAGATCTAGAGTCTATTGATGGCATAGGAAAAGAAACGGCGTGGTACCTGTATATGTATCAGCTTGAGGTGCTCAATGCCTCATGTGAATTCGCGGAAGATGAACGGTGGCGCGGATTTCAAATTATTCCGGGGATCGGTCGTAAGAGTGCGCAAAAAATTTCAGAAAAAATCTCACTACAAAACTATGATTGTTGACGAGAAGTAAGCTCTATCTTTCGCTCACTCATGGTCTCAATCGAAAATTGAAGCTCAAGATCAGAATACTTCGAAAGTGCAGGTATTCTCTGTGCCCATTCTATGAGAGTGCAGTAATATTCCTCGCACTGAAGAATGTCAGAGAGATAGTCAGAGTCTCCGTCCTGAAAGCGATAAAGATCGATATGTCTGACTTGCTTGCCATCTGAAAGCTCGTAGATATGCTCTACGTTATATGTTGGAGAGGTTACAGCTTCTCTATATCCAAGTTCCTTAAGGAGCAACTTACTAAAAGTTGTTTTTCCAGCTCCAAGGTCACCGTTTAAGCAGACAATGCTCCCTCGTGTTATGTGAGGTAGCACGGTATCGCGTATAAATGTGGGAAGTGCTTTTTCTGATACTATAGTAGAACTACTCACTGGCAGCCTCCCTGATAGAACGAAGAGCTTTAGGGATATAGCGAGCTATGTCAGTAGCCACGAGCGTATCTCCGAGTTCAGCTACGGCAATGTCCCCCGCAAGACCGTGCACATACACTCCAACAGCAAGAGCATCAGATGGGGAAAGGCCCTGCGCCATAAGTGATGTGATGAGTCCTGAAAGCACATCGCCGCTACCGGCTGTGGCCATTGCAGAATTTCCGGTTGGATTAATAAACCGGAACTCTTTTGTTGCAACAATGCTCCCTGCGCCCTTAAGAAGTACAGGACATCCAAATTTCCCCTCTAGCCGCTTTGCAGCATCGAAGCGATCGTCGGCTATATCACTACTAGAACACTGAAGTAAGCGTGCAGCCTCACCGGGGTGTGGGGTTAATACGCAGTGCTCAGCGGAGAGATTTGTAAGTAGTTCAGGGAATAGTGAGTCTGCATCAAGTGTCAGTTTTAGAGAGCTCTTCTGTATGGACTCTAACAGCTTCTTCACGAAGGCTTTTGTACTGTTATCTCGACCCAAGCCAGGACCAAGAGTAATGGCTGTCGCAGTATTAAATAGAGGAAGTATTTGCTCGAGGCTTTCAGAATCAAAGTATCCATCTTTACAATGTATAAACTTCCACATCACCTCAGGAAGCTCAGAAAGGTGCGCGCTGAGCTCTGTAGGAGTTACTACTGTTACCTTTCCACATCCCCCGTAAAGTGCGGCTCTGGCTGCAAGTACGGGAGCTCCCGGCATGTCTCTGGAGCCGCCAATTATGAGTACATGACCAAAGTCCCCCTTATGTCCGCCGGGAGCGCGTGCTGGAAGCTTTGAATTGATGTATTTAGAGCTGGGGCTTGTAAATTCACTCATCTCAGATGGCACAATGCCAATCGGTATGGTTACAACTTCGCCACATACATTTATGGCTGGTGCCTGAGTAAGTCCTCGTTTCTTAAATTCAATGGTCAGGGTGCGGTCAGCCACAAGCGTACCGTCGTAAACTTCGCCTGTTGTTGGATCTACTCCTGTTGGTACATCTATAGCAATAATCTTGTCCTTTGAATTGCTCACTGACTTTACAAAAGATAGCAGGTCGTAGACATTCTTGCGCAAAGCGCCTTTCTGGCCTGTACCAAGGAGAGCGTCGAGGATAACGAGTGGTTCATCTTTCGTCCTGAGATTCGTATCCCGGAGATTGTTGGAGTCAAGTATTCGACCTCCAAGAGTTTCGAAGCGTTCTCTATTGATCTTTTGATCGGTTGAGGGCGAATTTGTAGCTAGTTCAACTACTAATACAGCCTTCTCTTTCTCTTTTAGCTTTCGCGCGATAACAAAGCCATCACCACCGTTATTGCCCGGTCCGCAAAGGATAAGATACTGAGATTCAGAATACGTTCTTAGGAGATAGTCAGCGCAGCCTGTACCAGCTGTTTCCATGAGAGATAAGCTGGTTATGCCCTGAGTCTCGATCGTGTACCGATCGTATCCAGTCATCTCTTCGCCGCTTGGGAGCAGCTCAAACAGTTCCGATCTCTTTTTCAATGACATCTGCTACCTGGGTGGCATATTTTTCACATAGATCGTCATCAATGCACTCAACCATAACTCGTGCTTTATTCTCTGTACCGGAATATCTCACAAGTATTCTCCCGTTATCTTTGAGCTCACCTTCGATGTTTGTGATTTTCTCAGTGACTTCAGGGAGAGTTGAAAGTTCAGGTTTGTGTCGCACGTCGATATTGATAAGCTTTTGAGGAAATCGAATAAAGTCGGCGCTTAGCTCTGAAAGGCTCTTTTTTGTTGCTTGCATAACCTCAAGTATTTTAAGAGCGGTGAGAGTGCCATCGCCGGTATCGGAAACGTCTGTGAATATAGTATGCCCTGATTGTTCTCCTCCTAGGCTTGCTCCCTGCTCCTTCATGAGACCGAGTACATAACGATCTCCAACTTGAGATCTGAATACTTTTATATCGTGTTTTTCTAAGGTTTTTTCGAGGCCAAGGTTTGACATCACGGTAGCAACAACAACATTGTTCGCCAGTGTGCCCTTCTCTTTCATATATGTTGCGCAAATCGCAAGTACAATATCGCCATCAAGCACGTTCCCCTTCTCATCAACAAAAATAGCACGGTCTGCATCGCCATCGAGGGCTATACCGATATCGAGGTTTTGCTCGAGAACAAGCTTTCTTACAACCTCTGGATAAAGGCTACCAAAACCAGCATTGATATTTCGTCCACTCGGGCTTGCGCCACGAGTAACCACTTCAGCCCCAAGTTCCGTACAGGTTTGAGGGGCTAGGTGGTAAGCGGCTCCGTTGGCACAGTCAAATCCTATGCGTACTCCTTCAAGCGTAATGTTTCGTGGGAAGTTTTCCTTGAGAAATACGGTGTATCTCCCCAGAGCGTCATCAATCCTTGTAGCCTTACCGATATTTGTTGGCGCGGCCTCAAGCCCATCGAGTTTTCCGGGCGCAAGAAGTGACTCTATTTCGAGCTCCTCTTCATCCGGGAGTTTTTTCCCATCTGCGGCGAAGATCTTTATGCCGTTATCCTCATATGGATTATGAGAAGCCGAGATCATAATCCCAGCATCGGCACGCATGCTTTTCGTCAGGTAAGCGATTCCTGGTGTTGGTAGAGGCCCTACGAGAAGCACGTCAGCTCCCATAGAGGTGATACCAGAGGCAAGCGCCGTTTCAATCATATAACCAGATAGACGGGTATCTTTTCCAATCAGAATCTTATGCTGACCTTTTTGCTTGAGGAATACATGAGCAATCGCTTTTCCAAGTAACACCAGCGTTACAGGATCAAGAGGATGAATTCCTGCTACGCCGCGAATACCATCGGTACCAAAATATTTTCTACGATCTTCCATATTATTACCACCTACTACAGATTACGTTTTTTTAAGGTTACTTTTGAAGGCTTAATTGAGACAATTTTGGCTTGATTTCCAGTATCTATTTGTACGAGTCGCGGACCTGCTGCGCTTGATTCCGTGATATCTATAAAAGGCACAACATTATCCGCACTAAAATTTTTGAGAATATGCAATGGACCTGTTACCTGAACAGTGACCTTTGTGGGAGCAACAAGATATTGTTCACTGAGCTCTCCTCTAATTTGTACTGGAACGTCCTTAAAGGTACGCTCTGTCTGTTGCTGCTTCACTTTTACTGAAAGAGTAATTTTATCTGTCTTAGACTTAACAAATCTCCCTTGGAGTCGTAGTGGAAGGACTTTTTCCGTATCTCCATGAAGGGTTCTTAAATCAAGAGGAGCTGTTTCAACTGTTTTAAGGCCCGAAAGCTCTGTAGATGCTCCATTAAGAACAACCTCTGATGGCGTAAGAGAGATCTTATCAATCGAGAATCCTTCCCCCGGATCTCCGATCCTTGGTACTACAACTTGAACACGCTTCTCGACAAGATCGTCTAGGATATATTCAATTTCGGAAGGCTCAATGTTGAGAACTTCAACTCCTTTTGGGAGGTCGATGGCATTTTCCTGAAGAGTTACGAGGTATCTATTGCCAATCTCCTCAGGGACGTGAACGAGAAATGACGGCGGGGATTGTGCAATCTCTGAGAGGAGGTGCGACGGAGCCCTTAACGTAATACGTGCTTGGCTTACGTTTGGAAGAAGTACAACTTTATGAACTGGGATATTTCTTAGCTCCACAGGAACGACGAGCGTGATGAGGCCAGTGTTCGTTTGGCTATGCACAAAGTACGATATGAGAATTGCGATAAGAATTGACCAGATCTTTAGACTGAGATTTTTCATGAGGACGTATCCCCCCCGCTTGGTTTCGATTTCGTGGAGAGTAACCGGTGGAGTGCATCTCTGAGCATTGCTCCATCAAGGTTTCTTGTAATCCTCCCATCACGTACAAGTGATATAGATCCCGTTTCCTCAGAAAGTACTATCGTTATACTATCACTCACTTCAGATATCCCAAGAGCTGCTCGGTGCCTTGTGCCTAAATTGGGGTCAAGATCGGGATTGAAACTTAGTGGAAGAACAGCTCCAGCAGCACGCAAACGCTGACCTTCAATGATAACTGCACCATCATGAAGAGGCGATTCTTTGACAAAGATACTATAAAGGAGCTTTCGATTAAGGTGAGCATCGAGCACGACGGCTTCCTCGATAAAGTCATCTAGCCCAACTTCTCTCTGAAATACTATTAAGCCGCCGAGCTTCTCTTCGGCCATACGCGAACAAACGAGCGTAACATCATCAATGGCTTTGTCGTAGACGGGCTTGCCCCCTCGACTAAACCACGGTTGAATACCAAATTTCGTTAGACCTCGACGTATCTCATCCTGAAAGACAATAACAACAACTAGTATGATAGAGCTTAAGAAATGTCCGAGTATCCAGCCAAGAGTAATGAGACCAAGTGGCCTAGCCAGAAAATAGAGAACGACGATTATCGTGAGCCCACTAAGCATGGGGGCCGCACGCGTACCCTTAATAATTAAGAGTCCACGGTATATCAGATAAGATACAATCGTGATGTCAATTATGAGCCGGAGTGTATCCCAAGAGAAGAGGGACTCGGTGATTGCAAGATTGTCCCACAAAAAACCTAGGTACTCAGACATCTAATAACTCACACAGTATTTGTGCATAAAAGCACTCTTCGATTACGCAACCGTACTTGTTGTACCCGGTTCTGGCTTATCCTCTTCCTCATCTTCCTGCTTTTTGTCCTGCTTGGAGTCAGCATCCTTCTTTTTAGAAAAAGAAACGGTCTTCTTTTCAGGCGGAAGCTCCTTTCCGTCAATAATAAGATTAATCTCCTCAGCATTGAGGGTTTCGCGCTCCATTACTGCTTTTGCGAGCGTGTGAAGCACATCCAGATTCTCCTTAATGATAGTTTGAGCAACCTTATACCTATCATCTAGAATACTACGGACTTCCTCATCGATTTCTTCCTGTATCTTTTCACTAAAATCAGAAGCGCGACCTACTTCTTTTCCTAGAAAAACTTCACCTTCTCTTGATGCGTATTGTATGGGCCCCAGCTTTTCGCTCATTCCCCATTCACGCACCATACGACGAGCAATTTCCGTTGCCCTTTCAATGTCTGAAGAGGCACCAGTGTTCATCTCATTAAATACTTCGAGTTCGGCTACGCGCCCACCAAAAAATACGGCAAGTTGATCTAACCAATAAGATCTCGAATACGTATGCTTATCATCCTCAGGCAGCTGCTGCATAAGGCCAAGTGCCATGCCTCGTGGTACGATCGTTAACTTATGAACTGGATCTGCGTTCTTCAGTTTCTTTGCCACAAGCGCATGTCCGGCCTCGTGATACGCCGTAGTTTCCTTTTCCTTGTCGCTCAGGATCATAGAGCGTCTCTCAGCTCCCATCATGACTTTGTCTTTAGCGTATTCAAAGTCCTCCATGTCAACGATATCTTTGTCCTGCCGGGCAGCCCAGAGAGCAGCCTCGTTAACAAGTATTTCTAACTCAGCACCAGAAAAGCCAGGTGAACCTCTGGCAATAACTTCAAGGTCAACAGAATCTGAAATTGGGACTTTCTTCGTATGAACCTCAAGGATTCCAAGTCTTCCCTGTACGTCAGGACGGTGAACAACTACCCTGCGGTCGAATCTGCCAGGACGCAGTAGCGCTGGGTCGAGAACATCCGGACGGTTCGTAGCAGCAATAAGAATTACCCCCTCATTACTTTCAAATCCGTCCATCTCAACAAGTAGCTGGTTGAGAGTCTGCTCTCTTTCGTCATGACCTCCACCAATTCCAGCTCCGCGGTGTCTTCCTACTGCATCGATTTCATCAATAAAAATGATACATGGCGCGTTTTTCTTACCCTGTATGAAGAGATCTCTTACTCGCGAGGCCCCAACCCCGACAAACATTTCTACAAAGTCTGAACCTGAAATGCTAAAGAACGGCACACCGGCTTCTCCGGCAATTGCCCTTGCAAGTAATGTTTTACCAGTTCCCGGAGGTCCAACAAGGAGTACCCCCTTCGGGATTCTCCCCCCGAGACGTGTAAACTTTTTAGGATCCTTAAGGAAGGCAATTATCTCTTCAACTTCTGACTGAGCTTCTTTAATACCTGCAACATCATCAAAGGTTACTTTACGCTGGTCCTCAGTAAGGAGTTTGGCCTTGGACTTACCGAAGCTCATCCCTTTACCAGCTCCGATCTGAACCTGACGCATAAAAAAGAGCCAGAGCCCTATAATCAGGAGTATAGGAAGTGTATTGATGAGGAGCAGAAAGTACCAAGGTTGCTCGGCGGGCTCTTGGACAACTATATCAACACCATTACTGCGTAAAGTCTCGATAAGCTTATCGTCACTTTCTGGCGTGATTGTCTTAAACTGATCTTCAATCCTGTCGCTGTATGTGCCGCGAATAGTGTTCCCTTCGATGGTAACTGACCGGACCCGATTTGCCTCAACTTCGTTTAAAAATTGTGAGTATGTGAGTTCTTCTGCCCGCTCGTTGTTCTTCTTTACAACACTCCAAAGAGTCATAAAGAGAACTATAAGTATCGCCCAAAATAATACGTTTCTGGAAAACTGCCCCAATGTTCTATCCTTTCTAATAAATGCTTCTAATGTCTATTTATACTACGCATAAGTATTGCTCAATTACCAGTAACACACCAGACACAAACGCTTTTATGCTATTTTGATGCTATGAGTCCCTAGTAAGTAAGAGTGAGCCCCCTTTCTTACGACGCAGCTCCCAGCCATTTGGTATCTCACAGGCCAGAGATTTTCCTATTATAACCTCAAGAGCACGCAGAGAGTGGGCCCTTCCGGGTACATATCCTACTTTTTCAGCTAAAATCATGCTGATAAGCCGCCAGCAGAGTGCTTGCTCGGAGCCCCACTTGTTAAGAATCTCAACAAGAGAGCTCGTCCAAGCAGGAGAGCCCCACGACTCGCTAGAAATATGCTCTTTTTGTCTGGCGACGAAAGTGTTTAATGCCTCAAGGTCGTCGTGGAGAGACTCGGCACGGTACGAAAGCACCTCGGCAATTCTTTCGTCAAAGTGCTGCTCTAGGTGCGGAATGAGGACGTGCCTGACACGGTTTCTGAGGAGATCTGTTTGAGAATTGGTGTGGTCCTGAACGTATGGAATCTCGTTATGTTCAATGTATGACATGACTTTATGAAGTGGGACGTGAAGCAGCGGGCGAATAAGCGAGCGCTTCGTATCTCTGTGCATAATCCCAGCAGGCTCTTTATTAGAAATAAGACGCATGAGGAGCGTTTCTGCGAGATCGTGCGCAGTATGGGCTGTCAGCGTGAAATTCAGATGATGCTCTTTAATACACTCTTCAAAGAAGTGATATCGTATACGTCTAGCCCAGTTTTCAATATTTTCACCAGCAGGTGCATTTTCAGTCACTTCTAGGGCGTGAAATGGGAGTTCGCACAGAGAGGCTTGCTCCCTTACAAAGTTCAGGTCTGAGCCGCTTTCAGCGCGCAAATTGTAGTTTACGTGTGCTACTTCCAGAGTAAGGCCACGCTGTCTCTTAATCTGACAAGCGGCATGAAGTAAGCACATGCTGTCCTTGCCGCCTGAGACAGCTAGAAGATATCTGCCGCCCTTTTGCAGGTTTGATAAAAGTGCCTGAACGACGTCAACCGTACCTCTGGTCATGGTATCTAAGAGCCCTATTTTGTTTATAAAAAAGACATCTTATCCTTTTTACGCTACACATCAAGTAGGTCCACTCATAACACAAAATAAAACACTGCCTTAGTATAAAAAACAGTCCCCGTAAATGGCTTGGACGGTCAGACTGTACGGTTTCACAGGCAGATGTCGTTTTCTGGCGAACTTCTTAACTCACCACCAGGGTTTTTCTAATAGGAACATAGATGACCAAAGCTCTGGAGATAATCATAGTGGGTAAAGAAAAACTTCCTCAAATGGACCTTTCAATTAACGGTGGTAAGGGCTACAACCCTCTTCATGAACTTATGCGCGCTATCATACTTAGAGCCGTCGATGATTTCCATACGAAATCAGGTGAAGTGAGAGAAGAAGCTATTGAGTATATGGAATCTGAAGAGGAAGAGTACATCTTCTCCTTTATCGCTATTTGTAAGCATCTTGGCTTCGATCCTGCAAAAACAAAGTACGCAATCATGAATGCGCAACACAGGATTAGTACGCGCCGTCGTGCAGCATAAAATTAAGAACCTAACATATCGAGTGCCTGTCCGGCATGATGCCGTATAACCTCAGACGAGTCATTCTTATAAGCATCGTAAAGAGCAGGAATAACGTCGCGGGCACCGGTATTGGCAGCAACGCACGCTGCATTACGTAAGATGCCTTCCCTTTTAGGACGCATCAGGGGAGTTCCAGCGAAGCGCTTGAGAAAGTCAACATCAGAACGAAGATGTAACACTTCACTCAGGTTAAGGAGTGGTCCCTGACCGCTTGAGCGCTCAAACTCTTGAGGGGCACTGTCCGGGTTTTTTAGTACTGAATGATTAAACGGACACACCTCTTGGCAAATATCACACCCAAATACCCACTCACCAAGAGCGCTGCTCTCCCACTCCGAAAGAACTCCCTTCTTCTCGATACTGAGATATGAAATACACTTAGGCGCGTCAATAACGTACGGCTTAACAATGGCACCTGTTGGGCAATTCACTAAGCAGCGCACGCAAGCCCCACAACTTGATTCTTGAACTTCGTTTCCTTTTGCTCCCTCAACTTCAAGCTCCCATATGACTTCACATAGAAACATATAAGATCCACTCTTCTTTTTAATGAGCATAGTGTTTTTTCCAACAAACCCAAGGCCGGCTTCATGAGCAAGCCTACGCTCTAGTAGTGGTACAGCATCCGAAAAGCTTCGTGCCCTTACTGGCCTGTCCAGCTTGGACTCTATAGCGGCTTGAAACTTCTGTAGTCTTTTCTTTAAAATACGATGATAATCTCGCCCCCACGCATACCTTGCTATTCTCCCGTATCCATCGGGTCTCTTGGGCGATTCGCTGCGGTCGTAATATACCATAAAACTCACTGCTGAGCGTGCTTCAGGCAAAAAGTGCTGCAGGTCGAGGTACCGCTCTGCCGGATACTTCATGTATTCAAGATCCCCTGCATGACCAGAGTCCTGCCACTCTTTAAGTCTCTTTTCAGACTCACTATCAATTGATAGCCTGTGAGAGATACCGACCAGTTCCAAGCCAAGTGGTGCAGCGACGTGTTGAATGTCTTGAAAATGAATACTCTGGTTTGTCATAGGGGGTTCAGGTCAGTATATCTCAGTTTAGTGTGTGAAGGAACGCTCAATGCCAGACATCTTACGCTTTCTCATTGGCCTAACGTTCGATCCTCGAGGGGTTGCAAGAGATACATTTACGAGGACTCCACCTCCATTTGTAATGTCATGCATCCTACTCTTTTTAGTTACGTTCCTGCTTCCAACCCTTATTCAGGTATATCGGTATGACATTGATGCACTCGCCGTCCCGACGGCTCTTGCGGTCGTAGTATTTGCAACCATTAGCGTTCTTGTCTTTGTTACCCTAGAGGGAATATTGCTGATGCTCAACGGCTTTATTGTGCCTATCAGTACACTACTGGCACTCGCCCTCTATATGTGTTGTCAGGTCGTAATTGGTGCTTGGATCGTCTATGTGTATGACTACGCACTTAACGGGTCACTTCTTCTAATCATATCTGTCGTCACCGCAGGCGTAGATCCTACAGATAAGACTGCTGTTTTCGTTTCTTACGTATATGCCTACTTTGCTTTTATGGCATACTTTCTTATTTCAGAGAGTTTAAGGGTTATTTGTGACATAAAAAAAATCAGCTCTAGGATTCTTGGCCTCTTATCGCTCCTGCCACTTGGGACCGCAATAATATGCGGAATTCATATTGCAGACCTGTTTAGACCAGGGATCATTGAGACACTTCACACACTCTTTCTGCGTTAGTGTCCCGATGGCGAGCCGGATAGGCACAGCTCAGAAGCTCTGTACTCCGGTCTGCAGCACCAAGAGTGATACATTCTCGCGGTAGATCTGGTACGAAAGTGCTAAGAGCTTCAAATATGCGTTCTTCGAGGTTACTCTTTTCGCTCACATGACCAATCACTACATTTTTGAGATCTTTATGCCATACTTTCGCTAGCGTTTGAGCTGCCAACGTATTCGACATATGACCATAGTCAGAAACGATACGCTCCTTTATTTTCCAAGGGTATTCGCAGAGATCAAGACACTCTTCATCATAGTTCGCTTCAATGACAATAGTTGATGCGTTTTTAAGGAGATTAATATTCTCCTCTGAGGGAAGACCGGTGTCCGTAAGAATTGCAAATTTATAGGAGTCAAAGGAGATACTGAGCGCGAGCGGATCAACCGCATCATGACGAACAGAGGTCGTACAGATCTCAGTTCCAGCTCCAAAAGTGAGGGTATCACCTACATGAAACGTAACGATATTGATATCGTCGCTCAAAAACCTTGAAGTTAGAGGTGTGCAATAAACCGGGATCTGAAACTTACGACTCATGACTGAGATTCCACGAATATGGTCACTATGCTCATGGGTAACAATGATAGCATCGATCTCTCCGGGATCGAGGCCAAGGATGGCAAGGCGTTTACAGGCTTCCCTAGCAGATAACCCACAATCTATGAGAAGTGTTACTTCAGGGGTGCGAATATAAGTGCAGTTTGCCTTACTGCCACTGGCGATAACAGCGAAATCTATCACCGAGGAACTCCCTGTGAGTCATCGAGGAGTTTCATCGTGGGGAGATACCATTTTCCATCGATATTCTGCAAAGGAAGAGTTTGCGACTTTGATTTTCCGTTAAGCGTACTGACAATTTCTACCGACGCGGCATTTCCCTGTATTGTTGATTTTCCGATTTCGTAAGAAGTGTTTTTCATCTTCTCTCGCATTTGCGCCTTCTTGCGCTTCATGGTTTCAGCCATTTTAGTGATGCTCTGTTCAGGAAGTGCTTGCGACCCCTCATAACGAGACATGATGTATTTTTCTATGAACTGATCAGGATCTTTAAAGAAATTTTCAAAATACTCTTTAAGCTCTTCAGGAGAACGTATCCCAATCTTGTCCCTTTGTGTTTGAGGAAAACTTTTCCATGCTGTAGGCCAATGGACATAATCGAGCAGGACTGCTGGATCAGCTTCGCTTTTAAGCTCGGTGAGCATGCTCTGTACTACAACTTCAGGTTTTCCCGTGCTTGGTGCGGCTAAGCATATTGCCGGGACTAATATGTAGACAATGAACGACAGTACGCGTAGGGCCTTTCTTATTTGTTTCATGAGAATATGTTGGATGAGGGATTCAGAGTGGTCAATACTCTAATTTATCTTTGCGAAAGAACGTATGGCTCTCCTGATTATCTGCAAGCCTATAGTACTTCATCTTCCACTCTTTGCTCTTGAACTTGACCTTCTTATCCATAACGAGGACGTCATAGTCTCCTAGGTACTTTTTCACCGAATCTGAGCGAATGTATGCAACCTTCTCCTTATTCTTCCTGAAGTAGTACGGCATGGGCCAATACTGATTCGTGGCAACCAGTATTTTTGACTGTGGTGACTTCTTCCAGATGCTCTTTATTTCATCAATAAGCTTCATCATCCCGGGTGAAGTATGAACATACGAAAATGGATTCTTCGTTCCGTAAGGCACTTTAAAATTGTAATACCAACTGTAATACACACATCCAACGAGAGTTCCAACAAGCATCGCATATCGAAGAATACGGGCTCTTAGGAGTTCTGATAGCCATAGTGAGAGCGCTAGAGCACCGGGCACGGTGATATTGATAATAAGCCATGGCATCTTGTACTTGAGGGAAGAGTAAAGAAAGAAGCTAACATACGCCCAAGTTGTCAGGAAGCGGTGAAGCGCAAATCGTTCATCACTTAGGAATGATAGTAATGAGGTACTCTTTTTTATCGTAAGAAAAAGGATAGCTACGACCATTACAATAGGGAGAGATAACAGCCAAGGCTCTGTCTCTAAGAGCACCTTTGAGTAGTAAAGAAACTCTTTGTGATGTCCAGTATCACTCGAATTTCTTCCAACCCACTGAGGGACACCGAGAAAGAGTTCGCGCACGCCACCACTCCATTGAAATCCCCCACTAACTATAAGAATGGTTAGAGCACAGAGAAGCACAATAGCACCGGCAAAATGATGTCGCTGCTTATAGATAAAGGTGATGTCTCTACGTGGTATTTCAAGAGAGAGGTAGGCCCAAAAAAGGCAAAAACCGGCAATGACATATGTTTCTTTGGTCAGAATGAGCAGTGATAGTGCTACAGCCCCCTGATAGAGCCAGTGAGCAACATGCGTTCTGTTCCACTGATAAACAGCTAATGCCAGCCAGAGAGTGAACAGAATAAAGAAAACTTCATGTATAGTGTATCGACTAAAGAAAATAAGAGAAGGAGAAAATGAAATGAGTACCGTAGAGAAGAATAGCGCATAGGGACGCCTTCGAAAAAAGGAAAGGAGTGGTAAGAGAAGGAGTACTCCGCCAATAGCAGGTGGCAGTCGCATCGCTTGTTCACTATCTTCACCGAAAAGCCATGTTGTAAGTGCTATGGCATAAAAATGCGTAGGACCATGATAATTCTGGTGTGAATATGGGTAGTAACCTTTTGAGCGCGTGGTTTCGAGGAAGTAATGATTGACCCCCTCATCATGATGAAATGGGCGTTGATCAATTTGTGCAACCCTTATGACAAGCGCTGCTATGGCAAGAATGACAAGTACAGCAGCAGTAAGAGCAGCGTTTTTAGGTAAGGTTGATACGTTCTTCACCCAATACTACGATCCGTTATCTTCTGAGGTAGCCCGTTCAAGTTTAGCAGCAGCCTGATAGTCACAAAACCACGTAACATGTCCACTTGCATTACGATAGAGCGTTGCGGGCATCTGCTCTGGAGTAACGGAAGGGTCTTGTATAATTTGAGTTAGCGTTTCAGCCTTTTCTTCGCCAGTAACGAGAAAGAAAATCTTTTTTGCAGAGAATATTGCTGTAGGTCCAAGACTTATCCTCTTCGTGCCGTCATTCGGGTGGTCACACGATATACAAATACTCTCTGTGTCTGACACAGACGAAGAGCCCGGAAAAAGCGAGGCCGTATGGCCATCTGAGCCAATACCGAGTAGGACGATATCAAATACTGGTGATTTTCCATCAGTATAATATCCCTGTTGCTTGATTGTGTTTGCGTAGTCTTCAGCACTAAGAGTCTCACTCCCCAGCGAGGTGTTCACAGGAAAATATTTAAGATCTTTATCTGAGAGAGATTGTAGCAATGTTCCTTCAACCATGCGGAAGTTACTGTGCTCGCTCTCTTGTGGAACAAATCTTTCGTCCCCCCAGAAGAGCTTCACTCTTGACCAGTCAATCTCGTCATCATAGGGCGGACGACTCAGCCGGCGGTATACTTGCGCGGGTGTACTTCCACCTGAAAGAACAAAAGAACAACTCTCATTCTCATCGAGTACATCAATGATCGAGGCAACTATCTCTTCTGCGACAGTTGCAGGAAATCGTTTGGGATCTATTATTTCTATGTCGTCCAGTGTGGTCACCCTACCCTCATGAGAAGTCTTTTAGCCACATTCGTACAAATGCGGCTAAAGGAAAGTATAATCACGACCGAAAGCCACTCTCAAGTCTATAAAGCTCAAACGCCTTCTCAAGAGCATGCTTATAGTTCCTATGAGAATCTGGCTGCATAAAATGTCTTTTTATACAGCTAGTTATATCTGAAGCCCCTATTTGAAGAATGCTTCGGTGCGTCTCCCCGTCGCATGTAATACAGGTCTCAATACAGCCTTGGGTTAAGAGCTTAATATGTACGCTGAGATCAATCTCAGCGGGATCGAAGATGAAGGCTATGCTTTGCAGATCATCTTCATGGGTACATAGCAAAGGAAGCATTTGGCCCGATGGAAACTTACACTCGTAACCGTTGTTCAGGGCCGCCTCAGGTGAAAGACTGAGTTTGTAGAGAATCCACCCCGCTAAGAGGAGATCTGAGACTGTAGAGGTATCGGCAGCAGCGATTTCTATTCTTACAAGTGATTTAAGATTTGAGAGGAGCACATTTTGTGAGAATGCGCTGGCAATAGCGTACCGCCACTCCGATTCAAGTATCCATACGATATCAGCTAAATGTTTTTTCTTTAGACTTAGATACTCAAGTATATCCTCGGAAATAACGCGTCCGTCGAAGACTACGCTATCGAAAGTTTCTATGATTTCACGCAGATCCGATATCGAGATCCGTGAGCTAAGAAGAAATAACACCGGCTGAACTCCCACAAGGGAATGGCGAAAGAGAAGGCTTCTCAGAGCTGAAATTTCGACCTGAGGTATTTTGAGAGAGATAATTTCCGTGCAAAGCATTTGATCTCTCTTTGTTGAGCTGCAGACAAGAGCAATAGAACTCTCTATCGCATCGATCCCCTCACACACGCGGGCCGCAATAATTCTCCCCGACCGAGATTCTGCAATAGTTTGAATCAGATTGTTAACCTCTTCCGGACCTTCACTCTCATGAGTCAGCAACACCGAACAGCTGGTAATATTTCGCTGTATTACAGTTCCGTCTTGCTCGAGCCTCGTAAACGACTCTTCAAGCTCTTTTTCAAGTTCAGATAGTGGTACAGATTGGTATCCAGGTAGAGTTGCAGTTGCCATATCTGTTACAACCTTCGCCACCGGTGTTTTCGCTCGTTAAGAAGCGTTGAAGCCTCAGCTGGCCCCCAAGTGCCGGCCTCGTAGGTTGTAAGTGGACCCCCACTTTGGGCTTCCCAACTCTTAAGAATCGGATCCAGAAGTGACCAAGCTTCTTCAATCTCGTCATTTCGCGTAAAGAGTGTGGCATCTCCTCTCATTGCATCAAGGAGTAGTCTTTCATAAGCCTCTGGTGAGGCGGTTGCAAAGGAGTCATCGTAGAGAAAGTCCATCATCACTGGTTTTGTCTGCAAGAGTGGCCCAGGGGGTTTAGCGTTCACACATAGCGATATCCCCTCGTCGGGCTGCACCTGAATAGTCAGCATATTGTCTGCTGGAGCGCTTCCTCGTTGTTGTGCTGAGCTTTGAAATATAGAACGTGGTGCTTTCTTAAAGTGGAGAGAGATCTCGGTAATCCTCTTTGGGAGTCTTTTTCCTACCCGAACATAGATTGGAACACCAGCAAATCTCCAGTTATCAATTTCAAATTTCATCGCTACATAGGAAGGAGTTTGTGAACCAGACGCAACACCTTCTTCCTCTAGGTATCCTGGTACTGCTTTGCCGTCCACATATCCACGAGTGTACTGTGCGCGAATCACATTTTTTTCTATCTTCTTATCGGTAAACCTTTTGAGTGAACGAAGAACTTTGACTTTCTCATCCCTAATGCTATCTGCGTCATGAAGGGATAGAGGTGGCTCAATACAAAGCAGCGAGAGTATTTGCAGTAGGTGGTTCTGAACGATATCTCGCACAATTCCAGAGCTATCAAAGTAGCTTGCTCGAGTACCAACACCAATACTCTCACATACCGAGATTTGAATATGGTCGATATACTCCCGTGACCAGAGCGGTTCAAATATACCGTTTGCGAATCGAAAAACGAGAATATTCTGTACTGTCTCCTTCCCGAGGTAGTGATCGATCCGAAAGATCTGATTCTCATGAAACGTCTCATTTAAGGTCTCATTTAGTACCCGAGCAGACTCGAGATCGTGACCAAATGGTTTCTCAATAATAAGGGCGGTACGGCGCAACTCTCGATGTGGATCAGCAACCAATCCTTGCTCTCCGAGACGAGTTGAAATATCTGCGAAAAATCTTGGGGAAGTGGCGAGATAATAAAGATAGTTGAGGTCTTCTCCACGTTCTTTCCCCAGTGATTCAAGTCTCTCCCGAAGAGCAACAAATCCCTCCTTTTTGGTACCATCAAGAGGTTGATAGTAAATATTTCTGGAGAACCTTTCCCATACCTTTGGATCAATATCCCGGCGTGAAAACGAAGCAATGGATTCCTTACACCTATCGCGAAAATCGTCATCAGTAAGAGGAGTGCGCGAAGCCCCTATTACGGCAAAAGAGGAAGGCAGGTAACCATCGTGACTGAGATTGTAGAGTGCCGGGATGAGCTTTCGTTGCGTAAGATCGCCAGTGGCCCCAAATATTACAAGTGCGGTAGATGGAGGATGAAGTAGGCGGTGTTCGTTTTCAGCGAATGGGTTATCCATGTTTCCACACAACCTTAACTTTCTTTAAGCTTATTACGAAGAGCTAAGAGTAAGTCATTATACGATTCTTCAAAAGAAGAGAGCCCGTCTTTCAAAAGCCCCTCAAGGAGAGTCTCGAACGGGACTTTTGTCTGAGAGAGGAGTGACATAATCTTATCAGCATCACTGCAATCACTGCTGAGTGCGGGCGTGAGTTTAGAAGCTTCCATGACAGCATGCAGCGTGGCAGGCGGTAGAGTATTCACCGTATCTTGCCCAGCCAGCGCCTCCACATAGTACGTGAGAGGAAGATCCGGGTTCTTTGTTCCGGTGCTGGCCCATAAAGGGCGTTGTAGCGCAGCGCCCTCTTTTTTGAGTTGCTCAAAACGATCTGATTCTAGAGTTTTAAGATAATGCGCGTACGCGAGCTTGGAATTTGCAATACCCACTTTATCCATTAAGGCTTGCTGTAACTCGTTTGAGCACTCTAACAATGCTTGATTACAGCTCACATCGACGCGAGATACAAAGAAACTCGCTACTGATCTGAGAGTACGAATATCACCACCTGTCTCAAGTCGCTTCTCAAGACCTGCAAGGTAACTTTCCACCACGCGTTTATACATTTTTAAGGAGAAGATAAGCGTCACGTTGACATGAATGCCAGAGGCGAGAGTTTCGGTAATAGCATCGAGGCCTGCTTCGGTCGCAGGTATTTTGATCATGATATTTGGCCTACTGATTTTATCAGATATCCTTCTTGCGGCCTCAATTGTAGCTTGTGCGTCGTGACAAATTGCGGGGGACACTTCAATGCTTGCGAAGCCATCATTCCCCTTTGATTCTTCGTAGATGGGCATCAAAAGATCGGCCGCAGCTCGAACATCTTCAACCATGAGGTTTTCACAAAGTGAATCAACGTCAGTATCTGAATCGTTATCAGCTACAAGCTCGCTAATCCTACCGTCATAGTCATTGGAGTCAGCGATAGCTTTTTTAAATATCGTAGGGTTACTTGTTAGGCCTACTACGCCGGCTTCTATCAGTGAAGCAAGCTCACCACTCTGCAAAACATCTCTTGAGAGGTTATCGTACCAGATTGACTGTCCACATCCTGCTAGAAGTTCAAGTTGTCTATTAAGCATATACGTCTATCCTAATCTGGCTGAGGTATTTTGGGAATATCATGTTCTCCGGGATAGGTAACTATATTTTTTGCCCGATTGCGGTTAAAGAGATAGGTGGTGTAGAGACAATTGAGGGCGTATGGAATTCCATTAACGTGACAGATTTCGTCACCATAATATGTTGGGATTGGCCTCTCGACTATTCTCATATCACGCTCTGCCATGGCCAGAATAATCTGAGTGTCAAAATGCCAAGTATTCGTAAAGGACTCGAAAGGTATCTGCTTTAGGGCAGCAGTTGAGTAGAGTCTGTAGCCAGAGTGGTACTCTGAGAGCCGTAGCCCGGTCAGCCGGTTCTGCAAAAAGGTCAGTACTCGATTCCCGGTGTACTTATAGAGTGGCATTCCTCCCTTTAGCGCGTCTGTGGATTGCGACATTCTTGAACCAAAGACCATATCAGCTTCGTCATTGTAAAACGGTTCGAGTAGGTCCGGTAGACATTCTGGAGCGTATTGACCATCACCGTGTATAAGGGCTACAACGTCATGGCCACGATCTATGGCGTAGGAATACCCAACTTTTTGATTCCCACCATATCCCTGATTCTTTTCATTCCTGTGAACGGTGAGCTTTTCTATATTGTGCTTATGCTTGTATCCAAGTGCAGCATAGTAGGTGTTGTCTGAACTACAATCATCAATCACAAATATCTCATCAACTCGCTCATATACCTCATCAGGGATTCTAGAGATGGTATCAATGAGGTGCCTTACTGCATTATAGGAGATAATAAAAATCCCAATCTTTGGCTTCTTTTCTGTCATTCGTTCAGATTCTCCCCACTAATTGCCCGATAAGATCATATCCAGCTACTTCTGTAATCCTTGCTCTGTGAATTTTACCGATATAATCGCCCAGCTTGATGTCTTCCTCGGCCCCCTCAATATCATTTACGATCACACTACAATCAACTTCAGGAGCTTGAAAGGCCGTACGGGCAGTCAATAACATATCGCTCTCATCATGTACTCCCTCTATAAGTACGTCAAATACCTTTCCAATTCTCTCATCAGATCTTTTTGCGACGATGCTCTGCTGGGCCAGCATGAGCCTCTCCCTTCTCTCCTGCTTCTCTTCTGGGGAGACCTGCTCCTCCAGATCAAAGGCAGGCGTTCCCTGCTCCGGTGAATATTCAAATATCCCTACATTCTCAAAATGACCTTCAAGTATGAGATCCTCAAGGGTGTCAACATCTGAGCGAGTCTCTCCCGGAAAACCCACGATAAAGGTGGTGCGAAGCGCTATTTCGGGAAAGTCCTGTCTTATGTACTCAACAAGTTTTCGGGGAGAAAGCTTACCAAGTGGACGCTTCATACGCTTAAGCACAGCCTCTGAAGCGTGTTGAAGTGGGATATCAAGATAATTGCAGACTGACGGCAGTGAGCGTATGGCTTCCAAGAGTTCAGGAGTTGTTCCAACTGGATAGGCATATAGTAGACGTATCCATTTTATGAGCTGCTGGTCATCAAGCGCCTGCAGTAACTGCACAAGCCCACCACCACCTGAATCTGCTCCAAAGGCTGTGAGGTCCTGAGCGATGAGGTTGATCTCCTGTGTGCCACGCGCTGCCAACTCCTGAGTTTCAGAAAGTATCGAAGAGATTGTCCGACTTCTAAGACTACCGCGAATTTTAGGAATGATGCAGAAGGTGCAGGGGCGGTTACACCCTTCTGAGACCTTTACATAAGCAGTGTGGGACGGAGTAGAGAGCACTCGCGGGAGTGTATCATCGTAAAGGAAATATGGGCGTGAAGCGTCTCTTAGAATAGGAGAAAGTAGAGGTTGAGTGCTTGCTTGACCTGCCACCTCAGAAACCTGCAGAAGTTCATGCGTATCTATAAACGCATCTACCTCAGGTAACTCTTTAATAAGCTCTTCGCGGTAACGTTCTACAAGGCAACCGGTTACGATAAGCTTCCTGAGCCGTCCTTCAGATTTCAAAGGCGCAATATCAAGAATGCAGTCAATGCTTTCGTTGATGGCACTTTCAAGAAATCCACATGTATTTACAATAGCAACTTCGGCTTCTTCAACATTATCGACAAGTTCATATCCGTTTGAGGCTAATGCACCGAGCATTACTTCTGAGTCCACCTGATTCTTGGCACAACCCAGAGTTACCACAGCAGCCCTCCCCATGAAGGGGGCAGATTCGAATTCTTTGGAATCTTGACGAAGCTTCTCCTGACCTAGGATTGGAAATATTGTCATAGATCATCTCTGCTATTTTTTTGCGTTCGATTGTCTTGCACATCAAGCCCCTCAGGGAAATCAGCAGCAAATACTTCTGTAACAGTGTCTGGGAGCTTCTGATCTATGTTCTCTAGCAAAATAGCTGTGCTATTACCTGAAATCTCCACAATCATTGCTCCAGCAGGAAAAGAACTATGTGGCTCAATTAAAAGTTTAAATTCGCTTAGCTTTTCATCTGGTGAGGCTGATAGTGGGACAAGAGTCAATAATACTCCCTTCTCATTTTTACAGGAGCTTGAAATCCTAAAATGCTCCTTCAGACTCCCTATGCCCATTAAAAATGATAGTGGGAGGTCTGTTTGAAATGCGGCCTTCATATGATCAATAAATAACTGACGCTCATAGGCCTGAAAGTACCAAAACGTATCGTCTCGAAAAAGAAACACCTGCTCCTCGGGGTGCTGATAGAGCCACTTCATCATTCCAGGTTTTTGAAACCAGACCTTCCCCGAACTTTGCTCTCTCGCATCAAGGGCCATGAGGTATGAATACTGAGTGAAGTCAGCGGAATAGTAACGCACCTTATCGTACTGCTCCTGTACAGCTGAAAGCAGAGCGCTCTGGACCTTTTCGTCGCTCTTTCCCTTACAATCAAAGGCCTGATGAAGCCCGGTATCTCCACCATCTAGAGAACTCCAGTCAGCGGCTAGCAGTGAGTGAGCGCTTAGTAAAGCGAACAAGAGAGACAGTAGTAAAGGTCTGAGGTCGATGTGCATAGAATCAAACATATAAGCCCGACTATATTATAGAAATCCGAGAAATAGGCAACTTACCTGTTAAGCTCCTCTCTCCACTCAAGAGGGGTTGCTATCTCCGATCGAGCGTCTGCTACTCTGGCTGGGGTTGATTTTCTGGCAAAACTATAACCTATAAGCGCTGCATCCTCATCCTCAAGATAACCTATCTTAAGTCTTTCGATGTATCCGGCGAGGTCTAGTCCTTCATGAGATTCATCCTCAGAACTACTAAAATTTGGAGCAGAACTCGGCAAGATTTCGCGGGAGATGGATTCCTCAGCTATTACGACGGAGGGATCCTCAAGCTTGAGCACAAGTTTTTTCGCAGGACGCTCCTTACGTGAACTATCCGGCGAGTCTACCTCTTGTGCTTCCTGCTCTTCAGTGCAGATGAGGTCATTTTCACTCATTTCAAGGCTCTCCTCTAAGATCTCACTGTGTTGAGTCTGCTGGCAAGAGACAAGCGTAAGGCATAGGCAAGTAACAAGAAGAATAATGTACTTCATAGATAACCGGGAGAATAAATTAAAAGGATGAGAGTAATACTCTGAGCTCATGCTTAATCTGCTCTGTTAGACGCTCATAACTGAAAAATATAAGATATTTTCTCAAAATAAGAACAGTGCGTAAATTCAGATAGTTAGCGACTCCCATCAATGTTACACCACATGCGCTACTTAGCATAATAATTGTGGGCTTAAATTGTGGCAATTTCCGTGACTAATTTTCGGGAAACGGATATAGAAAAGTAGGCTTTTACCGGGGAGATATATGGCAGTAGTGAGATCACGACGAATCGTAAAAGTGCTCACCTTTACATTAGCGGTTCTGTTCCTTTCAGCAGCCATAAGCAGTTTCGCTTACGCTCAGAATGGTAATCTAGGAGGTGGTGGTAAGCCCGAAGTTGACGATCCAACACCAGAACCTACACCCACACCAACCCCGGAGCCAACGCCGACTCCTACGCCAGAACCAACACCTACACCCACGCCTGAGCCGACTCCTACTCCAACACCAGAACCTACGCCCACACCAACTCCTGAGCCGACGCCGACCCCTACGCCAGAACCAACACCTACACCCACACCTGAGCCGA
Source organism: bacterium (assembly GCA_030431715.1). Taxonomy (GTDB): domain Bacteria; phylum Bdellovibrionota_C; class UBA2361; order UBA2361; family RFPC01; genus JAUIIO01. The sequence goes on from JAUIIO010000012.1 coordinate 80,659, forward strand.
CTCCGACCCCGACTCCGACGCCAGAACCTACTCCCACACCTACTCCTGAGCCAACACCGACTCCTACACCGGAACCAACGCCGACGCCAACGGCTGAGCCAAGTCCGGTGGTATCACCTTCGCCAGTTGTGACACCTTCACCGACACCTGTTGATGTAGCGAAGAAGCCAAATATCATACTTATCATTACAGATGATCAGCGATTTGATGATGTAGATGACATCATGCCAGTAACCAAGGCTGAGATTTTTGATAAAGGTCTTCGCTTCGATCGGGGATATGTCACTACACCAGCCTGTTGCCCTAGTAGAGCGTCTATCTTTACCGGAATGTATGCCTCTGGCCACGGTGTAACGGGGAACCGTTATGTGCTTACGAAAGAGACCTTTATGGAAAAACTCTACTATGAGGCTGGATACTACACCGGGCACATCGGTAAGTACTTAAATGTAAGCACTGGCATGCCTCGTAGTGAGTTTAACTACTGGGTATCAATCGCTGGCGGCAGCACGCCCTATATCGATCCGGTTCTTAATGTGAACGGAGAATGGCAAAAAACTCTTGGATACGTTACAGATATTTTTGGATATCACGCGCTTCAGTTTGTTGATAGAGCAGTTGATCAAGATTCTCCATTCCTCCTAACTGTTGCGTTTAATGCGCCACATTCACCTGCAACGCCGCATTTTCTCGACAAGCGTTCTTTCTTGAGAATGAAAAAGAACAGACCACCGAGCTTTAATGAGGCCAATAAAAATGACAAGCCAGTTTGGCTACGAAGGGTCAAAAAGAGAGATCAGAAGTTCATTAAGAAGATGGATGATTTCCGTTTAAGACAACGTCAAACTCTCAAGCCTGTTGACAGGGTCATGCACGCTCTTCTTCGAAAACTAGACCAGAACGGTATCCGTGATAATACCGTAATTATCTTTATCTCTGATAATGGAGTCATGAACGGTGAGCATGGTCTTACAAGTAAGGATACAGTATACGAAGAGGCGATTCGTGTTCCTTTCGCCATCCTCTATCCTGAGAAATTCAAAGCTGGGAGAACGGACAAGCTTGTTGCTAACATCGATATCGCACCTACGATCTTAGAGTTAGCTGGCCTCACAGTTCCTGACACAATTAATGGTCTCTCGCTACTCAATGTCCAAGATGAAAAATCTGAATGGAGAGAACGTCTTTTCGTGGAAGGCTTTAGGCATATTGGCCCACGTGCCCCATTTGCTGCGGTACATACAGGGGATTACGTATTTGTCAAAAACGGTCACGACAAGAGAGGTGGTAGAGTAAGAGATAAGAATAGATATGAACTCTACGATCTCGTAAACGACCCTTATCAGTTAGAAAACGTTGCGCGTTCTGAGGATTACCGAGAAATCAGAAAAAGCCTTTCTACAGAATTAAGGGATAGCCTCTTAAAGTATCGCGGAACTGTTCGTTTTATTCGCCCCGATGCTCCAAGACTCCCCGGGAGGCCTCGACCACCAAGTGGCCCTTCTGTACTAGTAGAGTCTGCGCTCGATGGTAGAATTATCAACTAACTCGAAACAGTCTTAGACTTTATGCAGCGCTACTTCCTTCTTCGTCCAGTGCGTCGTCCAGTGGATCTATGAGTATCTGTCGTGGCTTTGCTCCGTCCATTGGACCAACAATCCCTTCTCTTTCCATTACATCGATAATTCGAGCAGCACGGTTATAGCCGATGCGAAAAGCACGTTGAACCATACTAGTTGACGCCTGCCCCTTTTCAACAACAAGAGCTACAGCCTTATCATAAACCGGATCATACTCCTCATCCTCAGAAAGCATACCACCACTACTTCCCTCATCTTCGAGCGCCTTTTCGCACATATCAATAATCTTCTGATCGTAACAGGGGCCGCATCGCTCCTTGATATAGGTAACAACTCGTTGCACCTCACTGTCCGACACAAAAGATCCGTGTATACGCTGTAAATGCATACCGCCCGGTTTCATGAAAAGCATATCCCCTCGACCAAGTAGCTTTTCAGCACCCATGCTGTCGAGAATTGTTCTCGAATCGATGCGACTCGATACTCGAAAAGAGAGCCTCGCTGGAAAATTGGCCTTGATGAGACCCGTAATAACATCAACAGAAGGCCGCTGGGTCGCGAGTATTATGTGAATACCCGCAGCACGAGCCTTTTGCGCAAGTCGTGTAATGAGTTCCTCAACCTCTCTTCCAGAGCTCAGCATGAGATCTGCGAGCTCATCAATAACAATTACGATCTTGGGAAGGGGCATAAGCTCCTCTGTTACCAGTGGCTGCTGTGTCGGTTCGTTCTCTGCAGTAGCCTCGCTTTCTACTACACCTTCGGCCACTACATGCTCATCGGTTAGTTTAATAATCCCAGTATCAGGACTCGGGGTAGATTCATCCTCAGGTTGTAAGAATTCATTTCCAGCAACTTTTCGGTTATATCCATCGATACTTCTCACGCCGTAACGCTGCATCATCTTGTAGCGACTTTCCATCTCGTTAACGGCCCATTGAAGAACTGCTTTTGCTTTCTTCGGGTCGGTTACTACCGGAACTCGCAGGTGTGGAATGCCTTCGTAGACACTTAATTCAAGTATTTTAGGATCAATTAAGATCAGTCCGAGCTCTGCCGGATTTGCCCGGTAAAGCAAGCTGAGGAGAAAAGCATTAATACATACCGACTTCCCAGTACCGGTGGCACCTGCCATGAGTAGGTGCGGCATATCGGCGATGTCTCCGATAACAGGATTTCCGTACGTGTCTTTTCCCAGCGGAATGGTTAGTGGAGAGTCTGCGGATATGAACTCTTCACTTTCAAGCACATCACGTAAGCGCACAATATCATGATGCTTGTTAGGAACTTCGATACCGACAGTACCTCTTCGAGGAATGGGTGCGATAATACGCAGCGAGCTTGCTTTAAGACTCATCGACAGATCGTCTTGCAGAGCAGCAATCTTTCCTACCTTTACCCCAGGCGCAGGCTCAAATTCAAAAAGTGTAATAACAGGTCCGGGGTGTACGTGTGTAACCTTTCCAGCGATGTTAAAGTCTCGTAGTTTCTCTTCAATCAGCCTAGATTTTTTCTTAAGCGAGTCGTCATCTTCAGCATCGAGTGAAGTTTCGCCAGGTTTTAAGAGCTCAAGCGTTGGTGGCTCGTACTGAGCATATTTTTGAGCATTTTGCTGATCAACGCGTGAAGCGACAATTTTCTTCCTTGCTAGACGAATATCCTGTAACGACGCGCGCTTTGTCGCAGCACGGCGCTCTACGACCACCTGAGACTCTTCGTCCTCCTCCCATTCATACTCCTCAATTTCCTCTTCTTGAACACGATTTTTATGTCTTCTCGGGGATGGCACGACTTGGTCCTCCTCCTCATCGTCATCTTGTTCATCGTAATCATATTCGTCATAATACTCGTCATCAGATGAGAAGTGGGACCGAATTTTTTGAGGGAGAAACAGGAGGAATTGGAAGGGCTGGCTGGTAACAGCATGAGCAATAAACCAGACAGAGATATCCCATGCTGAAGCAAGCATCTTACCGAGCGTTCGTGGGATGTATCTGATTAATCGATAGGTACCTGTAATAGAGAATTGAAATAAAGACAGAGCCGTTTGATTTAATGCGAATGTTAATGAGGAAATAAGTAACAGCGCAAAAAGCACCCCAGCTCCTCCCTGACCAAAGAGCTTGATTACAGGTTGGGACAAGAGCTCACCTATTGAGCCACCACTTGATGGTGTCATCAAAAGACTCATGCAAGCTGAGAGGGTTAGAGTGCTTACAAGAAACCCTATCATCACACTTAGCCACCCCCTGTTGTTGTGTAGCAGTGGAGTCCCCTCCTCCCAGAACCAGAGCCTACAAGCAAGCCAGAGACACCAGAGAGAGCCAAAGAGTGACGCCCAGCCAAGAGCACCAGTCGCTAGTGTTGCAAATACATGACCAAGGGGGCCTATAAAGTTCCAGCTTGTTTCCGGTTGAGCAGATGGTAGTGTGTCGTAGCCAGTAGAGTACAGCTCAAATGAAAGGATACTGCTTGCGATGAGAAAAGAAACCGCAAGCGCGACAAAAGCAAGCGCCTCGCCAAGCCAAGTTGTTTGAATATCTTCCTCGGATCTCTTGAACCACGGATTTTGAGTTGATGAAGAGCCTCGTTTCCGCTCGCTAGTTCTACGTTTTTTATTTGCCACAACCAATCTCCTTGAAAAGGAAAAACCTTCAAACGATATTTTATGAGATTATCAAAGAAGAGAAAAGACTCTTTTTTTCTGGGCTTTTATCGACCAGAGAAGGCAGCTGAGCGTTGCTCGTCAAAGATGTGAAGCGCTGAAACAAGCCCCTCCTCGAGTACTAGAAGCATGCTTTTTCGAGACTGGTTCTTCCTCTGCTCAAGATAACTTCTTGCTTCAAGGAAGTCGTCTGAGAGCTGCTTGTCTGCGTAATGATAGCTTGCAACCCAGTATTCAGCGTCAAGAGTTAGCGGCTTGAGAATCATCTGAAAATTCACCTTACCTGGTCTCGTAATACCCACACTTGAGCCGATACGAGATTCATACTGATTCAGGCGAGTGTTAAGGATAGAATCTGCGCCCAGCGCTCTGGCTCTGTTTTGGATCCATATCTCTCTCTTACTTCCCAGTGGAGGATTTTGCTGACCAGAAAGATATCCACTATCTATAATAGCCTCAACCTGCAGCTCCTTCTCAACAGCGAGTTTTAACGATTTGTAGATGTCTCCTTCTGGTGGCATTTGCTGAACTATTGTTGGCTCAAACTCCAAAGGGGCGACGTAGATCTTTCTTGAACGAACAACACCTGACCTGTCCACGATTCTAGCCTGAAGGTTTTGTGGAGCTGAGGCTGATAAAAGGGACCGACTCTGTGCCTCAGGAGTCGGGGCTAGTTCTGTTTTCTTCCCGGAAGCACATGCAGGGATAAAAAACGGTAGAATAAGTATATGGAACTTCAGTATAAAAGTCGTTCTGTTACGCATAATCCCCTGCAGCATTGCTCGATTTTGATTAGTAATACCTCGAATCATCATACTATAATATCAAAGCAGCTCTGAATAGAAGAATTCTTTGAGTTCCCTGGCTCCATAGCTGTGTATTGTGCATCGTATGTTTTACCCTTTACATTGCAGGAAGTTAGGGCATATTTAGACTTGCATAATTTGATATCAATGCTTTAAGTTTCAAACAGATAGATTCGAGAATTATAAAGGACTGTTAACATGGTAAGAGCTACAGAGAAAATCATAGAGGGACTGACCGAATTTATGGAAGGCTTTCTTGAGCTTCAACGCAATGTTGAGGCTGAGCTCGGTGCAGAAAATGGCTTTGAGGCCGTTGAAGATGACGATGAAGCTGGACCGGAAGTTGAAGCAGCGCTTGTGACGGAAGTACGTGCCGCTATTGAATCTGTTATGGATGCTGAAGATTATAGCGCTGAAGAAGTAGCAACGGCTGCCTCCATGCTTACTGACGCGCTTGAAGAGATCGATCCTGACCTGTTCGTTGAAAGCGAAGAGGAGGAGCAAGAAGAAGAGGAAGAGATCTACGGCGATGATGATATCGATTACGATGACGACGAAGACTACGAAGATTACGATGAAGACGAAGATGAGGATGAGGAAGAAGACGAGGATGAATATGACGAGGAGGACGAAGACGACGATTAGGACGCCTCACCAATCTCATTCCGTAATGGCTTCTCATCACCCCCAAAGGTAGCCATTTGGAACAATTTAACCCGTAACTAAGAACTCAACCTCGTCGGCAATTCTTGTTGAGCTTAATTCTTTTCGGGGAGGAGTGTAAATTTTGACCAGCTCTTAAGTGGCGTGCCCGCAAGAGCCGTTTCAATATCAACAAGTTCTATCCCCCGGTATTTTTCGACCTCAATATCTAGGGAGTGCATCTCCTTACGATAAATCCAGCTGTTACCGAGAGACATGAGTCTTCCCATTGGCAGTTCACCACTAAGGACAAGGCGTGAGCAAATCTTATTTTTAGCTCGCTCAAGGTCCGACAATGAAAAATCTAGAGGATTTTGTAAGACCTCTTCGAGCAGATCAGATACCTTTTCAGAGCGGTCTGGGGTCGTAGATGCATAAGCGTACGTGACACCTAGGCCATCTCTCGTATCGAGCTCAAAGCCGGCAGATTCCGCGAGTCCCGTATCAACAAGCTTCCAGTAAAGTTTTGAACCCGTACCATCCCCAAGTATAGTAGTAAGGATATTGAGGGCATATCTCTCCTCAGATTTTGCAGACACCCCATCGCCAATAAGTAAGATGTGAGCTTGTGAAAGATCTTTTTTATAGAGCGTCTCGGTCTTATTCTCAGGTGTAAATTCGGAATACGATCTCTGTGTCCCATTTGAAGGCCACTGCCCACAATGCTCTTCGGCGAGGGCCTGAAGTGTGCTCCACTCAAAGTTACCACTTACTACTAATGTAATGTTTGAGGCTGCGTAGCGTCGGGTGAGATAGTCTTTCATCTGATCACTTGTGATTGCACTGACGCTCTCTGTTGTTCCAAGTACAGAATTTCCTGCATTATGGCCGCTAAAGTGCCTGAGAAGTGCATTCTCAAAAAGATAAAAACTTGGTCTATCCTGATAAAGCGCAATCTCTTCAAGAATTACGTTTTTCTCAGTATCAAATTCAGCCTGATCAATGGCCGGCTGTAGCATGTCGGAAAGTAGCTCAAAAAGGCCTTCAAAGTTTTCAGGCAGGACAGCTGCATAATAGACGGTAGTCTCCTCAGATGTGTATGCATTCGCCTGAGCGCCCAGTGCACCGAGATCATAGGTCACATCAAGAGCAGAACGTTTGGCGGTCCCCTTAAACATCATATGCTCAAGAAAATGTGAGATGCCAGACTCCTCATCCGTCTCATCTCGAGCACCGGTGTTTACAAAAAAACCCATAGCGACACTTTTGGAATGGGGGTTTCGCTCACCAAGGACATTTAGCCCATTTGACAGAGTTACCAACTTTTGATCAATCATCTTTTGCCTCCTACCGAGTCACGTGTGAGCGCTCTCTTCCCAAGCGTAAGAAGCGAAAAGTCATTTGGCGGGAACTCACTCAGGTAATCAGAAATATCATCAACGGTAACCGACTCAATCCCCTCTCGTATCTCCTCTAAAGTTCTTAGCTTGCCAGTAAGGTACCAATCAGAGCTGTTCGTAACCGATCGAGAGGCTGCGGACTCCTCGCTCATAATAAGTCCTGACAAGAGATTCGTCTTTGCGCGCGAGAGCTCCTTCTCTTCAATATTTCCAGAAACATTATTGAGTTCTTCTAGAATAACAGACAACGTTTCATGTGCACGCTCAGGAGTCGTGCCGGCATAAACGGTAACCATCCCATAGTCCTTAGCACCCGCATGTTTACTATATACGGAATAGCACAATCCACGTTTCTCTCTGACTTCAATAAAAAGTCGACCAAACATACCTCCAGAAAGAATCCCATTAACTACCTTTGCTGTATAGTAGTGCTTCGAGAGGAATGGCGCAGAGGGATAGGCAAATACAATTTGTTGCTGTGCACTTTCATACGGAACGTGATGATCGCCTGTGGATTGAAATTCTGTGAATTCAGGGGGAGAATGTCCCTCTCCTTCCCATCGAGAGAAAAGCGCTTCTATTTGCTCAAATATTCTTTCTGGTTCAATCGCACCGGCCACTGAGACAATTGCCTTAGATGGGGCATAGGAGTCGTCCCAGAGTTTTTTTAGCCTATCGTATGATACGCCCTCAATACCAGACTCTTCACCATACTGCGATCTGCAAAATGGTTCCGGAAGATATCTCTTCTGAAGCTCTATCATAGCTAGCGCAGAAGGATTGTCTTTCAGGCTTATAAGATCTTGTAGATAAAGATCTTTAATGCTTGCGACTTCTTCCTTCGGCAGAGAGGGATCAAGAATCATATCTCGGACAAGAGTTAACGCGGTATCAATCTTGTCTGCGACAAGACTCCCTCTGTAACTATATCTGGAAAATCCTGCGGATTCACTATGCCGTATGCCATCAAAATCGAACGCATCAGAGAGCGCACGGGAGTTGAGATTCTTTGTGCCGCGTGAAGTTAGCTCTGCAAGGATGAGCGAGGCTCCAAGGGCATCTTTATCATCCATCGCGAGCCCACCAGGGAATGAAACGTCGTATGCTGCAGATTTGATATGTGGGATATGCTGAGCGAGAACGACTAGTCCATTGGGCAGAGTTTTAGATAGTATTTCGTTTTTTTGCTTCATAATGTTATACAATTCACACTCTTATCCGTGGCATTATTTTAGAAAGCACACAAGATCGAAATGAGCTTTTTTTGCGTAAAATGCAATGCTGAACTCTCCCTTCCTTTAAACGGGAAACCAGCTCGTACTGAGTCCTGTCACAACTGCGGCAAGGACCTGCACGCCTGTGTACAGTGCCAACACTACGATACCTCGGCATATAACGCATGCCGAGAGTCACAAGCAGAAAGGGTTGTAGAAAAAGAAAGAAGTAATTTTTGCGACTACTTTCAATTCCACAAAAATGGCCCATCTGCCAAAGAGAGCAATAGTAAAGATGACGCTCTAAAAAAACTTGACGATCTTTTTAAGTAGATCGACACCCCTCCCCGAGCTCCCGAATTTACAGCTCTTGTCCATCCTGTGAAGACTCTAGCTCTTCGGTAATACCTAACTTATCCATCTTATATTTGAGAATCCTTCTGCTGATACCCAATAACTCTGCAGCACGGGTCTGAACATGATTCGTTCTCTTAAGAGCTTTGAGAATCATCTCTGTCTCGAACCGTTTCTCGGCCTCTTCGAAGTTAAGATTACTTTCAAATATAGACATCTCCATAGGTTGCTTAGCCTCTGGAGTACGGATACGCGTAGGGAGCATATCGGCTGTTATCTCCTCCTCTTCTGAAAGTGCTAGGAGACTCTCAAGCACATTTTCAAGCTCTCGTACGTTTCCAGGCCAGTCGTAATCTCGTAGGAGCTGAAGGGCAGAGTCTTGAAAATGAATAGATCGCTTACCGTATGAAGGCTCAAAACGTTTCACAAGGTGCTCAAGAAGAAGTTGAATGTCTTCATATCGCTCTCTTAGAGGCGGGAGAAGAAGATGTATTACGTTGATACGATAAAAAAGGTCTTGTCGGAATTTTTTCTCGCGAACAAGATCTTCGAGGTTCTTGTTTGTTGCAGCAATAATTCGCACATCTACCTGAATTGGAGTCGAACTTCCTACACGATAAAACTCCTTTTCTTGTAAAAATCTGAGCATCTTTACCTGCACAGGAAGACTCAACTCTCCTATTTCGTCAAGAAAGAGTGTCCCACCATGTGCGAGTTCAAAATGACCGATGCGTTTATCTTGCGCACTCGTGAATGCGCCACGCTCATGGCCAAAGAGCTCTGATTCAATGAGCGATTCTGGAATGGCAGCGCAGTTGATAGCTACAAAAGGTTTGTCTGAGCGCTCACTTAGCTTGTGTATCTGGCGAGCAACAAGCTCTTTACCTGTTCCAGATTCACCTGTAATGAGTACAGTGGTTTCTCTTGAAGCGACCTGCTCTATTTTCTGAAACAACTCTTTCATCGGGGCTGACTGTCCAACAAGCTTTCCAAAGTCCCCGGCAGGTAGTTTCTCATCACCTTGCGTCGGTGATTTCAGGGAAGTTTCTGATGATGGGCTTGGCTGTGTAGAGTCTAAAGTTTGAATAATGAGCGAGGTGAGTTCTTCGACATCGAATGGCTTACTGAGGTAATCCACGGCACCACACTTCATCGCTTTCACTGCCGTTCGAACAGTATTGGAGGCGGTTAGCATAATTACTGGGAGATCTCTTGAATGCTCTTTTAGGTTTTTTAACGTGTCAAGGCCGTCTAATCCGGGCATCATGAGGTCAAGAAGAACGAGATCGGGGTTAATCTCCGGAAAAATCTTTATAGCATCCTCTCCACTCTCGGCTACCGATACATCAAAATGAGCCTTTAGTAAGAGGCGCAGTGAGGAACGGATAGACTCTTCGTCATCTACAATAAGTACTTTCTTCATTCTCAAACATTCCAAAACGAACGCAAGTTTCTCCGTTCGCAACCAATGTTATTCATAAGCAATAATTTAAGCTTTCGAAACACTGCTTATTTTGATGCAGGGCTGTACAAATTCGAACCACCCATTTATCATTATAAGCACCTGAAAATACGTACAATTGCATGCTCACTTGAAGGTTTCGTCAAGAAAGGGCACATTTTCGAACACCGAACCTTATTCAGAGCTTCATCTATGCCTTCAAAATTTTCCCTCTCAGCCTGTATCTGCATACTATTTTTAATTGTTTCATCGATCGTATCAGCACCGGTGTGGGCTCAAGGATCAGAAACTTCTTCTGATAATCCATCATCTTCTGCTTCTCCCACCCCATATACTCCGCCGACACTATTAAAGGCTACTCAGGCTCTCACAAAAGAAGAGTATGATCGAGTAATTACAGCGACACAAAAGGCTCTCAAGAAGATAGATGAACGATACTATGATCAGGCTTATACGCTTTTAGGAAAAGCTCAGTATCACAAGCATTCGTATGACGATGCGTACCGTTCTCTAAACACCTCACTTCACTACAGAGCAAGAAATAGCGATGTGCTCCACTACCTTGGGCTTATTTACAAAGAGAGGAAGGAATACGAACAGGCAATTCTCACATTCAAAGAGGCTATTTGGTTTAACGACTTTACATCGATATCGCCAGGTGCGAGCTATGCTCAGCTCTCTTCCATTTATTTGGCCAAAGGCGAACCAGAAAAGGCCAAGGAATATCTCCAAATAGCCCAGAAGACCTCCCCAGCCGATACCTCCTCTGCTATGAGTCTTGCAAGATACTACGTAAGTGACGGTATGCATCTTGAAGCAACACAACTCCTCGTGCCCTTAATGAAAAGTAAGGATGTTGACGCTCAAGAAAAAGTAGAGATAACCCTTCTCCATGCTCGCTACGTACTGACTGCCCCCCACGGAACCTTTGATAAGACTGTGATACGAGGCGTACAAAAAGAACTTCTGGCTCTCACAACGAGTCCTGCAAAAATCACCGAAGAAGCTGAAAACAATGAGGATGAGAGTGAAGAGGATGAGCAGCAAGAAACTGAAGTCAATATAGATGAATATGATCGTGAAAAGCTGCTTGCTCTCAGTTATGTTCAGCTTGCTGAATACTCTGCAGCTCAAAAGTCGCTCAATCGGGCCAGAGAGCTACGATCAAATGCACAGGATGATGACGAACTCTTATTGATCGAGCGTCAACTTAAAGTTGCGGAGGAGGCTGATCCTGACTATTCGTCTGAGGAAGATTCTGATGGCTGATCAATATTTACAGCTGGAAAGGTTCTTCGTTTCACACTCTGTATATGCGCTGCTCGTTGAAGCGTAACCCCCTCAAGCACAACAGAGCCCAATCTGGCATGTATCTCTTGTAGCGGGGCGTGTCGCCCATCTTGAAGATCGGGATCGAGAAAATCCGGATGAAATCGCAACATATGCTCAAGTACCGCCCTGTCACGCTCTGATTTTGACACCATATTCCAGATACTCTTACCGACAAAGGCCGGATCGTTCATTCCCCACTTAACAAGGTGCGTAACATAGTGCCCTACTGCGAGAAGCTCCTCAGGAGCTGGTGGTCTATCAAACTGATAAGAACCATCGCTGTAGCGCATTCTGTCTGCGATTGCGACAAGATTACTGATAAGGCGAGGATGACAGTGAGGACTTAAAATCTTTCTCTCAAGAGTAGAATCCAAATAGGTCATTATAACTGGGTGCACCCTCCTAAGAAGAGCGTCATCAAGTTTACGATTAAAGTTTTTTGTAAAAATAATAAGTAAATTTTCAGGTCGGGCCTCAATTGGTGGGCGTGACTCCAGCCAGATGGTAGAATCTTGTATTGGTCCCAGAAAGAACGTATCGATAGCATCTTCGGGCTTATCGAGCTCGTCGACGAGTAAAATAACTGGCTTTTTCTGCGAAGCAAGAAAAGCCCTGCTTAAAATACCAAGATTCAAGAGTTCGGCACCTTCCTGTCCAGCCATGCTTTTTGCGAGAGCAAGCGTTGAAGGGGCTTCAATGAGATTTTGCGTAGGCATACCACGATAACAGCTCAGGCACATAAACTCAGCACCTGTGAGCTTTGCTAGACTCTTCGCTAGAAAACTTTTACCACAACCAGATGGCCCCTCAAGTAAGAGTGCACGTACTCTCTCAGCAGGTGTGTTAAAGAGGAGACCAAGTTGCACAGCAAGGTAAGGCAAGCACTCATACCCTACCTCTTCAAGCTTCGAAACTATCTCTTGAGGAGTTCCCAGAGCTTGAAACGCATCATTTTTTTCGTCTGAATATGGCACTAGGGCCGCACTCTTTTCGCTCATTTTCTATAACCTTCTCTCATGCTTAGAATCAGATTCTCGCAATGCCTCTGTTCCACATATCTGTATTAGATAGTCGAGTGCTTCAGGGGAAATATAGTTTTTACTTATGTATATACAGGCACTTAGCTGGCCATTCTAGAGATGTGGGGCAGGAAGCCCTGTGATCTTATGAAGTTGCGCGAGTCTCTGTCTTTGAGCACTGGATACGGACCACGAGTAAAGCGAAAGGTAAGGCAAAATGATCAGCGGTAAACCAACCACAATTCCAATTGATTCAAAATAAATAGCTATCAGGAGTGTCGCGTTATAAAGCGTTACGAGCGTATAAACCAAGCTTACGGTTGTGTGACTATGTCCCGCTTTCACCAGACGATGGAAAAGAAAATCCCTGTGTGGTTGATGTACGACCTTTCCCTTGAGTAGTCTACAAATGATAGTAAATGTTGTGTCAAAGAGAAACGGCAACATGAGTAACAAAAAAGCACTAAAATTAAGAAGACGAGGAACATTATTAAGCTGACTGATGGCTAGGCATGAAAAAGTAAATCCAAGAAAAGTACTACCAACATCCCCCATAAATAATCTCGCTGGATGACAGTTATACGTAACGAAAGCGAAGAGCGCAGCCACAAGAGATGTCATCCAGTAGTTGACACTCCCACTTAGTATAAAACTAAAAAGAATCCAACTGAGGAGCACGGCCAAAGCATGAAATACGCTCATTCCATCAATCCCATCCATAAAATTATACAAGTTGATGGAGGATACAATAAAGAAGATACACGCTGGATACCACAGCAAAGCAAAGGCACCAAAGTGCTCAAGAGCAATACTCGGTGGTCGTACCTGCGTAAGAAAAAGTGTCGCAGCTAGAATATGAACAAGTAGCCTTAGCTTCACATCAAGTCGAAAGAGGTCATCATAAAAGCTCACAGCCGCTAAGACGATAGCCCCTATGATAAATGACTCCATGTAGCCTGTTCCCTCCTTCATTTCGAAGTAGATCCAACACAGGAGTGTAGAGAGTAGAAAAACAGCCCCTGCTCCCCTTACCGTTGGCCTTTTGTGACTACTACGGTTGCGAGGATAGTCAATAAGAAGTGACCATCTCATAGCCATTTGACGAAAAAGTGAGAGCGATACGTAGTTAAGCGTAAATATGATAATATTTATGATTAAAAACTTGATAGTCATGCTGATTCACGTTGGTCAAATCCATCAGCATCATCCTCTCGTCGGTAATAGGATGAATAATATTTGTTATAGTAAGAGTAATCACCACTTTTGAGATCGATGTCGTTTAAAACGGTACCGAGTACCCTTGCCCCAACATTTTCAAGTCTCGTCTTTGCTTCAAGAATAACTGGCCCGGGCGTATGAGCTCCTTTTACGACAAACACTACTCCATCAACAAGCCTTGAGAGAAGCACAGCATCAGTTACGGGTAGAACAGGAGGTGAATCTATTATTACGTAATCATGAGTAGAGGCCACTTCATCAATGAGCTCAGCCATCTCCACAGATCCGAGGAGTTCAGCCGGGTTTGGTGGAATATTACCGCTCGGGTAGTAGGTAATTCTTCGAGGTCCATTACTCAGCCCAATATGCTGTAAGGGGACACTTCCCGTAATAACCTCAACAAGACCTGGCGTACCTGGTTGGACAGGAAAATATCTATTTAAACTCGGTCTTCTTAAATCAGCATCGATTACAGCTACCTTGCCGCCCGATCCAGCGAGACTGACTGCAAGATTCATTACGGAAGTTGTCTTTCCCTCTGAGGACTGTGCTGAGGTCACAAGTAAGGTACGTGGAGGCTCTCCCGCCTGTGAAAGTAAAATGGCAGTACGTATCGTGCGATACGCTTCAGCACAGAGTGAACGAGAGTCTTCAAGAAAAGCAATAGGGTAACTCGATCGAGCTGGTAGATTGCCTTCAGATTGAGGAGAGTCTGCTGCATGTTCCCCATTGCCACGAGAAGCTTCTAAGAGACCCGGCTCTGACTCAAAGGAAGGAACAACACCTAAGTTTGGAACTCGTAGCACGGTACTCAGTTCCTCTGCGGTACGGATAGTATTATCGAGATAATGGAGAACTAACGCCAGAGCAACTCCTGCTCCCACACCAAGAAGACCTCCGAATAGGAGAATAAGAAACTTTCGTGGGTGTGAAGCATGCTCGGGGACAACAGCATAATCTACAATGCTCACGTTAGAACTATTGCCTTCAACCGCAAGTGAGGATTCCTTAAGTTGCCGTAAAACATTCTGCAGAAGCTCTCTCGATGATTCAAGCTCACGGTGTAACACGTTATAGTGTACTTTTCTTTTTGCCAGCTCAAATGTTAAGCTCTTCTGTCTGTCAAGCTCTTCCTGTAATCGTAACTCCTCTTGCTTTAACGCTTCTGCTCGTGACTTAATTCCCTGCACCAGACTTTTCCTGCCACCTTGAATACTCGATCGCAATCCGCTGATCTGTGATTTCAGCTCCTTCATTTTTGGATACGCATCAGTAAATTTTTGGGACAGCTGTTGATATTCAGCTTCTAGTGTAGCTAGCTGAGTTCTAAGAGACTGCGTTGACGGATCGTCAAAGTCTGCTGAACTTTCACCACTTAAAGACTCATTGGCAGCCTTATACTTATTCTCAGCTTCAATTCTCTTTGCCGTCGTTTCAGTGAGAAGTGTGCTTAGCTGAGCCATTCTTTGGGCTGTGATATTTTCATCACTATTAACTGCTACAATAGAGTTCTCCTCAGCATAATCTGCCAGATCTCTTTCAAGATCAGCTACCTTCTCTCGTAAGTCAGCTGCTTGGCTTTCCAAAAATACGATTGCTCTTGATTGCTGATTCACTCTGTTGGTTCGGACCCATTCAATATACGCCTCAGCATGCATATTTGCGATACGTGCTGAATGATGTGGATCCTCCGAAGTGGCAAGAATGCTTACAAGAGAGGTTCGCCTGACAGGTGATACTTTAATAAGATTTAAGTATTTTTGTATATCCTTAACACTATGCTTGTATCCGCCAGCAGCTACACTTTTCTGATGAGAGTTTGTTTTTGCAGAGCTCGACTCATGCACAATTCCGTATATAATCTCGTCATCAAGGACATCGTCCACGAGTGAATAGCTCGAAATTTCTTGTATCTGTGTTTCCAGATAATTTGCTTCCTTACTCTTCTCTTGCATTACTCCTTCAATGCCAGTAGATGCAAGAACGGGTTCGTACGTGCCTATACGGATCTTACTTGATGTTGTGTAGAGTGGAGTGGCGAGAAAAGCATAGAGTAGTGAGAAGACGATTGATAAACCGGCTATTCCAATAATAAGTGTTCGATACTTAAGAGTTATCTTAAAATATTCTTTAAGTTTAAAGTCGTCACTCTCAAACGGATCAGTATGTTGCATCATACCTGAAGATGCCACTGGTAAGCGTGCTGACTGTACATTCGGTAACCGGGAAGGTGTGTTTCTCTCTTTCATTATTACTGGGCCATATTTACGGATCCACCGACTCCGAAGTTGATGATTCGAGTGATACTATCAAATGTATCCTGTCTCAATCTTCTTCCAGAATGTGATGGTACTCTTATAATGTCTCCATTACGTAGCGGCACATCAGATTCAATCCCTGAGAGTATCTCCTCAAGATTAACGACGAGCCGTGTTCTTCCCTGACCTTTATTACGTATAACTTCAACTTCATCTACTTTGGCGGAGTAAGTAATACCACCAGCCGCTGCAAGAGCGCCTAAAAGTGTGGTTCGCGTTGCTATGTCGTAAGCTCCTCTTTTCTCAACTTCCCCTTCAACCATTACTTGTCCTGCATCCGGTATGATGATCATGTCGCCTGCTCGAACAGGAATTGAAAGCGGGATGTCGCCATTCATCGCAAGAACATCTGTAAGCGGAAGCTCAATCGCTCTAGAGTCGGAACCGCCGGTAGGTGAAGAATGTAATCGACGAGATGAATATTGTCCCATCATCTTACCCTGTCCCTGCCTTGCATACTCGGCAGGAATAAAATTCATATAACTCCCCGCTCTTTCCGAAAGGCCGCCAGCCATGCTTATGAGCTCTACGATACTATTTTGTCCTTTCTTTAAGGGATATGCACCCGGTTGATTAACCGCTCCAAGCACTGAAACTTTTTTACTCTCATAGTTTGAAATAGCGATATTAACTTCGGGCGAACGCACGAACTGCTGCAATTTATGACTGATTCGACTCTCTAACTCTGGCTCTGTATATCCAAGAGCCTTCATCTTTCCAATAAGTGGTAAGGTGATATAACCAGACTGACGAACTTGGACAACCTGATTGAGCTCCTCCACGTCATACACAGAGATTTCTAGCGTGTCGCCTGCACCGAGTCTGTAATTTGGATCTGTTGAGCCATAAGCAGATCTCTGAGCGACAAGATTTGAGAGTCTCTTATGAGCTCGACTCTGCTCAGCGTAGAATCGTCGCTTTTCCTCTTCAACTCCAGGGAGATGAACGCCATTATCACGAGCTTCCTCAATGATTTCAGAACGAGGCTTTGTGATGCTCCTACCCGTACAACCATAAAAAGAGAGAGCAACACATATGAGTGCGACGCCGTAAAAGCTAAGAACGGGGAGACGCTTGGGGAGCCAATTTTCTATAACTTGATAATTCATAGTCATAATTAAGATGCACCAAATCCATAGTGTGGTCGCAACTGAGTATGAGTCCCCTGCGAAGAACCACATTATAGATAGAACACTTCTGTGTGCGTAAGGTTTCATCTTTTGTGACTTCTTCCATAACCTCCTGATTTTGCAAGAAAAACAAATCTAGTGAGCCGCTTCGAAGCAGATCTAGAGAGTGACGATCCCCCTCAGTGCTAACTAGCTGGATTTTCTGAGGAGGGAGCTCCTCTACGCCACTCTTGTTCTTTAGTTGCAACACAAGGTGGCGTCCTCTTCTGATATCTCGGATCATATAAGGCCCGACTCCTACCACGTTTGTTCCGTAACCAAAGTAATCACCAAATGCCAGTGTAGGAGCCTGCTGAAGAAGAGGGCACTGTGAAAGTAGAGAGCTCATGACTTCTGGTCCAGTCTTGCCTTCTATGGCTAGCTCATAACGGGAATTCAAAGTGGAAATGGAACGCAGTGTCAGAGTGAGCTTTGCACTGCCGTTAAGGCACCTCAGAAATGAGTACCGGAGATCATTCTCAGAAATATGCTCCTTATTAGAAAATCGAGAGGAACGCGATAGCGTAAAAGAAACGACATCGCTATTTGGATCTTGGCTAAAAGCCGAAGCAACTCTTAGTGAGATTTCCCCATCTTGTTTCATGAAGATCAGTGGCTGAGCTGTAGCTGACCTTAACACGTATGATATTGGTGATATCCCGTCGAAGTTATTCCTATCAGTATTGAGATCAACAATGCCGATAGAGCGTTCCTGACCACACAGGAAAGTTATAGGCAGGAGCGTGAGAATAGAAAGGAGAAAACTTTGTCTAATGCACATTCGCACCTCCACTTGCTTGGATAAACATCTTCAGTGGGGAATAAAAGCTCTCAGTGCTTAATGCGCCGCGGTAGTGCACTTTCCAATATCTGGAAGAATTCTGAGGAAATCTCACAACGACAACATGTTTTCCCATAATCTCAGTCTCTTCAGTCTCTACATCTTGCTGAAGATTGTTCCATAATTGATTATTTTCGCTCGTTAGTATTCGTAGACTCTCAGAAATTTGACCTCTGCGCGCTCCCGTGCTGCCATAAAAATAAATAGCTGATATCGGCTGACCAGGTAAGAGGAAGAAACCAACAGTGCGCTTCTTCACATCAAGCCTCACTATTCGATTCGCAGCCCAGTTTCTTAGTGCGTTTTTATGAGGCGAAGAATCGTAATCGATATACGCAGGGAGAATTGGGGCCGGTACTTCCCTAGAAGCGTCTAAAAAAAACTGAGCAGCAATCTTATTCTCGTTCCTCTCTGAGTATGCCTTCAACGAACGTGCGAGTACGGGGCGAACTGTCGTTAGCTCAGGCATGAGGAAGAGATCGAAAAGGCTTTCATATTCAAACGACTTAGGAGTTTGAGACTCGTCCGATAGAGAAGATTCTATAAGAGATACAAGTGAGCTTTGATAGCGTATCAGGATATCAGACCTATCCCTCGCTAGCTGCTTTATCCAATATGAAACGATATCAGCACTAGCAGGTAATATACCCTCAAGTGCTCCTTGCTCATCCATTAGGTGATAAACAAATGCTCGGTCTAGTGGTGTTGGTGCCGCTCTGGTAAGAAGAAATCTTCTGATACTTTTTCTGGCGTTTGCTTTATCTCCTACAAGATCATGCACGCGAGCTGAAAAAATAAGGACACGATGATCGTGAGGTGCTAAGATCAGAGCCTCGCGTATCAGAGCTGTCGGGGAGATCTTAGCATGTGCACATGGGCTGTCTTTTAAGAGAGCCAGCAGATAAGCTAGCTTACTTTTCGTGAATCCAGAGCCTTGTTCAAGCACGTCCGCTCGCTTTAGAGACGAGACGGCTTCACATACAAGACTTTCCTGCTCTGAAGGTAAGAGATCCTTTTTTTGAGCCATGAGAAGCGCCAAATCCGCAGCCATCATTTGTGTTTCTGCAAGATTGGCAGATTGAAGCTGCCTCAGAAGAGCCACCCTCTGAATATGCTCATCTGGAATAGCTGTGTTCAGAAGCCTGCTATACTCGTAACGTTGCGATGTGACGTGGTAAGAATAGATACTTACAATGAAGCAAAGAAGAGATAAGAAACATACAATTCGGGAACTCACCTTATTCCCTACAGATTATGATGCTATTTGTTCAGCCTGAAGGTCTGACAGAGCTCCCCGACTCTCAAGCTCACTAAGGGCTTCGTCAACAAGGATACCGAAGTGTCCCCAGCGGCCATCTTTCTCAACAGCAGAGATTGGATGACTGGCATTTTCCTTGAGCTCCTCAACCTCATCCGGAATATCATAGTCATCATCATCTCGGCAATCAGCGGAACAAAGATAAGGATCTGAAGCTACCATGTGTAATCGGCAAGACGTTGGTCGTGACTCATAGAGAGAACACATGCTGTCAATAAGAAAAGGGCAAGGTCGCTTCTTTTCGTAGAAATAATCATCATACACCTCGTCATCAATCTCTCTATCACTGTCGGCAACTGGCGAGGCAAAGTCAGCAACTGATTTTCGAGAGGCAAAGAACGAACGCGCTTCATCGGCATTGTCTTTGATACGCTTTTTATAAAAATCTTTTCGCTCATCAGGTAGCTCGTGCACAGCGTACGCGAGCTCCTGTGCCTCTTCCCACGAAACCTCAATAAGTAAATGACAGCAGTGATCACAGCCTGCTTCACAGGTAATCTTCTGTCCCGAGTCCTCAACGGCTTCCACCGTCTCGTCAACCATGGCATTAATTATCGGGAAGAGATGTTGGTGTTTTCTTAGTGACATAATATAAAAGTCCTGCTGAAGCCAATAGAAGAGGCTATAGATATTCTGCTAAAAGATACTCTAACAGGTCTTCAGGATGCAAGTACGAAGCACTTAAAACTGCCCCATACCTCCCCCACCTACAAAGGCTCCACTACTCTGCGATCCGGAGTGAGAGCTCGCCGATCTTGCGCGTACCGCCCCCTGAGAGAAGTATGCATCTATGCGATAGTCTCCCTTCTGGTACGGGACATCAAAAGCGCCATTTTCTTTGCGTCCAAGCCAGCGAAATCGTCTCACGTTGGGATAGAAATTATACTTTTTCTGATAGTAGTTCCCCTGAATATCCTTCACTTTCAATATAAAAGACATATTCACAGGAGGCTGACTCGCTGTGAAATGGAACTTGCGGAGCCCAAGAAGATCGGGCCACCTCCTCACAGGCACATCGATCGCGGCTGTTATCGGCTCTATCGGGATAAGCTCTGCGCTCTCAATATCCTCTCCGCGCATTGTCCCCTCTGCCACAATTGTAACTGTTTCCTGTGGTTCATATCTGCCATAAGTTGTTTTTTGATAAATCTGCACCTTAACAAGCATTGGATCAGGCGAGAAAGGACCCACGATCTTATCTCGAACTTTCATACTTGAGCCTACCTGAAGCCCTTCACCGAGATTGACCCGTGTCCAAAATATTCTAGATGCTCTATCAACCTTCTCCTTAACCATCATTCGGGTTATAGCAAGTTCATTGCGGTAGAGTGTTTTTAGAGCATCCTGCGGAGTATCAAACGACTCCTCCCCCATCCGCTCGAGTTTTAATATGTTTTCCTTGTAGCTCATCAGAAGGTCTCTGGTACGTACCCCCCTCACATTTTGCTTTAGTACATTATCTAGCTTATCGATAGCACGTACTGCATTTTGTAAGGCACGTGTTGCCGCTTTACTGGTAAGCACTTCCCAAGTAGCATTTTCGATAACTTCAAATCGCGTAGGTTGTCTGTCGCTTAGTGTATCAAAATTACCATTTTGAGCAGTTCGCTCCTGTTCAACATTTAAGCTTACAGTTTTCACATTAGTAGGTTCTCGAACAATACTCGGCTTGTCTCGAGGATCTGGCTGAGCAAGTACAGGTTGATTTTCAGTGAGTGGCTCTGGTGGACTACTGCGATCTACCTGCAAGAGCTCTGGCAGAAACACAAATCCAAGGATGACAAGAACAACAGCTACAGCAGCGAGTATCCCACGGGATGAATAGCTACTACTCTGGCTACTGCTGGCAAGAGAAGGCATAGAAATTTCTCCAAACACTTAATGGTTACCTACATGTTATGCTTGATACTATACGTAAGGAATCATAACGGCCCAAAAAGCTTCAGCGTTGGAGAGTGAAGTAACGGAGAGAAAAACAGATGCTTTTCAGCACCTTAGCTAGCCTGAGATTCTCTCCAGAGCTCTGGTACGTTAGATTGAAGCCGGGCACCTACGGCTGAGATCACCTTTGAAGAGAGAAAACAGGCTCCTCTAGCACTCTGCTCAGGGGTAAATCCACTTGAGATACCGTATAAGAACGCTCCAGCAAACATATCTCCTGCACCTGTAACATCCACAGGCGTACAAGGAAAAGCTTCTACACTACTTCGATTCGAATCAAAGCAGACATGAGCTCCTTTCTCTCCAAGTGTTACCACTACATTGCACTTATACGTTGCGAGCACGTCTAAGGCTTCTGAAGTATCCTCCTTACCCGAAAGCGCTCTCGCTTCCGTCTCGTTACAAAAAACGAGATCGCATTCCTGAATTACGTCACGCACCTTATCCTCAAATGACTGAACTACCCACGCTTCTGAGCATGTCAGAGCAATTTTTGTTTTATGCTTTTTGGCATATTCGATGGCAGTAAAGATAGCCTTCCCGCTCCCTTCAGGATTAGCAAACAGATATCCCTCAATGAACAACCACTCAGCATCTGCAATAAGCTCTTCGTGCACCTGACCATCAGCAAATGAGTTTGACACCCCAAGACTAGTTCTCATGGTACGCTCTGCATCAGGTGTCACAAGAATCACTGACGTACCAGTTGCGCCTCCTTCTATAAGTGGAGATACGATCTTAATATTGAGATTATCGAATTCGGATTTATAGTGCTTGCCATATTGATCATCGCCAAGGCAGCAACAAAATCCGGCAGATCCACCAAGCTGAGAAAGAGCAATAATAGAGTTTGCCACAGATCCACCACTTGAAAGGCCAACGCCTTGATACCTCTGTAACAGCTCACTCTGCTCCTCAGGGCTAACAAGGTGCATCGTTCCCTTTTCGATATTTAAGCTAGCAAAGTCTGATTCTGAAATTTCAAGAAAAATATCAACGATACCATTTCCCATTCCACAAACTTTCGTATTCTTCATTCAATGCCCCTATTGAAAATATGTTTCAGCCCACAACTATGGCAATATGGGTGGCATACGTCAACAGCACGCAAAGAGCGGTAGACCGAGTAATAAGTGGTCAATTCAGGGGGGGGGGGCTTACATAAGAGAAGCCTTGGGCCAGAAGTTAGAAGGACTCCTTAACAGCCAGAACCGGAAGGCTCAAGCTTTACCTCAACGCCATCACCGTAGCGTAGCCAACGAATATACTTCTCTCCAGAACAATGACGGACTTGGATAAAGTCTTTGGTACATGCCGCATTTGAGCAAGTATTGTCGTAGCTCACATTGAAATCTAAATTCCTGGGGAGCATCAAACCAGGAAGATAAGCAGCGGCCGTTGCGTCCTGAATCTGTCCCTGTCCCTTCTGATTTGTGAGTGGAACGCTCGCAGGCAGATTATCCTGATCTACAACCGCTGCTTCAATAGCGTTTCGTGCGTCGTGGAGTGTCTGCTCAGCGGAAGCAAACGCTGCTGAAGCCTTGTAATACGAAAAGCTGGTTATTCCAAGGGATGCGAGAATACCTATAATCCCAATAACGGTGAGAAGTTCAATGAGGGTGAATCCCTGTTCTTGTTTCATATGTACTCCAAAAAGCAAAGCTGACCTATTTTATGACCTGACTACTATAACGTCAGATCGGTGAGATCGGATAAGATATAAACTCACTATTTCCAGATAAAATATATGAAAAAATCGTGGCCTGCTTAAGAACGCGAAGGAATAGGTACGAGATTTTCGTAGCTGGTGCCTTTGTTATCGACAATACGAGAGTCATCTGCGATGTGATTCGCTTCAAAAACGGCAATAGAAGCTTCTAGCTCATGCCGGACACCGAAGAGCTCAGCGACACGAGTAATAACCTCATCAACAAGAGCATCCGGGCAGCTAGCTCCCGCCGTTACAAGTATCGCTGGTGAATCGCATGCTGGGAGCCAGTTATTCGTAGTTTCGACGCTCATAGTATCCAGATTAAGATGTCGTATCTGCTCCCGACTTAAGAGCTCACTTGCATCTTTGACATAGTAAGTAGGGCAATGTTCACTGCAAAGTTCTACAAGATGAGATGTGTTTGATGAGTTATAACCACCAACAACGAGAGCGATATCTCCTCCTGATTCAATGAGGCCATAAGTAGCAGATTGATTTTCAGAGGTTGCATAGCAAAGCGTATCACGCGTATCAGCGAAATGTTTTAAAAGCTCTGACTCACCATACTTTTTAAGCATCGCGGTTCGTAGCATAGAACTAATCTCCTGAGTTTCAGTCGCGAGCATAGTAGTTTGATTAACAACTCCAATCTTTTCGAGATCTTTTTCAGGATTAAAGTCAGTTGAGTATCTATCATCAAAGACATCAAGGAGCTCTTCCTTAGAAATCGTGCCACCAATATAATCACATAAGATTTGCGCCTCTTGACGATCACGCACAACGAGACTTGGCGCTGAAACTCTAGAATGTGAAAATGTGGCACGTGTTTCCTCATGATTGTGCTTACCATGAATTACAATAGAAAATCCTCTCTCCCCAAGACTTGCCGCTCTCTTCCATACCTTTTCGACAAAGGGGCAGGTAGTATTATAGAGCTGAGGATTAATTCCGTGCTTCTCCAGTTTTTGAAAAAGCTCTCTGGTAGTACCAAAAGCTGGTACTATTACTATATCGTCAGAACAAAGGTCTTCAAAAGACATAAGCTGCTTGCCAGATGTGTCTAGAATAAATCGCACACCGCGCTTTACGAGGTCCTCATTAACATGTGGGTTATGTATCATTTCACTTAGGAGGAACACTCTCCGATCGGGATTCTCATGAAGCGCTCGGTAAGCGATTTCTATGGCATTCTCCACACCGAAACACAGTCCGAAGTGTCTTGATATTTTAAAAGTTAATTCTCCGACTTGAAGAAGAGATGGCGACCTGTCTTTCTTGCGGGGATCACTCTCCTGTCTGGCCATTTTGAGCCTTGATATAATCGGAGAGCGGTAAAATTCTGGAATAGTAAATTCTCTGGGCATATGACTAAAACTCAGTACCGCTTGAAGGTAGCATAGCTGCTCGTCTAAGGAAAATAATCATAGCCCGCATCTGACCAGCTATCGAGATTCAGGCTATCGGACGGCTTCCGCCAAAAGACCTGAACACCAAGAAGGCGCATATCAGGAGACTTACTCACCTCAGCTGGAGACCAGACGTCACTTAGCTGTAGCTCAAAGAAAAGAGCTTTTTCATTATCACATTGGTAGGTTCGAACAAGTGAGGTACCGGGCTTTAAAGTAAACGTATCTGGCTTTGCCCTCGTGCTCACATGCACGGTAACGTCAGTGGAAGGATTTAGCGATCTTACCCTCAATGATGCCTTCCCGTTCTCACAGCGTTGATACGAAGTAGCATACAGTCCGCTCCAGCGATAATACTCAGAACCGTCCTTTTCCCAATTATACCAACCTCCACCAGTAGCTCGCTGAACAAAAGGAATTGCCAGTAGAGACGGAACAAAGAGGAGACTCAGAAGCAGGGTATACGCCCGGTTCTTAAATTCAAAGACACTTGAAACGAGCAATAGGAAGATGAAAAGAATTTCTACAAAAGAAATATGTGGGCCAGTGAATAGAATACAACAAAAGCTTAATACACCCGCGATAAGGATTGGATTGAGAACGGCTACTCTTATCCTTGCATGACCTATTGCAAAAATTGACGCGGCAAGCCCGATCAGTCCAAGCTCACAGAGGAGTCCAATATAGAAATTATTAGCATTATCTCTCCAAAGTCCTGTGCCCAGTCCCAACTGATCGCTCACAGCAACGAGGTGATCGGCAAAAGCGCCTGGCCCAACACCGTATAAAGGATGGTGCAACCAGAGTGAAAGACCGGCTCTATAAAAAACAGTACGATTAAGTGTTGACTCAGCAAGCTGACCGACCTCCAAGAGTTGTAAGAGTCGCACCGCACTTACAGGTAGCACCTCGGTATCAACAAGGGTTGGTAAAGCGTTAACTGAAACAAAAATAAAAATAGCGCAGAGAGACAATGAAACAAAAAGCGTCCTCTTACTATACGTTGCGATGTAGACAAAGAGAAAAATACCGATAAGAGCTGATCGTGAACCCGAAAAGAGCGACGCGATGAACCACAATACGGAAATAACCCCGGCAAGGCGTGATTCTTTAATACGTGATATACAAAAAACGATAGCCAGAAAAGCAAAAAGACCCATTGCATTCGGATCTTGAAGAGTTCCAGACACCCTTCCCTGTGAGGACCAATATGGGGCTTCACTAAAAAAACCTGAATTTATTGGAAGAGAAACTTCTAAGAGGGTGAAGAGAGCAGCAGGTAGCAGGCTCGCGTAAAGGCCATCACTAAACCGTTTACGAAACTTCTCATTTGAGCAAGAAATAAGAAGAAAGAATACGCCAAGGAGAAAGACAAAGCACGTCACAAATGTCGCTATCTGCTGAAAAAACAGCAAGCTACACACTCCCCACACAAAGCAAAGAAGCAGAATAGGAAGAAATGGAACGATGCTTCTAAGCGTATCCTTAGAAATCTCAGAAAGAAGTGCGAATGCAATAAGAGCAAGAACAATCGGTTCTCCAATTATTCCTGTAAATGGTACTACAGCACCAGAAAGAACGTGCAGAATTGGAAGTGTTTTGCGAAGTGCAAAAACGCGCTCATTCATCACCGAAATATTGTCTCGCCTTCTGGATTAAACTTGAACGTGATATCTCCAACATGCGAGCAGCCTCACTCTTATTTCCACCAGTAAGCTCCAGAGCTCTCTCGATATAACGCTTTTCAACATCTGCAAGCTCTTGCTTCAGCGAACTCAAATCCTTCATTGCCAAGTTCTCCTTCTGCGCAGGAACTTGATCTTTTGTTTTAGAAGTAAAAAATTTCGGGGAAAGCACAGATGGTGGGATTGGGCTCAGGTCGGCATGTAATGCTGCTATACGTTCAATCTCATTTCGCAATTCACGGATATTGCCGGGCCAAGCGTATTCCTGCAGTAACTTTAAAGCCTCAGGCGTCATCACGGGGATATCCTCTCGGTGGGCGTGGCATTCACTTAGAAAGTGCTCTACAAGACGGCCAACATCCTCACTCCTTTCTCTTAGTGGAGGAAGTGTAACGCTCACAACGTGAAGTCTGTAAAAGAGATCTTCCCGAAATCTCCCTTCCCTGACGAGCTCCTCAAGGTTTCGATGTGTAGCCGCAATGACTCTAACATCGACCTTCTTTTCCTCATGTGAGCCGACAGGGGTAAACGCGCCATCCTGAAGTACGCGAAGCAACTTCGCTTGAAGTGGAAGGCTCATCTCACCCAGTTCATCAAGAAATAATGTTCCGCTATCAGCAACCTCAAAAAGCCCTTTTTTATCCCTTACCGCACCTGTAAAAGCCCCTCTCACATGGCCAAAGAGCTCAGATTCCAATAAAGATTCGCTAAGCGCTGAGCAGTTCTGAGCAATGAGTATTGCATTACTGCGCTGACTGAGGGCATGGATAGCGCGAACTACGAGCTCCTTCCCGCTGCCAGACTCTCCAGTAACAACAACAGAAGCATCAGAGTCCTTCATGTCTCGGATCTTTTTTAAGATATGTTTAATTGCAGGGGAATCTCCAATTATTTGCCGCAACCCTTCAGATTCATGATCGGGGTGCAAGCGCTCGCTCTCCGGGGAGCTCTGTTTTAGGACTATCTCGATCCGAGAAAGAAGCTCACTAGCATTAAAAGGTTTTTTGATATAATCATCTGCGCCGAGGCTTAACCCTTTTCTTATATCTTCAATATCATCACGGGAGGTAAGAAGAACGATTGGGATATTATCGTATCTTGGATTTGACCTGAGTTTCCGAGTAGCTTCATACCCATCCATCTCAGGCATATTTATATCCATGAGGATTAAGTCTGGGGGAGTATCTTCAATCAGAGCGATTGCTTCTCTCCCGTTACTGGCAGTCCTGACCTGATAGGAGTTCTGTTCGAGCAGAGAGGTTAATGTAAAGAGGTTTTCGTCACTATCATCGACAGCGACAATACCTACCCCTTGACCACTGAGTTGCTCAGACACATTCCCCCTTTAGCCACCCTTCATCATTTCAAGGAAGTCTTTATTATGCTTGGTACCGTCCATCTTGCTATGGAGCCACTCCATAGCTTCAACTGTTCCGAGAGGGTTAAGAACCTTTCGGAGTACCCACAGTTTCTGTAATACGTCATCTTCAAGCAAGAGGTCTTCTTTACGAGTACCGGAACGGTTGAGATCTACTGCAGGGAACACACGTCTCTCTGCGAGCTTCCTATCAAGGACAAGCTCCATATTACCGGTCCCTTTAAATTCCTCAAAAATTACCTCATCCATCCGTGAGCCTGTTTCGATAAGCGCTGTACCAATAATGGTGAGACTTCCGCCTTCTTCAATATTTCTGGCAGCCCCAAAGAAGCGCTTTGGCTTATGAAGAGCATTTGAATCGACACCTCCAGAGAGTATTTTCCCACTTGGTGGAACGACGGTGTTGTAGGCTCTTGCAAGTCTCGTAATAGAATCAAGCAAAATGACAACGTCTTTTTTATGCTCAACAAGCCTTCTGGCCTTCTCGATAACCATTTCTGCTACCTGAACGTGTCTTTGTGCCGGCTCGTCAAATGTTGAACTCACCACCTCGCCCTTAACCGAACGTGCCATGTCGGTTACCTCTTCGGGACGCTCATCAATGAGAAGTACAATGAGAACACATTCAGGATGGTTTTCGGTAATTGCATTAGCAATACGCTGCAGCAGTACTGTCTTACCTGTACGTGGAGGAGCTACGATAAGTCCTCTCTGCCCCTTACCAACCGGAGCAAAAAGATCGATTATCCGTGTGGAAAGATCCTTGGGCTTTTTCGTTTCAAGATTTAAACGCTCATCAGGGTAAAGAGGCGTAAGGTTATCAAAATGAATCTTATTTCTAAGCGCCTCTACCGTATCGTGGTTAACGGACTTAACTTTTAAAAGAGCAAAATAACGCTCTCCTTCCTTCTCGCGAGGGGGACGTATCTGCCCCTCTATCGTATCTCCCGTTCGTAGACCAAACCTTCGTATTTGAGCTGGAGACACATAAATGTCATCAGAACCAGGAAGATAGTTGTCACCGGGAGAGCGCAGGAAGCCAAAACCATCCGGCAGACATTCAAGGACTCCTTCACCGTAAATATTTCCATTTGTATCGGACTGAGCAGTTAAAATACTAAAAATGAGCTCTTGGCGACGAAGGGTGTTCGCGTTGGCAATGTCAAATTCGAGTGCAAGCTTAAGAAGCTCTTCTGGCTTGAGACTTTTGAGTTCACTGAGATTCATGGTTGGTATATCTCCTCCACGAGTAATTTCTATTTACAATGATTTTGGATTAATAGGTTAAAAGAATATTAAATTTAGAATTATAATCTTAACGCGAACCCACTCGCGTGTATTTACTACATTCCTGCATCCTGAATAGTCTTTTTGCGAACTGCATCAGAGTGCTTACTAGCCCTTAGAATCTAACCACTAACAGCATCGTGTGGATAGTCCTGTCGTGATAATAAGATTTGAGCGAAGTATTCCTGATTGAAATTATTTTCACTCTTGTTAAGAGCAGTATCTGCCAAAAAGCGGACTTATCTGTCATGTAGGCAGTTAAGCAAATGGCAAATTGTCTGACAAAGATTTCAAGACACTATCATTTTAGCGCAAAACAGAACTCTACGTCAATCCCCTCTACTAAAGGAGTTTCAGGGCAGCAAATGTCCCCTACTCATGTCTCTGACGCTCCCTAATGGTTTTAGCTGCTACAGGCTGCACATAGTCAGGTCGCATTTCTGATAAATCCAGTGCACTAAAGGACTCTCTTTTGGAAGCCGCAAAAGACGCATCTTGAAATGCCGATAACAGACCAGTGGCTATATTATCAACTGAGACGATTGCTCCGTTTATTTCATTCGGAGCGCTCAACAGATCAAAAAGATCCTCACCAAGCACTACGCTAAGTGGACCACTGTTATCGCTCGTTGAAGACTGTACCTCTTCTATTGGAATCAACTCAGGAATTACTGCTTGCCACTCTGCACGTGGGAGCTTAAGTGGATAGAGAGCACTGAAGATCTCATTTCTGTTTGCCTTCGCTAGAACTCTGATATCCCTATCTGAGTGAGTACTATTGATACAAAGAGCTGCAGCATAAAATGAACTCAAAGAGTATGCGCAAGCATGCAACGATGAGCAGAGTCCCGCTACAAAGCTATATCCAATGCGTAATCCCGTAAAGGAGCCAGGACCTGCACCGATAAGGACAGTAGAAATGTTAGCCGTTGTGAGCCCAGCAGATTCTAAGATGCCAGAACAGGATTGAACAATCTCCTCGTTATGACTCAGCAAGCTTTTACTCACATCGGTGTAAACACGTCCGTCTCCGCCTTGGAGAGCCACTGACAGTCTCGGGGTACTGGTGTCAATGGCAAGTATAACCTTACTCATGGGGCAAGTAATCGCAAAATGTCATTTCGCGTTGCAAAAACCATCAGACTAAGGAGAAGAAAAAAGCCTATCTGATGTAATATTAGGAGCGTTTTAAAGCCCATACGTTTTCCACGGAGCTTTTCAATTGTAAAAATTGTAATATGACCACCGTCAAGCACTGGTATTGGCATAAGGTTTAATAGGGCAAGACTCATGCTTAGAAAGATACAGAAATCGACTACAGGAGCAATCCCTGCTTCTGTGGCTTTCATACCTTCTGAGATAATCATCACTGGACCACCGAGGTTATCCGCAGATATCTCAGTTGTAAGCACCTTCCAAAGACCAATAAATGTAATCTTTGTCGTAAACCAGATCCCTTCAAATCCAGAAACTATACCTTCCAGTATGCCAACGGGTCTTCTTGACATCTGAGCCGGTCCAATTCCTATTTGATACCTTGGTTTGGTGCCCATTGTCTCATCAATAACCTTTCGTTCCTCGTCGGGATACTTTCCAGCGATAGTGAGTGTAATACGCTCATTCTTACCATCTTCAAGAGATCGCAAAAGAATTATCTCAAACGATGCCCCTTCCTGAGCAGCGATATTCTTCGCCATACTGCTCCATGTATCAACCGTGACCCCAGCTACACTTACAACCTCATCACCAACTTGAATGCCCGCTTCTTCAGCTGGATAATCCTTAACAAGCGAGCCAACAATCGCTTTGTCATTATAAACGGGAGCCCCAACAGACCAAACAAGAAGTATGGAGGCGACTAGAGAAAACAAAATATTGGCGATTGGGCCAGCCGCAACAATACTCAGCTTTTGTAAGTATGTTTTCTCAACAAGCCACCGCTCTCTGGGATAAGACACCAACTCCTCTACTACAAGGTCACCCTGTCGCTCCGCTGTTTCGTCAGGAGGAGCATCGGGATTTTGCTCGTGTTCGTAGATTTCGAATAGGTCTTCACCCGCCATTTTGACATAGCCACCGAGCGGAATCCCCCTCAGGGTGTACTTGGTCTCTCCCACTGTTTTCTGATACACAGCAGGACCAAAACCGACAGCGAACTCATACACTGCGACATTACAGGCTTTTGCTACAAGATAATGACCAAGCTCATGAATAAAAATGAGGAAGCCAAGACATATGAGAAACAGTACTAAGGACATACGAGTTTACTCTCCAATTCTGCTGATAGATGCTCTTTAAATTCTAGCGTATCATTAAAATTAAGCGCCTGGCTATGGTAATGCCGACTAAGGGCCTCCTTTGCGAAAGGCACAATCTGCTGAAATCTCAGCTTTTCGTCGAGAAAAGCCTGCACAGCTATATCATTTGCAAGATTTAACACCAGAGAAGCGTTTCCACCAGATCTCAAGCACTCCCTCGCAAGAGAAACCGCTTCAAACTTCTCGTTATCAAGAGGTAGAAATTCAAGCGTATAGGGCTGTGTATAATCCAGAGTCGGAAAGTTCGCAGATATCCGAGTTCTTGGAAAATTTATACCAAAAGCAATTTGCACTCGCATATCTGGCGGTGAAAGCTGCGCTAGGCATGCACCATCTCTAAATTGCACCTGAGAATGAACAATACTCTGGGGGTGAATCAGTACCTCAATATTTTGCTCGCTAAAACCAAAGAGCCAGTACGTTTCAATGAGCTCAAATGCCTTATTCATCATCGTAGCGGAATCAATGCTAATTTTTCTCCCCATGCTCCACCGGGGATGCTTCAGAGCCTGCTCAGGACAAATATTAGCCATTTGTTCAGTTGCAGTATTTAGGAACGGCCCTCCAGATGCTGTTAAGATAAGGCTCTGAACATCGTCTCGACTATATCCTCTAAGCGCTTGAAAGAGTGCAGAGTGTTCACTATCAAGGGGCAAGATAGTACCACAGGCTTCGCGCTCCTGTAGCACTTCTTTAAGTATATGACCCGCGGCAACAATACTTTCTTTATTCGCAAGCGCAACAACGCGCCCCGAACAGAGCGCGTTATATACTGACGCAAGACCGCTAAATCCGACAATAGCAGCAACTTGAATGTCATAAGTTCCTTCAGAAGCATAGGCTGTTATCGAGTCGTCATCACCTAAGATCTCAACCTCAGAGGCACATTCACCAAGCTTTTTTCGGAGCTCTGGAATCTTCGTAGAATCTGCTATTCCGATAACTTCAGGTCGAAACTCACGACACTGTTCGGCAAGAAGACCTACATTCGAGCCGGCAAAAAGAGCAGTAACCTTAAAGTTCTGAGGCGAACTTCGGACGATATCTAGCGTACTCGTACCAATAGACCCCGTTGACCCATAGAGAGCAAGACGTCTGACCTCGGGAAGCTCAGGAAAGTCACTCTCTGGCCACGGAATAAGTGGCTTATGGATGTGGGGGGAGATGCTCATAAAATTCGAAAAAGGCCAGTGTGCATAAAAAAAACGGAGCTGCAAAGAGAACGCCATCAATGCGATCGAGAACTCCACCATGCCCTGGAAGCAACGTTCCGCTATCTTTTACCCCCGCGCGGCGCTTTATGTAAGATTGCAGAAGATCCCCAATTTGAGAAACGATTGCGAGCAGTGACGAAACGATAAACGCATAAGCGAGGGGTACCTGCATCAGCGGAAAGAGAGGCCAAACAATCGCTCCTACCACCCCGGAAATAAGCACACCGGCATATCCACCAGCTTTTGTTTTTGAAGGGGACACAACCGGCGAGAGCTTCTCTTCACCGAGAAAATTACC
This sequence comes from bacterium, assembly GCA_030431715.1. Taxonomy (GTDB): domain Bacteria; phylum Bdellovibrionota_C; class UBA2361; order UBA2361; family RFPC01; genus JAUIIO01. The sequence goes on from JAUIIO010000012.1 coordinate 113,235, forward strand.
AACAAAGTAAGCTGCAATATCACTGACACATACCACGATTAAGAGAAAACCAAGATAGATTCCAGCATTAGGACCTGTACAGAGAGCAATCAGGCTTCCGCCACCGGCAACAACGAGTAGAAATCCAGATAAGTTCATGCCGAGATATTCTCCCCGTTGCACAAGTGAGAGTTCTTCATCCAACATCGGATACACAAGAAGGAGCGTTATACCAGTCAGAGAAAGAAAGGCCTGAGTGAGTGCCAGTATGAGCCAGCTATTATATCCATCTGTGTAGAGCGTACCAATAGAAATGACTGATATCGCAAGCAAGGGAAAGAGATGGCTAATGATATGAAACATTTTAGCATAAAGATCCTCTGTTCCAGAACATCGCCTATAGAGTTTATAAGCCTCCATCGCGGCACCAAGGGTAACGAGCAAAGAAACAATAGGAATAACGATTTTAAAGAAGAAAAAATACTCAGCAAGAATAACAAGAGCGAGATAAGACACTACGAGGACCACAGCTGTTTGAACTCTGCTTTTTATATCCTTCATCATTGCTCCTTCTTAAAGACTCTTAAGACACAACTCTTTCAACGTGCATCCTACGATGCCGAGCTGTGCCCGACCTCGTCACTGCTAAGTTCTCGGCTCGATTCTGACGTATTTTGAGTACGTCCAAATCTTCTATCACGACCAGCATATACCTCAAGACACTTCATGAATTCAGACTCATCGAATTCAGGCCAGAATTTTTCTGAGATAACAATTTCACTATAGGCTATCTGCCACAGCAGAAAATTAGAAACACGTACTTCGTTGCTGGTTCGTATAAGCAGATCGGGGTCGGGAATATCGGGGGCGTATAATCTGGACGCAATATCATTCTCTGAGATTGAATCCGGGTCTTGAATCAGACCTTTTTGAACATCACGCACAATTTGCTTTGCGGCATGAACAATTTCACTGCGTCCTCCGTACGAGAGCGCAAGACAGAGATCGAGTGAGGAGCAATGAGCTGTCGCATCAAGCATACCCTTGAGAGAGAGCTGCACCGCTTCTGGAAGCCTAGAAAGATCCCCAACGGCTCTTAGCCTAATGTCGTTCTTAAGGAAGTTCTCCTGCTCACTCTCTAAATACTTAAGAAATAGCCCCATGAGAGCCTCAACTTCGGCGGGTGGCCTCTCCCAGTTTTCAGTTGAAAACGCATAGAGCGTAAGATATCGGATCCCGATTTTTCGGCATGTTTCTACCACCTGCCGTACGGAGTGTGCCCCTTGGGCGTGTCCTTCAATTCGTTGTTTGCCCTGAGAGATAGCCCAGCGTCCATTCCCATCCATGATAATCGCAACGTGGCGCGGGAAATTGTGCTGATTCATTAGACTTCCATCATCTCTTTTTCTTTCTCTGCGAGAAGCTTATCTACCTCTTGTGTGTAGGTATCGGTAACTTTTTGAACCTCATCCTTACCTTTTGCAAGGTCGTCCTCGGAGATATCCTTATCCTTCTCTTGCTTTTTAAGAGTATCGATCGCATCACGACGGTGATTACGAACGGCAACCTTCCCCTCTTCGGCAATCTTATGGAGTTTCTTCACGAACTCTTTACGACGCTCTTCTGTGAGCGCCGGGATTGGCACACGAATTAAGCTGCCATCCCGTGAGGCATTAAGACCGAGGTCTGCTTGCTGTATTGCTTTTTCAATACTGTCGACTGCCCCAGCATCATAAACCTGAATAGTAAGAAGACGAGCTTCTGGAGCGCTTATGAGCCCCAACTGTTGAAGAGGGACAGTGGAACCGTAGTAATCAACCTGAACACCTTCAAGAAGAGCCGTATTAGCTCTTCCGCTTCGAATTCGTGAAAGCTCTGTCTGGAGATATTCGAGCGTCTCCTTACACTTGTCGCTTAAATCACCAAGTATGGTATCCAGATTCCCAGTCATCGTGCTCTCCTTTCGTGTCCGTTATTCTCCCTTGCGTGGCGCTCTCTCAACGAGAGTTCCAACGTCCTCTCCTACCAGCACCTTCCTTAGATTGCCCGGCTCATTGATGTTAAAAACGATGAGTGGCAAGTTATTCTCCATACAAAGAGAGATAGCTGCTGCGTCCATAACTTTAAGCTCTTTTTGCAGAACTTCAAGATAATTTAATTTCTTAAATGGCTTCGCATCCGGGTTCGTTACCGGATCAGAATCATAAACAGCGTCCACCTTCGTGCCTTTGAGGAGAACCTGCGCTCCCATCTCCATAGCTCGTAAGCTCGCTGCGGTATCTGTAGTGAAGTAAGGGTTACCGGTCCCACAGGCGAAAATTACCACTCTGTCTTTTTCAAGGTGACGAATGGCACGTCTTCTTATGTACGGTTCAGCTATCTGCCGCATTTCAATAGCAGATAAGACACGAGTATCAACTCCTTGCTGCTCGAACATATCTTGCAGAGCAAGTGCGTTTATAGATGTGGCGAGCATTCCCATGTAGTCGCCGCTCGCCCGGTCCATTCCCTCGGCACTAGCCTTGGCACCCCTGATAATATTCCCACCGCCAATTACAATTGCGAGTTGGATACCAAGCTCTCTTACCGTACTGACGTCAGATACCAAACGAGCCACCACGTGAGGATCAATCCCGTACCCCTGATTGCCTGCTAGGATTTCACCGCTAAGCTTAAGGAGAACTCGTTGATACTTTGGTGGTGAAAACATTCAGTGTCCTTTTCATGGCAACGCTCCCAGACAGTCTGGGAGCGAAGAAATCTTTAAACGGGGTAGTATTAACCCGCGATAGTTTGCGCGACTTCAGCCGCAAGGTTCGCTTCTTGCTTCTCGACTCCCTCTCCGACTTCAAATCTTCGAAAGTTTCGAACTTGAACCTTTTCTCCTGTCTTGATGCTCAGCTCTTCGATATTCTGACGGATAGTGCTTTTTCCACTGTCATCCTTCACGAAGATCTGTTCAAGAAGTACATTTTCTTCGTAAAACTTCTTCATCTTACCAGGGATAATCTTGTCAGCCTTTTCTTTTTGAGCATCGTTAAGAGTTTCGAGAACGATCTCCTCTTCCTTCTTCTTAACCTCTGCTGGAACATCTTCAATGCTGAGGTAAAGCGGCTTCATAGCGGCAACATGCATGGCGATGTCCTTCGCTGCAGAACGGAACTCATCACCACGTGCAACAAAGTCAGTTTCACAGTTAAGCTCAACTACGGCTACGACTTGGTCTCCCGGGTGTATGTAAACACCCATTGTACCCTCCGCAGCAACCTTTCCTGCACGCTTTCCAACATCCTTAAGCCCCTTCTTACGTAGAACTTCAATGGCCTTGGAAATGTCACCTTCCGCTTCAGCAAGCGCAGACTTACAGTCCATCATTCCTGCTCCACTCTTCTCTCTAAGCTCCTTAACAAGAGCTGCACTAATATTAGACATAGTAATACTCCTTCACTTTTCTCGTAGAAATTGACTATACGGCACTGCTAGCAACTGGTGCTTGTTCAGCAGTCTTAGAATCATCCTTACTGGAACCTCCCTCAGGAGCTATTTCAGTTTGCTGGCGCTTACTACCACGCTTCTTTGGAGACTCACCGCCATTACCATTACCACTCTGCTCATCTGGTGCCCGCATCAAGAAAGACTCTCTTCCAGAAGCGTAGGCATCAGCAGCTGCATTGATAAAAAGTTGTAGCGTTTTCGAAGAATCGTCGTTTGACGGAATCGGAAAATCTACTGTATTTGGATCCACGTTTGTGTCTACCAGCGCAATTACCGGAATATGAAGCTTTCTGGCCTCAGCAACAGCGATGTCTTCTTTGTTGATATCTACAATAAATAAAGCATCCGGAATCCGTCTCATATGGCGTATACCACCAAGGTTTGCTTCAAGCTTTTGAAGATCTCTACTAATGGAGAGTTTCTCCTTCTTCTTGAATTTGACCTTAGAGTCTTCGCTTTCAGCCTCAGCAAGAAGCTCTTCAAGCTTTTTCATGCGAGCGATAGAACGCTTAATTGTCTCAAAGTTACTGAGCGTTCCACCAAGCCATCTGTGAGTAACAGAGAATGAACTGCATCGCTCAGAAGCGCCTTTCACAATCTTTTTCGCTTGTTGCTTCGTACCAACAAACAGAATTGTTCCACCACGATTTCCAATATCACGAAGGCATTTTTCGGCCTTTTCCCAGCGCTCAAGTGTTTTATCAAGATTGATAATATGAACGCCATTTCGCTCACCATATATGAATGGGAGCATTTTAGGGTTCCACCGCTGTACCTGGTGTCCAAAATGGGCGCCGGCTTGTAAAAGACTTTTCAGATCAACTTTTACTGGCTTATAGTCAGACTTTGTTTTTGTTTCAGAGCTGTAGGTAACAGCAGCTTGTGCTTTAACACTCTCTTCAGTAGTAGCGCTTTTAGCAGACGATTCGGTAACCGACTCTTCGGTCGTAGTGTTTTCTTCAGACATTTTTCCTCCTGTCTTTAATCCTCCCCGAACGTTATGGAAAAGAAGCTTTCACAAGCATCCTTAACACAAGACAGAGTCAAGCTCGGGTGTGTTATTTCAAGGCTCAATTAATTATCATGCATATCCTCTCAACACAAGTCCGGTAGCTTGATAAACTCCTGAAATGTAAGTGAATTTAACCTACAAAGGGACAAGTTATTGAAATAACATCACATTGAAATTGAGCTCTATCCTGCTCAACTGCGCCCAGAGGAGATGTCTTTTAATTTGCCAGAAGTGAAGTGAACAAGCGAGAACCACCAGTTCCAAAACGATCCGCTGTTATATCCTGAATGCTTCTCTCCGGGTGAGGCATTAATCCAGCAACGTTACGAGTGGTATTACAGATACCGGCAATGGACCGAAGAGAGCCATTTGGATTCGCCTCAGCACAATCTTCAACGACAGAACCTTCAGCGTCACAGTAACGAAAGAGTATTTGATCTCCGTCCTCAAGGCCTTTGAGCCCGTCTGGTTCTATAAAATAATTCCCTTCAAAGTGTGATATCGGGCAGCTAAAAACATCTCCATCTGAAAACTCGGAGGTGAAACTTGAATTTGTGCTCTGAACTGTCACGTTCACGAACCGAGAGAGAAAACGCCGCCTCGAGTTCGACAGGAGCGCGCCAGGTAAAAGTCCAGCCTCGCAAAGAATCTGGAACCCATTGCAGATACCAAGCACCTTACCACCTTTCTCCGCATATTGCCTTACCGACTCGATTACAGGAGAAAGCTTCGCAAGCGCTCCACTACGCAAGTAATCTCCATACGAGAAGCCGCCGGGAACAATCACGAGATCCGGGTCTCCAAGCTCTGTCTCGCGGTGCCAGACCTCATGACACCGCGCGCCAAGAACAGAATTAAACGCATGCAGCACGTCGTGCTCACAATTCGTTCCTGGAAAAACAAGTACAGCTACTTTCATTTAACTCTCTCTGATTTCGTAGTCTTCAATGATCGGATTTGAGAGTAGCTTTGTACAAAGCTCATCAATCTGCTTTCTCGACTCCTCGGTATCTTGAGATACCTCTAACTCAATGAGTTTCCCAACACGAACTCCCGAAATACTCTCAAACCCCATATCAGCTATTCCGTGCTCAACGGCCTTTCCCTGAACATCAAGAACGCCCGGTTTTAATCGTACGAGAACCTGTACCTTTTTCATGCATCCCCTCCCTGAAGAGCCCTATTAAATATCATATCCACGTGCTTAAAGTGCCGCTGTTCATCAAAAACTGCTTCGAGCTGCTCTTTAGACAGCAGCGAAGAGAGTTCCTTATCAGCCAACACCGCATCACCCAATGACCTTTTTTCTTCCCAGCATGTCAGAGCGTGCTTCTGTACGAGTTTATAAGCCTTTTCTCTGGTAATACCAGCATCAACGAGAGCAATAAGAAGACTTCCTGAGTTATAAAGACCACCTGTGATATCTAAGTTCTTTCTCATTGCTTCTGGATAAACTACGAGACCATCCACCACACGCTTCATGCGAACTAACATGAAATCAAGAAGGAGGCAGGCATCCGGCGCAATAACACGCTCAACAGAGCTATGACTGATATCTCGCTCATGCCAGAGGGCAACGTTTTCCATTGCGCTAAGAGCGTAACCTCTCAGCAATCGCGCCAGACCGGTTAAATTCTCAGTTAAGATCGGATTTTTCTTATGAGGCATAGCAGAAGAACCCTTCTGCCCCTTTTGAAAGCTCTCAGCAGCCTCTGATACTTCTGTACGCTGCAGGTGTCGTATCTCTACGCACCACCTCTCAATGGAGTTTCCAACTTGTGCGATTGCCGTAAAAAACTCGGCGTGACGATCACGGGCTACGACCTGAGTAGCTACGGTCTCTGAGCCAATATGAAGCTTATCAGCGACATACTCCTCAACTTCCGGAGGAAGTGAGTGATACGTTCCCACTGCGCCAGAGAGCTTGCCTACTGTAACAGCACTGAGCGCGCGTAAAAGCACCTCTTTTCGCCGTTTAAGTTCAGCATACCAGCCGATAAGCTTAAGGCCAAAGGTTGTAGGCTCAGCATGAATTCCGTGACTTCTGCCGATTGTAGGTGTGTACCGGTGCTCTTGCGCTCGCTGCTTAATTGACTCTAGGAGTTCATCAATTCCATCTGTAAGTAATTTACCTGCGCGAGAAAACTGTACCGCAAGAGTAGTATCAAGAAGATCGTTAGACGTCATTCCTCTATGAACAAACCTAGAACTCTCACCAACGTGCTCGGCGACATTCGTTAGAAAGGCTATAACATCATGTTTGACCTCTTCCTCAATCTCCTGAGTGCGCTCTACGCTAAAATCAGCTTTTTCCTTAACATCAGCAACCGCGGATTCAGGTACAAGCCCGAGATCAGCCATCTTCTCTAGGGCTGCGATCTCAACATCAAGCCATATCTGGTAACGAGTCTCATCGCTCCAAATATCAGCCATTTCCTTGCGTGTATAACGGGGAATCATGAAATTTTTCTCTGCTCATCAGGGTTTGTCTGATGAAATCTAGCGACTTTTCAGACAACAGGCAAGTAAAGGAGCGATATCAACCCCTCTGCCTATTGACTGAACAGGCTCAATCTAATATTGCTATTAGCTCGAAATACATACGTCCCCATCGTCTAGTGGTTAGGACAACGGCCTTTCACGCTGTAAACAGGGGTTCGAGCCCCCTTGGGGACGTATGCCCTTTTCTTTCGCTTGGCGCTCGGCCCAGGGGGCAAGCCCCCTCTCCTCACTGATGTTCGGTTCACCCCCACTTTTTGACTGATTATTTTGCTGCTTTTGTATACCTGAACATCTTGAGTTACCGGGGCGAGAAGTTTATCCCGCCATAGCCGGCAGGCGACGGCGGAAGCCCCCTCTCCTCACTGATATTCGGTTCACCCCTGAAAATTCCTCCTCTTCATCCTCCTCTTTTTCTTCCTCCTCATCCTCATCTTGCACCTGCACTTGCACTTGCACTTAAGCCTACCCGTACATTTCCCCTCTCAATCTCACAAGTGCTCCCCTCAGGGTAACCGTCATGTATGGACCCTCCGCTGTAAGTCAAGGAGAAAAGGAACTGAAGTGACAAAAAGGTAAGTTTGCAGTCATGTATCCGGCTTTTATATTGAGAGTAATGTCTCATAGCCCCGATGGAATCTGCGCTCCTGTTCCTTATCATTGCGACGGCTTTGGTGAGCCTATGACGATTTAAGGTTCTACAAGAG
>JAUIIO010000046.1 GCA_030431715.1 bacterium
TCCAGGCATTATTACCTGTACGCCCGAAAAAGTCTGTATAACGACGATAATAGTTAATACCTTGAGCAAATTCTGTTACAGGAAAGTCCCAAGCTAAAATAAAAGGAATTTTCTTAGTTTTTCCTTTCATTCTCCTTTATTCTGATCTTCTTGCCAGTGGGAATTCAAAAGTACACTACGTTGATAAATCGGAACATTATACTCTTATTCAGCTCCTAGCAGTGTATGGTCATCTTTTAGTTCCATTTGTGACCTTGGCAGTAATGCATTTTTTTTCCTTCTATAAGAAGGAGAATATCACCACTTTGACCCTACTCTACGCTCTTGTGATTGCCTGCTTTGTATATTTTCTCTCACAATTTGCAGCTGTGAGCTTTGGAGTAAGCATGCTATTGCTTCTACTCGGTACGTTATCTCTCTTTCTTCTGTTCTTCTCGACAGAACCTCATGTCCGATTTAGCGGAGCTGTAGGGATGTCATTTTTTCTCATGATGTTATTTTGGGAGTCAATTTACTATGGCACACGCTCCGCCTTTATGGCACGCACGTACAATCTTCTCCACTTTGCCATGGGGCTTGCCATATTCATCTTACTCACTGTTCTGTATCAAAAGCCACGGTGGAAGATCCCGAGTTCTTTATGCGCTCTTTTCTTATCTCTCTACTTTTTGTCTACCAGTGGTTTAACTCTCTTCTGGGGGCTTCATAATCCAATCTACGCCAGTACTGATTTTCAGTATGATGGGCTCAAATTCCTCCAATCTACGCCAGAGAGTGCCCTCATTTCGTGGTTAAGAGAGAATGCAACAAGTAAAGATATTCTCATAGAAGGCAGTGGAGCTTCCTATTCGTTGGCTGCTCGCATCTCTAGTTATAGTGGAGTTCCTTCTGTACTTGGCTGGGAAAATCATGTTGCATTACGTGGAATAGGAAAACGTGCTATCGAACGTAGGGCACGGGCAATTGAATTAATCTATAATTCGCCCAATGTAATCTCAGCGTATCATGTAGCTAAAAAGTTTGGGGCGACATTTCTTGTCGTAAGTGAATATGAACGGAAAATATACTCTGCTAAATCACTTTTAAAGTTTGAGAATGCTCCTTCTTACTTTATCCCACGAGTGAAAAAGGAGATGTCTGTGCTGTATGAGGTGCGTTAGGAAGCCATACTGAAATTTAATCAGAATTATCCTGCTTGAGCGTTGAGATATCCAGCCTGCGTAGGTGTGGAAAATATAAGGTCATGTAAGTCACTGTCATGAGGCAGGCGATGCCACCGATACAGGCAGCGCTTACAGCACCAAACATGCCTGCCAACATACCAGACTCGAATTCTCCAAGTTCATTTGAAGAGCCAATGAACATAGAATTAACTGAAGAGATCCTACCTCTCAGGCCGTCTGGTGAGCACAATTGTATTGCGGATGATCGCACAACAACACTCACACTATCAAATGCTCCACTAAATGCGAGTGCGATGAGGGAAAGTATAAAATTAGTACTAAAGGCAAAAACGAGAATTGAACAACCAAAACCAGCCACGGCTAGAAGCAAGAATCTGCCAGCATTCTTTTTAAGCGGTAAGAAGATAAGAAGCATACCAACTACAGCCGCTCCAACTGCAGGCGCTGAACGGAGTAATCCCATGCCATTAGCCCCCACCATAAGAATATCCGATGCATAAATAGGAAGGAGCGCTGTTACCCCTCCCATAAACACCGATACCATATCAAGGGTGAGCGCAGGGAAGAGAATAGGGTGACGAAACACATACTTTGCGCCAGCCATCAGACGATCTTTAAAAGCTTCTGTGGAGGTTAAATTCTCAGCAGCTGGAGGTGAGAGAGTAATAGTATAAGCCGCAATCATACTTAATACTAAAGCTCCGGCAACAAGTGCTGCGGTGTTAGATATTCCGATGACTCCAAAGAGTAACCCACCTGCTGCCGGACCACTAATTCTTGCAACTTGCATGGTACTCGCAGAGATAGCAGCAGCTTTTGGTAATTTATCACGCGGAACAATGCCTGGAACGAGCGTATATATCGTTGGGTGAGCAAAAGCTCTGGCAATTCCTGTACATATTGAGGAGAGAAAGAGCGCTCCAATTTTTAAATGAAGAGAGAGTCCGTTGTCTTCTCCTTCAGCCAAAAACATCTGACAAGCTGAGAAAAAGCTTAAAAAGAGTATTCCAAAGTATATGGGTAATGGCTTTCGATGATCTACATAGTAACCTGCAAAGAGTGCCAGCCCCAGCGCAGGCACAGCCTCTGCCAGCCCCACAAAACCTAGGAGATACGCACTACCACTGAGAACATACATCTGCCACCCGAGAATCACCGTCTGCATTTGCATGGCAAATACATACAGAAATCTGGATACGATCAATTTGTAAAAATTAATTGGCATAGATAGTTTGCTGCACGAAAAATATTTCTATCTCGCTAAACACAGAGGTGCAACCTCTGCGTGGAGTGAGCGTAAACTAAAGAGCCTGTTGACGTAAGGGCATTATTTTAGAGTAAGAAAAATGAAATTCTCAATCCTTCGAATGGTCACTTTCAGACTCGGACTCTAATTGCTGATTCAATTTAAAGAGAGATGATTGAAGACTACTTCTCATAGTGTCCAAGGTATCAAGGATTGTCTCAGGCTCTCCTTTCCAATCAGCATCAGCGCGAATTTGCACGGCACATTCAGACATAGAGAGAAAAGAAGAGGCTACCTCAGTGCAAACTTTTCCCCTTTCTTCAAGACCGTTGTCATAAAAAACGCTTGCAGCAGATATGAAAAATTTAGATATATAAGACCAATCATCAAAATCGTTTCCTATACTTTTTTTCATAAAATCTTTCAGGTACTCTGTTTTGCTCTCTGAGGTATAATCCTCTTCAGCAATTGATTGATAAAAGTCATGTACTGATTCTGTGAATTCCTCAAATTGCTTAAGTATCCCTTCAATGAAAGCAGCATGATTTGGAAAGGCTTGATTGTGTTTGCTAAGTGGCGCACGACTATCCAGTCGAGATCTCATCAGATCACACTCTTCTCTATAGCTATCTATCAGATCCAATGAACTTCGACGCTCATGGCGTTTCCCAAGGTATCCGCCAATCAGCGCACATGCCAGAGCACCAGCCGTTAATCCTATAGCTACTCCCTCATTGGTGACCGTTGTCTCGAGGCCTTTAGGTTGTGCCGGGAGTGCTGTGGTAGCTATCTCTGAATTGTTGTGATCAATTGAATTTTCGAGTGCAGGCATTTTTAATCTTTCCTAGAATACAAATTAGAGAGATGAAAAGTACTTTCTATGAGAGCATCATATCAGAATGATTCTACTAAGATAGTTTGACGGCCGTTCCAGTTACTGCTCGTAAGTACCGTGTTTATAGATACTTACAACAAGCCCATTATCGATTTGTATTGCATAGAGTTTTTCAAGCTCCTTAATCGGGAAGCTTCTCAACCAGACGGGCATATGCCTCTTTCTGGGTGTATATAGAAGATATCTTGTAGGGAGTCCTGTGTCATTTGAACGAAGGATTTCTGGCGTGAGCTTGCTAATGGAGCGTAGGGAGATGTCTGGTCTTAACCAGAGCTTGCTGTAAAAGACAGTATGTTCAGCAAAAGCCACGTAAAGTGTACTGTCCTTTTCAGCATGTTCATTTAACCAGTTGATGGCTTCCCGGTATGATACTGCCCAGTAGTCACATGACTCGGGCATGTTCTTTTGTTGGGCTCCACCGAGGCCCCCAATTAGGCTATTGTAGTAAACGTACTGGTAAGGGTTATTTTTTACGCTCCAGAAGATTGACGGAAGTACAAGCAGCGCGCAAATGATAGGTGAGCATACAAAAGAAAGGTTTAAAGGAAGAGATCTCTTCAGAAGTATAATTATCTGTTGCGCTCCAAATGCCGCGATAAGACAGAGCGCCGGGAGAAATTCAATCCAGTGCCTGATCACATCAAAGTCTCTCGCATAAGGAATTGAGACCCTTAAGACTGGTAATGTGCACCACAGAAAGAGCATGACTACAAGTGAACGTCTTATTGATCGACTCTCTGTCTTAAAACTATGAAAAATGAGCGCAAGTGCTCCAACAAATGCAGCAATAAGAGTCGGGATAGGTGTCGTATAGATTCCATTAAGCAATGGATAAATGTTCCAGTGCGGAGGGCCTTCAAGTCCGCGTTCATTTAAGAAACGAAGGTGCATTATTAGACCGTCCGGAAAGTCTTTAAGGAGATAAGGCCAGAGTATAAGAAGCACGACAAAAGAGAGGGCCGCTAGCGGGAAAAACGCTAGCATGTTTCTATAGAATGCCTTCAGTCGCTCGCCTGCCGGAAGCTCATGAATTGCAAGGAGAAGAAAAGGAAATGCTGTAAGAGGAAGGAATAGAGCGTTCGCCTTAATGGCGAGACTCACTCCCCAGAGGAGAGAGGTAATAATCAGCCATTTCTTATTCTGTGAGTAAATACCATGAGCAAATGTGAGTAGTGTCAGACTGTAAAATACTGCCTCAGGAATATCTTTAATATTGTAGTGGCTATAGGCCCAAAAACGCGGGTGAGTCATCAACAGTAACACAGCAAGGAGGCCTGTAAGAGGGGTAAGCCACCGAGCTGAGAAAAGGTAGATACCGATAAACAGGAGTAACGAACAGAATCCTATAGCCGCGTGCTGTGCGTCAATTGGACCAAGCAGGCCAAGTTTTGTGTAAAAGAGCCATTTGGTAGCGGACGCAAGAGTATGTCCCAGTCCCCAGATATGGTGTGCATGTCTTACTGCATAATCTCTATTTGCAAAATAATCGGGATGGTCCGGGCGATCGTAAATTGAGAGGGTCGGTGTATTAAAATCAAGATGCTTTGTGTCCCAGCTTGTTAAGAAGGCAAAATATCTATCGCCCAGAAAGCTCTCTCCTTGGGCTTCATCAAAAGGGACCCCGTAGAAGTGCAGTGTTCCGATATGAAGCGCTATGAAGACAAGACACGTCAAGACAAAGAGGATATGCAGGTACGAACGATGCATCATTGCCTAATGTGCCTCCGGTACCCAGAAAAGAGTTTGTGAGCCTCCACGTTGTTGAGGGATAATCTTCTGCTCGGCCTCAGGAAAGCGAGCAGGGATATGAAGCGTTCTATTATTCTTAAAATCATTTTCTACAACGACGAGTTTTCCGGAAAGAAAATCTGCTTTGTTAAAAGAGGTTGCGAATGTGAAAGGAGCTTTCAGATAAACCTCTAAGAACCTAGATCGAAATGGGGCATAAAGCTTTTTCCCCGTGTGATGGTCATCGAGATACTCGGCTGTTTCTTTCCAACTCTCAATGGGAACATATGGCGCGCTTCTGTGAATGTTGTAGGCACAAAAGCAAGCAAGTACAAGCGTCAGCAATGAAGCACATGGATTAAGCCAACTGCTAAAATGTAAGGTCAGTCTATCAAGCGAGGCACCGAGGAGAAAGAGATAGGCAACAAGAATATACGCAACCGAGCGTGGCACTGATGTTTTGACAAGGAGGAGAATCGTAAAAAAGAGTAGTAATGTTATGAATAAGACAATGTGCGACCTTTTTTCCCCCTGTGGTGAAAAAATGATCGCAAACAGAACGAGACAAAAGCTTCCAATCCAGAACCAGTAGGTATGTATATGAATGTAGTCACGGGTCAGGATGAGAAGTGATGAGAGATCGGGGAAGAAAACACCGTGCTCTGATTTGTAAGATGTAAAGTTTTGTATGAGTTCCTTTAACACAGGTGCGTAGGCAACGGTGAGACTTATTGCTGGGAACAAAAAGAGTGAGGCGATATGCCTCCAACCACCGGTAAGCAGAAGCATAAGGTGAAGGGGCACTGCAAAAAAGGTATACGTGGGTACCGTCCAGCAGCCAGCGATACTCCAGAGCGATATGAACCAATAGGTCTTTGCTTCATTGAGTTTTGTTAATCGAAGAACAAGAATACATTGCACGAGGGAAAAAAGTGCCAACAATCCGTATCCGCGAGCCTGTACGAAAAGCTCAAGAAAGCGTCCATCCATGAATAAAAAGAGTGGAAGCATTCCTGCCCATAGAGTGTTTCTACGTAAAATGAGTTGAAGAGAGAGCCCAAGAAAGAAGAGAAGTGCCACAAGCGAGATACCTCTGGCCGTGAGCGGTGCAACACTTCCTGCGGTGGGCAATAGGGAGTTTAAGAAGTTAAAGAAGATGTGGTTGTTTGGTACTGAGTAGTTAGTGATGACGTAAAGAGGACCTTTTGATGAGAACTCAAGGATAGTGAAAAGCTCATCGTTCCAGAGTGAGCTCTGAACTATAGGGAGAGCTCGGAATAGTATTGCTACAAGAAGTACGAGCGTAGTGAGAAGGGTAGTGATTGTGAGTAAGCTTGGCGAATGTGGTGTACCAAGGGCTGATGAAGTGTCATGATTCATACCGATATCGACTCTCCCATTTTTTGGAAATAAAAAAAAGTCGTAAAATCAGACTGGTAAGATATGGAGTAGAGAACGTTAGTTCTCAGTTTTATGTGAATTGGCTGGAGATCGCTGGGTAGAGTTTTTTACAAGGTCAGACGCTCTTTTACGAATTCCAGTTTATGTGGAGCCTTATCCCACTCTTCGCAACTGATCCTCGCTACCTCATAGTCAAATCTCTGAAGAAGTCTATTTTTAATGATATCCTTACCACGCAGGCCATATCTGGTGTCACCGTTAATGTAGTGTACAGCGCTCCAGTCACATTCTACTACTACTTGTTGCTCCCCTTTAACGAAATGAATGTCTACGGAATATCCCAGTACCGGCTCCTCAACTGCCACAGCATAACCTTGATTCGAGATGATACTGGCGACGTGCCTAGAAAAAGCGCTCGGAGAATGAGCACGACGATTTGCTATTATCAGACTATTTTTAAAGCAGGGTGCTAAGATTCGAGAAGTCGAAACAAGCTCTCTTGATTCCAGTGCTTGATATAAATTGATAAAATCCTGAAGACCTAATTCGGCCTGTCCTATGTCGTCGACAATCTGTTCAAGCACCATCATGCCTCTGGCAACCTGGCTATCTTCTGCTATGACGGCTAGCCCGGAAATCATTTTAGAATAATAACGGAGATGTTGAGGTCGAAAATCATCTGCGCTTTCAATTTTATTGAGTAAGCTATCAACAAGCTCATCACTGGGATAATTAAGCGCCCCAAAGCCAAATAGTAATCTTGCGCTGTGGTCAGGGCGTAAGTCACATTCCTCTTCACAGACTCTCTCTACCACAGCTTGCATGAGTTCATCGTTACGGACCTGAAGGACGCCCATGCCGTGAACTATTCGGGAAAGATATCCTCGCTTGATTGAAGGAATCTCAGGTAAAACCAACTGTATGCACTCATTAACGATGCGAAAAGTTGTCGGACACTTTGCTGCAGGACTTCGTATAAAGTCTGCTGCTTTAAAGATAATGTGTGATGCTGCGGCTACGGTGTGTTCTGATTTGTGTTTTTGCCAGAAATCTTCAAGGTGAAATCGTTCTGGATCAGGATTGTTCAGTATGGAATCGAGCTGCTTTTCCAATTCTTGCGGGAGGGAGACTGGGCGTTCCGGCCAGTAGGGGACGCATAACTCAGCATATGCTTGCGCGGGAGGCAGACCACTTTGAAGTTTGTTATCATTATGAATATCGCTCATCTAAAATATATAATACAGACAATAAGAGGCCTAAACAAAAATACATTTATGGTAGTTTAAAGAAGGCGCAACGAGCAATCTAAGTCTCAGTATTTTCGGGTATTCCGAGTAATTTTTTTATTTCAATTAGGATATTGTGTTGTTGAGGTATGAAATGAAAAGCCTCCCAGCCAGCTGCTTTTGCGGGTATAAAATCCTGCTCATAGTTGTCCCCTATATAGAGGAGCTCTTCCGGTGAAAAGCCAAGTTTTCTTTCCGCACGTTCAAAACATTGAACGGAAGGTTTTTTGACCCCTAATTCACAAGCGCAAAGCGTACGATCTATCAGAGAGCTTAAGTTCAGTTCAACGATGAGATCGTGAATCCTTAGATCATTGTTCGTAAGAAGCGCTACATAATAGTTGTTGTCTTTGAGCATCAGAAGCGCTTCACGAACCTGTGGCAAAAGCTCTCGGCTACGGGCAAGTGAAAAGTGGCTGTAGACCTCGTCGAGCATCTCTGAGGGCACGTCATCGTTGTGAAACTGAGTAGCGACACGGGACACGAATTTCTTCCAAAGCTCTTCCTCTCTCTCACAGGTTGTTTCGTAGTTGCTCTCTCTATCGAGGTAGTGGATTTCAAAATCTTTCCATGCGTCATGGATGACATCATTAATCTCATCTGGAGTAGCATTCACTCCGTGCTTTATAAAAATTGGGCTATACTGATGCCCTATGCTATCGGCCACATCGTAAAGTGTTCCATCGCCGTCGAAGACTACAGCCTTAATAGAGTGTGTTTGCATCAGGAGAAGTACTCATTCCAGCGTTTTGATACCAGTTTTTCTGTTTCAGGATCGCATCCGAGCTCAGCCGGGTAGTCAGGCTTCATTCTCGCGTCTATAACAATTGGCGGAGTGTAAGAAATATGGTTTCTTAAAATCTCTTTTTTACTCGCATAAATATCAGCTCCGGGCTCAAACCGGGTAAAAGTTGTCCAGAGAAATGCTTGTGTATTTACCGTAGCTTTTTTCACATCATCGACAAGTATTACCAATGGCCACCCTGAAAGGGTCTGATGTGAAGCTATCGTTTGAGCAAGCGTTGGAGCACTCTTAAAATCTTTGCCCTGAAGGACAAGACAGCCGCGACAAAAAAGTGCGGCAGCAGTGCACTCAGGAGGGAGATCGCCTGAAAACTCTCCGGGAAGTGTTCGTATTGGGTCACCTACTCCGAGCAGTACACCTTTGCTCCCACTGTTTACCTCGGGCCCAGTATAATCGAGCGTGTCCATAGAGAGATTACTAAATACATAAAGGTCTGTTCGGAAGTCTGCACGTTCTAGTACGTGTTCAAGAGTTGCGGTGAAGTCCCTGAGGTCTAGCTCCTTATCAAGTACGAGTAGAAACTTTGTAAGAGAAAGCTGCCCTTCTCCAAGAATTCGGAAAGCCGAAGCCATCGCCTCTCGCTTATAGCGTTCTCGAACAACAGCGCTTGCAAGAGAATGATATCCAGTCTCGCCGTACGACCAGAGGTCTTTAACTGCTGGCATAACGAGCGGGAAGAGTGGCGCGAGAAGCTCTTGTAAATAGTCCCCAAGGTAAAAGTCTTCCTGACGTGGTTTCCCAACAACAGTCGCCGGACATACCGCATTTTTTCGGTGAAAGAGGCTCTTACATCTAAAAACCGGATAGTCATGTTTTAGAGAATAGTATCCATAGTGATCTCCAAAAGGTCCTTCCGGGCGCATCTCATTTGGATCACACTCTCCTACAAGAGTAAATTCAGCATCGGCAAAGAGCGGTAGTTTTGCATTCGGGTGAGAGCAGAGTTTGAGCTTCTCTCCGGCAACGAGTGAAGCAAGCATAAGCTCTGGAACGTTCTCAGGCAGAGGAGCGATTGCGCTCAGGATAAGAGCAGGTGGGCCCCCTAGGAAGATGTTTACAGGTAGCTTCTGATTTAACTTCTTTGCAGCATCAAGATGAAAACCGCCACCTTTGCCTATCTGGCAGTGAAGGCCAGTTGTTTCATCATCATACCGTTGCATGCGGTACATTCCGAGATTGTGTTGTCCGGTTTCCGGGTGTTCGGTATAGACAAGTGGCAGAGTAATAAAGGGACCACCGTCTTCTTCCCATGTTGTGAGAAGTGGCAGCTCTGTTAAGCGAGAAGGGGATTGTACATGTTCAGCTACTTGTCCCGTTTTTTTTCTCTTTAGGCCAACTCGCAAGAGCTTGGAAAATACTTTTCTTTTTTGCCACAGTGAGGAAAGCGTTGGTGGCATGCAGTCGATAGGAAGGCGCGCGATAGTCTTAACGAACTCTTCTGGCTCTGAGCCAAATGCGAGTTCGATTCTCTTGCGTGTTCCAAACAGGTTTGTTACGAGGGGAAAGCTGCCGCCTTTGATGTTCTGGAAGAGAATAGCTGGGCCACCTTCTTCAATAATGCGCCGATGGATCTCGGCAGCCTCAAGATAGGGGTCTACTTCTTTAGATATAGTGACGAGCTCATTTTCCGATTTTAATTTCTGGATGAAGCTCTGCAAATCTCTTATCATACGAAAGATATATCAGTTTACTTCGCAAGGGTACAGTTATGCCTCTTATCACATTTGAAATTACCTCATCTCAGGCCGGGATTCTTACTTTTAATGATCCCGCGCACCTTAACGCAATGTCTATTGAGATGGCGGGTGAGATGAGCGAGATGGTGACTGAGCTTAAGTCGAAGAGGACTTCCCTTAGATCTCTTATACTGACCGGGGCAGGATCTTCATTCTCAGCTGGTGGGGATCTTGAAATGCTGGAAGCGAAAGCAAAGAAACCACTTGAACAGAATGAGAAAGAGATGTTGGAGTTTTATCATTCCTTTCTTTCTATTCGAACTCTTGAGCTTCCGCTCATTGCTGCGGTAAATGGACACGCCATCGGAGCGGGGCTCTGCTTGGCTTGTGCGTGTGACTTTAGGGTCGTTAGTAGCAGCGCGAAACTTGGATTTACTTTTACCCGTTTGGGGCTTTTTCCTGGAATGGGAGCCACCTATTTTCTGCCGAGAGTGGTAGGCGAGAGCTACGCTGCCGAGCTTATGCTTACAGGTCGTATTATCTCAGGGGAAGACGTCCTTACCCACGGGATTACTAACAGACTTGTTGATACTAATAGTGTGCTTGAAGAGAGCAAGCAGATAGCTCGTGAGATAGCCGAGTGTGGTCCAGAGGCTACCCGTTCTTTACTGATGCAGACTAGAGGCGATGAAAAAGATCTTGAGTCCTGCTTGAGAATTGAGGCAAAGCAACAGGCACAGTCGTACGCGAGCAAGGAATTTTTGGAGGGTATTGCCGCAACCCGTGAAAAACGAGAGGCAACGTGGTGAGCGCGTTCCCATGACCATTTGGCGAACAATACCTTGACCTAGACCTTAACCTATACCTGAACCAAACGGTTCTTATATGAGCCAAGACTCTATTGCGACGAAGTCGCCACAGAACATCGCATGCGAGCAAAGCTTTTGGTGCAGGTATAGGTTCAGGTTAAGGTCTAGGTGAATACCTTGACTTAGACCTTGACCTTAACCTAGACCAGAAAGAATCTTATAGACCCCGGGCCTTTATTGCGACGAAGTCGCCACAGGATATTGCATGCGAGCAAAGCTTTTGGTGCAGGTATAGGTTCAGGTTAAGGTCAAGGTGATAGAGCTGGGGCGCTATCGTAGCAGTGTTAATCGCTCTTGTATTTCTTCCGGGCAGTCTTCATAGGTACGAAGAGTTTGCTGTAGGGAGAGAGGTTCTAGATCTAGATGGAGAGCAACCCAAGCAAAGCTAAATGGGATCTTTGGAGTAAGCTTACCGAACAGCCACTGTCTAGCACTTCTTACCACGTGGCGCTCACAATGGGCCGTCCCAAACGCGTCACAGATTGCACGAGCCAGTACTGCTGCCAGCAGGTTTCTCTCCGGTTTAACCGGCGACTGGGCTTCGTTGTCATCATCGTTTTCGGGGGTAAAACGGCCTACAGCTGAAGAATTACTCATTTAGGAGGACTCCCTGAGGTTGAACATTATATAGAAGAAAACTCGAAAGTTATCCACATCTAACATACTGAAAAGACAGCGAACTAACTTTAACACACCTAAAGCTTGTAGCCGAGAACTGAATGTAGAGTCAATAGAAAAAATGTTTTGGTAACAAATTTATAAAAAAAAACTCAAATAATATCGTGATTTGGCGTAAAGTTGACCGATCTGTTTGTGTCAGTAGAACGCTCTATTGATTGCCCTAAAGTTCTCAATTGTTGGTGCCGATACTATATTAGGACGGTGAGAGTTTTTTACCGGTTTTTCCCGTTTTTTACTTTGCTCGATAATTTTTTCAGGTTTTTAAGGTTCTAAACGGAGCGTTTTAAAGCCGTCCACCATTTTCTCTTCGCAAATCTGGCCCCTCAGATTGACTTCCCTTCGTTTTTTCTATAGTTTTAACCCCTTATGTAACGTAAGCATTTGCGCATTGTTGATCATTATTTATGGCACGGCGCAGTAAGCGAACGGCGCACAAAAGCTGAACGCTTACGACGTAACTATTAGATACCAGGTAATATTTTGATGAAGAAAAAACTATTCGTAAGTAACCTCGATTTTAGTGTAACTGAAGACCAGTTAAAGGAGCTTTTTGAAGCTGTTGGTGAGACACAAAGTGTTGTGCTGGCCACCGATCGTGAGTCTGGCAGATCGAAGGGATTTGCATTTATCGAAATGAATAGTGAAGACCTAGCAACAAAGGCTATCGAGGATCTCAACGAGAAAGAACTTTCTGGTCGTCCAATCCGTGTTTGTGAAGACCGTGGAAAGGGTGGTGGTCCAAGCAGCGGGCCAAGGTCGAGTAGCTCTGATGGTGGCGGAGAGCGTCGTCAGCGAGAGCACCTTCCTCCAATTCAACGTATGCAGATTTTCCGTCGCAAGAAAAAGCTTGATCCATTCATGCAGGATCCTAGTAAGACTGTTGATTACAGAGACGTTGCAACACTCGGCCGCTTTGTAAGTGAGCGTGGAAAAATTCTCTCAAGAAGACTGACAGGACTTTCTGCGTACAACCAGCGACAGGTAGCAAAGGCAATCAAAAGAGCCCAAAACCTCGGCCTCATGCCTTACAGCCAGTAGTTGTTAGAGCGGTAATCTTACCTGCACCTTAACCTTGACCTGAACCTATACTAGAATTTACGGAACTCTATGTTCCGTGGGTGGCTATAGTGCTTACTCGTCGTCTTCGTATTCTTCTTCGAGCTCATCTATGTAATCAAGAAGCTCTTTAACGTGCGTAATGGGTTTTACCTTATCAAAGACTTCAATAACTCTTTTATCTTCATCCAGAAGATAGGTGGCGCGACTGATGCCCATAAAACGCTTGCCCATAAATTTTTTCTCACCGTAAACCCCATACTTATCACTCACTTTGAATTCGGGATCAGAGAGGAGTAGTACTTTCAGGCCATGTTTGCTGCAGAATTTCTCCTTGGAGTCGGCATCACCACCAGAGATACCGACAACAGCGACGCCGCGCTCATCAAATTTTTTGAGGTTTTTAGAGAAGCTTTGCGCTTCGATAGTGCAGCCGGGAGTATTATCTTTCGGGTAAAAGAAAAGTACCGTGTAGTCGGCATCAAAATCAGCCAGACGATATTTTTCTCCATCTTTGTCTTTGAGTGCGAAAGCCGGAGCCTTCTTTCCTAGTTTAATCATACTGCGTTACTCCTTTTCCCAAGGCTCATCACCGGGTATATGAAATACACGTTGGTCGGCCTTATCAACAGCCTCAAGCTCTGTACCAAGCTCCATGGCTTCACAAATCTTATCAAGCACATGTTTGATGCGCTTCCCACTTTTCTCAACCAGCTCAGCAGCTTGGATTTGCTCAGATGAAGATTGTTCATTTGAGCGTATGAGAAATGCGGCTCCAAGTACGGCTCCCAGAGGGTTGTTGATTTCATGTCTTAGTGTACCTATATGGGAGCGTACCATTTCAATAACCTTACGATTGACATGAGCAGCTTTTAATTTTTTCTGCAGACGGTTTCGATCGATGATTCCGTGTACGAGCGGATCAAAGAGAGGATCGGTGACGTTCTTTTTTGAGAGGAAATACGTCGCTCCTGCTTTAAGTGATTCCCCGGGGATTTCAGGAGCTTCATCAGAACTCACAGAAAGTACAGCAATATCTTCAAACCATTCTTCCTGAAGCAGATCTGTTCCTTTTCCATCAGGGAGATGCTGATCGAGGATTACAAGGTCATAAGACAGGCCTATCTGTTCTGTAAAAGCTGTTCTTACGGTGGCAAGATCCTGATACTCAGTTATTTTTAGCTCATCAAAGAGTGAGCGTAGCTTCATTGAGACTATCTTTCGAAATGATTCGTCATCATCAATAATGAGTACGTTGAGTGACATAGTATTTTGATATTAAGAGATCTATGAGTTTTTAATTTCTTTTATAGCAATTATTACTTTTTTTTTGGTATCTTATATCTGAAATCGTGTATGAGGAAAGATAAATGTTTAAGAAACTCCGTGAGTATTTTCAGAACGATATAACCACCCTTGATGTAGATAAGAGTGGAAACCCTACCCCCAAAGATCTACAGGTCGCTACCGTCGTTATGCTGGTTGAGATGGCGAGCGCTGATAACGATATTGCTGAGGAGGAGGCTGAGCAGATCTGTCTTTCCGTAGCAGCTCATTTTGGAGTAGATCAGGATGAAGTACCTGAACTTGTGCAGATCGCAATCTCCTCAAGACAGGAATCAAACAAAATCGACGATTTTGTATCCACCATCAATGACAACTTTAACGAGACGCAGCGTTTGCAAATACTTGCTATGGTGTGGAGAGTTGTTTTAGCAGATGGTAAGGTCGATAAGTTTGAAGAGCGGTTCTTGGTACAGCTTAAAACAAGGTTTAAGCTTTCTTCGGAGTCACTGGAAGAAGCTAGGAAAATTGCCGCAGCTGAATAGAGGAGAGAATGTCAAAGAATACATCTGAAAGAGTTAACTATTCTTCTGGTTTACCAACTGAGCCACTTCGTGGGTATTCACGTGCGGTGCGGTCTGGAGATCACCTTTTTATTTCGGCTACTGCCCCTATTAATGAACGCGGTGATGTTGTTGGCCCCGGAGATCCATATACACAGACGAAGTACGTTATCCAAATTCTTCGTCAGATTTTAAAGGATGCTGGTTTTCAAATGGAGGATGTTGTTCGTACGAGGATGTATGTTACACAACTCTCCTCTTGGAACGACTATGCTCGTGCTCATCGCGAAGGCTTTGAAAAGATTAGACCCGCTAGCTCTATTATAGAAGTGGCCAAACTGATGGACTCCCGATCTATGGTAGAGATTGAGGCTGAAGCAGTCTTAATGAGTACCCTGAGTCACACGCACTCAATTGCAATTACAGAGAAAAAAGGGGAAGAAGAGGAGTAGTTCTATGCCTTCCTCAGTCATTGTCATTCCTTCGAGGTATGATTCCACGCGTTTTCCTGGGAAGCCGCTTGCGGAGATAGCAGGGGTAAGTCTTTTGCAGCGTGTATGGAGAATTGCATCCGCGGTAAATAATGTTGATACGGTGCTTGTCGCTACTGATGATGAGCGAATTGCCAAACATGCAACTGGATTCGGAGCAGAAGTTGTAATGACTTCAAGCAAATGCAGGAATGGTACAGAAAGGGCTTATCAGGCGATAGAAAACTCTAAGTTGTCTCCCGATATTGTCATAAACTTTCAAGGAGATACGCCACTTATCCCACCACATATTCTGCAGGCTCTTGTCGACTTTATGAGAGAGCATCAAGATGCTCAGCTTGCGACTCCAGCGGTTAAGTTATCAGCAAAAGGCATTGAAACATATCTGGCAAATACTCGTGCAGGAAAAGTTGGTGGAACATTTGTAACTTTCGACAAACAAAATAGAGCTCTCTATTTTTCAAAGAATGTCATTCCATTTCCTCGAGAGAAGGATGAGACCGGAGTGGCCCCCGTCTATAAGCATATCGGTATTTATGCCTATGCCTATAAAACATTAACCGAATATCTTACACTTGAGCCGGGAGTATTTGAGGTAACCGAAGGTCTTGAGCAGCTGCGAGCTCTTGAGAATGGGATTCCTATAGATGTAGTACACGTCGATTTTCAGGGTCGAACCGCTTGGTCTGTTGATAACCCCGAAGACGTTGAAGCAGTAGAGAAAATAATCGCTACCGAAGGTGAACTCCTCTAATGGATCTTTATCTTGTCCGTCACGGTAATACCTTCGGTCCTAGCGATAAAGTCGTCCGAGCAGGTAGTAGTACCGATTTTGAGCTTGTCGAGAAGGGGCGTGAGCAGGCACGTGCAGTTGCTGCTTACTTCAAGAAAGAAGCAATAGTTCCAAATGCTCTCTACGCCGGACCTCTACTTCGAACGAGAGAGTCTGCTGAAATTCTCAAATCCACTCTTGAGCTCAAGAACATCGAAGTGCAGATTGATCCCCGTTTAAACGAGCTTGATTATGGAGCTTGGAGCGGATTAAGCGACGAAGAGATTGCTGAACGTTTCGGAGAAGATGAGCTTAACAGGTGGAATGTCTTTTCACGCTGGCCACGAGAGAGTATCTTTGGAGGCTCTGAAGAAGATGCTATTCGAGAGGCTCAGTCTTTTTTAGATGATATGGCTACTCAATATGCTGAAAATGATTCCTGTATAGCTTTCAGTAGTAACGGGAAGCTCAGGTATTTTCTCTGTGGAATACCTGATGAATTTGAGGTGAGAAGAGGTAAGCATGAGTTAAAGGTAAAAACGGGACACCTCTGCCATTTAAGCTTTCAGGATAATAAATGGAAAGTCATGTCGTGGAATGTATCACCGTAGTTCCTTTATTCTCCAGCTTTAATTTTAGGAGCAGCAGCAAGATATGAATTTTCATACAAATAATGAATTCGTTAAATATACATCAAGAGCTGCCTTCTTTTTTATCGGGCATTATTTTATTGCTCGAGCCTCTGAATTTTACTGGGTGGCTGCTCGAATGGGAGATGGAATCGAATCCGTCCCGCTTCTTATACAGGCGATACGATTTCCATTAAGCCCATTTCTAGTGTCATTTGATTACTGGCTAAAGCTTACACCCCATAGAAACTCTTTAGTGCTCATTAATAGTGCCCTCTTTGCCCTAGGCGCAACTCTCGTACTATATTACGTAGTCAGACTCTTAAACGAGAACAAAGAACGTTAGTATCCTACTTCAAGTAGGAAGAGGAGATAATCAGTATGCGTAAGCAATATCATTCCAGACCCACTGATTCTGGGAGACAGATATGGGATGTTCACCGACTGGTTGAGCTGTCTAAAGATCTTCCGGTTATTGAGGTTCCACTTGAGAAGATACGTGAGCTCGATGAATCTTTTTGGTTTGAGGAAGGGCACAATCCCACCTGCCGAGAGATTCTTACTCATGTGCGACTTATCCACGAAACGGATCTGAAGTACCCGATTATTCTTTGTAGCGAGGGGCGAGTTATGGATGGTATGCATAGGGTATTAAAGGCTGCTCTTGAGGGGAAAGAAACGATCTCCGCAGTTCAATTTCCTGTCAATCCAGATCCTGATTACCAAAATGTATCATTGGATGAGCTTCCTTATGATTGAGATAGGTCTTTAATCCTGGCCAAGCAAGGTTAGGATTAGAGAGTTCTGCTGATTTGCCTGCGCTAAGACGGCTGTAGCACTCTGCTGTAGAATTTGTAGTCGAACGAGCTGCGCCGTTTCCTGAGCGATATCAGCATCTCTGATTCTAGAACTTGCAGCGTCGTAGTTCTCAGCAGTTTGTGATAGATGACTAACAGCATATTCGAGTCTTGATTGAGAAGCGCCAATAACTCCTCGCTGGATGCTCAGTGAATCAAGTTTGTTCTCTAACATGGCAGCAGCTTGCCGGGCCTCAGCCTGTGTTTCGAGGCTGAATGTTAAAATAGGAGCGATCCCATCTTGAGTCGAGCCGAGTAGGCTTCTCAACCCAGTAGCGCTATCGGTAACAATATCTAGAACTCCGTCCTTATTCGTATCCACGAGTTGAATTGCCCTAGGGGAGCTTGCCGAGGCATAGGTGCCGCCATCCTCGAAAGTCCCATCACCATTACCGTACTGAACTTGAACTGAGCTTGCACTTGCAGCATTAACGATATCAAGATTTCCATCACCATCTATATCTGTGATCGCTGCACTCTCCAATATGCTATAACCAGATACGGAAGTAGTATTGGAAAAGCTTCCATCACCATTTGATATGTAGAGGTCCGTTACCTGAGAGTAGTAATCTGTCGAGATGATATCGTCTAAGCCATCGCCATTAAAATCACCGACCGAGACACTTGATGAATAGTATGCTGGCCCATCAAGAGCATACTCGGTGAATGAACCGGATCCATCTCCTATATAGATTTTTGCTTCTGTTGAGTAAGCATCTGCCGTGGCAATATCTAATATCCCATCTCCGTTAAAGTCCCCTGTCGTAGCTTGTTGCGCTCCACTCAAAGTATCACTGAGTGTAAATGTTCCGTCTCCATTTCCAAGATAAACTTCGCTTCCTAAACTTTTATGACTGGCGAAGTAATCAACGATGCCGTCGTTATTAAAGTCTCCCGTCGTTACATCATATACGTCTGCTATGCCGGTTGAAGATGTAATCGCGGTTTGAAACGTTCCATTTCCGTTGTTAATATAAGAGTAAACTTCGCCTGCAATGCTCCCTAGAATGATATCCTCAGATCCATCATTGTCGATATCTGCAAGGTCTATCGAGTAAAAACCCGGAGGAGTGTCAATTGTAACTTCAGCTCCAACGCCACCACTTCCATTTCCAAAATACGCTACAAGTTCACCAGAACTTACATTCCTAGCTACGAAATCGATATTCCCATCACCGTTGATATCTCCGGTTGTCAGAGTTGTTAGATTTGTTGATCCGGAGATAACAGAGACATCTTCAAATGTACCATCTGACAT
>JAUIIO010000013.1 GCA_030431715.1 bacterium
CTTGGATCGAGTAATATTGTCGTTATGCTTGGTGACTCTTCTGGAGAATTTAACACAGCTTCTACAGTTGCAACCCCTACCAGTTCAACCAAGGTAAATCTTGGAGATTTTAATGGTGATGGCAATGAAGATGTTTTCGCGATTGGATCTGGGAGCGGCACCATCGCTCTTGGTGACGGAGAAGGCTCATTTACGACCTCTCAGACGGTTACTTTAGGTTTTGCCTCAGGCGTTGCTGGAACGTCTGATTTTAATAATGATGGTGTTCTCGATATCCTAGCTCCATCCATAACGCCAGCATCGACATCAATCCTTCTCGGTAATACGCGTGAAGGAATATCGCCAATTTTAGAATTTTCATTAGGGACAAAAGCGGACGCCCTGCAAGCTCTCGCCCCACTTGAGAGAAAACTCAATAGCCTCAGTCAGCAACGTGGAGTTATTGGAGCATTCCAGTCGCGTGTCCAATCGGCAGTTTCTCAACTGGGCAGCACCAGTGAGAATGTCGCGGCAGCATACTCACGCATTGTAGATGCTGACATCGCCACAGAATCAGCAAATCTTACGCGACTTAGCATTCTCAAGGAAGCAACTACGGCAGTTTTGGCACAGGCTAATCTTCAACCCTCTCTCGCATTAGAGCTCTTAAAGGCATAACTATCAGTCCTTTTAATTTAGCCTCTGTTTTTGATTCCAGTCCTAACACTGCCTCATACGGATCCCCGTGTAATTTGAGTAATTTCGCTATGGAAGGTTCAGTTTTCAGTCCTGCAGACTTGAGTTCTCGCAAACGTGCACGGAACTCTTCTCCACCAATAGATACAAGCCTGCTCATGACTGTTAAATGCCTGTACGCATTTTGCTCTTCAACTGGCTGCGCGGAACCATATATTTCAATTTCCAATCCACCAAGTTGAAACGAGCAGACTACTGCCTGCTTGTTCTGAGCCAGACCACATCTAAATCCCTTATTGTTTGAAAAAGAATCGTTCAGAGTCTTTTTAAACAACGAAAAGTCCCCTGTCTGACAGATAATATCAACGTCACTTCCTTCAATATCAAGGCCAACACATATTGTACTAACTACAGCAGGATCAAAGTCTCTTAAACTTTCTAGTATCTGATTATCTAGAATAAGGTGGTACACCTCGCGCTGGCGAGGATTCCCTTTTGCGAGATAACTGATGTCACGCCAATTCTTCATGAGAGGTGATTACAAATTATTAAGTATTGTACCGGGAGGCTGTCCTTAATTCCAGATCTTACTACACTTTTTCCACTCTATATCAGCCTCTAAAACGTGACTAAGAACTGGTTTTGCTGTGTAATGTTACGGCACGGCTGACAGCAGTTAGCTCTTTTTAAAGTATGTAGCGATTTTAGAGATATGAGACCTCAGAACCAAAACACAAGCAATCATCTCGCCAATACAATAACACTAGGCGTTGGCCTCTTATGGGGAAACACGGCACTGCCAGCAGAACACAGAGCGGGAGTTCCCGATCATAAAGAGGATCTGCCAGTAGCATCTCAGCAATCTGAGGAAACAGACCACACTTCTTTACCAACTATCAAACCCCAATACGACTCTGGCCTCGCGTTTCCACAAGTCAAAATAACAGGAAGTTTTTATGCGAGTGGGCTGATGGTAGACCCTAAAGCAGACCTAGAGCTTCTCTCTGCAAAAGTGATAAACGAGATTCCTGAGCTCGCTCAATTAAGCAGCGATTCTTTCTTATCACTCTCTCTTGGAAAGCAGAGAGAGCTTATAACGAAAGCTCGTGTCTCAGCAGGAATTCTTCAGCAGAATGATCAAGTCACAAAGGCAGAAGCCGACTCTATCAGTTCTTTGATCACACAGCTCGAGGTAATCGATGCACTCATTAATAGCGAGAGATATCAGGCTCTCTCTGATAAGACTCAGGACGACGTACTAAAACTTATTTCTATAATTGGGCAAAGAGTTCAAAATCAAGACAATATTGTAGATCTTGCAAATACCCGCGGGAATGCGGTTGTGTTAGGAGGTTGGCTAAACAATGTCGCCTATTCTATAATTGAACAGGGTCACCTCGTTGCAAAAGATGGCAATGGTACTGAAGCCTTAACTCATATACTTCGGCTCCTAGAGAAAGAAGAAAGCGCTGAAGCTACAATGCTCTGCCTCGATCTCGTTACCGATCTGCTACATCCTGAAAAGAGCAGTTTTCAGACATCATATCCTCACTGCCCCTCTGCAGGCCTTCACTTCTACATTATTAATGAGAAGCCGGGAGAATACGTACGTCTCGTTACTGAACTCTACTCTGACGGTGAAACTCGTTTTTCCACCGGCAAAGTATGCAAAATCGATAGCGAGGTCGTTCATGAGAAACATCTCAAGAGAAGATCTTCTAGTGCTTCAATACTTCAAAGCTCATTAATCGCCTATGCTGCTGGCGCTGATATGTCAGGTCGAAGCGAACAAGATCTTCAGCGTGGTCTAAACTCAGAGCAGATTATTAAACTTCTAAATGATTACTTTGGAGATAACTTCTTGCCACTTAGCGGCACGGAGGCTGCTCAGCACCTCTTACAAGTCGAGCCTGATCTAATGCTTTTTGGAGCCATAGCTCCTTTTGAGTCAACAAACAGGAATAATGGCCATTTTGTTGTCTTAACAGACGCCGATGAAGAGCGTTTGTATCTCCGAGACTCAAACGGAAGTTATGGTCTACACCCTCATGGATGGGATATACAAAAGGCAGCAAGTGGTGAGCAACCTCAGTGGCACTGGGGAGACTGTAGCGATGCCGGACAAAACCCACTGCCGCCGGGAACCGTTCCTATGATATACCCGGCTCGCTCTGGCTCCTCTGAGATTGTGTTCGCTCATTTAGACGCCTCAGATGAAAATTCCGGGCAAGTTCCTCCCCCTCATTTTGTAAGAGAGCATCCAACACGCCGCATGGAGTCTTGGGATAGTGGATTATGGAGTGTTGAGGTTTCTGAATTTGAAAACACAGATCTACGCCTCTTTATGCCTGAATCTCTTCTTCGCAAGCACTTTAAGCAAGTTGAGCAACCACAAGGGATGAGTAGGAAACTTAGGTTCGTCATTGGGTCTGGAGTTGCTCTCACTATGTACTACCTTGGACTCGCAGGTTACCAAAGACTAAGAAGAGGCTCAAAGACAGCAAAGACGACTGAGACCAAAACTGAGAATTAGGATTAAAACTCATGACAGTCACGACTTTCCCACTTTACCCACTTTTTCGCGCCTGAAACTCAGTAAGTCGTGACTGTCATGAGTTATTTGTAAGATTTCCTACAGGAAACTGTCCTATTTACATGGATAGATCAAGATGGGCTTCTCACGTACTTATTGCGGCTGCCTTTTATAATATTTTTTGGGGCCTGTTCGTCATTCTCTTTCCCAATTGGTATTTCCAATTCTGTGGAATGACTCCACCTCTTTATCCTTCTCTTTGGCAGGGCATTGGTATGATCGTTGGGGTATACGGGGTAGCCTACGCAATTGCAGCATCAAACCCTATTACATATTGGCCAATAGTTTTTGCAGGACTGCTGGGTAAACTTTTTGGCCCAATTGGCTTTCTCTTGGCAGTCATAAGACATGAGCTCCCTCCTATCTTTGGTCTTACCCTTATTACAAATGACTTGATCTGGTGGGTCCCTTTTGCACTCATCTGCTACGGAGCTTATCGGGAACTTATCCTTGAGGACGCGCTACCTAAAATCACATTATCAGAGAAACAAGCTCTTGCTGAGATGAAATTCCCAAACGGAAAATCTGTTCTTGAACATTCCCATGGTGGACCTATACTGGTTGCTTTTGTTCGTCATGCCGGATGTATCTTCTGTGGGGAGTTCCTAGGGGAGCTTAAGCTTGCGCAGAAGCAACTATCCTCTTCACAGACCTCAACCGTACTCATCACTACTGGGCAGACTCGTTCTTTGGAGAGTCTCTGTGAGAAGTACAAGGTAACTCCAGATGCCGTACTTTCCGACCCATCCAGAGTCTGGTACCGAGCCTTTGGCCTTTATAGAGGAACCTTTTCTCAACTCTTCTCGCTACAAGTGATTTCAAGAGCTATGAGCGCATTTTTACGAGGACATCGGACGGGCTTCCTTCAGGGCGATGGTTTTCAGATGCCCGGATATTTTCTTGTTAGAAGAGGAGAAATAGTGAAAGAGATGCGTCCGGAGAATGCCAGCAAGCAACCAGAACTTAATCAGCTCTGTGAGCTTAACACTCTAAGGTAGGAAATTAGAGAGATGTATGAATTCTTGCCAATACTGGAACTCATCAGCGCACTCTACTTGTCAGGTGTCATCGTATTTGTACAGCTCGTTCACTACCCTCTTTTTGCTGAACTCTCTTCGCAAAGTTTTATAAGATATCAAGAACTTCATCAGCAGCGAACATCTTACGTTGTCATTATACCTATGTGCGTAGAGTTCTTCTGTGCGGCATTTCTTACCCTAACGTATACAGGAACCTTAAGAATCCTTGCGCTTGCACTCCTTCTCGTGATTTGGGGCTCGACCTTTTTTATTCAGGTCCCGATACACAAGCAGCTCTTAAATGGCTACAATCAGAGACTCATTTCAAAGCTCGTATCCACAAATTGGCTCAGAACAATCTGTTGGCCTTTACGCTCCGCGTTCCTCATCGCCCTCTCATTATTTTCTTTCTAAACCCACTCACTATCGAAAGTAAAACCCGAGCGTAGGGCATCTAGATTAGCTGCGTCCCTAGCAAGAGCTTTATCGTGAGTAATGAGAGCTGACTCTGGTTTAACATCATGCCAACAGTGATGATTAGGATAGAGAGGATCATTGTCTTTGATAGCTGGCGTATCCTCTTCCTCTCCACACCGTGACCACACATGGTATTTAAAGGTGTACTTCGTGTTATCGTCTTGTAAGTAAGTGGTTCTAACTATCTCGGCCATTACAGTGCCGTTATTTAAGGACCTGTATGCCGCAACATTGTGTTCAATAAAGTAAGCACCGGGCGGATCTGTAGGTTTGAAATAGCGATTATTACAATAAAGTTCAGTCATAGGCATGGCGTAGAGTCGTAAGGCAAACGACTAGGTTATCAGAGCTTTTTCCCTTAAGCAAGTGATCGCCCCCCTTGCCATGCGTTTTCTATGTTAGAAACTCAATAAGTCGTGACTGTCATGACTTTTGATATTCGACTTTGGTTAGAAAGCTTTTGATCTCATTTGCCCATTTTTTAGGTTCTACCTCTGAGAGCAGCTCATGGGAGGCTCCGGCAAACTCTTTATAGACCTTTGGACCAGCTAGATTCTGATAAAGACGCTTGCGCTCTTCGGATAGAACTCTAGGATCGTTGCTTCCATAGAGAAGAAGCGTAGGGACGTGAACTGACTTAGCATACTCAAATGGCTTAAAGCTAAACCCATTATATCCCTGAATAATTCCACCCCAAAAGACAAGTATCTCAGACAGCCCAGTAGACGGAAGCCCCATTGCGGTAAATCTATTACTCACTGTATGGAGCAGTGTGTCAAAAGGACTCTCAAGGATAAGTGCTTCAACTTGAATGTCGTGTAATGCAGCAGCCCTTAAGACTGCGGCACTGCCCATCGAGATGGAATAGAGTATCAAACTCTCAGATGGCCACTGTTTCTGCACATAGGCAATAGCATCCATTACGTTTTCGGCTTCGTGAAATCCAATTGAGGTGCTTGAGCCAGATGAGCCGCCTGAACCATAGAAATCCACTAAGAAACACGAAATACCTAGTTGGTGAAAAAGCGCTGCTGTAGATAAGAGCGATGACTTACTTGCCGCATAACCATGAAAGAGTAGGGCTGTTTTTGTACTACCGGGAGATGGTATATGCCACGCTTCTAAAACTGCGCCATCTCTTGAGATGAACTGGTGCGTGGTGTAGGCCAAATCGTAGCGATTGGGCCGCTCGGTTAGTTTTGGCCTCGGCACCGTGACTCCGAAAAGCAAAGTGTAGACCTTACTAGCAAGTGATAGCTGCTCTGGTGGTCTTGTTCTTTCACCAGAAGGTGAGAAGTGGCACATACTTATAGCGTGACGATAGGCAACAAAGTTCATCGCTATTAAAGAAAGGGTTGTTACAAGCAATACACGCTTAACAGCAATACGTCTCATCAAAACAAGGGCCCTGCTTTCATATTTATTGCATATCGAAACTTAATAAAAACACTACCACAGCGCGCTACTCTCCCCCACTACCCTGTTTCTAACCCCTGCCACCATATATATAGAGCCTACTACTAACAAAGGAGTCTCAGTCTGCTTTAGCACAAGTTCAGTACTGGCTCTTTCGGTATCAGTTCCAAAGTCCTCAGAACTTACTCCAAAACCCGATAAGTATTCTTGAAGCTCAACGGATGGGACAGGCGAAGCAAAGCTCGGCTGCAAGAGTGACCACTTATTTACAAAAGGTCTGAGCTTATCAATCATCACTCTCCAGTTCTTAGTAGCAACTACACCAAAGAGGATATCCACTTCCTTAATTCCCTCCTCCTTTAAATACTCAACAACGGTATCCATGGCTGAAGGATTGTGAGCAGCATCAAATAAAACTGGCCGATTAAGGTCATGAACCCACTCTAAGCGTGCTGGCCAAAAAGCGCGTGCGATCCCCTCTTCTATAAACTTATCTGGAATCCCGATAATCTTACTAGCCTTTGCAGCAACCTCAGCATTTACTAATTGATGTTTCCCGGGTAATGCCGGGCAAAGGTCAAGATTGCAGCAATCACTAAATCCGTCTTTGCCATATTCATAAAGCGTGGCATTGTTGCCAGCAGACACTTCCCTGATAACCTTTAAAGGCCCCTCACCTAGCAGTCCAGCAACCACAGCAGTGCCTTTTTTAATAATCCCGGACTTGTCTCTGGCTATCTCCTCTACCGTCTCGCCAAGAATATGTTGATGATCGAGTGCTACCGTTGTAATTATAGCGACCTCGGGTTTTGAAATAATATTGGTAGCATCTCGAATACCCCCTAGCCCTACTTCGATTACAGCATACTCTACTCCCAGCTGATGAAAGGCTATATAGCCACAAAGGGTAACGGCCTCAAAAAAACTAAGCTCTACATCAGCAGCCTCGCATGCGGATTTAAGTTCGCTGACAGCTCTGGCAAAATCATTATCTGCAATTGGTCGACCATTAATGATAATCC
Organism: bacterium; assembly: GCA_030431715.1. Classification (GTDB taxonomy): domain Bacteria; phylum Bdellovibrionota_C; class UBA2361; order UBA2361; family RFPC01; genus JAUIIO01. The sequence goes on from JAUIIO010000013.1 coordinate 7,203, forward strand.
TCTCATTTATCTTCGATATGTGAGGCGACGTAAAAAGGCCTGTGGTATTTCCAGCCTTATCGAGTATTGAGGCAAGATAGGTTGCAACAGACCCCTTACCATTGGTTCCGGTAATATGAATGGTCTTTACCTTATCCTGCGGGTTATCAAGCTTTTGTGCAGCCGCCTGAACTCTCCCCAGTCCGCCGTGCGGGCCGCCGGTCCATTTAGCAAGTGTATCGAGGTAAGTGAGCGCTGCGGAGATGTCCATAGTAGAGCTTTAAGGAGTGTCCCACCGTGGGACAGCTCTGTACGACCAAAAAAGTTAAAGAAGTACGATATAAATGAGGACAACCTCGGGCGTACCACCGTGGGACAGTGGCGCAAGAATCACCCCTGCGCACCCTCTCCATCAATGAGCTTTCTAAAGAGCTCTCTCAGATCATCGTCTGTATAAAATTCAACAGTGAGCTTACCTGACTCTGTCCCCTGACTACGACTCATTTTTACCTTTAAGCCCAGCGCTCTCTGAAGCTCATCCACCAAACGTTGATCGTCAACAGAGAGCTTATCAGCTGGCTTCTGCTGTGGTTTTTCTTCTTTGTCCAGATCTTTCTTAATCTGATTTCTGGTAAGCGCATCGAGATCCTTAAGATAGCTAGCTCTTACATCTGCATCATCTATCTTTGCGAGTAGAAGCACCTTGGATTCACTAGCGCCCTCTCTAAGTGCGTTCAAGAGATCGTCCGGAAGATCCAGTATGTCGAGACTCCTCTGAACCATGCTCTTAGATATTCCAAGCTTGTCTCCAACCTGACGTATACTCAAATTATACGACTCCTTAAGGGCGCCGATAGCGTGAGCTCGCTCAAGTGGGGTGAGGTCTGCACGCTGCAAGTTTTCAACAAGTTGTAGCGCAAGGGTGTTCTCCTCAGCTACCTCAACATCCTGGTTAACGATAACGGGTACTGACTTAAGACCTGCTATGCCAGAAGCTCTAAACCTTCGCTCTCCAGCGACAAGTTGGTAACGTCCGGGCTTTTTAGATGGCTTAACTATAAGTGGGCTAAGGACTCCATAAGTTTTAATAGAGTCAGAGAGCTCTTTAAGACGGGCTTCATCAAAGTGCACACGTGGCTGATTAGGGTCTCTGTCGATAGTATCAAGCGCCACTTCACGATAGGGGATGCCGCCTCTATCGCGCTCTTGGAGGCCGGGGCCTGATAAAAGTGGGTTATTTGCTAAAACCAGCTTTCTTTTGGCCATATCTTAACTCTCCTCTGAAGTTTCATTACCCTTTAATACTTCATCTGCAAGCGCATCGTAGTCCTCAGACCCTGCAGATTTAGCAGCATACTCGAAAATACTCATCCCTTGAGATGGTGCCTCGGCTAACGACACGTTAGCTCTAATGATAGTATCAAATACGAGCTCGCCGAAGTAGGCTCTAATAGTATCAGCAACTGCGCGTGCTAAGCGTCGACGATTATCGTGCATGCAAATAAGAACTCCACCTACAGTAAGTCCTGGATTATAAATTGTACGAACCTGATCAATGGTATCGAGTAGCTGTCTTACTCCATGCAGAGCAAGATACTCGCTCTGTACAGGCACAATAACTTTCTGAACAGCAGCTAGCGCGTTTAGTGAGAGCAGGCCAAGGGCAGGGGGGCAGTCAACGATAATGTAATCATAATCGTTAGTAACCTTATCAATAGCTCTTCTAAGAATAAGCTCACGACCAACAACCCCACCAAGCTCTAGATCGGCTGCGCTAAGTAGCAAGCTTGATGGTACAATACTAAGATTTTCAGAGCGCTCTATTACTACTTCTTTAATCTCTTTAGTGCCCTTAAGAACCTCGTAAATGCCTGGAATCACTTGATCTGATGGGTCTGAAATATCCTCGGTGTCGTCTTGCGTGATAATTCCTAGGTGAGTTGATAGGTTGCTCTGTGCGTCGATATCAATCAGAAGAACTTTCTTTCCTCTATTTGCAAACGCTGCGCCTAGGTTTACAGTTGTTGTGGTTTTACCGACTCCACCTTTCTGGTTAACGACCCCGAGTATTTGTGCCACAGACTTGCCTCGCTCAAATGAGTTATAAGATATGGTAGGGAGAAACCTGATACCGTGATCTGATATAATAGATATCGGTTTGAATTACCAGTTTATTGTAAGAATAGAGTAGATAAGCTGAACTTTTCTTATCTACAATCACGATAGACAGGCTAGTGAAAACTAGGGGTCGTGTATTTAGATAAGCGCTTGTGTACCGGAATAAGACAATCCTCGTGTACTGAAGCCTGGTAAAATCGTGCACCGGAGGAAGAGTTCACGTGCATTGAGTAGTGCTAATGTCGTGAAGTGATAGATGGTTTATCGTGTATGAGCGTAAAGTTTGTCGTGAACGGAAATAAATATTCCTAGATAAATCCAGAGAATCATTGCATTTTAATCCTGGTTACTTTAAAACATGTAAACTAATTACTTCTTGTTTAACTAACATAAAGTAAGTAATTTCAAATTTAGAATAAGAGATGTTTTAGGTCGGGGTTAGCTGCAAAGAGTCGTCGCAGCTTCACCAGTGTTCATTTAGAAACTATACAGGTATTAGTGGTAGCACTACCAGTTACAATCGATAATCCGCAGTATCAAAGAGCGAATAGATCATCTGCGGTGAGGATCATCTCTCGTGATGAGATGAATCTGGCGGAGTTTCCTCTCACAGTCCTTTCCACTCGAGCCAATCCTTCCCAAAAAACTCTGGAATTTGCAGATACAATATTTGATAAAAACGGGAAGCCCGTAAAACGTAAATGGATTATTACCGCGGCCGATAAGTTTGGGCTTCCTACAGCCTCAGATGATGAAGTTTTACTGGGCCTCTTAAAGCTCACGGTTGATAGCGGCATGCTCGATCGAAAGGTACACTTCACACGTTACGAACTTCTTAAAGTTCTGCGCTGGAGTACAGAGGGACGTAGCTATGGGCGTCTCGCTAACGCACTAGATCGCCTGAGCGGAGTTCGCGTAAAAACTACCAACGGCTTTTACGATAACGAAAGTAAGGCCTATAACACCAAAAACTTCGGTATCATCGATGCGTACGAGATTAATGATGGGCGCGAGTCTGAGAATAAGCCGAGTTTCTTCATATGGAGTGAGGTTCTCTTTAAATCCTTTCAGGTCGGCTTTATTAAGAAGCTTGATCTCGATTTTTACCTGAAGCTTCAAAGTGCAGTCAGCAAGCGGTTGTACCGGTATCTTGATAAGCACTTTTGGTACCGTTCAAAGGTGAAGCTCAATCTCTTTATACTGGCCCATGAGAAAATAGGTATCTCTCGGAACTACCGTTATCCGAGTTCGCTGAGGCAGCAACTTGATGGCGCCATTGAGGAGCTTGTGGCCGAGGGCTTTCTGTCCCACGTTGAGTACGAAGGGAGAGGTAAGGGGACAGAGGTCGTTTTCTATGCGGCTAGAGGCAAGCCGAGATCGGTTGCTAACGAAGCTCAAACGTCAGAGGGAGAGGGCCACGCTTCAGAGCAAGACCAAAAGGGCTCTCAGAGTATCTGCTCTCTCCTTATCGAACGAAATATTGCCGATGTACAAGCACGAAAGCTCACTGCGACGCGGAGCAAAGATGAGCTTGAACGGATGAAAAAGATTATCGATTACTATGATTCGCTTGTTACATCGAGTAGCGCACTCATAAGTAGAAACCCGGCAGGATTTCTTTACAGAGCAGTACAAAAACCAGAGCAGTTTGTACTCCCCGGAGAGAGCCGACAAGGACAGATGAACTTTGAAGCCACTCGTAAACCGGCTGCAGCTTCAGGGCAAACCGGTCCGAATATTCGGGAACAACGAGAAGACAGGATGGGAGAATACCTCACAGAGCGAAAAGAGCAGATTGAGCGGATTCGACAAAATGTAGAGCCTGAGACTCTTGACCGCGTTACGGGTGAAGTAAGAGAGGCTCTGGCTAAAGTACAGGGGCTTATATCGGAGGAAGGCTTTGCGCGTACACTTGAGCACGGTGTTAACGAAAAGCTGGCCAAACTCTTCGCTCTTCCCGACTACGATGAATGGATACAGGTAGCTCCCAAAAGAAAAGCCTCCCACGAAACCGTTTGTTCGTGAGAGGCCAATAGGTAAGACAAGTTGTCTTAGCGTTCTTAGCTACAAGAAGAGAAGCTCTCAGGCACCATGTTGAGATTATTCTCGTTCTTGTTGTACTGATCGAGCAGCTGTTTGCGGTAGCGCTTTCTTGCTTGCCCAAATCGTCGTAGCTTTTTACTGCTGACACCACGACTTTTTGCCTTTCTGCGTTTGATGCGGAACACTTTCTTAGCTACCTCGTAGCCAAGTTCAAGGAGTTCCTTATCGTGAACTCTATACTCTTCAATCAGGTCCACGTTACTAACCGTTGCACAGAACGGAGTCGCTCCGCAGTCACTGCTGATTGAAGGGAAGAGCCATGAAATAATCCAGTTTCTGGTTTGAAGCGCGTGAGCCTGTTCTTGAGTCTCACTAATGAAGTTCTGAAGCTTCTTAGATTTCTGTTTGCGAATCTTAAACAGGATCTGATTAATGATAGCTTCAAGCTTCTTTGCTCCGCCATCGATAAGGAACTGAATCTCTGTAATGTCTCTATCTTCACAATCAAGACAGCTGGTATTGTCACCATCACAAACATTACATTGGTCATATTCCTTGTCTCCATTTACTGTTCCAGCACAGTCGAGACAATCATTGCTACCACCGCAGACCCCACATTGGTCTACCTGCGTACCACCGTTTGGAATGTCTGCACAATCAAGACAGTCATTGTTTCCGTTACAAACACCACACTGGTCTACAACTGCAGTACCATTTGGCACATCAAGACAGTCAAGGTCACACGGCTGGATATCAATAGGAGCACTACAACTTACGTCGTTGTTAATTCCGTCAGAAACCGTAAGAGTGACGCTACACCCGGTATAAGCTAGACCATCTCCTGGCTCAGTAACTGAGATTGAAGACTGTCCGTTATTCTTATCTGTTAGTGAAACACTGCCAGTACAGTCAGTTGTCCACTGATATGTTATGCCTTTCCCTTCAGGATCGTAAGAGCCGTTCGCATCAAAGTCGATTGTAGTGATCTCGCCAGCACACTGTCCTGGATTGGCAGAAGTGATCTGAATATCACACACTGGAGGATTGTTTACAGGAACACAGATATCTACAGGGCAACTTTTTGTAGCTCCCTTCGTATCGGTGAATTCAAAATCTGCTGTAACACGTGCACCGCTGTGCGAAAGCTCAGGGGTAAAGTACATATCAACAATTCCAGGATTGTCGATTGAGTAGTTCCCACCAGCACTTGGATTAGAGCTACTAAAGTCTACTACCGCACCTGTTGGAGCCGTGTAGTTCAGGATAAGGCCAGTATCATAAGCGTCCTGATCCTGTGCTGTGATAGTTGAGTGAAACTGATTTCCAATTTCTACTTCATAGCATCCCTTTGTAGCATCGTATTTCGTCTGTCCGGTGAATGCGCCTGTACAGTAAGGATAGGTATTAGCTGTTTGGTTGCTGGTATCAACGTAGCCGGTTATGCCGGGAGTAATGCTCTTAAGAAAGCCTTTTGAATCTTGCCCGGTTGCCACATCCTGACAGATGGTGTTTCCGTCGCCGTCTGTACAGTATTGTCCATCGGATTGTACGAAGTGGTGAAACCAGTATCCAATTGAGCTATCAAAGGCAATCCCAGTCCATGAAGGCATAACTGCTGGATAAAGAGGGTCGTGTCCCTGAATTATGCTGGCATCCATATCAACTTTAAAAGTTCTAAGAGCTGAAGTGCTCCCATCGCCATTTGCTCTTGAACCTGAAGTTACCTCTAAAGAGGCGAAGTTGTTATTTGCCGCTAGTGGGTGTGAAGAGATGATACGGTCAGGTGTTTGCCTTCCGGAAGCGGCTTGACCATCTTTATAGCTCTCAAATCCGTTTGAACCATTATAAGCATAAACTGAAAGTATCGGATTGTTCAGATCCGTTGCATCAAAATAAAGAAGGGCGAGCTCTCCAGCGTGTCCCTTTGGGTTAGGGCCGTCATTGATCGCCAGCCAGAAACCTTTCGGAAGCCTTCCTACGCACTCTTCAAATTCTATCTCAGCTTCAAAGCGCTTAGTGATGTTGTCATATTTAAAGAAGATACGGTTTATATATCCAGCTCTTCCCACCTGGTTGTTCCATTTATTTGCGCAGTTGCCTCTGCTAGCAGCCGGATAGTCCCCAAGTGGAGTCCACGTACGCTCGTGCTCGTATGTATCTGCATGTGTGGTGGTGGCTGCAAAGAAGAGAGCCAGTAGAAATGTTATTGGAAGTGTTAAAAACCTGATTTGCATGTGTACCTCTATTAACCTTAGTTTATCTGGTTGCCCTGTTATCAAGGATCCAGCTAAGAATGCTTCATAACTTACTAATTTAATGATCGAAACTAGTAATTTTTCGTAGATAGGCTCTGTCTATCACCTCTCTGTATGAGTTTAGCACTCTGGAATCTGCACCTGGCACAAAGAGTGCATTAATGATGTTAGGAAACTTCAAGGACGAAGCAGATGAAAATTGATCTTCAGGGAAGATATCGGGATATTGCCGCATACCTTGGCAACCGTAATACCCTACAGACAGGTATAGAGAAGGGACAGGAGTTTAAAAAACTACTAGGAGAGCTAAAGCCCTCATCTCTGCAAGCCACTGATAATAATAATGATATAAAGACCCAAGATCCTCAAGAGAGTACAGAGGTACTGCTTGAGAAGGGGCCGATGGCAAGATTTAGCCCATCAGAGTCTGAGATGAGTAACCCCCCACTTAAGAGGTTGCTGGCACTAGGAGATGAGTTGCTTTTAGGAGAAAGAGCAGAAGAAAGTGTCAAAAGTCCGACGATCCTTGGTGCAAAGCGAATTGACGGAGAGACTGGGAAGGCCACCGCTATACAAACATCCCAAGGTGGAAAATCTGCCAGTTTCAATAAGAGCAATGTAAAGGAGATGCTTAAAGGCATAGCCGCTACCCACGGTATAGATCCGTATCTAGGAGTGGCGGTAGCTAGAGCTGAATCATCATTTGATCCAAACGCTGTTAGTAGTGATGGTCATTTCAGTAAAGGGCTCTTTCAGCTTTTAGACAACACAGCACGCGATGTCATTAAGCGTGAGAACTTGGATGTTGAATACACTCCGTTTGAACCAAAGCAGAATGCGGACATCGGCATACGATATCTCAGACACCTGCACAATATCTTCAGTAAAGAGAGTGAGCTTCCAAACAATATGAGCACCTATCCTGCGGCAAATTCCTCCTCACTGGAAAAACTTGCCGTAGCTGCCTACAACGCCGGGGAGGGGAGAGTGGCCTCTGCACAGGACCGTGCAGCACGTGCCGGCTACGACCCACGAAGCTTTGAGAGCGTTATGCCTTATCTTCCTGAAAGCACACAGGAATACGTGCGCAGAGTTATAGATTTTAGAAGTGAATTAGAGATGGAGTATGAGGGGTAAAAAGGGTGTGTCTCAGTGCAGGCGGCCAAGTTGGCAAAGGGTTTGCAATGTGTCCAATGTCGGTAAGTAGTAGGCAGATTGTAGCCGTATGTGTTCTGCCATTAAGACATCGAAAAAGTTTATAGGGAAAAATACATAGTTTAGCCATGGAGAGTAGGCGATGACAATTAATATTCGCACAAACATTTCATCACTCACAGCACAGAGAAATCTGGGAGCGAGTAGTTCACGATTAAATACCGCTTTTGAAAGATTATCATCTGGTTTGCGAATTAACCGCGCACGAGACGACGCTGCAGGTCTTGCTATTGCGGAAAGTTTAAAAGCTGATGCACGAGTTGCAACCGTTGCTATACGTAACGCAAGCGACGGTGTTTCTATCATCTCAATTGCTGACCAAGCGATTGGGCAGGTAGCAAACGTTCTTACTCGTCTCGCTGAACTTGCAGAGCAATCTGCGAACGGTGTTTACGGTAACACTCAGCGTTCAGCTCTTCAAAACGAATTTAACGCACTAACTCAAGAGATGGAGCGTATTGCTCTTACAACTGAATTTAACGGCCTCAAGCTTCTTAGTGGGAACTCGACGGTAACATTCCAGGTTGGATTTGATGGTACTTCACTCTCTCAGGTAACTTACTCTGGTGTACAGGGAACCCTTCAGTCTCTTGGGCTTGCGGCTGCAGGATCATCTACACCCACATACTCAATTAGTGCTGGAACAGATATGGCTTCACAGTCAGCTTCACGCTTAGCACTTGATGCTATCAACAATGCGATTACTTCAGTAACTCGTAACCGAGGAACACTGGGTGCTGCAGAATCGAGACTTGAAGTAACCATTAACAACCTGCAGGTAGCGAGAGAAAACTTTAAAGCTGCAGAAAGCCGCATTAGAGACGTGGATGTTGCTTCTGAGGCTGCTGAGTTAACAAGATTGAATATCCTACAACAAGCTGGTGCTGCTGTACTTGCTCAGGCGAATGCTCAACCACAGCTAGCTCTTCAGCTTATCGGAGGGTAGTAAACCTGTAGGAACGTAGACAAAGGATTGATGAGATGGCTTTGAATATTCGTACAAACATAGCTTCTGTAAATGCTCAGAACAATCTGAGTAGGTCGAGCCGGGGCTTGGCGACAGCCTTTGAAAGGCTCTCTTCCGGGCTAAGAATTAACCGGGCGATGGATGATGCTGCAGGACTTGCTATTGCCGAGACACTTAAAGCAGATGCTAGAATCGCACAGGTTGCAATCCGAAATGCCAGTGATGGTATTTCAATTATTGCGATAACAGATGGTGCTATCTCTTCTATCACTGAGGTAATGAGTCGACTTGCTGAACTAGCAGAACAATCTGCGAACGGTGTATATGATGTTGGTCAACGTTCGGCACTTCAACTTGAATTTGTTGCTCTTATGAGTGAGGCTGAGCGTATCGCTCAAACTACCGAGTTTAACGGCCTTAAGCTTCTAAGTGGCGGTGGTACAGTAACATTTCAGGTTGGTTTTGATGGAACATCGGTATCTCAAGTAACCTACTCTGGTGTAGCTGCGACTCTGGCTTCAATGGGACTTGCGCCTACAGGGTCTTCTACTCCTAGATATTCAATTAACGCCGCAACTAACCTCGCTGCCCAGTCTGCCTCACGATTAGCTCTGGATGCAATTAACTCAGCAATTGTCTCTATTACAAGAAACAGAGGTACACTTGGAGCTGCGGAATCAAGGCTTGACCTTACAGTAAGAAACCTACAAGTTGCTCGTGAGAACTTCCAAGCTGCAGAAAGCCGTATCCGAGATGCCGATGTGGCCGCAGAGGCGGCAGAGCTCACAAGGCTTACTATTCTGCAACAGGCAGGAACAGCAATCCTTGCTCAGGCCAACCAGCAACCACAGCTAGCACTCCAGCTTCTTGGTGGGTAGGTAAGGTAACCCGGATATCTACAGCAAAGAATCCACCTAGACCTTAACCTAGACCTATACCTGAACCAAATCACACTCCGATGATGGCTTAAACTTATTCTTGATCCAGAGTCTTTTTGGTTCAGGTATAGGTTAAGGTCTAGGTGCAGGTATTTTAAGAAAACGAAACAGGGAGTTTCTTAAATCCAATAGCCTCTCGCACTTTATAAGGTAACCCAGATATCTGCAGCAAAGAATCCACCTAGACCTTAACCTGAACCTATACCTTGACCAGATCATATTCTGATGATGGCTTAATCTTATTCTTGATCCAGAGTTGTTTTGGTTCAGGTATAGGTTAAGGTCTAGGTGCAGGTATCTTAAGAAAACGAAACAGGCAATTTCTTAAACCCTATAGCCTCTCGCACTCTATCAAGGACAGGTTGTCCCACCTCTAAAGCCTTATCACGACCAGTTTTTAAAAGGGCATCAAGAGCAGCGGTGTCTTTCCTGAGTTCGAAATATCTTTCGCGAGCATCTTTGAGATCCTCGTTTATAACTTCAAAAAGCTCCTGCTTAGCGTGTCCCCAGCCAAGGCCTCCAGTACTAAGGCGTGACTCAAGATCTTTGTATTGATCTTGAGTAGCAAAATGGACAAAAAGATCTGCTAACAGCGTCCCCTTTAACACTTTAGGCTCTTCAAGAGGAGTTGAGTCTGTAGTAATAGACATAATCTTCTTTCTAAGCTGTTTTTCCGTGCAAAAGAGAGGGATAACATTGTTGTAGGACTTTGACATCTTACGTCCATCGAGACCGGGAATAGTCATTACCGTCTCATTAATGTGAACTTCGGGCAGCTTTAAGAGCCCTTCACCGTATGTGGCGTTAATTGACCCGGCCATATCCCTTGCCATCTCTACATGTTGCTTCTGGTCTTTCCCCACTGGAACGAGATCTGGCTCGTACATCAAAATATCAGCTGCCATAAGGAGTGGGTAAGCAAAAACACCGTGATTAACTTCCTGACCTTTGGCTGTTGCATCTTTGTACGAGTGAGCCTTTTGCAAGAATCCCATTCCGGTAACACAGCTCAAGTACCATGAGAATTCGGTCACCAGCGGAATATCACTCTGTCTATAAAGGATATGCTTCCCGGTATCGAGGCCAAGGGCAAGCCAAGTTGCTACAACATCATAACTCTGATTCCGAAGCGCCTCTGGGTCCTTATTCGTTGTAAGGGAATGCAGGTCGGCTATAAAGTAAAAGCACTCATACTCTTGCTGGAGATTTAATGCCTCACGTATGGTCCCCAAGTAGTTTCCTAGGTGAACCTCACCAGTAGCCCTAATGCCCGTAAGTGATCTTTTCATAATCTTAATGCCTCTACCAGACAGCTTAGAGCCTGCGTACGAGAATGTCTATTCTAGAGATTGGAATACGATTTAACAATAAAAGTAATACATATAATCCTTTTATTAATATTTTTCAGCTTAAAAGATATTAGCTTTAACCTAATTCCTCCTTTGGATAATAGATAAACGAAATAATTCCATTTTAAGGATTTCTTTAATGCCCGGCCTGAGAAATTATGAGCGAATTGTTTGCGTTTTGTTCTTAAAATATGTCGTTAAACACTGCTCAGGCTCTTGAACCAGATATTTGCGACTCAGATGAGTCTGTTCTCACCGTTTATCCGGCTTCTGAAGAAGATTCGTCTCCTGCCCTTTTAAATTTTACGCTTGCTGCCCTTGAACGAGATCTGGCAGCAGGGAACCACCTTTCAAATATATATGAACGGCTGCAGCGAGAAGCCCCGGAACAGGGATATAAACCGCTATGTTTTGACGAACAATCACTGCGTCATAGAAAAGACCTTTTGCGATTTGGAGGCAATCCAAATGTCGAAGAAACGCTGACTCATGCATTTGATTTTGAGATAAAGATACCCGGCGTTCACACAAGACACAGTCAGCAGAGAACTCAGGCTTAGAAGGATTTGTCTTCACCGAGCAACTCTTGCGAGAGCAGTACGGAGCAGATGCGCTGCTTCATCACGTTGAGCAAGGACATTACTTTGATTATCTGCAGCATGTATTTGAGCAGCAGCATTTTGATCCATTCGTAAATTCTGCTCTTCGTGAGTTTCGTCACATGGACATTGCGATTGAAGAAAAATATGCGCAGCTGGTGGAATTTCTAAGTGACTACGTAAGAGACATACAATCTGCTGTTGAACCGTTTGATCGGGCTCAGTGGGCAAAGATGGCGAATGTCTATTATGTATATCCGCGTACATTCAATTTAAAAGACTTTCGCTTAGAGCAGGGCCGCCCGGTTCCTGAGAGTGACGCATTTTTTGCAGAGCTTGATGAGCAAGATCTTATCTTTATTCGAGATCAGAGATGCATGGATTCTATCTGGTTTGAGGGGATGAGCCCAATTGGTGAGAGAAACCGCAAAGGAGATGCGGGAGGATCGCCTTATAGCATCCGCGATCCTCTCACGATAAATCCTGATTATGGTACGGTGGAGGACTTTAAGCGAGTTGTTAACCTGATGCACAAGCTTGGAATGAAAGTCGAGGTAGGATTTGTGCCCAATCACACGGCTATGGATTCTGTACTCCTTACTGAGAATCCGAAGTACTTTGTCCATAAAGTAGCCGAAGCCGGCGAACAGCCGCCTGAAGGGGCTTTTGAATATAATCATACCGATGGGAAGCGCTATTTTATCGCTCACGGCGCTTTTGACTCGATGGGAGTCCATAACTTTTTTACTGATACCGCGCAGCTAGATTACAGCAACCCAGCTACACGAAGAAAAATGATCGAGATTGCTGAGACCATGGTGCGAGAGTGGGGGGTAGATGGCTTTCGAATCGATATGTCTTATTGTGTCACCCAAGAATATTTCAAGCGTACATGGAATGACAGGTTTCGTGAGAAGAACAATTGGCCCGTTCCCGACGATGAACCTGATACCGAATTTCTGTATGAGCTTTACAGCCATATAAAGGCTATTTGTCCATGGTTTGCGACGTGGCATGAGGCTTACGATAAGTGGAATACGCTGTCGGTAGCTGGCGCAAGTGTGATTTATGGTAAAAATAATATCGCAAGAGCTCGCGGTGCCGAACACTTTGGCTACTATGACGCTGTCGCCTCACTACTTCCTGAGAATATACGGGAGGTCCTACGCCGGACAGAATTTCTATTTTGGCAACGTGGTGGTCCATCGGCGCTGCTCTTTGATGGAAACCATGATGAGCCGGCGCTAAAGCGCAAGATGGGAGAGCGATACTGGAAAGGAGTAGCAACTTTTACAGCTCTGCTTCCTGGGGGAAGGCTCTTTCAAGCAGGACAGGAGATCGGAACAGACCAGGCAGATAAAGAAATTGAAGGCGATTTAAAACCACTCCCTTTTTCCAAACGTTCACAGATTGATTGGCTACATCCTGACGAAGAACACGTCTCGCTCTATGAAAAGCTTAATGGCCTTCGGCGATATCACACCCTGCGAAATCCAAGAGTTGCTTTTCGGGCCTTAAGAGACATGCTCTTTGAAGAGACGGCGTGGGTAGGTTATGAGGTCACGACTAATAGCCAAAAAGATGCTGGATATATGGTACTCTGGAATCCAACTAATCAGTTTTGTGACTTTGATTTTGAGCGTGAGAGCTCCGGTGTATACGGAGGCTACCTCTCAGCAGGCGGATACCTCGTAATCGACCTTACAGATGGCCAAGTCCTAATGAGAGATAGCTTGTCACACCTAGGTATTTCTAAACGCCAGACTGCTCAGCACGCTATTTCTTAGCCTCGGGTGCTGTACTATAATTTGCGTTGCCGTCATATAACGTTATTGTAGAACACATGAAGAGTGATCCAGAAGCAGTTCCATTATCGCAAATTCTCATAAAGCATGCTCAAATCGTGCGTTTTACAATGCTTAATGAGGAGGTTTTTCCCGGCGGCGGCAGTGATACCGATTCGTCCCACCCTGAATCAATCGATGGGAAGTCGATCACGTTGGAGCAGACAGATGAAATAATTGCGGATCTCCTCTCTCCAGATTCAAAGTACAGAACGATTCATAACCTCACAGATAAGGATATTATAGAAATCGAAACTGACGTTACGAATTCAGAGACTCTTTATAAGTTTGCGGGACTTGGCTTTTCTGATGCCCTAATGGAGTTTGATCTTGTATGTGATTTTATGTGGGGTGATAGAAAAGACGAGGAGCCTGTACCTGTTGAAGTACAAAAACAGCTTAGAGGCGATATATACAGAACAGGAATGAAAGTTACCTATCAAGGGCAGGAGTATATCGTATGCAGACTTGATGCAAGCTCAGAGCACTATCGAATGGAGCATGAAAATCATAATCTCTGTCTTGAAGAAGGAGATGTCATTCCTGAAGACGCTATTTTCCATGAGCTTAAAGTTATTTGTGCTAGATTTATTGATACTGATGAATAATCTTTCCTTAGACTAAGCAAGGATTGTGATGCGTATATCGGGTAGAATTATTAAGGGACATGGTGTCGCATCAGGCACTGGGCGCTCACGCTACCCGGCAGGAACACTTTCACTTCAAAAACCTTTTTTTCAAAAGGATGGTCTGGATCTCAGCTCTTATTATGAAGGCACACTTAACATAGATATTGCGCCGCACACATTTGAGATTTTAGAAGCAGATTATGTATTTAAAGAGCTAGCGTGGATTGATAGTCACCAACCAGAAACGTTTCTCTTTTGCTCTTGTGGGCTTACGTATAACAATGTCAACTACAATGGGCTCATCTATTATCCCAGCCCTGAAACAAAGGAGCGCCACTTCCAACCGCCAACAGTTTTAGAAGTGCTCGCCCCACCAGTAAAAGACATTTCTTACGGGGCGCAGATCGAGCTCACTTTGGATGAGTCTAAAATACGAATAGTATAAGCCCCTTTTTGTCTTCCGCGAAGAGACCGTATATAAAGTAAAGGTGCTTTTAACATTTCTTACCTATAACGTTCATTCTTGTCTGAGCGCTCGGAAGGAGCCAAGCCTTGAGCTTGTGGCACGAGCCATACGTTCTTGTTCGCCTGATGTTGTAGCGCTTCAGGAATTAGACGCTGGTTGTGATCGAACAGATGGAATTCATCAGGCAGAGCACCTTGCCTCGGCCACCGGAATGAACGCAATATTTAAGCCTCTCGTTTCGCTCCACGGAGGAGAGTATGGATTTGGGTTTTTAGTTAAAAAGTCGATTAACGTGCTTGATGAATCAGTAGAACTTTTACCGAAACGCCACCCATCAAATGAACAACGCGGCTTACTAACGCTCACTTTGGAGATAAAAGGGCATACCTTTGCCTGTATGAACACACATTTATCTACTTCTCAGCGTGAACGTAAGTATCAGGTGCCTGTTGTGATGGAGATCATACAACGAAAGCTCAGTATGGGGCAGAATGTTGTTTTTATGGGCGATCTGAACGCCATACGCGGCGCAGAGACGATACGTACGTTTGGAAAATTACTACGGCCATGTAGGCCCGGCCTATTATCACCGGGCACGTTTCCTTCGAAATATCCACTGCTCCAGCTTGATCACATCTTTTGTTCGAAGTCTCTGATGAATGTATCGTCTCGAGTCATTACAACAACAGTGTGTAGAGAGGCGTCAGATCATCTCCCACTAATGAGCAAAATTGAATTTGAAAGTTTGACATGAGTAAACTCTTAGAAAAAAAAGAAGATCACCATATCGTACCTCTTTTTACCGGAAATGATTCTCTTACGAGCCGTACCCTTCTCTTAAGAGAAGCGAAGGAGAACTGTGATATTATGACATTTCTCTGGCGTAACGATAGCTGCGGAAACTTTTACTTAGAAGAGTGTCAGAAGGCCGCAGCACGCGGAGTTCGGATACGCCTCCTTATTGATTTTTGGGCGCCGGGAACCACGAAAAACTCGATCTTAACGAAGATGTTGGAATTATCCGAACAAGAGTTATTGCTTGAAATAAAGCTTTTTAATCCAGTAACAAATACCATAGCTCCAACCGACGGCGAACTCCTCGTAAATGGCATTGCCGGATTTAAAAAACATAACAGAAGAATGCACGGCAAGCTCCAGATTATAGACGGTGCGGCAGGGATAGTTGGTGGTAGAAATATAGGTGATGAATATTTTGACGCCCATGAAGTGCGGTCGTTCTTGGATTTTGAAGTCCTCTATCAAGGCCCTGAGGTAGAAGCCATGAAGCGCTCTTTTAATACTTTTTGGGAAGATGACAATTCAGTTGATCTTAAAGCTTTAAAAACAAACTCAAAGTTCCCGGAAATATCACTTTTTGATAGCGAAGAAGCGATTTCAGAAGGCGGGGAATTAACAACAGCATTTAAGGAGAATATTAATAACCCAGATCTTTTTTGGGAGAATCTGCTTCAAAAGAGTTATGCGCCAGATAATGTTGAATTTGTAAATGATTCTCCAAATGTGAATGCCCAGCAGCCAGTTTCGAGCGGAAAGAAGGCGGAAGAACTGCTTCAAGGGGCAGAAAGAGAAGTATGTATCTCAACACCATACCTCATTCCGCCGCAGAAGCTTATCGATACACTCGCTCAAAAGGAAGCTTTGAAATTTTCAATATGCACAAACAGTCTTATTACCGCTGATAATCTCTACACCTATGCTGCTGGAATGAGAATGCGTGATTCGCTTTTTAAAAAGCTTAAGGTCAATATGTACGAGCTAAAAGACGAGCCGGAAGACCTTAAGACATTCATTTCTACCTGTAATGAGCTTACCCAAAGAAGAGAGGGAAGACGCTCCGAACCAAAATCAGGCTTTGGAAGTAATAAGTACGAGACGAGTAAGCTACATTGTACGCTGCATGCCAAGTATTTTATCATTGATCGTTTCCGAAGCTGTATTGGTGCTATGAATCTTGATTCACGTTCACTCTATCACAATACGGAAACGATACTGGTAATAGATGATAAAGACTTCGCAGAGAAAATGATTGAGCGTCATAAAATGATCGAAAAAGCAAAGAACAGTTGGGTAATAGCTCCCGTTGAACAGACAACTTCTGATGAAGCTTTAAAGAACGTTGCGAGTCTTATTGATTTAGAGAATCTGAAAGAGAAGTGGGTGCCGCTTAAAACACATTCATTTACTACTGAAGAGAAGAAACTAAAAGAAGAGGTTCCAAGTATTGAACGTGAAGACTTCTACGATAAGTATACTTCTGCAGGAATGTTTCCGGGAGTTGATGAGTCAGATACTGATACTCAGGTATTTCTCTATAAACAATTGAGTAGGGCCTTTGGCGAACTTCTTTAGGAAGAGCCCATCTTCGTTCGACCTGTTTTGAGAAGTGTTTGACCGCAGATCTCGCAGAATACGTCGTAAAGGTTGGAGACGCGTACCCAAGATACTGAGACAAATATAGGATTTCGCTCCTTCGAGATCGATGATTTTTCACTGGCAACAGCATCAGAGGCCTCGTCAGCTCAAGAGATATTTGTTGCCGAACGTGAGGTATTACAAACTCTGCAGGGTAATATCGGCGCTCTCCTTAGTCGGACTGAATCAGCGCTGGGGCTTAATGCGGCAACGGTGGAACAATATCAGGCGGCGAGAAGCCGTATTCTTGACGCTGATATAGCGCAGGAATCAGCGAACTTGGTGAGGCTACAAATACTTCAGCAGGCAACAACAGCCGTACTTGCTCAGGCAAATCAGCATCCGGGTATAGCACTTTCACTTTTAAATAGCACGGGTGGCTCTGTGCCATAAGGGGAGTCATGATATATAAATTACGAAAAGGAACATTTTTGATGAGCGTAGAGATGAAGGTTTTACTTGTATGGGGACACTTTGAAGCGAGTAGATAACTGATGATAGAGTATAGCAAACAGCGCATAAGTACAGAATGTGAGGCGCTTAAGAGTTTTGAAAAAAGCCTTTGTGTGCTCTCATCGGAAGATTTCCTTCACCGAACGTTTCTACCTTCATGTGAAGCCCATTTACCCGATTCATATACAGCACAAATTCTCCCAATGGAGGGGGTGAAACGAGAAGCAGATGCAAGCATTGCTGCTGAGATCGTATTACGCTTAAAGAATGTAGAGAGGAAACTACACATCTTGGAAGTGGGTGCAGGTGCGACGATTCCAACTCACAAATCGTTTGGCGCTCCGTGGCTAGCAAGAGTGTTGTCCTGTGCGTTCCCCGAGAGGATTGAAGTTACGGTAAGTGACAAAGCCGCTACTCTCATACCTGAGATTGAAGCCCATATTTTTGGTGTAAATGTTCTGCCAGAGATCTCTCTCTCTGATATCGTGAAACTGCAGAAGCAGTATGACGTTATTTTTGCCAGACATCTGCCAGTAGATGCTTATATGACACCAGAGTTTAAATATGGCTCACCGCAAGTACTCAATGTATTAGCAAGAGATGGTGTAGGAATCTTTGCACAGGATTCTGGTGATATTCTACGGGTGCATTACTATGATGTACCGTGCCCTTCTGAGGAGTGTACATCTGCACTTAGAGACATTTATGATGGGGTGTCACTAGGTTACGGGGGGTAGCTATTTCGCAATAGGGTGTAAAATCAAAGTGTTATTAAGATTATTTGATAGGCAACTCATAGAGACAATCAGAACTCTTATGCGTAGCAAGCACCAGATGACACCATAACAACATGAGTAATTTTGTTGTAATTTATGGCGCTTACACTTATAGACAGCACAATCTCTTCTGATCTTAGCACTGTAACTGGTCTTGGAACCGGGCAGGGGTTACCTGCAACGCAAGGTCGGGTAAAGGAGGGGCTGGATGTAGCGCGCGAAGTTTTAGGTGAACTTGGAGAGCAGGCATTAGCTGAAGTTTTAAATCTCGGAGAAGTGCTTGAACGAGATGATGCCTTAAGGCGTAAGTTGCGTGACGCTAAGGGGGCTGCAACGGCATCGCAGAATACGCAACTCTTATCGCCTTATATATCTGACACTATTATAGCGCTTCATGCACGAGAGCAGATGTATGCAACCCATCTTATGGGGAATAAGCAGGTGTCCCAATTCCATGTTCAAGAGATTATTTCAGCGGCAGAAGTTATCTCAGAGCTTAACAGTTCATCCTCATTTCACGATATAGTTCATGCTCTTGAATGTGACTTAGGAAGCGACTCAAAGCGGGCTGAGATTTGGAGTACCTTCGGTGTATCCGAGCTCAATACGATCATGGAGCTGCAAAGAGATGCATATTTTGAGAGGCTTAGAATTCAGCCGGGAGAGCACACTGATCTGACTCTTGCTAATGATATTGCAAATAGCTCTTACGGCAAATCTTTGGCCAGCTTACTTACCGTTCATCTTGTGGAGACCCTTTCTCATCTTAGTCCAAGTCAGCTCTCACAGGCGCGAGATCTCGGGCGTCGACTACAGTTAAGTACAATCATTACGCCGACACTCTCTGAGGTTTTTGGGAATGGCCCTTTTCAGCTTCATGCAGAGAATCTAAAGCTGTACAACGGAGACTCTGGACTTATAAACTTCCTTGCAACAGCGCACTTTGCAGGATTTAGAGATTATAAAAGTGCATTAGCCGCAAATTCTCATCGCTCATTTACTGTTGAGACAGCTCCTTTGTCTGGAGTTAATCAGACTCCTGCCAATATACAAGCTGAGCGTTACTTCAACTTTAATGTTATTAACGCCTATACCATGGCAAGACATCTCTCAAGGTTGCCAGAGAGTATCGTTGCAAAGCTTGAGCTACTTGCTGCAAAAAACCCGGAACCAGGTAGAGTCTTAAAGATTGATACTAAGGTCGAAGAGCCCAGTGGTATCAAGAGAGATTACTTTGGTAGTCAGCTACATCATGAAGCGGCGCTGGAGTGGCAGCGCAGGGTAGCGACTTTTAAGACGCACCAAAAGGACAAGCTCTATTTAAAGGCACAAGAATTAGTTAAGTGGAGCGATAGTGCGAAGGAAGAGGGATCGCTTGTGATGAGAGATAAAGTGTTTACCTCTGGGCTCTCTCTGCTAAGAGAGCTCACTGAGCAGAGCGATTACCTTGGTAATGAGCTACGTATTGCAGGGAGATCTAGCGTAGATGTTTCAAATTTTTTTGGTGCCACCGATAGTGAAATAATTGATCAGATGTTGCGTGCTTTACCGGACGATTCTACGGGCCGTTTACAGGCTATTAAGAAGCGCTACGAGAGAACAGAGCAACAATTTCAAGGACTCTTTGCCGAGACTTCACCTAAACCTTCGCCCGGAGTAACAGAGCTTATAAGGCATAGAGTTAACGACAGCGACTGGAAGGCAGTTAAAGATATTATTGGGGCAACATTAAGACCAGACTACGATCCGGACTACAAAGCGCGCGGTGGAGTAGTATTTGATTATTATGACTCGGACTTTATTGAGAGCTTTTTAGGAGAGGGAAATCACCTTGCCGTACACCGGCGAAGTAGCGATGGTTCTATCTGTGGATTTTTCATGTACTATATGCCGGGTCGTGTTCCAACCAATCATACTAATGTTCCAGAGCACATTAGGGAACTCTCAGGCTTTTCTTATGCACAGCTCATAGCAGTAAGCCCAGACAGACCATCTGGAACCTATGATAAGCTGTTTCGTGCTATGATGAGCTATGCTCAAGTTGAGAAGGTGCTGTATTCAGAAGGGTGTGTTAACACAAGTAACTTACGACAGATTCAAAATCTTATACGACTTCAACATACACCGCAGCCACTTGCTGAATATGCAACACAGCCTTCGGGCCAGACTACAGGGTCGTCCACTTACAGGCCAATGGTACTCTCTCTACATCCATTTGCTTATGAAAGCGATAGTGCTTCTGCGTCGTAGCTCACATTATCTAGAGACTCCTTAAGGAGTGATGTGCATTCGGGCTCTCTTTTTTGATCGAGGAGGAAGCTATTGATACGTCTAGAATTGTTATGGTCGATTTCGATGGCTCCGATATAGTTGTCTTTATCTAGAAAAGCCAAGCAGTTATTCTCTGGATGAAAGAGTATCGCAGGGATTTCAATATTCTGCTTTAAAGCATGGGTCACAAAAAGTCTTCTTAGGACCTGTCGCTCCTCTTCTGAGAAGGTGGTTTTAAGAGTGAGAGAGGATGGCGTAGTTTCAATTGTAGAGTCACGTTCTAAAGGGCCTACGTACTTTCTAAGAAGGAACAAGAAGTCTGTTTTTTCTTCATCTGAGAGCCCAGTAAGCCCCTTAGAAAACTTTTGGGTAGCAAATGTTTCAATCTCATTTAAGGCCGTTCTCCCCTGAGAAGTCAGTCGGTAAGACCGTCGTCTCTTATCGTCTCGTAAGGGGGCACTTTTAAGAAGTCCATCTTCCGTCATTCGTTTAAGCTTCTGTGAGAGTGCTGCTTGAGATTTGCCTAAATAAAATTGTAAGCTTTTAAGATCTCGGTGTTCGTAGTGTAGTTCAGAGAGGATGAGCCAATCCTCTGCAGAATATCCAGACTGCAAGTAATCACCACTCATAACGCCGTGGGCATATGAGATGCGACGCCATGATATGAGTACTCTGCTTTCATCGGGTTTTGGAATAACTTCTGGAGCCGACTGATGCTCGCAGAATGAATGCATGAAGTTTCCAAAGCGTTTAGCTTCGCTCTTGCCAAGTCTTGTAAGTTGCTCGTTTGCGCGCTCGATCATGGCACGCTCGTGGGAGAGCAAAAAGTGCTCGCCTCTTTCCGTTAGGCTAAAGCTTAGCCTGCGAGTGCTAGAAGGATGAAGCTCGATGTAGCGAATTTTTTCAAAATATTGAATTGCCCGTGAAACGGTACTTTTATTAATACGTAGTAGGTTAGCTACTTCCTCAACGGAAGGGGTGTCCATTCTACAGTATTCAAAGAGCACCCTAGTGCTCGTGTTTGATATGGCAGTGTTTCCCACGTCGGCCCCGACCCTTGCGTTTAGAAGGTGGGTTCTAAGGGTGTCTAAAAACTGTAATTCGTATGTGCGTTCTGGCATATACCGGCCATAATATATAAGTTAGGCAAACATAATACCGCAGATATATTAGCTATGCAACTAAAGATATTAGTTATATATAGTAATAAAAGATATTTATGTGACATTGTTTGACTAGTTTTAAGAAAGTGTGTAGAAAGCAATACATAATATACGCAACATAAGGAGTTAGTAATGTTTAGCACACAAGTAAATATGGGACCTGATAAAGGTGGAGATTTTGGAGGAGAGCAAGCCGGAACAGAGCGTGGCAATGATACCGATGTCGTAGTAGCGCAGATATCTGAGGAGCTTGAAAGAGGGGAGTCGGTTGATCTCAGTAACATGCCCCGAGAGCAAAGGCTTCAGGTGATAAACGCGTTTTTGGAGTCTAAAAACCTGAGAGCGCTTGAAGGGCTCGGTGATGCCGGTAAAGGGCAGATGGAGTTTATTGGAATTAACAGTTTTGCGCCTGACAGGTTTGTGGCACGAGTCGATTTCCAGACAGCTCTTGGTGAGGGTGAAAAGAGAAATACGTTTAATCACCTTAACTTCATTAGTGCGAATACAGCTGTGACAAGCGGAATGGTAACTGTTCCGGTAGTTCGTGTAGAAGGAGAATCTCAGGAGTACGTAGTACTTGTCAGGCACTATCGTCCAACAATTGGTAAAGACACTGTTGAGCTTACTAGGGGATTCCCTGATAAAGACGACATAATGCTATCAAAGCCAGTAAAGGCAGCACTTAGAGAGCTAGAGGAAGAAACCGGGCTTGTGAGTGAGAGTGCTGGTGCTCTTAGTATCACGCAAGTTGGAAAGCATTATGAAAATAGTGGAACTACGAATGTTTGTAATGATATTTATCGTGTTGATATCTCAATGACACCTGAGCAGTTTAATGCAGTGCAGGGGAGAAGAGTGGTTGAAGGTTCTGGACTTGAAATCAAAACAATTCTTGCCACACCTCGTGAAGCAATGGATCTCCTAGAAGATGATCACTCGATTGCAGCTCTTGCAAGAGTCTTTCTCTAAGTAAGGAGTTTGTAATGTACAGAGAAGAAGAGATTACAGACCGTGATCTTGAGCTGACTGTGCCGGACCTCCGCATCCCGGAGGCCGGCGATGTTCGTAAAGTCGTTGAAGCAATAATTGAGCAAGATGGTCACGTATACATGTGGACCCCAGAAGGTGAGGGGCTCTCAATTGCTGAGACTCTGCCTCCAGTTTATCCCCTTGCTGCGTTTGAGAAATCGGCGCTGATTACAGCTCTCTTACAGAACGGGTACCTACTTCCTTCTGAGGTCGTGTCATTGAAGGTGTCAATTTTTGATGATCCAAATCGAGGAGTGTTGAACTTCAAAACGCTTGAGCAGCTTTTGCGAGAGATAGAAGATTCAGTTGTAGAAATTGAGCTCGAGCCTTTTAGTGAAAGGGAACTAGAAGAAAGCCTTTTCCCACCATCGACAATAGTCTCACGTAGCGTGGACCTTGAGCACGAAGCACCAATGCTTCGTGATATGCAATTAGGGGTAGTTGGTCTCTTAAATCAGATGCAACATAAAGGCATACTCTCTGAAAACGAGCGTCAGCAAATACTATCTGCGGACGTTGAGAAGTTTGTCGATCTAACTCAGAACCTTGAAGAGGAGTATGAGCAGATTTCAGAAGTACTTCCCCTTAAAAACGTGAGTTCGAAACTTTCCTTCTTTTCCAAGAGGATTATGGGAGTTGGAAGTAGGTATGGACACAACTGGGAAGAGCAAGATTCGACGACAATCGCAGACCTCAAGCAGCGAATTCACGATATGCAGACCCTTGCGGTTTCTATTAATGTAGATGGTACACGTGAATGCCGCAGAAAGCTGTTAGAGCTTTCGAAAGGCTGCCAGAAGCTGGGCGCAGATGTGAATAGCTTTGAGTGCGATCTCGTGTATCGCAGAGAGTATCAAGATTTTCTCTCATATGGAGTTACGATTTGATAGTGGCTATGCCAGCTAACCTCGTGATTTTATGATACAGTAAGGAGACCATTGTTTTATTGACCGCATAACGTCGTTTTTCTATAGTTTCCTAGATGGGCTTTTGTCAGGGTTTTTGGCAGTCGCCCGGTAAGCAGTAAGAGACAGGTGGTGCGGTTATGATAGAAAACGAAGGCCCTTACTCGGAGCAAGATGGTTCTGATAAAGGTATTAGAAACTCCGATGGAAGCGAGCAGAATTTTGAACTGATTCGTCCGGAAGATATCAAGGGTGACACTCCACTATCAGCATCTCTGAGGCGTTTTGCCGTGCAGTCAAGAGATGCAAAGCAAGCAACTCGCTCGAGTGAGATTCAGTTGCCAACAATCATTCACGATAAATTCCTTCAGGGCACGATGAGTGGTGGTCCTGGGCTTATCAAGAGCATCTTAAAAGACCAGAGTGTTATTAATGCTCTTGTAGAGACAGAGGTCTTTAGTGACAAAAAGGAGATAGCAGAGGTACTCAAGCAGGTAGTTTTTGGCGACGCAGATTCTGATACTGTAAAGAACACGAGGCAGCTAGCAGACACAGTTGACGCAGCCCATCTGAACTCCCCGGTTAGAGCCGTGATCGCAGAGTTTCTACTTCAGCACCGTGTGAATTCTAAACAACACATGGCTCTAGCTGATGAAATATTACGGGTCAAGGATCCGGATCTCGCTGACAATTTAGAAAGACTCCTCTCAAATAATTCTGATATTCAGGAGCAGGCTTTTCATTGGCTCTTTGAACGTATGGTAACGTGCGCCGAGCAGGCGATGCTTAATCCCGAGAATCAAGCAACACCGCTTGTTTATGCCAGAATCATCTTTAAGCAGGTCAATAAAGTTTTATCTGACACCGATCACGAACAGTGGATGGGCCTTCAGACTCACATCATTATGCGCTTTGCAGAGAGGATGTCCCTTGAGCACCACCGTGATGACAAACCACTTTTAAGTGCTCTTCTGGCATTTGAGCCTGAGCTTAGCAGAGACCTTATTCTTGCGGCCGACAAGAACTTTGCGAGACTCTCTCCGCAGTTTAATTTGCGAGAAGAAAAGGAATCAGAAACGCTGGCAAAGAGTTTGAAGCCGTATGGTGGATTTGAAAGTTACGCTCAGGGGATAGAGACGATCCTGTCTTTTGGCGCGATGGTCTGGCCGGACTGGACCTATAACTATCTTGAGCCAAAGCTTGATAGAGCACCTGCGCTGCTACGGGCTCAGTATGTTAGTATTCTCAAGTATGCAATCCATGACTTTAATGATGACGGGAGTTGTAATGGGTTTCACAGCGACAGGCTCAATCGTTGTTTAAATGAAATCCTTGAACTGAGTTCAGAACGTTACGCATTTTTGCTCTCTCGACTAAATGGAGTTTTAGACCATGCGCCTCAGGCAACTTCTAGCTTTTTGATCTGCGATGCCGCTGTTGAGCAGCTCTCTCTTGAGGACAACGGTTGCTCACTCTATACAGTTTTGCCGGATGATAAGAGGTCCTTCTATGCGGATTTTCTTCTCAGACAATCAACTCGCGGACCCCTGACAGGAGGGCGTGAGCGTGTGCTTCCTTTTATGATGTTTGAGATTGAACAGGATGAAAACACTGGTATCCAGAGCAGGATCCTTTTTTCAGATTATTTTAATAAAGATCTTCTTGATGTCCTTACAGATTCACAAGCGAAGCAATTGAGGGCACGCTGGATAGAGGATAATATCACCTTTTTTACTAATGATCTGCTGCAGCAAAAGGTGATCACTATCATGAATCACTTCGGTATAGCCTCTGTTGACGAAGCATTTGATGCCTATGAAATGCTAAGAAAAACAAACTACCAGAAAGCTCTTGGAGCACTTACCATCTCATCACATGCGGCAGAGGTGCTAGACGCCAGAGGCATATCAGGCGAGCTTGAAATTTATAATCGTGTCGTAGGTGTGATATCTGATACGGCTAGGGAGTTAAGTATATCGAAGCAAGAACAGATTGCTTACTACGATGATCTAAGAAAGAGACTTGGAAATGCTCATAAACTTTTAGAGGGTTCGGAGGAGCAGTATGCAGCTGTTGCAAACACGGCAGCAGCGCTTAATGAAAAAGTCGCGGGAATTGACCGTGAAAGAAGAGAATTAGAGAGGCAAAATAACCAAATCGAGCAGAATAAGCGAAATGAAGCGATCCAAAAGGAAGAAGACGCCGGTGCTATTAAGGAGCTCAAAGAGCAGATAAGGGCAAGGAGTTGGGGGGAATATTTAGGAGTCGCCAAAGCTCCAGATGGACAACTCCCAATAGGTCAGCTAAAGGCAAACTTAAGCGCTTTGCGAGACCAGATCGCACAGTCGGTAGCCTACCGCCAAGAAGAGAAAAAAACCCTAGCTGAGAATAAACGTCGCCTGAAAGAGATGATACCTGAAATGGAACGGGCGCAGGCTGATCAGGTTAAGATGACTGAGGCTCTTGATGCGGTAAAAGACAGGCAGGAAAAACTAAAAGAGATAGTAACGAACGCGGAATCTTCTATTGAGGTAACCATTGAGATACTCAAAAAAGATCAATCTTACGCTGAAGATGCACATATCGCGCTTAGGAGATTTCTAAGGAGTCTCTCCCTGTCCTCAGAGGTTGCCGGATCGGTCGACGAGAAGATGCGAGTAACGACAGCAAAAGTTGTTGATGGAGAGGAGAAGGTACGTGAGCAGCAAGACGGCCATCTCCTAGTGACGGAGCTTGCACTCGCCTCAGATCCGAGATTTGCGACACAATTTAGCGTAATGAAGTCAGCCGGACGGCTTGCTCACTATATACGTCACAATCAGATGGCTCGAGGAATATATCTGGATGAAGTGAAACAGGAGCTTGGCTTTCTCTCTGATCTTTTAGAGGATGGCACGCTTGCGCCGAATTCTATTCACGATCCTGTCCTCCAACTTTATGTTGAAGGAATACGTAGTGGTAGGTTTCAGTTAAACACTAAAGAAGAGTTAGCTCGTGTTGCTACCTCAATGGATGTTGCAAGAAGAAATCATGATAAACTCACAGAAAACGTAACGAAGCAGGTAGAGAGAGTACTTGGCTCAGGAACTGCAAATATGTTACCGCCTTTACAGGAGTTTTTCCGTATGAAATTCCCTCCAAAAGAGGGGCAGACCAAGTCAGATGGTGAAGACATTATGGTGATCACGTTCTGTCTGATTGCTGGTGAACAGGGGCTTCAGGCTGCAATAACGAGCACATTTTATATGCTTTCTGGACAGGGTGGTGAGTTCTTTTGTAAACCTGAAGATACAGATGCGGTACCGGTAAACAGAGCACAGCAGATAGATCGCAGATATAAACAATACTACGATTCTGCCATGAATCTGCAGACAACTATCCGTTCTGGAACACTCAAAACCTTTCGTTTAGAAGAAGGTCTGGGTTGGGAGCGCGAAGCGAACGATATGGCCCTTCATTTCCTGACCCGTGTTTTTAGAAAGAGAGGAGTCCCCCCTGAAGTCAAACGTATCGTTGAAGCCGCGTGCGTTGATCTGGTGCTCTATCCTTGGACGCAGGAGGATATCAAACAGAAAGAAGCTGATGACGTGCAGCGAGTAGAGAATGATGAGCAGGATGACGAATGGATGAATCAAACTCTTGCAGAGATCGGATCTCTTAAGGAGCCACACGATCAGAAAAGAGCAGAAGAAGTAAAAAAACGGATGAAGACAGTAGTAAAACCTCTTTCATTTACGCAGTATGCAATTCTGAGAGGCGCTCTGGAGTACGTTGAAGAGGCACCGGCTATTACCCCGGAGCAGGCAGCGTCAGATGATATAAGGAAGCGGTTGGTGGGTCATCATGATGCCAGAACACTCTCTCTCTTCTCGTATTGGTATGCACGAAGAATTGTAGTTTCACTCGATCGCATTCAATCAGCTCACGATGAGACGGTACTTAAGACGCTTGAAAAGCTCAATAACACGATAGACAAGAGGTTTGTTGTAACTGAGCCGAACTCAAGCGACTCAATCAGGGTACAAGCAGTGATAGAGGAGGCGATAACAAAAATAAGAGGCAGAATGGGCCTTGAAACCGTTTCCCCATATGCACAGGCTGCCCTGCCAAAACGTCCCTCTCATTTCGCTCTACCCTCTGAACGTATTGAGAGACCTGAGCTACTTGAAAGCAATAGTAGCAGCGGCGATGTTTATGATCCTGAAGTCGACGAAGATGACGATAGGCTTATACAGTAATGAGCTCAAAACTGCTCATCCCGTGACCCTACTTCGCTAACTTGTCCCCCATAGTTTTAACGACGGGGGAAAGCTACGAAGGGTTCATTATCCTTGGCGATCCCGTCTATCAGACGGGCTTACCAAGGAAATGAATTGGGCTTCGAAAGATTGCCCCGTTGGGTCAATCGCAGATTTACTCTGTTGTTGGTTCAAATCTGCTCAGCCCTCTGAAGTTCTAATTCAAAAGTAAACAGAAAAGTATCGGGCTGAGCAGATTTGAACTGCCGACCTCTCGCACCCCAAGCGAACGCGCTACCAGTCTGCGCCACAGCCCGATGTTAATTTCGTAAGCTCACACAAAGTGTGAGATCGCGAAATTAACGAGTCCTCCGAAGCCTTGGCGAAGGAGGACAACCCACTAAGCCAACCACTGCTTTGATCTGCAGATCCAACCCCAAAGCATCTCTACAGACAATTCTAGGGCAAAGCCTCAGCCGCATAACCTATCAGATAATCAATTTCATTGGCAAATGTTTACATTGTTGGTTTAAATTACTAGACTTGTGGACCTGCTGTCCTCCTTCGCGTGAAGCTTCCCCCGTCGCCAAGGCTATGGGGGACATGTTGGAGGACTCGGTAATTTGGAGGTCTCGCTTTGCGAGCCTTCCAAATTACCTTCGGGCCCTTAGCTCAGCTGGGAGAGCGCAACACTGGCAGTGTTGAGGTCACCGGTTCGATCCCGGTAGGGTCCATTCTGCGTCGCTCGTAAGCGAGCTATGCAGAATGGAATTCTTCGAAGCCTTGGCGAAGTAGAATCCATTTCTCCGCTCGGCGCTGTGCCCACGCTCGTTGTACTCGCTTGATCTTATTGCTAAAGGGGATCGAACCGGTAGAAACAATACTGCTTCGAGGCGATTCACGTTAAGTGAATCGGGTCCCGGTAGGGTCCATTCTGCGTCGCTCGTAAGCGAGCTATGCAGAATGGAATTCTTCGAAGCCTCGGCGAAGTAGAATCCATATTTTCCGCTTCCTCCTTCGTTAAAACTACGGCGGGACACGCGGCGCTCGGCCCCTTTCTTCCGACCACCCTCCCCATTTGTATATCTTTGGAGGGATCGAACCGGTTGAGACAATACTGCTTCGAGGTGATTCACGCTGAGTGAATCGGGTCCCGGTAGGGTCCATACTTCGCCCTTTTGGGCTACGTACGGCAAGCTATATTGGTAATGCGCTGAGACCGAAGGTCTAACGACGAAGTCATCTCCGGCACAAACCACAAGATTCGATCAAAAGAACAGTCCAACTTCCAATCAGCCAACTAAAAAAGTTTATAATACTTCTATTCAAGCCTCACTTTTCCTTCTTCGTCTTTCAATATGTCTGAGCATTTCCTGCTCCGGGACATGCACGTGTTCTTGCCAGAGCGGCTCTTCTTTCTTGAAGAGAGTAGCTTTTATTACATAGTGATATCGGGGCACATAATGGTGATCGCCTTTGAGTTCTCGGTGTATCTCAATGATTGCACCACTTGATTTTAGATAGCTGAGTATAAATTGCGGTGAATGTTTGGGGGAAATGATATGCTCCTGATAGCGATCGCTCCACCTCATATTATATTTCTTATCGCGCTCAGCCATCCATTCAGGATCCGCCGTATGCCCAACCATATCTGTATAGTTATAGATTTCTTCCTTTATGGGATGATAGTACTTGTATACCCTTAGAAGGTCTTCGACCGCTAATGTAGCAGTTGCCCGTTCCTTGTCTTTTATAAAAAACGTACTGAATGCTTTGTCAGAATATTCTTTAGGGGGAGATAAAATTCGAAGTCTCCTGTCATATCCTCCTACCCACTGGCAGATAATTGATTCAAGTGGACAAAGTCTATCGAGTTTGCTCAAAACGGGAAGGTCAAAATTGCAGTTTCTTTCTTCCCATGATGTGAGGCCCCGGGGCCGTTGCTGACAAATAATTTGCAGGGTCATGTTAAGGTCCTTTTGATGTTACAAACCTCTATCGATCAGGCCCCCCTTATAGTTGCTCAAATACATTGGCACTCCATGGTGATACCCGGGGACGCAGGCCCATATCTAGAAAAGGCCCCATATTTAGATAATAAAATCTAAATATGGGGCCTTTTTGGGTTGTATATATCTAATTTATGGGCCATTATTGGAGAATGGACCGTATTGCACTAGATTCCCTATCAAGCTGGGCTGATAGCAAACAATCAAAACCTCTTATATTACGGGGTGCTCGCCAGGTAGGGAAATCTACACTGGTACGTATGCTAGCCCAACAGAAGAACCTCGATCTCCTTGAGGTTAATCTTGAAAAGAAAACCGTGCACGAATTCGAGGATGAAGATGACTTTGATATCGAGAAAGTCATAAAAGAAATTGAACTCATAACGAGAAAGAAGTGTACCGAAAATGCACTTATCTTTATTGATGAGATTCAGGCCCAACCAAAAGCACTCAATGCGCTGCGCTACTTTTACGAAGACAGGCCGGGAACGAGAGTAATTGCCGCGGGCTCTCTTCTGGAAACCGTTCTACACAAAGAGAATTACCGTATGCCAGTAGGGCGAGTAGAATACTACTATCTCGGGCCAATGACCTTTCCGGAATTCTTAATGGCTCAGGGAGAAGATCTGCTGCTCGAAAGGTTAGAAAAATTAACATTATATTCTCCCCCGGATAAAACGCTTCACAACCAGGCAGTGCAAAAACTTAAAGAGTATTACTTCGTCGGGGGAATGCCGGAAGTAGTAGCCAGTTTTATCAATAATCATGACTATCAGGAAGTGCGCGATATTCAGAATTCGCTCATTCAAACGTATCGTGATGATATTCCCCGATATGCCTATGGGGCTGAGCAAAGTAATACTGCGGCGGTCTTTGAATATGCCAGTGCGCATCTTGGAGAGAAAGTTGTTTATTCCCATGTTGCCAGGAAAAACTCAGCGTATATAAAAAAAGCAATTGAGCTTCTTTCAAAGGCAAATGTTGTTCACCGAGCCTGCCATAATACCTGCTCCGGGCTTCCTCTCCGTGCCGGGAGGAACTGTGATATATTGAAGTTATATCTGCTTGATATTGGAATTTATAACGCCATGCTTGATACTGAATGGAGTGATATCTTTCAACTTGAGCCAAAAGAACTGATGACGAAAGGCAAAATGGCAGAACAGTTTGTGGCACAGCATCTGATCTTTCGACATCCGAAAAAGGAGATTTCTGAACTTTCTTATTGGCTTCGTGATCGAAAAATGGGCGCTGCAGAGGTCGATTTTATCATTTCAGAGGGCAGCACACTTTATCCTCTTGAGGTGAAGTCCGGCGCAAGCGGCAAAATGCGTTCTCTCTGGCAACTCCTGGCGAATAAGCCCAAGTTCAAAACGGCACTCCGTTTGGACCTTTCACAACGTAAGAACTCTGTCACATCTGAACATCATAAAGTAACAACCAGCAAGGGGGTCGTGTCGGTGAGTGCTGAGCTTATCGGCTTGCCTCTATATGCAGTCCATCGTCTAGGTGACTTTCTATTAGAATATTCAGATAAAAAACAGTGATGCGTCCACTTCCGAGCTTTAGTGTAAATAATAAGAAATCTATAAAGATAGAGTCAGCAGAAAAAGAGTTACACGGGCTGGCTCAGCAATCAAAGATCCCGGATCCGAGGGCCTGCAAACCTCAGAAGGGTTATAGGTCAGAAGCCGGTACGAACGTGGGGAGAGACACTATTTGAGCCTGTGTAAATTATTTTGTTCGAAAAACCTCGAACCGCACCGGACGCCACGCGGCGTCACGGCAACGCACTCTTGCGTCCAGAGTTTAATTTTTTACAAAAGAAGCTGGTACCTGTTTACCAGAGACTGATACTTAGGTGATCCGGGCATACATCTTTTCCTTTGAGAACACTTTGTATTTCGTGCTTCTTGGATGGAAGTTGCTAGATCCGAGAAAAAAAGTAGCCTCGTACCTGTTGGAAAGCTTATTATTTTTTAATTGCCGAGTAACTGGAGCACTAGCTGCGGCTGCAGATTTGCCTGGCTGAGCACGGCGCTGGCTGCCTGTTGTAAGATTTGCAGTCTGTTTAAATTCGCCGATTCCTGAGCTATGTCGGCATCACGTATGCGGCTCTCAGCTGCTTTAAAGTTCTCAGCAGATACCTGTAGCACCCTTCCAGCAACTTCTATGCGTGATTGGAACGCTCCAAGTTCTCCTCTCTGCTTTGAGAGTTGATCAAGCTTTTGAGTAAATTGTGAGAGTGCCTGTTTCGCGTCGGCTATTGTTGTGAGAGAGAATTCAAGGAGTGGGGCTACGCCATCGTTTGTATGAGCTAAAAATATATCAAAATTATTGTCGACATTATTAACTAAACCGAGATCCAGAACACCGTCATTATTAAGATCAGAAGTAATGATTCTTTGAGAATTTGCCCCCGTAGTATAAACTTCTAAAAGATCGAAGGACCCATCTCCATTTCCAATATAAGTGTTAAAACTATTGCCAAAATTTGCAGCACCTATGTCTTTCATGCCATCGCCATTAAAGTCTCCAACGACGATATCAACGTGTGTGCCACTTGCATAAGATTGCGCAGTCCCAAAGTTACCTTCACCATCATTTAAAAGAATATCACGATCTGATATGAGATCGATGTGTCCATCATTATTAAGATCGGCAGCTTCGAGATTTACAATAACGCCATTAGTTGAGTAAGAAGCCGCAGTGTTAAAAGTACCATCGCCGTTACCTGATATGACAGCGATGCTCAGGTCAAAGTCTCCGCCTGTGGCGATATCTACATTTCCGTCTCCATTAAAATCAGCAACGCTGATGAAGGTTGCTTCTCCCAACGGTAGAGGAGCAGTGAGCGTGCTCTCGGCAAACGTTCCGTTCCGATTATTAATGAATAGCTCAAGAGTATCGTTGTATCCCCCCATAATTATATCTGCATAGCCATCATTATTAAGGTCTTCTGCTAGGAGCGTCGTGCTGTTTGGATCGGAAATCAATGTAGAAGCACTCGTAAATGTTCCATCTCCATGGCCAAAATAGATATTAACTTCGTTATCAAAAGTGTTTAGAGTTGCAATATCTAGAATACCATCATTATTGAAATCGGAGCTCTTAACGCTAGTAGGATTATCTCCTGTAGAAATAATAGTTCCTTCATGAAAAGAGCCATTACCAATACCTAAACGGAGTGTTAAAGTATCATCAGCTTGATTTGCAACTAAGATATCAACGTTACCATCCCCATTAAAATCACCTGCATTTATGGAAGAAGGATTACTTCCTACGCCAAATGCACCAAAATCAGAGAATTCTCCCGTCCCAATAGCCCCGCCGAGCCCATCTGAAAGCAGAGCATCCGAGCCGTACCCTACCTGAAGAGATAACACTCCGTAGTCACCCTCAAAGAGATTTCTACCATTAAACTCAGTAGTTTTTGCTATTCGAAAATACTCATCTTTAAGCGCCTGCGCCTCTTCATCAAGTGATGCACGCTGAGCAACGCCGAAGGTACCATTGGCTGCCTGCTCCGCGAGCTCTGTTAAGCGAAATGTAATATTAGTAAGTTCTTGTAGCGCTCCGTCTGCAATATTTACAACTGAAATTCCATCATTGAGGTTCCTAACCCCTTGTGTAAATACTCTGGCATTTGCATTAAGACTATCAGCAATGGCGAGTCCTGCAGCATCATCGCTCGCACGATTTATTCTTTGCCCGGAAGAAAGGCGTTCAAATACCGTTTCGAGTTCTTGACTCGACCGTAACAGCTGACGCTGTCCTCGAAGTGAGGAGATATTGGAACCTAGGGTTATAGGCATCAGTTACACGCACACACTTTATAAACGCTCGACCACCGAAACGTTTCTTTAACTGCGATACTGCACGGCAAAACGATCTCAACAAAACGTTAAGCCACCCCATAAACTTCATGGTTACTTCCTTAGTAAGTAAACTACTCTACGTTAATTAAATCGGCTGGTTAGCTTGAATTCTTAAATTGACGCGAGGCGGGTCACATGTTGAAGGGCACATCTCTTTGAGAGCTCTAAGAATTTTTCTTATTCTATTATAAATAGCTACAACCAAAGCCTATTAATCCTAGAAACAGTCTCTCTGAGTTTTCAGTGACATCGCCTTGGGCATTCAATGCACTATTTGGATCGTATTTTGCACAGCTTCAGTGCCTACAAAGAAGAAAGGGAGGAGTTCGTCATGAACCGAATTACAATGAAACTCGTATTGGCTTGTTCGATGTTAACGATGTGTCTGTTCACGCCGCTGACACAAACCAGAGCTGCTTCACTGGTTGAGTATAGTTTACTGGTACAACTTTTACATTCAGTTGGTCTAGCTAGTATGAATACCAATAACTGTAATGTGACAGGAGGTGTCACAGAGTGTGGTCAAACATCTGCTTCAGTTGCCGCTATAGTAGCGCCTGCTGATGAAGAAGAGGCTAGCACAAATCCCGAGATTGTAGAGAGTGAGAACACGGACCCATATATGGCAGCATTTGAAACAGCTGCTAATATTGCGATTCGTAGCTGTGGAACAGCAACAGAGATGTGTGATTCACTTCAAAACGCTAAAAAGCTCTCGTTTAGGAAGTTTTTAACTTCCTATTTCAGTAGAAATGAGGCCTGCAAGGAGGCTGGAGAGAGTAAAGAATGTAAACTTGCTACCACAAACTATACTCTTGAATTAGCATCGGCCATCAATTTTCATAATTATGCAGATAGCTACTGTAAGAACGCAAAAATGACTTGCAGTGCTGGTGAATCAGAAGAGATAGAGGAAGAAGAAGAGGAAGTGTAGACTTTAACTTCTTCAAGAGGAGTGTTAGGGTAAACTTGCGCTCCTCTTAAAGCCTCACTGGCTTAGCTTGTTCCCATATTATTTCAAAAATAACTTCTCTAAAAAAAGTTGCTATATCTTGATTCTCTAATATGGTGCAAGTGATGCGATTATGGGTAAATGATTTTAATGAAAGACAATTGTTCCATGAAAAAATTCCTGATGGCCACATGTGATCAGGGAGTATCCGAACTTGGACTTTAAACTCTTTTGCCCGCTTAGTGATTGTTCTTGCCCAATCAACATCAGGGAAAATAAGACGTGAATAAATTTTCTTATTAGAACGTCTGGTAAAGTAGTCTAGCAGGTAGTTATGGCCAACAAGGTCAGAGAATAGTCCGGCATTGATGATAGCTAAGAACTCACCCCTAGCATCAAGAGTTCTTTCTAGCATGCGCTTAAACCCATCTACATCTTCATAAAACTCAACACCTGGTGTGTGTGAGTCTGGAGGACTCACTTTGTTAAGAAAGTTAGAGAGTTGTTGCATGCTCTTTCGTTGTAAGGCTAGCGACTTTTCCTTCTGCGTAATGATATCTTCGAAGACTCGAGGTTCCTCAGCAACTATGAGCCTCTTCCGCCCTCTGCGTGTTTCAAATAGAACTCCACGTTTAATAAGTTGCTGCACGGCGCTGTGAATGGTGACCCTGTTTTCGCCTAATCTTCGAGATAGCTCCTGAACAGTTGAGGGGCCTGTCTGTAAAGCTTGAAGATAGGTCTTAGCTTCTCGCTCGGTGAAGTCTATGTGCCGAAGTTGAGCGGTAACCTTGTGAATGTCTGATTTCTTAAGCATATTGAATTTATGTAGAATATATCTCTACACATAATATGTGTAAATAGTACAATATATCAAGATGGTTATGCGGTTTAATATGATATAAAGACTTTTTGTACATAAATTTTGACAACATAGGAGGCTTCTGTACTTTAGGATTGGGAATTAGAACAGGAGTGCTCGGTGTCTGTATCAGCTTTATCTATTGTATTGGTCATACTCTATCTTGTGGTGATAAAGGTCATTGCCTATATGGCTCACAAGCGAAGCCTACCAACAGTGCTTGATTATTTCGTTGCAAGTAGGAGTGTATCCACTTTTGCCCTCGTAGGTACGATCCTCGCCACTATGATAAACACACTGGCGGTGACAGGTGTGCCGGCTCTTGTTTACAAAGGCGGGATACTTTACTGCCAGATGTTTGTTATAGGGATAATAGCTCCTTCGTGTATTTCAATTTTTGGTAGAAAGATCTGGAGATATGGGAAAGAGCATAACATCTTCACTCAGGGAGAGATCTTTGGAAGGTATTATAACTCTTCAGCTATAAAACTCTGTGTAGCCGTTATCGGTCTTATTTCCGTGTTTCCATTTATGACAATTCAACTCTCTGCTGTGGGGAAAGTATTTAGCGCAGCTACTTCAGGAGCTCTTAGCTATGAGTTGGCAGTGCTGGCAAGTTCAGTATCTATTGGAGGCTACTTGTATCTTGGAGGGTCCAGAGCGGTTGTCTGGACAGATATGATACAAGCCTTTATTTTTCTCCTTATCATTGTGATAAGCGCAATTCTTTTTACCTATTGGTCAGGGGGATATGTGGATGCCGTAAGTAAACTTCAGGCAACAATCCCTGATAAGCTTACCTTTAATTCTACAAATACGCCTATTTTTATAGATAACATTTTATCATGGCCATTCGCCTTTTTTCTCTGGCCACAACTTTTTCAGCGGATGTTTATGGCGGAATCTGAACGAGCTCTTTCCCGCTCAGTGAGCTGGAACTTCATTCTTTTTAATTTGATAGTCCTTTGTACCATGACTATGGGAATAATGGCTACTGCGACTCTTTATGGTCAGGTACAGGATGCGGATCAAATTGTTGCTATGATGTTTCAGAGATTTTACCCGCTTGGTGCAGCGTTTATTGTTATAGCGGTGTTTGCAACTGGAATGAGTACTGTAGATAGCATCCTTCTTACATGTAGTTCAATTGTTAACAGGGATATCATTACCTTGGTACGTAAGAGCTTTTTATCAAATCGATCGGAGTTTAAAATGGCACAGACGATAGCAATTGCATTCTTACTTCTTTCTACCGCATTTGCTCTTTCAGAGGTGGGCCGAGGTGCAATGACACCACTTGTTACTCTTGGAGCGAGCTTTGCAACACTTTTTCTCTGGCCACTTCTTGATATGTTTTATTTTAAGACTCTTGGAAAGAGCGAGATACTTCTAACAATGCTCGCAGGTGTAGTTGCAATATGCACTGTAAAGATTACCTCTATTGGTAGCTCCTTGGGAATAGGAGTGGGGGCAGCTGGCTTTACTGTGTCCTTAACCGTATTTTTGTTTTGTCTCATTAGAGAGCGCTTCTTGATTGATAGACGTCTGGCGATACAGACTGCCTCATTCTAAGTAAATTTCGTAGAATCCCCTCTGCTACAGCGTTTGAGAACGTTCTCAGATAAATACTGAATCAAATATGCGCTGATCTCAGATGACTATATTGGAGTCAGCAATACATTGAGGAATATCATATGAGAATTAGCAGGTTATTATTCACCTTATCGTTTCTATTCGTTTTTTGCGATGTAGCACTCGCAGGACGTCCTACCTATAGACCAGCATCGAAATATCAAGGGGTGTCCCTTACAGCTAAAACAAATCCTCTTCTTGATAATGCAGATATTGCATTAGAAGTGACAGCTACGGGTGTCGCTACATTAACGCTTACAAAACCATCAGCTCGGTTTCTTCCTGATATCGTCACTACGTACACAGCACGATTTAATTGGAGAACGCTTCAGGCAACTTTTGTAGATGAAGCGACTACTGAGAAAATACGTATTTACTTGAAACGGAGTGGGCGCACCTATTCGCTCTCGTACTTTGGTACCTCATTGCAGGGAGATGATTATATTAAAGCCACACAGTATCGCTTCGATACATTTGGAAATGCAACTATCCAATACTCTGTATCAAAAGGGGAAGGGAATGGATACTCTAATCTCTTCTACGTAAGGCATAGCTATAAAACCGTATCTAACGGGGATCGACAAGTTGTTACATCGTACCAGAACAATCGAACTGTATCAGCTGTTACAGGTACAAGTACTCTTCGTACGCATACGCATTACCGTTATGATGACATTGGACGACGTAAAGGAAATATCGTTCTTACTTATAGCACGTCAAGTACGGATCCAGAACCAATCGCGGGTCTTTCTTACTATGTTACGAATTTTGATGAGCTGTATACGCTCTCAGCTAGCACGAGTGAAAAAGGTGCTGGTGCTGCACGTTTCTTTCAATACACCGATGCGCTAGCTAAGTACGTAGCACCAGAGCAGATGAATCACTTTATGGACCGTGCCACAGCTTCGTACTACAGCAAAGGTACTCCCATCGAACAACAGATTCTCCCACGACTTACTGTTGAATACAAAGTCATAACCTACGGCTATAGCTATAATATAGATCTTGTGCCTCTGGGTGGTAGGTTAGACTACGGAAAGTTCTACATTGCAAATGGAGCAGTAGATGCGATAAACGGATCCGACAGCGAAGATCCTGCTGATGCTGTCATTCACTGGCCTTATCCTTACTTTTACTCTAATGCAATGCACCAAGCTGGAATTTCAGCGCAGAATGTCGCCCTTCTTTATAGTCCGCAACATAAAGATTATGGGTTCATATTTATCGGAAATGCGGAAGCGGTCTTTTACTCAGCTTCAGACTTTCTAAAAGGTGAAGACGGCAAGCCTCTTTCCGCTACAGTAAATGTTGAAGGCGAGAAGATACACTTTGAGTTAGATTCTGAAGGATATCTTCAGTTCTCAGCACAATAATTTCCAGTTAATACAGAGCTTCCTGCCGACGACGTTGCTTGCGTAGCAGGAAGCAAACTCACAAGTGCTACCACCTACCAAGCACAAAATGACACTATCTTTAGCGAGTATCAGGCAGTACATTTTAAGTACTGTCTTGATTCTCGTTCTAAAGGTAAGGTCTCATTATGCTAGCGAACTTACACCTCAATCGACTCTATAACCTGAGTCTTGTTAAGTTCTATATAGTTGTTCTTAGCATTTCACTCCTGTGTTCAGTTTTCTTTTTTGCGCCATCTTTTGTGGCGTGGGATCTCACACAAAGTGATCACTTTGAAACAGCTCGCACATTTTCTCTTCGCTCACAGATTGAAGACCCTTTTAGGCGAGATATTGAGCCGAGTCTCTACTGGCGACTCCTCATTCCACTTATAGCCTACGTCGCTCAGCTTCCCTTTATAGTAATCTTATTTGTTCCGCTCATTGGACTGATGCTACACCTGTATGTTGTATGCTCCTTAGTACTGAAGTTCACTGGACGAAGAGAAGATGCATTTTATGCGACCATGCTTACATCCAGCTTTGCAAGCACGTGGATAACGACAGGGTTTCTCGGTATATTTATAATTTTTCCAGTACTTGCTTTAACGCTCATAGCATTTCTTAAGGATAAGCGGGTTCTTTATCTTGTAGCCTTTCTTGCGCCGTGGATGAGTGAGTACTACGTACTGGGAATTCCGGTAGCGCTATGTGCCAGGTACATACTCTTTCGAGATGAGATGAACCTTCCCGAGATACTCAAAGTCATTGCTCCGGGAGTGCTTGTATATGGATTAATTAGATGCATAGTGACTGCACTTTATCCAGAGTACGACGCAAACGGCTGGAAATTTTTGTATTCATGTTTGAGGAATACAGTATGGTACTTGCCGTATGCACCTCTAGCATGGTGGTTTGCGTACCGGCTTGGTTGGATATATCTCTGGAAGGCAATGGCTTCACTTGGCTCAATTTCAGTTCGCACAAGAGTAGTCATGATCTGTGCTATGATCGCAACTCTTACAGCTGTTACGTTACTGGGGAGTGCTATGACTGCTAATGTCATGGTGTTTTTCCCACTCTTTCTAACTGGTTTTTTAGTTTCGCCCCGAGCGTTTCAAGAGCGCTATCTCGGACTCATAGTAGTGCTAAACTTTATTATCCCTGCTGCTTATGTAGACTTTGTAAAATTTAAGATTAAGAGCCCACTGCTAATTGAACTTGGCAGACTACTCTTTTGAATCTGAAGCCTGCTTCTCAAACTTTTTGAGCCAGATGTCCACGATAAATGGGCCAAAAGGTAAAATAGCACCTAAAACGCCAGCTCCAAAAAGCCACAGCGGGATGCGAAGTTTCTGGATTGCTATGACGTATAAGACGAATAGACCTATGAAGAGTGCGCCATGAATAGAGCCGGCTACAGTAACGGCCATGGGAATATCAGCCATATACTTAAGTGGCATAGCTATAAAGAAGAGAATAAGAGTGGAGATTCCTTCAATTATGCTAAAGATGCGAAGACGATAGAGAAATAAGGATTGCATAAAAACTTTACCTCATAGCAAAAGGAGGAGATCGGGGCGTCCGTGTAGGAGCACGCCCACTATAGAAGTGTGCCACTGTTAGAGGGATACTAATGGAATAACAACATGAAATAAAGGGGGAGGATGGTATAATATTCAATGAATACGATAAATTAGAATGCCTATGCGAAGCGCATAATCTAAATCTTTAATGTTTCACTGTGGTACTATACAACAATAACACTCTGGTATAGCGCGCATGCGGTTGAGCCAGTAGATTAATTTGTAGCAGGAGAAACCTTGAGTAAACGTACTTCCATTTTTATCGTCGTTAAAATTTCACTCTTAACAGTATTAGTAGCACAGCAATTTTTTGTTTCAGCTCCCAATGAGGCTTGCGCCCAAGAGGGAGGTGTTTATGTACTGGGTTCAGGACTCACTTGTGATGCCGCTACAATACTAAATAAGAAAGGCAAGACGCTTAAAATCAAAAAAGCACGCAGGGTACTTAATAAAAAGATTAAAAAACTTCAAGGCAAGCGTGGAAAAAAAGCTAAGAAGCGAAGACAGAAATTACGTGTCACAAAAAAACTCTTAAAGTCGTGCACGAATGGCGAGTTAGAAGTTCTTCCGACCCCCATACCGACGCCAACTCCAGGTGATGATGTCACTTTGGAGCTATCTATTGAAGATGAGCTCTGCACGAACACCACCTATGATGCGACACTTTCGTTCATACCTGCACAGGTAGGAAGATCTCTTCTCTTGCAGATCTCTGAAAATGGAGGAGCAAGCTGGGATACTGTTGCGGTAACGGAAGGGGATGCGTCCGGAGATTCTCCAGTAGAGTACGACACGCCAAGCAGTGCAGGTACGTATCACTACCGAACTTTTGCAGAGAGCACAAACATATCAGGTGAAAAGTCTGGTACACCTATCGAGGTTACTATTTCAGATTGTGGTGTTGCGATTGTTCCTAAGAAACTACCACTTGTTCGAGCCGGGGGGGTTCACTCATGCTTGCTGGATCTTAACGGTGAAGCGTGGTGCTGGGGGGAGAATACCTACGGGGCGGTTGGTGATGGCACTGATACTGACAGATTAAATCCGGTTAAGGTATCCGGGGGGCATAAATTTATAGATATTGAGCTGGGCGCCAGACATAGCTGTGCGCTGAAAGCCGATGGCACAGCATACTGCTGGGGGAAAGATGAAGAATTTGAGAGTCAGGGTGCACTAGGGGGTGGCTCGATAGGTAGTAAGGATGTCCCTACCAAAGTAGCAGGAGGCATAAAGTTTGCTAAGCTTGCGCTAGGTCAGGAGCACACCTGTGGCATTGCCACAAATGGTTCGACCTATTGCTGGGGGAACAATAGACACGGGCAGATAGGCGACGGTGCAACACCTGTAAAAAGTGATAGCTACAACGGAGATGCTACTGAGTATCACAGGTACAGTCCGACTCGAGTATCAGGTTCTCAGAACTTTGAAGATATTGTGGCTAAGGGCTGGCAGACCTGTGCGCGCACCAGCTCTGGATCTATGTACTGTTGGGGCGATTCGCCTTTGGGCTGTGACACTTGTTATAAGAATAATAGTAATATGCCTGAATTAGAACAGTCACAGGCCTTTGCTAGTATCTCTATTGGATATAGCCATCGTTGCGGAATTACTTTTAGCGGTACAGCATACTGTTGGGGAACAGAATCCCAAGGTGAATTTGGCAACGGTAATGAAACAACAGATCCGGTATCTACAACTGAACTACAGGCTGTAGAGGGATCCGTATCATTTGCTTCTATTCATGCAGGAAACTCGTTTACCTGCGGTTTGAAATCAAATGGAGAAGCTTACTGCTGGGGGTACAATCTGCTTGGTGCAGTGGGAGATGGTACCGGAGGTTCTACGTCCCTTAACCGCCA
This sequence comes from bacterium, assembly GCA_030431715.1. Classification (GTDB taxonomy): domain Bacteria; phylum Bdellovibrionota_C; class UBA2361; order UBA2361; family RFPC01; genus JAUIIO01. Next base: position 49,039 of record JAUIIO010000013.1, read on the forward strand.
TGAGCCACGCGAGGTTTTTACAATAAGAGAGTTTGATCACCTTTCAGCCGGATATGGCCATACTTGCGCCGTGAGCCTAGGAGGTTCCGCGTATTGCTGGGGCGGAAACAATCAGGGGCAACTGGGTATAGGTATCAGCGGCTTTGGTGCTTTTCGTAGTACGCCTACGTTTGTTGGATTTTCTACTGGCCCGTAGCGGTTTCTGTGCCTTGCGTTGAATAATCAAGTGCATTTGCTTTCTAGTAAAAGCTTTTAGGCTTTTATAAGGACTCAGCCCTAAGAGTACATTGATATTGCCAGTATCTCTTTGAAGCAACTCCGATACTACAGAGTGTGAGATTCTGTAAAAAATAGCCGATAGGTACGATTGAAGCCATTCCCAATGGGGAGCTTAGAGCAGCTACTCCAGTTGCAGTGGCGCCGAGCCAAAATACTTGATTTCGCAGAGGGGGAAAGCTTTCAGGATCAGCTTTATGAGCTGCCTTAACAAAATCATACATCATGGGCGCAATACTAAGTGTTCTTGCAACGAGTCCAGCACTAATACCAACAACAACACCATCTAAACCAAGCTCTTGAAAGAATGCAGCTCCTGCTTCAAAGCGAGCAGCGACCATAGGCACAAGGGATGCCCATGCAACTACTTCACAGCTCTTTAAAAATGTCCCTACCTTCTCTGCTCGTCCGTATAGCCTTGAAACGCCATACGACAGAGCTGATCCAACGGCGAATATCGCCGGAGCAGCAAGGCTTGCTGACATTACCGACAGACTTTGTCCGGCTTGAATACCTGCATAAAGCCCAGCACCTAACAACACGCCGTGATTTAGGGTAAATATTCTAAGTGATACACTATTGCCCGGAAAGAAAGGTTCGCCGGGAAACATCTTTTCTCCCAGCCGAGACAGTACGTGCTGAGAACGTTTTTCGGGCGGGACGCTGCGAGTAAAGTAATTAATGTAACCTAATCCTCCCAGCACGACGCCGAGCATACCAAGAGTTGCCTTCTTGGTTTGTGAGAGCATTGAGCTCTGTGCATTCTCTGGTGCATTATCAGTGCTTTGGGAGATTACATTTGGAATTTCTTTAGTTGCCGTATGAAGCGAGGCCTCAGAAGGTATATCTGGCAAGGTACTGTTCGAGAGCAGTTCAGGTGCGGTTTCCTCTGTCGTTAACGTAACGGCTGTGCTTGGAGTTCTGAGCTCTTGTAAGACAGAGAGGCCGGTCTCAGACTTCTCCACTGCTGGAGGCGTAAGCGCAGCAAAACTTAAGCAAACAAGCGCTGCTTGCGTGGTGTTGTTCTGTTTGCTTTTAGTCATGGGTGGACTCATCCTTATATTATAGTTATTAGCTATTTCTTACTCAAAGTTGCCTAACCGAAGTTGTGTATTCACTAAATGCCATAGATTAGGTGCTATTTGACTACTCGTTCCTTGAGCTTTTACATCTAAGAGGCTAGATTTAGCCTTATAGAGCATGAAAAAACGCGCTTCAAAATTTACATTTATAGACCTTTTTGCTGGTATTGGTGGTACGCGATTAGCGTTTGAAGCGGCAGGTGGAGAGTGTGTCTTTACTTCTGAATGGGATAAGTTTGCACAGCGTACCTATGAAGCGAACTTTGGCCATAAGCCGCATGGTGATATTACTAAGATTGATTCCTCTAACATTCCAGAGCATGATGTTTTAGTCGCAGGCTTTCCCTGTCAGCCATTTTCGATTTCAGGGGTATCAAAGAAAAACTCTCTTGGTCGTCCAACAGGATTTAAGGATCCCACTCAAGGCACTCTCTTCTTTGAAGTGAAGCGAATTCTTAACGACAAAAAGCCGCAGGCATTCTTATTAGAAAATGTTAAGAACCTTGTAAGCCATGATAAAGGGAGAACCTTTCAAATAATCTTGGGGTCTCTAAAAGAGATTGGATATCAGGTTTATCATCAGGTTATTGATGCAGCTAAATACGTTCCGCAGCACCGACAGCGTATCTTTATCGTTGGTTTTCGTAATGTTGAGAGTTTTCAGTTCCCGATACCACCATCTGAAGATGCCCCCGCTTTCAAGGAGATATTAGATAGGAGCGTTGATCCCAAATATACTCTCTCAGATAAGCTGTGGCAGTACCTGCAAGATTATGCGGCAAAGCATAAAAAAGCAGGCAATGGTTTTGGTTACGGGCTTACCCCGTTGTCTGGAAGAGCAAGGACCTTAAGCGCACGGTATTATAAAGATGGGGCAGAGATACTGGTTCCCCAGCACGGTAAAAATCCTAGAAGGCTCACCCCGCGAGAGTGTGCTCGTCTTATGGGGTTTCCTGAGGATTTTAAGATCCCTGTCTCTGATACTCAGGCCTATAAACAGTTTGGAAACTCGGTTGTCGTTCCTGTAGTTGCGAGTATCGCAAATGAGATAGCTCGTGTTCTGCAACACAATCGTCAGAAAGCTGCATAGAGACTTCTAGACTTGCTAGTCAGATAGTTGAACAAGAAACTCAAGAATTGCCTATCGCGATTCTTATGGCGCATGGCCAGCCGTTAAGCTAATATAGCTTTTTAGTTTAACCTTGCTCGAGGCCTTTCGATGAAAAAAATACTACTCCCACTTATTCTTACACTTTTACTCCTTTGTCTAATGTCTGATGCCTTTGCCGCGAGGGGGAAGGTAAAAAGCCTTGCGAAGCGTTACCGTAATATTGATCGCAAGATAGATCGTCTTACAAAACGTTACAAAAGACTTACCCCTACGCAGCGAGCAAGTTTACTCTCAGCCTTAAGCGATAAATATGATGACGTCGACAACGACGATCTTCCTGATTATCTGGACGAAGGATCAGGGCGCTGTGATGCTGATAGTGATGATGATGGTATTCTTGATGGTGAAGATTTTGATGATGACGACGATGATGATGACAATAGTTCACCATCCCCCTCTCCCTCTTCATCACCTAGTGGATCAGAGATAGAAATTCACGCACTTATTCAAAGTATCACAGAGACATCTATCACAGTGAACAACACCACCTTTCAGCTCACAAACTCTACAGAGTATCTTGATGATGATAACAATGCACTTTCGCGAACTGATTTCACTGTAGGAGAGTGTGTTGAAGTTGAAGGCTATAGCTCCTCTGGAAACGCTACTGCTGAAAAGGTCAAAGAAGACGATGATTGCTAGCGGATAAAAATGCTGGCGGTAGTAACGTGAAAGTGGGGGGGTTATTTGTAACCTTTGTACGGCTAAACCCTCCCGAAAGCCGAATTGTTTGAAGGAATATGAGAGTCGCTGCTGCCCTAGGTATCGTAGCTCATCAAGACCTGGCGAGGTCCCGTTACGAGCAGGTAAACTGCGACAAAGCACACAGCGGCAAGGCCACCAAGTGCAAAGACGACAGCACAAACTACCATAATCTCGATCACCCGTTCAAAAAAGACACGAGCGATGCTGCTTCCGCTCCTACCATGAGCGCAGAAACAGAGGATCGATGCCACAAGGAAGATCCGCGTCACAACGTCGGCAATACCGACGTCGGTCAGCGCGCCATTGATGAGCCACACGGCAAGCGTGATGACGGCTCCGAAGGCCAATGCCGCAACGGCATATAGCCCCCAAAATTCAACGGAGAAGAACGTGCGGCCGTTCTTCTCAAGCTCTTTGCGGAGCTCGTGCATCCCCTCAAGGCCGCTCCTATCGTAGCAGAGCAACCCGAAGAGAACGTCACTTGCACCGTCAAGTAGGAGCAAGAGCGCAAAGTACTGCCGAAATCCCCAGCCCTCCAGTACAAACGAAGAGTGGGGCGCAAACCACGTCATGGTGTCAGATAGTGGGCGGTCCAGCAGAAGCCAGCCGATCACCATGTAGACTGCCCCGAGCTGGATCAACTTAAAGTCGACCCAGTTGGTCTCTTGCCGCTTGGAGGCGGCGAACAACACGCAGTTGTATACGAAGTGAGCTATGAAGGCGGGAAAAAACCCGTACTTCATAAAGATGTACGTCAAACTCACTCCGCCGATGAACTGCGGTAGTACGAGTAGTGGGGAACGGTCCTCCTTACTCTTGAAGTTACCCAAATGCACGAGAGCCCAGAGGGTGTTTCCGACTAGAAACAGGGTGTAGAACCCTACCGGGTTGTGAAACACGGGCAACTTGTAAAAGATGCCGAGGAAGAGCAACCTTGCGGAAAACTCTTCAAGGACAACTATCAGGTATACCCTCTTAAAGAGCTTCTCCTCCTTTTTGGGAGAGAGCATGCCCTCAACAGAGTGTTCGCCCTTTACGGTGATGTACTTGCTGAGCACCCCCATCAGAGCGAACACGATGGCGATGTCTAGCACGGTGATCGCAAAGATCGGGCCGAGCATCTCGTAGTATGAGGCGCTGTAGTGCCTCTGAAGTTGCACCGTGAAAAACGGCACGACGTCGGCGGCCAGCACGTTAAAGCCGCCGAGCATGAATGCTGCGAACGACATAACGAGTAGCGTGCCTATGAAGCTTAGACCTCCAATTGATTGAGGCCGTATGGAAGAGGACTCTCCCGTGTTTCGGCCAAGAACAGCGTAGCTTGCATGCATCGAAGTCATAATGACCTCCTTGTACAAAGACAAAGTGCGAGTGAAAAACGCGTCTCTCTCTATTCCTTTCTACCCTTATTCAGTTGTTAAGTTGTTGAAAAACCTTCAAGTCTTATAATATCAAATCCGAAATCCCTAAGATAATCGCTGCAACGGCCGTATTTAGGCTAAAAAATATGACCGGATGAAATGTGTGTTTCTTGTTAGCGAGCTATTAGGAATTGTTTCTGCCGCTCCATTAATGCTAAATTTAAGCACATGGGTATTACTACAAGCAGTTCAGATAGTGGGAGTAGATTTTTGACTTCCGGTCCATTAACCCCGTCACTTCCTCCTGTTGATAGAGGCAAAGAAGTCGCCTCCTTAGATTCTGATATCGATACGAGTCTTAGCAATTCAGAGGAGGCATCGGTTGATACTCCTGAGGAGACCTCAAGCGGTTCATTGAGCTATGATGATAGTGGGCAAGGAGTAGAGCAGACGTCCTTACCAGATAGCTACACCACCGGCCAAGACGAATCCTCAGAAGCTAAATCCGAAGGTAATATTGAAATGTATCACGGGGCATCTCTTCCAGGACGTCCTGCGCCTGCAAATTGCCCACGATACTTAAATAAGCAGGGCGAGGTAATAGTTACTCCTTCTTTAGAGAGTACTACGATGTCCGGTGATAATAGGCCAGCGCCTCGTACAAATCTTTTTGAAGCGATAAGACGTTATGGTCATGATGAGGATTTCTCTCCAGTAGAGGATGACGAAGGCTTTGTGCCTACTTCTGCACCAGCAGGCTCTCCTGAAAAAATCGATGTATTAGCTGAAAGAATAAGGCAGGGATTTCCTCTCTTTCATGAAGAGGATCGTGTTGATTACAGTGGTCTGATTGGAGCAATCCGGCCTAGAGATTAGCTGTGAACGTGCCAGTTCGCAGCTTTACAAGCGAACCGGCATCACGTACACCTTCTGCTTTAGCCAGACTTACACCCCAGACCACCAGGCATTCTAAAATCTTTACAGCCATGTTTGCGCTGCTTGTCACCGCAACGTCCCGGAACATAGCCACTCGGACATGTCTCTTTAACTGGTGCTCGAGCTGCCTCACGTCGTTCCCTCTCGAGCCTTTCACGCTCTCTCTCTAACTCTCTGCGCTCTTCTTCAAGTTCACGTCTTTCGCGGTAAATACTCTCGCTATGATATCGGTCACGTGAGTCGTATTTGTCGTATCCTCTTCTTGCGATTTCAAAAGTTGCCCGGCATCCATCATCTACCCAGACGCCCCTTTCATCGGCTCCCCATGAGCGTCCTCTAGTGCAGGAGGATTTACTTATCTGACGCTCAATATAGACCTCTGCGTCTCTCATGTTACGTGCAGAACAGTGGCGATATCCACCGGTGGACTCACAGGTCACGTAGTCAGCAAAAGTGACTGAAGTACAAAGTAAGATCGAAGTGATTATAAAAATGCCGTATCTGGTCATGCCCATTTCTCATACCTTTGGAAACAATCGTTAAATAATTCAGGACTATTTTTATCAGATAGATTGAGTTTTTAGTATAAAAAATCGTTTTTTCTCTATCTTCTCCTTTAGCGAGTTTATGCGATAATTCGATAAATCATGGTTTGTTTTAATATCGTTAGGTATGAAACAGTAAAAAGACTATTGCCTTGCTCCAGAGCAGGCGGCTCATTAAGAGATCTGGCCGTCCTCATTCTCAATTTCGAGAATTCGCCAGCGTCGATGAAATGCGTCTGTGGTTGCTTGGCGAACTGTATGTAAGTGCTTGATTATATTTTTGGGTATCTTGTCTCGATAAGCATGAAGTGTGGTGTAAGTGAAGACAAAACATCCAACCGGTTCTTCCTGTCCAATAAGGAGCGGTGCAAGTGCAAAACGCATTTCGGGATGACGCTTAATTAGATCTGGACAAAGATCTTCCAGCTCTTCCGTTATAACCTGAGGCTCTGCCTCAATAGAGAGAATTCTATTGCTTAGCCCTTTGTCTACAGCTTCAGTGAGTGTCTTCTTGTCGTTTAGTTTGATCTTCTCTTCTCTACACCAGTACGAAGGGTATCCATACTCGTTGCACTGTGCGAGAGCAGAAGGGGTATCGCATTCCGTTTTGATAAGTGCCACGGTAGAATGGATTCTCTGATTCGGATGATTGATAAGAGCAAGTGTTGAAATATCAGCAATGGCAGTTGGAGATATGTCTGAACAGAGAAGTTCAGAGAGCGAGCCATTAGAAAGGGCAGTCGTAACTACTGAATTTTTATAATCACGTAGATTATCGTGACATTCGCTTTCAAATACTTTGAGACTTTCCAGTGGCTTCTTAAGACCCTCTGCAAAATCACTGAGCGCCTCATCCGACTCTTGAACTATCTGCTGGAAGTCCTCAGAGAATTCCGCACGCACGTGGGGGCTCTGTTCAGCCAGCCTACGCTCAAAAGTAGCACAGATCTCTTCAACTATTCTGGCCCGTAAGCGCAAAAGGTCTTTCTCAAGAGGGGAATTCTGAATAATGGCCCTAAACTGTTGAAAATGCGAGGATTCATTTATGGATGGGGTAACACCATCACCTCTTGAATCATGAGAAGCTGAAGACATCTTGCCATTATATTCGAGTCTATAAACTAAGCAATCCGGACGAGGTCCGCCCCTCCTGAATGAGTAGTTTTTTTTGTGTATTTTCAATATTGAATTGAGTAGGCTGGCCCCTGTTTGAGCTCTTTCCATATAAGGAGGCCCTGATGAAAGCCAATCGTATTGAACAAGCTGTAGTGTTTTTTTTAGTTGCATGTCTATTCGTATCTACCCCGCTAAATCTCTTTGCTGACAATAAGGGCAAAGGTGCTGCTATCGGTGCCGGTGTTGGTGTTGTTACTGGTGAAGGTATTAAGGGGGCAGCAAAAGGTGCTGCCGTTGGAGGAGGTGTTGGAGCTCTGACAGAAGATAACAAAGATGAGAAGAAGACCGAAAAGTATGCCAAGCGTGGGGCCGCTACTGGAGCAGCCGTTGGTGTACTTAAAGGTGACGGATTAAAGGGTGCTGTAAAAGGCGCTGCTGTAGGCGGAGGCACCGGCGCTGTTATCGGAGATACTCGTCGCGAAAAGCGGTGAGACAACCGCAGGGACTTATTAGAACATCTTCTTATTAAATTTAGTAGCTAAAGTGGTATAAAGAGCCATCTTTGACCGCATATTTCTGACTACTTTGAATTTAGGTTGAGTTTGTGCTTGTAGCACGACCATAATCGGCACACCTAGCAAATAAATATGGAGAAGAGAGCCATGAAAATTTTCCGATGTAGTTTGCCTTGCCTAATCATAATTATTCTTCTTGCATCTCTTTGCGCATCCATAACATCAGCATTTGCGCAGACTAAGCCTAATATTCTAGTTATCTGGGGAGATGATATAGGATGGGCGAACGTTGGTGCGTATAACCATGCTGTGATGGGTTACCGTACACCTAATATCGATAGTATTGCAGAGGATGGAGTCTTATTTACCGATCACTACGCACAGCCATCATGTACTGCGGGTCGAGCAGCATTTCTTACTGGGCAGTACCCAATCAGGTCTGGGATGACCACGGTAGGACAACCTGGAGATCCCCTTGGTCTTCAAGCCGAATCTCCGAGTCTTGGAGAAGTTATGAAAGCACAGGGGTATGCTACTGGACATTTTGGTAAGAACCATCTTGGCGATAGAAACGAACATCTTCCCACAGTTCATGGCTTTGATGAATTTTTTGGAAACCTCTACCACTTAAATACTCAGGAAGAAGCAGAGCAACGAGATTATCAGAACTTTGGAAAAGCATATTCCGGCGATCTCAAAAAGTATGAGGAAAAATTCGGAACACGTGGAGTTATTCATTCCTTTGCAACGACTGTTGATGACAAGACCGTCCAGCCACGATTTGGAAAAATAGGAAAACAAAAATTAACGGATACTGGGCCTCTTACACAGGAACGAATGAAAAATTTCGATTCAGAAGAAGTTATTCCTAAAGCGCTCGATTTTATAAAGAAAGCAAAGAGCGAGAATCAGCCGTTTTTTGTATGGCTCAATACAAGCCGTATGCACCTCTATACACGTATTGAAGACGAATGGTTGAAAAAGGTAGAGAAAATTACGAGTGAAGCAGATTATCACGGTGCTGGAATGTTACAGCACGATCACGATATAGGTGTTGTGCTTAAAGCGATAAAGGACATGGGGCTAGAAGAAGATACGATTGTTCTATACTCAACGGATAATGGGCCCGAGCACGCATCATGGCCTCACGGAGCAACCACACCCTTCCGCGGCGAAAAGATGACGACTTACGAAGGCGGAGTACGTGTTCCATGTATGGTGCGATGGCCGGGCGAGATACCGGCAGGCCAAAAGCTTAATGGCATTCAGGCCCATCAAGATCTCTTCACAACGCTTGCTTCAGCGGCTGGGGTAAAAAATGTTGCGGATCTTATGATGAAGCAAAAGAAGCAGTATATCGATGGAATTGATAACCTTGATTATTGGAAAGGCAAATCAGAAAAATCAAACCGCGATCATATCTTCCACTACTACGAGAGTAAGCTCACTGCCGTTCGCATGGGCCCTTGGAAATTTCATTTCTCTACCAAGGAGGATTACTACGCGAATGTCGTTCCACGTACTGTTCCACTTGTATTTAATATTCGTATGGACCCGTATGAGAGTTATGATGATTCAAGTTCGTACGGCCATCTGATGCAAAAAGTCTCGTGGCTTATTCAACCAATGGGTGAGCTCATGAATGCACATCTCCAAACACTAGCTAAATACCCACCGGTACAGGGCGGAAAAAGCTTTGATATGTCAAATGTGGTAGAGCAATTTATAAGTAAAGGTCGTCAGTAGGACTCTTTCTCGAGAGAGCCATTGCGGCATCTCTCAGGTGGCTCACGCTCGGGGTCTGGGTTTGGAGCTGGTAGTGGATCAGGTTTCTTATAAGGCTCCGTTCTGCGTGGCTCTGATGGTGGGGTTGGGATTACTGGCTCTTTTGTTGGTGGTGGCTCAGTTGCTGGTTCCGGTGATGCGTAAGGGATTTGAGGCAGCCCGGGGGCTGAGTGGAGATCCTCAAAGTCTCGTATGATAGCGCTCGTAGTGTCTAGTGTAGTTTTCATACAATTATTGACCGTTTGAAGGTGTTCTTAAAATCAGATTTGCTTTCGTGTCAAATCCTGCAAGTTGAAAAAAATTTCTTATTCCTGTTCTTTCAAGGTCCTCTTCCGGTGCATTAAAATCACGGTGTAGTTTTAAGAGTTTTATCTTTTCAGCGTCAAGGCTCAGAGCTCTTTTCGGTTCTGACTCTCCGGTAATATGAAAAGGGTAAGCGTGAAAAGGGGGATAGTCAGGATGGACAAATGCAAGTTCAGGTAAGTCGTCAGCTTTTGAATGGCGTTGTCTAGCGCTTAGCCATTCAACCATGCTTTCGTAGCCTTCAGAGTAAAATCCTCCAAGTAGTGAGTCTTCAAACGATTGCTCGGCACCTACTGTCCAAGCGCTATAATAGTTCGTATCGAATTTCCAACGAGCGTAATCGCTATCGATCGCTTGTACCAGTGAAACAAGAAAGGCTATGTCCAGCAATCGCTCATTATCCCTATTTAATTCTAGATCGAGTATGGGAAGGAAGTCTCTCTTAAGGTCATAGTCGGAAAGAAACTTAAGATCTTCCGCGCTATAGCCCGCGCCAATACCAAGCCGAGAATGGTATGCGGGATGTGAAAACTTATCTCTTCCGAAGATAGGAGAAGAATTTCTCAAAAGAGTTGTGCCACGTTCTGGGTGGCTGATAAGCATGTGCGAGTGACGAAAGAGAAAGAACGTGTCAGAATCAAATTCTTCCCAGTGTGGATTGCCCTCTCTGACTCCGGAAAGGATGTGAATTGTCTTTGAGTTAGGCTTGAGCACAAAGCCCACCCCGTGCTTTGGGTCGGCGTCAATTCGTTGCATGCCCCACTCTTCAAGAAGAGCGGGAAATACGACCCGCGAGCGATCTCTTTTCCATACACGCTGTGCGTCAAATTTCCATTTAAGAAAGCTGTGAGAGAGTGTTCCGATTTTGCCCCAAACCTCTACGGTATCCCAACTTAAATCAACGCGCTGCTTGAGGAATCTGGTAATTCCGGTTGCTGCAGCGGTGACGTGACCGAAGTCTTCGTTCTTCATCTCTTGCGGGGCATACAGTGGATGGTTGCAAAGAGCTAACATTTCAGCTTCGTTAGGGTGATGCCCATGGACTTCAGAATACGAATCGTAGAGTCTTTCGACAGTGCGTAAAAGAACGCTGCAATCTGTAGGATCGCAGTGAAAGAGCAGGTCCGAAAGCAGATACGCAAAAGCTTTGTTTGTGTTTGAAGTATCAACGATAGCTTTTTTATTTGTAGCTGCTGTATATGCACTGGTGTAGTCAGCAAGGCTTTGGATGTTCTGAGTACGCGCAAAGATTTCGATTGCTTCTGTTCTAGCTCTAGGAGGAAGATTGTAGAACATGCGCTTCAGATCGGTAACGAATCTCTCATAAGGCACGTGCAAGACATCTTCCCTAGCATACAGGCGGTATTCCTGATCTTTGTGGAAATATTCGTCCTCTACAACATCTGCTAAAAGATTTGCAAAAAGCTTTCTCTGCTTTTTTGTTACAAGATATGAGAGATCATGCTCTCGTAACGTAAGCCCTTCAGCTCGTAGCATTTTGATAAATTTGTTATCGCAGTGTTCGCCAATGAGATGAAAAGTCATAGCCGTGGAGCCGTCTTCAGCTTCAACGCACGGGTCATGTCCGAGTTCCAGTAAAGTTTTTGCTGCCTCTAGATTGTTAGAGTAGGCAGCAAGATGGAGCGGGCTGCAATAGTCGAGGTCTATATTTAAGTCTTCGTTGCAGTACGAGTAACGGGCGTTCATATCTGCGCCAAGCCTGTGAATCTGATGAATGAGGTGTGTAGGAGCATCATGCGCTATCATGAAGTGAAGCAGCGTAAAATCAGAGCAAGTGAATTTGCGATTTAACAGGACTGAAATCTCTTCGGGAATAAAGTGTTTTACCTGCTGTAAAGAATCAAGACTATGGCCAACCTCCTCCCAGTCAAAGGTTTCTGATGATGATTCAAACTGGATAAAAGCCTCTTCGGCTTTACTAAGTACTCTGTGCGATTTTACTAAGTTTCTATCTCTTTTGAGACATTCGTCAGGATTCTGAGATCGAGGGTCTTGATTTCTCGAATGATGGTCAGGGTGCATACAACAAATACCAACAATTACTACACCTTAAAGGTATTATATAATAAATCTAAAAACAAATAGTATTGTTGTGCTTGATTATAAAATTTTCCCTGTTAATCTTAGCTTGTGAAGCAGTTGGTTAAGCAGCTGTTTTCTCGTATTTTCAGATTGAGTAGTAGTGAAAAATGCATCGTCTCTTGTAGACTGTCAGTTTATGTGGCGGCCTATAAGAGGTGATGATCATGATGTTTTGTTCTTGTTTTTCCCATTTATTCTTGTAGTTTCTCTGCTTTTGACTTCCGTGCGAAGCATAAAACGTAACTCTTATTCACTTCATTGAAGTTGTTGTTTCGAGTGAGCTCTGGAGCGATATGTACTATTGTTGCAGCGCTCACTCTGAATCCGGATATGAGGGAGTTTTTTATTTTTCCGGAACTCGACATGGGAGAACGCGACAATGTTTGACCGCTTGAACCGCGCCGAGAACGCGACCAATCGTGGGCCGACGAACGCCCGCGTCAATTGCGCCCTCGCCCTCGATGTTCTGATCGCCTAGTCGACCGGCGCCGCCGCCGATCGATTCAAGAAGGAGGCCGAAATGGTCATGGAAGCGCGCCCACCCCCCGGGGTGTTTCGTTGCTGTCTCTGAAACTGTTCGACTCCGTGCGTGTTGCGCCCCTGCAAGTGAGCCCACAAACTTATTCCCCCAGAGCCTGGATCCCCGTAAGGCTCGCCCTTCAATTGAAGGGGAATATTTTAAGCGGCCCATCTAACCGCTGTATGTGTGGCCGCTTGCAGGGGCCAACTTTGATTGAGTAGCTTTGATTGAATGAATGGAAAGAGGTGGTGTTTATGTTATGCCAGTGCATACGTGAACAGAGAGTTGTAAAAGATCATCTCCTCTATCCTTTTGTTTAGAGTGTTTCATTTTTCTGTGCTTTGGGATTCGCCGCTAAAACTTGGACCAGATTCAGACTTAAAATCAAAGTTAGAATGCGGTGCATATCGATCAATCAAATTATAGACATAAGAAACTTCGCCGGAAGGAGATGTGGCTGCAAAGTATGGCCCCCACGGACAACTCTCATCGATCTTCCCACATGTAAATCCGCTCTCACGAAGCACGTTTGAAACTATAGTTAAAGAAAAACGCGAACGATAGAGCTGGCATGTCTCAGGTTCATTTGGAGCGAGATCCTTTGGGAAGAGAAAGATTCTTAACCCTACATCGTTCTCAAGTAATACACCACTTGTTGTGGTAGGTGCAGGAAGCTTCCTAAAGTTTCCTGACTCAATTCTGGTCAGAACCTCTGCCTCTACGTCTGAAACAAGGAGCTGCGTTGCCCATTCATGCACTTCTGGCAGGAGATCCGGAGAATGTATGGGGGTGTTACTTGTTTTTGAAGAACTAGATTTAGGGGAGAAACTCTGCATAAAACATCCAATTAGGTTAGTATCTAAACTGCTTGTACATCATTCTCCCTACTTCTGTCACATCCAATATGAAGATAGCTGTTAAGATGGAGTTCTCGTAGAAACATTTTGTCGTGAGTTGCAATTAGCAACCCTCCCTGCCAACTATTTAAGATACGAACAAGCGCTTTTTGTCCTAAAATATCCAGACTGTATGTTGGTTCGTCTAGCACCAAAAGTTCTACCACCGGAGTAGTATGAAAAAGACAGATCAACGCAGCGCGAACTCTCTCTCCAGGGCTGAGTGACGACAGTGTGCGTTCAGCTAACGCTACAGGATATTTGTGAGCAATAATACTCTTTGTCAGTTCATCAAGGGTTAAGGTTGAGTTTGTTCTGTAGAGGTATGATAACAAACTTTCATTGAGCATCCAGTTTTCACCTGCCTGTGAAATATATCCGATTCGAGAATGGTCTACCTTTACTTTCCCACTCTGTGGTAAGCGCTCGCCCATGATTATTTTCATGAGTGTTGTTTTCCCTGTTCCATTCTCTCCTATAAGTGCTATTCGCTTAAAGCTCTGCTCCAGTGAGAGCTCAGAAAAGAGTTCTTTCTGGCCGGCGATAGCTGAGGTTCTGTGCAGCGATATAATATGCTCTGCGTTTGTTTTTGAAACTTCAGGGGTGACAATATCCATAGGAAGTCGAACATCAAGGGCTCTTCTGGTTGTAAGAGCCCATTCTCTTAGAGCTTTAATTCGAGCGTCCCTTACTTTTTTCATTCTGCCGTGCTTGACCTGAGCATAGTCTCGTTTCTGGTTGAGAGTAGACTTCGGGCTAGCTCGCTTGAGCTCATTTATTCGCCCATATTGTTTTTTTCTTCGTCTTCTACGAGCAGTATGATGGATTTGTTCTTCTTGTTGGGCGAGACGGCTTAGATTTTTAAGGTATTTTATCTGAGAAGTGTCGTGCTCTAACTCAAGCTCTTCCTCCAGTTGTGAGAGTGACCCTGAAAAATACGTGCATCCACTTTCTGAAACTATGAAAAAGTGTTCAAAGTCTTGTAGAAGCTCTCGGTCATGAGAGACCACAATTAATCCCCTCTCCCAAGTTCTAAGCCATGACCTTAACCACGTTACTCCTGCTGTATCAAGATCCTGTGTGGGTTCATCCAAAAGTAATAGCTCAGGAGCTGATATTTTAGCGTTAAGGAGTTCGAGCTTGCGCTGTTCGCCGTGGCTTAAGCTGCACGTGCTATGAGACTTACAACTATTCCTGATTTCACTGGCAATTGCTCTATCGAAACGATTGAATCTTGAAAGTTTACTATCCTCTAACCACTTTAGAAGTACCGCGATGTTTCCACGATTTAATTCCTGACTCACTAGGAGAGGTTTGGTTGTCAGTTCAACAGTTCCTGCCTCAGGCTCACTTTTACCAGAGAGAATGTCTAAGAGCGTAGACTTGCCAGCTCCGTTACGGCCTATTACGGCAACTTTTTCATGGCTAAGTTGAAGTGTTAGTCCATAAAAAAGGCATCTTTCTTGCGCTGTGGAAACGGTAACGTTTGTGAGTTGGATAAGTGGTTTATTTTTGGTTTTACGCTTGGCCATCATTTGACCTCCTTGAGTTTGTGCTTTATTTTCTCGATTTCACTTTGTTCAGCTGAGACCCGTAGCTTAAGGCCTGTAATGGTTGACTCTGTGCTTAGCACTCTACTCTTTGAGTAAATTAGCGAGAGCACCTCAGTTGCATTATAGGGAACAAAGAGTGTTGTTGTGGAATGTTCACTACGTGCGTATTCAAGGAGCCTATCTTTTAGCTTTGATGTTGCTATTTCATCTTTACTACTCAGCAGCTCACAAGGATGCGGTTTACACTCATCATTAAACACTTGATCTGATACGGATGTCAGACGATCTGCTTTATTAAACACATAGAAGCGAGGAGTATTTTCAGCCCCAAGCTTATCGAGCATTTGTGCTGTGATTGCTATATGCTCTTGCCATTCATAATCAGATGCATCGACAACAATAACTATGAGAGATGCATCACTAATCTCGGCTAGTGTACTCTCAAAGCTTGCCATGAGGCCCTCAGGGAGCCTTCTTATGAACCCTACCGTATCGCTTATGGTAACATCACCACCGTGCCGACTAAGAGCTCTGGACGTAGTATCAAGCGTCTCAAATGGCATCTGCTTAGCTGATAGCACTTCATCTGTAAGAGCGTTCATAAGGGAAGTCTTTCCAGCGTTTGTGTATCCAACAAGAACAATACGTTTACAGGTATCACGACCTTTACGCTCTACTACTCCTCCCTGCTCAATCTTTCGTAACGATTTTTTAAGATCCGCTAGACGGCCATCAAGTTTTCTTGCCAGAAGCTCAGAAGCTGTCTCTCCGGGACCTCGGCTCCCTCCAATTCCTCCAGCCTGTTGGTCCATGTTAATGCCAATACCTCGGATACGGGGTCTTAAGTACTCAAGCTGTGCTATCTCAACGCAAACACGCGCTTTGCGTGTTTTGGCATGCTTTAAAAAGACATTTAAGATGACCCCCTCTCGGTCACATATGGACATGCCTGCCGCGTCCTCAAGGTTTCTCATCTGAGACGGCGAGAGTTCAGCGTCTAGTACGATCATCGTAGCTCCTAAAGCAGAGGCTCTCTCAGCGATAGCACGGGACGTGCCTTTCCCAATGAGTGTTTGAGGGTGAGGGCGGGTGAGATGATAGATCTCACTCCCGACAATGATATCTCCTTGAGCCTCAACAAGATTTAAGATCTCAGATAATTGTGCTTTGCGTATGTTTGAATCACGTTCTCTGCCTACAGATACAACATAGCAACGGTTAACACTACTAACCGCTGATGTTGCAGCTGACTCGCGCTTTGTCCAGTGATCAATAATCTCCTCAAGGCGGCCATTATCAGCGAGAGGTACTTCTTTATGTTCAGGAACAGGTTTCGAATAAAATTTCATAGTTTCTTCTCCGTAGTGGATGAGCCCTGCGGACGTACGGGTAGCGTGGTACTTGCAATGAAGTACAAAATATCTGCGCATAGTCGGTTATGCGACGCAGATAAAGAAGCGCTACAACCTCCTAAAAGGCTTTAATTACCGACATTAAATAGTTTTAGTGATAAGCCAGAAAAAATGGCGTTATACGAAGTAAGAAGTGAAAATATTCATTGGTGCCTCCATAAGACGGAAGGAAAAACGTTACTTTTTATTAGTATACTCTGGATTTATATATTGTACAAATTTTTTTTGTTTAAGAGAGCTCATCGGAAACAATTCGGTAGTGCGGATCCTCAATAATATTAACATCGATGATCTCACTGGAGTGGTGTAAGAGTTTTTTGCAGTCAGGGCTAAGATGCTTAAGGTGTAGCTTCTTCCCGAGTTTTAGATAACGTTCCGTAAGCTTATTGAGTGCTTCAATTGCAGAGTGATCGGTTACGCGACTTTCAAGAAAGTCGATAATAACCTCTTCAGGATCTCCAATCGGATCAAACTTTTCTTGAAACATTGTAACCGATCCAAAAAAGAGTGGGCCATAGATCTCATAATGCTTCACACCTTCTTCATCAACATACTTTCTGGCACGAATTCTTTTTGAATTCTCCCACGCAAATACGAGAGCAGAGATGATAACTCCCACAAGTACGGCAAGTGCAAGATTGTGAAAGAAGATAGTGATAAGCGTTACGGTTATCATTACTAGTACGTCTGATGTCGGGACTTTCCCTACGGCATGTAGGCTTGCCCACTCAAAAGTTCCTATAGCTACGATGAACATAACCCCGACGAGCGCGGCCATTGGTAATTGCTCAATAATAGGGGCACCGTAGAGAATAAAGATAAGAAGTGAAATCGCTGCTACTACTCCTGAAATACGATTTCTTCCTCCAGAGCTTATATTAATAAGGCTCTGTCCAATCATAGCGCAGCCGCCCATTCCGCCAAAGAATCCTGTTACGGTGTTTGCTAGCCCCTGACCAACGCACTCTTTATTTCCTCTTCCTCTTGTCTCGGTGATTTCATCAATAAGGCTCAGGGTAAGAAGACTCTCGATCAATCCCACTCCCGCCATGATAGCCGAATAAGGAAATATAATCTTGATGTTTTCATAGGTGAAAGGAACTACTGGAATATGAAAAGAAGGGAAGCCACCAGAGATTGAAGCAATATCTCCGACAGTTTTTGTTTCGATCCCTAATCCAAGTACGATAGCTGATACGGTAACAATGGCAACAAGCGAGGAAGGAACGGCACGCGTGAGTTTAGGTAGAAAGTGGATAATGCACATGGTAAGTGCAACTAGGCCTAGCATGCTGTAAAGCGGCATACCACTTAACCACACCTTTTCACCATTTTCACTTAGCACCGTAAACTGCTCTAGCTGCGCCATAAAAATAACGATAGCTAGTCCATTCACAAAACCATACATTACAGGGTGGGGAACAAGTCTGATAAACTTCCCGAGTCGTAGTATTCCAGCAAGTATTTGGATCACTCCCATAAGAACAACAGCAGCGAGTAGGTATTCAAAGCCGTGATCGCGTACCAGTGGCGCGACCACAACCGCGATTGCTCCAGTGGCGCCTGAGATCATGCCCGGCCGGCCTCCCAGTAAAGATGCAATAAGCCCTATAATAAAAGCCGCATAGAGCCCGGAGAGGGGAGGTACTCCGGCGATAATTGAGAACGCTACTGCCTCAGGAATAAGAGCCAGAGCTACGGTGAGGCCAGATAAGAGTTCGTTTTTAAGGTTATAGTTACCTTTTCTAAAGAGGTTTAAAAAATACATCAGCCTGTTATTAAATACTTAGTGGTTAGAGTGGTAGGTAGAGGGAGTCAGAGTGCGTGATGTTAAAAAATATTCATCATATGTATGAAATAGAGCATCTCTGTCCTCTGCGAATTGAAGGTAGATGATTACCCTATTTGCACAGAGATGCCAACCCCTTATGAAGGTGCTTACTTCTCGCCGTATACAGTAATACTTGAGATCGCAGCTTCATTGGCAATAAACTCGTCTGCCTCTTTCTCAGAGAGGTACTTGAGTAGTACCTCTTTAGGGAGCGTTATCGGCTTTTCTGTTTTGACTTCGATATTCTTAAATCCAGTATCTTTTATGATTTGCAGGTATTCAGACCTCTTAAGGGCTCCTGAGACACAGCCAACATACATAATGGCGTCTTCTTGAAGACCGATCGGGAGCGGTTTCTCCAGTACAATATCTGATACAGAGAAATGCCCGCCCGTTTTGAGTACGCGAAACATTTCACGAAATGCTCTTTCCTTGTCTGGAACGAGATTAAGAACGCAGTTGCTAATGAGCACATCGATGGTGTCGTTCTCAACGGGCATCTCTTCGATATCTCCGAGGCGAAACTCTACATTCGCATATCCCAACTTTTGTGCATTCATTTTGGCTTTTTCGATCATAGCCTCAGTCATATCAATGCCGAGCACGTGGCCAGTTTCACCAACGAGTGCTCTTGCTACAAAGGCGTCATTACCTGCCCCGGAACCGAGATCGAGTACGGTATCGCCTTCGCCAATGGCGGCTACTTCGGTAGGGATACCACAACCAAGCATCAGATCTGCGTCCTGCATATAACCTGATAGTTTGGTGTAGTCATCATTAAAGGAGGTAAAGTCATGAGGGTCACAACAGCTTTGTGTGCCACAACACGAGGTGCTTTCAAGTTGAGCGAGAGACTTCTTTGCGATCTCGCCATACTTTTGCTTCACAATAGATTTTATCTCTTCACCGCTGCTCATATCTGGCTCCTCTGAAATATGAAGGTACGTTATGAGAATAGCACTTCTGTGCTCAGTGGGGAACTCTAGTACCTCTCGAGCTAGAGTTCCATTTTAGAGAAGGGCGAGTTTTGTTTACGTGTGAGTGTGCTGGCATGGCCTTTGAGTTTTGAGAGCACCTCATTAAAGGTTATATTAAAGTACTGCAGATTGTGTTTGTCAGGTTGTATCAGGTTCTCACGTATTGCCTCTGTCCCGTAACGGAGCAGACGGGCAGGGAGTTGGAGAAAATCTATCACCTGATAGTGTGCAGGACGATTGAGTTTAAAGGTATCAATGGCAAAGCCGTGCTCTGTGAGCATGAGACTGACGTGACCAATCGACTTTGCAAAGGGTTGGTTGTCTGCGTATGCGATATGAAGCATACGAGGTGCTTCAACTGAGTGTAAGTAAGATTTCAGTGATGTTACCAGAGCGTTGTGCTGCTCCGCATTCTTAAGCTCTGCGGCGAGGCTCATTGCATTTGAAACTCGGTATGCCTCGGCCAGATCACTCCTTGTGCCGATCTCTACATTCAGATCGTTTACGTCCCTAGCTAACTTCTCAACGGAATTGGAATCTCTATTCGTGAACATCGTACTTCCTCGTATCCTTGTTATGGAATAAGGAGAGTTTATGGTGATTTAGCCAGAAGATGGGAGCTGTATGTAAGCATTCATCTGTCTGGATAAATGCTTGATTTTCTATCTAAACAATAGAGGATTAAACACAGGAGCCCACGGAGAACGCGGAGAAGTAAAGATAGCTCGCTCCGCGTTCTCCGTGGGCTCCTGTGTGATTATTCAAGCTCATAACACCCGGTATACATACCGCGAATGCGGCCAAGGGGTGAATATTTACAGCTATATTGTAGAAAAAAGAAGAGAGGGAGGAGTGTAGGGCAAAAGGAGGGGAGAAGCGAGAGGCGGCACGCGCCTCTCGCTGTAGAGCTCAAGCTAGTTACAAGAGCTAGTCTCAGTAGGAGTCTTTTCCATTATCTGAGAAACAATCTCGTAACGGTTAGCAGCCAACTTCTCGAGTCGACTACCAATATTCGCACGTCGCTTACGCATACGCTTTAGGCGAATAACGATCTCGTCAACGAGCTTCACAAGCCCGTCAGAGTTTGTAGTGATGGAGTTCAGAGCAGTAACGTTGCTCACCTGAGAGCACAGGTCAGCGTTTGTACAGCTAAGAATTACATCTGGCAACAACGACAGTGCTTCGAGGTTTGTAAGTACGAGAGCAGATGCTGCTTGGTTCGTCTCTTTAGAGAACCTGCGTACCCACCTTTTCACACGCTTAAACTTACGACGTGATTCACGGCGAAGCTGTCGAGTACCAATTCTTACTACGTCTTCTTGCAGGCGAAGCGCTGTATCAAGCTCAGCATTTTGATCTGATACATCGGCTTCTGCACAACCAAGACAGGTGTCGTTGTTACCGTCACAGATTCCACATGCATCGAGCTCTGAGATTAAGCAGCAGCTTCCAGCAGTATCGAGCTCTGCAGCTCCGTTTGGTGTTCCAGCGCAATCGAGGCACGTTGTGTTCGCATCAGGGTCACCCTGCGCTCTACAAACGCCGCACTCGTCTACGACGTTGTTTGGCTCATCGCCTTGTACAATTGGCTCACCAGCGCAATCGAGGTCACATGCTGTAGAGGCAAGTTCAACGAAGCATGAGCTTGTTCCAAAGTCATCACTCACCATAAGTGTGACCGTACAAGTTCCTGGTGCGATGCTAGAACCGAGGCCCGGATCGAAGAGTTCGATATCAAGAGTCTCGTCAGAGGCGCCAGAAACAACAGTACTGAAGTTGTCACCTTCTGTTCCGCAGTTCACAACCCAGCTAAATGAAACGTCACGACCTTCAGGGTCAAGACCACTCGCAGTGAGTGAAGTTGACGTTGTAACACCACCACAATCTAGGCCAGTCTGTCCGCTAATTGAACAGCTTGGAAGCTCGTTTGGTGAACAAAGCGCGGTGCCGAGAGTCGCAGTCTCTGTAAGACCAGCAATCTCCCATGAAACAGAAGCGTCATCGTTAAACGGTACGCTAAAGACTGTTTCTGAAGCAGCATCTTTACCACCTGCGACAAAGGTCTCTGGGATACTTGGATCCGCAGGAGCATTTCCGCCGTCAACAAAGTTCAGGCTTCCTTCAGCGATAGTGATATCAAAGTTATTATCATTGGCGTAACCAAACTTAGCAGTAAGGTAACCGTTGGCGTTTCCATCAGCACTCTGCATGATACATGCGGAAGGCGTAATAGGAGCACACTGTCTGCTTACGCTTCCATTCTCCTCTACGAGGGCTTCAGCAGAGCTCAGGCTATTATCAACTGAGTAAGCGAGCCACCAGATAAGATATGGTGAAATGCTAGTATCCCATGTTGCGCTCATAACACCGTCATGCCGTCCTTGCATAAAGAATTCTGGCTGAACAACAGAGTCAGTAAGTGCTGTGTTTGGAGAGAGCTCGTTTCGACCACCATCAATTGTTCCTACAGGAATGTTGGTGATATTTGGACGATCGCTATCATAGCCAAACCATGCAGTGGCAGTTCCGTCGTTGTTGTCGTAAACACAGCTAACAAGTGGGTTTACAGCTTTGTTCTCACAACGGTTAACAAACTCACCGTCTACTACAGCATTGTAGTAGTCGATATCGATCTCTCCGCCTACAGGAGCAGTGTCAAAATCGGTAGGGAATCCGATTCTCCACTGAGTGGCTTCACCTTCCCATGGGGCAACGCCTTCTTTAAGGGTAAAGAAGGTTTGTGTTGGCCATGCAGGGAAATTCTCTGGCTGGCCCTGATCGTTATTAATATTTGTGAAAGAGTTCACTCCAGTTCCTGACGGGGAATTGTTAAATCCACGTGGGATGTACGAGTCCTGCGTGTTGTAGTTGGTCACGGTAAAGTGAGCTACCATCCCTTCAGGTGTGTTCTCAACACAATCGAGCTCAGGAACAATTGGACAGTCTTGTGGAGCGTCTGTTGTTTCAGCTACAGCAATTTCTGTGTGGGTAAGAACAGGAAGTCCTACTTTCCAAGCACGTGGTACACCATTAGCAGGAAAAGTAACTGAGTGTGAAAAGTGTCGTCCTGATTCAAAGTGAGTCGTTTGTCCTTGGTTCGCAGGTAATGGAAGTGCCGCGTTAAAAAAGCCTACCGGGATGTCGTATTCCGGACACGGCGTACACTGCCACTGAAAGGTAAAAAAGTTAAAAAAGCAGAACTCATCATTCGGATTATCATAGTAGAAATCCGCCGTAACTGTTCCGTCGCAATTATTTGTGAGCTCAACGTCCGTTTCAATAGGACCGAGACAGAGTTCTTCTACGAAGATGGCGCTTGCGCTTGCAGGTAAGAATACAGTGCAGAAAAACAATGCGATACTGACGAACATGCCAGCATGAATTTTTCCCGCTTTGTTTTGTGATAGTGGGGTGTCCATGATTATGTACCTCTAGTTGAACAAGAATTAGAAGATTCGGTAGTGTGAGTGGTACCGGGTCTCCGAGTAAGCGCCCGGATAATACACCAATGAGCATTCTTATGAAAGATTTTTATTGCTGATAGGTATCCGTAAGGTATTAAATTGAATAAAGAACTATAGTTCTGTCCCTAGGGCAGTAAACAAGCGTAGATCTAGGCTATCCTCGTGATGGCTTGTTGTCGAGGCTATAGCCTCTATGTCTGCCTGAATTCTCTGCGCAGCTTTAGAGTCGAAATATCAGGGTAGCTTATTTGCAGACATAGTCAAAGTCAGGGGGCCTGTATTTCAGCTGAGAGCCGTCTAATGCTCAATATGGTCTCTTTGTAGCAGTACAGTGAGGGGAAATAGTATAGCGCAATGATGAATTGGGCTGCTGATCTGTGATAGGCTCTCCCAATGACCGCTAATAAGAATGTTATGTTTGTACTCAAATATCTGAGATTCTGCAGCTTCTCAGCACTGTTTCTTTGGCTCGGGTGCTTTTATAGTTCTCCACTTCTTGCTGAAGTTCGTTTTGAGGTTGATAAGCTTAAACCTGGCCAGTCGCTGACTCTCAAATATCGTGTACGGGTTAAGAGTTCAGATTCCATTCCTCTTTCAACTCGTGTTGTTTCAAGTCAGGGAACGGTAACACATGATGGCGCTACAGAAATATTTTATACCAGTGATCCTGAGAGTTCTCTTGTAGGGGCCTCGACGGATACTCCTCTTGTTTTTGTCGACAGCGATGGTGATGGAATCTATGACGATCTTGATGGGTGTCCTTTTGCAGAGATAAAGACTTCTCCCGGGAGTTGTGGCTGTAACGTTTTAGATACTGATGTAAACAAAAATGGCGTAGCAGATTGTTTGCTCAATCTTGATCTCAAAGACCTTTTATCTAGAGCAGATGTTCTGGTAAGGAAACTTAAACCCAATAAGAAGCTACGAAAGAAGAAGCAGCGCAAGCGACAACGTTTGAATAAAAAGGAGCTACGAAGCCTGCGAAAATTCATTCTGGATATTTTTAATGCTTCAGCGACTGAGCTTAGTGTCACAAGCGCAGACGTTAAGCTTCCAAAGCTCTATAAAAAGCTGAATATACAGATGCGCAAGACGCTCCGAACGGGAAGCAAGAAATTTAACAAATTTAAAAAACAAACTCGAAAATCACTAAGGAGGCTAGATGATGTCCTGCTCTAGGTTCCAAATTTTTAGTGTTTTAGTGTTATGCCTGAGTACCCTCTCTCCATGCATGCTTGGAGCGCAGCAGCTCGATGCCACACTGACAGATAGGCTTCTCCAAGACGACAATGGAGATGGCAAGCTAGGTCCCGGTGAAGTACTCGAATATTCCGTCACGATTACCAATAACGGGGCAGAGACTCTGCGAGGCATAGTCTACAGTGACGTTCTTGATCCCAATGTGTCCTTGCTATCTGCCGATAGCACAGCAAAAGATGATTATTATCTTCTGACAGGGGGTAAGAGTGCCCACACTATTCCTGCTCAATACGGGTTCATACAAAATAATGATTACGGAGCTGAGCTTTCGGTAAAGAGCCACGATGCCACTACTGAGCAGGGCTTTTCGTTATCAGTGGCTTCTGATGGAAGCTTTACGTACACGCCGGGTACGTATCTTGGAAGAGATGGCTTTAACTACACAGTCCAAGACTCACTAGGAAATCAATTTTCAGCCAGAGTAACACTTTTTGTAGCTGGATCTCTTTACGCTGCTAATAACACCGTTAGCGATGGGGGAGTTGGGACCTTTGGCGATCCTTTTAATACCCTAGCCGAGGCAGAGCAGGAGTCAGAAGAGGGCGATGCGATATTTCTCTACAGTGGTGACAAAACAAGTAAGGGCCAAGACAGAGGGATCTTTGTTAAGAATCAACAGACTCTGATTGGTCAAAGTGTTGCTATCCCCGTATTTGGGGCTTCGGGCTATATCTCTACCCTCCCTGAAGCTACATCTGCATTAACCCGGCCTGTAGTAGTTAAGACCAGTGATGATGCAAACGGAGGTACGGCTATCATCGCAGGTGATAATACTTCTATCTTAGGCCTTCGCGTTGGCGATCTTTCCGAGCCGATTATATTTCGAAAGGGGCTTTATGCTTTTGAATTTGGCTCTATCTTTCTTCGATTCCTCAGCTTTGCGCACAGTAATAGTTACCCTGTTGACCTCAGAGTTGGTGATGTTGACGCAGATATTGATAGTGTTACCAATCTGAATCCTGCAGTTACGGGAGCGAGTCTGGTACATCTTGATACCTGTAGTGGGAGTCTGATGGTGAACGGTAAGGTGAAAGGAGTAAGACACGGTATCTCCGTAAGTGGATCGGTTGATGCTTATTTCCATGATGTTGAGCTTACTGATGCCGGAATTTCTTATGCCGCTGGCTCTGGCTCGCTTACTATTGAAAGTGATGGAGGTGGTATCAATTTTACAGGACCAAATACCTCAGCAGCTTTACGTATTCAGGATGCTGCAAACTTTCTATTACGCAGTACCGACGAGAACTCTCCTTTTGCTATTACTGATGCAGGCATCGGTCAGGGAAGTGGAGGAAGTACACATTATGCCGTCTCAATCTCTGGCAGCGAAAATATTATTCTTGAGAATCTTGATATAGATTCTGGCTCAGGAAGCTCAGATACTGGAGTGGCTATTTTGGATTCTGATAGCGTCACCATTAAGGATACTGAGCTTACGGTGCACGGAGGATTTACGGGCTTTCGTGTAGGCTCTACGAATGCTGCTGAGAATATGAACGTAACACTCTCTGGTAATACCATTACTGGAGGAAGTTCATATCCGGACAATGTAAGGACCGGAGTGGCTGTACAATATAGTAGCAGCGCTTATAAAGCTCTTAAGCTCAATATCACAGGCAATACATTTCAGGCTACTCGAAATGAAGCGATTGAGCTTGGATTTCTTGACGGGTCAGGCTCCGCTGATAATAGAAATGTGGTTACGATTGAAGACAATTTTATCGCCGATCCTGGTGAGCAAGGAATTAATATTCAGAACAGCAGTGACTCAACAACACGTTTTCTTATTCGTAATAATGAGATAGATGGACAGGTATCGGTCCCCTATGCTTCCCGGTCTTCGTCCTATATCCCTCGATATGGTATCATTATACTATCAAATGATTCTTCGTTGAGTGACCTTACGATTTCTAAAAATAAGATAAACGATTTTGATAGAGACCAAGTACGAATTGCTTCAGCAGATAGTGGCTTTATTCGTACGCTCATAGAGCAGAATGAATTTCGTGCTGCTGATGAATTAAATAACGATGATGCGGCATTGTTAATAGTCTCTCAAAGTGCGGGCGATAGTGTGCACGCAACTGTTAGTGGAAACATTATAGATATGCCGGATGTCTTCTCTGGTCTGGAATTTTACTCTCAGGGAGCTGGCTCTCTCACGTGTGCAGACATAGATGCGAACCGCGGAGATGCTCCGGGCTCAGCTCCTGATGGCAAAATCAGGCTGATAAATTCATCGACTGGAAATCTTCAAGTTGCAGAGCTTAGTACCGTCTCAGCTAGAAACAACGGTGTTGAACTCTCAACAAGCGGTACTCTTTCAAGCGTCTCATCCTGCCAGAGTGTTCAATAGGGCTATATTTACCTTAAAATCATCTCAGAGCTCTGTATCTGGAATCAAACCTAAACCTTCGTAGCAGATCTTCCGAGATAGCTGGTATGGCTATTGATCGAGAAACAGTATCAAGCGATCCCCTTAAAGCACGTATGGGATCTTCTTTTAAGACCCACAATCTATTTAAAGAAGCTGGAAGGAAACTCGTCTTTAAACCCACAGCTCTTAGCAAATTTTTCGCTGGAACATTTGTCGTTCTTGGTGCCTTAGCATTACTAGCAGGCCCAGTTATACTTATTGGCTTTGCCAGTCTGGGAGGCTTGCTCTTTCTTGGCGTTGGCGGTGTCTTCTTTTCATTAGGTCTTTTCCTTTGGCGACTCTTTCATGCCGAGCGACTCGTAGATTCACGTCGTAGAAAGATTGTGTATCCGGAATGGAAGCCGATTACAAAAATTCATACCGTTGATTTTAACTTTGACGAGGTTACTGCTCTTCAGATTCTTAGTAAGGTCGTAACCACAAAAGATACTCGCTATGAGTGCTATGAGCTTAACTTTGTCCATCCTGATGGTAAGCGAAGCAATTTCCTAAATCACTCTGACTACGATTCGATAAACGTCGCAGCTAGGGAGATATCCATGTTACTTGGCTGTGAAGTCTTCGCAGAGGCATAGCTCTAGCGCTCAGTAAATAAAAATTCAAATATCAAGAAACTTTCTGGTAGTTCGTATCGAACTACTGGGTATGAACACATTCTCACCACAAAACTTATCTGAAATGCCACGAGAGAAAGCAGCACGTAATGGCATCGAAGCGCTTTCTGATACCGAGCTTGTTGCCCTTATCCTTGGAAGTGGAGGCAAGGGGGTACCACTTTTAACTCTGGCAGAGCAGGTTCTGGCTCTTATTGACGACAAGGGCGCAGAAATTACGATGAAGGACCTGAGTTCTGTTCCTCATATAGGACCCGCCAGAGCAACGCTTCTTCTCGGAGTGTTTGAGTTTGTGCGGCGAAGAATAAGCCCTCATGGTGTAAAGATAAGGAAGGCATCTGATGTGCTTCCACTTCTTCAGCACTGGCAAGACCGTAATCAAGAGTGCTTTATCGTTTTAACACTTAATGGTGCGCATGAAGTTCTATCAAAAAAGCTTATTACTATTGGTCTAGCCAATACCACTCAAGTACATCCAAGGGAGGTTTTTAGCTGTGCAATAGCTGATAGGGCCTGTGCGATTATAGTAGCTCACAACCACCCTTCTGGAGATACAACCCCGAGTGAAAGTGACCGTAGTGTTACAAAGCGCCTTGTCGAGGCTGGCGATCTTCTAGGGATTAAGCTTCTCGATCACATTATATTTAGCACCAGAGGCTTTTATAGTTTCTGTGAGGCTGGTGATTGTTACTAGCAGATCTCGAGCGTACAATAACTATTTGCTCGCTATATAGTAGTAATTGATAATGTCGTGCTCAAGCTCCTTCATCTCTACCGTCTTGAATCCTGCCTTTTGAATCATCTCGGTTGCAAGCTCTTTCCCCCACATCGCTCCGAGTCCAGCGCCATTCTGTGCGAGTGAAACGCTCATGCAATGAGTCGTTGAGATAGTGTACATAAGAGGACCAATTGGGTGATTAAGATTATTCTCTAGGTGACTTGAACCGGCAATGTCCTGACAAAAATATGTGCCTCTAGGTTTCAGGGCTTTGAAGATATTATTCAGCATGACCTGAGGGTTGGCCTGATCGTGTACAGAGTCAAAAGTGAAGACTATATCGTACTGCTCGTGTGCATCAAACGTGGCTGCATCTCTTTGCTCAAAAGTTATGTTGCGTAGTCCTTTTGATGCAGCCTCTTTGTTCGCATCAGACACCGCAGAGTCCAAGAAGTCGTACCCGACAAAGGTACTGTTGGGGAAAGCGTTAGCGAGTGTAATAAGTGCTTTGCCTTTTCCACATCCTACATCAAGTGCATGTATTCCTTTCTCAAGTTGCTCTTTGAGTCCATCGACAAGTGGGAGGAGAGTGTCAAGGAGTGGGGCAACAACGGTTTGAGCGCTTTCATCAGCCATCACCTCATTAAATCTCTGATATTCACTGTACTGAAGCCCACCACCATTTTGAAAAGACTCGACAATTCTATCCTCTACTTGTGCCATAAGAGGTAACCACTGTGCCGTTACAGCAATGTTATTAGGGCTACTTTTTCTTGTTAACCAAGCGGCATGCTCAGCAGGCAGAGTGTACTTCTTATTGCTCGGTAGATAGCTAACAATTCCCCCTGTGACCATTACGCCCAACCACTCTCGGACGTAGCGCTCATTGAGTTCTGCTGCCTTTGCTATCTCATCGCTAGTTGAGGCTTCCATTTCGCCCATAGTGTCAAAAAGTCCGGTACGATATCCAACAGAGATCATAAGGCCCAGCGCTCCATCATTTAAGATACCGAGCATTCGCTCAGCAAATTGATCGGACTGTGACTGGTCGATAGCTATGTTGCAATTTGTACACATGGTTTATTTTCCTTTATTTTAGTTTACACCTGCTCGTTTATTAAAAGTCGTACTGCTTTTTCAGCATGTTCAAAGGGCCATATCTCCTGAAAGATTTCAGCATTGGCTATGGCCCCAATCTGAATCATTAAAAACTGATCTGTGATATATTGAAGGTCAAGACTCTTCAGGGCAGGATCTGAGGCAAGTAGATCTCGAATCATTTCTTTGATGATCGTTCGAAATTCTTCGTAGTGATGCTTCGCTTCAGCTCGGATTGGACTCTGACCATTTGGAACTTCGGCAGACATGTTTGCAAATGCACACCCACGATAATCTGTGGATTTAACCCATTCCTTAATCATGGGGGTAAATTGGAGATATCGTTCTTTGGGATCATCTATTTCTGAGAGAAATGCACGTAGGTGTTCAAGTTCCTCTTCGCTCCGTGACTTTAAGTACTCAAGTCCCAGCTCATCTTTGGTTTTGAAATGAGAATAAAAAGCCCCCTTGGATACCCCTGCCTGATCGATTATCTGCTGTATACCTGTGGCGTTATAGCCCTGTGCGTAGAAAAGCTCGCAGGCTGTATGAAGTATCTTGTCTTTTGTAGATGTTCTTTTATCAATCATGAGCTAATCATACTATAAACCGACCGGTCGGTCTATAGGGGGGTGAGGTTTTTTAGTTGATAAATATAAGGGACTTAGAAACTTGGACACCGCTCAGCCTCTGTAATTACCTCTGCTGTGGATTGTCTATGGCGCGTAGAGAGGATAGCTCGATATCCGTAGACATAGTACGTGGTACGGCGGTAGAAGGGGGGTAGAAATGTTCACAGAAGATGGAAGTTCATGAGCACAGCCTTCGAATGTAGTTTACTCATTCCCTGCTTTGATGCAGCACCTTATCTCCTTAGTCTCATAGAGTGTGTCCGGGCACAGGAGCATTCCTTTAAGGAGGTGCTTTTCTATGATGACGGAAGTAGTGATAGTACTTCCCGGATTATTACGGATTTAGGTTATACACCAATAAGGGGTGATTCGAATCGTGGAGTCTCGTATGCGCGCAACAGGCTCATAGAAGCCGCGACGTGTGACTGGATTCACTTTCATGATGCGGATGATCTGATGGAGAAGAGTTTTTTAGCCGAAATGTCAAAAGTAATTCATGAGGATCGCTCGGTATATCTCTGTCAGTCAGATTGGCTTGATGCCGATCACGGTAATGTTCAGACAGAATGGAGATACTCTCAAGATGACTTGAGCGAGAATCCGCTTATCGCAGTGCTTCAGAAGCCGGTAAGTACCTTAAATGCGATCTATCCGAAAACGCTCCTTGAAGAAGTTAAAGGATTTGATGAAACCGTCACGTGTTGGGAGGATGCGGATCTCAATATTCGAATAGCCGAAAGAGGGTATTCTTTTAGAGTTGTTGACCAAGTACTGGTAAAGTCACTGAGGCGTAGGGACAGTAGTAGTGTGCGACAAGGAGAGTGTGAAGAGTGTCGGTATAAACTTCTTAAATCCTACAAAGAACGTATGGATAAGCATCTTTATCCAATATTAGCAGAAGAGTTTGAACAAACAGCAAGACGTGCTCTCCGCCATAAGAACTATGCTCTCGCCAGATCGGCATTGGCATCATGTAAGGAAGTTGGTGGAGAGCCGCCCACGAGCTCAAACAAGCTCTTTCAATTTTTGAAAAAAATATTCCCTTCGTATTGGCTCTTATTTATACAGAGTTTTATAAGAGGTTAGCTTAAGAGTCTTTTAAGTTTTTGAGTTACTTTAGAAAGAAACGATGGTCCTTGAGGCTGCCAGCTACTCCAACTCGTATGTGATAACTCTTTGAGATATTGTTGCCCATAAGGGTGACGGTAGTGAAAATGCCACGGTTTGCAAGTTGTAATAAAGTGTAGAATTCCCGGCTCTAGTGCGTCAAGCGTTGGTACAGAGGGGGGATCGGCATCGTAAAAAGGTAGGGGATTGATAAGTTGATTCCAGCGAGGATCGAGCTCATACCAGTCACCATTGAGAGTAGCGTTTAATGCTTGTTGTGAAACAAGTTTCATCTCGTCTTTATACTGAGAGAGATAAGCAAGTGCTCTCTCGGTAACCTTTTGTTCCTTCCAGAGTTTTATGTTGATCAACAGTACGCCAGCATTTAGGCATTTTGTCTCTGGTGGAATTCCTAACTGTTTGTAGTTATGAATACCGTAGTCAGCGTCAGCCCTCGGTGCGTATGTATCGATTACTCCGCCACATGCATGCACTGAAATATCTTGATTCCAAAGTTCCTTTAGGTCTCCAGTAATGAGAACGTCACTATCTATGTACAGTGCTCTTTGGCAGTCTGCGGGCAAAAGCTCAGGAATCAGGAATCGGTACGATGTTGCGACAGTTAGGTGTGGGTGGTTTTTGGGGTGTGGGAGAGTATTCTGTTTAAGGGGATGAAAGGTGATCTGACTCTTCTCCAAACAAAGAGGAGCAAAGACCTTGGCACGTTGTTTTTGTGTGAGACCACCGTCAAGTACGTGCAGTTGTAAGTTCTCAGGATGTGAGAGGTGTCTCAGTAGAGAGCTGAGTGTCACAGCAAGGGGCATGGCATAGTTTCGGTCTGCTGCTACTACAAGTGTTAAGGGCTCATTCTGATTCATGGCGAGCTCTAAAGTACCCAGAGTGTTTCTACAAGCTTATTGGGGCCACCTTGTTCATCTACAATCTGGCAAACGCCTGGAAACTTTTCCCTATCATAGTCGTGTCCGCAGATAATTTGTGCATCAACAGACTTTGCCCACTCGATATCTTTCTTTGTCTCGTCATAGGTATGAATGGCGTCGAGGAAGACAAGAGCTGGTGGAGGCCCATCATAGGATTTAAAAAATACGTTTTTGTCACTTACCACTCGCTCGAGATTGCATGTTCTTTCTGCTTCTTCAAGTATCTGAGCTGTGATAGATGAGTGAAGCTCTTTGCTAATGTTTAGTGGGTTCCAGTCGTAAGAATCAACAGAGAGGATTTTTTGCTCAGGAGTTTTACGTAAGAGCATTGCTCTGGTTGAGCTGCCGAAGAGAGTTCCTATCTCGACGATTGGTCCCGTGTGCTGAGCGCCTGCGACGAGCTCGCCTAAGAACTGGGCTTCCCTGAGTGATACCTCACCACGCTTTAAGTGGAGAGCTTGTCTGATAACAAGATCACGATAGGAGAGCTCAGGGGCTCTCTCTAAATCCTCTTTCTCCTCTGGGGTAAGATATACGAGATCTCGATTGAGGCTTCGAAGGAGTCGTCTAACGGCGGATCTCATGTTTAACTACATCCTTGCTAATGATAGGGTTTAAAAAAGAAAGCCCTACTTCTTTATCGGTATTACCATAAGGCATGTTGTACATACTCGCTATAGAAATATAGCTACAGCTTCAAAGTGTGAGCTATTTGGAACATCTTGTAGGTACTCTATGAATTTTTTATCACGCAGAGATTCTGCTTCAAGGCTCCTTCAGTTAGACGCTCTTAGAGGTATAGCAGTGTTCATGGTGCTTCTGTATCACCTCACACTCAGGTATAGCGAAAAGTATGTAACTTCCCTTTCGTTTCCGTCATTTCTTTCTTATGGATTCTACGGTGTACATCTTTTCTTTATGATTAGTGGCTTTGTTATCTTTATGTCGTTAGACAGAAAGAGATCTGCTAGCCAATTTCTTTTATTTAGAGCTTTTCGTCTCTATCCAACCTTTTTGTGTTGCGCTCTTATAACGTACTTTATCGTTTCTTGTGCTCCTCTTCCGGATTGGGACATTGGAGTCCTTGATGCACTTGCAAGTACTTCGATGATAGCGCTAACTCTCGGTTATGAATACATTGATGGCGTTTACTGGTCGCTTGAAGTGGAAGTGTATTTTTATCTGTTCTTAAGCCTGCTTTTTGCTCTCAAGCTTCGGCGATACATTGTTATGATATTTGCCCTTGGGGTTGTCGCGCAGGCTCTTGCGGAAAGTCATGTCCTGACTTTTTCTTTCCTTTATAACATTCCCTACCTGAAACCCCATATCTTACTTTCCTATCTTCACCTTTTCTTATTTGGAATGATCTGCTTTGAACAGAAGACCTTTCCCAAGAAATGGCACGGTCTCGCGTTAATGCTCTGTGTCTTATCTCTCTACATCTATAAACCGCTCAGCTATTGTGTTGCGGTCACGCTCCTCGCCGTACTTTTTTGGAGCGCTACTCGCTTTGAGGTGAAAATTCTTAGAGCAAAGAGTCTACTCTTTTTAGGCTTTATCTCGTACCCACTCTATCTGTTACATCAAAAAATAGGCCATCTCTTCATATGGAAAGGACTCCAGCTCGGTATTCCACTTCTCATTCTCTATCCTGCTATTCTCTTAGTCGTAATAAGCGGAGCATATATGGTCTCAAGATATATTGAGAATCCGGTTAATAGCTTCTTAAGAGGTATGTATTCATCTTACTCCCGAAAGATAGGAATCTCTGTTTAAGCTGTTAAATTTAAGATATAGAGTAACGATATGAAGGGATATCAGGTACAAACCACCGGTGGCATAGAGGACATTAAGGCTGTTACGTTAAGTGAGCCTGAGCCAGGCCCTGGAGAGGTGAAAGTTAAGATTCATGCAGCTTCTCTTAACTACCGCGATTTTGGAATTGCTGAGGGGGGGTATTACCGCAATGACGTGCGCCCCATTGTGCCTCTATCAGATGGTGCCGGGGAAGTTGTGAGTATCGGTGAAGGTGTAACACGCTTTGCTGTAGGCGATAGAGTCTGTCCCATCTTTGTAAGAGACTGGGTGAGTGGCCCGATCAAAGAAACCTATCTTCATTCTTGTCTTGGTGGCGGTGTTGATGGGGTGCTTAGAGAGTATGTTGTGTATCCCGAGCATGCTTTTGTTTCTATTCCAGATAATTTTTCTTACGTGCAGGCCGCGACCCTGCCGTGTGCTGCACTTACGGCATGGAATGCTCTTTTTGAATTGGGGAATGTAACCTCAGATGATACCGTACTCCTACTGGGTACTGGTGGCGTTTCAACATTTGCTTTTCAGTTCGCAAGCAAAGTTGGCTCTCGTATTGTTCTTACTTCTTCTATGGAATCAAAACTTGATGTGTTTCGTGACATGGGCCTTACCCATGGTGTGAACTATAAGGACCATCCAGAGTGGCATAAGGAGGTGCAGCGGATTACCAATGAGCGCGGAGTTGATTATGTGCTGGAAGTTGGTGGGCCTGGAACGCTGGAGCGCTCCCTTAAGTCTACATGCGTTGGTGGGCATGTACAGCTTATTGGAGTTTTAGATTCTCCACGTGCAAAGATTGCGCCGATGATTACCGTTTTTAATGCGCTCACTGTTCAAGGGATTTATGTGGGAAGCCGTGAGATGTTCGAACGAATGCTATTATTTATTTCTAAACACAATATTATGCCGGTAGTAGACAAAGAATTCCCTTTTGATTCTGCTCTTGATGCTTATCGCTATATGAGTTCTCAGAGGCACGTTGGTAAGGTAGTGATTACGTTTTAGAGCTGTTCTAGAGTGAAAATTCATTAAGCGTTGCTCAAGAGACAAAGAAGCTGTAAATTAATTCAGCTATGAGTAATGATACCATTGAGGTGAACAACCCCGAAAGTTGGTCTATCGGGCGACGTTATGCGTCCCTTCTGGGGCCTATCCCCTCTTCCGTCAGTGGTGCGATCCGCGCTCTCTGGGCCAATCACGATACGTATCTTGAATCAGGGGTAGATGAATATACAGGCAGGATATACTCAGCGGTCAGGAGGGTGGACAGAAGTGCAGTTCTTAAGACCCCAATATACTTCGCTGCCCTTGCTCTTTATTCCGATAAATTCTCAGACACGAGAGAGGATGATACCAGCAAAGCGCTCGTACAGATCTGTGGCTCTGGTATGTTTGCCACCCTTCTTGGTCTTATTTACACCCATAAGCGTTTTTCTAAGGTGTGTAAGGCTGAAGAGTGGGGAGAGCTCTCAAAAGAGTTTATCCTGAATATGGAATATGGATATCAGCTTGGCCTTCAAGTAGAGGGATTTGATCCAGCGATTGGGATGCTCGCAGGTGGGGTCCGGTATACAGCTCTGGCGACATTTCTTATGCGCGACCGAGAGAGCTATAACTGGTACAGGGTTCAGGACAAGCTTTTTAATCTTGAAGTAGAGCACAAGAAGTGGGGCTGTGACCACGGGCAGATAGCCGGCTATATTATGCGTGCACTTGGTTACTCTGGTGACCACATGTCTTGTGCGTACAGTATTCGTGGTTATGTTGAGAGTGAACTTAATAAGTCACAGCAGCTCTTTCGCACGATGATCCAGCTTCTTGATGTTATGCTTGCTGGTAAGAGTCTTAATGAAGCAAACTTTGTGTCGTCTGAATTTACACTCTCAGAAGATCAGTACGAAGCTCTAGCCAGCACCTTCAAAGCCTTAAAGGCAAGTGGCACGAGCTTTGATTGGATGACGCGTAGCGTCAAAGAGGAAGAGACGAGTGAGTGATCTCAACCGTGAGGTCGTCTTTTATGACGGGGAATGCGGCTTTTGCCATAAGTGGGTGCAGTTCTTACTGAGCCATGATCGGCGAGAATCTCCTTTTTATTTTTCACCAAGACAGACAGCCTTTTATCGAGCGCATGTTCCTGAGAGTCTGGCCAATGCAGAAACTATTGTTGTGTACGATAGTAACGGAAATTTTCTAGGTCATTCTACAGCAGTAGCGTATATGCTGAAGCAGCTAGGCGGCCGCTGGGAGATACTGGGGAAGACTCTAGAGATGATGCCACGGTTTGTCAGAGATACAGGCTACAGATTCATCTCAAAAATTCGCAAGCGACTTGTGAGCACCCCATCTGATGTATGTCCAGTAGTTCCAGAGAATCTAAGAGATCGTTTTATACTGGAGGACATTGAAAATGTCAGTAAGTCCCCCGGAGGGACAATAAATACTGCCCGCAAAAAAACTGCAAAAGCGACCAGCTTTTTCCGGGAGAAGTGGTTCTGAATCGGTTGATTTCCAGCAAGCTACGCCAGCATTTAAACCGGGCATTTTCATTGGCGGGCAGTATATAAGAGAAGATTGACGTCCTAAGGACGGATGAATTCAATCTCGGTATCGTCGGGGATCAGTCCATATTCCATGGCTTTGCCAAGGAAGAGTTGAATTGATCTCATTCCGTCTTCGCCGATGTCTAGTGTCAGATCATTAACGTACATTCCAACAAAGATATCGGCTTCTTCCCTTGAGATGCCTCGACCGTAAGTCATGGCGTAGTCAAGTGCCTTGTCCCGATTCTTAAGAGAGTAGTCGATACTCTTGTAAAGAGCGGTCGCTGTAGCGCGAATAGCTTCTTCGCCGAGAGACTTTCGTACAACATTTACTCCGAGTGGGAGTGGTAAACCAGTTTCGTCCCACCACCATTTACCTAAATCAAGAATAAGCTGTAGCCCCTCACGGTCGTGTGTTATCTGGCCCTCGTGGATAATAATTCCACAGTCAACATCACCAGAACGTACGGCTTCTGTAACTTTATCAAAATCAATATTAACAAGCTCAGCCTCGATACCGTTCTCTTTCATATAGAGTTGAAGTGAAAGGGCGGCGGAGGTGCGTTCTCCAGGGATTGCAATTTTACGTTTTTTACCATCAGTAAGGCTCATGGGCTCCATGGCAACAACTCGTGGCCCGTAGTCCTTGCCACCCATGGAAGCTCCGCAGGTAAGGATTGCGTATTGGCTCTTCAGGTAAGCATACGCATGGACAGATACCGCTGTGAAATCGAGCTCTCCACGGATGGTCCGCTGGTTAAGAGTTTCGATATCAGAGAGATCGTGTTCGAAGGCGTAGTCAGGATGCTCAACAGCGCCCTGTGTGAGGCCATAAAACATGAAAGCGTCGTCAGCGTCAGGAGAATGAAAGATGGTAATAGTTTGTTTTGACATATGCTTTGATTTATAGAAGAGCGCGAGTATAGTCAAGTTTATG
This sequence comes from bacterium, assembly GCA_030431715.1. Lineage (GTDB taxonomy): Bacteria > Bdellovibrionota_C > UBA2361 > UBA2361 > RFPC01 > JAUIIO01. The sequence goes on from JAUIIO010000013.1 coordinate 85,686, forward strand.
GCCACGCTGGAAGATATCTACCGTAAGAGTCGTCTCTGTGAGCGAATCTCCGCGCAGGAGGCTCTGCTTTTGTATGAGTCTGGGGACCTCCTTGAGCTTGGAAAGCTTGCTGATTCATATAGGCAGCACCTCATCCCCGGCAATCGCGTTAGTTACCTTATCGATAGAAACATCAATTACACCAATGTCTGTAATAGCGACTGTTCTTTTTGTGGATTTTATCGTCACGACCCTAAGCATCCAGAAAGTTATGTGCTTTCTCGTGATGAGATAGAGCAAAAGGTATCAGAGGCAATTGAATTAGGCGCAACTCGCATTCTCTTACAAGGAGGACATAACGATGAGCTTCCCTTTAGCTTCTATGTCGATCTTATTACGTGGCTACACGATACGTTTAATATTGAACTCAACTGTTTCTCTCCTTCAGAGATACATCAGATGCATCTAGTAAGTGGTGAGTCATACCGTCATATCCTTACTCGCTTGCAGGAAGCCGGGATGCGAGGCCTACCCGGGGGAGGCGCTGAGCTCCTTGATGATGATGTTAGAAAAAGAGTAAGCCCTAAAAAGATAAGAAGCGGTGTTTGGCTTGAGGTTATGAGTATTGCTCAAGAGCTTGGACTCACGACAACAGCTACGATGGTCATTGGCTTTGGCGAAACTCTTGAGCAGCGCATAAATCACCTGAGGAAGCTAAGAGACCTTCAGGATGAATCTCTTTCAAAAGGGCATACTGGTTTTAACGCATTTATCTCATGGCCACTTCAGCACAACGAGAACACCTCAATGGGGCGAAGCAGGTTACGTGAGAACTACGGGGCGGACTCACTACAGTATTTAAGGAACGTAGCAGTGAGTAGGCTTTTTCTTGATAATATCATCCATCATCAGGCGAGTTGGCCTACCCTTGGAATTGAGACAGGGAAGATGGCGCTCCTATTTGGATGTGATGATTTTGGCAGTACGATGATGGAAGAAAATGTCGTGTCAAAAGCAGGCGCTCTTACCCAGAACAAATGGGAGATGAGTCCTGAGGAGCTAAGGAGTGTTATCACCGACGCGGGCTTTTCCCCGGTTCAACGTGACTCTTCTTATGCCTATAGAGTTTAATGAAGTATTGTGGCTCTCTGGTATATGTTTGTAGAGCAACACTCTTGAAAGCCAAGTTTTTTATAGAGGCCAAGTCCTTGCTCGGTGGCATAAAGAGTTATGAACTCTGGATCCATGGTCATCTTTGCATAGCTTAGAGCTGACTCTGTCACCGCCAGACCGAATCCTTTTCTCATTGCCTCAGGCTTTACGGCGACGTTAGCGAGACTTGGTACTTCTGGTCCCCAGAAGAGCGAGCAGGCCGCAACTGGCTTATTCTGCTCGTACAGGAGAAAATGTTCCCAGAGGCTTTCAGGGCCAAATCCGGCAGCGAGGTGCATTTCAAACCACGGGTAAAACCAATCTGGACCGAATTGATATGAAGAAGCTACGACCCTAGTCCATTCTAGGAGTTCCTCTTCAGAATCGACAGTAACGACCTCTGACTGTCTACCGCGAGTACTCTCCCAGTTTGAGAGGTCACGTACCATTCCTTGTGTAGAGCCTAAAAAGTAGTAGTGATATTTTCTAAGAAGCTCTTGTGAGGGGGTGCATTCTCCCGGAACCATCCATGCTAGTGGTATGTCACTGTCAGGAAGGTTTTCCTCGATGCTCATTAGGTAGCTTTCACAGAGAGGAGATTCAGGATCGAGCTCAACGATAGTGTTAAAAATTGGGGACTGAATGGTTGAGGTAAACCAAAAACTGTTTCGGTCAAAATGCATATTAAGCCCTGACCAGTTCTTCCAGCTAAGGCACCCTAAGGAGGCATTTTCTCGTATTGTGGTAATGAGTTTCTGTTCAGTCATCTTCAAGGAGCGCTTTTATTCGATCTTCATCCAGTCGGGCCGTTTGTGCTTCAAAGGTTCGACTATCAATCTTTGATGTGAGCTCCTTAAGAAGAGACTCAGCTTCTTCGATACTGCCCGTTTCGGGCTTTGTGTTGGCGATGCTTGAGTCCTGATCTTCTGTGGTTTTTTGAGTGGTCTGTGGTTCCTTACCCTCGCGTTTTATGCTCTTATGGGTGACGGCTCCTGATTGTATGCGATCTATTTCTGACATAGCTTGCCCCGTGGGTGTTATTTCTCGTACATCTTTAAGATGCGTAATCTGCGAGGAAGGCTTTAAAAGGAAAGCGCAGTCATTTCAGGATGTTGCGAGAATTGCGACGCCTATATTTGGGCCTTGAATGCCTCGACACCAGTCTTGGAACGGTGTATCTTCTGCTTTTAGGAAAAAAAGACGCATGAATATATTAGGAATTTCAGCTTTTTATCACGATAGTGCCGCTTGTCTGGTTACCGATGGCGATATACGTGCCGCAGCGCAAGAGGAGCGTTTCACCCGCAAGAAACACGACTTCTCGTTCCCCAAAAACGCTGTGCAGTATTGTCTCGATTCTCAGGGGATTAAGATCACGGATGTCGACTACGTCGTTTTCTACGATAAGCCAGTTCTAAAATTTGAAAGACTTCTTGAAACGTATCTTACAACTGCCCCCAAGGGGTTCACGTCATATGCCAAGGCAATGCCCCTTTGGCTTAAGCACAAGTTGTGGATACCGGATACTATTAAGACCGAGCTTGGTTATGAGGGCGAGATCCTCTTTACCGAACACCATCAGAGCCATGCCGGTAGCGCATTTTATCCATCGCCCTTTAAAGATGCTGCTATTCTTACCATTGATGGTGTGGGTGAGTGGACAACAAATAGCCTCGGAGTTGGAAACGGAAATACCTTTTCTATTACCAAGGATATTAAGTTTCCACATTCACTCGGACTTCTCTATTCAGCCTTTACCTATTTCACTGGATTTAAGGTAAACTCAGGTGAGTATAAAGTTATGGGTCTTGCCCCGTACGGTGAGCCAAAATACGCGCAGACTATTTATGATAATCTGCTAGATCTCAAAGAAGATGGCTCATTCCATCTGAACCTTAAGTACTTTAACTACATGTCTGGGCTGACTATGACCAATGAGCACTTCGCTGAGCTCTTTGATGGTCCAAGACGCAAACCAGAAACTCCACTTGCTCAACGTGAAATGGACCTTGCTCGCTCGATTCAAGAAGTAGTTGAAGAGGTCATGTTGCGTCAGTCTCGCTTCCTGCACAAAGAGACAGGTCTTGATAATCTTTGTCTAGCTGGTGGCGTGGCTCTTAACTGTGTTGGTAACGGTCGCGTTCTTAGAGAGGGGCCGTTTAAGAATCTTTGGATTCAACCTGCAGCAGGTGATGCCGGCGGTGCGCTTGGAGCAGCGCTCTGTGTGTGGTACGGCTATTTAAATAACGAGCGTAAGACCGATGGCAAGAAAGATCTTCAGCATGCTTCTCTTATCGGACCTTCTTATAAAGACAACGAAATCGAAGAGCAGCTTAAGGAGATCGGAGCGGTATACAAGCGCTTTGATGACACGCACCTTTACGATGCCGTAGCTGATATTCTCAGTGAAGAGAAAGTTATAGGTTGGTTCCAAGGGCGAATGGAGTTTGGTCCACGCGCACTTGGAAATAGAAGCATTATAGGCGACCCACGGTCTTCTGAGATGCAAACGAAGATGAACCTGAAGATTAAGTACCGAGAGTCTTTCAGGCCATTTGCTCCCGCAGTACTTCGTGAGGATGTATCTGAGTACTTTGAACATGACACGGATTCTCCTTATATGCTTCTGGTTGCGCCTGTTAAAGAGAGCAGACGTAAAGAGATGACGGAAGAGCAGCAAAAGCTCTTTGGGATAGCGAAGCTTAAGATTCCACGTTCTGATATTCCGGCGGTTACGCACGTAGATTACTCTGCGCGTATTCAAACCGTGAGTGAGGATCAGAACAAGCCGTTTTATGAGCTTCTAAAAGCATTCAAGCAGAAGACAGATTGCTCAGTCTTAGTTAATACCAGTTTTAATGTACGTGGAGAGCCAATTGTATGTACTCCAAAGGATGCTTACACCTGCTTTATGCGCACTGAGATGGATTATCTCGTGGTGGGTAACTACGTGATGAAGAAAGAAGATCAACCGAAATGGCAGGAGAAGGAAAATTGGCGGGAAACATTCGAGCTCGATTAGACGAGTCACAAGAAGTAAACACAGAGAAAAAGGGCACACCTGAGATGACGCTCATAAAAGATGACTCGAAAGCGGGAGCTTCGAAGAAAAAGGCTTCAGTACTTGAAGAGAATTATTACGGAAAGCCAAAGCGTATCCATGTTCAGGAGTTCGCTTGCATCTTTGCTATCATTGCCTTTGCTGTTGCCGGGTATAAGCTTTACTACTATGCCGATATCCCCTATGCGAGTGTTGCCTCTCTTATTGGGGCTGCGCTCGTGTTACTTGGCTACCGTGCCCCAATCGTACTTTACCCTCTTTGGAAGGGCTGGATGGCTCTAGCTCATGTCCTTGGAACGTGTATGACGTTCCTTATTCTTTCTGCGATGTGGTTTGTAGTTGCTCTTCCTATTGCCGTAATACTAAAAGTCATCGGCAAGAAGGTGATGGATCTCCGATACGATCAGAAACTCACAACGTACTGGGAGGATCGTCCTGAGAAGTACCACGATTTTAAACTTCTAGAGCGTCAGTTTTAGTTGTTTTCCATCATTGGCGTTCAAAGATATTGCTAAAAATAAGCGATTTTGAGCAATCGCAATGGGATCCTGAGGATTAGGCTGATTCCCTGTAGCCGAGCTTTTCGCTCTCTGGCTGGTAGTTCTCGTGTCCAAATCCTGCTTGATCGAGATTCTTCATGGTTTGTACGAGCCTCTCATGCGCTTGATAGATATCAGCTTGGTAAATTGCAGTTGAGCACTGCATTGCGAGACGGTAGTTAAGTGGAGTCTCCTTTTTTCCGACCATTTCATTATTAGCTCTTTTTAACAGGGCAGGTTCGCGAGTTTCGTAAAAGTTGATAACAGTATCCCAAGATTTCTGAGCTTGTCGCAGGGCCCGTTTTTGCACTGGTGTGAGAGGTTCGGCCTCGTCTTTATGTGAACCAAGCCTGAGGATCATCGGCACTCGGCTCATCATCTCATTAAGAGGAATTTCATAAGCTATCAGGTTGCGATAGTAATCAATCGGACAATCTCTGTCGCTTACACTGAAAGAAAGAAATTGAAGGGTCTCGCCGGCAGATCCTGAATCCTGCTGAGCATCTGTCGAGTACTTCATAGAGCGTTATCTAATTCGATTCTTATGAAGTATGCAAGGAAAATATTATATTGAGGTCGATTTTTGTTATGGGAGAGCAGGGCGATGTGGAGTTTTAGAATCTGCGGCGTAACTCATAGAATTTATGCGTGTGTGGAAACACGATCTCCATAAGATCTATCTCAGTAACTCGCAGGTCAGACTCGATGAAATGAACCGGACCTTCTAAGGAGTCGCGCCCTACCAATTCATAGCGTGTATAAGGGGTAAGGCTAGAAGTTGTCAGTTTCAATTCGTCTTCAGACATGAACTCAATCTTTGTGCCGTACGGCTTTGCCAGCGGTTCACCGATAAAGATCCCTTCGCCAGGCATCTTTACGGACTTCCAATAAGCCTCAAGTACTGTGTTTCCAGCAAGATACGACTTTACAAAGATACTCATACGAGGAAACTTTTCGGTAAAATTACACGGCTCAACCACGGTGCCAAAGCTCGCAGTTGCTCCAGCCTCAAGCCATTTGAGTGCCTTCATCTGACCGCCACTCTCGGTAATTCTGCCGCCAAAAGAGGTCAAGTGATCCGCTACTGCGCCGGGTAAGAACGTGTTCGTATCGATGTCAGGTACATTAGTAAGACCTGTGAAGTAGAAAAGCATATCTTCTCGGTTCTCGAACGCGTTGCCCTCGGGGTGATTATTCGTACTATTATCGACATACGTTGTGTTTATAATGTTTTGGTCATAAAAATAGCCAAGATTGTAATAGAGAAAGTCATGATATCTTACACTTCGAGCCTCATCAGTCGTGCGTATCATATATCCACGACCCCTTGGAAATGTCTTATCAGCCGAAGCGCCAGTTCCAATGAGGTTTAAAACATTTTGAGTGTCTGTCCCGGCGAGCATCATAGTTGGTCTGATACTATGACTTGTAAATGGTGTAGAAGATGAGGAGTAGTGGTAGCCCACTATCGCGGAACGCTGACAACCCGTTCCTTCGGCCTTACAATATTTCGTGTCAAATCCAAGAGCAAAGGCGCTTGTAATTGACATGCAATCAACTCGCCACGGGGTGGTAAATGTGAGTGCATAAGCCTGAACATGTGCAGGAGTCTTACTTTGTACATCCTGATAGACAGTTTCAAAGTCAGTTCGTGAAATATTTGTAGAGCCTGTTGGGAATGTAGTCCTTATAACATTCTCTTCGGGAATGTTCCGAGCGAGCTGATAAGCTTCTGCAACTGCAACAGATTGGGGATCACTGGTGTTAACGATGAGTGCGAGCTCGCGATGATCGATAGAGTTTCTAGGAGACATCAGTACAGCAGAGCTGCCGCTTGCGGCTTCAGATGCAATCTGCACCTCTTTATCGGCAATTGAATATGAAGTTTCACAGGAAGTTACATTAAAATCAGTGCAGGTTTTGCTACAGGTTAGCATTCCGCCTGAGAGCCCGAGATTCATATTTGAGCACGTTGCTCCTTGAAGTATATCGTCAGCTGTTCCACATATAGTATCGGCTCCGCATTCACAAACTTCGGCTCCAGAGATTCTACCATCACCACAAACAGTTGGCTGAATATCATCGTCGCATGCATCTCCTTCACCATCACTATTCCAGTCACGCTGACCTAAGTTTGATACCAAGGGGCAGTTGTCTATTTGGTCATCGATACCATCTCCATCACTATCAGACGGCTCTGCTGGAGTGGGTTCAGCGGTAGGTTGAGGGGATGAGATTGGCAACTCAATAAAAGCTTCAGCTTCCTCGCATGCAGTAAGATAGATACTTCGAAACTTTTGAAGTCTCTTTCGTTTTTTCTTTACCCTATTCTGAATCACGATCCGTGATAGGGGAGTGACACCCTTTCTCATGCGTTTTCTGAGGCGCTTAATCTTCTTTTTATCTAGCGCTTTTTGAGTAGTAAATGTCTGGTTAGCACCCAATCGACCGACGTAGATAGTTCCACCATCATCGTAGCAGTCAATTGATCTTACTCTCCCGGAAGGAAGTGTTGCCTCAACTGAGTAGGCACTTTGGACGGTGTCAGATTCTGCTGAAAGAGTAGAGGGATTCGGGATTGCATGAAGAGCCTCAGGCAGGGTAACTGCGATGAGTAAGAAAATATGTAGAATCAGTTGTTTACGCACAATAGCACCTTCTAACCACTTATCGGGGGTATGGGAGTTTTTGCTTCTAGTCTAGAAGAGCAAGGAAGGTGCCGTTTGTGTCTGTAATTATTGGTGTTTTAGGCTTTTTACGAAGAGCCTTCTCCTTTTTTTCTTAGAAGAGGCGTTACCAGCTATGTCTGCGGATTCACGAGTCCAGCAGAGATTTCACTGAACAATCAGGTAAAGATATTCGTGGCAGGTTTGTTCACCTGCGATTTTAGAAGTGATAGAAAGTTTTGACGGGGAACTTCTTGAACCCCGAACTGGGAAAGCAGTGGCGTTTTTACCTGACAGTCTAGCCACGGGATATTATGTGCTCGTAGCTTTTCAATAAGGAAAAAGAGGCAGAGCTTTGAAGCATTTGGTTTTCTGTAGAACATAGATTCCCCGGAGTACATCTTTCCGATAGTCACTCCGTAAAGTCCTCCCACGAGTTCACCGTCGAGTGAGCACTCTACACTGTAAGCGTAACCGGCTTTAAAGAGCTGGCAGTATCCTTGAATAATTTCATCAGTAATCCAAGTCCCGGGTTGATCGCCTCGGTTCAAAAGTTCAGAGCAGCGCATGATGACTTCTTCAAAGTGAAGATTAGCCGTGATGGTATAAGCGTGCTTGCGTGCAGCCTTTTGTAAGCTCTTTGAGATGTGTGCCTGTTCAGTAAAGAGAAGCGCTCGCTCGGGCGGAGAAAACCAAGTGAGGTACTCTGGTGAGAGTGGCCATGGGAAGATACCACTACGGTAGGCAAGCAGAAGACTTTCAACTTCTGTATCGCCGCCAAGTGCCAGAAGCCCATTCTCATCGGCGAGTTCTACATCGGGAAAGGCTGAAATCACCATATTCGTTCAAGCATTGTAAATGAGTTGGCGTGCGGCTATGCTCACAATATAGGTTGTTCCAATTACCGGAAAGGAAAAAAATGAGCGATCAGAAAGCTAAAACATGGGAAGCGCTACAGCTTGCAGCTGAAGATGTCATCTCGCGAGAGCCGCTTCTTGAAGCGTACTTACGCACAATTGTACTTGATGCAGATTCGTTTGAGGTCTCTGTCGCGACGCTTCTCGATTCAAAGCTTCAGTACCTATACTTCAAGAGAGATCTGTTAAAAGACATCTTCGCAGAAACACTTGTAGAAAATAGTGAAATTCTTACGGCACTTTGTGCCGACCTTAAAGCTATATGCACACGAGATCCGGCATGTGATCATATCCTTACCCCATACATGTATTTTAAGGGATTCCACGCGTTACAGGGCTATCGTCTTTCCAATGCTTTATGGAAAAAAGGACGCAAGGAGATAGCGCTTAGTATCCAGAGTCGTATAAGTCGAGTTTTTAGTGTCGATATTCATCCGGCAGCGACTATCGGTAAGGGGATACTCATGGATCACGCTACCGGAATTGTGATTGGTGAGACAGCAGTTATAGACGATAACGTTTCAATGCTACACGAAGTCACGCTTGGTGGAACAGGAAAGGAGATTGGTGACAGACATCCCAAAATACGTTCATGTGTGCTCATTGGAGCGGGCGCGAAGATTCTTGGAAATATTGTAGTAGGGGAAGGCTCGCGTGTTGGGGCAGGGAGCGTAGTTCTTGAGGATGTGCCTGCGCACTGTACAGTTGCAGGAGTCCCTGCTGTTGTTGTCGGAAAATGCAGTTCAGAACATCCGTCACTAGATATGGACCACTGTCTGAGTCGAAAAGGGGAGTAGTATGAGTTCTAGTATAAGAGTCCTCTTCTGCTTAAGTATTCTTTCGCTTTATGCCACACAGATCAGAGCTGAAAGCACCCATGTAAAGATCGGTGCGATGCTTTGCTTAAGTGATGTTTGTTCTGAACCAGGACAAAATGCGCTTAATGGGATCCGTCTTGCTCTTAACGAAGTAAATAGTGCCGGTGGAGTGCTGGGGAAGAAACTTGAGTTGGTTGTTGAGGACACACAGGAGTCACACTCCGGGGCTCATACCGTTAGTGTTTTTAAAAAGCTAAGAACTGACTCAGAGATCTCACTATTCATAGGTCCAACGTGGTCTAATGGTGGTCTATCAGTTGCTCCGGTGGCTGCGAGAGAAAAAGGAATAATTCTAACTTCTCCTTCGCTGGGAGTTGCTGATTTTAATGAAACCTCAGATGCAATCTTTAATATCTGGCCTCATGATGACGTGGCTACTCGTGCTCTTGCACGACTCGCTGTTAAAAAAGGGTGGAAGTCGGCAGTGATTCTAAGCAGTCAAGATCCTTGGGAGTCTACTCAAGCGAAGACCTTTCGTGAAAGCTTTGAGGAGATGGGAGGAAAGGTACTAAAAGTTTTTGAGCCACTTTCCACTTCAACAAATCTTAAAGTCATCGCTCAGAGAACGGCAAAGCTCGCCCCCGATTTCATATTTATGAGTAATTATACACGTGTAGATATCGCAGCGCGGGAGTTACAAACGATTAAGTGTGAGACCCCTAAGCTCATTGTACTTCTGGATGATGCGCGGTTGCAGGCTGCGGGCACAGCATTAGATGGTGCTATCGTAGCTGAAAACGATTACCCCTCTAAAGAGTTCGCGATTGCGTATAAGAAAAGTTACGGAGAAGAGCCGGGAATAGCTGCTGATACCGGATATGATGTTTTAAAGATGTATGTGCAGGCGATGAAGGAAGCAAAATCCACGACTGATATCGACAAGATTCTACTTAAATACCGAGATCTTCAATACTCAGGCGCTTCAGGGAGCGTGAAATTTGACGATGAGGGAGGAGTAGAGCGTAACCCCGTATTTCGCATAGTACGAGACCAAAAGAAGGTTCCCTATACTGAATAATGAGAGAAGAGTCGTGTCATAGCACGTGGAACTCATGATCCTTCTGCAATTATCCGATATGGTTTATAGTTAACTTAATGAACAAAGCCAGCAGCTTATGAGTGATTTTGAAAACGAAGGGGGCACCCAGACGGTAACTCGTGATAAGACGCGTCTTAAACGACCGAAGCTATTTAAGGTGCTGCTGATCAATGATGATTATACTACCATGGATTTTGTGGTTTCGGTGCTTGAAACGATTTTTAAGAAATCACCTGCAGAGGCAACACAGATAATGCTTCAGGTGCATGAAAAGGGATCTGGTGTTTGTGGAATTTTTCCACGACAGATTGCAGAGGCCAAGGTTGAGGCTGTGAGGAGAAAGGCCCGTGCCGCGGGGTATCCTTTGCAATGTCATCTTGAGGAGGCGTGAGGAGCTATGTTTAGTACACAACTCGGCATGACGCTTGAAGCAGCCTTTCGAGAGGCCTCGTCCAGACAACATGCGTACTTTTGTCTGGAGCATCTCCTTTACGCTCTGCTCTTTGATGAAGATATTATAGATATCATTGAGAGTTGCGGAGGAGATATCTCGCTTCTAAAAAGAGATCTTGAGAGTTTCTTTGATGAGTTTTTAGAGAAGTCACACCCACAAGAAGCTGAGCCCGTGCAGACTCCCGCCGTTCAGCGAACTCTTCAGCACGCCATCTTACACATGCATTCTGCTGGGAAGAATGTAGTAACTAGCCGCGATGTGCTCGTAGCTATGTTTAAGGAAGAAGACTCTCATGCCATTTATTTCTTGCGTATGCAGGAAGTTCACCGTATCGATGTTCTTGATTACATCTCTCATGGAGTAGCAAAGGTAGTTAAGGCGTCTGAGGATGAGCCAGAAGAATTTTACGACGAAGATGATGATGAGGTAGATGAAGGGTTGCACTCAGGTACAGCAACTCTTCAGAAGAAACGTACTGCGCTTGATAAGTACACGGAACATATGACTCAAAAAGCCCGAGATGGGAAGCTTGACCCTATTATAGGGAGAGATGCCGAGGTCGAACGGGCCCTGAAGGTCCTTTGTCGCAGGCAAAAGCATAACCCTCTTTTCCTAGGCGATCCCGGGGTAGGAAAAACCGCGATGGCTCATGCTATTGCCACAAGAATTGTTTCAGGTGAAGTTCCTGAGTCCCTGAGGGAGGCTGAGGTTTACTCCCTGCATATTGGTGCGCTTATAGCCGGTACGAAATTTCGTGGTGAGTTTGAGGAGCGTCTTAAGAGTCTTGTCGATGAACTTTCAAGAAAAAGCTACGCTATTCTCTTTATCGATGAGATTCACACTATTGTTGGAGCTGGCGCCACTGGGACTGGCTCAATGGACGCGGCAAACTTGCTTAAACCTATGCTTGCCTCTGAATCTACCCGCTGTATGGGGAGCACGACGTATGACGAGTATAAAAAACATTTTGAGAAGGATAGGGCTTTAAGTCGTAGATTCTCAACAATAGAGCTTGTTGAACCTACCATAGATGAGACAGTTAAAATTCTTGAAGGACTTAAAGAGAAGTACGAGAAACACCATAGTGTGAAGTACTCAAAAAGTGCGCTCCATGCTGCTGCAGAGCTCTCATCGAAGCACATTCTTTCACGTTTTTTACCGGATAAAGCAATTGATGTTATCGACGAAGCAGGAGCCGCAAATGCGTTTCGACCTCCATCAAAGAGAAAGAAGACTATTACCGAGAAGGACATTGAAGAGGTCGTAAGTCTTATTGCGAAAGTTCCGGTTGGAAAAGTCTCCTCATCAGACGAAGAAAATCTTCGTACCCTTGAGGTGCGCATTAAAGCGCGACTTTTCGGGCAAGACAGGGCAGTAGAAGCTGTTGTGAAAGCGATGAAACGAGCCCGTGCGAACTTAGGTGGAGAGCGAAGGCCGAATGGGTCATTCCTCTTTTCAGGTCCAACCGGTGTAGGGAAGACCGAGCTGGCACGTGTCCTTGCTGATGAGCTGGGGGTGAATTTTCATCGATTCGACATGAGTGAGTATATGGAGAAGCATACTGTCGCTCGTCTCATAGGAGCTCCTCCTGGTTATGTTGGGTACGAAGAAGGAGGAATCTTAACCGATCTTGTCAGGAAAGAGCCTTATGCGGTCCTGTTACTTGATGAAATAGAGAAGTCCCATCCTGATATTTACAACATCCTGTTGCAGGTCATGGATGATGCCACGCTCACTGATTCTCATGGTAGAAAAACAGATTTTAGAAATGTGATTCTTATCATGACAACCAATGCAGGTAGTGCTGGTTCTTCTACTATTGGCTTTGGAGTTTCTGGCAAAACGGGAAGTCGTGACAGTGAGATTAAGCGACTTTTTACCCCTGAGTTTAGAAATAGGCTGGATGAAATCATCGCTTTTGAAGCGCTTCCGGTTGAAGTCGTGAGGAGTATCGCCGGAAAATTCCTTGCCGAATTAGAAGGCCAGCTTCAGAGTAAGAACATTAAACTTGAATATAGCGATGACGTGGTCGACTGGTTGTCGAAGAAAGGGTTTAACGAAGAGCTTGGAGCACGTCCAATGGCAAGGGTGCTTGAGCGAGAAGTCAAAGATCGCTTAGCAGACGATATCCTTTTCGGTGAGCTCCAAAATGGAGGCAGTATAGCGCTCTCCTTAGATGGTGAAACCATCCAGATTAAATCTACATCACGTAGATAGAAAAAATTTGTTTATCATCATTCCTTCTTTTATCATTTCAGTATGATTATGTGGTGTTTGTAATTCCATGAGGTGAATTATGGTGTCATTTGCAAATGGGAATGGTTTCGTAAGGCGGCCTGATGATGATGGCGGCCCGGTCCCCAAAAAACTTGGCGAGCTCGGCTTTAATGAAAGAGTGATTGCTCTTCTGGGTTATCCACCAAAAGGGAGAATTGCAGATTGGTTAAAGAACACATGCACTGAGATCTTGCGCTCTTCAAATCATGAAGAGCTTATTTCAAAAAAAACTGATAAAGGAAATTTTAACCAGATTATAGAGGGGTATGAAAAGTTGAGCCCACCGTATCCATACGAACGTGAAGCACTCCTTGCGCTAAGAGATTTTAAGGCAACAACCGATCATGGAATTCCGCTACAGGATCCCAAAATACAGGATTTTTTAAGGAGATTTGAGAAGGCCGTTCGAACAGGGGAAAATCAACAGGACCTCTTCTAAAAAGTGACTATCTTCCTGATGGCACGAATACACTATAAGCCAATAGTGCCATCCTGATAGTCATTGCGAGGAGCTGAGACACTTATGTCGAACGACGTGGCAATCTCACGGCCTCGTGTCATTGTAATAACGGCATGAAAGGAAGTTTAGAGTAATGCCTATTAGTGTAAAATGATCTTCTTAGGCGGAGCTTCTTCTTCCTCTTCTTCACCGAAGAATTCATCCTCAAAAAACTCTTCATCAGCGTCGACAATTTCAACGCCCTGAACAACAACCTTACCCTTGAGCTGTTTCGTCATGTCGTCAAACTTGCGCTTGAGTTTAATGAACTTGAGCGCCACGACAGTAAAAAACACCCCGAAAAGAACGAGAAAGAATGAGACCGCTGCTACGAGGAGCATCGGGGCTGTAATAGCGATGACTCCGAGGAGAAAGAAAAATGCACCGGGCACAAAAAGGAGAGCTTTATTCGAAAAAGCGATAGAAAAAGACTTAAGCTGCTGCTTATTCTTTTGAAAACTGGTACCTGGCTGTCTAAACATCTCTTTCATCCGGGCTATATTATCGCGTAACATTTGGATACGTCCTTTTAAATGGATATACTCTATACACACTACAACAAAGAAGCTGTATATAGTAGTCTATTATGCGCATAAAGGCATAAGAAGCAAAAGCGCTTGTAACATCATAATTTTATGGCAGAACTTCTCGTAGATTTTTTCCGAATGTTTTCAATTTCTAACTGGTTTTTGCAATCAGTTGCTATGGGTATAACAGCATTGCTTCTCCCGAAATTGAGAGTAACCAGTATATTTGGTCCATTACTTACTGTACTTTGCCTCGCATTTGTGAATGTACATGTTTGGGATGCGGCACTTTTTTTTCAAGTGCCAGATACCTTCACCACTCATACTCTTGTAGCCCTCTTTGTTAATGGAGCATTGTTCTGGTTTCTTGTTAAACTTTTACCCGGGATTGAAATTGAAGGTGTGCTTACTGCTCTTATAGCTCCTGTAATCTTTACCGTTTGCAATCTACTTATCGTTACCTATGGAGACCGCGTTGATTGGGCCTATATCTTTAGCGTGATCATAGACATTCTTAGTTACCTTAAAGAGCTTGCGCAGGATAAGGGGGGTGCCGCCATTGAGCCTGCGCTCAGTAGCGTGGCCTCACCTTAAGAAAATGCGATGATTCTCTCCAATCTCAATGAAAATACTGGTGTTATCGTTCGTGCCTCTCGAAGGTGGGCAGAAGTCCTTCGTGGAGGTTTCCAAATTGTCCGAGGGACTGCAACGAATAACCTTATTGATGATATCACCGTAGGAGATCTTGCTACTCTCACGAAGATGAGTGGTGAGCTTAAAGTAACTGCGCTTGCAGATCGTAAGAATTTTCTGACTAGGCAATACGGAAAGAAGGTTAAGCGAATCGCAGCCAACTTGGACAGACTTTATATTGTTACAGCACCTGGAACTCTTCTTAATATTGATTTTATTGATAGAGCTCTCTGTGCTGCTGGAGAGCAAGCAATCCCGACCTCGCTCATTTTTAACAAGATCGATCTTGCAAAGGGAAAAGAGGATAGTGTTTTAAATTATTATGAAAAGATAGGTATTGATATTATTCGGACTTCAGCAAAAAAGGGTGACGTCTCAACACTTACAGGAATATTAGAGTCTCGGAATGAAGAGCTTGTAAGCTTTGCTGGGGTATCTGGGGTAGGAAAGAGCTCGCTTCTCAATGAGCTTATTCCAGAAGCGGAACGTGAAACTGGTAGCGTAAGTGCGCGTACTGGTCAGGGAAAACAGACTACCTCACAGTCTATGGCATATGTTTATGAATCCGTTAATAAGAAGATGCTTATTATTGATCTCCCCGGAATTCAAAATTACGGAATTACTCATCTTGAAAAGCAAGATATCGTTCGTGGTATGCCGGATATTCTTGAATTTGCAATACATTGTGAGTACTCTGATTGCGCACACCGCGCTGAGGAACAGTGTGGCGTCAAGGCGGCACTGAAGTCAGGAAAGCTTGCTGAATTTAGATACAATTCTTATTGCGCGATGCTAGATGAAATAGAGAGTGTACGAGAGTATTGATATGGCACATCCTGCACATTCCCTAAGTGAACAGAATAGCGTAGGCCAAGAAACCAACTGGAAAAGTGTACTGCGCGAAGAAAAGCAGAAAGAGTATTTTAAGCAGGTCGTAAAGTTTGTTGAGGGAGAACGTCAGCAGGGGAAGCTGATCTTTCCCCCCAATTCCCAGGTTTTTAGCGCCCTCGCATCAACACCCCTTGAAAATGTTCGTGTGGTTATTATTGGTCAGGATCCCTATCATGGCCAAGGCCAAGCTCATGGTCTCTGTTTCTCCGTACAAGAAGGTATCACACCGCCCCCATCGCTTGTGAATATATTTAAAGAACTGGAGAGTGACCTCGGGATATCAAGACCGGACTCGGGCAGCTTAACAGGATGGGCTGAGCAAGGAGTATTACTGCTAAATGCGGTTCTTACGGTACAAGCTCACAATGCAGGTTCGCACGCAGGCAAAGGCTGGGAAACGTTTACGGATAAGGTGATTGAAGTCGTAAACGATAATCTTCAAAGCGTCGTCTTTCTTCTTTGGGGCTCATACGCTCAGAAGAAGGGAGCGTTCATTGATACACAGAAACACTGTGTACTTAAGTCGCCCCACCCTTCGCCCTTATCTGCACACAGAGGCTTCTTCGGTAGTAAACATTTCTCAAAAGCCAACGAGTATCTTGTCTCAAAAGGACGTGAACCAATTGACTGGTCAAAATTTAAAGCGCGAACTGCTTAATTCGCGCCTTGTTCTTGCTGTCTCTGCGCAGCTTCGCCAATTGCTTGCATCTGTTTAAGAAAGCTCTGAGCTTTCTCCTGATCGATACCCTTGAACTTTTCAGAAAGACCGTTGGTAAGAGATTGAACAGTTTTTCTCTGATCGTACTGCTGAGGTAGTACACCGAAGGCAATCGCACCGACGATCATGAATGTGATTAGTAGGGAAACAAGAGAGGTGAGATAGAGTCCAGTGGTTCTTGCGGTCGAGGCCTCAGGGAGCGAAGAGAAAGAACAGTAGAGAATATAAAGTGAATAAATACCGACAAAGAACGTTACAAAACCGAGCAATGGGATGAGATTAAAAACACCTGCTAGCGCTACAGGGAGAAACGAAAAAGCCAGTGCTTTGGCCGCATTTATCTCCGAAACATTTCCGCCAAATTTTGTGGAGAGAAAAGAGACGATCTTCGCTCCGAGCCAGATATAAAGTGCACTCAGGCCAACACGAGCGATAAGGTGTATTATTGAAGGAAAGACCTCAGCTCGAATAGTGCCAACAATGGGGAAAGAGGTTCCGATAACAACGGACCCTATAAATGAGCATATCGAAGCAAGAAGCACAGCAGGCAGGTAATACTCGACTAAGATCTGCTTAAGGGTTAATTCTTCAGCATATATGTTTGCCCAGACTTCTTTAGGACGTAGGAAAACTTCTTTAGCACGATTTAAAATTTTGCTCGGATCGGGTGAGCAGGAGTTGCAGCTATTTGGAGAGCTCCCTTCTGGAGCAGTGGTTTGAGAAGTTGATGTCATGTATTCCCCCGACGAATCAATTGTTTAGATACACGTAGTACCGTGTCAGTGCGGGAATTTCAAGATAATAATACTGTTCTCTAGCGCGAAGCTTAAGATTAGATGTATTGGTCTTCTTCAGAGCCAGTGGCGATCTGTATTTTGCCTTCAGCCTCGAGTCTTCTGACAATATCAACGATACCCTGCTGGGCTTTCTCAACATCTTTAAGCTTAACTGGGCCAAGTGTTTCGAGATCTTCCTCAATCATCTCAGCCGCACGTTTGGATACGTTTCTAAAGAGCAGATCGGTAAGATCTTCGCTCGCAGTTTTAAGAGAGAGCACAAGTTGATCTCGTGGAACTTCCTTAAGAACAGTCTGGATACCTTTATCGTCGATATTTTTACAATCTTCAAAAGTAAACATGAGGTTCCTGATCTGCTCGGCCATGTCAGGATACATCTCTTCAATCTCGGTAATGATTCTTTCCTCATTATTTCGATCAACGAAGTTTAAGATATCAGCAGCGGCCTTAGGACCAACAACTTCCTCTTCGTTCACCCCGCCAGAACGTAAGGTCGATCGAAGTACTTCACGAACTTCATCAACAACGTCTGATTTTACCATGTTTAAGTTGGCGATACGTATGAGGATATCAGTTTGAGTTTCTTCATTCATTGTTTGAAGAACTTGTGCACCTTGGTCAGGATTCATTTTGGTAAGCAGAAAAGAGACGGTTTGTGGATGTTCAGCCGCGATAAATGCATTGAGAATCTTCTCTGGTACATCCGCAATGATCTGACTTATTGGCTCTTTTCTTGATCCCGTAATGTACTCAAGGAGGCCGTCTCCGGCATCTTCTCCAAAAGCTTCTGAGATGACGTCCTTCGCAAATTCGCGACCATCAACAAGTAGAGTTTCTCCGGCTTTCATCATGCCGTGAAACTCTTTTCCGATAACGAATTGATCTTCTCGTGGTACCTCAGAAACGGTCATGAAAGCACGGCTAATCCGCTTAACCTCTTGCTCTTCGAGGTTCTTGAGTACCGCAGAAGCGATTTCCTTCCCAAGTGTTAGAAGGGTCAACGCTGCTTTCTCAGTATTACTATACCGTCTTGTTGTTTCCATAGTTCCGCTATCCCTCTCACGGGGAGTTCTCTTCATAGAGCTAATATCGGTAATTTTTAGATGACAGTTGATGAACGATGGCCGCAAAAAAAGCAAAACTTCTCTTGCGCAGCTAACTTATTGTTAATACAGTTCATTTGAGGCGGCGTCTTCCTCTAACCCCCGGCTCATAGTGATAGGACCCTGTATATGAAAGCAATGATATTTGCCGCCGGACGTGGATCGAGGCTGCGGCCTCTGACTGACACCTTGCCCAAGTGCCTCGTTGAGATAGGTGGTAAGCCGATGTTAGAGCACGTCGTAGAACGATTAAAGGCCGTGGGGGTTACCTCGGTGGTAATTAATGTTTCTTATCTTAAGGAGCAGGTCGTAAATCTTATCAAAGAAAAAGATAACTTTGGAATTGAAGTCATTATCTCAGAAGAAGAGGAACTCCTTGAAACTGGAGGAGGGCTTAAGAAAGCAGCAGGACATTTTGAAGATGTTCCCGAATTCTTTGTCTACAACGCAGATATATTTTCAACAGTAGGACTTGATGAGCTTTTAACGTACCATCAAAAGCATCGACCATTAGCCACACTTGCAACATTTGAGTATGAAAAGGAGCCGAGGTGCTTGCTCTTTGACTCAGAGCAATCCCTCTGTGGTTGGCGAAATCGAAAGAGTGGGGATGAAAAGATTGTTAAGCAAGCAAAGTCTTACCTCGAGCTTGGCTTTATGGGGATACACGTTGTCTCTAATGTTATGCTTCAGAAGATTGTTGAAGTTCCAGAGGAAAAGTTTTCGATCATATCTCCTTATTTACATGCTATAGAGACTGGAGAGCAGATCCGAGCGTGTGTTTACGAATCTCCTGAGTGGCATGATATTGGAACACTTGAGCAGTTAGAAGAAGTACGTAAGAGACATAGCTAGTCGGGTGTCCCATGAATTTTCTTTACCGCTACCCCAGAAATTGTAAAAACTTTGAAAGATAGTAATGGTATGAACCCTCCAATTCGAGGCCGAAAAATTCTGTTTGTAAGTGAATTTTTCTATCCTCATTGGACAGGCATTGCTAAAACATTTCTTCGCTACGCGCAGTGGTATGCATCTGAAGGTGCTTTGGTAAAAGTCCTTACCTCGCGTTATTCTCAAAAGCTCAAACCTCAGGAAATGGTGGGAGAGATTGAGATTTTTCGTTCGAAGTGTTTACTGCATATAAGTAGAACATACTATTCCCTGCATATGCTTTGGGATTTTACAAAAGTAGCAAGGGATGTCGATGTCGTCATTATCAACTCTCCATGTAGTAATATCCTTTTTGTTACGCTCCTTGCGCGGTGCTTACAGAAAAAAGTTGTCATATACCATCAGGGTGACTTGAAGCTTCCGCGAAAGACGGGGAATGTTCTTCTCCATGTTGGAATAGAGAAAATTTTTGATTTTCTCACAATTACAGCAATGTCTTTGGCACATCAGGTTGCAACATACACAAAAGATTATGCTGAACAATCAAGAGTAATGAAGCACTTCCCACAAAAATGTGTAGCTTCGATGCCGCCTTTTCAAAATGACACAATCGAGCAAGAAGCGGATGGTCTTTTTCTTCAGAAGCTCAATGAGCTTCGAACAAAATATAGTCTTGTAGGTTTTGCAGGTAGGTTTGTTGAAGAGAAAGGGTTTGATATCTTGCTTAAAGCACTGCCTGAGATTGTTCAAAGCTGCCCAGACGTATGTTTCCTTTTTGCCGGAGAGACAGATATAGCATATGAAAATTTCTTTGAAATGAATCAACAACTCCTAGAGTGTCAGAAAGAACACGTGCATATGCTTGGATTACTAAGTGGTGAGGAACTCAATGCTTTCTATAAGGCACTATCGGTATATGTCGTGAGCTCTCGCTCTGATTGCTTTCCTGTTACTCAGATTGAGGCAGTAAAGGCCGGTGTACCTTCTGTTTGTACTGACATCCCCGGTGCCCGTGCGCTGGTTCTCTCCAGTGGTTTTGGAGAGATTGTCACACCTGAGAATCCACAAGAGTTAGCTACTGCTATTCTCAGGGTAGTACAGAACAGAGAGTCATATGATTCTCATTATGATAAAGCTATGAACTTTTTAAACACATTTGAGAATGTACGAATTGATTGAGCCATATATACAAGCAGAGATTGATCCCGCTTATTCAATCCGTGCAGAGTTCATCTTTCGAGAGATCGTACAAAGACGCCCACGTGTTGTTCTTGATATTGGATGTGGTAGGGGGTTCTACACAAAATTGCTGAGCATGCTTCCTTACGAATGTACTATTTACGGCATTGATCTCTCAGCAGAACATCTCATGCAAGCGCAATCTGTTCTTGTAGAAAATGAAGATAGAGTCTTCTTGCAGGAGAGCAGTGCTTATGCGCTTCCTTTCGCGGATAACTCGGTCGATCTTGTGATATGTTCAGAGGTACTTGAGCATTTAAACGAACCGGATTTAGCCGTGACTGAAATACGTCGCGTATTGAAGGTCGGAGGGAGGGTGCTTTTTACCGTACCCTGTGAGGATTTTCCTTTTTTGTGGGATCCGCTTAACTGGATACTGATGAGATCCTTTGGGACGCACGTTCATAAAGATATCCACTGGCTTGCAGGTATCTGGGCTGATCACGAAAAGCTCTATTCAAAGACTACCTTGAGCAAACTCATCGATCCTCACTTTCATGTGCATCGCATTGACGGAATAGTGTCACATTGCTGGCCTTTTACACATTTTCTCATTTATGGCATTGGCAAGAATCTTGTAAAAATGGGTGTCTGCAAATCATTAAATAGGTTTTCCTTTTCAAAGCCAAGTAGATTCAGACAATGTATTGCCGCCATAATGAAGTTGCCAGACCGAGTCTGGAAATCTCGTAGTGACCGCTCGACTATTCTCTATGCGCTAGCAGAAAAGCTTTGAGAGAGGTTTAATGTTAGAAATCACCAGTGCTCTCTTCTCTCTTGTTCGATGGATCCTCTGTATCGAAGTACTATCCATCGTAGCGTTTCCTCTTTTTCTTAGAAAATCCTCTGAGATGAGCGGCTTTGTACTTATATCAATTTCCCGCATGGGAGGAATGGTTTGTCTCCTTGGCCTTCTCTATGTTGTTTCTCGTATTGGAACACTCCCTTTGAGTACAATGAATACAAGAGTATGCTTTTTGATCATGGTCGCTTCTGGCTTGAGTTGTTTTTATTTTATTCCTACGAGAAAAAGTGCATGGAATATGATAGTGAAGTGTTATTGGAGCTCTGGAGCATGGTTTTACTCTGTTTTTCTCATTGCTTACGCGATAAGTCTTCACGCGCCCGAAATTCGTGGAAGTGAAAGGCTCATGGATATGTCTTTCCTGACTTACTTTTCCTTCCCACGCGAGTTGCCCATTGAAGATGTGTGGGCAGCTGGAAAAGCGAGTCGCTACTATTATCTTGGATACCTTCTCATCGCATCGCTTGGAAAGATAGCGGGAACGGAGCCTGAGATAACATTTCATCTCGCACGTGCTCTTATTCCCGCTCTCGTTGTGACACTTCTTATGAGCACACTGAGCATCCTTTCGTACATTGTTCGAAAACAACCTATGCCTCTCCTCTTTGGATTTATTATGAGCATAATTATAGCCTTTAGTGTTGTGCCCGAGACATTTGTTCAAGCTTTCTACAGTGCAGAGAAAGAGCCTTTTGAGCGCTTTATGAGCCTCTGTCGTATTCTTCCCGGTGGTATAGCTTCCGAAACGCCCCTATGGTCGTTTCTTTACGGTGACCTACATCCATATATTATTTCTTACCCGTTTGAAATTTACGCGCTTTTATTACTGCTTGTTCTTTTTCTTGAGAGAAGCCAGCTCATGATTACGCCAGTGTTTCTGTTCGGATTAACGACGATACTTTTGCTGGGAGTACATACGTGGAGTTTAATTCCTATCGTCATTTTGACGTCTCTCTTAGTTATGAGCCGAAGTTGGACTCTCCATGGTAATTTTGCCACTTTCATGAAAGATGCGCGATT
>JAUIIO010000014.1 GCA_030431715.1 bacterium
CTCTTGTAGAACCTTAAATCGTCATAGGCTCACCAAAGCCGTCGCAATGATAAGGAACAGGAGCGCAGATTCCATCGGGGCTATGAGACATTACTCTCAATATAAAAGCCGGATACATGACTGCAAAATTACCTTTTTGTCACTTCAGTTCCTTTTCTCCTTGACTTACAGCGGAGGGTCCATACATGACGGTTAGAGTCCTGAGGCGTTGGATGCTTAGTAGCGTTATGCTCTGGCGCCGATCTCGCTTGTTGGGATTCTGTTGCTGCGGAGAGTTGCTTCACGAAGCTTTTGCTTAGAGCGTTCTTCGGCGGCTTTTTCGAGTTCTGATTTAAAGGTATCTATAGTGTCTTTGACTGAGATAACGAGGCCAGCGAGTTTTGCGCCGAGGCTCTTTTTCTCTTCTACCTTCTTTGTCGGGAAATCAACAACATTGTACGTTCCAGCATATTTTCTTACTGGTGCGCCATAACCGTTTACGGCAAACGCTTTTTGTTGACGGCTCTTTCTTGAGATAGCTTGAAAGCGCTCGATCTCTTTAAGAGCTTTTAGTCTGACGTCGTACGCTTTGCGGTCTTTTATTGATTTTACCGCTTCGTATGATTCTTTTACGAAACGAAATTTTGTAACTGATGCCTCTGCTGAACCAGAATCTGGGTGAAATCGGCGTGCTAGGCGGTGGTACGCTTTAAGGACTTCTTTATCTGTGGCTTCTGGGGTTATTCCCAATACGTCGTAGTGATTTCTCATGACTTTCTCTCCATAGTAGCTGCAAGTAAAGGCGTATCTGTGGGAGTGGGGAGGGTGATTCAGGAAAAACGAATTTGAGGGTGAAAGTGTGGGTTTTACGTACGAAAAACTTGTAGTTTCTTTGTCCTTTGCGCTCTTAGCGTCCTTTGCGGTTAATTTTTAATTGAGGCGAGGAGATTGCTTCGTCACTCAGCCTACGGCTTCGCTATTTTGCAGCAGCAAAATGCCTTACGGCACGCGCCTCGCAATGACGAGGTGGGGGTGGGGGACTGTCTCAGGAAGAGAAATTAACACAGGAGAGCGCGGAGGACGCGGAGAAGAAGCAAGAATTACTTGCGACGTCGTCTTTTTTTGCGGCGTAGTTTTTTAAGGGCGTGGCGGTTCATGCTTCTCATGAGTTGAGAGGTTCTGCGCACATCCTTTTTATCCCATTTAAACTTTCTTGCATGGGGAAGTGGGGTGTTGTTGGTGTGTAGCCCTTGCCATTTAGCTGTCCAGAGAAACTTTACGCAGCCGTTCTTTTTACCCTGATACATCCAGTTTTTAAGGCTGCGATCAGATGCCGCTGAGAGCCCGCTCATATGGATGCGTGATCCGGGGTCCCCGGCGATATCTTGCCCATCGCCGTTTAGGATACACGGTTGTCGAATATTCTTATTGGTATAGTGGTGGTACTCCATCAGTACTTCACGCGGAAGAGCGTTTACTGTGCTGCTACTTTCAACCACCGGATTACGGCTTATAAGATATGGCCACTCTGACTTTAGGACTCGGTACAGGTTGTTAAACGCTTTTTGTGAGTAGTTGTCTTCAAGACCAGCTCCGAGGATGAATGTTCCAGTGTGTGAATAGTAGTGAATGAGTTCCAGTATGTTTCGTACTCTCTGGCGGAGCTTGTCTTCTAGCCACCGGGGCATAGATTCTAGAAGATCGTTGTATTCTCTTACATTGTACTGGCTTTGAAAGCCGTACTTGCCCATAAAATTATTCCTGCGGCCTACCTCGTTTGTAAAGTGAATTTGTGTAATGTGGCGCTTGCCGAGATAGTAACTCGCGTCCCAGAAGCGGTAGAGACATACGTTATTTTTACCAAACGATTCAAAGAGAATGGCCACCGCTGGCGTATCCTGCCGCATGGCGATCTTAGTCATTCGTTTACAAGGTGCTTGTTGAAAGTGAGGAGATTGGATACCAAATGCGCTCAGACCGAGGGCACCTTCTGCTGGAATTTGGGCTACGGCAGCAGGCGTATAGATGGCAAGAGCTGCCATGAACTGCAAAATATGTTTAGACGCCGTACGTAACACGCTAAATCCTTTAAAAATCCCCAAAAATCCTTTAGTACCTGTAAGTGTTATGGGGGGATAAGCGCAGGATGTGACTTAGGTAGTAGCCTTAAAACCTGTATTTACATGTGAATTAAATGAGTTGGGTGCTGTAGCTTTCTAAGCTTATATGTCACGCCACATCTATATTTGGTTCGCTCTCTGCCGGGACAACCTCTTGCGGCGCATGCACGGGTTTTACCATCACCTGATCTGGCATATCTGGCAGGTAGCATGATGCATCAGCGGTTCTCACATAGGAGATATTTCCGTCGGCATACACCCGTTTGGCTTTACTTGTTAGTTTTTTAGCCTTTGCAAGCATACGGTATGCCTTTTTAAAATTTACTCTGCCCTGTTGCAGGCTCTTTTGTACCTTTTTAAGAGCATCTGTCAGCGCTAGTTGGGTATCAAGATGTACCCCGGAACCTACATACTCATCTGATTCGGTAAGAAGATGCAGGTTATACTTCATAACTTTTAAGCTGTTTTTCATGTTGGCAGTGAGATGCTTTTTAGCCGAGCTACGGCTTCTGGACTGTTTTTTGAGTTTCTTTGCTATGGTATCCATCTCGCCCATAGTTGTATTTAGAAGACGGGAATAGCCCTGTCTGTCTGCATCAAGAGCACAGATCATGTGGTTTGTAGGCTGTACTTTTTGAGTTGCAACATCTTCAGAGAGCTTTCCTTTAAGGAGCGTAAGGGAAAAGTCGTTAAATACTCTCCCTGATATATCTGCGTGTGCCATAAAAAAGAGGTTTTCCGCCACTGATCGATGAGGTTGAATTCGGTACGTTGTAAGAGTGATATTTGTACTCTCTTTAGAACGGAATATATTTACGCGGGTATCGAGCTCTTTTCCGAGTAGGTGAAAGAGATATTCTGGTTCAACCGGTACTGCAGACCCGTCAGGTAAGAAAAGGTGATTATTGGTATAGTAAAAATCATCCGCGAGAACTTTTGAGCCAAGAGTAAGCGTATCGTCGCTTACGTCTTTTACAAAGAACTGATAGTTATAGTGAAGATCAAGAGCAAGCGTTGCTTTTACGAGATTGTATCCATCTTCGTTATAGACTGACCAGTAGAGGCTTTGATCGACGCCGTTATTTGGTAGAAATGAAGGGACTTCTATATCCTGTGAAGTAGGTGAGCTCAGGGCGATAGTCTCAGGAGCCTCAAAGCAAGCGTCATCATTACACACCGATTGATAGTTCATTACCGGCATTCCGGTCGCGACAAGTACTACGCCTCCTAGCACTATGCTTAAGAGGTACGCTGTATATTTCTTTTTGGGTGCTTCTTTGGTGTGTGTGATGATTTCCATACCTTGTGAGGTCGGCGATATCAGAGATTCTCTTAAGGTTCTGCGGCACAAAAGAAATTTAAGATTTAATGTAATTTAGGCAAGTTACGTCAGGTAAGACGTATGAATAAATGAGCATCGGATTTGCTCCTATTCCATCTTTATAGTGTCAGATATGCGAGTCGGTCAGTATCATCAACAAGAGAGGTACACCTTATGGCGATTCTTGAAAATACACAGACATTTATAGGCGACGTGCTCGACTTGAGCGAAGCAACGCTCAATGCTATCGAGCCATATTCTTCTACAGCGCTTCTTGCGACACGGGTTTTCCTTGAAGTCGCTGATTTTGCCTTTTCTAGAGATCATGAAGAAACTCAGCGTGAGTACTCTGAAGATCAACACGTTGGTAAGCCGACAGGAGTTTCCCCGCTTGAAGACGTAAGTCTAGATCTGAATCTTCTTAACTACTCGGAGGAGTCTGAGACGGCTGCTGATTATCATCAGGCTGCGTAGCGCTCTTTTTCTTACCGCTCTTTTTAACAAAAGCAGTTGCCACCCGTACACTTCCACTTACAAAGGGGTGAACCTGTGGGATCCGGAGATAGATATTGGGGGTAGCAGGTTCAAGTACTTCGCGCACTTCTTTAAATCTTTTAAGGAGAAAAATAGTTATTAGGCCGCGAAGAAATCCTGAAAGGATAAAAAGGACCAGATACTTTGAGTATCCGCCAGCAGAGAGAAATGTGCCGCCTTTAAGATCGAGTAAGAATCCGCCAGCATAAGATCCGAGCAGTATTGCCGTGGCCGTAAGTACCCAGAGGTATGCGGTACATCGTCCTCTTTTTGGTGCTGTTACGGCGTCTAAGAGGAAATTGCCGGAGCTAAGCTGAAATCCGGACCAGCAGAGCCCTGAGAAGATTTGCACAAGAATCAGGTACGGTAAGGACGAGGAGAAGACCCAGAGTATTGGTACCAGAGCAATGCCCCAGCTTGTA
Organism: bacterium; assembly: GCA_030431715.1. Taxonomy (GTDB): domain Bacteria; phylum Bdellovibrionota_C; class UBA2361; order UBA2361; family RFPC01; genus JAUIIO01. Next base: position 4,377 of record JAUIIO010000014.1, read on the forward strand.
ATATTAAGTACTGATTTATTTCCAAAGAGATCTCCGTACTTTCCCCAGAATTGCATTACGAAGATATTAGCGAGAAGAGCTGAGGCGATGACAATGGTGTACTCAAAGTAGCCCATGCCGAGCTCTCTTAGCATATAGACTGAGAAGAAAGGGCCGGCGAGGAAAACACTAAAATGCATAAGCGCATGAAAGAGGGTAAATCTGGCAAAGTTTGAATGCGGCATGCGGCGTAAGAATTGCCAGAAGCTAAATTTGTCTCCGGGAAGGGTCGTAAAAGGCGGGCTTTCGTGCCTCGATAACCAGTATGATGAAATGAGCCGAAAGAGACATGCCCCAAGGAAGAGACAGACATAAGCCGCCGGGAGAAAGCTATGCTTTTTCCCGACTTGCAGCAGATAGCCTCCGATCATCATCGAGCTAAAGAGGGCAATGCCGCACAGCTTATTTCTTCTTCCGAAGTACTTGCCCCTGATCTCTCGTGACACGAGGTCGCCCATGAGGCTTGTCCAAGCGGGTACGATGACATTTCCAAAGATGAAATAAAGTGTCACTAAAATGATGACGGCATTAACCGCTGCTTGAGGTGTTGAGAATGCGAACTGAGTAAATGCGATCGGAATCCAGAGAGCGGCTTGGGCAATTGCTGCAAATGCAATGATGTGTTTTCGAGAGTATGAGCCTTCAAGGAGTCTCACACCAAAGAGTTGACTAAGCGCCCCGATCCAGAGCGGGAACGCTGCTAGTATTCCTACCTGTTGCGCGGAAGCTCCGAGGAAGATTGCATATGCGCTGATGTAGGATTCTCCGAATCCAAACATCAATGAGAAGAATACACCATCAAGGATTGAGAACTTTAGCGACTGAGCGCGATCGTTTTCTGTTGGTGGGGCATCTGTCATAACTACGTTATCTTTTGTCTTTGCCTGAAATTTTTATCATTGGAATCGTCTCAGTTCCTATGTAATACTCCCTTGAGTTCAGTGACAATACGTGGAGGCTTATGTTGCAGATCATATCGTCAATTTCATATGTGAAAGATGAGGCTTTTCGCCAAACCCTGATTTCACTTGGTTTATTACTCCTTCGTGCCGGAGTTGCTGGTATCATGCTTTTCTCACATGGCCTCGGTAAACTTATGAAGTTCTCAGAACTCTCGTCTCAGTTTCCCGACCCACTTGGAGTGGGGAACTTTATGAGCCTGACGCTTGCGGTGGGAGCAGAGGTTGCCTGCTCGGCACTTGTTGTGATTGGTCTTTTAACCCGTCTTGCAACAATCCCGCTTATCATTACCATGTGTGTTGCTGCCTTCATCATACACGCTAATGATCCGTGGCAGAAGCAGGAATTTCCAATTCTCTTCCTTATCGCTTTTGTTGCTTTGCTTTTTACCGGGCCCGGACGATTTTCGCTGGATGCGAAGTTGTTTGGAAAAAAGGCGTAAGTTTTTACAGATTAGTGTGTAGTTATGAGTGATCCATCCCTTTACGAAACAGTTATGGCAATAGCCTTTAGTACTCATGCGAGACAGCTCTTGACGGCTGCTCTTGTCGGGTACTGTATCGGACTTGAGCGTGAGCTTAAGACGAAGCCGGCGTCGTTGCGTACGTTTTCTATGATCTGTACAGGAAGCTGTCTCTTTTCAATTCTCTCGCTTGAAACAGCTGGGAGTGTTGGCGGAGGGCCGTATGATCAGACCCGTATCGCTGCCCAGATTGTTACCGGCGTTGGATTTTTAGGTGGTGGTGTTATCTTTAAAACAACCGATCGCATCGAGGGCATAACCACAGCAGCCCTTATATGGCTTACCGCAGCTCTTGGAATGGCTGTTGGTTTTGGCCGTACAGATATAGCGATTATTGCGGTAATTATTGGCGCTGCGATTAATCTCATATCGTATCTGACCTATAGAGTTCTCTTTCATTTCAGACAGAAAAAAGAGTGAGCGCTAGGTTAAACTCTCAAAGCTTCCAGGAGTTTAGACAGGATTTGTTAAGGGGCGAGAGCACGTTGCGGCTGGTGGGGCTCTTGCTGGCTTTGAGTCTTTTTTCGTTTAGGATCTCTTCATTTCTGTCGAATTCCTATAGGGTTAGGAGTATTCTATCTCCTGACTGTTTCGGGCAGAGCTCGCTCATGAAAATGAAATATAGCTACTTACTTTTCCTGCTTCTGTTGCCGGCACTTCTTAGTGCCCAAGTGCCTGATATCCCGCTTGGGCCACACGGTGCGATCTTTACCTGCGAGCAACAACAAGATGACTCTGGATGTTACGGCGAAGTATTTGATAGTGCATCTGAGTATGTCACATTCACGAAAGCAAAACGGAAGATTAAACGACTCATTCGTAAAAACCAGCGCAACCGCCTCCGTGCTAAAAGCTCAGGAGATCGGAACACTTCTCAGGAGTATATCGGAAATGTACATGTCTTAAGGAAAGTACGAGCTGGTATTAATAGCTGTCGGGATTATGAAGATGCCGAGTGTCGTGAGAGTACGCCTGGTTTTCATAATAGCGAAGTCGCTGAAGTTTGTGATGCTTTTGGTGAGACGGCTCCTGATAGCGGTGAAGATGTACACATCAGGATCGTTAACGGTGCGATTTGTAGCCTCGATAATTCTCCTGTGGTTTCAATTGAGCGCAAAGGTTCTCAGCACTGTACCGGAAATGTGATCGCTGATACCGTGGTGCTTACTGCTGCGCACTGTGTGCAAGGTGTTCACTGTCGCCAGCTCTCTGTGCTTAATTTTACCCGTAAACTCCGTAGAAATGTAAAGAGATGTGTAGTGCATCCCGGCTATAACGGTTTTGAGGATCACGATATGGCGCTTGTCTTTCTTGATGAGAGTATTGAGACAGGGATTATACCGGTACATAAATATAACGATATGAAGCGCGGTGAAGAAGTTATCTTTGCAGGGTACGGCGTGAGTGAAGATGATGATTATCCGAACCTAAGGGGCACAAGAAACTATCTTAGCTGGGTCTCTAAGGGTGGCCTTGAGGTTGATTACGAGAGCGGTGATACAGATACCGGAAATTCCTGTAACGGAGACTCAGGAGGGCCGCTAGCGATAAGGCGTGAGGCAGAATGGCGGCTTATCGGTGTTGTTTCTAACGGTGATGCTGAAGACTGCGCCCTGCCTGGCTACGAAAGCTCTGATATCTCTAGATGGACCAATGTGACTGCTCCGCGCAATATTGATTTTATTGCTGATTATACCAGTGGGATCATAGATTAAAAACGCCACTCCATTTGAATTTCTCTGATCACTTGAAATCACATCAGCTCCCACCTAGTCCTATTCCTTGTCTTTGTCCTGCTCCAATACTTATGGACTAGGACTAGGACAAGGAGCAGGACTAGGAATGAGGACGAGGGGCGCGTCGTTTCGTGCTCTCTCTTTGCGTCCTTTGCAGGGAATGTCTTATACTAAATATATGAGTGAAGGTCTGTCTTTTTTTCTTGATGCTGATAAGGCGCGGAGTGTTTTTGCGCTACTTTTTTCATTTAGCCGTGATGAGGTTTGTGAAGATGACTCGCTTCATTCCTATGAGAACACGATGAGCGATATCCTGCTTGGAGCGAGCCTGCCTGTCGGCGTATTTGATAAGCTTCGTGCGGTTTATGAGAGTATCATGAAGGGACAGGAGGGGTTTGAGATCTCTCTTGAGAGATGCGCCAGCGATTTTGAGACGGAACGTGATGTGCTCATTCTTGTTTTGAGGATACTTATAAGACTATCTAACGACGACGGATATATCTGTAGCCGCGACCGCCAGCGGATGAGTGAGGTGCTCATGCGCTTTGACCTTACGCACACTGAGTACGAAGCCTTTACTGAGGCTGAAAGCCATATTCTCTCGTCAATTCTTGATACGCCGCTGGGCATGATCGCCGGGCTTAGCGCCTATTATGAGGTGCTCGGGTGTGCGCCTGAGGCGTCAGATGATGAAGTGAGACGGCGTTACCGCAGGCTTGCTAAGAAGTATCACCCTGACCGAAAAGCGGCCCGGATGGAGGTTACTGAATCAGATGCTGCGCTTAGAGCACGTTTTGAGGAGATTCAGAACGCCTATGAGCAGATCCGGCGGTGTAGAGAGCGGGGATAATTCAACTTTTATCTTCGCTAGATGTGTACCAGACTGCTTGTTCGCGTTAGGATGTGGGCATGGCACGAGCTATTGGCCCGCACGGGGAGATATTATCAGAGGTACAGGTAGAATCTGTTATCAAGACGTACCTTGAGCGTGGGCTCGATGCTGCGGTTGAGCAGCTGTCAGGTGATATCGCCTACGGAATTATTGAGATTGGTGGCCTGCACCGGGTCATTGAATATCAATTTGAATTTAAGGGTGGAGTACTCTGTGACCAAACCGGGCAGGATGTAAGAAACCTCGTGCAGCCCTCTGAAGAGCTTATCCAAAAGATTGGTCCTGAGAATATTGCTCGGTTAAGCGATAAGTATGTAAATGACTTCCTCGCCATTAAAGAGGCTTTTGAAAATGGTGGCGCCAATGAAGTCTTTCACACCAGTGACGAGGGAGGAGATCAGCTCGTAGTCTACCGTTACTACCGGGAAGGAAATGCTGTAAAATGTTCAGCATCATTTTTTCATAAAAATTCAACGCAACTTGCAAAGTTCTCTGCATCTCTCTCTAAGATGAGTGGAGTAAATTTTCAGTCTCTGGCCAAAGAGGGTAGTTCCCCACTTATATTCTCAGATCGTGTGGCAACAAATGAGCTCTTAGACCGGGCCGGGGCCAGTGCGGGAGTGCATTTTAACAGAGACCTTTCCCCCATGGCCGTGAAAGAGCAGATGGCTAAAGTGCTAAGAGATCGTATTAACGGGTGTACTTCACTTCAGGAAGTAAAAGATGTCCTAGAGCAAGGCGCAAAACTTAGCCCCAGCTTCTTAAAGGAAAACTTTGGTATCGATTGGGATGCGTCCTCTGAAGGGACCCTTAACGATCAGTACCGCGCCCTGTACCATCATCTAGTAGAAGGAGCGAGCTCCATAGCAAGCGCTCCTCAGTTCAGTTATCAACTCCCGATGGGTGTATCAGTGCGCTCCTTTGGAGAATCTTTCCAGCTTCCTTTTCAGGCAGAAAAGAGTGGAGGCTTTGATCTCTCCCGCTCAGAACCTTTTGGGACGAGTGCTTTTCCAGCAGGCATTGGCAATATGCCAGCGCTTCCGCAACGGCTCTTGCAGAACCACGGGTTTACCTCCTTTGGTGGTCTCTCAAGCCCTACTTCAACGCGAAGTAAGTTTATTTTTTCATCTGGGGAGAGGAATGTTTCTGGAAGTTTTCCGGGTGGGCTTAGAAGTATGGCGTCCTCTCCTTACGGTAAGCTTGATAGGAATGCAAAGACAAATTTCTCATCCTCGCTCACGAAGGAGAAGCGTGACAAGTCAAAGCACAAAGACGAGGGTAATAAGACTATAACTCCTGATGAGTATTTAGAAGTAAGAGAACGGCTAAAAAAGCTTTTTCCATTAGCAGCAGATGATTCCAAAAAGGATAAGAGCAGCGTCATACAAAAAAGTGTGAGAAAGAATCATCTTTTTGAAAAGCCAGAGAGGCAGTTAGAAGATGAGCTTGATGAAACTGAAGTTTTACTTGAAGCCCTAAAAAACCCTGAACAAAGTGATGCCTTTGATCAGGGTGCGCGGACCTCTTTAGATCAAAATGTCCGATATTCTATAGACGATTTTGGTGCGGTAAGAGCTATTGCCGTGAGTGATGAATTCGAGCGAGATCGTGATACTGTCTTGCCAAATCCGGAGCGTGACGAGCAGGGAGACCTGAGTGCGATTGATCAAGGAGAGGATTCTGAGGGGGTATTAGACCCCTCTGAAGCGAAAGCAGTAAGAGACGCTTCTCTGGGAGAAGAGATTGAGGCTGATAGTGGTGAGAGCTTGCAAGAGGATCTTGAAGAGCTCTCCCTAGAAGAGGAGTCTTCTGATTTTGTTCGTGAAGAGTTTCATGCGGAAGGGGAGGTTGACCTTGAAGCGCTGGAAGATGACCTAGAGGATGTTCAGGATCTGGAAGCAGAGCTGGATTATGAGGCTGGTTATGATACCGAAGAAGATCGTGATGAGGTGAGCTCTGAAGATTTGTCCTTACAAGAAGAGGATGAACGTCTCGTTGACGGAGTTGATGGTGAAGTCGCCGGACCTGGTGGCGAAGAGGCTGACATTGCGGCTGAGTTTGACAATGAACAGCATGTTTTGGCTATTGATGAGAGTGAGATTGAGAAACTTGGGCTTGATCCTGCGACACTTATTTTAGAGGACGAGCTTAAGGACTATCTTATTACCGGTGAGCAGGGAGCCGTTCTTACACAGATGCAGGAAGATGCGGCGCTTAGAGACCGTCTACTGGCGCTTCAGATGCTTCGTGAGATAGCGCTTGAGCGAGAACTTGAGCTTTTAGAGTTTATGATGCTCCAGCAGCGCCGGCGTAAGAAAAGATTTGTTGATCTTAACTACTTTCTCTTCCGAGTTGTTATCGAACTTGAGCTTGAGGCTGAACTTGAAGAAGAGATTCTTGCTCTTCTTCGTTTTACTCAGCACGACCTCGAACTTTTTGCGCGTCTTGCTCGCGAGCTCTCAAGTGACTCCCGGATAGAAGCGGCGCTTGCTTTTACGCAGCAGTAACTCCATCGGCGATAGTTCATTCGTTGCATTGTTTGTAATTGTAGGGGGGGCTCTTAAGTGTTACTTTGTTAAGAGGTAATGTATAGGAGACGAGTTATGAAGTTATGTAATGCCCCCAAGATCTTATTTATTTTTGTGCTTTGCTTGATGCCGGGTGTTTCTCAAGCAGATAAGCTATTTTTTCATTGTCAGACACTGGATGCTAATAAGAACGTCATAGACTATGCATCTGAGAATATGGAACTTAAGCCTGTTAGTATGAACAGACATCAGATGCTCGTACGAGCTGCTGGGACATTTCCTGGAGAAGTGCTTGGAAATAGCTATGGCGTATCTGCGTATTTCTACATTAGCAGGAGGCGTAGAGGACGTTATGCTCAGGTTTGTAAGATTGAGCTGTCTGAAGAGGATGCCTTATCTACACCAAATTTTAGCGATCCTACCGGTGGATTGTATGTTCCGTATTGTAACATGCATGCGAAGTACTATGACCAATTCGCAGTGAACACTACGGATAAGGATGGTAATTATCAGGTATGTAGTTTTCAGCTTAATCGATAATTAATCTGCTTAGACCATCTCCGCGCTCTCCTGTGTTTTTACTTCTCTTAGTAGATAGAGTGTGTAGGGCGCGTAAGCGATATCTGAACGTGGCTTTACTTTGTAAGTAAACACGGGAGATCGCGGAGAGCGCGGAGGGGGAGAAGAAGAAACCTACTACAGCCTGTCTTTTCGCTCGTGGGCTTTTAGGTTGCGCTTTCTTAGCCGGATGGTTTCTGGGGTAACTTCTATTAACTCATCATCGCGGATAAATTCTATAGCTTTTTCGAGAGTCATTGGAATTACCGGGGTTAGCTGAATGTTCTCATCTTTACCGGAGGCTCGCATGTTCGTGAGCTTCTTTCCTTTACACGGGTTTACGTTTAGGTCGTTTGGACGAGTATTCTCTCCAATGATCATCCCTTCATATACCGGGGCCCCTGGGGCGATGAAGAGCCTTCCGCGTGGTTCAAGATTAAAGAGACTAAATCCAACAGCTTCTCCCTCGCGATCAGCAACTAGTGAACCGGTTGTTCGAGAAGGGAAATCGCCGCGGTGCTCTTCGTAGCCTTGGAGATAAGAACTCAAAATCCCCGTTCCACGGGTATCTGTGAGGAACTGGCTACGGTATCCGATAAGTCCGCGTGATGGGATTGAGAACTCAAGTCGAACGCGGCCTGTGCCGTGGTTGATCATGTTCGTCATCTTTCCTTTACGAAGTGAGAGTTTCTCGGTAACTACACCGAGGTACGCCTCTTCGCAGTCGATGTAGACGTGCTCAATTGGTTCTAATGTCTTTCCGTTCTCTTCGCGAGTAAGTACCTGCGGTCTTCCAACTGAGAGTTCAAATCCCTCTCTTCTCATGGTTTCAATAAGAATTGCGAGTTGAAGTTCACCTCGTCCTTTCACAAGAAACCAATCACTGGTAGGGGAGGCTTCTACGCCGAGGCCAACGTTGTAGAGGATCTCTTTTTTAAGTCGATCTCCGATTTTTTGTCCCTGAACGATTTTCCCTTCTCGTCCGACTAGAGGTGATGTGTTGACAGAAAAGACCATACCAACCGTTGGTTCATCAACAGTAATACGTTTAAGAGCCTGTGGATCCTGAGCGTCGCAGATAGTGTCACCGATGTGGACTTCATCAAGCCCTGAAATAAGAACGATATCTCCTGGAGAGGCTTGCGGCACTTCCTTGACCTCAAGGCCTTCATAGGCTTGAAGCTTTGTAACTTTGAGTTGCTCTGGTGTGCCGTCTTCGCCGATTCGCACAAGGGCATCGCGAGACTTTACGGTACCATTTAACACCTTTCCGATCGCTAGCTGGCCGAGGTAGTCAGAGTAGCTGATATTTGCCACAAGCATCTGGAAAGACTTTTCGGGGTCACTCTTAGGGCCCGGCAGAGTCTCAACGATACAATCAAGGAGAAGGGTGAGGTTTGAGTCCTCATCGCTTAGCGATTTCTTAGCAACGCCATCTCTGGCAACAAGATAAAGAACTGGGAACTCAATCTGATCTTCGTCTGCATCGAGATCGATAAAGAGATCGTAGATTTCATTAAGGACCTCCTCAGGTCTTGCGTCTGAGCGATCGATTTTGTTTAGGCAGACAATAATGGGGAGCCTTAGCTCTAGCGCTTTTTGGAGTACAAATCGGGTCTGAGGCAGGGGGCCTTCAGCCGCATCCACGAGCAAGATTGCTCCGTCAACCATCATGAGCGATCGTTCAACTTCTCCGCCAAAATCAGAGTGGCCTGGGGTGTCAAGGATGTTGACCTTTACATCTTTCCAATTAACGGAGCAGTTCTTAGCAGCGATCGTGATTCCGCGTTCGCGCTCCAGATCCATGCTGTCCATAACACGGTCTACGGTTTCTTCGCCTTCACGGTATACTCCGCTCTGTTTAAAGAGCTGGTCAACGAGTGTAGTCTTGCCGTGGTCAACGTGGGCAATGATGGCGATATTTCTGATATTTGGATTCTCTTCTTTCATACTTCGTAACTGTTTTAGGTCTCGGAAAATACTGGGGATTCTATGCGAGAGTGTTTCGCGCATTTGAGCAGTGAAACGGGCGAAAGTCAATCGGCTAGGTGTAAAATAAGACCTATTTGTGCTCCATTGAATTTAAAATATAATGCGACACTATGAGGATTCTCTTATTAACGGCTTTTTTCCTGTTTTCTCCGGCATTCGTGCTATCAGACGAAGACCAGTTTCGGGACTACTGGTTAAGTGGAAAAGCTGAGCTTGTGAGCTATGAACTAAAGCAGTCACGTTATGGCACCGAACGTGAGGGGCATGCGGTGGCAGTTTGGGTTACTGAGGACATGGATGCCAAAAAGCATGTAAAGCTCGATACCCCTGATGAGGTCCCCGCAGGGCAGAGAGTAAAGGTGTTAAAGCTAAACCTCATGCGCCGTTTTTCTACCGGGCTCTATGATTACTCACTAATGCGTTCGACCTTTCAACCGATTGACCTTGAGGCATATCCTTATCCATTAAAGAGCACTTTTACTTCGCAGGACTGGTGTGGGCAGGTGATGTGGCAGCTCAATGGGCATAAAAAATTCTTTGAACTGCAGCAATTTTCTTACTTTGAGTCAGAAGGTGACCGGCAGAAAAAGATGCCACGCGGCTTTAGCGAAGATCAGGTCTGGACTCAGCTCCGAATCGATCCTGAGTCACTCCCCACCGGTGATTTTAGAGCTTATCCATCAATTGCTTATGTCACGCTTGAGCATGCGACGTATCGCCCTGAAGACGTGTTTGCCTCACTTGATATAGATTCTCGTACGAATTCTCTTGTTTACAAGATGCACTTTAATCATCTTAAGCGCACAGTAGAATGGCACGCTGCGGCAAGCTTTCCGTACCGCATCTTACGCTGGAATGAAGAGTACCTGAATTTTAAGGGTGAAAAGGCTATAAACTCAGCACAACAACGAGAAGTCCTTCATTCTGATTATTGGAACATGTCTGGTACCAAATTTGATGATCTCAGAGAGACCTTTATGGTCCCTTCCTTTGAAATTAACTAAATTGTTTTATGAAATACCCAGCAGCGTTCTTTCCTGAGAGCAGCGCGCCTTCAATTGAAGGATGTGTAGTGTAGTCTCCGGCAAGGCGCATGTGGGGAGGTAAGCAAAAGGTTTCACCACCTAGGATATATCTAGGGAGTGCATGAGGAATGTGATACTCAGCTAGAAAGGTCCACTCTTTTGCCTCGTCACCAAAAATCTCAGCGAGCTCTTGTTGAGCGCGATCCTTTACTGAGAGTCCACTCTCAGAATCATTCATAACCGATGGATGGAGTCCTACTGAGCAGAGCGAATGTCCTTGTGGAGCATAAGAAGGAGCGAGCTGGGAGGGAAAGCATATTGTGTTGATTAAGCCTTTGCCCGAGCTATTAAGGGTTAAGACTCTTTCCTTTACTGGAGGTAAGCCTTGAAAGGAAAAATAGAGTGTATAGGCGTTATGAGTTGTTTGCTCGTTGTCTGAAAAGGCTTCAGGTAGGAGTGAACGAGCTGTTCCTCTATCAGTGGCGACTATTAGAGATTGAAAGGGGACTGTAGATCCATCTTCAAACAAAAGGGAGTCTGACTCAATCTGTCTTAGAGCTTTATGATAGGTGATAGCATCAGGTTGTAAGCGGCTCGCAAGTTCTTTCGGGAGGGCTCTCATGCCGTTAGCGGGAAGACAGGCTTTACCTGAAGAGAACCTGTTGTAAAGAAAACGAAAATATCCGGCGTCAGTCTTTAGATCTGGTTCAAGAAAAACACCCTGAAAGAACGGTTTAAAAAAAGAGTTAATAATTGTATCGGAGAACCCGAACTGTTTCAGGAATGTAAGAGTAGATCGACCTTCAGTGTCCGGAGTAACTGTTTTTGACCTTGCGCAGTGCATTAGAAGTTTTAGGACAAGGAGTTTGTCGCGCAGTGTGGCGAGTGGAGAAGTAAGTGTTGATACTGCCTTTTCGACATGTTGCAGGGCATTGTAGAACGGGAGGAGTTTTTTCCCATTCCATACAAGCGCGCCGCTCTGGAATGGTTTAAGGTGGAGCTTTTCATATCGAAATGAAACTCTGGCAGTTGGATAGCTACTTAAGAATACCTGAAAGCCTCTATCAAGGAGGAATCCGTCCTTCTCATCGGTCCACACTCTGCCTCCCGGATGGTCGGCAGCTTCATAGAGGTGATATCCAATATTTGCCTTCTCAAGCTCATAGGCAGCAGCGAGACCGCTTAGCCCTGCGCCGATAATATGAACGTTTTTTGAACTCTCTCCCATGACATGGTAGCTTATCGGGAGACGGTACGTATGAAAACGCTTTTTCTTTTTGATTTTGATGGGGTGCTTATAGACTCCGCGGCTGAGATAGTGCTCAGCAGCCATAATGCGGTAACTGGCCTTTTTTGTACGGCATATGATGATGTTCCCGAGTCGTATCGCAACCTGTTTCTTGCGAGTAAGGGCAGCTCTCGCAGTGCTGGCGAGATGATTGTTCTTGGCCAAGCCGTGCTTGATAGGATCGGGGAAGGGGAGCTTGAGCGGCCAATTACCCGTTCAGAGCTTGAGGTGGATATTTCGCTTGCGGAAGCAGATCTTAATGATTTTAAGGAGCTCTTTTTTGCTACACGTGAAAAGCTTGTCACTCATGCACCTGAGGCGTGGGCAGCTCTTCACCATCCGATAGAACCGCTCTGGTCGCTTATTCAAAGGATGCAGGGGAGTAAGGATGTTTTTCTTCTTACCCATAAGAACTCTATCTCTGTAAAGAGATTGATAGATCATTATCGTTTACCGATTGCTCCTGAGAATATTTATAGCTCTGATACCGGGAAGGCTAAGCACGAAAACTTTCTCGATCTCGCGTCCACACATCCTGCCTCGTGTTATGTGGTCGTTGATGATGCTCCAAATAATTTGATTGAGATCGCAGATCATACCCCTCAGGACGTTCAGACAAGGCTTATTCATGCTAACTGGGGATACGGAAAGCTCGCTGAGCTAAAAGAGTTTCACTCGCGAGGTATAGAATCGCTAGAGCTTGATGAGTTTCTTAGTCATGATCTGTGTCATAACCATCTGCGTAAGATTGAATTATCACCGTAAGGTGAACAATGATTCATCGTCTTAGCTGATACTTTATGAAGATTTCAAAACGATTTTGTATTCAATACGGCGCCCTAGCCGTGCCACTTTTCTGGTTAACTATCTCTCTCTTTGTTTTCCTACCAAAGTTTTATATTGAGCAGGGGGTAGTGAGTTTTCAGACGCTCGGAATTGCTGCTGTGCTTTTTCGAGTTGTTGATGCTGTACTTGATGTCTTGATAGGAAGATTTCTTGAGCGCTCTAAAAAGGCTTCCTATTCTCTCCTTAAACGAATACAGGTTGCGGCACTTCCTCTTGGTTTAGCGACCATTGTTGTTTTTACCCCGAGCATCCTCTCAGGATATGGACTTCCGCCGGGAATCTTGCTTCTTCCATTTCTCCTTGTGTTTGTTGTCTGTCTTACAGCGATACAAATATCTTACGAAGGAGTTATTCCTAATCTTGCCTCGAACTATTCTGAACGGAGCAGGCTCCTTTCTTATCGCTCAGCAGGCATTCTTATAGGCTCTCTTCTTTCCTCTGCCGCCCCGTTTGTCCTTTTTCAGTACGTCTCTAAAGAATTAGCGTATCTCTCTATCGGAATAGTAATAGCACTGCTCTTAAATGCTATTGCTATCTTGAATGCCAGAACTATCTCTTATTCCGGTGAAAAAGCAGAGACTGAAGATATGGTCAATGTATTCTCCCGGGCAAAGTCGTTATTAGCTGAAGCACCGGTGCGAAATTTGGTCATTGCATTTGTTTTTACCTCCATCGGGGCTGCGCTACCTGCGGCACTTATTTTATTCTTTGTTGAGCATGTGATCGGCAGCACCCGTGGTCCACTTTTTGTGGCTATCTATCTTCTCGTTGCGATCTTGAGCCTACCGCTCTGGATGCTGGTTGCAAAAAGGCTTGAGAAGAATACGTGCTGGATCGCGGGGATCTGTTTAAATGCGGGAGCGCTACTCTATATCTTTACACTTGGTTCAGGTGACGAAACCGCTTACGGACTGGCAGTCGCTGTCTCTGCGATTGGATATGGCTCTACCATTTTATTTCCTGCCTCGATGCAGGCAGATGTAGTGGACTATGATCAGTGGAAGTTTGGCGTGAGAAGAGAGGCAGAGATCGCTTCTCTGTGTTTATTTACAAAGAAGACATTTGCCGCGTTGGGGTTGGGCCTTACGTTTCTTCTCCTCGGGGAAGGGGCCGGGCAGCTTGAGGGAGCGTTTAAGAGCGCGCCCCAGCTAGTTAAGCTTCGCCTCTTCTACGCTCTGGTGCCTGCATTAATTAGTATCTTTGGTGTAATTTGGGTCGCAAAGTATCGTCTCAAAGAGAGTGATGTTAATAGAATCCAAAGTGAACTCTCTTAAAATTAAAACATTTCAATGGGTTATCCAGCTGCTTCTCGTGTTTCCCGCAACTGTTTTCGGGCAGGCAGAGTACACTGAAATAGGCGCCGCCACATATCGCTATTGGGGGTTTAAACTCTATGAGGCTTCATTTGCCTCAACGTGTGATGTTGGGCCGGGGGAGACGGATGATACGCGGAAGGCGGCGTGGGACCCTGCCTGTGGCTACCGATTAACGCTACGCTACTCTAGAACATTTACCCCGGAGGATTTTTCAAAGAGCTCAACACAGATGCTTAGGCGTATCCTTGAGAGCGGGTACCAAAATATTGAAGATGACTTTAACCTTTTTAGTACATACTTTGAGAAAGTAGAGTCTGGAGATAGCTATACACTTATCCATACCCCTAACCGTGGAATTTCGCTGTACCTTAATGGCGAGAAGAAGGGGGAAGTTCAGAGCCCTGAATTTTCAAAAGCCTATTTTTCGATATGGCTTTCAGAAGAAGGTATTGACGATGATAACGCGCTCAAGCTGCTGGGGGTACGCTCGTGAAGTGGAACGATCAGGTAGTATGGGTAACGGGTGCTAGTAGTGGTATCGGGCTTGAACTTGCTTGTGAGCTTAATGGCGCTGGTGCCACTGTTGTGAGAACGGCTAGGGATGTCACGAAGCTTTCTCAAACAGAAGCCCTTATGCCGGATCCTTCGCGAGACATCTGTATACCTGGTGATGTTACGAATGCAGAGGAGCTTAGTAGAATAGCGCAGGATATAGTGGCTAAGGCTGGTTACCTGACATGTGTCGTTGCAAACGCTGGTACCTATTCGCCAACGGACCCATTTCCTTTTCCACTTGAAGCCAGTGTTAAGATGATGGATGTAAACTATTATGGTTTGCTAAATACCATAAACGCTGCGCTCCCCATTATGCATGAGCAACAGACAGGCAGGATCGTTGGTATATCAAGTATCGTTGGGTTACGTGCGATACCGCGTGCGGCAGCGTATGGTGCGTCCAAAGCGGCAGCAACATATTTTCTTGAATCTCTCAGGTTTCAAGTTCAAGATGCTGGTATTCGTATTCAAGTTGTACATCCGGGGTTTGTACGTACCCCGTTAACTGATCAGAATGATTTCCATATGCCTTTTCTCATCAGTGCTGAGAAGGCAGCTAAGATGATAAAAGCTGGAATTGAAAAAGATCTGGATGAGATCCACTTTCCATGGCAACTCACGTTGCTGGCGAAGTTTATGAGTGTGCTCCCGGGTTGGCTATACAGGTTACTTATGTCTCGGAGTATTAAGGTATGATTTCTGATCGTTCACGCGTGGTTATTATTGGTAGTGGCATTTCAGGTACGATGGCCGCCTATCTCATCAGTCAAAATCACGATGTTGTTCTTATCGAGAAAGAGGATCGTACAGGAGGACATACCAATACCTTCACTATCGCCACCGGGCCTGACGCTGGAACACCCGTGGATACAGGATTTATTGTACTTAACGATAGAACGTACCCAGTACTTCATAAATTTTTTGAGAAGCTAGGGGTTGCGGTACGTTACTCTGATATGTCTTTTGGTTTTTACTGCGAGGCATCAGGCCTTCAGTATGCAGCTCCAAAGCTCAGGTCGCTTTTTGCGCAGAGAGGAAATATTTTTTCTGCCGATCACATCGGCATGATCTGGGAGCTTCACCGCTTTAATAAGCTTGGAAGAGAGGCGCTTAGTGGTGATGAAGCCGATAATACTGAAACGTTGCAGGATTTTGTTGAGAGACACTCGCTCTCTGACTACTTCGTTTCAAACTATCTCATCCCAATGGCGGCAGCTATCTGGTCAAGTCCTGATGACGGGATCAGGGATTTTCCGATTAGGATTTTCTTACAATTTTTCTTTAATCATGGGCTTCTTCATCTTTTTGACCGCCCGCGCTGGCAGACTGTTGTTGGTGGGAGTAAGACCTATCTTGAGAGATTTAAGGAGACATTTAATGGGCGCTGCCTTGTAGGAAGTGGTGCGCAGCGTGTTGAGAGAAATGAACAGGGGTGTGTTATCACCCTTCATGATAGCGAGCAGCTAGAGGCAGATTATGTTGTGCTCGCGGCTCATGCTGATGAATCGCTACGACTTTTAGGAGACGCCGATGAAACAGAGACGGAACTCCTTGGTGCGTGGGATTATCAGAAAAACCATACCGTCTTACATACCGATACAAGCTTTCTTCCGCCTCTTACCGATGCCCACGCTTCGTGGAATTACAGGCGTGAGGCTGAAGGAAGTGGGAAAAAGCCACTATCTATTACCTATGATATGAATAGGCTGCAGGGCTTAAACACTCAGAACCGTTACCTTGTGACCCTAAATGGCACACGGGCTCCTCGCGCTGACACGGTGCACTATGAGATTACGTATGATCACCCGATTTTCACACGTGCCTCGGTAGCTACGCAGCAGAAGATTCGAGAGAGAAATGGAAAAAGAAGAACGTTTTTTTGCGGTGCGTATCTCGGTTTTGGATTTCATGAGGATGGGGCAAAAGCTGGGTATGAGGTCGGGCGTCAGTTCGGAGGAGAGCTATGAGAAGCTCCATTTATACCGCCAGAGTGCACCACATAAGGCGTCAGCCTGTAACACATTCATTTAGCTATCCGGTGTATATGTACGCGTTTGATCTTGAAGAGTTGCGCGAGCTTGATAACAGATTCTGGTTCTTTGGGTATAACCGATTTAGTCTCGTAAGTATTTATGATCGTGATTATTTTCAGAGTGATGAGCCGGGCACCATCCAAGACAAGCTTTATCGCACACTTTCACAAGAGGGAATTAACACTTCAGATATATCTAGCGTGAGCTGTGTGACGGCGGCGCGCTTTCTTTCGTACGTGTTTAATCCTGTAAGTTTCTTTATCTGCTATCGTCAAAACAATGAAATATTGTGTGTTGTTGCGGAGGTAAACAATACCTTCAGAGAACGACACCTTTATATTTTGCGTGAGTCAGATCTAGTGATGGAACCGCAGCAGGGATCTGAGACGCAAGCAACGTGGATAGGAGCGAGGCAAAAGAAGAGTTTTCACGTTTCACCGTTTCATGACATGAATGGTTATTACGTTTTTAAGCTTCAGGCTCAACCTGATACGTTTCGGATGCATATCTCCATCGAGAAAAATGAGCAGGAGGTGTTCGCAGGTAGTATAGATGGAGATTTCACTCCACTTTCGGCAGAGAATTTCCGGTCTACCTTGCTCAGGCATCCATTAAGCGCTTGGCTTACGTATCCGCGGATACTCTGGCAGGCAGGCAAACTGTATTTTATGAGGAGGTTAAACGTGTATACAAAACCGCATCCCGAGAGTGAGTACACTATTGTGCAGGCAAGCCCCGGCTGGCTTGAAAAGGTAAGCAGGAATTTTTTTGATAAAATGATCTCAAAAATAGAGCACGGCAAGGTAACAGTCACGTACCCTGACGGGGAGAGCGTTGTGTATGATAGTGGGGAGAGTGCTGCTGGAAGTGCGAATCTTAATATTAAGAATTACCGATTCTTTAAGAAGGTGATCTTTGCAGGAGATGTTGGAGCAGGGGAGTCATTCATGCTTGGAGATTGGGAGTCCCCGGATGTTACAGCACTCCTCAAGGTGTTTCTTGCTAATCGTCATGTGATAGAACCGCGGAAACTTTTTGCCGGCAAGCTCTCGAGAGTTCTTAACTGGTTTGTACACCGTTTACGAAAAAATACAGTCACACAAAGTAGGAAAAATATCGGAGACCATTACGATCTCAGTAACGATATGTTTCGTACATTTTTAGATGACACGATGAGCTACTCCTGCGCGCTTTATCAGAGTGATAGTGAATCTTTAAAAACCGCTCAGATCAATAAAATTGAGCGAATTCTTACTCAGGCGGAACTTGCCGCAGATCACCACGTTCTTGAAATTGGTTGTGGGTGGGGAAGCCTCGCTATTGAGGCGGTAAAGCGGTATGGGTGTAGATTTACCTGTCTGACTCTCTCAGAAGAACAACGTGAATATGCTCTTGCGCGGGTTCAGGAAGAGGGGCTTCAAGATAAGATAGAAGTACTACTCGTTGACTACCGCACCATCGCAGGGACCTACGATCGTATTATATCAGTTGAGATGATTGAAGCTGTTGGGCGTGAATTCTTACCTGAGTACTTTAAGATCTGTGAACGGCTTCTTAAGCCGGGCGGGCGCGTGGTCATTCAGGCTATTACCATGCCGGATGAGCGTATGGATCAATACGGCAAGAACTGTGACTGGATACAAAAATATATTTTCCCGGGGTGCTTTGTGCCTTCGCTGGAGCTTCTTCAGCGTGAGGTCGTGGGGAACACGAAACTACGCGTTGAGGATGTTTTTAAGATGAAAGCTCAGTATGAGCGCACGTTACTTGAGTGGAAAAATGCTTTTCGAGCGAAGAAAAAGGAGATTTTCGATCTCGGATTTGATACGGGCTTTTTTAGACGGTGGCTCTATTACTTTTCTTACTGTGAAGCTGGATTCTCGTCTGAAGTACTCAATACGTACCAGCTCGTACTCTCAAAAGAAGAGCACTAGTTTCACGGCTGGCTGCTCTCTTCCTTAAGCTTTGCTTGAATGCGATCTTTCGTTTCCTGAGGCATGGTAACTTCCGCTCCAAGTGGCACTCCTTGCGGTAGACTCTCTTCGTTATCAGATGATGCTGAGCTTTCATAGCGTCTGGCAGCTGTCTCAAGAAGCTGTATCTGACGTCTAAAACGTCTGCAAACCATACAGAGCATGTGGTGTGACCAGAACTGAAATTTCTCTTTGAGCGATAGGGGCTCTTCCATAGATCTGCTGGCAAGGAAGGTGTACCTCTCGCAGGAAAGGAACGTGGCGCGGCAAAATTGTGCAAAAGTCTTCTTTTCTGGCATTACGCTTTCACCCAGTTTTTCTCAATACACTCACGGAGCCCCATGCGTGCACGGTAAAGGAGTACCCAGTAATTAGACGTGGAAATCTGAAGTAAATTACACACTTCTTTTGAATCTTGCTCGCCGGTCATCTTGAGAATAAACGCCTTGCGGGACTGCTCCGGGAGCTTTGAGAGGCACTTCTCAAATACGGCATAGAAATCTCGTTTTTCAATAATCTCTTCAGGGTTATCGGCCCAGTTCTCTAAGAATTGGCGCCAGATACCGATACTATTAAAATACTGCCCTGTATCAACCTGAGACTCCTCAAGCTCAAGAGCTTCTCCGCCACGACGATTCGTAGCGCGAAAATGATCAATGATCTTGTTTCTGAGAATTCCTACAATCCATGTTCGAACGCTACATCTCCCCTCAAAACGCTCGTACGCCTTAAAGGCGGAGAGGAGAGCGTCCTGAACGAGATCCTCGGCGAGATCCGGGGATTTCACTCTGGTAAGAGCATAGCGGTAGAGGAGATCTCCGTATTCAGTGAGCCAGTCCTGTGGGTCTGCTTGCTTGACGTTGTCTTTTTGAGCGGTATTTTTGCTGCCAGCCATATGAGAATTCATTCGTAAGGTATTTCGGCTCTTTGCGTCAAATAAGTTAGTAGTAGGTAGTCTATTATTAAGTGAGATAATACACCACTCTAATATTTTGCATTATAGAATAAGTATGAAGAAATCTTATATACGACTCTTTTTTCTTGTCTCTCTATTCTCTTATCTTACAGGATGTATTTCTATGGATGTATCTGAATATAAAAATGAAACACCTGAGTTTATCCCTCATGAGTTTTTTACTGGCTGTTTGTACGGAAGTGGTGGGTATTTTAGTCGGTGGGGAAACTTAAAGCGAAAATTCTATCTTTCCGTTCGTGGTGAAGTAAAGGGTAAAGAGCTTTTACTGCATGAGGATCTTCTCTATGACAACGGTGATAACTCTCAGCGGCTCTATACTATTGTTCGGACGGAAGAAGAGAAGAAATACCGCGTAACGTCGGATGCGATGGTCGGAGAAGGTTCGATCGAAGCCTCTGGAAATGCCCTTAACTGGAACTATGTCCTGAAGCAGGAAGTTAAGGGAAAGGTATGGCATCTAAAATTTGATGATTGGATGTTTCTTCTTGAAGACGGCTCGGTGTTAAATAGAGCGCAGGTGAGTAAATTTGGATTTGATGTTGGGCACGTTATCTTACATTTTGAGAAGAAGAGCCCCGCTGCGTGCGATATGTCTATTAAAGAGTATGTAGAAAAGAAGCTTAAAGAAAATAGCGCGTCAAGCTGATGCTTTCTTCTTGGTTGAAAAGCGGTAAATGCCGTATCCAATGGCAGTAATTATACCTCCGATAAGCAGAACTCTCTCTATATTATCAATGATCTTTTCGTAGTGTTCAGCTGCAAAATAACCTATCGTCATCATCAGCGGCACACTTATAAGGGCCGCAATGGCGTCAACAAGCACAAAACGAGAGACTTTCATTTTTACCGCGCCGCAGGTGAGAAATGTTACGGTGCGCAAGTAAAAGAGGTGGCGGGCTATAAAGATCATTGGCAGGCTGCGCTTCTCCATTTTTAGGCGAAAGCGTCTCACTTTGCTAGCAGAAAGCTTTCGTTTGAACCACTCCTGCTGAAAGAGTCTGGGGCCGAGCTTCCTTCCAATATAGAACACGACGAGATCACCTAAGAGTACGGCGCTGTAGCAAGTGAGAAAGAGTAAGAAAACGTTCCCTCTATCGGTCTGCGCAGCAATACCGGCAGCTATGAGGGGGATATCCTCTGGTATCGGCAGCCCTATAGCTCCGCCCATCAGCGCAAAGAAGAGCACGGCGTACAGTAAAAATCCGTTTAGAAGGAGATACTCTTCAATCATTATGACTACTCTTTGATTCGCCACTCAGGGAGAGGTCTGATATCGATTCTGGTGCTGTATTTTTCCTTAAGCGTAACTTCATCTGGGATGTATTTTTGTTCTTCCAGCCAGCTGTATATTCGCTCTGCGGCGATTCTGTGTCCAATCTCGTTTGGATGAAAATCGTCTCCAGGGATTACCTGAATACGACTGAGCGGAATGCCGTAAAAGGCCTCAGTGAGATCTAGAAACGGAATGTCGCGCTCAGATAGTAGTGTATGAATTTTGTCGTGTAAATCCTTAAAAGGATAGTTCTTATCAATTGGAAGTCCGAAGAGGGGAAACACAACTGCAATAACCGGAACTTCACGGTTGGCGTTGAGTTTAGAGAACTTATCTAGTGAATCCTTAAAGTGTTCAGAGGTGCGTTTTTTTGTGAAGAGATCGTGATAGTACGATACGTAATTTTGATGGGTGCGCGTGTTGTGAATTCTTTCGAGAGCAAATCCGA
This sequence comes from bacterium, assembly GCA_030431715.1. GTDB lineage: Bacteria > Bdellovibrionota_C > UBA2361 > UBA2361 > RFPC01 > JAUIIO01. The sequence continues at coordinate 25,338 of JAUIIO010000014.1, forward strand.
GTGTTTTCCAGTAACGTGAAAGAGTACTCAGTGTTCCTTCCTTCGCAGAATAAGCACCAAATTCGTTGCCCCGAGTAAGTCCCGTTGGGTTATAGGGCTTTATTTGGGGGTCGTTGAGTGTGATCTGAAGTATTACGAGATCAGCCCCGTCTTTTACCGCTTGTCGCGCGTAACCTATTTCGTGTGAGGTGGAGAGACCGGGGATGCCGTAATTCACGACCTCGACCTCAGGGTGATCCGTGTCGAAGTTTAGATTCAGCATGCGCTCTAATTTCTTGGGGAATGTATCATCAAACTGCATGTACGGAGCAAATGTGAATGAGTCTCCAACTACAGCGATACGAAAGAGGTCTTCTTTCTTTGGTCCATAAGGATAGTCCTGAAGTGTCTCTGATTGAAGTGGCTTATAGTAGTACGCCGGTCGATCGCTCCAGCCTTCAGCAGTAGAACCTTTTAAAAGAAAAAGCCTCACCACGATTTCAAGGAGAATAAGTGAAAAGACAATTCCTATGAGTGAGACAAGAAAACCGAGGAGGAGTGAACGAGAAGTATCAGACATAATAAAAACAGTTGGTGCGGATCAAAATGTTGCTCGATTGTATAGAAATGTGAGCGGTGCCGCAACGATGCAGGATTGCAGAGATAGAAAAAGCCGCTTGGTACATCTCTCAATGTGCCAAGCGGCTCGTACACTCTCCACGCTCTTTCCCTCTGTTGAAGGCCCTTTATTGAAGGATAGAGAGCGCTTCAAATGGTGTTATTCACACCTGTAGCTCAGATTCGGGAGCTTACTCATCTCCTTGTGAATGCTCTTTTTCTCCCTATTAGCACGCTTACGTATGCGAAGGAGTTTACGAGAACGTGTTCTCATCGCTCTATTGTAGACTCTTGAGAGCTTTCTGGTCTGAGTAACCATGTCTTTTACAACGTCTTCATACATGTGCATTTCATGTGAGTAGTCAGTCATGACACATTTTGAATGATTACATGTTTGATAACTATCAGGGAACTTGCTCACGATAGTCATAGCGTTGTTGTAGAGCTTGTTACACTCAGCGTCAGAGCTCTTTGCGTAAAGCATTGCAGTCTGGTGCTTCGCGTTTGTAGACTCTCCTCGACGTCCTCTCATCTGGTTGCGTACGTACTTCGCTGAACGGTGTGCGTACTTCCTAAGTGTATCAAGCTCAAGGCTACCGCGATGAAGCGCGTAGTTGACCGTACAGCTTGGCTTATAGTCGTAGTACGAGCTATGACAACTCTCGTCGACTGCGCCATCACAGTCGTTATCTTTATTGTCGCCGCATGCTTCTACCTGCTGGTGAGGGTCGATTACAGGCCTACAATCTTCGTACTCGCTCCACTGGCCACTGTACATACACTTTCTTTTTTGAAGTCCGCTTGCGCACACTCCCTCAAGACCTGTCGTACAGACCTGCGCCTCTTCCGTACCTGGAGTACAGGCGTAGTTGTCATAACAGTCTGAGTCCTTACCATCGATCTTCCCGTCACAATCATTGTCGACGTTGTCAGTACAGTTTTCATACTGTGAACCTACGGCAATATTCGGAACGCACTCTTTTGGTGCACCGTATGTACCATCATATCCACATACAATCTCTCGTTTTCCGACACCGCAGATGCCTGGAATGTTGGTGTGACAGCTGACGTACTTCTTAGACCCGGGTGTGCACTCAAAGCAATCAGGGTCAGCTGCATCTACTTTGCCGTCACAATCATTGTCTTTACCGTCATGGCAGACTTCAGGGCTACCATATGCATTAGTAGCGTTACATGAGCCCCATTGGCCCCACCAACCGTTTACACAGCTTCTGGTTTGCTTACCGGCTCCGCAACCATGTCCGCAGTCTCGTGATTGAGTCTCTCCGGGCCAGCACTCAGCACATTCGCTGTCTGCAAGGTCCTTCGCACCGTCACAGTCGTTATCGATCCCGTCGTTACATATCTCAGGAAGAGCGTCAGGAACTATGTCAGAAACACAATTTCCGAATGATCCCCATTTGCCGTAGTGAGTACAGGTTCGTGTTTTCGTACCTTTGTTACAGTAGTCTGATTGGTTACATGGTACCTTTTGAACTTGTCCGTAAGAGCACTCTGGATCTGGTGCCTCCTTGTCATCATGTGGAGAAGAACAATCACTGTCTTCAGGATAATCAATCCAACCATCACCATCGTTATCTACGCCATCTTTACACTCAGGGAGGTCCTCGCAAGATACCCAGAGGTGCGCTTTTGCCCAGTTTGTTTCAGCATCTTTTGCACGAACATCGACCTGATTGGTGATATCAGTTTCACAGTTTCCGGTGACCTTATACTTAAACCAGAAGCTCTTCATGCTCTGCTTCTTAAGAGGACTGAAACTACACTTTGGAGTTGAGCCGCTCCCTTTACACTCAGGCGCAAGGTCTTCTTTAAGAAATGTGAGTCCTTTTGGTGCGGGGCTTGTTAATACGATCTCCCAGTAATCGTGTCCTGTGTTGTTCAGGATCTTTACCTCACAGGTGATTACTTGGCCCTTAGTAACCTTCGCCGGGCAGCTTAGCGTGAGCGAAAGGGGAGGCAGATCTCCGCCGCCGGCAAATGCAAATTGCGGGAGCAAAAAGATGCTAAAAAGGGTTAAAAGGCAGATAAAATGTCTGGTTATTGATTTACAATTGCTATCCATAGGAAACTCCGGATCACGGTTCAAAAGTGGGTACAGGCAGGAATGTAAACAGTTTTTTACCATAAATCAAACAAAAGTACTGTTAATAGCTTAGGCGGTTAATGCTCTGCTATGATGGGAGGGGCTAAGAGGCTCTATCAGTTGAGCTGATGTGGAGATTTGATCAATTAATCGTGTTATTCTAGGCCCTTAATAGAGAAGGTGTTATGGTGAGAATCTCCGTTCTTATAGTGCTGGCCGCATTTCTTGGTTACGCCAGTTACCCTGGTCTGGGAATACCAGTGGCCGCATGGCTGATGTATGTGCCTTTCTACTTTTCGCTGGAGAAGAGAACGCCACCTGAAGCAGCTCTGCTCGGGACAATCATGGCGCTAGTGTCCTGGAGCCTTGTTATTTGGTGGTTTGTGCCTGGGATGATTCAAATCGGCGAGGTGGCGTGGTGGATTGCTATTCCAATCTACCTATTCCAGTGCCTAGTTGCAGCTATCCCGTATGGGATATATGGCTACCTGCAAGCACGATATCGGGTATTCTCTCCCTCTGAGCACCCGGTATTAAGCTCTGCACTTTTCACACTTCTCCTTAGCTATTTCCCCGGTGTCTTTCCCGGAACCCTTGCGCACTCCCAGTATCAGTACCCTGAGTTGATACAGATCTGTGCTCTTGGTGGAGCTGGTGCACTCCTATTTTGCATTACGCTTACAAGTGTATTCCTCTTTCTTTCTTTAAAGAGATTTCTTGCTCAGTCCCATGTGGTGGCGGTGCGATTTTTGGTGCTGGCTCTGTTAATCCCTTTTTCGCTCTACTGTTATGGGCAATCTATAATATCGCGGATTACCGCAGAAGATGCGAGCCTTACTCCTTTGCGCCTTGTGCTCATTCAACCAGATATTCCAGTTTCATCTGATCGGAGCGATAAGGGCACGTACCTAGATAGAATTACGAAACAAACCCGGCAAGCAGTCTCTGGTGCTGACCGTCCTGATCTTGTCGTGTGGCCTGAACTTCCGCTTTCTTTTTCGATCGTCAATCAACCTAGAGACTACCACGTTATTGCCTCTCTTTTAAGCGAGGTCGATACGCCACTACTTTTAAGCGCCTTCTTGTACGAGTCGGGAGCCAATGAGCGGGATATTTCGTTTTATAATGTAGTGCATCTTGTACAAGATTCTCCCGATAATGCTCGTACTTACCGAAAGAACATCTTAATACCATTTGGAGAGTATCTTCCCTTTTCCGATGCTCTTCCTTTCCTTAAGGAGGTATTGCCAGATGTTCGCCAGTATACGGCAGGGAAGGTCAGGGGGGTGCTACCACTTAATGACAGTGTCCGAATAGCGCCAGTGGTTTGTCTTGAAGCTATATTTCCTGATTTTGTGCATGAGTTTGTTGAGCAAGGGGCCAATGTAATTATCAATCCTGCAGATGACGCATATTTTGGAGACACTCCAGGTGCAGCAGTGCATATGGCTCTTGCCGCTTTTCGTAGTGTCGAAAACCGGATTCCATTTGTACGAGTCAATAACTCTGGGCTCACCCAGGTCTATGACCATCTGGGGCGAGAGCTCTTAGCGAATCCCGAACTCTTTTCGCAGCAGAGCTATAACCTTCAGGTCGGGGTACCTGCGTTCGGCCAGCAGTCTGGCGTACATAGCCGATTCTTTTTTGTCCTTTTGGCGATACTTGTATTGGGTGTTTTGGTGCGGCGTTTCTCTGTGGTGAGACCACTTAAATAAGCTGTCGCTTTATTGCGTAGTATCCGGAATCTACTGTATAATCGCTGTCTGATATTTTTCATGATCCTTCGCATTTCTCATTCCTAAGTAAAGAGTACCACCTCTAACCTGAACCAGAGCCGTCATTACGTACTGCTTCAGGTGAGTGGTGGAAATAATCACGGTTTTTACTCGTTTAGTACTCGAACCCTAGGCTTTAGGGACCAGTCAACTACCTGCTCTGGCAGGTGTTTGATTGGCCCCTTATTGCTAGAGGAGGGGAGTTCTATTTCGAGTGTGGAGGATTTTAAACATGGAAGGCTGCGTCTGTATTGGGGAAGAGGTGTACCTGGAGGTAAAGCCCGTCCTCGATAAGATGGGGATCGTGCTCTTCGATCGTGATGACTATCGGTTGCCGCGTAAGGAAATGTCGAATAAGCCGACTCCGCCGTTTCGCGTGCGCCCGGTGAGGCATCTCAAAGAGGTTGAAGGGTTCGTCTGCAAGTGTGTCTCGCTCTTTTGCACCGAGCAGGAGAGTGGCCGGCGAGTGCTGGTGGAGGTCTACCTTGTAGGTGATTATCCCGGGTTCGCTTCGCTCGATGAGTGCAGCATTGTGCGGTTCGCCGCCTTTTTGCACTGCAATAGCGAGCTGCTCTGGGATGAAGCCTCGGCCACTTGTGGCGAGCTGATCCCCGACCAGAAGCGCGTTGTCTTTGAAGACGAGCGCGCTGCTATGAAGAGTGAAGAGACTAACCTCTGCGCCGCGTCGTAGCGTTGCAGATGAGTGTTCATTTCATGTGAAGGTGGTCTTTAAGGAGGATTATTTCCACCATTCCGTTTTCTATTCGAAAACGGTCTGTACGCCAAAGAGGAGTTGTTGCCGGGTAAACGGCTTGGTGATGTAGTAGTCAGCACCAACGCTATAGCCGGCCATTATATCTTCCGCCTTATCTTCACCAGTGAGCATAATAATTGGAATCGATTGTGTGCTGGCATTAAGCTTTAAGCGGGTAGCTACATCGAGGCCATTCATTTCTGGCATGCACACGTCAAGTACAATGAGCTTGAGATCCTCAGGCTTATCAAGGCCCTCGACATAATCAACGCCCTCTTTTCCATTGGTAGCCGTGTTGATATTGAATCCTTCCGCCTCAAGTACGGCTTGCACGAGATTACGTATTGTTTCATCATCATCAACTACAAGAACGTTCCCTTTCATTTTATCTCTCTCCAATAAAAATCACTTGCTATTCATCGCCACTGAGCGGTCAAGCAGATCTGCGAGCATGCTTAATGCTGCCTGTTCTCTCCCTGAGAGTTCTTTCTGATCAGCCTGAGTTCGGTCAGCATAAATAACCCCAATAGATTTCTCATCGAAACCTACAGGGATAACTGCTATTGGCCATCCGTCCTCAAAGTAAGGATCGCCTTGAAAAATAGTTCTTGATTCTTTAACGGCTTTTGCATCGGGCGCATAGGCTCCGGCGTCTCGTCCCAAGGAGCGCTTAAACTGTCCGGGTGCAAAATCAGGGATATTTCCAAGCGCCATCCTGCCGACAAGCTCAGTTTTTCCTTTATTCATAAGCATAAGAATAACGCGGTCAAAGAGCATACCCCATGCAAGAGTTTCCATAACACTGGTAATCACCGAAGAGGTTGGTTCACGTCCTTCAACGGCTTCACGTATCTCCTCGACATACTGCGCGAATTGATCCACGCCGTCATCTGCAACGCTCGCAGATACCACAGTGGGAACGCGTACATTCCCATCGCTATCTGTAAATGTTCGTATATATGACGGAAGCTCAGGGAGTGGGAGTTCAAGTGAGACACATTGTTCCTTGAACGCTTCTGATAACTTTCCAATCGCCTCAGGGAGTACCTTTTCATCGAGGCCAAAGCGCTTATGCAGTTTGTCGAGTGTCTGCTCAAGTTGTGCCTTCCCGTGGTTGTGACTCAAGACGGCAGAGATTTCGTGAGCGGCATAAATAGCCTTTGAAAGCTCTATGCCAGATTGAGCCTTTTTCTCATCACTAAATGATTCAGCTTCAGAGAGGACATTCTTATAGAAATCAGGGAGTCTTAGCTCGTCAATGACTTCAAGGCTGAGTCCGGTTGGGGTGAGTCCGGTGATCTCAAGTATGCTCTGAGAAAGAGGTTGGTCTTTTGTCTTAGAACGCTTTACGGCGCTGTCATAAACCTTGGGAAAGTAGAATGCGAGAAGAAGTACGCCAAGCTCATAAAATGTTCCAGCCAAGTACCCAGTCTCATCTTCTTTTTTCTTCGACTTCTTAGCGCTCATTTCAGAGGTGAGCGTGCTGGCAAGAAGTGAGGTCGTAACTGTTTGCTGAAGGCAGCTTGCAAAGGCGCCTCCATCACGAGCTCGCGGAGCAAACTTTTGAAGGAGTACCAGCCCTGAACACAGTTCAGCGAGTGGACGCATGCCGATCTGAACGACGGCCTGACTGATAGTCATAATTGGTTTGGCGCGTTTGTAGAATGAGCTGTTTACTAGGTGAAGAACGCGTGTCCCAAGCGAAGGCTCTTGCAGAATAAGTTCTGTAACTTTATTAGCTGTTGTATCTGGTTGCGAGACAAGTTTCTTAAGCTCAGATACAACTCGGGCGCTGGCGGGGAAATCACCATCACGGCGCAGCGAACGTCTGAGTCGCTCCACAAAGTCTTTTCCAGCAAGTGATCCTGTCTCGTTCATAACTCTAAATCTTAATCATTCATCGCCGCTTCAAATGTAAGCTGACGTACTCCTTGTATTATCTCTTTCGGGCGAAATGGTTTTGCCAGAAAAAGTGACGCTCCTGCCGTAAGGGCAGCCTGTTTATCGCTATCAAAGGCACATGCGCTGAGCACGATGATAGGTACTGATGAGAAATTATCTTCGCCCTTACGAATGTGTCGAATAAGTTCAAGGCCACTTTCACCAGGAATAGCGAGGTCTGTAAGAACAATGTCGGGCTTTTCCTTCTCAATGAGGGCCTTGCCTTCGTGTACGGTATTTGCGACTTGAACGCTCGCTCCAGCCGCAGTGAGGATATGAAAGAGTACATCGCTTGTATCTACATTATCTTCTACAACCAGAGTCGACAAGCCATCTAGCCGGACGTTTTTAGCGTCTTCCTGATTAAAGCTAATAGTTGCCGCTTTACTTTTCTTGTCTACCTGTACCGGCAGAAGGATTGAAAAGCGAGACCCGCGTCCCTCCTCACTTTCCACAGAGATGCCACCACCGTTGAGCTCTACCAGTCGCTTTGTAAGGTTTAGACCGATTCCGGTCCCTACTTGGCTCTTACTATAAGTGTCATCTCCGCGCTCAAAACGTTCAAAGAGTTTCTTTAGCTTTACTCCGGAAATCCCCACACCGGTGTCACATACGGTAATTTGAATTTTATCTGAGACCTTTTTGCACTCAAGCCAAACACGTCCATTCGGAGGCGTATACTTAATAGCATTGGACATGATGTTAATAATGATCTGGTGGATGTGTTTTCTATCCACAAAGAGCATGGCATCTTGAAGATCTTCATCAAGCTCAAGGGTATCAAGATTCACATTTTTCCCGAGAGCTGTTTGCATCATGAGCTTATGTGCTTGAGAGAGAAGCTCTCCAAGCGGAACAGCTTCAGGCTCTGCCTCTTCTTTTCCTGATTCGATACGAGCAAGGTTTAGTACATCGTCGATGAGATTCTTGAGGTGTTCACTCGAACGAGCAACCGAATTAAGAGCGTCGGCCTGCTTTTCGTTTAGCTCACCAAACACTCCATCTACAAGTACGCTTGAGTACCCGACGATTGCTGTAAGTGGTGTGCGGAGTTCATGACTCATATTTGCTAAGAAGCGAGACTTTGCCTCGTTTGCTTCTTCAGCTCGCGCAGTTTCCACAGCAAGATCCGCGGTTCGTTGTTCGACAAGTTCCTCAAGACGTTCGGTGTAGTTTTGAATACGTCCTTGGTTAATCGCATTGGCCACCGCCACAGCGGCACCCTGTGCAAACTCTTCAAACCTTGTCATATCGTTATGCGTTACCATATTGATGCGGCGAAAACCTATCAGTATGGCTCCGAGAGCTTCTCCTCGTACTTCAAGACAACAGGCATTGACACATTTAATGCCCAGTTCGTGGAGAAAATCGAGATTGTGATTTTGTTGTTGCTCAAGGTCTTCAACGGTAAAGTACCCGCCAACGCGCATGACCTGTCCGAGAATTCCGCTCTCAAGTGGTATTGATGGCGGAAGCACGTGTGGAGTACATCCGTATGCCCCATTTATGGTAAGCTTCTCTTTACTCTCATCAAGTAAGAGAGCTAGAGAAAGATCGGCTGCAAACCGGAAAGCACTCTCTCTTGCCAGACTCTTCATGAGGCGTGGCAGTCCAATGTTGGTTGCGATGAGCTGATTGAGCTCATTTAAAACTTGAAGACGATCAAGAAGATGCTGCACGGTTCCTGAAAGTTTAAGCCGTTCGAATACAACACTTGAATGGTGTGCAAGCTCTACGAGTTGTGCCTCAGAGGTTGGTTTTAGTTCCGTTTTGGTATGTACCATTAGGGAACCGATAGGAGCTCCTAGACAGACGACATCAAAGCGAAAGAGCCCCTCGGGTTCCATAGCGATTGAGGTATCAGCATAATCTTTCAGCGTAGAGTGCGAGCGGCTTATATTATTTTCGTTTAGGAAGAGTCCGAAATTGTAGTCGCCCTTTGAAGCTACGATCTCCTGCTCAGCTTCTTTCTTTTCTGATGGAAGAATAAGAGCTACTGAATCGATGTCTTTAAACTTATGAGCTGTCTCAACAATATAGGTAAATATTCTTTTTGGTTCTTCGCCGTTCTCAATAAGATGTACAATATTACTCAGGGTATAGCTCGGCTTTTGCTCCGGGCTGAGCGATCGATGCATTACCTGAGTTTCTCTTGATCCGCCGTTCGTTGTCATAGAAGAGTGCTTTTTACGCCTTATAAGTACGTATCAAAGATCGTCAGATCGGTTCTAAAGCTTAAGAAGAGTATTAAGAAAAATGCGTAAAGAATGTAGAACACTGTCTTGCATCGGTCTTTTTAAGGCATGAGATAGATTAAATGCTGTTATTATAGGTCTTTAGTGATTCATACAGCATCTGTAGGAGGCTGATGAGAGAAAGAGGGTATTGAGAGTCTGCTAGCGGCTGAGATCTGAAGAAAAGACCTATAGCCGTAGGCGGCTTTTCACGATGTTAGAAAGAGTTAAGAAAAGGGGAGAAGAACGATATGTTCACCATTGAAAAGCTTCTAGCGTTTATGAAACAGCACGATGCGGATGATCTTTACATTACCGCAGGGCGCCCACCGAGCTTTAAGATCTCGGGGTCGGTCAAGCCAGCCGGGAAGAATGTACTCACACCCGAAGATTGTGAGTCCATGGCGAATGAAATTCTAGATGAAGAGAAAAAGCAGGAGTTCCTCACGAAGAAGGAGCAGAACCTCGCGCTTTACTATCCAGAAATCGGAAGATTTCGAGCGAACCTTTACCGGCAGAAGGGTAATATCGCTATGGTTATTCGTAAGATCGAAACTGAGATTAAGACCATCGACGACCTCCAACTTCCTTCTACGATGAAAGATATTGTAATGACAAAGCGAGGCCTCATCTTGGTTGTAGGAGCAACGGGCTCAGGAAAATCAACCACGCTTGCTGCGATGATCGATCATCGAAATCGGACAGAAGCCGGACACATAATGACCATCGAAGATCCGGTTGAGTTTGTTCATGAGCATAAAAAATGCGTTGTCTCTCAACGGGAGGTTGGAGTTGATACTGATTCTTTTAAAGATGCACTAAAGAATGCGCTCAGACAGGCACCAACCGTCATTCTCATCGGGGAGATTCGAGATGAAGAAACGATGGAGCACGCCATTAACTTTGCTGAAACTGGCCACCTCTGTCTGGCAACCCTTCACTCCAACAACGCCAATCAGGCAATGGAACGCGTGATAAACTTCTTCCCGCCGGAACGGCACAACCAGATATACATGCAGCTGAGTCTGAATCTGCAAGCGATAGTTAGTCAGAGATTGGTAAAGTCTGTCGACGGCAAAAGAGCTGCTGCTATTGAGATCTTAAGAGGAAATGGTCGCATTCGAGAGCTCATTAAGAAGGCTGAAGTAGATGCGATTAAAGATGCTATGGAAGGAGCTACCCTTGAAGGGATGCAAACGTTCGATCAGGCGCTTTTTAACCTCTACAAGGAGGGACGAATCGATCTTGAAACCGCACTTCAAAATGCTGATAGTGTTGTCGATCTGAAACTTAAAGTGAAACTTGATAGCGCAGATGGTACCGCTGAAGAGGAGGTACCAACAGGGATGGTTCTTGATACTGGAGCCGAAGAGGAGAAGCCTCAAAAAGAAGAGAAAGAAGATGCTCCTCAGTTAGAGCCATCAACGAATGGGCTCTCCATTTAGTCACAGAGCGCATCGGGAAGTGTCAGCGTGAATGTGCTGCCTTTCCCTAGTTCTGAATGTACCGTAATAGTACCTTTATGGAGGTCAGCAATGCGCTTGCAGATGGCAAGCCCAAGACCAGTACTTTGTTCGCCGGCTGTTGGTTTGTTAGATGTCTGAGAAAATGGTTGAAAGAGTATTTGCTGTTCGTCTTTTGAAATGCCGGGGCCTTGATCTGTAACACGTATAATTAAATTATTCTTCTCCTCAAGCACCTGATATGTGACCTCTGTATCTCTATTAGAAAACTTTAGTGCATTTCCCAATAGGTTGTTGAGGACTTGACTAATCCTGTTGGGGTCAAAGTATCCGCTGGCCCGTTTGAGATCGAGCTGAAGGTTGAGTCTAATGTTCTTATTTGAGTACGTCTGCTTATGGAGCTCATACGTTTCTTGAAAGTAGGGGATGAGACTAACCTGTTCAGATTTTAAGTTAATTTTCCCTGATTCAATGCTTGTAATGCTTAAGAGATCATTCACGAGGGACTGCATGCCCTTGATGGTTCGTGCCATGATGTCCCGGAATTGTCCTTTTTTCTCTGCGGGCAAGGATTCGTCAGTGAGCAGCTCTGCGGATAGGGAGAGTTTATGAAGCGGCGCTCGAAGATCGTGTGCTGCCATTCCGATAAACTCCTGACGGATACTATCTAGGGCTTGAAGTTTTTCGTTTGTTTCTAAGATTTCTTTCCTGTCAGATTCTTGTTTTGTGAGATCTTGTAAGACAACTGCGACAATCCATGAGTCTTTTGTGGGTGCCTTAGAGAGCGTGACCCGAGCTGGGAAAACGGTACCGTCGCCTCTACGAAGCTCTATTAGAGGGAGGTCGTGCCGCTCAACCTTTCTCTCTTTAGCATCAACAAAACGTTGTAAGATCTCACCGTACGTATCTCGAAAGTCAGGCGGCACGAAGAGGTCAATGCTTTTGCCAAGGATATCTTTTTCGGAAGTATCAAGAAGAGTAAGCGCGCGTTGATTCACTGACAGGATCTGTTCATTCTCATCGATAAGAATAATCGCATCACTTAAGACCTCGAAAATATCTTTGTACGTACTGGAAGGTATCTTCATATTATAGTAACTCCGGTGTGAAGCCTCTCCTCATAGTGTTTTCAGTAATGGTTCGTGGTTGTAAGAATTGTAGGAGGTAATCAGGGCCACCAGCCTTTGCGCCAACTCCAGACATGCGACTGCCCCCAAATGGTTGTCGTAAAACGATAGCGCCGGTGATGCTACGGTTAATGTAGAGGTTTCCTACCTGGTAATTGAGGTACGCGTGCTCTATGTTTTGAGGACTTCTGCTAAAGACACCGCCGGTAAGGGCATATTCACTGTCCATGGCAACTGAAACAGCTGCTTCAAAAGAGTCTTCTTTTCGACAGGCAAGTACTGGGCCAAAGAGCTCCTGTTTCCAAAGAGGAGATTGCGTATCTACGTCACGAAAGAGAGTCGCCGGGACATAGTAACCCTTTTCAGGTACATTCCCCTTAAAGTGCAATGTCTGTGTCTGGCTTGCTGTTGATATAAATGTCAGCAGACGGTCGCGACTCGTGGCATCAATGACAGGGCCTAAGAAGGTAGAGGAGTCAGCCGGATGGCCGATAAGGATATCTCCAGTGGCTTCTCTAATTCTCTCAAGAAATGGTTCGTAGGAATCACCAACGCATATGACTCTTGAGCAAGCTGAGCATTTCTGGCCTGCAAATCCAAAAGCAGAATAAAGTACACCTTTAATCGCCTCATCGAGATCTGCGTCTTCATCAATAACAATAGCATTTTTGCCTCCCATCTCTGAGATGACCTTCTTAATATTTTGCTGTCCGGGTTGAACCGTTGCCGTACGTGAAAGAATGTCGAGACCTACCGCCTTTGAACCAGTGAAACATATCAGGTCAACATCGGGGTGATCGGTTAATATCGGTCCGATCTCTTCGCCGATGCCAGGAAGAAGTGCGCAGGCATTTTCAGGAACTCCGGCCTCAAGAAGAATTTTAAAGAATTCAAAGGCGATGATACTTGATTGCTCAGCAGGTTTGAGTACGGTTGCGTTCCCGCAGACAAGGGATGCAACGGTCATGCCGCAGGCGATTGCCAGAGGGAAATTCCATGGTGCGATAATCACGCCAATCCCACGAGCGGAGTGGAGGTAGATATTTTTCTCGCCAGGGACTTCAAGTAGAATTCTCCCCGTACAGTGCTTTAGCATCTCTTGGGCGTAATAGTGACAGAAGTCTATCGCCTCGATAACATCTGCGTCAGCTTCCTTCCACGGCTTTCCAACTTCATAAACGATAAGGGCAGCGAGCTCTTCTCTTCTTTCGAGCATGATATCGCCAGCTTTTTTGATAATGTCGTGGCGTTTTTCAGGGCTTTGCTGCGCCCAGCTTTTTGAGGAGCCCTTAAGTGTTTTGAGGGCACGTAGCGTATCGTTTTTATCAGCGAGACGGACGGTTCCGATAATTCTTTCCGGGTCAGCCGGATCTACGCTTGGAAGCGTGTTGCCTCCACTTAAAAACTCACCGCCGACTATCGGACAGGCGCCGAACTCATTTCCGCGTATCCGTTTCCCTGTCTTATCAATAGCTGCTTGAAAAGAGGCCCTGCTCTCAGCGAGACTAAAGTCGATAGGCGGTACGTTTTGAAAGTTTGATTCATTCTCGCTCATGACTCTTAGCTCCCGGCAGCAGGTTTTTTGAGTAGTGTTTCAATCTCTGATTCATCGAAAAAAGTATGTCTCAGGAATGATTCATTTGAAGTATTCTCAAGGAGTCTTCGAACGAGGTATCCCATACCTGGTATTAATTCACCAAGGGGCACATAGAATCTGACAAGATATCCTCTTTCCTTAAAAGCGTTTGCAATAGGGTCTGCCATGCCATACAGCATCTGGAGTTCAAACTGATCTTGCTTGATGCCAAGCTCCTCGGCGTAGCAACATGCGTGTGCAAGCGATCGAATATTATGAGAGCCAAAGGCTGGTAATACGTGTTCTATATTCTGAAGTAAGATCTTGGTGAGTTTCTCAAAGTTAGCATCAGAGCTCTCCTTCTTCTGGAAGAGGGGAGGCTCCCAGTGATTTTGAAGAGCTGAGACGGTCTCGCTATCCCAGTACGCGCCTTTAACCAGTCGCACCGCTATTGGCTTACCGCGTTTTTGAGCAAAGGAAAGAAGTTCTAAGAGTGTTTTTTCAGACTCTTTCGCATAGGCCTGAAGAACGATTCCGGGGTAGGGGAAGTCTTTAAATTCATCAAGAGAAAATACATCTTGAAAAACTTTGTAAATGATCGGGTTATTCGCCGTATCTTCGGCATCAACATAGATCATGGCGTTCTGTTCCTGAGCAGTGCGTACTACGTTTGAGAGGCGCTCTGTAAGTACTTTTACACTTCTATCGAAGTTAAGAGGATTGCACTGTGAATAAAGAGCTGAGAGTTTGATAGAGACACATACCGGGCTAATCTCACCGGGATGACCTTCCATTATTGGAGCCGAGCATTTCCAACCTGAGACTTCGCTGCCAAGCGAATTAAGCGCTTCAAGATAACGGTTCATATACTCTGAAGCTTCTTGCTCGCTAACGCAGTATTCTCCGAGAAGATCGACGGTGAAGGCAAGCTTGTTTTCTCTGATGGTCTTAAGCTTTGAAAGGGCTTTTTGCGCAGACTCACCTGCAATAAATTGTGATGCCATCTGACGCACGCCTTGGCGAACGGCGATAGAGGCAAAACGCGCTCGGATAGATTGGGGTGGGATGTTTACTCCCCAGGCAGCAATACTGTGAATGGTTTGTGCTACCTGGCTCAGATACTCTTTGACGTGTCGTGCAATCGCGGAGCTTGTTTTAAGCGCAGGGAGAACGTCGACGAGGCGAAACATGTTGGCTTTGAGTTCGGGCTTGGCCATAGACCATTCCATCACACGATCGCTCCAGAAGTTCGCGTGAAGAAATCCTGGCTTCTCCCGGTTCATGTGAGAGAAGATCTCCTTTCCAAAGGAGATAACCTTTTGCTCAAAAGCCTGCCCGGTTTCCCCGGAGAGTTTCTCTGAATCTGTCACCTTATTCACACCTAATATATCGACCATAACCTTCATAAAACATAACATTTTTTGCCACTTACAGAAATACTAGGAAAATTTCGCAAGCGATAAAGGAGTGGGGCAGGAGGATCGCCTAAATCTTTCCTAGGAGCTTTTCCAAGCTTTAAGCAATCTACTCAGGTTGACGATAGAGCAACAGGGGAGAATCATCCGTATGTCCAGAGAAGTCACAGTAAATGCCATTGAAAATGGAGCTGTACTCGCAAACCGTTATCTTATCAGACGAGCGCTGGGCTTTGGCGGTATGGGAACGGTGTACCAAGCAACGGATCTCAATGAAGAGTATGATGTTGCTGTTAAGGTTCTTCACAGCTTCCTTCAAAACGATCGTCAATTTGTTGAAAGATTTCAACGCGAAGTAAAGATGCTCAGCAAAGTTTCGCACCCAAACGTTGTGCGAATGCTTGATTGCGAAGAGGATCCGCCTCACCTTTTCTATACCATGGAGTATGCTCCGGGCATCACGCTTGATGAGCTTATTCAACAGGGGCCCGTATGTATCGATCTTCTTCCTCGCATTTTGCTTGAGCTCAGTGAGGGGCTTCAGGCGATTCATGACCAAGGGATTGTTCACCGTGATATCAGACCAACTAACGTTATTCTTATGGATAACTACAGTTTAAAAATCATTGATTTTGGAATTGCGTGTACTCCGGACTCTCGACTCACCCAGAAAAATCTCAGAGTGGGTGCTGTGCAATACGTTGCTCCAGAGGTGTGGCTTGGTGAGCAACCGGGAGCGAAGTCCGATCTGTATTGTCTCGGGCTTACTGCTTATGAGCTCGCCACTGGTAAGATCCCTGTGGAGGAGACTGATCTTGAAGCATTGATGGAGTTTCACACACGAGGGGAGCTCCCATCTCTTGCAGAGCTTAAAGACGGAGTTCCTCCTTGGCTCAGTCATATGGTTTCAAGGCTTGTGATGAAAGATCCCGCCAAGCGCTTTCGTGATGCATCACAGGTTGCAAGATTTATCAGAAGAAATGATGAAGCGTGTCAGACCATTCAATCCTTCTCCGGAGCAATGGCCTCTCACACGCACCGCGATGGGCAGAATATGATCTCTGTATTTAATCCGCTCTCACTTGTCGAACAAAAGGCTGATGCCCAGATTGATATCTTGAGGTTAAGTCTGAACTCCAGTCGTTTGCAGAAACCAAAGTCGGGTCGTCTCATTATGCCAGCAGCGGCAGAGAAGAAACCGCCCAAACAGATTAAGATTGTTCTCCCCAACCACTCTCCGGTCATGTTTGAGTTAAAGCTCCCGTCTCTAGATTATCTCTTTTTAGGAGCGTTTCTCATTTCGCTGAACATTTTTGATGGATATCTCACTCACGAAGGAGTATCAAGGCTCGGGATAGTTGCTGAGCGTAACGAGCTTCTAAAGAATCTTATGGCCATGTACGGTGCTCGTACGGTGCTCGTAGGTGTAAAGTTCCTGGCGATCCTCGCAGTTGTGTTTCTTACCTATCTTGCCCACAAGAGTAAGTATATGCGAACCGTTGTTGCTATCCTTTCTTGTATCTACCTCGGTGCAGCTGTTGGGCCATGGATATACCTGCTTTACTGGCAGTAGTATCTTTTCATCTTATATTCTCACAAATTGGAGCCATGTGATTCCAAGGCTTAGGGTGAGCAACGAGAATATGGTGCTCATTACGATTATTTTCCCCGCGAGCGCGCTATTAGCGGTCATCGCGTCGGCAAAGCTAAACGTCACTACGGCCGATGGGCAGGCAAAGAGAATGAAGAGCGACATACGCCAAGAATCGCTCAGATCCCATGAGAAAGCGAGTGCAAGGCCAACAAGTGGTGCGAGGATGAGTTTGAAGGTAACTGCTATAAGAGCATCGCGAGAACAAAGCTCCCTTAGAGGATACCGAAGGCTCGCCCCAATTCCAAGAAGTGCGAGAGGGAGTGTCAGAGAGGAGAGGTAGTGTCCTGTGTCTAATGCAAATTCAGGAAGCTTGAAAGAAAAGTACATACAGGGAATTGCTGCGTAGCAAGCTATGATAAGGGGATTTAGAAGAATTTGTTTGAGAATTCGCAGAGGATGCAGATGGGCGTTGCTCGCGAATGTGACAGCAATAACTCCTAGAGCATTGTAGATAGGAGTAATCATAGCAAGGATGAGCGCTCCATACGTCAACCCTTCTGAGCCAAGAAGTTTGTCGAGCACAGCAAGGCCAATAACTCCAAAGTTACTCCTAAAAGATCCGTGCACGATAACTCCAACGTCTTTCTTGCTGTGAGCAACGAGTTTCCCGATCAACCATGAAACAAGGAAGAGGATTGTTATCCCTATGTAGATAATTGCGAACACGGAGTAATAAGGAAGGTCCTCCATTTTTGAAGTAACAAAGTGAGTAAAAAGGAGTACAGGTAGGGTAATCTTAAATACAAGCTGAGAAGAAGTGGTTACAAATTGTTGGTCAAGAAGTCCAATTTGGTAAAGGAGTTTCCCGAGGAAGATAATAATAAAGATCGGCGCGATAATCTCGAGTGTTGTGAGGAGTTGAGGTATGAAAGTAGACATAGATAGTAGTATTGTTAAAATTTTCTTTTGAAGCTACCCCTGACAACTCCCTCGAAACGGGAAGTTGGTTAAGAGAATTGAATAAGCTCGGTTTCTGACTCAACCACTTCGCCTTCCTTCACGCTTACGGTCTCGATTTTCGCATTGCGTTCTGCATGTATCGGATGTTCCATTTTCATTGACTCCATAGTGAGGAGGAGATCTCCAAGGGCAACCGTGTCTCCCGGTGATACATTGATGGTGAGAATTTTTCCAGGTAGTGGGCTTTTCAAGCACATCGCTTGCGAGTCTGATGAAGTGGCGCTCGCACGTGTGCCAGACTTTTCGTAGCGAATGAGGTGTTCGCGACCATGAAGAGAGAGCCACAGCTGTTTTTCTCCTGTGTCAGTAGCAAAAAATGAAAGGATTCGCTCACCGCAAGTAGTCTGTAAGTAGTCGCCAAATTCTACCGTGTTCGTGAAGGTGTACTCTTTGGTGTCCTGCTCTGATTCTACTCGGACGTGGCAGTCTCTGTTCTGAGTTACATAAGATAAGATTGCAGTGTAGTTTTTTGTGGCAAGCTCGAGTTCCCTAGTTTTATAGCCTCGTCCTGCGAGTCGAAATCCTAGCGTAACGTCCCCAGTGAGTTTTTCATCCGGCAGGTGGAGTGAAAGCATCGCGAGAGCTATGATCTGGTAAGGATCATGTATAAAACTGCTCTTGTATTTGTCCTCACCAGCAGTTGTCGTGTGGTGAGTGGTATTCTCAAAGGGCTCAGATTTTAACAATTTAAGTAGATAAGAGCGATTGGTTTTTATTCCAGCAATGTGTGAATTTTCAAGAGCATAGATAGTGTTTTTAATAGCCGCGCTGCGGTCCTCTCCTGAGACAATGAGCTTGGCCAGCAGGGAGTCGTAGTAGTGACTCACACTTTTCCCCTGTTCGTAGCCAGTGTCGAGGCGGATAAAATCTGATTGGGGGAACTGAAATGCGAGAAGTCGCCCAGTTGAAGCAACAAAGTTGTCTTCAGGGGATTCAGAGCAGATGCGGGCCTCGATGAAGTGCTTTTCTTGCGGAACCGGTGTCGTCCCACCTGTAAGGTTCGCCAGAGATTTCCCCTGAGCAATGCCAATCTGAAACTCCACGAGATCAATTCCAAAGAGGTCTTCTGTGATGGGATGCTCGACTTGAAGTCGGCTGTTAATTTCAAGGAAGTAGAAGTCTTCTTTTTCGGTGACGAGAAATTCAACCGTTCCAGCATTGGTATAGTTCGTAACTTCTGCCGCTTTAAGAGCAGCTTCGTGAATTTTCTTTCTCGTCTCCTCGCGAAGGGCCGGAGCCGGGGCCTCCTCAATAACTTTTTGATGGTTTCGTTGAAGGGTGCAGTCTCGTTCTGCAAGGGCGAGTGCGTCGCCATTTTGATCGCATATGATCTGTACCTCAATGTGTCGGGCATTTGAAATGTAGGGTTCGAGAAAGAGCGTATCGTCGTTAAAAAATGCCATTGCTTCTCTTGCGGCGCTCTCCATGGCTGTGTCGAGTTCCTGTTCCCCAGAGACAATACGCATGCCACGCCCACCACCACCGGCAGCAGCTTTTACAAGAAGCGGGAATCCATATTCGTCGATAAATTTTTTAATATTGCTCTTCTTTTTGAGAGGGAGAGACTTGAGAAGTGGTACACCTGCTTCCTCTACAGCGCGTTTGCTCTCAACTTTGCTTCCTGCGAGTGCAATAGTTTCTGGTGATGGGCCGATAAAGCTCAGTCCAGCGTCTATAACGGCTTTGGCAAATTCAGCATTCTCGGAAAGAAAGCCATATCCTGGATGGATCATAGTCGCTTTGCTTACCTCGGCGACGTGCAGGATTTTGTCGATACATAAATAGGAATCCTTACTTTCTCCGCCACCAATAAGATATGATTCTGTGCAGGCAAAGCGGTGTAGTGCATTTCGGTCAGCTGATGAATAGACGGCAACGGTAGGAATACCGAGACGTGAAGCAGTTCTTGCTATGCGACAGGCTATCTCGCCGCGATTGGCGATAAGAATCTTATCCATGAACAAACAGTCTCTTCTTCATACGGCTACATTCGAAATACGCCATAGGATACCTCTTCGGCTAAAGGAGCACAGGCAGACATCGCGAGTGAAAGGCTGATGACAGTCCTTGTATGTACCGGATCGATGATGCCATCATCCCAGAGACGAGCAGTTGCGTAGAAGGCGTGTGATTGGGATTCGAATGATTCACGAATCTCGTCGCCGTAAGCGGTCTTTTCCTTGGCAGACCATTTTTTCTTTTTTGCTTTATAGGAATCTTCACGTACTTGGGTAAGAACAGTACTGGCTTGCTCGGCTCCCATTACAGCTATCTTTGATCCAGGCCAAGAGAAGAGGACACGCGGATCGTATGCTCTTCCACACATTCCATAGTTCCCTGCGCCAAATGACCCACCGAGAATAAAAGTAATTTTAGGAACCCTTGCACAGGAGACTGCATTAACGAGTTTGGCCCCATCTTTGGCGATGCCGCCGTGCTCGTACTCCTTTCCGACCATAAAACCCACTACATTCTGTAAGAAGAGGAGCGGAATTCCTCGTTTGTCACACAGCTGAATAAAATGTGCCCCTTTGAGAGCGCTCTCTGAGAAGAGTATTCCATCATTGGCAAGAATTCCGACCAGACGACCATCTATTCGCGCGAACCCACAGATAAGAGTCTTCCCGTACTCTTTCTTAAACTCATCAAAGCGGCTTCCATCGAATAGCCGCGCCATGATCTCTCGTATTGGAAAGTACTTTTTGGAGTCGGGTGGGATTAGGCTGTAAATATCTTCGGCTGGATAGAGCGGATCTCGTGGCTCAGCAATGTCGTAGTGGGTAAGTTCACGAGCTCCGAGGTGTGCGACTATCTCTCTCGCCTGTCGTAGAGCTTCGTGCTCGTTGTCAGCCAGATGATCAGCAACACCACTGATTTTACAATGAACGTCAGCACCGCCAAGCTCTTCAGCCGTAATCTCTTGACCAGTTGCAGCTTTTACAAGAGGTGGGCCACCAAGAAAGATAGTCGCTTGCTCACGCACCATGATGGTTTGATCGCTCATCGCAGGAACGTAAGCACCTCCGGCGGTGCATGAACCGAGTACAACAGCTATCTGCGGTATGCCGAGAGCGCTCATCCTTGCTTGATTAAAAAAGATACGCCCAAAATGCTCTTTGTCAGGAAATACTTCATCCTGAAGAGGAAGGTATGCTCCACCGGAATCGACGAGGTATATACAAGGGAGATGATTCGTGAGTGCGATTTCCTGAGCGCGTAGGTGTTTTTTAACGGTAAGAGGATAGTAGGTGCCCCCTTTGACCGTGGCATCGTTTGCGATGATCACGCACTGTTTTCCACTTACGACTCCAATGCCGGTAACGATCCCAGCTCCGGGTCTTACTCCCTCGTAGAGGTTGAGCCCGGCCAGAGGAGCGATCTCGAGAAAGGGGGCTCCATCATCTAAAAGTTGCTCAATCCGATCGCGGACAAAGAGCTTTCCTCTTTCCAGATGGCGCTTAATCGATGGTTCTGCTCGGTCCGGCGCGAATGCCTGATCAAAAGTAGGTTGGTACGATTCCAGAAGTTCCCGATATGCCTCCTTATTCTTCTGGTGCTCTGCGGTATCTGGATTGATTGGGGTGCCTAATATTCCCATGGCTAAGCACTATAGTAGTACTGCTACAAATCGGCAATGTAGAAGATTGTGAGCCGCCTCGGGTGAATGGCTATTCTGTTTATGAGGATACTCTCGATTTTGAGCACCCCTTTTTAACGTGTCCCATCTGAACTCCTGTTAAGCAGTTGGTTTTGATTTGCGCCACACGGTTTGTATCCACTATTTTTTTAGGTTTTCCCCGGTTTCCCATTAGCGCGTAGCTGTAGCTCGTATTGTCGAGCAGTTTAAATCTGTCAGGGAGGTTCGTGATGCTATTTGTTCAGGGGGATAATGTGAAAGAAACAGATTCAGAAGATGGCTTGCAAGCGCTGGCCTTTCTTAAAGAGAGAAACGCATCTTTGTCTCGGATGGGGGCAGATGTTGAGGTTACCGTTGATATTAAACCGACAGTACCAGTATACGAACTCTTAACCGATGCGTGCTCTTACCTTAGTAGATTTCTTCTCGACCATATGCGCGGGAAGGGAGAGTTGGGATTCTTAGCGGAAACCGTTGAGCCGATTAAGCTTGATAGCCTACGCCAATTTCTTGATACCTATAGTGAACGTTTAAGAATATTTGTTGATGAGGAAGGACGTAAGAGAGCTTCAACTATCGCCTCATTTCAAGCTTTAAATATCATTGAATCCTATTCGTCGTGGTTAAAAACGACAGAACCACAAAACGAAGTTGACGCGAGCCATAGGGATGGTTTTTTGCGAAGTTTGATCCAATTAAGAGCTGAGCTCTTTGAGGTGGCCTATACGTATGAGTCAAAAGTTGTGAAGAGTAAAATTGAGCAAGAGCTTAGCCATTTTGAGGTGCCGCAAGATCCGCTCCTGTTACGCGAATCTCACCGATTTCCAGCCGGAAGCCTGATCGCAAGAACGCGAAACAGGGGAGAGCAGCTTCGAGCTCAAGGTGAGTTGTTACGGATTGAGCAAGAACTTTGTGGTGTGCTTACAGCGATGGAAGTCCTCCTTGACGATTTAAAGAACTCTACAGCACCTCAATTTGGATTTGTTATAGATTCTGCTGAACAAGAGGTGCAGAGTCATGATCTGGTTCTAAGCTTGTTTCAGGCAAGTAAAGGCCTTGGGCGGATGTTTCTTGATTTGCAGCAGGGGACAGGCGTTGATCTTGCGTTACGACTCCACATACAGAATACGCTGACACTCACCGATGCACTCTTGTCGCACGTTCTACAGAGCGGATACGAAAACGAGATTGCGTCGTCAGGAATAAGCGAAATGACAAGGTATATTGGATCTGCGCGCTATGCACTTGAGGAGATACTAGAACAGGTACGGGTGTATAGTGAAGACACCTCTCAGGCGTAAACTAGAGCACCAAAGGTGTTCTCTTGCCTTACCATGTGTACGTCGAGTGAGCAAAGAGCAGGATCTATTCCATTGAGCAGAATCGTTGATTGAAACTTGCTCTCACCGTCGAGCCAGCTAAGCTCCGCAGCTTGAAAGCCAAAGGGCTTTTCATAATGCGGGTAGATGGCTTTAAAGAGCGCTTCTTTTGCACAGAACACTTGAATAGTCCGCTCTCTTTTTTTTTCTGGATCGCTGTGTATCCAAAGGTATTCATCCTCGGTCGCTATCCGCCTTGAAACATCAATCCCAGGATTTTCTTGATAGGTTTCTACATCGATCCCAAGTGTAAGATAGTCGGAAGCTTTTGCTACCACAGCGCAGGCAGTGTTTTCGGTGTGAGTGATTGAGCCGACAAGACCATCGGGCCAGATCGGATATCTTTCAACATCTCGACCAACAGGAGCTGAGGCGCCAGTGAGTTTTAACTGAGCTTGTCTTGCCGCTGCTCGACCGGCAATAAAGGCGTTTTTTCGACCATCGTGGGAAAACGCACTGGAAAGTTGGCGTTCCTCAATATGTAAGTCCCCGATGTTCACATCATCTAAATGAGCGCAGTGAAAAGCTATATTGTCTGGCACTATTGCAGAAAACATGTGAACTCTATACCCTGTTCGTTGCTAATATAGTATAACACATTTTTATGTCTGGTATGATTCCTATAAAAACAGATAGTGAAATCGATAAGATGAAGGTCGCCTGCCAGATTACGGCATCTATTCTCGATGCTGTAGGTGAGATCGTTAAGCCGGGCGTCACCACTGAGCATATCAATACGTTTGTTCATAATATGATTCTAGAGAACGGGGCAACGCCTGCGACGCTCAATTACCACGGCTATCCGAAGTCTGTATGTACCTCCGTAAACGAAGTCGTTTGTCACGGAATCCCCAGCGAGTATCACAGCCTAAAAGAGGGAGACATCATTAATATCGATGTTACCTCAATTAAGGATGGGTACTTTGGAGATGCTAGCCGTATGTACCTTGTAGGCGGAGAAGGTGCCGTGAGCGCAGAAGCGCTTGAGCTTGTACAGCATACAAAAAATGCGTTAAATGCTGCGATTGATATTGTCCGAGATGGTGCTCACGTTGGAGATATCGGAGCCGCCATCCAGGAGTACATTGCCAGTACTGGAAAGAGGTATGGTATCGTTAAGGAATATACCGGGCACGGAATAGGTACGCAGTTTCATGAGCCACCTCAAGTACTACACATCGGTCGAAAGGGGAGTGGTCCAAAACTTAAATCCGGTATGACGTTCACTATTGAGCCAATGATAAATCTTGGAACAGAGAAAACTGTGCTCTCTAAGATGGACGGCTGGACAGTACGCACGGCAGATAACAAACTCTCGGCGCAGTGGGAGCACACTATACTTGTGACAGATACCGGCGCTGAAAAACTCACTCAGTCATTAAACGGGCAGGATTACTAGAGAGACCTGAGTCTGCTTTCTCTTTTTCGTTTACTTTCGCCTCTTTCGTGTCCTTGATATTCACTTCGTATTTCACAAGTCGATATGCCTTCGCTGGCACCATCTCTTGAACCTTTTGATATTCCACGTAGTCTCGAAATGTAGGGAATTCCTTTTCGACCCAGTTTTTAAGTGTCCCGAGCGCCTCCTTTGAAGTAGCTGTTCCCTTAACGCTTAGAAGAGCCCCAAATCTCTTGTGTGTTACCGGTGTAAGGGTGAACTCTCCATTTCCGGGAGTATTAATCTCATGATGTGTCCACTCCGCAACCTTTTGCCGCACGTATCGAACGTTATCCTGCTTATCAACATCGTTCCCAACAAAAGCAAACACCGACCAGCAGATAACAAGCAACGCCAGCCCAATAATATTTCTCTTGCTCATAGCTCCTCTCCTATCCGAATTACGGATGAAAAGAGTATGAGCAGCGAAAACAGATATGACAAGGAAGTAATCTCAGCACACCCACCACAACCCCCCAATAGAATCTTGCAGGATGAAACTTCCCACATCATAGCGATAGGGAGAGGTGTGTGAATCCGACTGGTTGCCCGAAGGGTTTAAGGGGGGTTTACACACCTCTCCCTATCGCGACGGACAACCACAGCACCTACTCAGCCTGCAAGAACACAAACCGCTCCATGCCCCGAGTCTCAACAACCATCCGGATGCCTTCTTTGATCGCAGCTTCAGAGAGTGCCGATTTTAGATCATTCATGTTCTCGATATCTTCATCTCCAACCTTAAGAACGATATCTCCGGGAGTAAGACCTGCACGCGCAGCAACACTCTCAGGTAGTACACGTGTAACAAGTACCCCTTTGGTGGTATCGGTGCCAAGTTTCTGAGCAGCTTCAGGAGAAAGGGCTTCAAATTGCGCGCCGATATCAATGTTGTCGCTACTCTGAAGGATCTCTTCAGTGCCGGCATCTCCAGCAGGAAGTTCACCGAGCGATACGGTTACACTTTGTTCCTTTGTATCACGGAGGATCTTTAATGCTATCTTTGTCCCAGGTTTTTTTGAAGCTACGGTGTTACGTAATTGGTTGATGTCTTCAATGTGCTCACCATCCATAGTTGTTATGATATCACCCTGCTTAAGCCCAGCCTTTTCACCCGGGCCGTCCTTTGCGACGTGTCCAACAAGCGCTCCCCCTGTACCTGAATACTTAAAGGACTTTGCAAGTTCAGGTGTAAGGTTTTGAATGCCTACGCCGATATAGCCGCGCGTGACTTTCCCGTCTTGGATAAGACTTTGCATAACATTACGCGCCATATTGATTGGGATAGCGAAGCCAATACCCATATACCCACCGCTTCTAGTGAAAATTGCAGTGTTAATCCCAATAACATTTCCGTTCAGGTCAACAAGGGGGCCACCCGAGTTTCCGGGGTTAATCGCGGCGTCAGTCTGGATAAAATCCTCATAGGTGTCACCGCCGATAAAGGATCTTCCCTTTGCGCTCACTATCCCTGTTGTAATGGTATTGTCGAGCCCGAAAGGAGAGCCGGCAGCTACCACCCATTCACCTATACGAAGCTTATCAGAGTTGCCAAGTACAGCAGGCTTAAGCCCGGAGGCATCGATCTTAATCACAGCGAGATCCGTCTTGGGATCTGTTCCTATAATTTTAGCTGAGAACGTCCTTTTGTCGGTTAATCTTACCGTAATATCCCCAGCTCCTTCGACAACATGATTATTTGTAAGAATGTGTCCGTCAGAATCTATGATGACTCCTGAGCCGAGGCCACGTTGTGGGCTGGGAGTAGAGGGGAAAGAGCGCCCACCAAACTGCTCAAAGAATTCGCGAAATTGCTCGGGCATGCCCTGTGGAAGTTGTGGTGATTTATATTGCACTGGTCTTGCTTTCGCCACAGATTGAATATTCACCAGCGAGGGCGTTATCTTATCTGCTATGGCTTCAAATGCATCGGAGAGCTTCTTGGCATATTCTATGGCGTCATTGTCCGCGAAAGATATCGCCGGTTGGAGAAGCCCGATACAGACAAATGTCAAAAGAAGTGTTTTGAATCGTTTAAGAAAAGCTATGTTTTTTTTCATAGGATTGTATGATTAAAAGTAGTGTTAAATCTGTTGTATTAAGTAAGCCTTAAGACGGCATAGTTTCAAGACGTAAAAATACTTTTAAATATTCAACATTCTTTAAAAGAAAGTGTAATTTCAGTAATATGGCCCATCAATTTACGCTCAAAGCCGAGGACGCCCATCGGCTAGCAGCACATTACCCAACCCCTCTTTATCTCTATGACGAAGCTATCATTCATCAAAAAATTGATGAGCTGCAGAGTCTGCAGGGAGATTGGGAGCTTAATCTGAGGTTCGCTATGAAGGCCTGCCCCACAGCGGGAATTCTTCAGGTGATGAGGCAGCGAGGTGTGCAGATTGATGCCGGTAGCTACTATGAAGTGCTAAGAGCGCAGAATGCCGGGTACGACCTGCAAGAGATTCAGCTCACCTCGCAGGAACTTCCGCCTCTTCCTGAGCTTCTACGCTTGATAGAAGGAGGGATGCTCTTTACGGCATGTTCTCTTCGCCAGCTTGAGGTATACGCTGAGAGTGGTTGTCAAAAGCCAATTGGTGTTCGCTTTAATACTGGAATCCGAGCTGGAGAGTTTAACCGTACAAGTGTCGCCGGAAAAAGTTCAAGTTTTGGTATTTGGCATGAGAAGATTTCAGAAGTCTTATCGATAGTTGAGCGTTCCGGCTTACACATTGCACAGCTTCATCAGCATGTTGGTGTTGGAGTAGATCTTGAGATATGGCCGGATTCGGTTCGTAAAATATTTGAACTGGCCAAGCAGTTTCCTGAGGTTCGTCGTATAAACCTTGGCGGAGGATTAAAGGTTTCACGTACGGGCGCTGAGCCTGAAGTGTGTCTTGTGGAATTACAATCTATTGTTGCAAATGCCTTTAACGATTACGCCACACATGCAAAGCATCAACCCATTATAGAGTTTGAACCCGGCACGTTTCTCCTTGCTCATGCCGGAGCCGTGCTTACTCGAGTAACTGATATTGTTGACACCGGAGAAGATGGATACACCTTTTTAAAGGTAGATTCAGGGATGACCGATATTCTCCGACCGATGATGTACGGAGCGCAGCATCCCATAACACATCTCTCTGTCAGGGCAGACCATGATATGCCTGAGAAGTCCTATGTTGTCGTAGGCCATTGCTGTGAGAGTGGTGATGTTTTTACTGTCCGTAAGGGAGATCCGGAAGAGCTATCACCACTTCGTTTTCATGAGGTGCTTCCCGGTGATTTTCTCTTAATTGGTGGTGCCGGAGCGTACTGTTCCAGCATGTCAGCGGCCCATTACAATTCTTATCCGAGGTCGGCGGAGGTCCTTCGAACTCGGGATGGAGAGTGGAAGCTGATCCGTAAGCGCGAAGCGCCTGAAGAGGTGTGGAAGGATGAGCTGCTTTAAGAAATATGAGGTAGTAAGGGTGCTTATCCCTGTGATACTCTTACACGCATCATGCAGCAGGATAGTGTAACGTACCAAAGTGTCTTTTACCGACACACTCATCTCTATAAAAAATTACAACGTATCGTAATAGTTTCATTGCTACTAGCTTCTATTGTGATAGTGCTGCAAGGAGCTGAGCCTTATAGTACTCTTGGAGCTCTTCTTTTAACTTATGCCTCAACTCTTCCCTTGCTTTTGTGGCTTTCGACACCGTTACGGGGAATACCTATCTTCCCGATCTTTGCGCTTCCCTTTGTTGCAAGCTATGCCATACCACTGATAATTGATCATCCTGTGGTGATACAGTTCTCCCCGTGGCAACACTTTACAGCAGCGCTTTATATTTCCACGTTCCTCTTGCTCACCACACTTGTCTGGTGGCTCTTCTTACAGATTAAAAATAGACCACCTGTTTCGTACTATTGCTTCCAAGAGCAAACTTTTGTCCCTCTTTTCACAACAGTCGTATTCTTGGCGCTGGTGTACCATATTTTTGTGTTCAGCGGTTGGATAGGGTTTGGATATTCTTTACAGGCGATTACCAATATTGTTGTTGAGGTGAGCAGTAGCCTTGCTGCTTTTATCCTCGGATTTATGTGGGGGCAGGGAAGGTTGACCTTCAAGCAGAAGGCCTTCTTTCTGGTAATCCTGCTCCTGACCTGTTTTTTACAGTCGATGAGTTTAGTGCTCCTTGCTCCGGTAACAAAGCTTGTCAT
The DNA here is from genome assembly GCA_030431715.1 of bacterium. Lineage (GTDB taxonomy): Bacteria > Bdellovibrionota_C > UBA2361 > UBA2361 > RFPC01 > JAUIIO01. Next base: position 53,604 of record JAUIIO010000014.1, read on the forward strand.
TGTTGCCACTGCCGTAGTTTTTGGTGGTAAGAGGCTAAACTATCTCTTTCTCGTGCTACTTATCCCATTATTTATTCTTCTGCATTTTGGGAAGTATGAGATGCGAGCTAAGTACTGGGGAGAAGAGGCTCCGCGAATTAGCTTGTTTCAGGTGCCATTTGTAGTTGCCGAATGGTATGGGCATTCCGTGGCTTATCTTACAACTTCTGAGCAGGATCACGGCCTTGAGCTTGAGCAGGTTCCTGAGGAAGTTGGAAGAAGAAGGTTTTTTGAACGGCTTAGTCTGATGCATATGTTTCTTGAGGTGAAGAAGTTCGCTGGTCATGAGGTCCCGTATCTCAATGGTCAAACATATGTGGTGCTTTTTGAAGCGCTCTTACCGAGAGTGCTTTATCCGGCAAAGGTCTCTTCACACCATTCAATGCACCTTTTAAGTATGACGTATGGTCACCAGACTCTTGAGGATACGTACTCAACTCATATCGCATGGGGAATGGTTGCTGAAGCATGGGCAAACTTTGGCCTCCCAGGCCTTTTCTATCTTTCCGTATTACTTGGAATAGGCTTTGGCCTAGTTCACGTTTACACTCGTTATCTCCCTCTTCTTTCATTTCGTGGATGTGCCGGCGCTCTCCTCTGTGCCTCAGCTATTCAAGCTCATTCCACAACACTTGCAATCTTCCTCGTCTCAGTCTTTCACTCCTTTGTTGTGCTACTCCTGATCGCGTATGTCTTTATGAAGCCGGTGACGAGACGAAATATTGAGTCTTAAGGTTGCTTATGACGATTCGATTTTTACAGCACCAAGCAACTCGAACTCTTGGGCTTATTGCACTGTTTCTTCTCCTGTCTCTTCCTCATTTCTGCTGGGCCTGTAGCTGTGGGATTCCTGAGATGGAAGTAGCTTTGGGAGGCTCGGATCTTGTAGTTGCTGGGACTGTTGATGCGGTGCGTGAAATTAACGGCAATAGGGGGACGCTTGTTTCATTTAAAGTTGCGCAAAGATGGAAAGGGCCTGAGCTAGACCGTGTTGATCTCCTTGCTGGGAGAACCAGTTGTGATTTTAGATTTAAGAAAGATCAAAAATGGTTGTTGTTTGCAAGACTTGAGGGCTCGTTTTACATCGCTGGGCTTTGTAGTCGCTCTAAGTCCCTAGAGAGCGCAAAAGATGATCTTACTTATCTTAACCGTATTCGTTCGAAAGGAGGTAATCTTTACAGCCATGTCTTACCGACACGTAGCGGTAGACGATTCCCACGAGATTATGAAGACTTACTGAATGCAGCTGTTCGCAAGGGTGACGCTAAGCGGCTGCGGCAGTTAGCCGTGGAACAAAATCCTGCGCTTAAAAGTGAGGATCATCTCTCGTCTTTTAAGCCGCTTGGCGCCTGTGATCAGAAAAAGCGAGTAGTACACCTTGCCGAGGGAGAGCTCATGTCGGGCGATGACTTCGATCCGGAAAGTGGATCAGAGCCAACATTTGATACCCATCCTGTTCTTCTCTTTTTCGACAATGAATTTGAATTGATAGGAGTCTGGGAGGGGGAAGAATTTCGTAATCTTATACTTCTACCCGGTAAGAGTACGCAAAAAGGGTCGCTTTGTAAGTTAGCAAGGATTGCATCAGAGGATGCATCTGACCCTATTCGTATTCAGGAGCCAATGCTTGTAGATTTTTCAGAGCATGAGCCAGCTAGTAACGTGACGATCGACGGACGTAATTATAAAATTCCCTGAACATTTTAGTGTGTAAAAGAGTATGGAACCGATTGCCAGAAAAGCTACTTTAACAGATTTAGATGACATGCTTTCTCTTTATGAAACGTTGCATGACGCTGATGATCCACTAGCTAGCAGAGAAAGATTAGAGGAAATTTGGAAGGCTACACTAGAAAATGAAATTCTTTATCCTCTTGTACTAGAATATAAAGGAAGATGTATAGCGACATGTATTCTTACGATTGTGCCTAATTTAACAAGGGGGGGAAGGCCCTATATGTTGATTGAGAATGTTGTAGTAGCACCAGAGCACCGTCGAAGTGGTATTGGAAAACAACTTATGGCTGAGGCAAAAAAAATTGCAGACAGCAAAGACTGTTATAAGCTCATGTTGCTCTCTGGCTCCAGTAATGTCTCTGCCCATTCATTTTATGAGAATATCGGCTTCGATCGGAATCGTAAGATTGGGTTTGAGATTCGAAAATAAAGTACTTCTCCAAATGCTTAGCTAGCGAAGTCAAGAACCACTAAAACAGCGTTATTTCTCTTTTCGTAGCCATAAATTCAGGATAAAACCTAATGAGTGTCGTTTTACGATAGTGTTTTTAAAAAGGATTTATCATGTTTAAGTGTCTAAAGCTGGTTTCCGCCACGCTTATTCTCATTCTACTTTTCTCAGCTACTGTTTTTGCTCAGCAAGGGATCACCTTATCTGGGGCCGGTGTTGTAAATAGATCGTTTGGGGGTACTGCGGTTGCCGCTCCTATTGATGTGACGGGTGCTATTATGTGGAACCCGGCCACGATCTCAGGATTTGATCGGAGCGAGGTTGCGTTTAGTTTGGAGCTTCTTCAGTCAGACACGCAAGTGCGTTCTAGCCTTGGCGGACTTTCCGGGCAAACTTCGGGCGATCATGATGCGGTTCCAATCCCATCTTTTGCATTTGTGCATAAGCCTGAAGGGGATAGTCCGTGGACGTATGGTCTGGGCTTTTACACGCTTGGTGGATTTAATATTAACTATCCTGTTGATACAACGAACCCGATACTTACCCCACAGCCGCCAGTTGGTGGCGGGCTTGGCCGCGTTGTTGGTGAGGCTGCCATCTATCAGATCGCACCTACCGTTTCGTATGACATCAATTCTTCACTTTCATTTGGTTTCGCACCAACTCTGAGCATCGCTAAAATTCAGGTTGATCCGATGTTTTTTGGCGCTCCAAATTCTACAGGAGCTTATGCGCCCGGTGCTGATAGTGACTACACCCTTGGTGGCGGATTTCAGGTGGGACTTTATTACAATCCGGAAGAGAACTACAGTCTTGGGATCTCATATAAAAGTCCACAATGGTTTGATTCATTTGATGTAAATACGGTAGATGCCAGTGGACTAGCGCGTGAGATTTCATATGATCTAGACTACGCACAGATCGTGGCTGTCGGAGGCTCGTATGAGCCGTGTGAGGATCTCCTGTTTGCAACTGATGTAAAATACATCATGTACGGTGAAGCGGAAGGTTTTGGAGATCAGGGGTATGCACCTGATGGCAGAGTCATGGGACTTGGCTGGGATAACATCTTTTCTGTAAGTACTGGTGTTCAAAAAGAGCTTACTGAAAGCATCTCTTTACGTCTTGGATATCTCTACAATCAAAATCCGATATCAGGTGATGTTGCCTCCTTTAATGTTGTCTCACCGCTTATCACTCAGCATCTTGTTTCAGCTGGAGCGAGCTTTGCGATTGATGAAAAGCTCACATTTTCTCTCGCATACTTACATGCATTTGAGAGCGATACTGGAGGTCCAATCGTTGCTCCCGGCGTAGGAGCGGTGCCTGGCTCATCGGTTGAAAGTACGGTATCAGCAGATGCTATTGCGGCAGGTTTTACCCTCAAAATGTAATAGACGGCAAAATATCTCATATATTCAACGAGTTGCGCGCTCCTACCTCTCTTCAAGAAGAGGTAGGAGTGTTAATATTTTAAGGAAATCCGTCGATAGAGTGTAAGGGAATCACTGAATAGGGACGGATTCATGCTCTTTATAATTTACGCGACTGCAGCTCTAGTGGTGAGTTACCTCGCAGTACGTCTCTATCGCCTTTTGACCCAGAAGCAAAAAGAAGATCAAGAGTTACGCGCTTCTCTCTTACAACTCTTTCACAGCATCGATACTCCAATTCTTTATGTAAACTCAGAGAATGTTGTTCAACATGTAAATCAAAGCTTTAAAGCGCTTTTAGAAGAGGAGCGTTTTTGGTACGCCGGAATGCATCTTCGAGATCTTCTGGGGTCCTCTATCTATGAAGCTCTCAGTTTACAGTTTGAGCAAGGGTCAGGGCTAAAATCAGACACTATAACCTTTTCTCCTGGGCCTAAGCACTTAGACTCTCCTTTTGCCTCCTATGAGTTTAAGATCTACAGATCACATGGTCCTGACGGAGAGAAGGGGGATTATCTTATCCTATTCACAGAAAATGTCAGTGAGCAGACTCACGATAGTAATGACGAGAATGATAAGCTTCTCATTCAGAAGTACCTTGGCGAGGTTGAGCACTCTAAGATGGAGTTAAAGCGGCGTACTGAGGAGCTGCATGAGGCCAGAGATGAGGCTGTAAGAGCAACACGCGCAAAGTCCACTTTTCTTGCGAATATGAGCCATGAAATACGAACCCCGATGAATGGTCTTATCGGTATGGCAAGCCTGTTATCAGAGAGCAAACTTACCCCCGAGCAGGCTGATTGTGTAAAAATTCTTGAAGAAAGCTCCCAGTCTTTACTTACACTTATTAATGATATTTTAGACTTTTCAAAGGTAGAAGCGGGAAAAATTGATCTCTCGCCAGTATGCATAGAGCTGCGCAAAAACCTCTCTCAGGGAGTGAAGCTCTTTTATTTTTCTTTAGAAAAAAAGGAGATTACATTTGATCTTCAGATTGGAGATGATGTCCCAGAATATATCCTCATAGATGATACGAGGCTTATGCAAATTATCAACAATCTGATGAACAATGCCATTAAATTTACCCCGATTAATGGATCTATCTCTCTGCATGTTGAGTTACAAAAGTCACTTGGAGATAAGGACGTTCTACAGTTCTGCGTTACAGATTCGGGTATAGGAATGGACGCTGAGGCGCAGAAGAAAATATTTAATGAATTTGAGCAGGCAAGCTCATCGACTTCAAGAGAGTATGGCGGAACCGGACTTGGCCTCTCGATCTGTAGTGGTCTGGTAAGACTTATGGACGGAGAGATCTGGGTTAAAAGTAAAAAAGGCGAAGGGACCTCGTTTTACTTCACCATAGCATGTGGGAGGCCTACGCAAGATCAGATTGAAGCCACTCATCGTGTGGTACCAACAGAGATCTTAGAACCTCTTGGATCTCTAAACACCCCCTTACGCATACTTGTTGCAGAAGATAATGTCGTGAATCAAAAGGTTATAAGCAGGATGCTTCAAAAAATGGGTCATGAGGTACATGTGGTAGAAAATGGAGAATTGGCAGTGGATTCTCTGATGAATGATTCGTTTGATATTGTCCTCATGGATTGCCAGATGCCCGTGCTTGATGGATATGACGCGACTCGCGAGATTCGTAAAAATCGCTGGGGACAAGAGATTCCCATTGTTGCCTTTACAGCAAACGCTCTGGAAGGTGAAGTGCAAAAGTGTCTTGAAGCAGGTATGACCGATTATGTCTCAAAGCCAGTACAGAAACAGGAGCTAGAGAGAGTTCTTAAAAGTTACCCGGCAAACAAATAACGGTACTAGATAGCTTTTCGCAGCTCGATTCGTTCCGAATCTCTCTCTTTGGTTTTCTGAGAGCTAAATTCCTTTTCAGTGATAAGGCCGGTCTTACACAGGAGTGTCAGATCTTTACTACATGCTGAAAGCGTTTCAAGAGCGGCGGTTACTTCAGCAGTTTTTGTTGGATTCTGTGAAGCCTCAAGTCGTTTTAAGCAGAGGTTGCTGATGGCGTACTCGTACTGTGCGTTTTGCTTTTGGGCTTTTGCCATACTTTTCTTTAAGTACGTGACGCTCTTTCGTCTCTTCCCGGAAAGTGCCAGTAAGAGAGCGTATTCTCTTAGCATATGTGGAAGGCTGTTTCTTAGAAAATAAGATCGTAAGAGGACATAGCGAGCTTGCATAAGGAGTTTGAGGGGGACATGTGCTTTCTTTCTGAAGTCGCCGATACGCATCCGAGCAGTAGTAATGAATAAAGGGAGTGATGAGAAAACATATTCAGCAGGAAACAAGAGTTTGCTGGAATAGGTAAAAGCGGTTTTTGCATAATGGTGTGCCGCCTTCATATCACTATGCCGTAAAGCATAGAATGAGTAAGCACATAGTGTTTCGGTGTAGGGTTGTTTTTTCAGATTTTCAGTAATTTCTAGATACTTTTTGAGGTGTATCACAGGGATATCGCCGGCTGTAGCCCTAGACCATACAGAGAGAAGTGACGCAGCAGCTGTAATGTCACCGATTTGATCGGCGGTGTGAAACGCCTCTTCAGCCACGGCTGCTGCTTCGCGAAGATTCCCTGTTCGGTATAGAGCATAAGCTACATTTGAGTTTGCGATGTTCATCTCCCAAAGGTCTCCAGTTGTTCGGAAGATTTTGACAGCTTCAGAGCAGGCTTCTATTGCTGAACCAAATTTACTGGCGGCATAGTACACATCCCCAAGCATGTGGAGTGCCTGTCCTTTATGCCAGAGGCTTTGAACCTGATTCTGCAGAGCAAGGGAGCGTTTCCCAAATTTCTCAGCCATAGGCATTCCCGGCATGAGAGACATTGCCATACCGTGACATGCCACAGACTGCAGCAGTTCGACAGAAATCTTTCTCGACTCGGCAATGTTAAGAGCAGAGAGATGGCAATACACTGTCCTGTCGATTGAAAAGTGAAAATAAGCGACATAGCTTAAGCGTACATAAAGCTGGTGCTTTAGCCGTTCGGTCTCTGACATTGGAGGTAGCGGCTTTTTTGATATCGCTGGCACTACATATGAGTACTTAATGTGTTTTGCTATCTCTCGAGTAAGGAGCAGCCACAGTTGGAATTTTCCTGAAGGGAGCGATTCTCCAAGTTTTTGCAATCCTCGGGCGTATGCTTCCACGCTTTGTGAATACTCTCCGCGTTTAAAGTGAATCTCTCCGATAAACATCTCAAACTGAGCGAGTAAGTTTGTATCTGTTGTGAGCTCACAGGCTTCGCGGAAGAGTTGTTCTGCTTCGCTGTACTTTCCGGTGAGAAGGAGTACTCTTGCTAGTCCAATATGAATTTCACGTTTCTTCTCTTCAGGTAATGTCGTAGCTCCTTTAAGAGCAATACGGTACTGCTCTTCTGCAGCCTCTAAAGCATGAGTTTCGAGTGCATTCTTAGCAGCTTGTACTGCGTATTTCACTGCGGGTTCAGGGCGACCGGCCGCATCATAATGATAAGCGATATCGAAGGCATTACTCGTATCGCTCTCTTCTAACATCTGGGCGATGCAAAGGTGCACACGTTTGCGTGTACTCTCTTCAGCCATCTCAAGGAGAGCCTCACGTAACTTATCGTGAGTGAATGCGTAATGTTCATCCGAAATTTTTGAAATAAGGTGACGGTGCTCTGCGTCTGCTAGACATTCAGTGAGTGCTTGACTCTCGATTTCATGAACTCTCTTAAGCTGCTGAAGCGAGAATCCTTTCCCAAGGATCGCAGCGGCCTGAAGGAGCAGGATGCTTTCTGGACGAAGATGCTCAAAGCGTTTTTTGAGAAAGCTCAATGTGTGTGATGCAGGTTGAGTAGCCGTTCTCTCTTCTTTCCTGATGGCCCAAATACCATCTTCTTGGGTAATTGTATTTGATTCTCTTAGGTTTTGAATCACGGACTGTGAGAGAAAGGGATTGCCTTGAGAGATACTATAGATCGATGAGGCTACCTGAGTTGTGTGTTCACCGAGTGACGATTTTACGAGCTCGGCGGTCTCTTGAGGAGTCAAAGGCTCAAGCTTCACATGATCAATTGAGGGCATCTCCAGAAGAATGTGACCATCTTCTAGGTCTTCACTCCGAGAAGCACCAATCACGAGCGTATGACTGGGGCTGGCTGAGTTCTTTCGGTTATGTTCTAACCAGTGTCTTATAAGTGTGAGAGAGAATGGGTCGGCCCATTGGCAATCATCAAGAACGATGATGGCAGGAGAAATCGGATCTCCCAGAATATCAATCATCCGTGAAAGCGTACTGAGTGTTACCCAGTTGCCGTGCGGGATAAGGTCGGCATACGAGTTCTTCGGAACTTCTAAAGAAAGAGCAAGCTCTGGTAAGGCTTTGGCGATAATCCGTCTTTCCGGAAGCTCCAGCTCGCTTAATATCTTTTCTCTGTAGTTTTCGTTCTGCTCCATTCTAAGAGCGATATCTCTTGAGCAACCTCGAAAGAGGTCGAGAGGCTTAGAGGCACTTAAGGTGACTCCCTGACCTTGTAGAAAGAAGAGTCCTTTTTGCTCATTGTTTTGTTTGAGCTGATCGAGAAGAAGGCTTTTACCGAGACCTGATTCCGCTTCAAGGAGCAGGAAACCACCCTTGCCAACAGAAGCACCAAAGCAGGCATCGTGAAGACGACTGTATTCCTTTGCCCTTCCAATAAGGACATCAGGACTATTTCTAGTAGTTTTTTCAGCTTCGCTCATGGTTGCCTGACATTCTGCGATTAGACTCACATAAGCTATCGATATTATTTTAAAAGTTCTTAACGATATCGGCTTAAGAATTAGTAATGTCGCCTTAGCTCTAAGGGGACGCATCCCTTAGCTAAACTGCTGATATGACAGCATGTTTATGGCAGTGAGGCTTCCCTTTGCCAGGCAGCATAGTTATAGGCGTCAGGGGTACGAAAGATCTTTGTTCCCAGCACTTTATTTGGACCACGGTAAAAATGATCGATTATGAGATCGTACTCCTTAAGCTGTGGGGGCGATTCCTTTCCAGAAGACGTCTGTCCCATCACGTAGTAGTGATGAGAAGGCTCTGGTCGGGTGAGATGGGGAATGTCCTTTATCAGTGCGCGCAGCCTCTGGGGTGTGGGATCTGAGCCAAAGAGTACGGTTATAAAGTGTCCTGAAACTCCCAATCGTCTGCCATGCTTTTCATAGAGCGAGATAATTGATGTTGAAGCAGATTCGTAAGACGCGCCGTAGATGTAAGAAAGGGTGTTCTTCATATTTCTACGTAAAAGCCCGGAAGAGACACTAAGCGATGCAACGATCAGGGCACTAATAAAAAGTCTCTTAGGCCAGACTGAAAGGTTTTGTTGTTCGTAGCATAGAAAGAGCATGCATAGAGGTGCGAATACGACCATATAGTAGTTGCGTTCAGGGATACGGAAGAATGTAAACCAGAAAAGAAAGAGTAGGAGTGGAGTCGAAATCAGAAAAGCTACCGGCTTTCTTCGTTGCTGATAGCAAAAGAGCACTATCGCGAAAAAAAGTACGGTGAGCCATATGAGGAGTAAGGGGTACTGGGGATTAGCAATATAGTATCGGTAAAAGCTTTCGTTTATAGGCTTCCAGTGAACCACAACGGTGAGATTTTGAATCAGGCCACGTATCCACTCTCCGTAAGAGTAGGGGTAGAAGATACTGGTAAGAACTCCTGATGCAATGAGAGCGAGAAGAGCTGCAGAGAGAGAATTACCAATAGCCTTTAGAGAGTTCACTCTAGTGAGCTGATAACAGGAGTACATTGCTCCAATAACCAGAGCCGCATAGGGATTTGCAACAAAGAGGGTTCCAAGGGCGATGCCATCAATAAGCTTTATCCAAAACGCTGTAAACCATGGTGATGTTCGAAGAAGCTGCCAGACGCAGAGAAGTAAGACTACAAGCATCTCAGGACGCCCGTTGTTTGCGAAGATGAGTGTCGTGGTTCCGAGCAGGAAAATAAGCACGAGTGCAGGGTGACGTATGCGCGTTCTTAAGAGACAGAGAAGCAAGAGTATGAGCGTAACGGTTGCAAAAAGATCTTCAGCGATCATGAGGCCACTGAGGTTGGCTTTTGGTGAAAGATGAGCAAGCAGAACGGGGTAGAGCCATCCGTGCCAGATGAAGCGGTGTTCTCCTTGAACATTGAGCACCGGGTTAATGAGTTGATCGAGATGCTGTAAGTAAAGAGCAGGTGTGTAAAAGTAAAGGGCATCACCTGTGGCTACAGGAATCGTATGGACGGCGAAGAAGAGTTCAAAAGCGGCAACAGTAAGGATAAGAGATAATCCGCTTACAAGCGTACGCATGCTAATTCTCCTCGCTTTCTCCACCAAAAACTATATCCCAAAAACTAGAACTTCTTCGTTTCCTCTGTGGGGATTTTTCGCGCTCAGAAGAGTTCGAGTGGGATGGGCGAACATCATTGCCGGAAAGGTAGCTTCTCCCACCATGCTCTGGACAAAATGTTTGTGGCTCTGTGCCTCGAACATAGACTTCCCCGATTACATTTTGTGTCGGACACTCCTTTGTCGCTCTTCGACCAGTTGTACTGTCAATATTGAGAAAGGTAACTCCACTTGGAGCTACAAATTTTAATTCTTGATAATAGGGAGCTGCGCACTGCATATAGTCTGTCCATATAGGCGCAGCGATACTACCACCCCCCAGCCCCACCTTTTTATTATCGTCGTACCCAACCCATACTCCAGTAACTAGGGTCGGTGTGTATCCCACAAACCAAGCATCTCGTGCATCATTTGAGGTTCCGGTTTTTCCAGCAGCTGGTCGGCTAAAGCCTTGAGCTCGAACTCTTCGTGCCGTACCGCGCTCTAATACACCCTGTAAAATATTTGTGAGCACGAAGGTAGCGTTCTCATCTGCCACCTTTTTCTCACGAATGTTGCTAGTTGCTATAATGTTCCCTTCTTCATCCACGACCGAACGAAAAAGTCTCGGAGCAACATACTTTCCTCCATTTGCGAGAGCTCCGTATGCTGCTGTGAGTTCGAGTAATGAGGTTTCGAGAGCTCCCAGAGCGAGTGAGGGGACTGCAGGAACCTTGTCGTTTAATTCAAATGCTTTGAGGGTTCTTGAAAACGTTTGAATTCCGATCTTTTGGGCCGTGTAGACAGCAGGAAGATTTAGAGATTTCTCGAGCGCGTAGCGTAGTGTCACGTCTCCGTGAAACGTTTTGTCGTAATTTTGAGGTTCCCATGTATCCTGATTGATCACATCAATCTTCATCGGCATATCGGAGAGTACGCTGCGTGCAGTGGCAACCTTGTATGTATTTAAGCCACCATCAAGAGCGGTAAGGTAGAGAAAGGGTTTGATGGTAGACCCTATCTGACGTGTGGCTTGAGAGACGTGGTCGTATTGGTTTTGCTTATAGTTTCGACCTCCAACCCAAGACTTTACAAGCCCACTGTAGGGTTCAATGGCGACAAGGGCTGCTTGAAGAGGGGAATCTTTTCTCTTTAAACTCGGGTAAGTTTTCTCAAGTTGGTTAATACCACTTTGTACCGCTTCTTCGGCGCATTTTTGCATAGAGAGTGAAAACCCGGTGTGCACCTGAAGTTCGTTAAGCGTCAGGGCATCAACGTAAACGTAGTCAAGAAGTTCCTCGCGGAGTTGTACGGTATAATAAGGAGCAGCGCGACGGTGATAGAAGTCTGAACGGATGACGAGCTTTTTCTTTTTCTCTTTTTCAGCTGCTCTGGGGGTAATATATCCTTGTTCAGACATTCTTCGCAGCACAATATCACGACGAATTTTCGCCTTATCAGGGTGAAAGCGGGGAGAGTATGCAGATGGAGCTTGAATGATACCTGCTAGAGTGGCAGCTTCGCCGAGAGTCAGCTCTTTAAGTTCCTTGCCATAAAAACTTCTTGTTGCGCTGGCGCCGCCGTGAAGAGCGATGCTTCCTTCTTGGCCGAGATAGACTTCATTAAGATACATCTCAAGAATTTTTTCTTTAGAGAGACGAAACTCAAGACTGAGCGCTGCAAACGCTTCTAGGATTTTTCGTGTGAGGGCTCTGCGTGGAGTAAAGAAGAGGTTTTTCGCAAGTTGCTGTGTCAGCGTACTTCCGCCCTCAACGATTCTACCTGCACGTATGTTTCTGTAAAGGGCGCGGCTAATTCCGATAAGATCGATACCAAAATGAGAGTAAAATCTTTCATCTTCTATCGCTACTACAGCGTGCTGAAGAAATGGTGGTATCTCAGAGAGAGGCAGGTAGGTACTCGATCGAACGTCTCGTGATCCGAAGGTGCTCACTATCTCAGGTTCAAGGATAAGGGTGCGGAGCGAAGGGACAGTGTGGTTTACCACCTCTCCTGTATCGAAATGGTAGGTATATGTATACGAAGGGACCTGATTTCCGTGTACATTCACAAAAGAGTTTGTGGAAAGCTCTAGTTGCTCCCCGTGGATGAGGTACTCCCCTGATTTTGGTGGACGTGTCGCTCCTTTACGGTAACCTCTTCTGGTAATTTCAGAGAGGAGTATTTCCTGTGAGACAGCTAAGTTGTTCTGTACGGTAAATGGGGCTGAATACGCGGCAGGTGTCGCGCCGCTTACTTGCCTACTTTTAATTCGTCGTGCCACCATTTGATCGACGTAAAAGCCAAGTAGGACGGCTGCAAATATACCGCTTAGAACTGATACAAAAAGGAACTTCTTCATAGCGATATACTAGCTGCAATTGACACTTTTTGATAGGAGCACTATTTTAGGGACTCTAAGAGTATTGGAGTGAAAGAACAAGTTATGGCCGGACATTCGAAGTGGTCAACGATTAAACGCAAAAAAGCAGCGAATGACGCTAAGCGAGGGAAGCTTTTTACAAAACTCCTTAAGGAGATTCAGGTAGCGGCAAAGACTGGAGGAGCTAGCCAAGACGGCAATCCTCGTCTTAAGACAGCTGTTCTAGCAGCAAAGTCTCAGAGTGTGCCGAACGACAATATCGAAAGAGCTATTAGTAAGGGAGCCGGGGATACGGACGGTGCCGATTACGAAGAGATCCTTTATGAGGGCTACGGGCCTGCCGGGGTAGCGGTTATGATTAAGACGCTGACCGATAATAAGAACAGGACGGTTTCTGAGATTCGCCATGCATTTAGTAAGTGTGGGGGGAATCTCGGAGCGAATGGCTCTGTGGCATTTCAGTTTGAAGAGAAGGGCGTTTTTACTTTTAACAATGGTGATATTGCTGAAGAAGAGCTCTTTGAAGCCGCTATAGAAGCCGGTGCGGAGGATGTGAAAGACGAGGATGAGATCTTTGTTGTTGTTACCGATCCTAAAGATTTTGCTACTGTACGTGAGGGGCTTGAAGGTCTGGGGAAAAATTTTGAAGGTGAGCTTACCTATATTCCTACTAATACGGTTCAGGTTGAGGGCAAGGACGGCGAAACACTCTTGAAGCTGCTGGATATGCTTGAAGATCTTGATGATGTGCAGTCAGTTGTTGCTAATTATGAGATGGATGAGTAGTTCATCCACCGGCAAATCGTAAAACAAATAAGGTTTCATTTCCCGTTATCTTTGGATAAGCTACCGGTATGATCGCACACCTGAAGGGCCAAATTCTAGAGAAACATCTCCACTCCGTTATTATCGATGTGTCGGGGGTAGGCTATGAGGTAATTTGCACGCTTAGCTGTCTTGCTGGCCTTAGTGAAGGAGAAAGTGCCTCAATTATCATTCACACCGATGTTAAAGAAGATAGTATTAGGCTTTACGGGTTTAGCGATTTTCTTGAGAAGCAGATATTTCTTCTGCTTGTAGCGGTTAAAGGGGTTGGCGCTAAGAGCGGCACAGAGATTCTTTCACAGATTGATTGCCGGGCGCTCCTCAGGATAATCGGCGGGGCCGACGTTACGGCGCTAACGCGACTAAAGGGGATTGGTAAAAAGACTGCTGAGCGAATCATAGTAGAATTAAAGGATAAGGTCAGTGACTTTGCCGTTACCGCCGGTCACAGCTCCCCGCTCAAAGTAGAAACCATCCGCTATGATGCTGAGTCTTCCAGTGATACTGAAGATGCTGTTGCGGCTTTAGAAGCTCTTGGCTTTCCTCAAGCTGAAGCTAGGGCGGCTGTTCAGAGCGCGCTCCAGCAGGAAGGGACCTCGAATTTACCGGTGGGTGAGATCGTTAAAGAGGCTTTGAGGTACGTTTAAAAGAGAGCAGAGCTTTCTTATCCATTTTACTCCATCTTTCTTCTGTAGTTCCGTTATCTCAAGTTAGGAGATCTGGTGCAGGTGTAGCAGAAAGTGGAAGATGAGGATTAGGGTGAGTTCTAGACTCTAGACATGGATTGGTGTCCTAGGGGGGAAATCGTCGGATAATATTTTTTATATTCAGGTGGTTAGTAGGGTGGTGACAGTACCTGATAGGATATGAAACACTGTGTGTAGAGGTAGAGCCTGTGGATGAGATGGACAACAACAGTAAGACGATATTGCCGGGCAGCGATGAGGCGGATGTAAAGACGTGGATGGGAATCTCATCCGTAGTGAGAGATTCTGGAGAAACCGAAGATGATATACCGCAGGCTGTGAGTCTCCGGCCCCGGGGCTTTTCTGAATATATCGGTCAGGAGCAGCTCAAGGATTCTCTCTCACTTGCATGTCGCGCCACGAAAAAAAGATCAGAGGCTCTTGATCATGTACTGCTTCACGGTCCACCGGGGCTCGGTAAGACCTCAATGGCTAAAATTATATCATCAGAACTAGGAGTAGGATTTAAGGCAACTTCGGGTCCTATTATAGAGAAGCCGGGAGATCTTGCGGCGATTCTCACATCACTTCAGCCGAGAGATGTTTTATTTATCGATGAGATTCATCGACTCCCAAGAGTTGTTGAGGAAGTTCTTTACCCAGCAATGGAGGATTATCAGATCGATATTTTAATAGGACAGGGGCCGGCCGCCAAGTCAGTGAAGATCGATCTTAAGCCTTTTACCCTTGTTGGAGCGACGACTCGTACAGGCCTTTTAACTTCACCTCTACGTGATAGATTCGGAATGGTATTACGACTCATGTTTTATGCCCCACACGAGCTGTCAGAGATCGTGAAGCGATCCGCTGCCTTACTCGGAGTTCGTATTGAGGAAGAGGCGGCCTATGAACTTGGAAGATGTTCTCGTGGCACTCCACGTATTGCTAACAGGCTTCTAAAACGAGTCCGAGATTATGCTGAAGATGCTGGTTCTGACTCAATTACGACGGCGCTTGCGGTGAAGGCATTAGAGCTTCTGGATATCGATCGAAACGGACTCGATAGGATGGATCGCATAATCCTTGAAACGATTATAGATACCTTCCGAGGTGGGCCTGTTGGCGTGGAAACGATTGCGGCTGCCATTGGTGAAGAGAAAGATACCCTTGAAGATGTCTATGAACCTTTTCTTATACAGAACGGTTTTCTTGCTCGAACTCGTAGAGGGCGAGAAGCCACCGAGTTAGCTTACAAGCACCTTGATCGAGAGTTGACCACCCCGAAACAATCTCATCTCCTATGATACCGACATTCTTTATTGCATTGATTTTTTTTATGTCCCCGGGCCCCGAGCAGCTTACCGTCACATGGCAAAATAAGCCTCATGATACACTTTTAATTACCTACGCCGGGGACTATTCTCAGGTGGAAGAGTGTATCTCAACAGGGTTTGTATTTGAACAACGTTTTTTAATGAGAACGTGTGATGATAGCGATTCTTGGATCGGAGATTGTAAGCGAACAAGGCGAAAAGTTCATAGGATACTTATGGATCCTATTCGAAAGGAGTACACGGTTATTACCGACCTTCACGGTGATATTCCTGGCCCAGTGACCAATAGCTTTAAAAACTTTACCCGAGCTCTTGAGTACTTTAAAGTTGCTCGTGACATCCCCCTCCAGCTGCTGCAGAGAGACGAATATGAAAAGACGGATCTCTCAGTCAGGGTGGTTTCAAGCTGTAAGGGGGAGTACAGCGAAACGCTTGCTCAACTTTCTTATCTGTTCACTCTAGGAATCATCGATCTTGGCGGGGACGATACCGGATGGTTTGACTTTGATTTGAATAAGAGCGCTGAGCAGAAAGATTAAAAACTATGGTATCTCGCCGCGCAAAATATACTGTCAGGTGGAAAAGGGCCGGGTTAGCTTCTCGTATTGCGGTGCTCCTTATTGGAGCGGTGCTTTTCTCTCTCCTTGTATATTGGCAGAGGCCTCTCAATGAAGAAGCGTACCTCGAAAGTAATGTCGCTGTCTTTGCACTCATTAACCTCAATGTCGCGATTCTGTGCATTCTCATTTTTTTAGTGGGAAGAAATGTCGCAAAACTCATTTTTGATAGAAGAAAGGGGATTCTCGGATCGAAGTTACGGATGCGGCTCGTGCTCGCATTTGTTGGATTAACTCTTATTCCTTCTGTGGTGCTGGTCTTTGTGGCAAGTGGTCTCTTGAGTCGTGCGATGGAGGGCTGGTTTAGCTCTCCTGCTGGACAATCCGTAAGCAGCGCCCTTGAGGTAGCACGAATCTATTACGACGATCTTGAAGAGGAAGTTGAGAAGAAGGTAAAGAAGATTGCGATTGATGTGCAATCAGGTCAGCTTGACTTTGAGGTTCTTGAACAACTTAGAGAGTATCTTCAGGCGCGGAGAACCTCAGAAGGGTTGTACGCTCTGCAACTCTATACTCGTGATAAAGAACTCTACGTCGAAGCGAAGAATGCAGCTGCCCAGATTGAACATTTTAGTGTGCCAGAGCCCAGTCAGCTCATTTTTGATCAGGCACTTAGTGGAAAATCTAGCTCAAAATTTGTTGAAACAGAGGTCAGCCAATTTGTCCGCGTGTACATGCCGATTGCTCTTTCCGGAAAATCTCTGGTGCTCATTGGGACTTACCGAGTAAGGCCTGAAATAGCATTTGCACTCCAATCCGTAAGCCAGTCGTATACCGAGTATGAACAGTTAAAACGATTTCGAAATCCGCTTAAGTCCGTTTATATCCTTACTCTTTATATGTTTACCGGACTTATCATGTTTGCTGCCATCTGGTTCGGGTTTTATATCGCGAGAGAAATAACTGGTCCGATACAGAGCCTCGCTGAGGGGACTCGTGAGGTTGCAAGAGGAAACTATAACGTGACGTTACGTCAGGCGGGTGATGACGAATTGGGGTATCTCACCGGATCGTTTAACCGAATGACTAGAGATCTCTCTCACTCTCGTGCTCAGGCAGAGCGGCGGCGAATGTATATTGAGACTGTGCTTGGAAACCTTGCTGTAGGAGTATTTGGTCTAGATAAGAGGGGAAAGGTAACTTCAAGTAACAAGGCAGCTCTTATGCTCTTTGAGTTTTCATCTGAGGATGAAGTGCAGGGAAAGCGCCTAGTAGAGCTTTTAGATGAGGACACGTATCAGCAGATTGAGCCACTCCTTGAAGGGAGTAGTCAGGGCGAGGCTCGAGAGGATCAGAATCGCGAAGCTGAAATTCATATTGTCTCGCGTGGTCAGGAGCGTACGGTGTTGTGTACCATGGGTATCCTTGAAGATCCTTCTGGAAATCAGAGTGGAACCATTCTGCTCTTTGATGATATCACGGAACTTTCACAGGGCCAGAAGATGGCGGCTTGGCGAGAGGCAGCAAGAAGGATTGCTCATGAGATTAAAAACCCACTCACGCCAATTCGTCTCGCTGCTCAACGCTTGGGGAAGAACGCCGAGGCGGGAACGGTATCAGCTGAGTTGATTCATGAAACAACCGAAACCATCGTTGAGCATACTGATTCTATAAAACGCCTCGCAGATGAATTTTCCAAATTTGCGAGAATGCCAGATATTGAGTTGGAATCACTTGATGTGAATACACTCATATCAGATGTGTTAGCGGTTTATGCGGAGGAGTGTCCTGATATCGTTATTCAATTTATCTCTGATGAGAAGCTTCCTGAAGCGATGCTAGACCGTGAGCAGATACGCAGAATCCTAGTTAATATCGTTGATAACGCAATTGCAGCTCTTCGCGGAAGGGATAGGAATGCGACCCGTGCAGAACAGAGTGATGCACGAGTGGTGGTTCGCACTCGGTATGAAAAGAAGCTTAAGAGATTTTTTATAGAGATATCTGACAACGGGCCGGGAGTGCCAGATGCTGATAAAAATAGGATCTTTCAGCCCTATTTTACGAATACCGCAGGTGGTACAGGGCTGGGGCTCGCTATTGTTTCTAGTCTCGTAGCGGATCATCAGGGAGATATTAGGGTTTATGATAATGAACCGCGTGGAGCTAAGTTTATTGTTGAATTCCCGCTTGTTCCGGCAACAGTCTCAACTCAGCGCAGACTTCATACTGGGGATTAGTTGTGTATCGCGATTATTTTTTCTCTTCCTCCTCCTCTTCCTCTTAATCTTCCTCTTTCTCTTGCACTTGCACCAAAATCTCAGTGGAGCTGAGGTTGGGGCGGAGAATGCAGGCTGGGACCACGTTTATCCCAGCCCCAGCCCGCCGGATATCATGTAAGAGTAGGAGTAGGTGCAAGATTAAGAGAAAGAGGAGGAGAAGGATGAAGATGAGGAGGAAGAGTTCGGTGAGGACGAAGAGGGGCGCTCTTACGACTATGAAGATACTCTTTGATCAAGTATGATTTTGTTATGAAAGCACTTCAAACTCTCTCTCGTTTCATCTATCAACAAGAAAAGAAATACCCGAACACCACAGGTGAGCTCTCTGATCTTCTGCATTCCATAGCTCTTGGAGTTAAGGTAATCAGTCACCTTGTTACCACTGCAGGCTTTAAGGGGCTTGATGGGTATACTGGTGATACGAATGTGCAGGGGGAGCAGACGTATAAGCTTGATGATCAGGCAGATCGTGTTCTTGTTGAGCTCCTGAGCACCTCCGGACATTTTGGCTCAATTGTATCTGAAGAACGTGATGGTGCGATTGAGACGGACGCTACTGATTCAGGTGCTAGGTATATCGTTGCATTTGACCCCTTAGATGGTTCCAGCAACATCGGCACCAACATTCCAGTTGGAACGATCTTTACGATTTTTCAGAAGAAAAAGGGAAGTAAAGTTGCGGGCGCATCGGACTTTTTACAGAAAGGCTCTGAGGTTGTTGCCGCAGGATATTCGGTTTATGGAGCGAAGACGTCTTTTGTCTATAGCTGCCGTGATGGAGTACACGGTTTTACCCTTGATCCTGATATAGGTGAATTCATTCTTACCGAACAAAACATCACGATTCCTGAATGTGGTAGCATATACAGTGTCAATGAGGGGTACACTTCAAAATGGGATGCACCTACCTGTGATCTTATCGCGGCACTTAAGTCTGAGCAGAACCCGGCCGGGGCACCGTATTCCGGTCGTTATGTTGGGTCTCTAGTAGCAGATTTTGATCGCACCTTGCGTAAGGGAGGGATCTTCCTTCATCCGGCAAATACCAACCGTCCTCAGGGAAAGTTGCGACTCCTCTATGAGTGCATCCCACTTGCCTTTATCATGCAAGAAGCTGGAGGTCTTGCTTATGGGACTTCAGGGGTACCGGTGCTTGATATCGTGCCCGATTCCATTCACACACGTAGTGCATTTCTCGTTGGAAGCAAACGGGAGACGGAATGGGCACGCAAGAAGATGTTCGGTTAGCCGTTTACAGCACTCTTGTTGATGGTCTTAAGTGCTTTGAGACCAGTACGTGTAATCTTCCAAGTCTTAGAGGTGAAGTCACCTTCAGGATGAGGTGATACAAGCTTCTGCCCTTCAAGGATGAAAAGATATCTCTGTACTTCTTTTTCATCATTTAGGCCACTCTTCTCTGATATCTCGTCAATTTGAAACTGTCTGGGCTCAAGCGTGCTGGTATCATCGCAGGAAAGTGAGCGGAGTACATTAATCTGGTTAAAGTGTGAATCAGTGAGTTTTCTTGTTTTAAATGTGTTTTCGTTTGAATCGGTGTTTTCTGATGTCGACATGTATTTTTCCCTTAAGCACAGCTAGCGCGTTAGCATCGTAGTATACCGCGAATAAGGGAGTCACGCAAAGCATATAAGTGTTGAAAATGACAGAGGATTATAAATTATTCGCCGAGCTGCTGCTCAACCAGCTTAGTGTACTCATCTTCCAGATCTTCGTGCTGCTCAGTTAGCATCGTAAGCCGTTCATTGACACTCTGATACTCGGTCAGGAGATTCCGCAGGTTTTCACCAGCAGAGCTTAGAGCCTGAGACAGTGAGTCCATAGCGGCTTTTTGCTCTTCAGATGCGGTGACTTCAGCCATGATACTATCAAGATTCTTCATTGACTCGGCGAGCTTCTGCTCGAGCGCTATTGACTCATTTGAGATGTCAGCGTAATTCGCCAAGAGCTCTTCGAGCTTAATCTCATCTTCTTCTTTAGAAGATTTAAGCTCTTGTTGATTTGCTTCTTTGTCCTCAACGTTAGTCTGGGATTCATCGAGGCGACCTTCGATCTGTTTTAACCCTGATCGCTCTTGCTCCAAATCGGATTTAAGACTCGCGAGCTGTTTCGATACTGTTTCGTACTGGCCTTTTGCGCAAAAACTATCTTTGTATTTAAGGAGATCGTCTAGCTCTTTAGTCACAACAGCGATCTCTTCAGAAATCTGCGCCTTTTCGACACCAAAAGAAGCAGAGGCTTTTTGTGTTAAGATCCGATATGTGCCGACAATGACAGCGGTGCTGATGGCGATGCTGATGGCGGTGGCGATAATCATTCCCATACCTTAAGAGTTGCAAAATATGGCGCTGTGGGCAAGTACGTAAGGTGTCTTAGCGAAGAGAAGGGGAGGAGGTAGTAAAGGTGCTTCTGGCATAGGTAAGGTTACCAGTCGTAGTGAACTTAAATGAGGTGTCAGTCTTCTTTAATTTCCCAAGAGAGAGAAGCGGGAGGTAGTCCCCAAGCTCCTCTGCTCCGCTTTCTGACAATCTTACAGCTCCCTTAAGCTTTAGTGCATGAGCGCCCTGCGTGCCGGCTGTCCCTTCTAGCTGGATATCGCCCAGCGAGCTCTTAAAGACAAAATTCTTTATATAGAGGGTGTTCGCAGCCGCCTTGAGCTCAAGAGAGATATTCCCTTTAAGAAAAGCCGGAAGTGTGATGTCAAAGGGAAGCCCTGTCAGGAGTGCGGCAAGTTTTGTCTGGTCAGGTTTTTCAAGCTTCTCAATGTTGATATGAGCCTCTCCCAAGATCTCTTTGCCGTGCAGGCTAAAATCGGTGATATTTCCGCTCAGGTTACCAGATGTAATACCAAAGCCAGCAATTTGCGGATTTTCAGAGATATTGACGCCTTGGAAATCCAGCTCAGCCTGCACGACCTCTCCGATTCTCTTGCCGTGAAGGTGTATCTGCCCGTTGTAGAGAGAGGCCTGTGCTCGAGCGTCGAGCGTTCCGGTGAGCGCTTGAGCCGGGCTGAGGTCGATATCAAGATCTTTTAGTGGAAATGATAAAAGGCTTCCCTGTATGTGAAGGAGTACATCCGGAGTAGAGAGTCCGACAAAGCGCAGTCTTGGCTCCTGTAGAGTTGTGTAAATGCCGGATTTTCTAAGTTCCCTCTGAAGGTGACCAACCGCAAGGTTTGAGATCGATGAGAGGTTTAGATAGAGAATGATCGTTATAAAAAGAAGAATAATAAGAGGAATCAGTACGATTTTGCTACGAATCATCTGAGGCACGTGGTGTGATGCTTTGTACTTCAGCAGAAACGTCTAGTCGCCGTCCCAGCTTGTTGATGTTAATTTCGCTCAGTAGTAGAGGGTGTGAGCCGTTTTGTAGAGCTTTGAGGAAGTTTGTGAGCTGTTTGGGTTCATCTGCTGAAAAGCGAAGTTTTACAAGTGTTCGCTTGAGTGAATCACCAAAATCATCTGGGGTTCCGGTATTAATGCTGACTCTACTCGTGATATCGGCCTTCTCCTTAAGAAGTGTCTCAAGGTAGGAGCGCACAGCAAAGTTGGGTTTTGCGCCTTTAAAACGCTCTTCAATTGCTACTTGTTGATTTCGAAGCTTTTCGTAGCCTG
Source organism: bacterium (assembly GCA_030431715.1). Taxonomy (GTDB): domain Bacteria; phylum Bdellovibrionota_C; class UBA2361; order UBA2361; family RFPC01; genus JAUIIO01. The sequence goes on from JAUIIO010000014.1 coordinate 75,315, forward strand.
CAATAAGGGGAGAGATATCTTTAATACTCTCTTCAACTGCAGCGAGTTTCTTAGCCTGATCATCGAACTTGGTGACGATATCTTCTGCTACGGTGTATATCCCCATAAAGATAAGGATAGAGGCGGCGAGTATGACAAAGAATTTCTCTCGTTGAGAGAGTTCATAAAACCAAGTCATGCCCTTGTCGATGTAAGTTTTAAGCGTATCCATCATTTGCTACACAGGCTTATTTGAAATTTAAAACGTTTCGAATTCCCAGGTCCTGGCGTGGTCTCGTCCTTGTTTACGCGGCAGAAGTAGTCTCTTTTGCGCTTGAGTTTACTTTTCATCTTATCAACAGACTCATAGTCGGGAGCTTCGCCTTCGACATCAATCTTATCGCCGTAAATACGAAGCCTTCGAATCTCAACAGACTTATCGGATCGAAAGATCTGAGCCAGTTCGACGACAGTTTGAAGAGGTGAGATTCGGAGCGCAGCGCTACTTTCGTTGAGTTGGCGATTGAGTTGACCATACCGTGCGCGCAGCGTGCTTATCTCAGAGCCCGGAGGGATACTTACGCTCGGAAGTACTTTAGCTGCCTGTTCACTTAGCGTTTCAGAAAGAGCCGATATGCGATATGACCTTACGCCATAAATGACACTTAGAGAGATAGAGAGACAGATAAGCAGAGCGACAAAGGGCACAATAAGTTTCTTCGATGCCTGTATAAGCTCTTTTATCTGAGGACGATACGCATAACGCCCAGCACGTAAGTTGCACAGTAGCTTTCCCTTCGCGGTGGATGCAGCGAGCAAGAGTGAGAGGGCTGTACTAAAAGATTTTTCCTTTAAAGGCTGAATGTCAGCTAGAGGATACTGCTTTACGGACTGTTTAAAGATCTCTGCAGCCATATTTGAAAACTGCAGATCGTCGCTGAAAACAACAATTGAGGAGAAAGAATCTTTATACCTCTTTTCAAGAGAGAGAAAGACTCGCTGATGATTTCGTAGTGCTACTGCTTTTCGCTCTTGTACTGATTTTCCCGTACCGTTTTGAGGGGGTAGGGGGATGAGGCTACTACTTCTCACTGAGTCAGCGAGATAGCTTGATGTGTAAAGGCAATCATCAGCATCAATGATAACAGTCGTATTTTTCTCGGTGAGTTCGGGAAAGAGTTCGAATACTCCGACAGGGATCTGATCATGGGTCGTAATGATAGGTGGGTCTAAGTCCACTTCTTTACAAACCGCCATGAGTTTTTCAACGTAGAGTTTGGGAATGAGTGTTACATGGATATCAAATGATCCGTTTTCAAGAGGCGTCAGGGCTTTTGAGTGTATAAAGAAATTCTCTGTAGAGAATGGCACGCGGTCTTGGACCTCTAGCTCAATAATACGCTCAATCTGACGTGGGTGCGAAAAGGGGAGCTCGAGGTTGAGCGTCAGAGTGTGGTTTGCAGGGACTACGAGTATTGAGCGATCCCAGCCGCCTTCAATCTGTGACAGGCACTCTTTCATTTGAGCAGAGAGCCATGAAAATGCATCTGAAATCTCAGCCATCTCACTATCTGCTGCCTCATCGCCCTGTTCTTCGTCCTCGTTCGAATTGATGGAGGAGGGGCTGCCACTCAAGCTGTAGAACTCTCTGATTACGGCAAGTTTGTCAGGATCGATAGCCTGAGATGCTTCTGAAATGATGTTTAATTGACCATCGCCAACTCCAGCGAGAAGCGCCGACAGGGAGTCGTCTGTGAGTTGTAATGACAAAATCCGTTGCATATGCCGTCAGTTTACTAAGGAGTCGCCTAATGCGCTACCGTTGCTTTTGCCATCGTTGCGCTACCCTGAGGCGAGCGCAACGGAGGTTGTAAAGAGTTCTTCTCGCCCAGAAGCCGAGAGAAATCCAATGGTTAGTCGGACCAAGTTTGGGAGTCTTCCTGGAGGGTCTGCCCATTCTCCTTGCCAGCTCTGTGATTCGTACGTGTAGTAGTCAAATCTAAACCTTGTAACCCGGTAGTTCAGAGGAAATCGCACCGCTCTCTCATAAGCCTGATCGAAAGGTGTGATATCTGGGATCTCTTCTCTCACGAGTGTCCACGTGGGAGTATCGCTATCAATTCGGTACTCATCAGGTGTCTCTACTAGTCGGTAAGAGATCTGAACTATCCCCGCATTATGATGCCCATCTGGCATAAATTGACCCGCATCAGCAGCCATAAAAGTGATAGAATCCTTTCTTTTGCCCCCGCCTGAGGTCTCATTAACACTTCGAAAGTCAAGATCGTACGAATTGGTGTTTGAGGTTGATCCTGGGCCGGGTAGGAGCCGAGAAGCGTCGGTGGCCTGCTGGAGCTCGCTCATGAGCCGCCTCAGTACAGCATTTGCTTCTTGCCTCGTTTCGCGTCGTTCCTCGAGCGTTTTTTTCATCCGGAGTATCCCGGTAAATGAGGAGTAGGTAACTGTCAAAATAACGGCAAGGATCGTTATTGAGACCAGAAGCTCAATAAGAGTAAATCCCTGTTCGTGACATAGGTGGTGATTTTGAAAGCTGAGAGAGTTTGGTCCTCTTTGTTTCATGGGTTCCTATGAAAACGGAACGAAGAAGATCGTGTGGAATTCATCACGCGGATCTTCGCTCCAATAGACTCTAAGATCGATTTTTTTCATGAGATCCTGACCGTACTGCTCAGAGCCCCATGGTGAAATATTTAAATGAGCCGTTAGCGGAATTCTGGGCACTTCCGACCCCGGAATAGGGGGGAGAGGAGCGCCGAGGATGTCTTCAATAAGCTCGAAGGGATCTTTTTCAGTATCTTGGTCAGGGATTGGATCGTCAGAGGTAGCCTCAATAACCTCAATAGCAGAAAGAATTTGTTTTGCCACATACATTGCGTATTTACGGTTATCATCATAGATGCTCCTTTCAGCTACTGAGGACTGTAGGCCGAGCAGAATCACAAGTGAAGCGGCAAGTAACATTAGCGAGACCATAACCTCGATCAGGGTAAATCCCTGTTCGTTAAATTTAGGAATTTCTATTTTTGCCATAGGTCCACTCAAATTCCCGATGTTCATTGTACGTTTGTGTAAGTCCTGTGAAGGGATTTACTACAATAGTGAAAGGAGCTCCGTTTGCCATGGTCAGTTGAACGACCGCAAATTCAGAGAATCCTTGGGGTGAAAACTGGATGTAAGCAGTGCCACCATCAAGTGCTACATGGTCACCTCTCATGGTACGTATCCAAGTGACCCCGGCGCCTTCAGGGAATGGGACCGGGTCGAAAAGAGAGGGGTAATCAGGAGGAGGAATCATCATGTACGTTTCGCCAAGGGATGGGTGAAGTTTGGCGTTGAGCTCAAGGGTAATGTCATCGACATCAGCCGCCACAAGAGCAGTGAGATCGTTTCGAGTCATAATATCAGACTCCATTGCTCCAGCGCGATATGTTTGCTCTTCAAGGTTAAATTCTAACCGATAGTACCGGTGGTCTGATATGGCCTGATGATGGAGAAAACGAATAAGCTCATTAAGCTTACGAATAGCTGCATCCTGACGCCAGAAAGCAGAAGAACCGAGATTGGTCAGAACCAAGCTGAAGGTAATTCCGATAATAGCAATGACAAGGATAAGCTCAATGAGCGTAAATCCGCGCGCCTTATCGGTGTGCCCCCTGATGGTGTCATGAGTTCTGGTATGGCGAACTCTTGTGGTTGCAGGCATAAAGGGGCCTCATAAAGACGCAAATCAAACTTATGGGCCGTCAATAGAGAAGTCGTAGTTTACTCCTTCGCCACCTACAGCCCCGTCAGCTCCAAGGCTTGTGAGTGCATAGGAACGGTTATTGCCCTTCTTCTGGTACTGAAACTGTTCTCCCCAAGCATCAAGGAGTGCATCAGGAACATCACTTCCCTGTTCAGCTTCTAGAAGCGGAATACAGCCCGGTCCGGTAACTTCAGTACAACCGGAAAGATCATCTAGTGAGTTCGGAAGGGTATTATACATGAGTTTAAACTCGTTAACTTTTTGCTTGAGAGACTGCATCTTAAGCTTAGTCATCTTTGCTTTGGCCTGATCACCTGCACCAAACACTCGACCCATAACAAATGTCATAAGGAGGCCAAGGATTACGATAACGACCATGATCTCAACAAGAGTAAAGGCTCTTTCGGTGAGAGCTCTTCTTTTTCTTTTATCTGTCATACTATATTGGACTCTTTTTCTACCGTGAATATTCATAACAAGTCGTATTCTAAAAAATATAAAGGTTATCAGCTCTTAAAGGATTATAAGAGTAACATACTACTGTGTGAGGCTTTCAAAAAGCCCTAAAACTTCCTCTCTGGCGCTTCTAGAAGTGTCAGAAAGTACAGTAATATGGCCCATCTTTCTCCCGGCTCTGGCTTCGTCTTTCCCGTAAAGATGGAGATACGCATTTGAAGCTTTGAGTACGTGCTCAAAATTGGGAGTTTTTCCATCATTCCACAGATCTCCCAAGAGATTTATCATTGCAGCTGGCTTTCTCATTTCAGGAGAGAAGAGGGGCAGATCGGCAACGGCACGCACCTGCAGATCGAACTGGGATTGTGAATGAGACTCAATACTCATATGGCCTGAGTTGTGCGGTCTTGGAGCCATTTCATTAGCAAGGAGTCTGCCCTCGCTATCAACAAAGAACTCTACGCAGAGCACACCTTGGAGTTCTAGCCTGTCGGCGATAGTGGTTGCATAGTCTCTTACCTGCTTTTGTTCAGTGTCGCTCAATGAGCATGGGAAAGTAGAGATGAAGAGAATGTGATCTCTGTGCTCATTTTCAAACGGACCGAGAAGGGCAGTTTCACCGCGCGCGTTTCGGGCGATAACAATAGAAACTTCTTTCGTAAGTGAAATCTTCTTTTCAAGTATGCATTCGCATGAGCCGAGTTTTTTCCATGCGGTATCAAGCTCTTCTGTGGTAGTTACCTCAATCTGTCCTTTACCATCGTATCCAGATTCTGCAGTTTTGAGTATCGCCGGAAATCCAGTTATCTCCTCTGCCGTAGTAAGATCTGATGCCAAGGTCACAGCACCGAACGGCGCAACAGGTACTCCCGCACCTTGAAAGAATGTCTTCTCACGCAAGCGATTCTGAGCCGTTGCCAGTACGGATGCACCAGGGCGAAGTTCGGTGTGTGCTGCGATATGGTCAGAGACGGAGGCCGGAACGTTCTCAAATTCAAAAGTGACGGCTGACACCTCTCGAGCAAATTTTTCAAGTGAGAGTGAATCGTCATAGCTTGCCATGATCTGATCTTCTGCGGCGTGTGCGGCAACAGAGCTTGGCTCTGGAGCAAAGACGCAGACACGAAATCCTAATGTATTTGCGGCCTGAGCGAACATCTTTCCGAGTTGTCCGCCGCCCAGTACTCCTAGGATGTTTTGATTAGGGGTTGTCATCTGAGTTCAGAGTTCAGAACTTTGTCACGTTGTGAATTTCGAAAATCTTCAAGCTTCTTTGCGATATCAGGTCGTGTTGTGGCAAGAATTGAGGTTGCCAGATAAGCTGCGTTTTTAGCTCCGGCAGCGCCGATAGCAAGTGTTCCAACAGGTACTCCAGCAGGCATCTGAACGATTGAAAGGAGCGAATCAAGGCCACTAAGTGCCTTACTTTGTACGGGCACTCCGAGTACGGGCAGTATAGTATGAGATGCTACCATGCCCGGTAAGTGAGCTGCTCCACCAGCGCCCGCTATAATGACTTCTAACCCCGCGTCTTTCGCATTTTTAGCGTATTCGAGCATGAGATCAGGTGTGCGGTGAGCAGAGACGACTTTACATTCGTGTGCGATCCCAAAAGAATCAAGTATCTCTGAGGCTGGTTTCATCGTTTCCCAGTCAGAGGTGCTGCCCATGATAATGCCGACAATTGGTTTTTTATCTGAATTCATAGTACCTTCGTATAGCATACTTTACGCTCAGAAGTCGAGAAGACGTAACGTTTCTATAGGGATAGAGGTATATGTTCACAGGTATCGTTTCAGGAATTGCTCGTGTTTCTGATCTTGTAGATAAAGAAGGGCTACGGACCTTGATCCTAGATTTTCCGACTGACGCCCTAGATTCTCTCGAGATCGGTGCCAGTGTAGCGATTGATGGGGTGTGTCTTACTGCTGCAAAGAGAGAGGGGGATACCGCCTCTTTTGATGTTATGCAGGAAACGCTCTCTTGTACAACGCTAGGCGCATTGAAACTTGGGGATGCCGTGAACTTTGAGCGTTCAGCAAAGGCTGATGTCGAAGTTGGTGGCCATCTTCTATCAGGCCACGTTGATGGTATTGCTTCGATACTTACTGTAGAAGCGCCAGAGAATAATTGTGTCATCACCTTTCAAGTAGCGACTCGCTGGATGAAGTACATATACCACAAGGGCTACATCGCCTTAAACGGGGCGAGCTTAACGGTGGTGGAGCCCAATAAGAATGATGGAACCTTTCGAGTACACCTCATACCGGAAACACTACGGCTGACTACTTTTAGCGATAAGAAAGTAGGAGACTCCATTAACTTTGAGATAGAGCGCCAAACACAGGTTATGGTTGATACGGTCGAAAACTTCCTTGAAGCCCGTCTTGGTGATCTTATATCTGCGCAAGTTCAAAAAGAGATTGGAACTTTAGAAAAGATTAAAGAGTAAGTCGGGCGCACCTTAGCCATGAGCTGATTGTGCTTCCGACAAAGAAGCCTCAAGTTCTCTATCGAACTCACTCCACCAAGAGCCACAGGCCCTTTTACAAGAACAATTCACGACTCACGCGTCATGGGGCGCGAAGAAACCTACGGCTCTGCAGGAGGCCCGGAAGAGTTTGACAGTTTCTGAGGCCACGATAAGAAGATGCCGGGTTGTAGTCATTGCGAGGAGCTGAGGCGTTAGCCGAACGACGAAGCAATCTCCCCCGGGCTCGCAAATAATGTTCAGCGCTTAGGCAGCAACGACGTTTATAAGTTCGGTCATCGGTAGAAGTACAGAGATGACGATTACGAGGACGATTCCTCCAACGACCACAAGCATGAGCGGCTCAAGTAGTGAGGTCATGGTTTCTATCGAAGATTCGACCTCGCTCTCATAGGCATGAGCTGCCTTCATAAGCATCTTATCGACCGAACCGCTCTGTTCTCCCACGGCTATCATACGGCTGAGCATCGATGGAAGAATGCTACCTCTAGAAAGTTCGGTAGCAAGACTCTTCCCTTCGCGTACTCGTTCTTTTGTGTCTTCTAGTAATTTAACAACGTGAACATTGCCGATAACATTTCGGGTAATGTCTAGTGCTTGTAGGAGATCTACTCCACTAGTAAGGAGTGTGCCCAGAGTTCCGGCAACTCTCGCTGCCACAACCTTTACGTAGACTCTACCGACGATAGGGAGTTTAAAAAGGAGACGGTCGATATTCGCCCGGCCTTCTTTCTTCTGGTAGTAGGCCTTAAGGCTAAAAACGAGCGCTACGAGTGCCCCAAGGAGGAGCCACCAGTACGATATGATAAAATCAGAGAGAGCTATCATGATCTTTGTTGGTAGGGGCAGGGGGGTTCCTTGCTTGATAAATATCTCTACAATTCGAGGAATAACTCCTACGATGAGACCGATGATTACGGCGGTACAAACAAAAAGCATAATAACTGGGTAAGTAAGGGCAGAGCGAACCTTTCTTCTGAGAGCCATCTGGGCCTCAAGGTGATCGGCTAGCTTCTCAAGAACCTGATCGAGTGTTCCTGAAGCCTCACCAGCCCGAATAAGGTTAATATAAAGACGCGGGAAGACTTTTGGAAATCCGCCGAGTGTTTTCGCAAGTGGGCTTCCTTCCTCAACCTTCTCTCGAACATCAACCATTACTCGTCTGAGCATAGGAGCGTCGGTTTGATCTACGAGCCCATTCAGGGCGCTGACCAAAGGCAGGCCTGCTCCAATAAGGGTAGCCAGTTGTCTGGTCGCAACGCAGAGGTCTTGGTGACTAACTCTTTCTCGCTGAGAGAAGTTTTTAAAGACGTCTTGCTTGGCAGAGATTGCTCGTTTCTTCTTCGCTTCGTTCAGTTCGGTGGGGAAGAGACCTTTTTGGCGTAGCCGTGATTTGGCCGAGCGCATGCTCTCAGCATCAATGGAGCCTTTGGTGTGTTTTCCGCTCTTGTTTATAGCAACATAGTCATAAACAGGCATGGGGCTTACTGTACCTCTTCATGGGTAGCAAGAATGACTTCTTCTGCTGATGTGACACCGGCTAAAACTTTATGCGCGCCATCAATCCTTAGCGTCTCAAATCCGTCTCGAATAGCTGCGTTTCGAATGGTAGTAGAGTCCATACGTTGCAGGATAAGGCTTCGGACGGTGTCATTGATAATTAGAAGTTCGTGAATACCAGTTCGTCCTGAGAAGCGTGTATTCTGACAGTGTTCACAATCACTGGTGCCTGGTCGAAATGCACTTCTTCCCGAGGTTTCAGGTGTGTGAATTCCCAGTTCAAATAACTCTTCGTCGCTTAGCTCGGTGGGTTCCTTGCAATGCTTACAAAGTCTGCGCACAAGTCTCTGTCCCATCACAGCGAGCAAGCTTGAAGAAACGAGGAATGGCTCAATGCCCATATCGATAAGACGAGTAATAGCTCCCGGAGCATCATTGGTATGCAGTGTTGAAAACACAAGGTGACCGGTAAGAGAAGCTTGAATAGCGATCTCAGCAGTTTCTGCATCACGAATCTCACCGACCATGACAACATCAGGATCTTGTCGCAGGATTGCTCTGAGCCCCGATGCAAATGTGAAGTCAATCATCGGGTTTACCTGCATTTGGCCAATTCCGTCGAGCTGGTACTCGATAGGATCTTCAACGGTAAGGATATTAGAGTCTGGAGTGTTAATTCTATTGAGCGCTGCGTAGAGTGTCGTTGTTTTACCTGAACCAGTAGGTCCAGTTACAAGAACAATTCCATTAGGCTTTCGAATTAATTTTTCAAGTCGCACAAGGTTGTGATCTCGAATACCGATCTGGTCAATCTCAAGTACGGTATTCGACTTATCGAGTAGTCTGAGCACTGATCTCTCACCAAATTGGGTGGGCACGGTTGAGACCCTTATGTCGACATCTTTTCCAGCGATTTTTAGGCCGATACGTCCATCTTGTGGGAGACGCTTTTCAGCGATGTTTAAGCCGGCCATAACTTTGAGGCGTGAAGTTATAGCTGCGTGGTGTGATTTATCCTGAGAGTCAATATCATACAGCACGCCGTCAATTCGGAATCTTACCTTGAGTTGGTTTTCAAAAGGCTCTATGTGTACATCTGAAGCACGTTCATTGTTTGCCTTAAAGATGATCGCGTTCACATAGCGCATAATCGGCGCATCGTCGTCATCAGCGTCAGTAACGTCAATTTTAAGCTGACTTTCAAAGTCGGTGCCCTCGTCCTCTTTGTTTTCAAGAGAGCTTGTTCTGGTGCTCATGAGACGAGTTCTCATAGCGTTAATAGCCTGAGTGATCTCCTCTGGCTCTGTAACGATAATTTCGAGTGGTCGCCCATAGCAGAGTTCTAGCTGGGAGAGTGCTTCGATATTTGTGGGAACGGAGGTAGCTACGATGACTTTATGTTCATCTCCGCCAATCGGAATAGAATACGTTTGACGTCCCCAGCTTCCAGCGATTCGGTCAAAGTCGCCGATCCGCAGGTCAATGGGAGGCTCTGGAGGATCGAGACGTGCTCGGTACTCCAGACCAAGATCTTCGGCGAGTTTTTCAAGATTCTGGTCGATCTCATCCGGAGGAAGATAGTGTTCTTCCACTTCTACGAGAAATTCTTCACTTGTGATTTCGGTTTGCTCTTGTTCCTTCTCAGTCCCTGTCTCCATGTTGGCTTATGCTCCCTTTTTCCAGGGGCCCCGGCCAAGGTTCATGATTTCATGAGGTGAGGGGGTATATGGGCTAGCTACATCCGGAAAGAGTTCCTGTACCTCAGAGATGTCATTAAATGCACCGAGCGCCTTAAGCGTCGTTGAATCCCCGTACCGGTAATTCGCTCCCGCTTCAAAGAACGCTCTTGTTCCAGGAGCTGATCCTGAAGGGAGTTTAATAACGACTTTTTTCCCGGTGCGATTTCCTGATGGAAGGAACGGAACATTCATTGAAGAGTCACTTCGTATGACGTCCAGCACGATGAACTGGTCACCACTATAGCGGGCACCTCGCGAAGAGCTGGTTGGGAACTTCGGCTTGATACGGAGCTCAATGGTATCCTCATCTGTGGGGATATCTCCTTTGATACGTGGAGCATCGAATTGCTCGCCAGATCTCTTCATCCGAGAAGCGCGTATGGCCGTGATCTGTGATGGTTTTTCGCCTTCAAACTCTTCCATCTGAGCAACGCTATCTATTCCCTCATCGAAGAGAACGTCATCACGGCCGGGATAGACTTTATCACGTTCCATCTGAGTGCGGACCTTGTCGCGGCGCTCAATGGTGCTATCACGGTGATCAAATTGATCCTTAATAATTCTCGGAGTGATAAAGATAAGAAGGTTTGTTCTGTTTGCTCTCTCAATACTACTTCGAAAGAGGTGACCAAGAAGCGGTACATCCTTAAGGAAAGGAATGCCTGTATCAACCTCTGAAACTTCATCAGACATGAGACCACCGATAACAACTGTCTGGGAGTCTTTGGTGATGGCGGTTGTTTCACTTGTACGAATAGTTGTCGTAGGTCCGAGCTCTGAATCAGCTGTGCTGTCTACTACGTTTGATACTTCAGTGAAGATATCAAGCCGTACCGTGTCGTTTGAGCTGATCTGAGGCGTGAGTCTCAAGGTGATACCCACGTCCTGTCGATCTACAGTGTTAAAGGTGTTGTTTAAGTTGTCACCACTTGTAGAAGTACTAGAGATGAATGGAACGTTACTTCCCACTACGATCTCGGCAGGCTCGTTATCGGTAGCAAGAATATTTGGAGCGCTCAGTACGTTTACGTTACTGTTGTTTTGAGCTGCATTCAGGAGTATAGACTGGCTTGGGATGGTGAGACCGTTGTCATCTCCACCGATAGTAAGCGAGCCAGCTGTAGCCGCTGCAACGGTAAAGTTTGAGAGCTGAGTAGGATCAGTAATGAGCGTTGCAAGGTTGTTGCTGAATGCGCTCTGAGCAAATACTCCACCGTCAGCACCACCGCCAGAGGCGAGAAATTCTGTCGACATAGTTATTGAATCATCTATGGTTACCTCAAGAAGCATAGCTTCAACGAGTACCTGCTTGCGTTTCACATCAAGCTGCTCGAGGAGTTCAACGATCTTTTGATAGTCTGTCTTGCCGGAGTAGATGATAAGAGCGTTTGTGCTCGGGTCGGCAGTAATAGAGACTTCATCACCAAAGGCTGCTGAGTTAATAGTGCTCGAGGTTGCACTCGCTGAATTGCTGCTGGAGCGTGATTGGCCTGGCGTACGTCTCTGTGAGGCAAGTCTGCTCTGCGAACTACTCTGGCTGGCGCTCCTGCTGCTTTGAGAGCTACTTGTTGAGCTGATACCGCCAGATGATCCACCACCACCGAGTGCAGAGAGTACTTCAGCTACTTCTTCCGCACTTACGTGTTGACATCGGTATACGTAAAAACGAAATCCAGATCGGTCAACTTCACTATCGAGCTGAGAGATAAGGGCACGTATTCTTGCGGCAGTGTCTTCGTCGGCTACAAGGATAATTGAGTTCGTGCGTTCGTCAGCGATAATTTTAGGTTCACGGGACTGTGCACGGACGGTAGCGGAAGATGTCGCCGGAGCGGCACCACCACCAGTTGGAGGCTGTCCGGGATCTCTCAGGCGTGCTCGTATGTTTGCGGCCCGCGAAGCGAGTGTGGACTGGGATTCGTCAGCTTCCTGAGAGGTGAGTATTTCAGTAAGCTTATCGGCGATGTCTATTGCATCAGCGTGTTCGATCGGAATAATGATGAGCTCTTGATCTGTTGCCGGGACGTCGAGAGAGTCGATGATATCTACGAGTCGCTCAATGTTATCAGCAGAATCAATAAGTATAAGTGAATTTGTTCCAGTATATGCGTTTATGAGACCGCTTGAAGAAACAAGTGGTTGTATGAGTTCTTGCGCCGCGTCAGCTCCAACGTACTTGAGCTGAAAAAGCCGAGTCACCATAGCCGCTGTTGGGTCCAGTGTGTCCTCACTGTTTCTGACAGTTGGTATGGTAGTTTGAATAGCGTCTTTTGCAGGAACAACTTTCCAGAGATTCTCTCCAACCGGTACTGAGGTAAATCCTTTTAGGTGAAGTACGGCATCGAGGATGCGCTGCGATTCGTTAGCAGGAATTTTCCCTGGTAAGTAGATAGAGACTTTTCCTTTTACGCGCTCGTCCAGAATATAATTGCGCTTCGTTTTTCGGCTAAAGATTCTGACGACCGCTGCGATGTCAGCGTTCTTAACGTTAATCTCAGCGGTGTCACTCTCCTCGTCAGCTTGAGCGAAGAGGATCCCCGGCGTGAGGAACAAAAATGTAATAAAACCTAAAAATGCCTTCATAACTATTACCTGATCGAGTAACTAAACCGCTTTTCCTGCCTATTTCTCTCAAGAACCACTGATAGAGATCGTTCTTCACGGAGCTTCTCGAAGAGCTTCATTGCCTGACTCATGTCGGCAAGACTATTGTCGTTGATGGACTTGAGTATATCTCCGTTTTTTAAACCGATTTTCTCATACATGCTACCCGTTTTAATCGCAAAGAGTCGTAGCCCAACGGCCTTACCGTTTTTAAAGTACGGTACAGCTCTGGCCTGTGTGAGAAGAAGAGGGAGGTTGTCGAGGGCTTCATTGAGCTCCCCTTCATCGATAACAAATTCATCATCGGCGGAAGCGTCAGAAGAGCCTTCACCACCATCAATGGAGTTTTCGTCGATGATAAGGAATTCTTTCTGGCCACCATGTTCGATCTCGACCTTATTAGGCATGATTTTAGTGAGTTTTGCTTGATCGAAGATCTCTTCACCGACTTGAAAGACCTCCTGTGTTTTCTTTTTCTGGTCTTCAATTATCGCCTGTGATGTTCCTGGGCTTACAAACGTACCAATGAGTTCAAGATGAAGTTCACTCTTCTTCTCGGGCGCTGCCTCAGGCTCAGGCTCAGGTTGGGCGGTTGCGAACTCACCGAACATCTCGGTTTTCTCTAATAGAGCAATCTCGCGGTCAGACACGCTTTTATTGGTCACGTTGTTTTGTCCGGCGGTTGCATTTAAGCTTGCAAGCTTATTCTCGATTTCAAGTATTTGAGCGGGGGTAGCAATAAGACTTGAAATGGCGAACCAGAGCGCGTGTAAGAGAAGCAGAGCAGAGAGAGTCCAGAACGCTATTCTAAGTATAGATGTCGCTCTCGCTACATTTTGTTTGTTAACGAGCGCCAGCGTTTTATCGGCAAACTCATCGTATGAAATTGAGGAAGTACCCATATTTACTATTGAAATGTATGAAATCAATTCACGCAAGTGACACGATTTCATTCGATCGAATTACTTTCAGCACACGCAAACTGCCCGGTGTACGAATTTAGCCCCTGATGTATTAGACGCTTGAGCCAGAAAATCTCTTCATTGATCTAAAAAGATGAGTATTCTAGGAGGGTTATCTACAGAGAGCAGGGAGGCCTGAGACTCTGTTTTGATGCTCACATGGCCACGAGAGCTAATGGTGAGGTCATTTCGGTCAAAGCAATGAACGGTAATGTCACGCTCAAAGGTAAAGGGGAAATCAACAGTAACAGCGTTGTTTTTGGGGATGAGGAATTGGTTTCGTATGAGGAAGGTCTCATCCTCAAAAGTTCTGTTAAGGTGAATGATAACTTTTTTGCCCTCTCGAGAATCACAGCGGATGTCACGAATCTCATATTTGGTTGCAGGTACTTGTGGCTCATCACTGCGTGCTTGGTCAGAAACTTGCTCGTCGTCAACTACGGGGGGATTCGCAGTTGAAGAATCAGAATTTGGAGTAGGGGAAGCTTTTAGAGCAGTGAAAGAAGAGAGCTCGGCGTTCTTGTTCTCTAGAGTATCAGAAGCTTTGTCTTCGGGAGTCGCAATATCTTTTACGGACGGGGAAGCTTCTGGTAGTTGCGATTGCTTTGTTACCGTTACGTCTCGTTCAACGATTGCTTCCCTCGGTACACCTTTTAACACTTCACGTTTTGGTGTAACGATTTCAGGAGTGGTTGATTCGAGATGTTCGCTCCAGTTTTTATCAAATTCTTTTTTTCTTGCTTCGTAAGCTTCTTTTGCGCCTCTGTCTTTATAAAAATCAAGCACCTCTTGTTCATGCTTTGCCAGAGTTTTAAATACTATACTGCGGTAGTGCTTTGCTGGCTGGGTGTAGACAGAATCCGGGTAGTCAGAGATGAGCCTGTCAAAGTAGGTAATTGCTTTCTCCAAAGGATCTCTATCTCTACCAACTCCTTGATTTAAAAGTTGATAGCTTCGCCCTAACTGAAAGAGCAGATACGGAGTCGAGGTAGAAGCCGGACGGTTCTTAATAATGTCTTCATAGTGTTTTGAAGATTCCTCGTACTGCTTACTTAGGAAGTGACAATCTGCAATCTTAATCTCTGCAAACTCTGTATAGGCTCCTCCGGGATATCCATCTCGGAGAGAAGAAAAGGAATCAAGCGCAAGAGAGTACGAGCCACCCTGATAGTAAAGTTTTGCTCTCTCAAAGAGGATTTCTTCCGGTGTCTCCGCATTTTTTACGGTGCTTGGAGTAAGTTCAGTAGCTTCGCCTACGGGTTCTTCAGGTTCGCTCTCAAAGAGGGAGCAGCCGAAAGATGATAAAACGGTGAAGCAGAGAAGGAGATGTTTGAGTGGAAGATCTTTAATCATAGTACGATGATAATCAGGCATGCTCACTATACTCGTATATCTAAAGCTGCGGGTCAATGTCCTGCGGTTTCAGGCAATTGAGTGTCGTCGACTCCGGCGAGTGGGAATCTCTCAAGAAGACGAAAGGATACCTCTACCGGCTTACGAGATGAATAGTTCGTCTCTTTGAGTCGTTCTGGGGAGGAGATGAACCACCTGCGCCCGTCCTTAACGACAAAGTGCCAGACCTGTGCTGAGCCGGGAAATGTTACCCGGTAAAATCCATCACCAACTTTCTTCAGGTGTTTCTCGATGTAGGGGAGAAGTGTGTTTGCGATGACTTTGTATCCTGAGGGAAGAGGGTGCCCATCTTTATCAGAAGGATAGATTCCTTCCGATGTGAGCACTGCTTGCTGCAAGCTCTGAGTGACATCAACGTAGGTGATCGGGGCCAGTATGCTGGCTTTATTTTTTACCTGCTCAATAAATTGGAGTTCGGCCTTTATGAGCTGAGTGTATGTCTCAGGAGGTGTGACTTTGCCCTCTAGAACTTTTGGATAGTAGCTTAATTCTTTAGTTGGAATAACAGTTAGAACAACCGGGGTCCCCGTGACTTTGGCCATCTGTGAGATCTTTTCAAGTATTTCGAGAGTGATTTCATATCCGGCACGTACCGCTTTATACTTGTGTAAATGTGAAGAGAGTCTGACCTCAGGGGTGAGCACCGTGCTCGATCCGTTTGGAAAAGTTACCGGCCACCACGTCTCCTTTGGAGGAGGGAACGGGGATGGGGGGGCATCTTTGCTGGTAAGTTCTGGATACTTTCTAAGTGGTTTCCAGAAGTCTATGTTGTACACCGATCGAAACGCCTCAAGAGGATCGTTTCCACTGTAAAGAGCAAGCACTAAGACCTGTGGTTTAAAGATCATCGCATATTCTGCTAACTGCAGATATTGTGGTGCAGAAAAGCCGCCCAGTGACATGTTATAAACGTTAAAGGGGGCGATCTGTTCTTCAATAAGAGAGGGCCAGTTCTCGCTACGAACGGCATTGATTCCGTACGTCTGGCTATCGCCAATGGTCACGACATCAGTGATTCGTGGAGTTTCAGAATTTCGAAAGCCGAGTACGTCGTGTGGTCCGAGCTTGTTTATTTCTGGTAAGAAAGGCTTTCCTCGAACATTGGTAATAGGATCTTGAAGAATAGGGTCTGTGGATTGGATATCATTTGCACGAAACACGCCCATATAAAATGGCGGCAGCTTCTTGTCCAACTGAACGATCTCCATATCGACTGGGCGACCAAAGAGGTTTGGATAGAAGTATGAAAATGCAAAGAGAGCAATTGCAATTGAAAGGAGAGAGGAAGTGATAAGGAGTAGGATTTCTTTCTTCACACTCAAGAGTATTACACCACTGGAAGTAACTATCTAGAGGGTTATGTCCTCATACGAACAGGTGGAAAAACAAGAAGCTCCTCTCGTGTGAAGTGTGTAATCTCGGATATGACTACTTATGCCATGGCATCAGTGCGTGATAGGTCTGGGGCAGGAGGCAAGCCTGCGTCTGAGAGCTCAATGCTGTGGTCGCAGGCATATGCTACGGCTTCCTCATGCATGCCAAGAAAGAAGGTAACTTGAGGATTGGTAATCCTCTCTATTTCTGATTGTTTAGCTCCCGCCTCCTTTAAGTCACGAACCTGTTCTCTGAGTCTCGAATCGAATTCGGTTAATCGCTCTACGGTTCCAGCAAATTCTTGTTGAGATTTGATCATGTTATCCTCTGTATACGTTCTATAGGAGCCAAGCTCGTAGGCTTTAAATGTAGTATATTCGAATTGCTTTCTAGATTCAAACAGAGAGTTGTTCTAAGTAGCTTATTGGGAGGCATAATGATACGTCTGAGCTTTTACTGAAGAATTACTTAATAAATGAGAGGAGTTCTCGAGGGAAGTCTGTGATGATTCCATCAACGTTTAGGGCAAGGAGCTTTCGCCAGGTCTTCTCGCGACTCTGCGCAGTCCAATTTTTCCACTCAGGCTCATCAAGGGCAGGGGAGACTGGATAGACATACAACTTGAGGCCATGTTTATGAGCAAGACTCAGCCATTCTTCGTTCTCTAAAAGCATTTTGTCTGCAATGTTAAGAGCTGTTGCTTTGACCTCAAGTGCCACATCGATCGCGTCATTCATCTTATCTTGCCACTCAAACCAGAGAGCAAAGAGGCGGGGGCGAGCAGGCATTGCATAGAGAGCTTCTCGTAAGATGTGTTGGCTAAAGGATATGATCTGAAGTTCGCCCTTAAAGCCTTGGACGAGAGGTAGTACTGATTGAACAATTTTCTGAGGGAAGTCGGTGTCAGGATCTGTCCAATAGCGAGGATCTTTAAGTTCCATAAATGGAGTTTTGTTTTTCCAATCACAGCTCAGTACCTGCTCAAGTGATGGGATAGTCACATCTGAGAATTCTGGAGCAAGCCAGCTTCCGGCATCTACTTTTAGAAGATCACTTAACTTCTTGTCTGACACCCAATCTCTTGCAGTGAAGTCACGAGTTGCTGGAACTAATTTTTGAAATGAAGGATCGGGAACCATCGTTTCCTGATGAAGCACACACGGAAAGTCCGCGAGCTCTACATCAAACTCAACTCCAGATAACTGATCAAGCAAAAGCGCTCCTTCAATGGAGGCAACTGTATTCTCAGGGAGCTCTTGCCGAACACCACGGTGGGCTATTATTTCAGGAAGGGAAGTCATTATAGTTTTGCAACCTCTTTGGGGTGTAATTGTGACAGAAAACTATAAGTGAATCTACAGATTCGAGTATCATACAACTCGTATTTTTGATTTTGAAATGTATATCAGGACTCGTACGTCATTGCGAGGAGCCGAAGCCGAAGGCTGAGCGACGAAGCAATGTTATTGCAAAAGCACATATTTTAGAGCCGGATCAAGGAGATTGCTTCGTCGTTCGGCTATTGCCTCAGCTCCTCGCAATGACGATTTATAGCCTAGTGAGTGGGGGGCGGTGAGCGATTTGAGGTGATGAAATACTAATTAAGTACTGTAAGCGTAGGTGATTTTTTTTGAGACTTAAATGATTCGAAATCGATGATTCGTTTTGAGTTCTTCTTTTTCTTTTTCCGCTCTTTGCCGCCATCAAGCACTGAAAATCCAGAACCTTTTTCCATAGGTTGTGCGGTAAAGAATGAATTCATGATATCTTTATAGAGCGCTTCTTCAAATGCTTTTTCTTGGATGTCGTTCTCCGTTTCAAGCCGTTCTTTCCCGTCCACAATTTTGCGGAGAGTGCGGTTAAGAACTTTGAGCGCAAGCTTGCGCTCAGAGCCATTGAGCTGCCCTAACAGATCAAGCAATTCAGTTGCATCTTCACCTCCAATGCCATCAAGCATTGTTTTGAGCTGAAGCTGCAGACTGAATAAATTGCGTGAAAATACCCCTGACTTCTCGTTCATTGTTCTAACATCCCCATGTGTATGACTGTCTGTACTCTTATCTGCTGCGCAAGTGGAACTGCTTCAGTAATATTCTTTGTCGGCTACAATGCCGAAAAGCGCAGGAAAAACAGGCGCTTATCGCTATACCGCTGCGGCGATTCGTCTTGGTTCCAGCACTTTCTCAAGCGTTTCGGTAATTTTCTCGGCACTGTACCCCTGCATGTCGTGCTGCTCTTTTTGAGAAGCGTGCGGCAAGAATTCGTCTTGAACTCCGAAGCGCTGAAGTGGGGAAGCGAGCTTAATGCCACTATCGTTTATGAACTCAAGGACAGCACTTGAGAAACCACCGCAGAGTGCGTGATCTTCGAGAGTGCAGAGGGTTTGATACTTTTCAAGCTCTTGCCCGAGGAGTTCAGTGTCCAGAGGTTTAATCCACCGTGCGTTAATTATTGAAGAGGTAAGCCCAAATTTTTCAAAGAGATTTTTACTGACCTGTTGCGCGGTATACACGGTTGGCCCGGCGCAGAGGAAGAGGATATCCTCACCTTGTGAGACCTGCTCGGCTTTACCATAGGGGAGGCACTTATATTCACTATCAAGAGGTACACCAACCCCGTTACCTCTCGGATATCGAAATGCAATTGGCCCGTTATGTTCAAGGGCCGTATGAAGTGCGTGCCGCAACTCATTTTCATCTTTTGGAACAAGAAGGGACATGTTTGGAATAGACCGCAGGTAGCTTATATCGAATACTCCTTGGTGTGTTTCACCGTCCTGACCTACCGCTCCCGCCCTATCGAGGGCGAAGGTGACGGGCAAGTTCTGTATGCACACATCGTGAAGGATCTGATCATAGGCTCGCTGCAGGAAGGTTGAGTAGATTGCGCAAACTGGCTTTTTCCCTTCACAAGCTAATCCTGCGGCAAAGGTCACTGCGTGCTGTTCGCAGATGCCAACATCAATGAATTGTTGCGGTAGTTCAGATTCGAAAGCATCAAGCCCGGTGCCAGTTGGCATAGCAGCGGTTATTGCTACGATGTCAGAATCTTTTGAAGCGAGTTCAATGAGTGTTTTTGAAAAGACTGAAGTATAGCTTGGAGCAGAAGCGGATTTGGAGCTTCCGCTGATAAAAGATGCCTTACTTCTATTAAATGGTTTCACCGCATGCCACTTGAGCGGATCGGCCTCAGCCGCGTCGTACCCTTTGCCTTTGGTGGTGTAGGTGTGAATGATGACTGGCACGTCTTGCTCCTTGGCGTGACCGAGCGCTGTCATAAGATCTGATATATTATGACCATCAATAGGCCCCAAGTAGCGAAATCCAAATGCTTCAAAGAGAACAGAGGCTGGAGAGAAATAGCCCTGTGCCGCTTCTTCGGCTCTGTCGATAGCTTTATACACCAGATTGGGAACGTATCCTCTTTGGTGAAGGTCTTTAAATTTTCTTCTAAGTGTATTTGATGACTTTGAAGTTACCGTACGTGAAAAGAGCCAGCTAAGTGCTCCAACGTTTGGAGAGATAGACATCTCGTTATCGTTCAGGATAACGATGAGGTTACCCAGCCCGAGGTCCCCAGCGTGGTTGAGTGCTTCAAAAACCATTCCGGAGGTTAAAGAGCCATCGCCAATAATGGGCACGACGTATCTCTCTGGATGAGTGCTTTTAAGGGCCTGAGCCATTCCAACAGCTGCTGAGATGCTGGTCCCAGCATGACCTGCGCCAAAAGTATCGTACTCAGATTCTTCACGTTTTAAGAATCCTGAGATTCCACCTCGTTGTCTGATGGTTGAAAGCTTATCACGGCGACCGGTCACCATCTTGTGTACGTATGCTTGGTGACCGACATCCCAGATGATGCGATCGTGCGGCGTGTTAAAAGTGGCGTGGGTTGCTACGGTGAGTTCCGTAGCGCCAAGGCTTGAAGCAAAGTGACCACTACAACCACTCATCACATCAATGAGCTCATCACGAAGTTCCTCAGAAACCTGTACAAGCTCCTCGTCCGTTAGCTTTCGCAGTCCGGCAGGTAGTTCAAGTTCATCAATAAGCTTGGTCATAAGGTCTTCATTCAAGTAGCCAATTAGAGTGGCCTATAGTATACTCACGGTTGAATTTTTCAATCAAACTCTCATCCTTTCCTGATAACGGGGCCTTATGCCATCCAGAGAACATCTTCTTGAGCAACTTCAAGAATATTCTGAGCGCTTTGCAGAGGAGAGCGCCACGGTGGCGGCACTCTCCGATTTTGTCACCAAGAGCCCTGACTGCTACGAACGGAGTAATCTTCAAGGGCATCTTACGGCCTCAGCCTGGATAATCGACAGGAATAGAAGCAAAGTGGTGCTCTTGCATCATTTCAAGCTGGATCGCTGGATGCAGCCAGGTGGCCATGCTGATGGTGAGCGAGACCTTATACGTGTGGCATGTAAGGAGGCCGAAGAAGAGACGGGCATAAGAGAGCCTACCTTATGCACTGGCGATATCTTCGATATTGATATCCACCGTATTCCGCAGCGAGGAGAGGTGCCTGAGCATCTCCACTACGATGTTCGATACCTCTTTGAGGTAGCAGGGGACACTCCGCTCATTCATAACCATGAGTCTCACGATGTAAGGTGGGTAGACCTTGACGGTCTTAGTGCTTTTACGGACGAAGAAAGTGTGCTGAGGATGGGAAGAAAGACGTCCGCGGTGGACAAGGGAGGATCGTAGTCACAGGTTCTTAGGGAACCTGTGACCAAGATGAAGAGGTAGCCTAGCGTGGCACCTCTCTAAAAGCTGAGAAGTGTACCCGTCTGTTTTTTGCGTACGCTGATTCATTGTGCGCAGGATCGAGTGGAACTTCACTGCCGTAGCTTATAGTCTCAATACGTTCTCTTGGAACGCCGTGAGAGGCGAGAAGCTCGTACACTGATTGAGCCCGTCTATTCCCAAGTGCCATATTGTACTCTGCTGTGCCGCGCTCATCGCAGTGGCCTTCAAGTTGAACGCTCACTTCAGGGTTGGCTTTGAGAATCTCGATATTGTACTCGGCGTTTTGTCTCGCGGTATCTGAGAGTGTGGCTGAGTCGTAGTTAAAAGGGATATCTCTAAAAACTCCTTCACCTTCAGCAAAAGGTATTGCTCCGCTGCCATATCTTGCTTCGCGCTGGGCGTTGAGATCTGACTCAGATAACCCGTCTCCGTAACCGCCCATGCCATCTTCTCCTTCGGGTCCACCAGTTGAGCTGGACGAGCAGGCAGCGAGTGTCAGTACTGCGAGTATTGTTATAAAAAGTGTGAAAAAACGTGATGTTTTCATCGTGGTAGCTCTCCGCTTATAGTATAGATGTTACGATCTTTATTTTTACGAGATGGTCGGCAATAGCGCAAGACGGAGAGATTTATGGAACTAGAAGATCTGAAAAGGATCTATGAGAGCGAAAAAGAGAGATATATTGAAGAATTAAAAGAGTTTTTAGCCTTTCAAAGTGTCTCCGCCAATCCTGATCAGCGAGAGGACTGCTTACAATGTGCTGAGTGGACCAGAGCTCATCTTGAGAAGATAGGATTCCGTACAGAGATGCTCGAAACCACGACCTTGCCAGTTGTTTTTGGCGAATATGTGCCAAAGGAGAGTAAGGGAACGCTCTCATTTTATGGCCACTATGATGTTCAGCCTGTAGATCCGATAGAGCTCTGGGAGAGTCCGCCTTTTGAGCCAGAAATCAGGGATGGTAGGCTTTATGCCCGTGGTGCTCAGGATAATAAAGGGCAGGTCTTTTTTGTTCTAAAAGCTCTTGAAGCGCTCATCCGAGAGAATGCTCTCAACTATACTGTAAAGATTTTTATTGAAGGTGAAGAAGAGGTTCAAAGTATCGGGATCGCAGAAGCGCTACCTTCATGGAAGGAGAAACTAGCGAGCGATGCGCTTCTTGTGTGTGATACCGGAACTCCCTCGCCTGAAACTCTTTGCCTAACTCTGGGGCTTCGGGGAGTAGCGGCTGTAAACGTAAAGCTTATTGGACCGAGTAAAGATCTTCACAGTGGAGTACACGGTGGAGTGGCTCCTAACCCAGCAGCTGGCATGTGTAAACTCATCGCGTCGCTCCATAACGATGATGGAAGTATCGCTGTAGATGGTTTTTATGAAGATATCGTACCAGTAAGTGATGAGGATAAAGAGCTGGCAACCAAAGCCGAAATTCCAGCTGATGTTTATAAACAAAAAATAGGGACCTTGCCGGTCGGTGGGGAGAGAGAGCTTCCATTTGCCATTCGCCGTGGGCTCCGCCCGACTCTTGAAATTAATGGGGTACACTCTGGGTACGGGGGGCCGGGATCGAAAACTATTATACCATCAGAAAGTATAGCCAGAATCACCTGCCGAACACTTGTTGGGCAGGATGGGAAAAAGCTCCTTGATTGTATTGAAAAGCACTTACGTGAACACACTCCTGCCGGGCTTACATTAGAGGTGAGTGATAAGAGAGCTGAAGGGGCAGCTCTCTCGGTGAGTGCTAGCTCACCAACGGTACTTAGGGCTCGCAAGGCGCTTGAAGATATGAATGAGGGGCCAGTGCTTTGTTTGTGGGAAGGTGCTTCGATACCGATTGTAGCTGACTTAGCTCTTACTGCTGAGGCAGAGCCTGTGCTTGTTGGCTTTGGGCTTGAGGAGGACAATATCCATGCTCCAAATGAAAGTTTCTCTCTCGATCAGTTCCGTAAAGGTTTTCTCTTTGCCGGGCTCTTTTTCGCTTAAGAGAGCGTAGCTCAGGGGCGGTATTTTCAAGCTTTGGGAAAATGGAATGAGCCTCTTTGAGACTTTAGAAGTGGCAGATTTGTTGGATGTCTGAAGCGGGAAGTGGTACTTTAACTAGGTGCCATCGCGTGAGGAAGCTGTGAAGCCTGATAATCTGGAACTCTTTAAGAATGAATCTCAAGAAGTCTCGCCTTATAGAGGGAGAGACAGTGATGCTCCACTTGCCGACCGCTTACGTCCACAGACATGGGAAGCTTATGCTGGTCTTGATAAATTAGATGAGAGTTTGCTTCAGCACCTTAAGCTGGGCAAAGGACGTCCGCCCTCTCTTATCTTATGGGGGCCACCAGGAACTGGTAAGACAACACTTGCGCGGTTAATCGGAAAGACTTTTGATTGTTCTTTTGAGCAGCTTTCAGCAGTGCTTGGTGGAGTAAAAGATGTGCGAGAAGTTATTGCACGGGCTAGAAAATCTCCCCTTCAGACACTTCTCTTTATTGATGAAATACACCGATTTAATAAAGCACAACAAGATGCGCTCTTACCCCATATTGAGAATGGTACCTTTGTTCTTATTGGAGCCACAACTGAGAATCCATCTTTTTATGTAACTGGGGCTCTTCTCTCAAGAGTTCGTGTTGTTCCTCTCACGAGTCTCGCTGAACAAGATCTCACAGGTATTCTCACTCGCGCTGCTCAGGCACTTGAAGTAACCGTAACGGATGATGCCACAAAAACGTTTGTCGCTTTTGCCGGCGGTGATGCGAGAAGAATGCTTAATGCCCTTGAAGCTTTTAGAGATACCCATCCGGGTATAAGCGAAGTTTTAGATGAAATGCTTAAATCTTTTTTAAAAGATTCACGAAGCGCATTCTATGACCGTGACGGAGAAGAGCATTACAATATGGTCTCAGCCTTTATTAAGAGCATGAGAGGATCTGATCCGGACGCTGCGCTCTACTGGGGATTTCGAATGATTGATAGCGGGGAAGACCCAAGGTTTATCATTCGTAGGATGATGATCTTTGCCAGTGAGGATATTAGTAATGCGGATCCGAGAGCGCTGCAGCTTGCGGTAGCAACGGCTGATGCTTATGATCGACTTGGGCTGCCGGAAGGTAGAATTCCGATTGCACAGTGTATTACGTATCTTGCTACTGCTCCTAAATCGAATCGGAGCTATACCGCTATGCATGAAGTGCTAGCATCAATTAAGGAGCACCCTAAGGTGTCTGTTCCTCTTCATCTCAGAAATGCACCGACAAAGCTTATGAAGCAGCTTGATTATGGCAAGGGATATCAATATCCCCATAACACTGATGAGGGCTACGTTGCAGATGAACAATACCTGCCCGATGAGTTAGCGGGGCAGAAATTCTATGAGCCCACCCAGAGAGGGTATGAGAGCCGTATTAAGGAGCGGATGGATCAGCGTAAGGCATAAGGGCCAGCTCTGAGAGCACTGCTAGATGATCTGATCCCTCTATGGGCACTGTACGAAATTCAAGAGTTTTAAAATCTGAACTCGTCAGGATGTGATCAATAGGAATTAGTGGAAAGGGAGTAGTTGTTGGCCATGTTGGATAAAATCCTCTCCCTTCACGTGGGTCAACAAGCCTTGCCTTTGAAATGAGCTCACGGTAGGAGCGTGTCCACATCGTGGTATTAAAGTCACCCGCGACTATAGTTAAATGGTCTTCGGCGGCAACTTTTTGAGTAACATACTTAAGGAGGGCGTTTCTAGCCGCAAGAGATTCCTGTCCAGCGGGAGGCACTGGATGGATACCATAAATCTTTAATTTTTCTAGGCCGATCCGGACGGTGGCGTCAATGTAAGGGAGCTCGGTGCTTGTTTCAGGAATCTCGTTTTCAGAAAGAAGCTCGTACTTGCTCAGTATGCCTATGCCAAAGTTATCTGAACGTGGGTAATAGCGAATATAGCGATATCGCGGCTCAAGCTCTTTTAGGGCAGCTGTCCACTCTGAGCTTATTTCAAGGAGAATCGCAATTTTTGGATCATGAGTTAGGAGTGTCTTTTTAAATTCATTGTACGATGTGTTGCTAGTATAGACATTAGACATAAAGACCTTAAGCGTTGTCTTAGGCGATGTCGTACTAGGAGCTTCAGGGAAGAGTGAAGCTGTTGGGAGGTAAACACCTATTGGATATGTATAGAGAGTAAAGGTGATTGCCCAGAGGGCGAGTGAAAGCTTGTTTTGAGCGAGTAGAAAGACCGGTAGGGCAATGAATAAACTCAGAGCGTAGTAGGGCAAAAAGTGTGCGGCGAGATCAGCATAAAGGAAATTTGGGAAGAGGTGAATAATCAGGGCAAGTATGAATGCGAGTACCAATAAGATTCTAAATCGGACTTCGAGAAAGGAAATGATGTTTTTGATCATTTACGGCAAGTGTTTTTTTAGAAACGCTTTTATTTTCTTACTTCCAAGGTATGCAAAGGAACTCGTATCACCAATTCCGCAAAGGCTATTGGTGCTGTTAGAAGTTACACCTGCAATAACCCAAGAGCCTTCTCGCTCGATGAGGAGTGGTCCCCCAGAGTCTCCCCGACAAGTGTTACTTCCAGCTCCGGTAAAGAAAGTGTATATGCCACTATCTGTAGCACGATAGATCGCAGCCTCGCCAGCTTTAAGCGACAGTACGGCACGTTCGTATTCTTCTTTTCCAAAGCCTGCTATGATAGCTGTTTCTCCAACTATCGGTTGGGCTTCTGTCGTGATGTTCAGATATGGATAGTCCTGAGCTTTGCGGAAGAAGAGCAGGGCGATATCATTTGTTTCATCAATGACTTCCGGGTCGAAGTCATCAGGTATGACAAACCCACCAAGTGAAACATACCCTTTAGCAAGCTCAGCTTCAAAGGTGCGGGCCTCTCCAGCGTCGCTTTTGAGACAGTGAGCTGCAGAGAGTAATACATTTCGGCCAATGAAGGTCGCGGTACAATATTTCCTTGAACCATCCTCAAAGGTTGTCCGTATTCTCACTACTGGAATGTTGTCCTGCTCACAAAGCGTTCCATGAACAAGTCTCTGATGAGATTTGGACGCCCCGGCGCTTAAAATGTTGCAGGCATAAAGATAATCAGGATTCTCTTCAGCGGTGGCAAAGAGTGAAGGATCGTACTCGGGGAGAAAGTAGTCTGGAGGTGAGGTGAGCTGTCCCTGAGCGCACTGCTTAAATTGCTTTCGTACTTTTCGAGCACTTTTTATTTTTCGGTTAAGTCGTCTGAGCTTCTTGTCAAACGGGGAGCTTGCTTCAAGCTTCTTTTTTCTTCTCCTAAGCTTCGTTGAAAAAGCTTTGAAGGTTGCTTTAAATTCAGTAAATTCGATGTCGGTAAATTGAGCTTCTCCCTCTCTATTCTCAAACTCAAGAAGAAAGTTAATCCCAGCGTGATCTTGGACGCAATAAAGGTCGTATATTTTAAGGGTTTTACTTTGCTTAAAAGGAAATTGGATTTTTGAAACCTGTGGAAGTGAATCAATCTCGAAGGTGTGCTGAGCTTTAGCCGACACACATGTCATACCGACAAGAAAGAGTGATAGAGATGTTAAGAGACGCAAGTTCATAGTTCGCTCCGGACGTACTCTCATATTATGCGCAATCAGCACTTAAGAGGAACATTGGGTCAAAAAAGCCTGTGATCCCAATTAGTACTCAAGCATGAGCGTTACTGGCCCATCATTTTCAAGAGACACTTTCATGTCGGCTCCAAAAACTCCGGTGTGAACTTCTAGCACGCCGGCCTCCTTAACAAGATCTGTAAACTGATCAAAAAGTGGAGATGCTTTATCCGGTGCCATGGCGTTAAAAAACTCAGGGCGACGGCCCTTACTGGTGTCGCCGTAAAGCGTAAATTGCGGAACAAGAAGGGCTCCTCCTTTGATATCAATAAGGGAGTGATGAAATCTTCCTTCGTTGTCAGGGAAAATTCTTAGATGAACGACCTTACGCACCATCTCTTTAAGATTCTCAATCGTATCGTCTTTTCCAATTCCTGTTAGCAAGAGCAGACCCTGCCCGATCTCTCCAGTTATCTGGGAGTCCACCGTGACGCGGGCATGATTTACTCTTTGGAGAAGAACTTTCATGCACTATGGTTTACCAGATTTAACTCGCAGCGGTCAAAAAGCTGCAAAGGGTGGGGGGACTAATGAAGATCTTGAGAGGGGCTTAAAAACTCCTTGAGGGCAGAGTTAATCTTTGATTCTGTCAGCGGTTGTGAGATGGAGAGAGTATCTAGTCCTTTTAACGACTCTGCTGAGCCAATGAGGAGGCATCTTCCTTTTTGAGTCTGGCCGATCTCGGGGTAATAAATCGGTTCGGTGATAATTTTTGTTTCTGCATTTACTTCAGAGATATTTCTAACAAGAGTAGTGCTGTATCCCATGCCTCTTAAAAGCTCAGAAAAGAGGAGCCCGATGTGCTTATCGTGAAAGAAGATGGATATTTCTGGATGGTCGGTCTCTGGGTTCATACAGGGTAAGCCAAAAATAAAAAGTTCATATACGTTTTCGTTTTCTTCTGTAAGACAACGTACTCCATTTATGATGACGACGGAGAGCGAGACGTCGTAAGTTAATTTATGCGTTATATTAGGTGGTTATGGGCGTTTTGCCGGGCTCTTTAGAGGTGGGTGCCTATAAAAGAGCCAAGGAAACGACAAACGAGCAAAATCTTGTTATAAGTTTATTGCTAGAGAGACTAGAGCGAGACAAACGGATAAGGCATGTTAAAAGAGAATTGGCGCACGATTGCCCGGCTTGAGCGAACCGGTGATTTTTTCATAATTATCATTTCGTTTTTCCTTGCCTATTATAGCCGGGCCTCGCTCATTTTTTGGAATGAGCAGTATGACCTTGGCGTTGAGTTCACAGGATCTCGTCTCGCTCCCATTAAAGATTATTTTATCGTTCTTGTTGTCGCTCTGGTGGGCTATAGCATTTTACTTAATATGCTTCGTGCCT
>JAUIIO010000047.1 GCA_030431715.1 bacterium
TAGACTTAGCTCCCAGAAAAAACATTTAATGGGGGAGCCTTCATGATTATCAAAACATATTAGCTGATGAAAAAACCTACGGTTTTTTCACAGCTCTTTTGCACCGTTAACTCACATTTAAGATTGTTAGTTTCATAACTCTAAACATGGACGATTTAGGTGCAAAGCCAGATGACAACATTGGAATCGAAAATACTTCGACTGACATAAACTTCGTAATTGAAAGCTTGCTCGAGAGCAAAGAAATTGAATTCACAGTCACTGACCCAAAAGCGTTACACTGGAAGCCATCTTTTGCTATTTCTGATGCAGTAACTAATTCAAGTTGTGCAGCAACCCTAACAGTCTCAAAAGACGGTCAAGAGTATGTTGCTAACGCTGATAGCATATTGGAATTAGTGCAACTTCCAGTTCAAGAAGGAGATACCGTTACCATTAAAATTATTGGCGAAGAATCTAAAAAACTGGTAACTAGCTTATTGTCATTTGCTCATTGGCACCCAACACAATACAAAGAGGTATAGGGCCTGTGAGTTAACAGACTGGGGTAGATATTCCCTGCCTCTCAGGGAATATCTCGCACAGTGTAATCAGATGGAATATTAATTTCGAAGAGTTTCTCACTGAGCTCATCGTTAACCTTAATCATTTGAAAGATCACGGAAGCCTCAATATCTTCTTCTGGCAGGTGAAGTTTTAAGTTTGCAGGAAACGTCATATCACCTACGGTCACATCTCTTATCGCGTATTCTGACTCAAGGACGACTGAATCCTCGCCCCGTTCCTTCACCATCATTTTGAGAAGCTTATGAGATCGACCATCTACGACAAGATACATTTCATTATCATCGCTATAGAGATGGACTATACCGCCAGCCTCTGGTGACGTGTAACCATTAAAACTCTTCTCGTCGTTTTCAGGTATCGATGCCGTAAGATAAGAGAGCAGGTCTTTCATATCACCGCGAATACCAAAGAATTGCTCCATCTCTGCCGCTGTAAATTCACCCTGATAAGCGACTTTATCTTGTAGAAGAAGGAGTGTTGCGTCTTTTCCATGAACGAATAGAAGCTGAAGAGTTAAAGCAGAAGATGGCGCTAGTACTTCGACTCGCATGCGATCTCTCTGCGGGTCCATAACAAATACATAACGTAACCTGTGAGCTTCACCCGAGGAAGCTAACGTGACTCGTGATAAAGATCGATAATTTTGAATCTGCGCGTAGCGACTATTAAGATCAGAAACTATTTCAGAGGTAACTTCGTCAGGTAATTTCTCTCCTCGAATTTGAGGAAAATCTCTTTTGGTAACAAAAAGAGAACAGTGACAGAGCGAGAAACAGAAAAAGAGTAAAAAACTTTTCTTCATAGATACATTAGAAATCAACCGGTAGTTCTGAAATCTTTCTTTCTGCGTTCTTAAGAGACTCTTCCTGCTCAGGGGAAAGCTCTTCTGACTTCGTTGCCATATCCTGCATCCTCGTATGAACCTCAATCGCCCGTTCATACTTTCTAGCGCGAATAAGGAGATCGATGTAGTGATACGCTATAACAAAATCACCATCAGTAAGCTCATAGGCCTTTTCAAGGAGCGGTCCTGCCGCTGCCAAGTCACCCTGCACAAGATAGATATAACCAAGAGTATCAAGATAGTACCCATCTCCTGGTCTCACCTTAAGCGCCCGCTTTGATAGTTCCTCTGCTCGTTTAAAATCTTCTCCCTCTTCTGCAAGAGCATAAGCTACAAAATTGAGCGCATCAGAGTGTTCGGGATTAAGCGTTATTACCTTCTCCATCTCTTCAAGCGCTTCTTCCTCCTCGTCCATCTCAAAGAGTATGAGGGCATAGGAAAATCGCAGACGCTCATTCTCGCTATCGACTTCTAGCATTTTCTCGGTAAGCTTGCGCGCCTCTCTCATCTTTCCATTTCTCTTCAGGAGAAGAATAAGATACGACCTCGCCTTGGCATTTTGTGGGTCGTGCTTTACCACTTCCTTCATGGCATCTATAGCATCATCAAGCCTCTCTTCTTGTTGCAGCAGGAATGCCATAAAGGTTCGGGATTTACTAAACATATCCTGACCTGATGAAATCTTACCCAATTCATCAAGTGCCTCAACGTTTCGTCCTGCCCCAGCGTAAATTGAAGCGAGATAATATCTGGCAAGAGAGTGCTCAGGATTGCTAGCCAGTAAAATATTGAGCTCACGGATAGCATCATCGTAGTTCTGCCGCTCTATTTCGATCATAGCAATCTTAAAGCGCGTTTCAGATGAGGATTCCTTCTCCTCAGTAGAGGCTCTTAACCTTTCGACCGCTTCATCAAGGCGTTTTTCTCCGAGAGCAAGCTCTCCGAGTATTCTTTGAACGAGCTTGTTCTCAGGATTATGCTTAAGCACGTCATTGCAGACCTTCTTTACATCATCATACTTCTCCTGAACTATCAGGACTCGCATAAGCTGCATAGCAACCGCTTCATTCCCCTCATCTCGCACATAGGCTTTTTGAAGAGTCTTTTCTGCTAGGTCATACTTCTTCATGTCCTCATAGAAACGCCCAAGGTAGAAATAAGGCATGATATTATCTGGCTGCTTCTTGATAAGACGTTCAAGAAGGGTGGCCGCATGCTCTTGCTCTCCGTCCTCAGCGTAGATGCTGGCGAGAAGAAGGTAAGCATCAGCTTGATCCGGGTTATCTGCTATAATTTTTTGGTATACCGTCTTAGCCTCATTTCTCTCTCCGAGAGAGTCGAGAATGCCAGCATAGAGAAGATGATAAGATAATTTCTCAGCGTCTTCTGACAGTGCCTTCTCGATCTCAGAACGAGCCTTATCAAGCTTACCATCACGAACATAGAGATCGGCCAAAGAGGCGTGCAAGGCAGGAGCTGGTGTCTTTAGAAGATTACTCGACTTCTGAAGGTAGTTCTGAGCTCCCTTAAAGTCCTCCTTCACGAGAGAGAGGCGCCCCATCAGATAGTTATGATACATCTGGGACTTTTTATCAGTGTCTTCATCGATCAACGTTCTCGGAGAATGCCTGACCTTCACATCAATCTGTGACGCTGGCGCCGTGCCTCCACTTCTTGCAGAGCACGAACTGAGCACAGCTATTAAAAACGCCACGATACATAGCCGAGCCGTTTGCCTTATCGTATTGAATCGGAAGAATTCAGTAATATGAATCTTTACAAATCTCATGTATGCTTTGTACTTACGTTCCATTGCTGGCATCATATCTGCTTCGCACTGCAGAGGAAAGAGTAAAGACCGTTGAAATATCAACAGAATTTGAAATTCATACTGAGCCTCTGCCACGCTTACGAGAAGCATCTAGCCGCCCCTATAAGCCTTCTTGAGATCTCAAATACTAGCTCAAAACTCACAGACCTCTTCTCAGATCTTACTCTTACGTACCTCTCCTTCTTCACTACAACTCTGCGATGCAATCTGTTTCGCGACTCAGCACCTCTGACAGAGCAAGACTTACATCTCCTACAATCGGCTGCCTGTGAAGTTGTTTCCAGACCAAGAGCATCTCCGTCTTCTCTGGCTCAGGAGTATGAAAAAATCGTTGCGTCAAACGAAGGTCGAAAAAAGCAAGGCGCATTCTACACACCTAAACATATCGCTGATTATATGGTCGGCGCGGTTGATATCGAGGCGCTCCCCACTGTGCTTGATCCGGCATGTGGAGGAGGAATCTTTCTCATCACCCTTGCTGAAAAGTTGTACGACAAGCATAAGCTTAAAAAGCATAGTGAACGTGTAGATGTCGTAAAGAAGTGTCTCTTTGGAGTGGATCGCTCACCTCAAGCTTCTGAAGTATCTCGACTCTGCGTTCTTCTTTCTACGCTGGTAGAGACAGATGGACAGGTAGCTCCACTTGAAACACTCAATCAAAATTTTAGATGTGGGAACACACTTATTACTGACCAACAGGACCAAACAGGAAGATTTCAAGGATTATCATTTGAAAAAGCGTTTGGCCGAAAAACATTTGATATCATAATTGCCAATCCACCGTATGGAATTTCTAGAAATGAACAGATACCTGCCAAGGAGAATGCGCTTCTAAAAAAAATTTATAGGGAAACCCTCTCCGGAAAACCTAATAAATACCTTCTCTTTCTTGTTAGATGCATATCGCTACTCAAGAAAGATGGTCAGCTCAGCTTTCTTATACCAAATTCATGGCTAGGCATTAGAAGCGGTAAGAGCGTTCGGGAGTTCCTCTTGAGCGAAAAACTCATTTCAAAGATTGATACTTTCGATAGCTATCTTTTTCGAGATGCTGGAGTCGAAGTGATACTTCTCCATGCCTCTCGTCATTCAGGGGGTGATTCCTTCCAAGTCGCTGCGCTATCTTCCTCGTTAAAGACTGAAGATTCATACCGCATAAAATATGACTATGCCTACAATCTTCACGATCACTACATACCTATTAATTGGAACAGCGCGGTACTTGAAGTCATAGAAGAGATACAAAAATCAAGCATCTCACTTGAGTCGCTCTACCATCCAACAATTGCTCTTCAAGCATATGCCACAGGTAAAGGCGTTCCTGCTCAAACCACACAGATGGTAAAGGAACACGTTTATCACTCAGACACAAAACAAAATGACACCTATATTCCCTACCTTGCGGGCAAAGATGTTAAAAGATTCGAACTCTCATGGTCAGGAGATTATCTAAGCCACGGTGAGTGGTTAGCTGACGCCCAGCCATTAGTGCGCTACACGACACCTCGAGTACTGGTACGCGAGATCCTAGGGGAAGCTCCCTATCTCTTTCAGGCGACATACACCGACGCTCCATACCTCTATAATAAATCAATTCTTCACATTACAACCGGTGGAGATGATAGTACCGAAAAACTCATGGCACTTACGGCTGTTTTGAACTCTGCAACAGCTTCTTTTCTGATAATGTTTCTCGGTAAAAAATCGGCTCGCAGACTCTTTCCAAAAATCGTACTAGATGACCTTAAACACCTCCCTCTCCCGGCACAGCTCTCCCGGTACAGCTCTCAACTGGCGAGTGTGACGGAAGAAGCTCAACAGTCCGGGGCACAGAGTGTTGAGAGAGGGCTTGAAGAGCTTGTGTTTGATGCCTATGGACTCCCTGAGAAACACCGTAAAGTCATACGAAAATTCACCAAAAGCCTAGTACTTGACCCTGAAATTCAGCCTTTGATGCCTCCTCAGGCTGGATCTCGAGCATAATACCTGTAAGCAATCGTGATTGGAGTAAGATCTGGGCTGTGGTATAGTACGCAGGATCGGATATATTTTGTACTATGAAGACTTTTTGCGTTTTACTGGCACGACAGGCCTATACGGAAGTAACAGCCATCGTGGAAACAGGATGGGGGGTTACCAAAGCCTCAATATTTCAACAAGCACTCGTTGAGCTCCAAGACGCCCTGAATGAAATATTCGCTCTCGAAATATACACGCACCGACAAACAACGGCACTCTGCTTTACCGCAGCAGGGGAAACAATCGATATCATCTGTGGCGCTATCTATACTATCCTCCCAAGCGCTGAAATTATCGAGATTCCAGACTTCACTTACGACTTCAATGAGACCGATCAGATTGCAACCACGGAAGTAAAACTTACTCGTGATGATATTTATCCACTCAATGATTTCAACTCGATTCCTCGGGATTCGATGGATTCGATACTGAATGTTCTCTCTCGCTTCCCTGCGGAAGGAAAATTTATCGTTCAATTCGTATTAAAGCCTGTTCGAGATACCAGTTATCTACACTTTAACGTTAAAGGAAGGCTTACTCGTGACCGTATCATGCAGCTCTTTCGCACCAAGTATTGGTTCAAAAGAAACGTTTACGAAGAAGTACACGAGAAGGTCATGACCAAGGCCAAGGGGCCATTTTTCAAGTTCAATATGAGAATGGCTGCGATTATGCCGGGAACTCATGAGAGCGAAACGCCATCTGAAGAGGTTTTTCAGATGATGAAAAACTCTAGGAACTTACAAGAGTATATCCTTGCCATGATGGGTGGATTTAGCGCACTTAACCATCCCGATCTAAATAGCTTTAAAGCCGGGCCAATTCGAGACGGGGCCAAGTGGATGCAAAAGTTTCAAGACCGTGACTTAAGCGCAGCACCGCAGCTCACCCCGGTTGAATTAACTACCCTCTGGCACCCTCCACATGTTGCCGATGGTCAGAACCTTGCAATTCTTCTTTCACGTAAGGGGAATGCTCCTCAGAATTTACCAACCGATCCACGCGATCCAAACATATGCTTCTTTGGGCACACCGATTACCGCGAGAAAAAGATCCCTTTCGGTATTAAGCGTCACGATCGCAAACGACATGCGTATATCATCGGGAAATCCGGAACCGGGAAGAGTAAACTTATTCAGCTTCTGGCAAAAAATGATATCGATAACGGATTCGGCTGTGCCATCCTCGATCCACACGGTGACCTTATCGATGAGGTTTTAAAACTCATACCACAACACCGCATTAATGATGTCGTGCTCTTCGACCCATCCGACCTGAACTTCCCACCAAGCTTTAATCCTCTTGTTCAGGTCCCAAATGAACTCAAAATGAGGGTAACGATCGGATTTATTGAGATTTTTAAGAAAATCTTTAGTAGTAACTGGTCTGATAGAATGGAGCATGTACTCCGATACTCCATCCTAGCTCTACTCAGTACTCCCGGAGCAACGCTACTCTCTATTCGCAAGATGCTCATTGATGAAGAGTACCGTGAAGTGATCATTCAGAACGTACAAGATAAAGTTGTTAAGAACTTTTGGAAAAATGAATACCCTACTTGGCAAGAACAATACGACGCCGGTGTAATATCTCCGCTCCTTAACAAGGTTGGACAGTTTGTTGCCACCGACATGATTCGAAATATCGTTGGACAACCAGTAAACAAATTCGACTTCCGTGAATTCATGGACCAGCGAAAAATTGTTCTCATGAAAGTATCAAAGGGAATCCTTGGAGATGACAACGCATCCCTTCTGGGTTCAATGGTTGTATCGCGAATCTATCAAGCCGCCATGTCACGTGCTGACATTCCACTTGAAGAACGTGAAGACTTCTACTTCTATGTGGATGAATTTCACACATTTGCTACAAGTTCATTTGATGAGATCTTAAGTGAGTCTAGAAAATATGGGCTTAACCTCACTGTGGCGAACCAGTTTCTCGGTCAATTACCTGAGCACGTAAAGAAAACAGTCTTTGGTAATGTTGGTTCTATACTCTCTATGGGAGTTGGAGGAGAAGACGCGTCGATACTTGAACACGAATTCACACCTCGCTTTGATGCTACCGATCTTATCAACCTTGATGTACGAAACTTCTACATCAAGATGGCAATAGACGGAGAGACTCAAGAAGCATTCTCAGGAAGAACCCTCGACATTGACTACCCGGTCGTAAACTATGCAGATGAGTGTCTCGGTGCTTCTCGTGAAAAGTACTCACGCCCGCTTGAGGAAGTTATTGAGATGTTACAGCTCTGGGAAAGTGCTGCGTAGCCTACTATTTCGGATACACTACCTCTCTATCTGTTCCGACAATCTTTTTAACAACAATTGGAAAATCATAATACTTGCCTCGCACAGGATCTTTTCTAAACGCAAACTCACCAGTCGCTCCCTTATGTAGTCCCGTCGCAGTAAAGTGCTTAAGAATACTTTCCTTGGTGTAAGCTCTTTCACTAGTAGCAAGTTCGGCTGTGAGCTCTGCGAAGTCATAAGCATTAGCGGCGTAGAAGAGGTGAATGTCGTTTTTATACTTCTTTCTATAACGATTCTTAAAGGCATCGTTAAACGAGTTTCCGGCATAGACTCCTCCCTCTAGCATGCCATTTGAGTCTTTTACTTCCGTATTACTCTCGAAATCATCAGCACCAAAAACGGGGATGCCATGAATACCGATCGCCTGCATTTGACGGGCCATGGTCGAGATCTGTCCCGGATTGAGGAAGAGCCCAACGGTATCATAGTTTCCTTGCTTAATTTTTAGTGCTGCATCCTTAAAGTCCATAACCCCCGGGAGGTAAGTATTAAGCAGGGTGGCACTCTCTCCATTTTGTAAGTTATTCTTAATCCCCAAATAATATGTCTGATAGTAACTCTGATCACAGAGGGCAATTGCAATACGATTATATTTGCGCTCTCGAAAGTATTTTAAGAGAGCTTCAGCGTACTGATCATTTGAGTTGATAAATCGTACCGTATAATTGAGATCCTTAACCTCTTCATACTCCGTAAGTACCGATATAGTTGGTATTCTAGCTCTCTCTGTTAATGGGGCTATGGTAATAGCTGGAGTATTTCCCCAAGCCAAAATGAGATCAACCTTATCGACCGTGATGAGCTTATTTGCAGCTGATAAACTTAGCTTTGAGTCATAACGACTATCTTCATATATGAAAGTTACATTTGTAAAATGTTCCGGGTGTTCAGCCCTCGCCAGTTCGATTCCATTCTTTACGGCATCACCAAATTCTTGCGCCATCCCGCTAAGTGGTAATATCGCTCCCACGCGCAACTCAGCGTGCAGCTTCATATTGAATGTTCCTGTTAGGAGAAAGAAAATGGTAACTACAAAAGAGCGGAGATGGTTTAAGGGGATTATCATAGCAAAAATATAGTAAAAATGACTCTAGCCGATCTTCTACGTCGTTTTTTCTCTATACTCAAGTTATTATTAGGGAGTTTCATTATTATTCCATCCCATATATTCCTTACCAGAGACTATATCCGACTTGAAGAAGACTATTTTCAAACTATAATGCTATAAACGGAATGTATCCTCATATGAGTACTCTCAGTAAGATAGAAAATTTTCTTTTTAAACCGGTCTCCGCCTCAACGCTCGTAGTCTTTCGATTCTTTTTTGGGTCAATAATGCTCTGGGAGGTGTTTCGCTACTGGCCGAGGATTAAACGTTACTACATTGATCCAGACTTTCTTTTTAAATACGATTTTTTTCATTGGGTGAAAGCCCTTCCGGGAGATTGGATATACGCCCACTTTGTTCTTACAGGAATAGCTGCGGCATGCGTTGCGCTGGGGCTGTTTTACCGGGTAGCGGCTACATTTCTCTTTCTAGGTTTTTCTTACATCTTTCTCCTTGAGCAGGCGAACTACCTTAATCATATCTATTTTGTAAATCTCGTTGCGTTTCTTATGATCTTTGTAAACGCTAACTGTTGCTACTCTCTTGACTCATTATTTGTTCCTAGCATCAGGTCTAGTATCGTGCCGCGCTGGAATGTTGCCATTCTTCAGTTTCAGATCGGAGCTGTCTATTTTTTCGGTGGAGTTGCAAAGATTAACTGGGATTGGATCTCCGGTGAACCACTTCGAAACTGGCTCGCGAAGCGCGGAGATTATGAGTATATCGGACCTTACCTTACACAGTGGTGGTCTCCCTACTTCTTTAGCTGGTCTGGCCTCTTGCTCGATCTCTTCGTGCCGTTTCTCCTCCTCTGGAAAAGGACTCGCCTTCTTGCTGTAGCAGGGGTCTTAACGTTTCACTTACTTAATAGTCAGATATTTACCATAGGAATTTTCCCGTGGATGATGCTTGCCGCGACACTTATCTTCTTTGAACCTGATGCCCTGAAGAAGTACCTTCCAAAATGGCCCGGAACCGCGCAGGTTCTACCATCACCTTCAAGTCTTGTAACTTTCAGCCTTGGAATATATTGCTTAATCTAGGTACTCCTCCCACTTCGTCACCACCTCTTCCCGGGCGACGTTGCGTGGAATGAAGAAGGACACCGATTCGCATGGCGAATGAAGCTGCGAGATAAGTCAGCGGCCTTGCTTTTCACCGTACATAATCTTGATACTGGCCGAACTCTTCATATTCATCCAGTAAGAAACAATCACTTAAGTGAAAGACAATTTGATAGTATGTCCGGTCGTCCTGATATGTTCTACCAGTACGTACAACTTCTTAAACGAAAAATGAGGAGCCGAGGCTTACGTAATTACACGATAAACGCTCAGTACTTTGTTTCTGTTAATGGCCGCGCCCATCAGGAGATGGTAGATCCAAAGCTTGATCTAAGAACCATTCGATATTCACCCTTTACGCACTCTGATTGGATTAAACCACTCGCCAAGAACTTACCACCTGGTGAATATAAACGATTTCGCCTGTTGCCGCCGTTTAGCAAAAAAAGCTTTAAGAGTTTTAAAAAGCCCGATGGAGACTGGTAATCACCTTGCGGCATAGAGAAGTACCTCATCGGCGGAGGCAATCTTACGGTATCCGCCCTCATTTAAGGCTTGTTTGAAACCAGACCGAATCATACGTTTCCAAGAAAGAAAATAAGGAACCTCTTTCTTTTTAAGTTTTTCCAAAAGTTCTGCCTTTGAAAGCAAGTGATACTCCCTGCGCTCATTCTCGGTGAGCTTATCAGCAACAAGGAAACCAAAGTGATTTTCTAGGCCCGGCGTAATAATTTGCCTACTACCTACAAGGTGCCCAGGCCAAAGACTGGCTACTTGATCACCTAGCTCCGTGTTGCTCACAATCATGGCTACTACCTCTCTCTGGGTCTTTAGGCTCCAAGTAGAAGCGTTTCGCTGGTGATTAATCCCTATCACCCCTTCTCCTGATACCGTGTAACGGTGAAGATCGGCCCGAACCGGTAAGAGGTATACACACGCAAGAACGATAGTACTGACAATTCCCACGAACTTGCTGGAACAGAGAATCCGCTCTAATACGAATATCAACAAGACAATAAAATACGGAACGGTAACACAGAAGTACTGAACATAAACCGGAGAAGGCATAAGGCTCATAGCAAAGAGACCAAATCCGGCTAACGCTACAAGGCGCACGAAAGCCTCTTTTCGAACATAGAAGATCGCACAAAGCACGGCTGCAAAGAACAAAATTGGATACTGCCAACCATCAAATTTTACACTCTCACGAAGCCCAAGGAGAACCTCAAGGATATGCCACTTTTGACCAAGAGCCTGTGAAAATGACGAATCTGAACGGAGGAGATGGTAACCAATATTGTTAAACCAGAGCACCTCACCAGATGCGAAGAGAAATACCGAGAGAAGCGGTATCAGAGCTCCTGCTAAATATCCCCTGCTTCTCCTTACTCTGGGACAGAGAAAGAAGATAAGCGGAATAAAGCCGACAAAGTACAGCCTGACCATACCGGCGAGAGCAACGAAAAGTCCGGATAAGAAAAGGGTTGTGCCTGTTTGTTCCTCACGAAGAAGAAGGAGCAAGGCTGCATTAAGAAAAAACACCGGTAAAACGTAGGTCTGTACTGTCGCATACCAAGGGAAAACAAAATTAGAAGTAGCAAAGAGCAGTCCAGCAAGAAGCAATAAGGAAGGACGCACATATCCTCGCAACATCAGCAAAATCTGCAGGCCAATACCACTCGCTATTAGGGCAGAGAAGTATCTCATTGTAAGATATGACTCACCCCAGACATATGACCATAATCCGTAAAGGTAAGGTAAAAGCGGCATCTGGGGATAAAAGAAATCCCTATATGGTACACCGCCCTGCAGAATAAGCTGTGAAGCCAGCGTATAAAACCCTTCATCTCGCGCAATCAAACGATGACTTGCAAGCCAACTAAAACAAAAAAGTAACAACAAGGACGCAACAATAAGGACAAACAAGGTCGTTCGCCCGTCTTTCTGATACGTACTCGAGGTGATATAATGATTACTCATGCAAAAAGAAAACGAACTACAAATTCAGATCAAAGGAATGCACTGTAACGGCTGTGCCAATAACATCGAGCGCACCCTGCAATCTCGCGGTTACGAAGGATCATCAGTACAGTTTGCCTCAAACACAGCATACATACCAGCTGATACTGTAGATGACCAGCAGAAAGTCCTCGATACCATACGTGGGCTAGGATATGAGGTCTCTGTAAAAGATAAGAAAGATAAATCTCATCATCATCACGACCATGACGATGCCGTGTCGTGGAAGCTTATCGCTTCGGTGATCTTCACGATCCCTCTACTCTTACATATGGCTCTCTCTTATCCGCTGCTTCATGATCCGCTCTTTCAATTCTTCATGGCAACTCCGGTCTTTCTTATTGGACTTCAGCATTTTGGAAGTAGCGCCCTGCGCTCACTACGCGCCGGTGGGACAAACATGGACGTACTCATCATTATCGGCGTAATAGCATCATACGGCTATAGTCTGTACGGCTCATTATTGGGTCTAGGACCCGATTATCTTTTCTACGAAACAGCCGCCGCGATTGTATGCTTTGTGCTTGTCGGAAATGCTCTGGAGCACCGTGCCGTTAAAAGAACAACTTCCGCCCTTGTTGATCTCGCTGCTCTCCAACCACAACGTGCGAAACGTTATAACGTAGCAACTGATACTATTGAGGATGTCGATATAGATGAGGTTAAGGTCGGTGACGTACTCATCTCTGGATCGGGAGAGAAGATCGCCTCTGACGGTCGAGTAGAAAACGGTGAGGCACTTATAGATGAATCTCTTGTTACCGGAGAGAGCGAACCTATTCGAAAACAAAAGGGAGATCGGGTTATAGCCGGCACCTATGTTGTATCAGGGAGCCTGCATTCAAAAACAACTTCACTTGAAGAGGACTCTCTTCTTTCAAAGATGATACAGCTCGTAAGCGAGGCAGAGAAGAAGAAACCTTCAATTCAACGACTGGGCGACCTCGTAAGTAGTTACTTTGTTCCTGCTGTGCTTATCTGCTCTGCCCTTACACTTCTCATCTCATTCTTTGTTCTAGGCATTCCACTGCAAGAAGCGATGATACGAGCAGTGGCTGTGCTCGTAATATCGTGTCCCTGCGCTATGGGCCTTGCTACACCCACCGCCATTATGGTTGGAGTCGGAAAAGCTGCTCGAAAAGGGATTATTATTAAAGGTGGCGACACACTCGAAAGGCTTACCAACGTTAAAGAAGTGCTCTTCGATAAGACCGGAACACTGACTGATGTAAGAGGTGTGAGAATTGATGTAACCGACACAAGTTTCGATGAGAAAGAGGTAGAACAGATCCTGTACTCACTTGAAAAGTATTCC
This sequence comes from bacterium, assembly GCA_030431715.1. Taxonomy (GTDB): domain Bacteria; phylum Bdellovibrionota_C; class UBA2361; order UBA2361; family RFPC01; genus JAUIIO01. Next base: position 13,086 of record JAUIIO010000047.1, read on the forward strand.
TCACACCCACTGGCTAAAGCAATCACCGAGGCCCTTCCTGACAATACGGTTCTTGAACTTTCAGAGATTCACGAGGAAAAAGGAACAGGTATCTCTGCGCGTAGCTTGGACGGAGATCTCTTTGCCTTAAAGGCTGTGGCGAGGGGAAGAGAAGGTGCTGATATCGTTTTGACAAAAAATAAGCAGGAGATTGCAACGGTACACTTTACCGAAGTCCTCTTTGAATCTGTACCAGATCTTATCTCCTTACTTCACAAACAAGGTATTCGCACCCACATTCTGAGCGGCGACAGAGAGGAGAAGGTGCGTAAAGTTGCTGAGGAGTCAGGCGTATCTGGCTTTGACTTTAAGCAGCAACCAGATCAAAAACTCGCATATCTCACCGAGCGTCAGAGCCTTCATCCAATTGCGTTTATCGGTGATGGGATCAATGATGCGCCAGCTCTGGCAAAGGCAGACGTCGGTATTTCGCTCAGTAACGCAACTGACATAGCTGTACAATCCGCTGACATAATCCTACTCGGAGGCAAGATTGAACATCTGGCAGATGCTTTTCAGATCTCAAGCATCACTCTTCGAACCATTAAACAAAACCTCTTCTGGGCGTTCTTTTATAACGTGTTTGCTATTCCAGTTGCTGCCGCCGGCTATCTGAGTCCAATGGTTGCGGCGCTCGCTATGGCCTTCTCAGATGTCATCGTGATAGGAAACTCTCTCCGCATTCATTTTAAGCGGCAGTAGCAAAGGAGTTACTGCAGGATACTGACAAACACCAAGCACTGTGCTTTAATCAGCTGGATTTCGCCCCACAGGAGTTATGGATTGAAAATAGAGCAATACAAAGAAAACGTCGATCGAATCGAGCTAGATGGCCAGACTATCTATCTTGTCGGAACAGCACATGTAAGCCAGAGCAGTATCGAACTTGCAGAGAATACTATTCGAGAGATCAATCCAGATTCAGTCGCGATTGAGCTCTGTGCCTCACGTCTTAACTCTCTTAAGAATCCCGATCGCTGGAAGAATATGGACATTCTCTCTGTCATTAAAGACGGTAAGTCCTACGTGCTCATGGCGCAGTTGATGCTTTCCGGATTTCAGAAAAAACTTGGTGATAAGCTTAAAGTAAAGCCTGGCGCTGAAATGATGAAAGCTCTAGAGGTCGCTGAAGAGATGGATCGTGAGATCATTCTCGCTGATCGGGAGATACGTATCACTCTAAAACGAACTTGGAATGGCCTTGGAATATGGGGCACTACTAAGCTCGTTACTGGCATGATCTTTGGCCTTTTTGGCAATCATGAAATCGATGAGGAAGAGATTGAGAGGATGAAGCAGGTTGATGCCCTTGAGGAGCTCATGAGCGAATTTTCAAAGAGCTTCCCGGGAGTGCGATCTTCACTAATCGATGAGCGAGATCAATACCTCGCTGCAAAGATCCGAAGCGGTTCTGGAAGCACAACAGTTGCTGTCGTGGGAGCTGGCCACGTTCCTGGAATTAAGAACTGGATCGATAAAGATATCGATCTTGCTAATCTCGAGATCATACCCGAGAGACAACCCGTTTCTCGTCTTATTTCATGGGGGATCCCTTCAGCAGTAATCGCCCTGATTGTTTACACTACTATTGCCGCAGGCCTTACTCAGGGCATAAAAATGGCCGAGGCTTGGTTCTGGGTGAACGCAACATTTGGAGCTCTTGGTTCACTTCTCGCCGGAGCTCACGTCTTAACTATCATTACGGCCTTTCTCGTATCTCCATTCACCTCGCTTAATCCCCTTATCGCAGGCGGCTGGGTAGCTGGCCTCGTCGAGGCTCTTATTCGCAAACCACGCGTGTCAGATCTAGAAACCATTGCTGAAGACGTCGGTACGCTCAAGGGGTTTTGGACAAACCGTGTAAGTAAAATTTTACTTGTGATTGCTCTTACCAACCTCTTCGGATCGATTGGTACCTTTATTGGAATTGGCAAACTTAGCACCATGCTATGAACGAGAACATAAAAGACGCATTCTTTATGAGGTTTTCTTGCACCATACTTGGTGCGATGACAGGATTCCTTATTGCACTACCAATGTTCTCTTCGCTTTCGTACGGATCTTTCACGATCCTTATATTTACACTCCTAGGCGGAGTTATTGGACATAAGAGAGCTGGCAGGCCATTCCTTTATTTTTTACTTTTCTGCGTATTAGTACTATCATCTCTTGTTATCTCGTCTCTAAAGACTATCTAAGATTTTCGATGAATAAAAAGAACGATATCCTTAGCATTGCCAGAGAAGTTCTCTTACACGAGTCAAACGCAATCAAAGAGGCTCATTCCCTTGTTGATGAAAATTTTGTTCATGCTGTCGAACTCATTTGCTCCATCAAACCTGCGGGGAGACTCGTAACAACTGGCATCGGAAAGGCGGGGATGATCGCCAACAAAATTTCGGCAACCTTTGCCAGCACCGGACAACCATCATTTTTCTTACACCCTTCTGAAGGCGCTCATGGAGATCTTGGTAGATTTACCCCCGAAGATGTTATCCTCATACTTTCAAACTCGGGCTCTACCGAAGAGATTATTAAACTTCTCCCTCATATTAAGAGAATTGGCTGCAAGATCATTGCGCTAACCGGAAGTACGAAATCTCCGCTTACCAAACATTCTGATGTAAGTGTTTGCATCGGTACAGTTAAAGAAGCAGGTAAGCTCGGCCTCGCCCCGACTGCTTCAACGACCGTGATGCTGGCGTTTGGTGATGCTCTTGCTATCGCAGTACTGGACCAAAAGAATCTTTCAAAAGAAGACTTCGCCCTCTATCACCCCGGTGGAGCGCTTGGGAGATCTCTCCTCCTTGTCTCTGATCTTATGAGAACTGGTGATGAGAACTGTATCGTACCGGAGGATATGAATGTTCGCGAGGCTCTAAAAGTAGTTACCTCCACAAAAGGGCGTCCTGGAGCAGCAGCAATAGTTAACAAGAAAGGTGAGCTTGTAGGAGTTTTCACCGATGGAAACCTCAGGCGGTGTCTTGCTGAGGGGACAAATTTTCTCGAGCTTCCGATCTCAAAAGTCATGGGAACCTCTCCTAAAACAATTACCCCAGAGAAGTTGGCCGAAGAGGCACTAAAAATTATGCACGAGCATAAGATAGATCAGCTTTTAATTGTTGATGAGAGTCGTAAGCCTATCGGTCTACTTGATATCCAGGATCTTACTTCTACTAGGTAGTATCTCGCCTACCCCGTCATTGCGAGGAGCTGAGGCGTCAGCCGAATGACGCGGCAATCTTCTTGCAAGAGAAAAAGTAGAGCTGATACTAGGAGATTGCCGCGTCATTCGGTCCGCGACCTCAGCTCCTCGCAATGACCATTGCTCTTAAGTTCTCTGTTGATCTCTGATACTGTCAAACTCTACGGGGCCTCCGGCAGAGCCGGAGGTAACTTTTGCGCTCCAATGAC
>JAUIIO010000048.1 GCA_030431715.1 bacterium
AGAAGCGTTCCCATTATCGAGAAAAACATGCTAGAAACAGATAAACACCTGTAAGCGATGTTCTGTCGTTCATGTGTAAGCGATGTATTGCGTCGGACCATAAAAAACACAGAGAGCACAGAGGTCACAGAGAGGAATGGCTCTGTGGAGTGGGGGAAGATACTAAGTGACTTGATCAGGCTTGTGCCTCTATTAGTGAAACCATTTTATTCTTACCGTCTCTCGTAATGCTTTCACTGTTGAAGATATTTGGGTCAGCTTCATATAAAGTAATTAACTTCTTAATAATCTCATTTACCTGACCGTGGCGGAAGGTAAGAGGGGTCTTAAAGGTTTCAATAACTGGGCTCTCTTCAGGGCCGATATAGAGCACAGGTGTGTTACATCTCATTATGTTGTAAATCTTTGAGGGATGTACGAGGCCAACATAGAGATCACCCATAGTAACTACATGCATAGTAGCTGCCGTTAGCATCGCTGAGAGTTTTTCAATGGGCTGGTATCCGATTTGGACAATATTGCTCAGATTGTGCTTCTCTTTAAACGCGGTAACTTCAGAGAATCTCGCTCCTCCACCAACAAAGACAAAAGCGAAAGAAGGCTCCTCACGCATTTCGAATGCCACCTGAAGCAGGGTATCAAGTGGATGGCAGATACTGTGATTGCCTGAATACATGATTACATATTTATTCTGCAGTTGATGTTCTGCGATAAATGAATTTTCATCTGATTCTTGTAATGAAATGTCACTAATAGTGGGCCAAAGAGCGCATACATGTATATTTTGAGGATCCACTCCAGAGTCTTGTATCGTTAGAGCCATAAAGCGGTCGAGCGCTATGATTCGGGAGTAGCGACGTAAGAAAAAAGCATTCATTGATTTCAGAATCCTTGCAGGCACTCCATTCTCATCTAACCAACCAGTTCGAATTGCTTGCTCAGGATTGATGTCCATAGCCCAATGCAGAAGCGTTGCCCCTTTAAACAGATTGGCGGCAGCGATTGACCAGTGTAGAAGAGGTGGGCTTGTGAGAACGAGTACCCGATCATGCTTTGAGGTAGAAAGATAACTGAAAAAGAAGGAGAGAAGATAGCATAGCGCTTGTAGAATTCGTTTAATCTTTCCGTCTCGTTTGAGTCCGGGGGTCCAAACACGCTCAATGTGTATTCCCTCATAGCTTTCATTTTTGGGATAGAGCTCCAGATGGTTGAGATACGAACGTCTACTGCAGAGTACTGTCACCTCGTGCCCATCTTCTTTTAGCTTTCGTGCAAGATCAGTCAGATACTGGCCTGTAGCTGATATATCAGGATAGAAATTCTGGTTGATGAGAAGAATCTTCATCTAGGAGCTACGTAGCCTCTGCTTCATCTTGATAGCCGGATTCCCCGAGTATATAGTCCATGCTTCTAGATCCTTGGCTGTAACGCTCCCTGCCGTAAGCACTGCTCCACTATAGGAAGTTACACCGGGAAGGAGAGTGCTCTTAGCTGCTATCCAGCACTGATCCTTAATATGTATCGGTGCGGTACTTAGAGTAAATTCATCTGAGTTCCAATCGTGATTACCAGTACAGAGATAAGCTCCTTGAGACACCACAGAATTCTCATCGATTGTTACTTGAGCCAGATTATCGATCCAGACATCTTCGCCGAGCCACGTGTTATTTCCTACTTGAAGCCGCCAGGGAAATTTAACTCGTAGGCCAGGTTTACACACCACACCGGAACCAATTTTAGCTCCGAAAAGTCTTAAAAGGAAAACACGGGTAAACGAAAAGGGGATAAGGGAGCATTCTACAAAGAGCTTGCTAAAAAGATACCACAGAGCACAGGTTATTAGTGGTTTCCCCGGAGTATAATCGCCTTTATGATAGTTTGAGAGTTGCATATGCCAGTTAAGAGCGTATTTCAACTGTATTATGATCGCTATACTGAAAATTTATCAATAACGAATGAAGAAAGTTTCTGTCATATTGCCTGCATATAAGCCAAATGGGGCAATTTTTAGGCGAACACTCCAGTATCTTAATAGGCAAGATCTCCCCTCAACAGAGTGGGAGCTGCTCATTGTTGCGAGTGGAACTCCGGTAGAAGAGCTTAGAGAGCTCAGTGATGAAGTATCGAAGGAAGATATTCGTTTTCTCTATGTGCCAGAGCCTGGATTGACGAGAGCAAGATTGGCAGGGATCAAAGATGCCAGAGGCGATATTCTAATCTTTGTTGATGATGATAACTTTCTAAGCCCAGACTACTTATCCAAGGCGTTATTCCTCCTAGATGCATATAAGCAGGTAGTTGTGGCAGGTGGTAAAAGTAAGCCCAAGTTTGAAGTCACTCCTCCTTCATGGATTGAGAAGTGTTATCGACTATTAGCTCTACGTGATATGGGGGAAGAGCTAAAGATCTCATCACTGAGTGGACACGTGGAGGAGTATCCAGATTATGCTCCTATCGGTGCTGGAATGATTCTACGTCGATCAGTGGCCCTTCAATATGCGGAGAGTCGTGGGGATCGTATAGAGCTCCCCGATCGTACTGCCAAGAGCCTCACTTCAGGTGGTGATAATGACATTGTACTTTTCTGTCTAAAGAGTAAGGGAGAAGTTGCCTATTTTCCGGAGCTTATACTTCACCACTATATCCCTCACAAGCGTCTTCAGGTTTCTTACCTTGCAACACTGAATTACGAGTCATCCAGATCGTGGGTAAAGGTACTTTCCTCAAATGGGATATGTCCGTGGAGAAAGCTAAATGTAGTCCAGTCATTTGCGCGTCAGATAGTCTCGTTCTTTAAAACAACCCCGTGGCTTGGAGGGGAATATTACATCAAGTGGAGAGGGATCTGTGGACATTATCGGGGGAGGAGTGAGATATGAAGGAACCCACTCTTGCAGGAAAACTGCTCTACAAACTCTACTACAACCCCCGAAGAAAGATTTATAATGTTTTGCAAAAGGGAATTGGTATAAGTCTCTTAGAGAGCAGAGAGGAGGCAAAGATGAAGAAGTGTGCTTTGGCTCTCAACTGTTCACTTATACCAGAGCACGATACAACTCTTCACTTCTTAAGTGGTGCTGACTTCTGGCACCAAACTCTTTTCTGTGCCTATTCATTTCTTCATTATTCACAGTATGCAGCAAAAATATGTATATGGGATGATGGCTCGCTTACTGATACACAGAAAAGCACACTTCGTGCCTTTTATTCGGGCGTAGAGATACGTGAGGAAGAGGAGATAGAAGCTAGGCTAAATAAACATCTACCCTTTGAAAAATACCCTTACCTAAGACAGCGACGTAAGCTCTATCCTCATCTTCGTAAGCTGACCGATATTCACTGCTCAGAATCTGGATGGCAGCTTGTTTTGGATTCAGACATGCTTTTTCATCGTAAGCCAGAAGCGCTCCTAGCATGGATGAAGAATCCAGAATTTCCATGTTATATGATAGATAGTGAAACATCCTACGGTTATGATCATGAATTTTTAGAGAGTTGTATTGAGAAACCACTCCTGAAGAAGGTTAATGTGGGTATCACAGGTCTTTGTAGTGATCATATCGACTGGGATCTTCTTGAGCACTGGTGCCGAAAAATGATTGAGGAACGCGGTACGCAATACACGCAGGAGCAGGCGTTGATCGCGCTCTATCTCTCAACGAGTGATAACAGCTATGCTCTCCCGGCTAAGGAGTATCTTGTGCTGCCAGATGAGAAAGAAACACGAGCCCCAAAAGCTACGCTTCATCATTATGTAGCCGAGTCAAAATCATGGTATTTCAGATACGGTTGGCAACATATAATCTAATCTTATGGGTACCCCTCTTGTTTCAATTATAATCCCCTGCTTTAACAGCGATCGCTGGATAGCTCAGGCTGTAGACTCAGCGCTTTCACAGAGCTGGCCAGAGAAAGAAGTGATTGTAGTAGACGACGGCTCTTCGGATTCAACTAGGACTATCCTTGAATCATATGAATCAGCTCTTAGCGCAGTTCTTTTCCAAGAAAATAGAGGAGCAGCAGCTGCAAGAAACTCAGGCTTGAGAAGGGCACGAGGGGAGTTTATTCAGTTTCTTGACAGTGACGATCTCTTAAGTCCTGATAAGATTGAACTCCAACTTAACTCTGCCTTATGTGAAGATGTTCCATCAGATACTCTCTATTCCTCATCGTGGGGGAGGTTCCATGGAGAGATAAAGAATACAAAGTTTCTATACGATGACTTGCAACGAAATCTGAAACCAGCAGAGTTTTTAGTTGAATCGTGGGAAAAAAATCTGATGATGCACCCGGCAGCGTGGCTTGTGCCCAGAAGGCTCATTCAAGAAGCGGGCCCCTGGGACGAAACACTTTCACTTAATGATGATGGAGAGTTCTTTGCACGTGTGGTTTGTAAGGCTAAAAGCATTGTTTATGTAGCAGAGGCAAAAAGCTACTACCGCTCTGATGTGAAAGGAAGTTTGAGCTCAACAAAAGATTGGGATTCTCTATACCGATCCTATACCCAATCTATCTCTACGCTCTTAGCACATGACTCTTCAAGCAAGGCGCGACACGCATCAGCTACTCTTTTAAAGAGATTTATCTATACAAGTTATCCAGATGCTGAAGCGTTACGTGAGCGAGCGGCAAAGCAGATAGCCGATCTTGGAGGGACAAGCCTTTCTAGTCCCCCTGGTGGACCACTGTTTCAGGCAGTAGCCGCTGTGTTGGGGTGGAAGGTAGCTACACGTATAAAAAAGCAGATACGAGCGCTTTCACATGGCTAAAGTTGCAATACTTATAGGGTCTCATCTTTCCTCAGCGCCACGCCCCTTTAAGGAAGCGCGGGCCTTTTTAAAGGCAGGCCATGAAGTAACCATCTACGGTGTGTGGTTTGATAGTATACTCGCACGCTATGATAGAGAGCTCTCTGAAAAGTATTCCATCTGCTATGTTCCCGTACTCGATTTTAGGAAGGAGAAATGGATAGCCAACGTTCTTACTCGAAGCAGACAACGTCTTGCAAGACTACTCTACCAGCGAACGAGAAAAGTTCTACCTGATCTTTATGGTTATGGCGCGAAAGCGCTGTTTGATACTGTCCGAAAAGCTCAGCCAGATATTGCGATCGCTCATTCTGAAGCGTCGCTCTATGCTGCATCCAGACTCTCTGAGGAAGGTATACGAGTTGGGATAGATTTTGAAGATTGGTTCTCACGAGATCTTCCACTACAGAGTCGAGACGGCAGGCCAGTTGCAGAGATCGAAAAAATAGAGATGGAATTCCTTCGACAAAGGAGCGTCTTTACTCTTGCTCCATCAAAATCTATGTCAATCGCAATGCAACGCGTAAGTGGAGCAACCCACGCCCCACGAGTTATATACAATACGTTTTATAAGGAAGATGTTGACCGTATTGACAATGAGAAGAAGGATAGAAGAGATCCAGAGAAGCTCTCACTTCACTGGTTTTCGCATACTATTGGTCCCGGACGCGGCCTAGAACTTCTCTTTCGAGCACTTAAGTATATTACGGTGCCATTAGAAGTGCATCTTAGAGGGGCGTATCCTCAGACAAGTCGTGCATATTTTGATGAGTATCTAAGGGGAGTCGAACAGCATCAGATCTATTTTCATGAGCGTGTTCCTCCAGAAGAGCTCCTATCGCGGATTGCTGAGCATGATATCGGACTTGCTCTTGAGTCGGCTGAAGTTGAAAGTACAGACCTTACCGTATCAAATAAACTCTTCCAGTATATGCTGGCAGGTTGCTGTGTGATTGCTACTGACACCACTGGACAGCAAGAGGTTATGAGTTCTTGGGCTTCGCCGGAGCAGATAGTCAATGATCACGATGAACGTAGTCTTGCGGACGCTCTATCGCATTATATAAAAAATCCCCAAGAGCTTTCAAAAGCGAAGCAGCGTTCTCGTCAAATAGCCCTCAAAGAGTACGCGTATGACTCCCAAGAGGAAGAGATCTGTAAGGCCCTCGAGGAGGCGCTTCGCTTATGAGTAAGGAAATTACCCTACAGATAAATCTCTCCCCCGGCGACACGGAGAGCGCTACTCTCACGGTCCCTCATATCGTTAGTGCTCACTCCACTGAATTTGCAGAGAAGCTTCTTATCGTTGATTGTAACCGACCGCAGCAAACGCCAATCGTGAATACTGATATACGTTTTCCGCAAGAAACATTTCAGCAGAAAGTCTTACAAATAAAGTCGATTGCAGATGATCTTAATAAGCAAGGTGTTGTAGACCGGGTTGTTTATCTTGAGCCAGGAGATGATATCTATAAGAGGATTTCAAGAAAATATATGCGAGGCATAACGCGGGCAACTCATGATTATGGAGCCTGTGCTCTAATGGCCTATCTTGCGGCATTTGAGGTTGTCTCCACACCATATCTCCTCCACTATGATGCCGATATGCTTATCTACCAAAAGAAGGGTCATGATTGGCTGGTAGAAGCGCTCGGTGTGCTCCAAGATCAGCACAGATATGCGGCCGTTACTCCGAGACTCGCACCGCCACTTCGGCAACCTTCATCAGATACACCGACGCTGTACCAGTGGCCAGTTTCCAAAAAGGTTGCTTCTGGCTGGGAAGACCAGTGGTTTAGTACGAGAGCGTTTCTTTTTAAGCGTGAGAGTTTAATGAACGCGCTTCCACTGCTACGTGGAAAGCGGTATCTCAGGGCCGTTGCTCGTAAACTCTTAAACAGGGGATTTCCTGTATCTCCTGAAGTAATGATCTCAGCACGTATGAAACAAATCGCAAAATTTCATCTACAGCTGGCTAGCGAAGATGCATGGCTTCTTCACCCGTGCGATAAATCGGAAGTGTATCTCTCGATTTTACCTCGACTTATTCAGACTGTTAAAGAAGGGAAGGTTCCAGATCGTCAAAGAGGAATACCGGATATTGATCTGGAGCTTTTTAGTAAGGATCAACATGTTGAGGGGAAACAATGAGGATACTTCTCACGGCGGATCCTGAGCTGAGCGTTCCACCAAAAACGTATGGTGGGGTACAGCGACTTGTGGATGGATTAGTTCGTGAGCTTCGTTTTCGTGGACATAGTGTTGGTCTTGTAGCTCGTAGTGATTCTGAAGCTCACGTTGATGCTTTTTATCCTTTCCCGGGAAACGAATCGCAAAACGTTATTGATTCTGTGCGAAATACTTATACGGTTTATCATGCGGTATCTGACTTTAAGCCAGATGTATTACATAGTTTTTCACGTCTTCTTTATCTTATCCCTATACTCGGCTCTACGCTTATAAAGGTTCAAACCTATGGCCGATTTCCCGGGGCTCGTCAGGTGCGGATTGCTAATCTGCTTGCAGGACAGAGCCTTGGCTTTACTGGATGTAGTAATCATATCGCCGAGACTGGAAGGATTGGAGGTGGAAACTGGAAGACGGTTTATAATTTTGTCGACATTGAAAAATTCACCTTCAGAGAACAGGTAACACATGATGCACCACTTGTTTTTCTTAGCAGAATTGAGAAAATAAAAGGTACACACACAGCAATCAAAATTGCTAAAGAAGTGGGTGTAAGGCTATTAATAGCTGGAAACAAGCCTGATCTTATTGACGCACAAGAATACTGGCGAAATCAGATTGAGCCTGAAATTGATGGTGAACAGATTACCTATGTTGGCCCCGTAGATGATATTCAGAAAAATGAACTTTTGGGCAAGGCTCGAGCACTTATAGTCCCCATTGAGTGGGATGAGCCCTTTGGTATGGTCTTTACAGAGGCGCTCGCCTGCGGAACTCCAGTAATAAGTACAAACAGAGGAGCGGTTCAAGAAATTATCCGTGACGGAAAAGAGGGGAGAATAATTTCTAGCATTGCTGAAGGTGTTCAGGCAGTGAGTGAGTTAAAAGAGATTAACCGAGCTGATTGCCGAAAGCGAGTTGAAGAGCTTTTTACAAGAGAAAATATCGCCGGGCAGTATCTTCACTTTTATAAAGAGCTGGGGGTGACTGGGTGGTGAAGATTCTCATTGTTGCTCCACACTTCGCTCCGGTAAACACTCCAGATGCTCAACGAGCAAGGATTTTACTGCCTTATCTGGTAAAAGACGGATTTGATGTTACCGTCTTGGCCGTGAATTCGAAGTACGTACAAGCTAATACCGATCCTGAACTCTCCGGAACCCTTCCTGAACATGTGCGTATCGTATACACAAAGGCATTCTCATCTCATGGTATCGTAGCGAAACTCGGTGTGCGTGGCCTTGCTTTACGAAGTATTTATCATCTGTACCGAGAAGGGAGCGCTCTTCTAGAAAAAGAACACTTCGACCTTGTATACTTTTCAACGACAGTTTACCTCTCAACTTTATTAGGCCCATACTGGAAGCGTCACTTCGGGGTGCCATATATTCTTGACTATCATGACCCATGGGTAAATAAATATTACAAAGAGCATAATGTTTCGCCGCCCGGAGGAAAACTTCGCTATGCATTTGCTCAGTGGCTTGCTCGTCGACTTGAGCCCGGAATCGTGAGGCAGAGTTCTGCGATTACGGTTGTATCGGATGCGTATCATGAGATGTTAATGAAGCGCTATCCCGATCTTATAAAGACGAAAATCGAATATCTCCCATTTGGCGCACCGCTAAGGGATTTTGAAAGATTAGATGCGTTGCGTCCTCAAAGACGGCTGACAAAAGCTGAAAACAAAGTAGAGGTGGTGTACACAGGTAGAGTTGGTGAAGACATTCTGCCGCAGTTACGTAATCTCTTTGAGGTGATATCGAAACTCTCGCCAGAATTAAGAAAGAAGTTACATCTTTCATTCTGGGGTACTGGCTATGCCGTTGGAAGAAGAAGTAGAGAAGTTGTTATGCCTTTAGCAAATGAGTATGGGCTAACAGAGATATGTACTGAACATCCTGAACGAGTACCTTATTTTGAAGCCCTCCAATTACTTATTGATGCAGATGCTCTTCTTGTATTTGGTTCTGAAGAGGAGCGATACAGCCCTTCTAAGGTGTACCCGTGTCTCTTAGCTCAAAAGCCACTTGTCATATTTACTCCTGAGCAGTCTTCCCTTGCACGAGTCATGAGAAAATATGGAATTACAGTGAACTTTGAATACAACAAAGAGCGGTTGATGTCGCTAGTAAATGGCCATGAACTAAAGCAAGAGCTAAGCGATGATATTTTTACAGAAAAAGAAATGGCAGATCAGTTCATAACGAAGATAAAGGAAATCCTAAAGTGAACATAGCAATGCTTGAGCCATTCTACGGAGGCTCACATAAGCAGTGGATCGATGGATATAAGCAGCATACTCAGCACGAGATAGAACTTTACACACTTCCTGATACATTCTGGAAGTGGCGCATGGATGGTGGCGCTATCGAAATTGCAAAACAGTTTCTTGATAGGGAAAAGAACTGCGACCTCTTTCTAGGAAGCGATATGCTTGATGCTAACACCTTTCTTTCCTTAGTAAGAAAAGCCTCCCCAGACATATCATACTATATGTATTTTCATGAAAACCAATTGAGCTATCCTTGGTCATCACAGGAAAGGCACCGTGATTGGAAACGTAGATATTACGGTATGATAAACTATCGTTCAGCGGTTGCAGCTGATAAGTGTTTTTTTAATTCAGACTTTCACATGAAATCCTTTTTGCAAGACTTAGAAGAAGAGCTTCAGAGAAGTCCTGATTATAAAACGCTCTGGTCAATTGATGCGCTAAGAGAAAAGTCTTCAGTGCTTCCACTTGGGATGTCAGTGCAATATATATATGAGTACGCAAAAGCGTGGCGCGAGGAATCTGTAGAGGATGCTTCTCCGCTGATACTCTGGAATCACCGCTGGGACTATGATAAGCGCCCTGATAAGTTTTTTAATGTCATAAGAAGGCTCGATGAAGAGGGGTATAATTTTCGTCTAGCTGTACTCGGAGAACAGCTAGACGTTACGAACAAGATTTTTGAGGAAGCCAGAGAGAGATTTCACGAACGTATTGAACATTGGGGCTATGTTGAAAGTTATGAAGAATACATCAAGATCCTTTCTCAGTGTTCAATCCTCCCAGTTACTTCAGAACACGACTTCTTTGGTGCAAGTGTCATTGAAGCAGTTACCTGTGGCGTAATTCCTGTACTTCCTCGGAGGCTTGTTTACCCGGAGCATTTCCCGGAATTAAAATATGGAGAACTCTATTATGAGAATACTGGAGATCTTTTAGACAAGCTCCGACATCTCCTTAAAGCCGCAAATTCTTTGGAGTCTTCATATGCAGAACACTTTTTGCACCTAGACTGGACTATGCAGGTCACAGGCTATGATAAGATTTTCGGTGAGATACTTACTTGAGTATCTTGTAAGCTTATCTCAATAAGCTATTTTAATCTGCGTAATTTCTTTCTGAGGGTTTTAATACGCTTTTTCGCTTTCTTAAGTTTTGACTTTTGTAGAGTGTAGGACTCAGAAAGAATGTCGTAATCTTGCAGAGTATCTGCGCAGAGTGTCTCAGCTTCTTCAGATTCCATATTTGAACCATCACTACTTTCACAACTACATACCGGACAGATACCAGTAGCCAAAGCGAGATCAGCACGACAGGCAGCTAATTCGGCTGCGGTAATCAGGTATTCGCTATCAACACAGCGTGAATTTTGGGCGTAAGCTGTAGTGGAAGCAAGGAATAGCAGGCAACTGAGGAAAAGAGAATGAGTCAAAAGTTTAAATTTCATAAAGGATACTCAATGACTAATAAATATAAAAAAGCATAGCAGAGTTCTGAATATAACTTGAAAAGAATTCTTATTCAAAGGTAGCATCTTTAGGAGACCGCTTACTATCATTTACTGGAAGAGAGAGATTAAAAAGATTGTTTTGAATAGGCAAGTATGCCCTGAACTGACACTGTTCCGTGGTATTATACTCTTCGCGTTTCTCACCCTGTATCTCTTGCAGATTTTCACACCACTCCGTCTCAACAATGATTCTTTCCGTTTACTTGCCATGGCGGATTCTGCATTTCGAGGTGGGGGATTTCTTGTGCAGGGAGCTGTCGAGCAGCTTCCAGTTGGATATCCGGCTCTTGTAGTAGTACTTCTAAAACTTGGAATAGCCAGTTCGTTCTCTCTGGTTCTTCTGAATCTGCTGTGTGTCTCGTGCGCGTTCCTTCTTCTTGGTCTTATGTTAAGGACTCGTGCGAGTGAGGATATGAAGAATTCTAGTTTGTGGATTGTTGTTTGTTTATCGCTGGCTTCTTGGGTTTTTATTAAGCACGTTACGATTCCTCTTGCTGAGTTCTCCTACTTGGCGCTTTCAATGCTTGCTCTCTGGGTTTTCTCTACTTCGATAGAGAAGGCTCATTATCGAACAAGGCTTATCTTTCTCGCCACATCCTTATTCATCGCGTTCCTGTCGATATATGTTCGTAGTATAGGAGTATCTCTTTTTGTGGCTCTTCTTTATACATCGATTACAGGAGATTTCTTGTGGGGCGGTTCAGGTAGGGCTGCTTCTGCACGCAGGTATGCTTGTATACTCGTTTTTGTCGTTCTTGTTTTCGTAGGTGGATATCTCTTCATTGCTTCTGACGCGGCAGTACTCAATGCCAGTAGTTATCGTAGAGGAAGTTACATCGAATCGCTTCTGAATGCATTTAAAGAGAATGGCATTTTCTCCACACTCACTCAAAACGTTCACTACAGATTTCGGGAGATAGGCGAGATCGTCCTTAACGTGCCTCAAGGCAAAACTCCACTTCCTGTGATGCTCTATACCATAATAGGAGGAGTCGCTTGGTTCCTGATTGGAAGAGGAGTTTTATTGCTACGGATTCGGCACTCTGCAATCACGAATTATCTTATTTGCTATTCAGGTATAATGTTTCTCTGGCCATACTATGATAGTCGCTTCTGGATACCAGTACTGCCATTTTTGATACTGTGTGTATTTCTGGCTGTTCGTATGTATTTTGAGAAATTTGACGAGAGCTTTGTGGTGATAGGTTCATTTTTTCGCATGTATGTAGCCTACTTTATTCTGGTTGGATTTATTGCCTGCTTCTATAGTACTTCGGTTACTTTCTCCAGAGAGTTTTGGAAAGAATGGGCCAATGGTTCTTATTTCAAGAGTAACTCCATCGCGATTTCAGAAGATCCTCTTTACACGTATGATCAGCCAGAAAGATATAAGGCTCATTTACTTAGAACATTTAGAAATTACTAAATGAGATGGGTACATTTCTGTAGGCTCAATCTGAGTCTTGTTCGTCATTTCGGGTAATGATCTCCTTCCAGAGTTCATTTCGCGTTGCGCTCCTAACGGAATGAATCTTCTCTAGGCCAGTTAGGAACTCCTCTTTAGTAGTTGATTCTGTACAGAGCTTTTGAAAATCAGAATCTGCCGTTAGGTCAACAAGGCGTAAGCCAAGGGCATTAATGGTTACAAGAGTTTTACGAACATTAGAACTGTGTGACCCGGAACGTGTAAGAACAGAGGTCCCATCGTCTCTTGATTGTTGCCATAGTGAGCGGATGAGATAAAGTACTACCGTGTCTCTGTGTGCATCAGCAAATCGTAATGCCGTCTTATCAAATTCTTCCGCTTTCTTTTGGTCTACAAAATCCTTAAGCTTCGCAAAATCAGCAGAGTTGCGAAATGTTTTCATATAGAGGTAGTCTCTCGCCCCTTTGTAGTTTTCAAGAAATGGCCCTTGAAGCGCTCTGTTGTTATGAGCAGTGCGATAGTCTCTTGAATAGAGTTTTTTTAATTCAGCATACTTTTCTTCTTGGTATAGTGCTCCTTCGTGTAGCGTTGTGTGTTCAGTCTGATATATGCGGAGTGCCGCATGGATAAGCTCTGCTTGACCATTTAAGGTAAGTCCGTACCCGTGTATTTTAGTGAGCTCTTGCTCACTCGCGTTGACGAGGGCTGCGAGCTCTTCAAGCGACCTATGATACTCATTACCGCAGGGCATATTGACACCAGCTTGCCAGCGGATATCGCTTCCTAAGAAAAAATGAATCTGTTTTCCAAGTGTATCTTGTCCCTTTGCTTTTCCGTATTCGCGTTTAGAGAGATGGTTCATGGCGGTTAAAAAGCCATTCGCGGTATGAATACAATGAGTTCTTATCTGAGCGATCTCGAGTATGTCTTTTTTCTCCTGAATGGGGCGCTCTCCTCGAAAGGTTGAGAAGTCGTAGCCGAGTGACGCGTTGGACAGGAGATCTCTTACGAGACTATCAAATCCCCTTGGGGCTAATGGATGTTCTGGTGCATGAAACTCGATATCAATACGAGCACGCATACTCAGAAGGATCTTTTCGCGTTCGAGATCTTTATCAAGTAAGATATTGCTACGCTTATCCTCAAAGGCGTCACGTTGTTCTAAGTGATATCGCAAGTACACTATGGCTGTTGCTGTTCCTAATCCATCGCACAGTGACAGAGTGTCTTTCTCTTTTGCGATTCGTCGGGTAATGAAGTCTGTGAGCTGTTGTTGGTTTTCGTTGGACAGAGCGATGTGCGGAATATAAAGATAAAGCTTTGTACGCTGTTCTGTAGAAATGTTTTCATCATTTAGGAGATCTTCAATTTGATCAAGATACTTGCGTGCGAGTGCGGGATCCTTTTCTGTACTTGAGTGGATAATCTCAGCAATTGAATTAGTAAAATCTTCATACTGCTGTTCTGTCGTTATGTCGTAGTTCCAGTGCGCTGAGGAATGGAGATCTTCGACTCGGAGACTCAGTGAAAAAATGCTATCTCGTAACGCAGGGCTTAGAGTGTTGTCAAACCAATCCTGAAAGACGGCAGCTTTGGACGGTGAGAGCTTAAAGGGATCTCTACTTGCCTCTACCGTACGTGAAATCTCTTTATAGATAGGGAGTAAGGTTACAAGCGTTGTAGCTTCTTCCTCAGGAGAAAGGTGTTTGTAGCTATCCGGGTAGTTAAATAGAGGGATGATTTTAGCAGTATTACGCTCCAGAAGACGGATCATAATCGGATTTTCTGCTGAACCAGAATTTATGCAATCATACAGATTGGCTGCAGAGATTGTTCCATTATCCGATTCTGCCAAAAATGCATTCTCGATAATTTGTGAAGCATGTTCGATAACACCGTCATATTTATGCGCCTTTGACCAAAACAGATCTCTTCTAAGCTTTGAAACAATTGCTTGTAAACGAGCGTTGTCTTCTACCGATTCTGATTCAAAAGCCAGACACTTGTGAATAATTGTTTCGTGCAATGCAAGGATGCGGTGATTAACGAAATCGACGACTTCAGCTTCTGGATGACTCCATTCATAGTGTGAAGTAAAGTTTACTGGCGCGTAGGCGATGCGTGCAGCCTTAGAAAGCTCATCAATAGGAACCTCTGGAGTTTCCTTTAGTAAGCGGACATAGTTTGCGATAGGATCTCCTAGGAGTTTCCAGTGAAGCTTTGCACTTTCGTAGGTGCTTATATCTTTCTTAGAAGCGAGCACATCGATCATATCAAGGAGACCGTCACGCATTTGAGGTGTATTCGGAATAGGATCTGGATCGTTATGTTGACCGGGGGGGATAAGAAGCGGGCCGTCTACTTTAGGATCTTCGGCATGAGCAAGAGATGGTAGGCTACCTACAACAAGCGCAAGGCTGCATGCAGCGTCCCAAAGAGAGGAATGCCCATGCTCTTGACCTGTTGTTTTTACTGCCACTCCAACAACCCTTTACCTGTGATTAAGACAATATGCTACAATGGGTCGAGAGCCTAATCAAAGCAGAAAATTCTCGTACTCTCATTTTTTTACTTGAAACTTCCCTGCGATGCTCCGTAGTATATGTAAATGGTAGCAGTACAAACCTCCTCTGATAGTATTCGTTCATCCGAAGATAAAGAAGAGTCTGTCTCTCAGCGAGAGACACCAAGTATACTTGGTAATCAATGGCAAGGTGCTGATTCTTTAGAACTTCTCTCAGCATATTTTGGTTCTAAAACAGAAGAGACACCTGTGGGTGATCGCGAGGTTCTCTCAGAACTCTTCCTGAGGGAGAGAGAAACGCTTTTTCGCTTTGCTCGAAAGAAAGGATTCTCAGAAGTTGATGCCGAGAGTATTGTAAGTGACTGCTTCTATAATCTTATGAGTCGACAAGGCAGTTTTGACCCTGATAAAGCAACAGTGTCTTACCTATATAAGCTACTTGATAACACCTGCCACGACTTTTTCCGCAGGGAGTATAACTCAAATAAGCGCCGTGCCTTCATTAAGTTTAGTGAGGTGCCGGGTAATGAAGGTTATAGAAGTGGTTGTCGTTTTGAGGCAATTGTAAAGGACCCCAATGCCTCCCCTGCAGAATTGTTAGCTCGTGAAGAAACAAGAGATGAAGTAAGAACGGCAGTAGAAGAACTGGCAAAATCATCGCACCGGGCTGTGATCGCACTTAGATTTTTTGATGGGCTACAATACGGCGAAGCAGCAAAAAAACTTGGTATTACCATGGGAACCTTTAAGAGTCGTTTACATGCAGCTAAGAAGAAATTAGCAGAGCTTATTCCTCATATGAAGCAGGATCTGTGAAGGATCGTGATTTTATACTGGAGGACATTGAAAATGTCCGTAAGTCCCCCGGAGGGACAATAAATACTGCCCGTAGGAAACTGCAAAAGCGGTCAGCTTTTACCGGAGGAAGTGGTGAAGAACTGGTTGATTTCCATAACTCTTCGTCAGCATCTGAACTGGGCATCTTGAATGACGGGCAGTATAAAATTGCAATTGTAATCTCGCACCCTATTCAATACTACGTACCATGGTTTCAGGAGCTGTCTCTTTGTGATAACTTAGAGCTTAAAGTCTTTTACCTCTGGGATCAGCGTGTTTCGGGGGGAAGTATTGACCCGGATTTTAGGCGCAAAGTCGTGTGGGATGTTGACCTCTTATCCGGGTATGACCATGAATTTGTAAAGAATCGAAGCCCCTTGCCTGGTTCAAGCACTTTTACTGGTCTGTTTAACCCCTCACTCCCCAAGATACTTGCAGCTTATCAACCAGATGCTGTTCTGGTGTACGGGTATAACTACTTCACGCATCTTCATCTCATTGTTTCTCCAAAACTGAGGCACATACCCTTTCTCTTTCGTGGAGACTCTCATCTTATCGGGTCAAATCCAGGGAAGTTGAAATCAGT
>JAUIIO010000015.1 GCA_030431715.1 bacterium
AGTATGGCAATCAACACTCATAGTGCCACTTCTCACGGTAAAAGCTGATCGCTTTTGCAGCTTTCTACGGGCAGTATTTATTGTCCCTCCGGGGGACTTACGGACATTTTCAATGTCCTCCAGTATAAATGAAAGTCTTTCTTGAACGCACTTCACTTAAAGTGTGATACGAAGAGAATGGAGCGGAGATAAAGCTAACCATAATAAAGCCGACCGACTCACGTCATTTAGAGCGTGAGCCGGTCGGGGGATTGTGCGTCAGGTGTGAGCGGAATCAGTGATTGCCGCCCATCGTGCCGCTGTCGACTTCCTTGCCAGTGTGAAAAATCTGCATGTCCACGACTGGAGGCGTCCATTCGCGGTGCGATTTGTCATCGGGGTGTGTGCCGACAAAGCGTCGACGTTCCTCACCACATGACCACTCGCTGCGGATTTGAGCACACCTAGCCCGAATCTCTGCCGGTGTTGGCAGGTATCCGACCCGGAAGTCGTCTTCTACGCAGTCCTGCTTTTCAAAGCAGGCATCTATTCCATCAAGCATTCTTCACTCCGTATCCAACCAGAACGTTGAAACAGACACCGTGTCTGCTTCAGAGTTCTGATTGGGAGGTGTGACTACTATAGAACCTTCTGCTTTATCTCCAGACAAGCAGGATAACAGAGATCGAAAGAGCTACTCAAGTCTCTTGGTGGATGTATCTGATGAGCTTTACTCAACTATTAGGTGAACAGGAGCTTACAGACAATAAGGAGCACGACAGCCGCAAAAATCCTTCTTACCCAGTCTTCTCCTTTCTTAAGAGCCATGCCGGCACCGAAGTAAGAGCCGGTTGCCATGCCGATAAATATCGTAGCTGCCAGCTCGTAGTTAACGAGCCCTGAGAGGAGATAGTTTGCGGACGCAACTGTACCCATGCAGAGCCACGGCAGGGCTCTCGTAGCGTTAGCTTCGATTATCGTTTTGCCAAAGCATATGGCGAGCACATAGATGCCAAGGGTCCCATCCCCGCCACTAAAAAAACCACCAAAAGTGATAACGAAAAAGAAGAGAGGGTAGCCAACCGCGCGAACGACTGGGCCGGGGGTATAGTTTGTCCCTGCAACCTGCTTATAGATGTAGGTGATAGGAAGCATGGCAAGAATGATAACGGCTACGGCACTATCAAGAACCTCTTTGTCGAGCTCAAGAAGAAATATGGAGCCGAGATATCCTCCAAGCAAAGCCAGCGGCGTGAGCTGTAGAGAGAGCTTAAGGTCAATGGCTCCTGCTTTATGATATTTCTTAAGAGCGGCTATCCAGAGCCCAAGCGCGCCCAGTCTTGTTGAAGCAATAGCAACGTCAGCCCCGTGGCCCATAAGCATCATAACGGGTAAGAGAAGGAGCCCGCCTCCACCGGCAATCGGCCCGATAAAACCAGCAGCAAAAGATGTGAGGAGAAGTACAAAGAACTCCAGGGTGTTTCTCCACGAGAAATCGTATTAATGAGGGGAGAGCGTACCGGAACTAGTCCTGATCCACAACCAGAGGTGTGTTCATGGGGCGAATAGCGGAGAGTTGCCATAGGCGCCAGATCAGATCGTGATCGAGAATGACTTCTTCAGAAAGAATCTCTCGGCCGTCATAAGCCATAATCGGTTTTGAAAGTTTCATACCGGGCTGAAGTGACGTTATTGAGACTTTTCTCTCGTTTGGTTCCGGCTCATATTCGTAATTTTCACGCTCTTTCTGCTTCAGTTCAGGGTTGTTGCGAAGCTCTGTAGTGGTTGTAAAGATTCGTGGTAAATTGGCGATGGCTTCACTTAGGAATTTAACGACGCAGGTGAGTACTCGCGGGTGAAGCATCGAGAGGTTTCCATTTCGAGCCTCTTTAAGCAAAAAGTTTGCTCCTCTCGGATTCCAGTAGCCAGATTGAAAGCAGATTCTATCAATGAGATTTGCTGCTGTGAGCGTGGAGGCACAAAGCGAAACTCCTTCTTCTTCAGGCTCTATCTCACCGACGATGAGCTTTGCCATTGATGCAATAAGCTGTCCGACTTCTTGCTCTCCTAGGTCGGACATGACCTGCATCGCGCTGTCTTTAAGCTTACTGGCGAGCTCAAGCTTTGAGTTGCTGCTTCCTATCAGGTAGTTTTTTCTAAGAAGACTTGATCCTGTTTTCGTAAAAGACCATGGGAAAAGGAGCGCTGCTATTCGAGCCTGCTCTCGCTCTTGCTGTGGGATATTTAGTACTTCATTGAAGCGATCGCAGATGTAATTTACACGGCAAACATGTTCTCTAGGCCAGTGTCTGAGTTCTTTATAAACACGCTCGACTGATTCGCGTATCCTCGGATTTTGAGGCAGTAAGTCCATCTCTGAGAGATGGTTAAGGGTAAGCTTTGCTTTTAGCTCGTCACCTGCAAGTCTTTTCTCTTTATCAGGAATATCGGCTAGGTGATCAAAGACCTGCTCTGATACTGCCGGACCGCTCGGTTCTGTTGTGTCGAACTCTTCAGCAATAGCTTCGGTGTCATCAAAAAGAAAGCTTTCCGGTTCTTCCTCTTCTGGCTGTTCGAGCTTGTTCGGGTATGAGCGTGAAAGATAGCTCAGTGCGTTAAGGACTTCCTGTGTATTTTGCGGAATGTTTATACTAAGGCTGCAGATAAAGTACCTATCCAGTACCGAATCAAATGCCTCGCCGTTTTCTCCTATTAGCAGAAACGGAATTTCAAGAATATTCTTAAAGCTTACGAATTCTTTGATAATTTCAACGGCGTGGTCTTCATCCTTGTGATAGTCAACCAGAATGATTGGATCGTGGAGTTCCTCTAGCTTGTCGGCGATCTCTTGAATGGTGGGAAGGTAGCGCATGGTACCACCAGAGGTCTTAATCGATTCTGGAAATCCCTGCGGTAGAGAATCTGCGCTATCGAGTATAACGATATCGTGTGCAAGCACGGGTCCTTTCGGAGTACTCAAGTTAACCTCAATACTGTCTAAAATTGTTAGTCTTATGCCCAGCTATAACATCGTCACGAGCCATAGGCACCTAAAGAATTTATGGCTTATTCACGGGGACTTAGCTGGTGGGAAAGGTTAACTGGTCGAAACTATACGCTTTATAAGGATTTTAATCTGGAGAAGTTATCCATACTCCAATACGAAAAACTAAGAGAGAATCTTCCTTTTTATTACGTGAATGAAAGCAGGGGGTGTGCGCAAGAATCCGTACTTCTTAGCAGGAGGTGAGTTACGACTGGTGGAATTTGTTTCTACTGTGTTACGAAAGCACATGTACATTTAAAAGGTGACCTCAGATGAAATTCGTATCCGGTTCAAAAGATCTGAAACAAAGCAAAGGGCTCTTGGTGCTTGTCGTTTCCCCGCAAGAACTCAAAAAATCCATATCGCTCCTCAAGGAATTAGAGAAGAAGAGCGGTGTGAAGTACAGCCAGAGTCTTAAGCGTGAGGGGTTTAGCGCAAAGAGTGGGGAATCAAGTTTCTTTAAGGAAACTGGATCGCTGAAATCAAAAGCTGTGCTTATTCTTGGAGCAGATAAAAAGAAAAAAGAGCTAGAGGATTTTAGAAAACTTGGAGCGACTGCCTCTAAAACAGCAAGGAGCTACAAGATTGACTCGCTGGACTTTGTAGCAGAATCAGCCGGTATAGCCAGCGCAGAGGAGGTTCAGGCGCTCCTTGAGGGGGTTCTCTTAACAGAGTATCAATTCACGAAGTATAGGAAAAAAACACGTCAGCAATTTGATCAGACCACAGTGCGTAGTGTGCAGTTACTCTCTCGTAAAAAGTACACTTCGCAGCTTCTTAAAAGGAGCAAAGCTCTTGTTGAAGCAACCGATCTCGCAAGAGATCTCGTAAATATCCCGGCGTCTGACTGTAATCCTTCTTATATGACAAGGCAGGCAAAGAAGGTTGCGAAGGATGGGAAGCTCAAAGTTCAGGTATATGACCTTGCCAAACTTAAGAAGATGAAGGCTGGGGGAATACTTGGAGTAAGCCGGGGCGGTAATGACACTCCCCGTCTTGTAAAGCTTACTTACAGGCCAAAGGGAGCAATTAAGAAAGTTATCTCTTTAGTTGGGAAAGGGGTCACGTTTGACACCGGTGGATTATCGATTAAGACCGGTGGGCACATGAATGAGATGAAGTGTGACATGGCGGGATCGGCTGTCGTGCTCGGAGCGATGTCAGCTCTTGCAGAGCTTAAACCATCAGTTGAAGTACGTGCCTATATCCCACTTGTAGAGAATATGGTGAGCGAGAAGAGTGTCTTACTTGGTGATGTGTTGCATATGCTTAGCGGGAAAACCGTTGAAATACTGAACACAGATGCAGAGGGGCGGCTTATCCTCGCGGATGCTATTGCTCTGGCTGAGAAAGATTCTTGTGATGAAATTATTGATTTTGCAACGCTTACTGGCGCGTGTGTGGTGGCGCTAGGAGATGATTATGCTGGATTGTTCTGTAACGATGAAAAGAAGGCAGCAAAGATTATTGATATGGGAAAAGATTGCGGAGAGCTCTTCTGGCGACTCCCGTTTGCTGAGGAGTACCGTGGGCACCTGAAAAGTAGCGTCGCTGATATAAAGAATATCGGTGAGGGCGCAGGTGCTATTGCGGCAGCACTCTTTTTAAGTGAGTTTGTCGAAAAAACACCGCTTACACACATCGACATAGCCGGCCCGGCATTTCGCTCTAAGCCAACTGAGTACTCTCCTATCGGAGCAACTGGCTTTGGGGTGAGGACTATCGTAGAATATTTGATGTCGCTTTAGGGGCGACTTCAACTACCTGCTCCTAGACCTTAACTCTTTGGTATAGGTTTAGGTCGATGATCAAGCGCAGACAATCCAGAATTTTAGACTTCTTTAAATTTACTAGAGTCCCATTGCATTACCCATGGTCCGGTGTCTGTAAAGGCAATAATATCACCTTTTCTCTTTGGGGACTGAGCTTTCCCATCCTTTGAGCTTTCAGGGGAATACACAAGTATCGCTCCGTGAAGATTAGAGGGGATTCTGAAGAAGGGGGTCGCTCCTGGCTTTTTTAACAACAATTGATCGTCGGGAGTTTTGAGCTCGGTAAGTTCACGTTTATCGAGCTCAACAATTTTTAGGGGATAGTCCTTTCCTGCTCTGACGACCTCATCTCCTTTCTGAATCCACGGAGTCGCGACGACATCTACTGACGGGTCAGCTTCTGCTGGGCCCCAGCTCGTGTCGATCATCTCTTTTTGTTCAATAGTGCGGTAAGTAATAAGAACAGCAGATTCGTAGCGATTGGGAGTACCGAGGATGTCCATTAGAGGAGTCGGATCGAATCTTTCACCTTCAGGTGGTGTGTAGAGTACCAGTGGGTTTTGCGGAGTGGGCATTTCACTTCGTGGCTGACTTTGGGTCATCATCATTACTTGTCTCCTCTATCGGCGTGAGTCGTTCTACTGGAATTGCTTCCACATTAGAATGCTGACAGAGAGTCAGAATCTAGTCAAAAAAATCTAAGCTTAGAGAACCACCTTTCTCAGGTGCCACAAGCACGCTTTTACTGCTATTTGAATTTCCAAGGGGGTGAGATTAGAGCATTCTAGGTGGATGGCACGATTGTGTGTAGTTGGCTTTGGTGTGAGGACTGTCGTAGAATGTATGATGTCGCTTTAGAGGCGACTTTAACTACCTGCACCTTGCCCTAACTCCTTGGTATAGGTTTAGGTCAAGGTTAAGGTCTAGGAATGATTATTATGGATTCTGTTAGGAATCTTTTTACTTCCCCTGCTCTTTTTCTTGCTCCGATGGAAGGGGTTACGAATCCGATCTTTCGGCAGATGATATGTGATCTTGGTGGCGTTGATGTTGTTGCTACCGAGTTTGTCCGGATTACTGGTGAAAAGCAGAAGGTAAAACCGTTTACTCGCCACGCAGGTGTTCCGCTCCAGATTCAGGTAATGGGCACCACTCCGCAAGTAGTTGGAGGCTGTATCCGTTACCTAAAAGATCGCGGTGTGCTCTTTAATGATGATTGGCTAGATCTTAATGTGGGATGTCCATCAAGGAGAGTCAATTCCAGTGGTGCTGGGGCAGCGCTATTACTTGAACCTGATAAGCTTTGCAGCATCCTTGAGGAGATGCGAAAAGCGCATAGCGGCCCCCTTTCCATGAAGACTCGCGTTGGATATCAAAACGATCTGAACTTCGGAGAGCTGCTTTCAATGCTTGCCGGGAGCCCGATAGATTTCCTCACCCTTCATGCACGCACAAAATGTGATGGGTACACTGGCGAGGTTAAGCTTAATTATCTCCGGCAGGCTGTTGAGGCTTTACCCTTCCCAGTTGTTGGAAATGGCGATGTTTGGAGCGTTGAAGATGGCCGGCGAATGTTTGATGAAACCGGCGTGGCTGGGATTATGTGCGGTCGCGGGGTCATGAGAGATCCTTTCTTGATAAAAGACATTTCAGATAGCCTAAGTGGAGTGGCTCATGCTCTAAACCAAGAGCTACGCCGCGAGCAGCTCTTTTCTTTTGTCTGCAAGCTTATTGAACAATATAAGTCTCAAGAACCCCGAGAGAACGCGTGGATCGGTAGGGTTAAGGAGTTCCTTACTTGGTTCTCTCGTAACGATCTTGTAGGCCGCGAGGTTTTTTCGCTCGTAAAGAGACATAAAACTCACGATCAGATTCAAAGTACGTTGATTGAGTATAGTACCGCAGCGTAGAGTTTCTTCATCTTTTACCTCCTGCTATGCCACAAGATATCGTCATTGCGAGGAGCTGAGGCGGTAGCCGAACGACAGCCTGTCGTCCGTAGCTTCATGCGAAGGATGGCGGCAATCTCCATGCCTTGGCTGCAAATTTCTATTCGAGCTCTAGGATTGCCGTCACCCTTCGCTAAAGCTTCGGACGACAAGCTGTCGTTCGAACTTCGTTCTCAGCTCCTCGCAATGACGAAAAATCACGCCATATCTACCTGAAATAACAGATCATATTGTCTTATTTCTGCTTGCCTTCTTTGGGGGGGCACGATAGACTCACTCATTGCTAAATCAACCCTTTAAAGATGTACTTTGAGCATGGAAGCAGACACTCAGTCGATAATTAATATTGAAGATGAAATGAAGCAGTCCTACATGGATTACGCGATGAGCGTAATCGTTGGGAGGGCTCTGCCGGATGTACGAGATGGGCTTAAGCCCGTACAGCGCAGGATTCTTTACGCCATGCTCGGGGAAGGCCTTGTGCACAATCGTAAGCACTCAAAGTGTGCCGGGGTTGTTGGTGAGGTGCTTAAGCGGCTTCACCCTCACGGGGACTCTTCTGTGTACGATGCGCTAGTTGGGCTAGCGCAGCCGTGGTCTAAGAGATATCCGCTTGTAGATGGTCAGGGGAACTTTGGTTCTATCGATGGCGATCCTGCTGCAGCGTATAGGTACACCGAATGTCGAATGAGCGCTGTTTCTGCGAAGCTCCTTCAGGACATCGACAAGGATACCGTAGATTTTATTCCGAACTTTGATGATACCAACGTTGAGCCTCTAGTTCTGCCAAACGTGGTTCCTAACCTGCTTGTCAATGGCGCCGATGGTATCGCTGTGGGAATGGCGACGCACATTCCGCCACATAACTTAAAAGAAGTTGTGCAAGCTACCCTTGCTCTTCTTAGAAACCCGAGCATTAAGATAGCGGAACTCCTGACTCATGTTCCGGGCCCTGACTTTCCTACTGGTGGTATTATTTACGGTAAGGGGCCAATTCACTCCGCATACGCTACGGGAAGAGGGATCGTTAAGCTTAGGGCAAAAGCTGAGGTTGAAAATATCAAGATCGGTCAACGCGAAGCTGAGGCTATTGTTGTCACTGAGATTCCTTATCAGGTTAACAAGTCATCGCTTCTTGAGAAGATCGCTAATCTTATTCATGAGAAGTCCATTGAAGGGATTTCAAAACTTCGTGACGAATCGGACCGTAAGGGGATGCGTATCGTCATGGAGCTTAAGCGTGATGCCACTGCGGACGTTGTGCTTAATCAGCTCTATAAGCTTACTCCGATGCAGAGTAGTTTCGGTATTATTAACCTTGCCATCGTTGAGGGGCAGCCCGTTGTTTGTACGTTAAAGCAGCTCCTTAATCACTTCCTCGATCACCGCCGTGATGTTGTTACGCGTAGGACCCTCTTTGAGCTTAGAAAAGCTGAAGAACGCATGCATATCTTGGAAGGTTTTAAGATTGCTCTTATGAACCTTGATGAGGTAATTGCGCTCATTCGTGGAGCAGATACGCCGCGAGAAGCGAAAGAGGGATTATGTTCGAGGTTTGAGCTTACCGAGATTCAGGCGCAGGCGATACTCGATCTTAGGCTTCAGAAGCTTACTGGAATGGAGCGTCTTGCTATTGAAAAAGAGCACGGAGAGCTTGCTGCTGAGATAGCTCGTCTTCGGGACCTTCTCGCTGATGGTAAGAAGATAGATGCTGTTATTGAGAACGAGCTTACTGAAGTTGTTGAGCAGTACGGAGATGAGCGTAGAACTGTCATCACTGATGATGATGGTGATATCGACTATGAAGATCTCATAGAAGATGAACGGATGGTTATCTCAGTATCTCACGCCGGATACATTAAGCGGACTCCAGCAGATACATATAAAGCTCAGAAGCGCGGCGGAAAGGGCGTTACCGGCGCATCGAGTAAAGATGAGGACTTTGTCGCTCATCTGTTTACGGCATCTACTCTCTCACATCTTCTCGTATTTACCGATTTTGGGAAGCTCTACTGGCAGAAGGTGTATGGCCTGCCAAACGTAGGTCGTACCGCGCGAGGGCGTGCGCTTGTGAACCTTCTTGAGCTCAAAGAAGGAGAGAATATCTCAGCTATACGTGCAGTAGATGAGTTCGCAGAAAACCGATTTATCGTCATGGTTACCCGGCAGGGAACAGTAAAACGAATGGATCTTATGAGCTTCTCAAGGCCTCGTCGTGGTGGCGTCACTGCATGTGGGCTTGCTGAAGGGGATGAGCTTATTGGCGCGGTCGTAACGCACGGTGACGACGATATCGTTCTTGCAACAAGTAACGGTATGGCAATCCGATTTTCTGAGTCTGACATTCGTCCTATGGGCCGAACTGCTCGCGGAGTAAGGGCTATTAAGCTTGACGGTGATGCCCGTGTGGTTTCAATGGTTGTTGTTGCCGGAGATGAGCAGAGCGATCTCCGCTCTCGTATTAATGCTTCAGCAACGCTCTTAACCGTTTGTGAGAACGGTTACGGTAAGCGTACAAAGCTTGAAGATTACCGTGTGCAGGGGCGCGGTGGTAAGGGACTTATTGATATTAAAACTACAGAGCGTAACGGTGATGTGGTTGGAGGATGTGCTGTGACAGATTCCTGTGACGTTATGATTATTACGTCTTCAGGTAAGGTAATACGCATGAATGCCAGCGATATCTCTGTAATCGGCAGAAATACGCAGGGCGTAAGGCTCGCAAGTCTTGATGAAGGAGAGCGTGTCGTAGCGATCTCTCCGGTAAGAGAAGACGGCGAAGCAGAAGATGGCGAAGAGCTGCCTTCAGAAGAATCCTGAGACTTTCAGTGAGTCTTAATCGTAACAGGCAAGGAGATTTATGAACTCTTCAAGCAAAACACCACGTAGCGTCGGGGTGCTAGGGCTTGGAAATTGGGGAACAGCTCTCGCAAACCACCTTGCTTGCGCGGGCCACGATGTCATCGGCTGGACGATTCAAGATGAGATAGTTCACGGAATTAATTCCGAGCATCGTAATCCCTGCTACCAGAGTGAGGTGGTTCTCTCTTCCGAGTTGCGCGCGACGGCTGATCTCTCAGAGCTTTCTGATGTAGAATATCTGTTGTTAGTTGTTCCATCGAAGGCACTTCAAGAAGTGCTTTCCTCGTTGACTTTAAAAAAAGATGTAACGCTGATTAGTGCTGTGAAAGGGCTTGGTGGAGAAGAAAATCTTACCCCACTTGAGCTCTGTAAGAAGTATTTGCCTGAGGTTAAGAGGCTTGCAGTCTTTTCTGGTCCGAGCTATGCGGCGGATATTGTCGCCGGGAAACCTGCTGGTGTTGTAACGGCTTCTGATTCAAAGCAAGTTGCTGAAGACGTGGCCCGTCTTCTTACAGCGAACCGTCTACGAGTATATGTTTCCTCAGACACAGTCGGTGTCGAGCTCGGGGGAATTGTAAAGAACATTATAGCTGTCGCTGCCGGGGTCTGTGACGGACTCGATCTTGGTGCCTCGGCTAGAGCCGGGCTTATTACACGCGGACTGGCCGAGCTCATACGGTTTGCTACCGCCAGCGGCGCAAGAGCTGAGACTCTTACCGGCCTTTCAGGTCTTGGAGACCTTATTGTAACAACCACAGACGATCAAAGTCGCAACAGGAGAGTAGGGCTAGCACTCGGTCGAGGAGAGAAGCTTGATGATATCCTGACTCGTCTTGGCTCTGTCGCTGAAGGGGTGCGCACCGCACCGATTATACTTGGACTAGCCAAAGAGCTGGGCGTAGATATGCCGATCACTGAGGCTGTGACTAGGCTGCTGGCAGGAGAGCTCTCTCCGTCGGAGCTCATTCCATTTCTTATTGAAAGGCCTATTAAACCCGAATCTAGCGGGAACGTATGGTAATTAAGCTACGACTTCTCTAACTTCTCAACATCGAGGAGGTCTTGGGGGCGTCCAGCGATCTTTTTTATCTTAATCAGATTGTTTTTTGAGACGAGTTTTACTTCCTGACCTGCTAGGGTGATGGTAGATGAGGAGTCGTAGAGTTCTTGGAACGCTACTCCTTTAAGGGATGTAATAAGGTCAACTCTCCACGGGGGAGCCCCAAGCTTGAAGAAATTTCCTTCCATCGCAAAAAGTTCTTTCTTGAGGGACTCTGCTGGCACCCCAAACTCAGAAAGGGCTGAAATTATTGCGTCTGCGTTATCGCTAGAAGGTTCTACGAAGAAATCGATATCTTTAGTATAGCGAGGCTCGGTATAGTGGATAACAGCATAACCCCCCACGAGTATGAACTTAACCGTGTGCTGATGAAAGAGCTCGATCAGTTCTAAAATGTCTTGGTTTTCAATCATCTGAGTACTTTCCGGACTCAATCTTTGTTCTATCTATGCAAGATTTGAGGGGGGTGCCTGTCTGTAGCTCATAGGCCTCTTTTATGAGTTCTTCGGTCGCTTTGAATCTCTCTTCGGTATCTACGGACTGCCAAAATGCGATATCCCAAGTAGAGTCCTCGTCTTCAAGTTTACCAAAAGATATTAGGAGCTTTCTTTTCTTTTTCACAAAGGCAGTATCTCACGAAAGTCTTTATATGGAAATTCTTGTCAGGACCAGGGGAGCTGCGCCTTGCTCCGGGAGGGGGCAGATCTAGTAAAAATTCGTGGTTTATCTGGTGTTTTCTCCTGGGTAGAGACTTAAAATACTAAAAATACCCCGAAATATATTAAAAATCAGAAACAAAAGTCCCTTAGGGCGGATATATTGATAGACTTTTAATCGGCGATTATGTGTAGCGACGAACAAATAGTAACAAACGGTGAGCAGCCAGTAGCTGGCAGCGAAGATATGGAGGCAAGGCTTGACTGGGTCAGGTCTATTGCTGGTCGTCTTATTAAGCGTCTTGGACTACCAACTTCTGAATATGATGAGCTCGTTTCGGCGGGGTATCTGGGGTATGTGGAAGCTGCTGGACGCTACGATCCAGACTCAGGTAAAAAGTTTGAGCATTACGCTGTGCTCAGAGTTCGTGGCGCAATCATTGATGCTATCCGTAAAAACTGCCACCTCTCTGGTCGAGCATACCGATACATGAAGGCTCTTGAGGCAGTACAAGATATGCGAGAGAGCGAGCAGGAATCTCAAACAAATACAGCAGAAGAGAATGTACCTCTTGCGCGAGCTCTTAGTATGGTTTCGCAAGGCGCTCTTACGTATCAGCTCAGTATGGACGAAGCGCGAGAAAGTGGGTATGAGCCTGCGTCAGAAGATATGAACGCTGAAGAGCTACTCGAAGAAAAGCAGACCGGAATGCATCTTCGTGATAAGGTAAAAGAGCTAGATGAAGAGGAGCAGCAAGTCGTAGCTGGATACTATTTTGAGGAGAAATCTTTTGTTTCGATTGCGGAGAGTCTTGGGGTTTCCAAGTCGTGGGTTTCAAAAGTTCACCGCCGGGCTCTTCAAAAACTCGGAATGCGACTCTCAAAGGAGTGTTGCACGTAGCCGCTCTGTGGTTCAATATCTTGAATAAGCTTAAGGAAGAGAGCACATTCATGACACTAAAGTTTTATAATTCCCTTACCCAACAAGTTGAAGAGTTTAAGCCGATTACACCCGGCGAGGTGCGACTCTATGCTTGTGGTCCCACAGTTTATAATTACGCACATATCGGTAACTTTCGCGCCTATGTTTTTGCTGATCTTTTAAGGCGTTATCTCCGGTATAAGGGCTTCCGCGTGAAGCATGTGATGAATATCACTGACGTTGATGATAAGACGATCCGTGATAGCCAGAAAGAAGGGAAGCCACTTCGTGCCTTTACTGATTTCTACCTTGAGGAGTATCTCAAGGACCTCGACAGCCTTCATATCGAGCGACCAGACCTTATGCCAAGGGCTACTGATGAGATCGATAGCATGGTCCGGATGATTGAGGCTTTATTAGAGAAAGGGCATGCCTACCGATCGGAAAAGGGCGATATCTACTTTAAGATCAATAGCTACGATCAGTACGGAAAGCTTATTAATCTTGATCTCTCAAAAACGAAGCAAAATGCTGATGGAAGGCTTTCAAATGTTGATGAGTACGATAAAGAAAACGCTAATGACTTTGCGCTCTGGAAAGCACATGATGCCGACGATGGCGATGTCTTCTGGGAGACTTCTATCGGCAAAGGGCGGCCCGGGTGGCATATAGAATGCTCAGCCATGTCAACAAACTACCTCGGTGAGAGTTTCGATATTCATGTGGGTGGAATTGATCTCAAGTTTCCTCATCACACTAATGAAATCGCTCAGTCTGAATGTACTTACGGAGTGAAGTTTGTAAATCTCTGGATGCACAATGAGCACCTGCTCGTTAATGGTCAGAAGATGAGTAAGTCTCTTGGGAACTTTTTTACCCTTAGAGATCTTTTAGAGAAGGGCTATCACCCACTGGCTATTCGCTTAGAACTCCTAAAGAGCCATTACCGTCAGCGAGCTGATTTTAGGGAGGATAATTTAAAGAGTAACGTTAAAATCCTTGAGAAGTTTGAGGCCTGTCAGTCACAGCTCAGAGCTAGCGAAGGGGCCACTAGCTGGGTTGGGCTTGAGGCTTGCATTCGTGAAGCGCAGGGCGGCTTTGAGAAGGCTCTCGATAATGATTTAAATATCTCTGAAGCTCTTGCTGCTCTCTTTGAGTTTGTTACTGAACTTAATAAGAACATGGAAGAAATAGGCGCGGAAGATGCCAAACGAGCGCTGCGCGCTTTTGAAGCGTTTAACTCTGTGCTGGGCGTGCTTGATTACACAAGTGATGTGGCTATTGATGAAGAAGTAGAGAAATTGATTGAAGAGCGTCAGCAGGCGAGAAAAGACAAGAACTTCGGGCGAGCAGATGAGATTCGTGATGAGCTGTTCGCAATGGGAGTGGAGCTTAAAGATACTCCGGAAGGGGTTACTTGGAAAAAAGTGTCATAGAGCCCCGTCATTGCGAGGAGCGTGCCGTAAGGCATTTTGCTGAAAGCAAAATAGCGAGACCGCAGGTCGAACGACGAAGCAATCTCCATGACCAATCACTAAAAATAGTATAATCGGAGCCAAAAGATTGCTTCGTTTCGCAATGACGAAAAGCTTACTTAGTTACCTTTTCGTCAACTTCAGCAGCCTCAGCTTTCATCTGAGCGCGAGCTTGCTCGGCCTCGGCGTTTAGCTTATCTATGTCTTTCCCCATAGATTTTTGAGCGTCAGCTACCATTTTGTTTGCATCTTCAGCCATTTTATCAGCTGTTTCCTGTGCATTCTTGGCAACCTGATTAGCTGATTCAGTCATTTCATCGATGCTTTCTTCTGTAGCTTTAGTGGCATCGGTAGCCATCTCGGCAGCATTGTTAGCTAGCTGAGTAGCTTCACGATTGATTGCCTCAGCTCCCTCTTTCATGTTGTCGGAGAGTTCTTTAGCGCTCTGCTCAAGCGTGCTCTGATCGTTTCCTGTCATAGTAGAGATAGCGAAAGCTACTACAAGTACGAGAACAAGTAGTGATATTCCAGTTTTCATATGATGTTTACCTCCTGGTAATGTTTTAGCGCTCCCCTTGAAGGAGAGCCTTTATATTATACATCTCTTAGCACGAGATCACAGGTTTTTGTTAGAAGGTAACGCTGCGAAATGATAGACGATCTAGTTGAAATAGTGCCCCCTCCGCGAGCTCCGCGCTCTCCTGTGTTATTTAGTTCGTGTGGCCGCCTTAGTTTTTGAGCCGCTTAGCGGCTAGAAGACAAAGACAAACCATGTGTATTAATGAACACTGGAGAGCGCGGAGCTCGCGGAGGGGGGATTCCTGGTGCTGCTCTATTGCTAAAAATTTGTGCGCTGCATACATTTAACAGGTCCATGAATGAGCATCTAAAAATCTTTCTCTCAGTTTCCAAGCCTCGAATAGGTGTAATGGTGGTGATATCTACCGCCCTTGGCTTTTACCTCTCTTCAGGGGGAATTACCCCGCTTTCCACCTTCTGGGCAACGCTTGTAGGAACGTTTTTCTCTGGCGCCGGAGCTTCCGCTCTTAACGCCTACCTTGAACGCGATTCAGATAAGATGATGGAGCGCACAAGAAATCGCCCTCTTCCTTCAGGTCAGGTTGAGCCGGGGTATGTGCTGGGTGTCGGAACTTGCTCTGTGCTTTTAGGAGTCTGTATCCTTGCTGGGTGCGTGAACCTATTGACCGGGTTTCTTTCTCTACTTACCGCGTTTCTTTATGTCCTTGTTTACACTCCTCTTAAGCGCGTGACTTGGTTAAATACTACGGTAGGAGCAATTCCCGGAGCTCTCCCCGTTATGGGAGGATGGGCTGCCGGGAGCGGTAGCCTTGGGCTTGGGGCATGGCTTCTCTTCTTTATCATGTTTGTCTGGCAACACCCTCACTTTTACGCTATCGCGTTTATGTACCGTGATGATTACGCAAGCGCTGGTATGAAGATGTTGCCTGTAGTTGATAAGACCG
This sequence comes from bacterium, assembly GCA_030431715.1. Taxonomy (GTDB): domain Bacteria; phylum Bdellovibrionota_C; class UBA2361; order UBA2361; family RFPC01; genus JAUIIO01. The sequence continues at coordinate 15,206 of JAUIIO010000015.1, forward strand.
GAAGGCAGACTTTTGGGCAGGTGCTCTTCTTTAGTCTCCTTTTGCTTCCTGTGTCAGTTGCGCCTGTTCTTATGGGGATGGCTGGCGAAACGTATCTTTTTGGCGTGCTTTTTGGTGGTTTTTTAATGCTCTATCATTCCCTACGCTTTATCTTGCGCGCAAACCGCGAAAGCGCTGGAGGGCTACTGAGATCGAGTCTTGTTTATTTACCTCTTCTCCTAGCGTTACTTATTGTTGATGTGAGGTTCTCTGAGCCTTACGCCATTAAGAGCGCCTCAGCTGCTGATAAAACGTTCGCTTATGCGCTCATAAACCAGCGCGGAGAAAAGATTTCGCTTACCGAGCAAGCCGCTAAACCAAGGGTAGTGAGCTTCTTTTTTACAAGCTGCCCGCACATATGCCCCAAAATCCAGACCCATATTGGTGAAGTTTCTAAGCGTTTTCCTGAAAAGGCGCTCTACTATTCAATCAGTATTGATCCTGAAAGAGACTCTGTTGAGCGTCTGGGTGAGTTTTCTAAGAAGTATAATGCTTCCGGAAGTGAGAATTGGAGCTTTCTAAGAGCCTCAGAAGCTGACGTTAAAAGCATTCTCAAAGATATGTTTAAGCTTGGAAGCGGTGAGGATCCTATGGAACACACCACTCGTGTAGTCCTCCTCGGCGCTGACGGTAAAATACAGGGCTACTATCGTGGTCTTGAGTCTGATGACATGGCCCGCCTCGCCAAAGATCTTGAGCTCCTTCCATAATCCCCCTCCGCGAGCTCCGCGTTCTCCTGTGTTTTTATCTCATTTTGAGACGCCCCCAATTATTGACCGCATATCGGCCTGCAATTGATGTATGTCTCTATGTAATAAATTGACACTGGAGCTCGCGGAGGGGAAGTTGTTTTCCGTGCTAAAAAGCCATATTATAGTCGTTCTGACACATAAATCCTTACACAGGAGACTTTACGATGGATATTAATGTTGGTCTGGCGAATATGCTTTGTAACGGCGTCATCATGGACGTGGTTAACGTTGAGCAGGCTCTGATTGCTGAGAAAGCAGGTGCTGTTTCTGTAATGGCACTTGAGAGAGTTCCCTCAGATATTCGCCGTGACGGTGGCGTAGCTCGAATGAGCGATCCTCAGATGATTGAAGAGATTAAGGCGGCGGTCAGTATTCCTGTTATGGCCAAAGTCCGAATAGGTCATATCGCTGAAGCGCAAATTCTTGAAGCTATCGGAATTGATTTTATAGATGAATCTGAGGTGCTTACCCCTGCAGATCCAGCAAAGCATATTAACAAGAAGCTCTTTAAGACTCCATTTGTGTGTGGTGCGTGCGATCTTGGTGAAGCCCTTCGACGTATCAATGAAGGTGCGGCTCTTATTCGTACCAAGGGTGAAGCAGGTACTGGAAACGTTATTGAGGCTGTTCGTCACCTGACAAAAATTAATGCTCAGCTTGCAGAGCTTAAAGGCATGCCCGTTGATGAACTTCAAGAAAAAGCAATGGAATATCGTGTTCCTTTAGAACTCATACAACAGGTGGCTAACGAAGGTAAGCTTCCCGTTCCAAACTTCGCAGCCGGTGGGGTGGCTACTCCAGCTGATGCTGCTCTTGTTAGACAGCTTGGTGCTGAGACTGTCTTTGTCGGATCTGGTATTTTTAAATCTGAAAATCCGCAAAAAGTAGCAGAAGCAATTGTTGAGGCCAGTACTCATTTCGATAAGCCTGAGGTTCTTCTTAAGGTATCCAGAGGTCTTGGTAAGGCTATGGATGGTATTGAGATAGGTACTCTTGATGAATCTCAAAAACTAAGTGGCAGGGGCTGGTGACGCGCTCTGTCGGGGTTCTAGCGCTTCAGGGGTGTGTTGAGCCGCATTTTGATCTCATACGTCAAGTAGGTGCAAGAGCTGCCGCGGTACGTACCGAGGAAGATCTTGAAAACGTTGATGCATTGATACTTCCCGGAGGGGAGAGTACTACGATGCTTCGACTGATGAAGTATACGAATTTACCCGAAGCGATAAAGGAGTTTGCGACTCGCTCTCCTATTTGGGGCATCTGTGCAGGTGCAATTCTGTTAGCCAGTGTGGTTGAAAATCCCGAGCAGGAAAGCTTTTCTCTTATGCCGATACGCGCTTCTCGAAACGCGTATGGTTCTCAAAGCTTCTCTTTTAAGGCTCATGTGGAGTCTCCGTGGGATGGATCGTCAAAGTGTGTAGACTTTATTAGAGCGCCGAAGCTTAGCGCCGAATCCTCTGAGGTGCAGCAGCTAGTGAGCTATCATTCAGAAGGGGTGCTTTTTCAGCAGGGTCATATTCTTGCTTCGGCATTTCACACCGAGCTTGGTACGGACCCATGGCTTCATGAGTACCTACTTTCGTTGGTTAGTTATTAACCGCTAAGGACGCAAAGAGCGCGAAGGGGAGATCTCTAATCTCCGGCGGTTGCTCCGAAGTTTCCTTTCCATATGTTGTAATCATCAGTATCAACATCGCCATCAGCATCGCCGTCGCCTGAACATGGAGTGCCGTCTTGTGAGCCGAGGTTGTTTCTCCACACCGTGTAGTCTGCTATGTTCACGCTTCCGTCACAGTTGTAATCGCCTGGAATAGGTGTAGGTTCAGGTGTTGGTGTTGGTTCCGGAGTTGGCGTCGGTGTTGGCTCTATCCACGGTGTGGGCGATGGGACTGGAGTCTGAGTTGGTGATGCATCTGCTGCCCCAGTAGTAGTTGCTGGTACAGAGAGTAGTCCAGAGCTACAGTCTTGAGTAGCTTTCATCATATTACAGCTCACTCCTCCAGCGACCCTGTCTTGCTTAAAGCCCCATGGCTCCTCGGTGCTATCCCAGTGTTCTGTATCCCAAAGCGTTTCATACTGTGCGTAGTATGGCTTAAAAGCTTCTTCTTGTAGCTCTTCCGGATAGAAACGACTTGGAGGGGGCATTCCAATATCATAGTCGAAGAAATTTACATTCATAAATCCAACAATAGTGTAGGTTTTATCTGCATCGATGGCCGGATCTTTGGTGCCTCCCGCTATGCCTGCGCAGCTAAGAGTAGAATCACCTGAACCTTTAGGAGCAATTACAGGGATGGCAACGTTCCAGGTCGGTGCGTTTGCTAAGAAAGAAGTTTGCTCAGGTATTCTTTGTACTCTATCGCCGAATACGTGTTCTTGATACCTGACAGCGCCGCTGTCAGGGGTGTAGTTAGCGCACGCTATCATGTTCTCTGAGTAGAGTACTTCAGAAAGGTTGTCAGGAAGAACATGCTGTTGTCGCAAGCAGTTTGTGTCAAAATAGAAGAGTTGTGAATTGCAGAGCCCGTGCCTTGAGGTGTTTGTTTCACAGCTTAAATCCTCATGCGCCTGTATTGGATCAAAATCGACCGTTGTTGCTTTTATATAGCTGCTATTTTTAGGTAGCAGGGCGTTATGAATAACCGAGTATTTGTTGCCAAACATCTCCTCACTATCCGTGATTGAATTAAAGATATTGGCTACTTCACTTGCGGAATTGGCAGTTGTAAGCCCAGCTCCAAGTACCGAAAAGTCATCTCCAATTCGTGCTCGGACACATCCTCTCTTTCCAGCATTGTTTTGCGAAAGGATAGCTTGGTAGTGAGCCTCATTAGAAGCCGAATATTCGCTAGTTGAGTCATTTCGCGGAAGTCCAACGACACCAAAAAAGTCTGCTGCAGAAGTGCTTTCCGGATCTGTCTGCGGCCTCAGATCGCAAGAATGTTTTACTTTAGCATCCCAATAATATCTGCAGGCATATGCGCCGCAAGTTAATTCTGTATAATATTCTTTCTCGATATCCCACATCTCTTCTGAGACTTGAGCTGCATTGTTTGGAACGGCGCGGTATAAGCTGCCGGGTACGATTTCGCAATCTGAGTCACCATCTTCACAATATCGATTTGCCTGAGTAAAGAAACGTTCCTTCAGGCAACTCGTCTGACTGTCGTAGTCTCCCGTATTGTCAAGAAGCGCGCATACAGGAAGCGCAAAAGGCGCCACGCAAACTTCTTCTGACACTTTACCAGCGACCGCATAAGACCGGGCAACTATACGGGTTCTAGCTACTGTAGTGCTAGCCTCTGTAAACACAGTATTGGCCGCTAAAAAGTCTGGAAGTTGAGGATAGGCCTCCTGCCATGTGTCGCCTACTTGATTTGTGTAGTCAAAGTTTTCAAAGCGAACACGCTTATGGAAGAATTTAGTTGGTTCGTTGTATGGAGAGTTGCCATCACTTGGCCACCATCTTCCTCTGTGAGCCTCTGTGGCTATTTCCAGTGTTTTGTTTCTAGGAGTTGGTATTTCGCTACCCAGAGTATTAAGCGCAACATCAAACGCGTTCTGGTAGCACTCTTTTGTTGAGCAGAGCTCACGGGCCGCGCTTTCGGCCGCGCTCTGAGTGGTCTCCTCTAACTTAGTTAAAAGGGACTTAAAAACTCTATATCTTTGTGAGATACAGCGAAATCTTCTAAATAGGCCAAACCTGTTACGACGCTTATATCTTCTGTACGATCTGCTACAAGATCTCACGGCGAGTCGCCTCAGGTAACGGATTCCGCCTGTAGTTTCTCTTGTCCACTCAGGAGAATCTACAGAGCCCGTTAGGGTAGAAAGCGTGTAGCGTGAGCTTGTCGGTGTAGCATTTGATATGCACGGAATAAAAACAACGACTACCAATAAGATAAGTAAGCTACGAGAGAGAAGGGCCTTGGACATTTTAATCACCAAATAGTTGAAAGTACTGCTACGAATTATATCGTGTCACAAAAGTAAGTAAACTCTAAGTCATGATACTATAGAACGGGTGTGAAAATTAAGAAACTTGCGAGTAATGTAAGTAGTTGTACTTATGGGTTGTTTAGGCCTTAAAGGGACTGTGCTTTGAAGGTGAGGCTCAAGGAGAATCTTCGCCAGCCCCGGGGCGTTTTACCAAGTTCACTATAACCAGTAATCCAATAAATAAAAAAACAAGAGGGGCAAACCATGCCACACTTCCAAAGCCTGTAACTTCAGGGACCGCGTGAAGTTCTTCACCGTATTCTTTAAAGAGGTTTTCTAGGATCTTTTCTTTGGGAGTGCCTGCAAGGATCTCTTCTTTAATCTGTCTTCGAAGATCGTTTCCTGCGCTGCTAGGGCAGTCTTTTAGGAGCCGACCGGTGCAAAATGGGCTCAGGATACTTGATTCAATGTCGTTAAGAAGTGCGCGCTGTTTTGTATTTAGCTGATCGTCAATATTTTGAGCGGATGATATAGGGCTCGTTAATAGTGCAAAGAAGAGTAGGGAAAGAAAGAGGGCAACATTTCGCATTGTAGTTCCTTGCAAAGAGGATATTGAGATCTACAGAATCATATCTGAGACAGAGGGTGTTCTCAAGCCTCATGCTCGCGCACGATTGGTGTAGTTATTAGTGTAAGAGAGTTATGTAATAGCTATCTGAGTCCGTAAGGGCCTCTAGTATTTTTAAGTTTTGGTTGACGAGTATCGCTACTAATGTCCCATATGAAAGAGTTCCATGTTTCCTTAAGTTCTCTGCCATAATCAGGATATCCATTGCTGTTTAAAACACAGTCTGCACTGGAACTTCCGTCTGCAGTTCGAGTACATACGGAAGGGGCTCCTACAGCGGGTAGGTCAGTGCAGACGGTGAGTAATCCGCTGGGTCGACATTCCCATTCAGTATGGATCTCCATGTATCCCATGGCATGGCAGTTCTCTATAGAGGAATTTTCAAGAGCGTTTGCTATGAACGCAGGGGCTACGTCAATATCCATTGTAGATCGATTCGCATAGATCTCAGCGTCACTAAGGGAGTTCGTGATATATGAGTTGTACGTTGCAATACCAACCAGTCCGCCAGCAAATTGCTCACCCTGGATCGAACCGCGTACATGCGATTCATTTATAGTACTGAATTCTAGTCGGCCAACGAGGCCGCCAGTAAACTTGTCTTCCCCAGAGTATAAATATCCATCTCCGCCACTGTAAGATATCCCATTAAAAAGTGAGTGTTCGACTGCGGATCCGTCTCTTGCGATTCCGACTAATCCTCCAGAATGTATCCCGCCTGAGACAGATCGTGCTTGATATGATTCGCTTATGTTCGTATGCGAAATTTCGCCGGCAAGCCCACCTGCAGTACCTGAGCAATTTGACATAATGCGTGATGTGCTGCTTACAGTTGAGCGACTATATGATCTCAATATATTAGAATTGTATAGTTTGCCAGCAAGGCCGCCGGCAGTTTCACATTTTGCTAAGACCATCGTGTCTGTGCTGCTATTTATGAAGCGCGTATTGTACCCGATTCCAATAAGCCCACCTATGTCATTGTTTCCCATAACTTTACTAATACTAGAAGCCGATTTGGTCACGTTGACATTATCTATAGTTACTTCCTCGCCAAAAGAAAAATCCCCAGAGATGCCGGCAAGTGAGCCAACGCTCTTGATTCCAGTTACTCGAAAGCCCTCTAGTGTAAGATCCTTCACGAGTGAGCCTGCTGGAAGAGTCGCAAAGAGGCCCACGTTGTTGGTGCCAGCTGAGACGATTGCTACATTTGAGATGGTATAACCCCCACCATCAAAGCTAATTGGCGAAGTCAGTGTGATTGGAGAAAGGCTAGCATCTTCGCAGTCAATATCGCCTTCGAGTACTACGGTTCCACCAGTTATTGTTTGGAGATGGTTACAGTCAGACACGAATTGAATACCTAAGTTGGTTGGAGTGCTAAGCGTATATCGTGCGGCGAAGTGAGCGATAGGTGAGCCGGCACTGTGAACTTTCTGGCGTGCGAAGTTGCCATTCATTGTGAACTGCGCATAGTCACTGTCGCTTGGATTGGCCGAAGTGTGAGAGAGGGCCGCTTGTGAAAATGGTAGATAGATAAATTTATCAGCCTTAGAGGTGCTGGAGGAAGAATGCTCTGTCGGAATATATTGTAGGCTCACGTAAGAAGGTTTATCTAGTGGTGGGACAATTCCTTCCGATGATACATCTACCAAAAGACCTCTGGCGATAAGTTTCTTGCCTTCTAAGGGGGTGCCGTCTAGGTTTAGCGATTTATTGTGAATCGGAAGAAAGCTTTCCGAGTTAATAGAAAAGGTAGCCTCTTTTACCTGAGTTATAGTTTCACCTTGAAGCTCGTAGTAGCGAAAAATGAAGTCTCCCTTGAAGGGATTATCGCCTACAGAGGTTTCTGTGCAGACAACCTGTTGTCCCTGTGATTCGATTAGTCCCGGCACGCAGTCGTTTGTGCTAATTGCAGCGACTTCGATGGTGTTAAGCTTGAGTCCATCGGTGTTTGGATGAAGCATGATAAGAGGAGCAACTGCACTTGGGGGAGTTGGCATACTTTCAAATTGCTTCATAGCATCAGCGTCGTCTGTAAGAAGTGACATGTCGCTAAGCTCAGCAAACGTAGGGATGGTGTTGGTGATGTCTCCAGTGTTTGGAATAAGTGGATCTTCAATTCTTTGATTAAGCTCAAAAGCGTCAGATCCAGCTGCCTGCTGCAGTGACGCGCACTGTGGCTCGTCGCTCAGGACACTTAATGGTAGAAGAAGAAGGACTAGGAAGAAGACAGGGAGTTTGTGTGCGTAGCTTAAGGTCATAAACTGTTGCCGTATGTAAGGCTCCATAAATTGCCGTACTTCAAGTACGAGCCCCGCATGTTATTGTGTAAAATGTGCCTTGATCCCTATATGGTATATCGACAGAATTAATTAAGATTTTAGAGTCTGCACTCGAATAGATCCTACGAAATATGCGTAATTTATAGCGATTAGCGCGGTCTACTTATGCGTGAGCGAACTCATTTTAGTCTTGCCCCGGAGTATTCTTAAGTTGAGGAGACCTTATGTTTTCAGAGGTATCCCAGATGCCGGAATCCCATGAATTAACCAAGGTTGATATTGTAAAACGATCATACTCAGGCCCACAGTTCCATATGCTAGAATTAGATTCGGAGTTAGCGGCACATGGACCAAATTCGAGTATAACGTTTGGGTCTCCCTCGATTACACAAGTATCGCCAGAACAAACGCGTTCTTTATGGGTGAAATAGCTATAGTCTCCTGCGACAAGGCAATGATCTATGGTTGAATTCGTAAGTGTCCCAACAATAGATGCTACCGACGATACCGCATTGGAGTCGCGCTGAATGGCCCTAACAGAGCCAGTAGTAAATGAGTTTTTAACGGTAGAAGAGTTAGAAACATATGCAGCAATACCTGCGGTATAGTCTGGACCTTCGGTGAGTCCCCACGTATATGTCTGGTCAATTTGTGATCCTTGGGTTAAGACCGCGGCAATGCCGCCTGAGTACATTGTAACTGGGAGTCTTCCACAGGCAAAGCCAGCTCTCACATCGGCAGTTGCATAGCTATTCATAATTTGGGAATTGTTGCTAGCGTATGCTACAAGGCCACCACCATAGCTGCTATGGTTGTTGTCACAACCTGTCTCTACAAGGCCACTGTAATGCGATTCTTGGATAGTGGAGCTAGACGTATGCCCAACAAGTCCAGCATTGTAAAGTGGTACTAATTGTCCCGTTGCTGGGGAGGCTTGAATATAGCCTGAGGCTGATGAGCGTAGAATCTTACCTCCTGACATTCTACCAACAAGGCCTCCTACGGATTCGGCTCTGGTGGTAATCCAGATGTTAGCCGAGGAGTTAGTAATGGTTGTATTTCCAGTTGCCAGTCCAATTAATCCTCCCGCAAATCTGCAGTCGTTGTTGAAGGTGCTATAATTTGTAGTAGTAATGTGGACATTCTTGATGACAGTATCATTCTCAGGGTTAGATCCCGAGACGCTGCCAGCAAGGGTTCCTACATTTATACGTCCATCTACTTTTCCGTCTCGTATGGAAAGATTGGAGATGTTAGACCCGTGGGGGATTGTTGCAAATAAGCCAGCATTGCTAGCTGTCGTATTTACTTTGAGATTCTTAATAGTCTTTCCATTACCGTTAAAGATAAATGGGTGATCGATCTGAAGTGGGATGAATGGCCAAAATTCGCCGCAGTCAATGTCGTCAGTTAGTCGAATGTGTGTATGATTAGTGCCGCTTAACTCTTGGAGTTCATTACAACTTGAAATCTCAATTAGTTCCATTGTGTTGGTTGGTGCAAGCGTATACCGTGCGGCAAAGTGAGCGATAGGTGAGGTTGAATCTGGATTAAAGACTTTTTGACTAGCGAGATTTCCATTAATAGTAAATTGCAGATAGTCACTATCGTTTGGACTTGCTGAAGAGTGTTCGAGAGCAGCCTGTGAAAAGGGAAGATATATAAACTTATCAGCCTTTTCTGTGGTGGTGGAAGGATGCTCGGTCGGAATATACTGCATACTAACGTAGGAAGGTTTATCTGTTGGGGGAATGATGCCTTCAGGCGATACATCGACAGTGAGTCCGCGAGCGATAAGTTTTTTCCCCTCGAGTAGGGTTCTATCGGTGCTCAATGATTTAGTATGTATGGGAAGAAAGGTTTCAGAAGTAATAGAGAAATTAGCTCTCTTTATCTGTGTTATCTTACCATCCTGTAGCTCGTAGTATTTGAATACATACTCTCCCTTAAAGGGGTTGTCACCGATCGATGTCTCAGAGCATAAGACATATTCTCCACTGTTTTCGATTAGTCCAGGCACACAGTCACTTGAGCTTATCGCAGCGATCTCTATGGTGCTGAGCATGTGGCCATCTGTATTTGGGTGGAGCATGATAAGCGGGGTAACCTCGCTTGGCGGAGTTGGTGTGCAGGGTTCAGGTTTGCAGGCAAATTGCTTCATGGCGTCTGTATCGTCAGCGAGAAGTTTTATGTCGCTAAGTTCATCAAACGCAGGCACTGCTTTGGAGATATCACCAGTATTTGGTATATACGGATCCTCTATACGCTGATTGAGCTCGTAATAATCTTCGCCTTCGTGCTGTGATGGTGATGCGCACTGTGGCTGGTCGCTCATAGCACTTAAGGGTAAAAGTGTAAGGAAAAGAAGAAAGGCAGAGAGTTTATGTGCGCAGTTTAAGGTCATAATCAGTTCAGTATGTAAGGATCCATCAATTGCCGTACTTAAAATACGAGCCACGAATATTATTATTTTAGATTGTGCCCTGATCCCCATATAGATCATCGGCAAGAACTGCCCATCGTTTAGAGTTCGAGTTGAAATAGTTCTACGAAATAATCGTAATTCTACTAAAACGTACCTTATTAGAGTTTGTATTAGCTTGTGCTTAAAGCAACTTGAGTAGATTTAATTATTCTTCTGGTGCAATGGCTACGTTTCGAAGTATTGGAAGATATACTTCAAGATTTCTCCATACACTGTTCATGTCCCAGTTTTCAGAATGAGCAGCGCTTAGAAGAAGAATAGCTGATGTTTCGTTACATTCTGATACATCAACATTCAGAGGAAACCCATCGCCACTATGTAAGCAGCTGTTTTCTCCCGGTGTGTAAGAGTTACCATAAAATTTAGACTGAGTAGCTTCACCAGCAATGCGTCCTGCAGTTCCTACTGGATTGAAAGGGTTCTCTCCTTCAAAGGGATAAACCTCTATCTCACTTGTAGTAAATGAATCAGAAACTTCAGTCAGATCAGATGCCTTTCCAACGATCCCTCCTAGAGCAGAGCGACCACTTATACTTCCTGCAGAATAGGAACGTATGATCTTTGAGTTCGCCATCGATCCTACGAGGCCTCCCATGCCACGGCCTGTTTCAGGATCTCCAGACTGCATGCCCATGACCTGACCGTTAAAGTATGAGTCTTCGATTCTCGAATTTCTGTACATCCCACCAACAAGCCCACCTGTGGTCCAGAGGCCACGTACTGCACCTGTTGCGAAGGATTCTCTGATGGTAACATTCTCAAAGGCGTGCCCAACAAGCCCTCCTATGTCTGAACCTCCCCATAGAGGCATAGGGAGAGTAAGGCTTACTTGACCAGTGAATGAGCTCCTTATTATTTGAGTATTTCGCGCTCTCCCGATCATGCCGCCTATCCATGCTTCCATTCCTGAAACTTTGGCGTTTATTGTAGAGTCTTGTATTAATACTGGTGTGTTTGGTGGAACGTCTCCAATAAAGCCACCAACTTGTGTGCTTCCTCCACGGATCTGATTCATTTCACCGACAACGTGTACGTTATCAATGGTAGTGGTGGCGCCGTCAGAAGCTGGCACAAGTATGTTTGTGATAAGTCCAGTCCTCTCACTAGACCGCACATATACGTTTTCAAATACTACATTTTTAATTGTAGAGCCTGATTTCATACTTAAAAACAGTGCGGGAGCATTAATATAAAGATCTTTTATTCGTACATTGTTTCCATCAAAAATTATGGGGGTTGTTAGATGTAGTCCCTCGTTAAAGGTAAAGCCCCCACAGTTAATAATGCCATCAGGACTTGATAGTTTCACATGCTGATGATTGTGATTTTCAAGGTCCTGTAATTCATTACATGTAGATACAATGTATGTTGCTGGATTAGATTCTTCCGCTAGCGTATACCGTGCGGCGAAGTGAGCGATAGGCGATCCGGCACTGTGAACTTTCTGACGTGCGAAGTTGCCATTCATTGTGAACTGTGCATAGTCACTGTCGCTTGGGTTGGCCGAAGTGTGAGAGAGGGCCGCTTGTGAAAATGGCAGATAGATAAATTTATCAGCCTTGGATGTACTGGAGGAAGGATGCGCTGTAGGCATATATTGTATACTCACGTACGAAGGCTTATCTGATGGTGGGATGATTCCTTCCGGTGACACATCTACCAAAAGGCCTCTGGCGATGAGCTTTTTTCCTTCTAAAGGTGTGCCGTCTAAGCTTAGAGATTTGTTGTGAATAGGAAGAAAGCTTTCTGAGCTAATTGAGAAGTATGCCTCTTTAACTTGGGTTATGGTATCTCCTTGAAGCTCGTAGTAGCGAAAGACGTAATTCCCTTTGAAAGGATTCTCTCCTATAGGAGTTTCCGTACAGACAACCTGTTGTCCCTGTGACTCGATTAATCCGGGCACACAGTCGCTTGTGCTAATTGCAGCGATTTCGATGGTATTAAGCTTGAGTCCATCGGTGTTTGGATGAAGCATGATAAGAGGGGCAACTGCACTTGGGGGAGTTGGCATACTCTCAAATTGTTTCATAGCATCAGCGTCGTCTGTGAGAAGTGACATGTCGCTAAGCTCAGCAAACGACGGGATGGTATTAGTGATGTCTCCCGTGTTTGGAATAAGTGGATCTTCAATTCTTTGATTAAGCTCAAAGGCGTCAGATCTTGCGGCTTGCTGCAGCGATGCGCACTGTGGTTCGTCACTTAGGACACTTAAAGGCGATGTTATCGTTATTAGCAACCATATTGATAATAAATTTATTTTATTACTTTTAGTCATATATTAACTCTTAGTATTGATTTCCAAAATTATCTTGCCAAATCGCTAGATCATCTGCATTAACAATGCCATCGCCGTTTCCATCTGTGCCCATTCCTGAGGGGACTCGGGTAGGATAGATCTGTTTGCCGACATGCTCTAAGTAAAGATAATAGTCGTCAGCATTAACTCTTCTGTTGTAGTCAAAATCACCCGGATATGGTCGAGGTGTATTAATCCATATTCTTTGAATGGCTGAATTAACATTCACTTCAGAGTAGGGTGAGGCGATGTTTGTGACCTGTTCTAGATTGTAATAACCTGTGAGAGATCCGGTGACGGTGATATTTTGTAAGTTCCCTCCATCAATGCTTCCGCCGATTCCTGAAACAAAACCCTGACCACGTAGATTGACTTCAATATTGATATTTGAAGCCTCAGTATTTTTCATATAGCCAGCAAGGCCACCAATGAGTGACACGCCGTATACCGAGGAATTTCGTATCGTAATGTTTTCCAGTTTAACAGTATTTGATGTGCTCCCAGCAAGGATACCTGCTCGTATTTTTCCAGTGATGACTGAGTTCTCGATGACCAGTTTTTTAATGACAGTGGCTTGAGTCAGTTTTCTAAATAAACCTGTGTTAGTATTATTTCTGCTTAGAGTAATACCAGCAATTTTGTGTCCTCTTCCGTCAAAGGTGAAGGTCTGCGATAGGTAGAGAGGCCGGGTAAATTCGCGATCACTACAATCAATATTACCAGTGAGCTGAATGTGTGTATGTGGGCTGTTGTGTATAGCTTCGAGTTCATCACAGTTTGATACGAAGTGAATTCCAGTAGAGTCTTTAAGCGTGTAGCGTGCAGCGAAGTGGGCGATTGGTGAGCCAGCACTGTAAACTTTCTGGCGTGCTATCCTACCTTGAATAGTAAACTGTGCGTAGTCGCTATCGTTTAAATTCGCTGAAGAGTGAGAGAGGGCAGCCTGTGAGAAGGGTAGATAGATAAATTTATCAGCCTTAGAAGTGCTGGAAGAAGGGTGTTCTGTGGGAATATATTGTACGCTCACGTAAGAAGGCTTATCTAGTGGTGGAATGATACCTTCTGGTGATACATCTACCAAAAGTCCTCTGGCGATAAGCTTTTTTCCTTCAAAAAGGGTGCCATCCAGACTCAAAGATTTACTATGAATCGGAAGAAAGGTTTCTGAGTTAATAGAAAAGTTTGCCTCATTTACCTGAGTGATAGTTTCTCCTTGAAGCTCGTAGTAGCGAAAGATGAAGTCTCCTTTAAAAGGGTTATCGCCTACTGAGGTCTCAGTACAGAGAACGTGATGTCCCTGTGATTCTATTAGTCCTGGCACACAGTCACTTGTGCTAATAGCTGCTATTTCGATGGTCTTTAGCATGCGTCCTTCGGTATTTGGATGCAGCATAATCAGGGGGGCAGCGGCACTCGGAGGAGCAAGCATGTTCTCAAACTGTTTCATGGCATCAGAATCGTCTGTGAGAAGTGACATGTCGCTTAGCTCTGCAAATGTCGGGATGGTATTTGTTATATCTCCTGTATTTGGGATGAGTGGATCTTCAATTCTTTGGTTAAGCTCATAGGCGTCAGAGCCTGTGGCTTGCTGTAGTGACGCGCATTGTGGTTCGTCGCACAGGACGCTTATTGGTAGAAACATGAAAAGTAATAGGAGGACGGGCAGTTTGTGTGCACAGTTTAAAGTCATAATCTGTTGCCGTATGTATGGCTCCATATATAGTCGTACTGAAGTACGAGCCCCGAGTGTTGTTGTATTAGAAAGTGCCTTGATCCCTGTATAGTGTATCGGCAAGAACTGCTCAGCATTTAGGATCTGAGTAAAAATAGTTCTACGAAATAATCGTAATTTTACGTAGCCGACTTATTTTGTGGCTCCTAAGTTGTTGCGCCAAACCGTATAGTCTCCTAGGCTAACCTTGCCGTCACCGTTACCGTCGCCACCAAATCCCGGAGGAGATACTGTGATCCCAAATTGCATTCTCCAGATATCATAGTCTGCCCTATCGACTATACCATTTCGATCATAATCACCGAGTATCGATTCTTCTGCTGGTTGGATGCTCATACTTACGAGCGGATTAACGTTGGATATTGTTGAATTTCTACTACCGCCCGTAATCTCACCAAGGTTATAAGATCCTTTAAGATAAGCGGATACACTAATGTTTGAAGCAGTGCTAGCGTTCAGATATCCGAAAGCTCCTCCTATTACACCGTCTCCTTCAATATCCACTGATGTGAGAATGTTTTCTATATTTGCGCCTTGTTGTGTCATCCCAATCAGGCCACCTAGATATAAATCTCCTAAGATGTGTGAATCTGTTACATCGATATTAGCGATCGTGACGTTACGTAAGGTCATGCCGGCAAGGCTACCAATTCTACTAGCGCCGCTGATATTAATGTTTCTTAGTCTAAGGTTAGCAACTGTCGTACCTTCTGGTAGGATAGAGAATAGGCCTAAGTCGTTATCATTGCTAGCTATCGTAATACCGCTTATCTCATGATTCATGCCATTAAAGGTGAAGGTGCTGGCCATTTGTATCGGAGTAAACTCGTCATCTGGATTGCAAGCAATGTCGCCCTCTAGTTGAATGCTGGTATAGAGACTTCCACTAAGTGCCTTAAGTTCAGAGCATGTACTAATTTTATGTGCCTCTGATAAATTAGCTTCAGAGCTTAAGGTGTAGCTCGCCGCGAAATGCGCTATCCCGGAGCTGCTACTATGGACAGGTTGTTTAACGAGATTTGTTCCTATTTTAAATCGTATATGATCAGTATCTTTTGGGTCTGATGAAGAGTGATCGAGGGCTGCTTGTGAAAAGGGGAGATATATAAACTTATCAGCTTTTCCGTGTGTGCTGCTTGTGTGCTCAGTTGGTGTGTACTGTATGCTTATATATGAAGGTTGATCAGGATCCGGAACTATACCTTCTGCGGACACATCAACGATCAGGCCGCGTGCGATAAGCTTCTTACTCTCATCTCTAAACCCATCTGTATTTAATGTTTTTTGATGTATTGGAAGAAAAGACTCATTAGTGACAGTAAAGCTTTTACGAACGACTTCAGTAATCTGGCCGTCTATTGTTTTGTAATAGCGAAAAACATAGTTCCCAGCGAAAGGATTTTTTACAAGATGACTTTCGCTGCATACAACACGATATCCCCAGTACTCAACGTAGTCCGGAACACAGTCACTGCTACTGATTGCCGCGATTTCAACTGTATGGAGCTTTCGTCGATCAGTATTTGGATGAATCATTATTAATGGCGCCATCTCTGAGGGGGGAGATGGCAGCGCTTCAAACTGCTTTATTGCATCAGGATCTTTAGTAAGCAGTGACATATTCTCTAGCTCGGTAAATGTCGGCATTGATTCATCAATATTTTCAATGGCAGGAACGAGAGGAGATTCTATTCTTTTAGTGAGTTCGTAGTGTGACCCGCTAGGGTGAAGTTCCGGTGCCGCGCACTGCTCGCTCTGGGCAATGAGTGGAGCAATAAAAAATATACAGGCTATAGCGATAGTTTGATATTTGAAGTATCGAAGTTTTGAAAGAGGCAGTACTAACATAAGCATTCTACTTTAAGTGGTTAGGTAACATGCACAGGACCCAACCGTGCAGTTTATATCTTATGCTCTGTCTCCAATTATTAATATCGACAGTATTTAGAAGAACTTTAGCTTGGGCTTCTATTTCTCTATGAAATTTACTTAGATAGTGAGCTCGTAGAGGCTCCCTTGGCATGGTTTCTATGAAAAATTCTTAAATCTAACTAAAAAGGTGAACTATATTTCATGTCGTATGTAGATCTGGAACGAAGCATCTGTTCGTCTCTTAGTTCGGGTATGCGATAACGTCCTACATTCCAAGTGCTGCTATTCCACGTAGTGGTGCCGTACTGATAGATGTCGTTTATATGAGCACTTTCGCAATTTGATATAGATGTTGAGGGATCCATAAAAGCAGAACAAACATTGTAGCTTGGGTCGTCATCGTACCAAGGACCTGCGGTACATGTAACTAAGCCCATGGAGCCGGGCGAGGAACATGCCTGCTGATTATGAATGTAGTATGCATCAAAGAATAAACTATCAGTTACTTTACTAGTGTGTAAAAGTTCTCCGACTATTAGTCCGCCTCGTGGTAGTTCCATGGCTTGTCCTCTTGATGAAGTCACTGTTGCGGTAGAAAAACTATTCGTAATCCTAGAAGCTCCTGAGAGTTGGCCCACTATTCCGCCGATTACTTGTTCTCCAAATAATGTCCCACGTGTAAAGCTTTTTTCTATCGTACTGTTTTCAACTACAGCAGCGATCCCGCCTACAATTTTAAATGCTCCATCAAAGACGATATTTTCTAGGATTTGGACTGTTCCCTCTACGGATGAGTTCTTAATAGATGAGCTAGAAGAAATTCTACCGGCTATTCCTCCTATCTGTCTCTCACCAAATACGCCACCTTGAAATTGTACTTCATTAAACGTCGAAGAGCGAATGCTTCCTGCAATTCCTCCTAAGACTGAATGACAGTTGTTAAATTCTTGAGCGGTTGCCCTGACTTCAGATTCTGAATAAGACTTACTTATGTTGGCGTTGCTAATATGTCCTACAAGCCCACCGCCTTCTGAGCAGTTTACAGTTACATCTGCGTCTGATGATACGTATGAAAGTTCGACATTCTCTGCAATTCCTAAGAGACCACCTACGTAGTTATGTCCGGTAACAGTACTATCTCCGCTAACCCTAACATGGGAAATGGTAACCTTATCATTGTCACCTCCAGCGCTGCCTGCGAGGATGCCAGAGGCATTTCCTCCAACTACGGAAATATCAGTTAAAGTTAAATTAGAAATAGAAGAGCCACTAGGTAGGTCTGTAAAGAGTCCCGCCCCATCATTTCCTACAGTATCTATCCTTATTCCACTGATTGTCTTGTTATTTCCATTTAAAGTAACGGCACGATTAAGCATGATTGGGGCGAATGATGTGTTGGGATTGCAGGTGATGTTGTCTTCTAACTTGATGTTGGTATGAGTTGAGCCGTTGAGCGTTCTTAGTTCGTCGCAGGTACTAATTGTATGAATTCCGTTTGCTGCAGTATTGTCGCTCATTGCGTAACTAGCGGCAAGGTGAGCAGTGTGTGTCATTTCATATAAGTTCAATTCAAAATGTTCACTATCAAAATTTACTCTTAGATAGTCGCTGTCTCTAGTATTGGTGGTAGGATGCATGCCAAAACTTGCAGAAAAGGGAATGTATATGAACTTATCGGCTTTAAGTGTCGCATCTGAAAGATCTTGCTCGGGGATATATTGAATACTTACGTAGGAAGGTTTAATTTGATCTGGAATAATATTCTCTGCAGAGACGTCAATGATGATACCTCTTGCAATTAGCTTCTTCCCCTCTTGAAAAGTTCCATCAGTCTCTAAAGATATGGGGTGTATGGGAACAAAAGATTCATTAGTAATAGAGAATGGTTTCTCTAGTTTTTGTACGATTCGTTCATCTTCTAATTCATAGTAGCGAAATAAATAATTTCCTGAAAAAGGATTTTGTATAGGTGTCGTATTTGTGCAAACAATTTTTTGCCCTGTTGCCTCGATCACCCCTTGTATACATTCCGAGCTGCTAATTGCTGCTAACTCAACTGAGCGTAGTTTATATTTATCCGGATTGGGATGAATCATTATTAATGGAGCAAGATCGTGAGGTAGTGACTTTTGCTGATACTTAAATTGCAACGATGCCGGAAGGATTTTAGCATCATCATCGTTGTTAAGAAGGGTTATATCTTTGTCAACATTTGTATAAGATGGAACCTGCTGTGAGATGTTCTCAGGAATTAGCGGAGTCTCTATCCGTTCTCGCATTTCGTAATAAATAATATTGTCCCCAGAGTCGTTCAGGACAGGTGTTAATGAGGCACATTGAGAGTCATCGCTAAGTATCGCGAGTGGGTAAAAAAACAGAAGAGATAATAAGCAGGACGCTAAGATTGATGATGGTTTGACAGTATACTTAAGCATAGAACCTTAAGGCAAATATTCATATAATCGCACATTAGTGCGAACCCTATTGAATACAGATGATAGTATTGCTGCCTTTGTCCCCAATATTGTTATCGTCTTGTCATTGCTCAACATTAGAGTTGGCGACAAATTATTTAAAAAATGGATAAATTGCCTAATTTGAACGGCTAAGGAATTGGAGGGGATGCTATTTTTACATTTCTGTTCTCAGTCGTTGCATTTTCAGGTGCTGAAATTAGCCCTTGGTCGCAGCTCTGCATGCCTTTCACCATGTGACATGAAGTTTGGTAGGGAGGGGATTCACTTCCCGTGTCTGGTATTATTGTGTCGCTAAACCCCCAGGGTTGATCACTCGGCCAGAATGTATCCCACGTATCTGACATGCTTTGATAAGCAGCGATTAGTGTTGGCTCAGCAGATGCTGATGGTGTGTGAGCTCTATTTGCAGGTGGCATCCCTACATCAAAATCGAAAAAATTCACAGTAGTAAAACCGACTATTGTATATTCTGTATCTTCAGCAAAAAGTGGATCTGGTGCAGGCTTAGAGAGAATGCCAGCGCAAGCTGCTCCTAAATCTCCTTCGCCTTTTGGCGCTACTATAGGTATAGCAGTCGTCCAAGTTTTTGCTGAATCACTGGTGCTGAGAAAGTTTTCTGGATTATAGATGCGTTGACCTGAAAGATTTGAGGCAGTGTATCCCCCGACTTCTTCAACTCTAGGACAGGCGATCATATTTTCATTATAGAGAGGCTTCCTAAAATAGTTAGTACTATTTGAGTCGATGCTATACATATTTTGATTTACGAGGCATTTTGTATCATAGTAAAATAGCTGCGAGTTGCACATGCCTTGACGTTTAATGTTTTCTCCGCACCCCAGTTGAGTATGTAGTGCACCTAGATCAGCGACACCTGTGTGCGTGGTGGAGAGTAGTGAGGCATCCTTAGGTAGTATTGAATGGTAAATAGCCTCATATTCATTCTCGAACTGAGTCGTAATTGTGTAATTCGATAGTAGTACTTGTTTGAACGCATCTGCCGATTCACTTGTGGTAAGCCCGTTCTTTAGAACTTTAAAATCATCGCCAATTCTAGCGCCGAGGCAAAAGTTTTCAGTGCTAGCAAGATCGTCTAGCATCTCCGCATAACTATATTCTTTGTCGTGATGATAATAGTCTTTCACTAAAGTCTCGTGACTTTTAAGAGGCATGCCGACAAGGCCAAAAAAGTCACTTGGCGATTCTAGCGTAGGCTGTGGGCTGGACTTGAAATCGCAAGTAAAGTTCACATGAGGCTCGTAAAATGTAGTAGTCTGGGAGCAAAAGAAGATACAACCTGGATCAGAGTTGACTGTTCTAGAGAAGTTTACGTCAGAATCTTCATCTAGTAAAAACTGAATGTGCTCTTCAATCCCATCCGCTTCATTAGTAGCCTTGGGATAGGCTCTATAGATAGATCCTGGCACAGTATTACACTCCTCAAGATCGCCATCTGCGTTTTTCTCGCAATATCTGTTGGATTCTGTAAAGTGTCTCTCATAGAGACAAGAGTTATCCTTATCATATTTTCCTTCGTTGTTTAGGAGTGCGCACACGGGAATAGCAAAGGGCGCTATGCAAACCTCCTTCTCGGAATTTCCAGCTACCGCATAGGCTTCTGTAATCAGAGTAGAGTCGGATATGTTGAAGATATTAAAAAACGAGTTCTTGTAGTTTACTTCGGCTTTTACATATATAGCATTTGAGACAAGGAAATCTGGCAACTGGGGATAGCGTTGTTGCCAAGTGATGTCCTCCCCTGCAGAATCGCTATAAACTTTTCGATCAAAATCCTCAAATACGCCATTGTCATGAAAAAAAGCTGTTGGTCCATCATAGGGCAGGTTTACCTCGGGATGGTTGGGCCACCATCTGCCACGATGAATGGTTATGGTCGCTACGCCATTGGTCCAGGTGAACTCTTGATCCCCATCGACCATGTCCGAATTGCCTTTTATAATGCCCTCTGCCCCTTTTTCTGTGAGCATGGCAACAGCAAGGCCTACAGCGTCTTCATAACAGGCGGTGGTAGAACAGAGGATTGAAGCGGCGGCGTGAGCTGCGCTATCAACCGCATCTTGCATTTCCGTTCTCAGCGATCTGGAATAACCAATATTTATCGCCATTGAAAGCATGCCAATAAATATGGCAATACCAAGGGCTATAAAAACGAGAAAGTATCCTCCATCTCCGCGGTGCATGTATCAGGTCTCCTTCTCCCCAATTGACTCACACACATGCCCAACAGTCAATTTACTAAGGTAGTAAGCTTCTGTGAATTCCTTCTTCTTTTATTAAAAGGCTCTCGAATAGTCGCCATTATAATTAGTAATGTCTGAGTCATCGTCGTCTTGATCGTCAACTATGACGTTAGGACTCGATGATGGAGTTGGCGTAGCAGAAGCAGATGCCACAGCCGTTGCGGATGCACTCGGCTGAACGTTACTACCAGCAAGGCCCGATCCTTGACCGCTATTTGGGCGTCCATGTTCGTCGTACTCTTTTTGGTTATACCTTAAGTGCATGTTTCTACTATTGACCTTGTCTTCAATGTCTGTTCTTTCGCTGGGACTCAGGCTGTCGCCACTTAAGCGAGAGAGAACGTCATTGAGATCGAAAACTCTATCCAATTCTGTGTTATAGGCGTTTAGAAATTCTTCGTAAGTAGAGAAATCTCTGCCTGTTGAAGGTATCTGGTGACCAGATTGGGCAAAGATAGAAGCGCAAAAAAACGTTGAAACCAAAAAGGAGCTAAAGAGAGATAGCTTGTAAGCTTTTGAATATAGCGACATGGGGTATAGTTCTCCGTAATAAGTTTAGCTATTGCTGTACTTTAAGTCTGTGTTCAATTGGATATGAATTTATATTCACTATCCAAACAACGGCAAAGCAAATAGTAAGCTTAGCATTAATGTTAACCAGAAAGTTCGCTGTTCAATACCTCTAAGAACGGTGGTACTACAGGCTATGAAACTAGCAATCTCTCTCCCTGTACAAGCGCTTTTACATCCCCGATTGATTGCCTGATTCTATTGTAGCAGCGCTTTTCCTGTCTGTACCCTGTAATTACTATCGGCACCACATTGGCTGGACTTTAGATCTCGCGAAGAAAAAAACAATGAGTTAACCTCCTGAAATTACTGGTCCTCCATAAGTACTCGTGAGTTTGACTCTATGGTAAACAGTTTTAAGTTAATTCCGGCAAACTTTGAGCAAGTTTTACATGGTATATCTACACTCGCTGTTATATCCAAATACATTCTATCTACTCCATGAATCTCTTGTTCGCGAGGATTGAGCTCAACCCTTATTCTATTCTCAGGTATGCTAAACTTAGCCAGCTCACTTATAACGAGATTTTCTCCTTTTTGAAAAAAATCGGGCGTCTCTGCAGCCGAGGGGAAAGGTTGCGCAGCAAGTGTTCTCGCTGCTTTTCTCACCGTGTCGGAGAGAATCGCCTTCTGAGTTGTGAGACTGCCAAATTCAATAACGCCAAAAAGGAGAGCTAGTACGATTGGAATGGTTAATGCAGCTTCTACATAGAGAGATCCGTGCTCGGAAGAGTAGGAGGAGCGGTCTCCTTTACCTTTCTTGTTAGATACATCCGAGAGAGACGGTGTTGTCATGAGTGTATTCCGCGATAACATTCTGAGCATTTTCCCAGATATATGTTGATTTTACACAATTATCAAATATGTATTTAGATGGCAGAACGTTGAAGTCAGATTTTTGTTTTATCGCTATTGTGACTAGGGTAGTGAATCTGTTTTCTCCTTTTAGCTCTGAAATGCTTTCAAGTGGCCGTGATGATGCTAAAAATTGTATGTCGAAATCCGCTGGATCGAGTCCTTTATCTGTCAGATATGCGTTTACGTTTGCTATTGCATCATCCGCTGCGTCTTCAAGGGAGTTAGAAACACTGCCGTCTGCGGGAAGTTTGGCTGCCATCTTTGTGGCCGTTTTAGCAACTTCTATAAGCTCACCGTAACGGACTACCTGCATCGTGATATCTATGGCTCCACCTACAAGGGTTATAAGGAGTGCTACCGAGAGCGCAAGCTCTGCAAGGATCCCGCCGCATTCAGTTTTTTGAGATTCTCTTTTTCTTCTATTCACGCACATCGCTTACTCGCTATTAGAGTGACAGTTACTCTTAACGCCCCGAGTAAATTAAATAGATTAAGTGCTGCCCGTCTTTTATTTCGGCAGCCTAGGGTGGCATCTTAAATTAAATAAGTGTTCTAGATGTAGAATAGGGGAGTTATGTAAGTAAAATACGAAAAGTTCTTAGTCAGAAAGCGAGAGGCGGTTCTTAATGAGGAGTAGCTCCGCACCATTTGAGGTGGTCAGTGTCTGAGGGATGTTCCCACGATTTCTAAGGCGAACAAATGAGTACGAGAGTCCGTCATTGGCGATATTTTTGGTTGAAACAACACTTCCACTTGTTTGCTCTTCTGTACTTGAAAGCTTATCGCCGGACTCAACTTCTATTGTGCTCTTGTAGCTAAGGAGTATAGAAGGGGCTTTTCCCTGAGAGTCGATCCGCTCAAGAACCTCTTGACCGATGTAGCATCCCTTTCGAAAAGAGACTGCTTCTTTCATGCCGCTTTCAGTAAGTATCTTTTCAGGTGTTACTTCCGCGGGGAATTCCGGGTAGCCAGAGAGTGCTCTGCACTTAAAAATCTCATCCTCAAAAAGCTGGATATCTTGGCTTTCAAGAATTGCACCGGGATTTTTACAGATAATGTCGTATCCTTCCTCGCTAATTCTCTGGCGCTTAAGTATAGAGATGTCTGTACTATCTGAGGACTCAGGAAGGGCCGTTACGTGAACGACTTTATAGTCCTCGCTATAACTTGCCTGTACGTCATCAGCTACTTTAAATTGTAGGAGAGCGCTTAGTATTTTCTCGCTTTTTGGGCCATCTGCTATGAGAAGATAGGAGCGCTCTTGCTGCAGGTAAACGTTAAAGAGCGCTAAGGGTTTTCCCTGATGGTTAAGCGCTGCGGCTAGTATATTTTCCCCCTGTTTAAGTGAGGCAATATCGTTTGAGAGTCTAGCCTGAAGGTATCTCGCAGCGTCCCGGCCTGATACTTCAATGACTGAAGCTAGCGGATAATAGTAGTTCATTACTTAATTAAGGTTCCAATTCTACCAAGATCTGCCCATGACCAGTAGATGATCATTGCTCTGCCCTTAAGGCGTTCAACGGGGAGGAAGGGGTCGTGCCAGAAGCGCGAGTCACGTGATTGGTCGCGGTTATCACCGAGCAGTAGGATCTTTCCCTCTGGGACTTTTACGGGACCAAAGTTTCCAATTGGATCGCCGCCGTGTACCCAACGAGCAAATGACTCTTCTTGAAGCTTGCCATTTACAAAGAGCTTATTTCGCTTCACCTCAATAACGTCACCGGCGATACCGATAACTCGCTTAATGATATTGTCGGCGGATTCGTTCTCCATGGTTTTTGGATCGTCCACTCTGGTAAAAACTACGACGTCGTGTCTATCAGGAGTGTCATATTGCCAGAGGATCTTCGAGATAAAGGGGAGTCTTAAACCAAAGCTTAACTTACTTACCAGAATGTGATCGCCGATCTGAAGCGTAGGCTTCATAGAGCCTGAAGGGATTCGGTATGCTTCAACAACCGATGCTCTTAGAAATATTGCTATAACTATGAGGACTACAAGCGTTTTTAAGAAAGAGATAGCCTCTTCTTTAAACGTACTCTTCTTGTCCTCTGTTTTATTGCTTTCATTCTCGTCCATAACGGTACACGCTACTATAAAACGTGCGAAAAGAAAAAAGGGTAAGTGAAGTTTTTTACCCCTCACTTACCCTTTAATGGACTCAAAGTTTTTGAAATTTATGCGTGAAACTTCTGCTTTTTGCCAAACACCACGGTGCTGCAATCAACTTCTATAGTTTCTGACTTGGATTTTACGGTAGATACGAAGATGCCTGGCTCAAAAGCCCTCTCTTTTAGGGTATCGACCTTCTCTTGATCTGGAATTGACATATTGGCGATAATTGAAAAATTGATTTCGCAGACAACCTCACCGGGTACGTCGCTAATGAGCTTTGTAATCATGCCGTAGATGGGGTAAGTCTGCCCTACCTCAACCTCGCCAGTAGCTACTTCAAGACCGAACTTTTCGAAGAAATCTTTTTCCTGGTTTGTACCTTCGCTCGATTTATCCATGGTGTTTAATCCCCTGTTTAGTACACACTAACATACATTGTTCACACCCCTATCCACAAATGCAGACCCCCTGCTTCATGGCAGGTGAATAAAAAAGCGTCTCTGGGTGGCAGATCTAAGGTGAATATTGTGTAAGCCCCTGAATATAAAAGGAATAGCTTATTCTACGAGAGCTAAAATACGCGTTTCTACCAGCTATACTTTTTGAAAAGAAAGGCTTATTTCATGGATCACTGCTTTGCCTATTATAGAGTAGTGGATATGAAGTCACGACTTATTCAGTTTTTGGTATCAATTTTCGTTATCACGACAGCCCATTCAGCTCTTGCTGAGCAGGCTGGGGCGTATCTCGTTGAGATTAACCGCAAGTATAGCTGTTATCTTGAGCAAGAAGAGGACGGCGATGTCTATAGCCGACTTGCTCTTGTTACAGCCGGGGAGAGTATTGAGCAGATATCACGATTTATTAATTTCCGTAGCAAAATTCGAAGATGGCGCAGCAAGGCGCGTACATTACGAACTCTTGGAAATTCTACCGGGTTTACTAGAAGACGGAGCTGGATTAAGAGAGCTAAGCAGTGTCGCAAGCAAGTAGGTGATTACGAATATTCTTCAGACGCTGCCGACGTTACACAGGGGATGGATGATAAGCCTGATGTTATAGACGGCGTTGATGGTTATCAGTCCCCTGTGACAGATGAGCCGTGTGATGTTGCTGGTGACACCGATGTAAATCGTCACCTGCGAATCTTAAGAGGAGAGAAATGTGAGATCGGGAATTCTCCCGTGGTACAACTCCTCCTTTATTTTAATGGTGAGCGTAGAGCATCTTTCACCTGTACTGGAACCGCTATTGCGGGGAACGTTGTGCTGTTTGCTGCTCACTGCGTAAACCGGGACATCACTGCTATTGAAGTAGTTCCGGGAGGCAACCGTTCAAATAGTGTTTTCGCGCAGAGTGTCATTGCAAACTCGAACTTTAATTTTAGTGTTCTTCCACGTGGTCGTGGCGACATTGCGCTTGCATTCTTACCCGAGGTTCTTCCAACAAGAACAGTTAAGGTGCTTACTCGTGATAATGTTAAGCCCGGTGATAAGAGTATTATCGCTGGATACGGGCTTGTAGATAGTAATCTCTATCCCGGTGTAGCGAGTGATGACTTTGACGGACTTCAGGCGGGATATGCCATCGTTGAAGAGGTCAGGAGCACAGAGATTATGACACGCTACGACGAGTCTAATCCGAATCAGTCAAATACATGCAGTGGAGACTCTGGGGGACCACTCTTTGTTAAGAAGGGTGGAGAATGGGTAATAGCCGCAGTGACGTCTTTTGGTACCTCAAGTAACTGTGATTTTGGTGAGCTTTCTGGTTACGCCAAGTTATCAGATCCTGAAAATATAGAATTCATAAATCGGCATGCGCCGGGGATATTGGAATAGCTCTCAACCATTTTTTGTGCCGAGAACGATTTTCGTCATTGCGAGGAGCTGAGACCGTTAGGTCGAATGACGCGGCAATCCCCAAGCCTCCAAATAGGTACATTTACCCTGTAGTTGCTCCGAAGTTTCCTTTCCAGATGTTGTAATCGTCTGAGTCGACATCGCCGTCTGCGTCGCCGTCGCCTGAACATGGTGTGCCGTCTTGTGATCCTAAGTTGTTTCTCCAGACAGTGTAGTCAGCTAAGTCTACGCTTCCGTCGCAGTTGTAGTCGCCGGGGATTGGGGTAGGCTCCGGTGTTGGTTCTGCGGTTGGGGTAGGTGTTGGTTCTATCCACGGAGTAGGAGCAGGCGTAACTGACGGCGAGGGGCTTGCTGCGGTGCTGTTGGCAAGTGGTACGGAGAGTAGTCCTTGCTGGCAGTTTTGCATACCTTTGACCATATGACATGAGGCTTCAAAGGGCTCGGCATCTGGTGGAGTGATGGTGTCGCTAAAGCCCCACGGTTGGTCTGCTGGCCAGAAGGTATCCCAAATATCTGACATGCGTTGATATGCTGCTATAAGATTTGGATTGGAGGAGGTTGGAGGGGTGTGGGCCTTTTTTGCTGGCGGTAGCCCAATATCGTAATCAAAAAAGTTTATAGTTGTGAAGCCGACAATAGTGTATTCAGTGTTCTCTGGTAGGAGTGGATCAGATGTCGCATTTTGTAAGATCCCAGCGCAGGCAGCAGCAGTATTACCCTCACCCTTGGGCGCAACAATAGGTATAGTAGAGGACCAAGTTTTTGCTGAATCATTGGTGCTGAGAAAGTTTTCTGGATTATAGATGCGTTGTCCTGAAAGATTTGTAGCGGTGTATCCTCCGACTTCTTCAACTCTAGGACAAGCGATCATATTTTCATTATAGAGAGGCTTCCTAAAATAGTTAGTACTATTTGAGTCGATGCTATACATATTTTGGTTTACGAGGCATTTAGTGTCGTAATAAAAGAGCTGTGAATTACACATACCATAGCGCGGAGTGTCCTCATCGCATCCAAGTTGATCATGAAGAAGTTTTAGGTCCGTTGCTCCAACGTGATCTTCGGGGATTAGTGCCGCATCCTTTGGAAGAATAGAATGATAAATGACATCATATTCCTCAGCGAATTGAGTTGTCTGGGTGTGGTCTGAGAGAAGTACTTGCTTGAAAGCCTCAGCTGAGTCCGCTGTGGTAAGCCCGCTACTAAGTACCTTAAAGTCATCACCGACCTTTGCATTTAGGCAAAACCCATTAGTGCTGGCAATATTGTTTAAAATCTCAGCATAGCTTTGCTCACTATCAAACTGGTAAGTCGTCTGAGCTGCGTTCTCAGGCATGCCAACAATTCCAAAGAAGTCTGCAGGTGATTCTTCCTCAGGATGAGGACTGGACTTGAAGTCACGGGTGAAATTTACTCTGGTGTCCAAATACGTCGTTGTTTGTTCGCAAAAGAAAATACAACCAGGATCAGAATTGTACGTTCTAGAAAAATTCACATCAGTCTCTTCAGTAAAAAGAAACTGCGTATGTGCCTCAATGCTATCAGGATCGTTCGTGTTCTTAGGGAAAGCCTTAAAAATGGAACCGGGTACAACGTTACACTCTTCTTCGCCGTCGCAGTATCTGTTGGACTCAGTAAAGAGTCTTTCACGCGTGCAACTACTCTCGGCGTCATACTCACCGCTATTGTTGAGAAGAGCACAGACCGGAATAGCAAATGGTGCAATGCAGACCTCGTCTGATACCTTTCCAGCTACCGCATAGGAGCGAGCGTAAAGAGTAGTCTTTGGAGCCCTGCGAAACCTTCTTTCGCGGTACGTTGCGCGGGCTTGTACGGCGATGGTGTTTGCGGCGAGGAAGTCCGGGAGTTGCGGATAAGTCTCTTGCCACGTGGTGCCGTCTCTTAAGGTGTGATCGAAATTTTCAAAGAGTTCGTTGTTATGGAGGAAACGAGTTGGTGAGTCGTATGGGTGTGTTGCTTCGCCATTGTTATCGTGTGGCCACCAACGTCCTCGTGCTACTGACGTTTGTGGACCATAGAACCTTCGGCGCCGGGGCGATTGGCTGTCAGCAATGGCGGTATAAGCGACATCAAAGGCGTTTTGGTAGCACTCTTTGGTGGAGCATAGCTCAAGAGCAGCACTCTCTGCAGCGCTTTGTGTAGTTTCTTCTAAGCTTGTGAGCATTGCTTTAAATGTTCGGTAGCGCTGAGCGATACAGCGACGTCTATAAGATCGTCTTAGCCTGTTCTTATGCCTTAGTCTTCTGTACGACCTACCACAAGATCTTACTGCAAGTTGTCTGAGGTAGTGTACGTTACCTTCGGTTTCTCGTGTCCACTGAGGGGTGTCGTCACTGCTCTCTAAGACAGAGAGTGTGTAGCGAGAGCTTCCGGGGGTGGCGTGCGCCGCCGGACTTAGGCAGAGAAGGAAAAGTGCGCACAAAAGGAGTGAAATTTTTAAAGTAAGACGTGTAGGCATGTTGATCACCGGAGAGTTCTATTTCTTATGTTAAGTATATCGTCTTGTAAAAGTAAGTAAACTTTGCGAGCAGTATTATACACTAATATGGGGCGTATTTTAGGAAGAAATGAAGGTAGGTTTCGGCTCGTAAGATACTGAGAATAATGATGATAGTAGTTTCCTATTAAGAAATTAACAGTCTGACACGCAGGAGAATGAGATTTAGTCCATTATTCTTGATGCGATATTGATAAGAGTTCCTTCTCTCTCGCTTGCGCTGATGAGCTGCATACCGCCAGTTGGCAGCGGGACTGTAAGTGATGGACACCCTTCTGCATTCGCAAGAACTGAGAAGAAGTTAAGTGATGGATGTTCTGGATCTGATGTTCCGGGGAGAGTTGGGGATATTATAATGCTGTCGGATAAGATGCTCTTAAGTTGTTCGCTGTGTTCTGTATATGAGTCAGTTTTAGGCTTTTGTTTAGTAAGTATTTGCAGTGATGCTTTTAATTCTTCTATGGCTGGATCACTGATGTTCTGCTCTTTAAGTGTATTTAGTATCGCTTGGGGGTATATTTCATTTCTCTTTGAGAAGTAGATTGAAAAGTAATCTTTAGGGAGTTCTTTAAGTGTGAAGCCCAGATCTTTAAGGAGAGAGCATTGTTTTGTGAAGTCATCTTTTGAGGATTTAGAAAGAACGGAAAGGTCTTTTTCTGAAGGAGTATATATCGTACTGATTTCAGATTTTATGTGAGTCTCGTTAAAGAGCTCTACTAAGACTTTTAGGAGTGATAGTTCGCGAGTGATAAGTCCAAAGCAGTCCAGAGGATAGTCGTATAGAATTGATCCTTGTCTTGGTGCAGAGTTTGGAGAAAGTTTTAAGCCCCAGAGCTTACAAGCAGCTGCTGGAAGCCTGATGCTTCCGGCTAGGTCCGATCCGAGCGCAAAGTCGGCCTCGTCTTTTAGAACAGCAGCAGCTGCACCGAAAGAAGATCCGGGAATGGTTTTTTGAGGATAAAGAGGATGGGTGATGGAGCCGTAGTATGGATTCTTTCCCGAATAGCCGAGAGCTGCTACATCCAAATTGGTTGTCCCCTTAAATATTGCTCCTGCAAGGAGAAGTTTTTGAACGATTGCTGAGTGCTCTTTTGCTTCTTTGATAAGTGGCTCTTTAAGCCCAAAGGTGAGGGGTAAGCCTTTTACTTGTGTGAAGTCTTTAACAACGAAAGTTTTGCCTGCTAATGGACCCGCTTGGTTCTCACAAATTGTTTTTTGGCAAAGGTAGACATCTTTTTCTGTCATAACGGATCGTTAGAGATAAAAGCCAATACCTGCAAAGGTCACGGCACATTCCTTTGTGTAGTCAACAGCCTGGCGATACTCATAAAGCGTTGTGTCGTAGCTAATATCGGCACGTTTAAGAACGTCGAGCATCAGGTACATAGTTGGATAGCCACAAATTCTCCTCGCGTCTCCGTCTTGCGCAATATGTGCATAGAGTTGTTCCTTATCCTGATCAAGTATGGATTTAATATAGAGCTCGTCTCGCTCTCTTATCTTGTCCATCACTTCAGGTGTGAGCGAGAATTGGTCACCAAAGGCGCGGCCGATGTGAGCCATATCTACTCCTGCGACGATACAGAGGCGCTGACCGGCATCCTTTCTTTCCCGGATAAGCCGAGTAAGATTTTCAGCGAGCGATTCGTAGACTTCAAATTCTGTTGGCGCTTTTTCTTCTCGTAAAAAGTTATAGAAGCTTCCTATAAGGATAGGCGCAATTTTAGATTGTGGTGCGTGATACTGTAAGAATGGGACTTGGAGTTCTAGTGAGTGTTCTTGCTTATGAAGATATTCATCTGCAAAGGCTCGTTCAATACCATAACCTCCAGCAAGATCGTTCATAAAGTCACGATCGCATTCAATTACGCCCAGAGGGGTTTGAAAGTGTTTATCAGTAAAGTGAAAGATGTGATCGCTATACTGATGAGAGGTTCCCATGAGTAAGTACAGGTCGTGAGGGGACTGTTCGAGGTGAGCATACGTTTTGCCGTAACAGAGGCTTCCTCGTTGATAATCGATGTGTGGCGCAGAGATTCCTATTAGCTCACCCTGTCTTTGTGGTTGTTCTGAAGAGGAGAGGTATCCTTTAAGTTCTTCTTGGAGTCCTTCGCTGTCAGAACTATAGCAGGCTCCAGCGAGTGCTGCCGGTCGTTCTGGGGAGTCTTTAAAGCTCTTTTTAAGCTCATGAGCTTTTTCGAGAAATCTAGGTGTCTGGAGAAAGTAATGTTCGTTTAATAGATCGGCTAGTTGTCTTACTATCTCCTCAGTTGCTCCCTGCGGTTTTAGTTTCCTTGCGATCTCCTCAATTGAGAGTGAGCCGTTAAAGCAGTTAAGCACTGGTATGACATCTGGGATAAGGCCCAGTGGCTCTTTGGTGATGCCCAAGGGACAGCGGAGAAGAAGGAACGCTTCGTTGCCGAGGTGTTCATGCCGGATATCTATCGGGTGTCTTAGTTGGGGGTGGGTAACCTTCATATGATTAAGATGATATTACCGGGCAGGTGGTTTCCTCAAGCCACTGTTATCTAACATGCTGAGAGTATCGGTAATTCTTGAAGGATAAATATAACACAGGAGCCCGCGGAGAACGTGGAGGGAGACTTGCGTTTGTGGCCGTCTCCGTCATTGCGAGGAGCTGAGAGCATTCGCTCGAACGACGCGGCAATCTCTTTGCCATATTACGATCGGATAGAGCTAGCTCAGGGAGATTGCTTCGTCGTTCGGCTAACGCCTCAGCTCCTCGCAATGACGGGGTGACGTGGAGAGGGAGTCGCAATGACTGGATAGGGCTACTTTCCGATGCAGAATTTGCTGAAGATGCGGCCAAGGATGTCTTCGTGTGAGGTTTTGCCGATGAGCTCTTCAAGGGTGGTAAGTGCTATGCGTAGTTCTGCGCTTATGATTTCAAGTGGGAGGTTTTCTTTTATGCCGGCGAGAGATCTAGAGAGGGCTTGTTCTGCGTCTTTTAGGCAGTTGTAGTGCCGTTCTCTGGTAATTATGGCTGAGTCTTCAGCGTTGTTGTGATTAAGCTCTGAAACTTCTGAGACAAGTGCTTCTTTAAGGGCGGCTATGCCACTTTGCTCCTCAACAGAGATATAAAAGTTTTGATGGCAGATGTCGGCCGGGCAGTACACTTTGCCGATTGCATCTGGAACAAGATCGATCTTGTTAATGACCATCCAGATGTTTTTTGCTTCGTGTTTGATCAAATCAAGTGCCTTCTGCCAGTCGGTGTCCTCAGTTGAGGCATCTACAAGTAGGAGCACGAGGTCGGCCCAGCCGACACGTTCTTTGGCTAACTCAATACCTATTTTTTCAACCTTATCTTCTGTTTCATGTAGCCCAGCAGAGTCGCAAAAGATGAAGCGATATCCTTTAAAGATCGTTTCTTCCTCAAGGATATCTCTGGTAGTGCCTGATACATCGGTAACGATGGCTCTTCTCTTCTCAAGGAGTGCATTTAATAAGCTTGATTTTCCAGCATTTGGAGCGCCGCAGAGTAAGACTCTGTATCCTTCCTTAATGTGCTCTCCGTACTGGTAGCTGTCGATAAGAGTAGTAAGCCTTGTGTGTGTATGCTTAAGTCTTTTTTGTATCTCTTTAGTTGAATCGGGGTCGATGTCTTCTTCAGGAAAGTCGATATTTGCTTCTATTTCAGCAAGGGTGTCACGCAGCGGTTCGCCAAGCTCTTCGATACAGCTACTGAGCTTTCCGCTTAGCTGATCACTTGCTATTTGAAGAGCGCGATCGCTTGTGGCTTCAATTACGTCACAAATTGCTTCAGCCTGTAACAGGTCCATCTTTCCGTTTAAGAATCCACGCTTACTAAATTCACCCGGCTCCGCAGGAGCAATGCCAAAGGCAAAGAGAGAACGTAGGAGTCTTGACGCTAGTAGTGGGCTGCCGTGGATGTGAAACTCTGCGACGTCTTCACCAGTGAAGCTTTTTGGGCCGGGCATAAATACGGCTAGGGCTCTGTCGATTACCTCTTTGTTTCGGTGATCGATAATCTCACCGAACAGGAGCTCTCTTGGGCACTTAACTGGATTTTTTGTTGAGCGGAATGCGGCTCTAAGAGCACGTTTTGTGTCCGGGCCACTCACTCGTACGATAGCGAGGCCTGCCGGGGCAGGAGCTGTTGCCAGAGCTGCTATCGTAGTTGTTGACATATCATACGACCGTAACGATCCAGCCGAAGGCAAAAATTGCGAGACTGGCAAGCACGGTTGCTTTCGCTGGACCTATTGAGCTTTCGTTTCTTAAAAACGATTGCTGCACGATGGAGATTAAGTTGTTCACTAACCAGTAGAGTACCAGACCGGATGGGAAAGGAATAATGATAAACGTCACCGTTAAGATAACTGGCATCATCAACATGATCTTTTTCTGCTGTGGATCCATAGCAGATGGTGTCAGGTACTGCTGAAGGAACATGCTGGCTCCCATAAGGAGAAGCATTACTGGCACCCCAATGCCGAGAATGTGAAGGCGTTCAGGCGCTGAGAGGTCAGTAATCCAGAGCGCAAATGGCGCATGACGTAATTCTGTGGCGTTTAAGAGCGCGCTGTAGAGTCCAAAAAAGACTGGAATCTGAATTACCATCGGGAGACATCCTCCCATTGGGTTTACACCTCGCCGCTTATAGAGTGCCATCATCTCTTGATTGAGTTGAGTAGGATCTTTTACTCGTTCTCTTAGCGCTTTCATCTCAGGCTGAAGTTCTTGCATCGCCCTCATGGACTTAAAGCTAGCGCTAGTAAGAGGCAGAAAGAGAGTCTTAATTACAAGTGTTAGAAGAATAATGGCGAGACCATAATTTCCAAGGAGTGCATAGAAAAAGCTCAGCGCGCCAAGTAGTGGAATGGCAAGGAAAGAGAAGAAGCCGAGATTTACGTTTCGCTGCAAGCTGTAGCCGAGTTTTTCAAGACGGTGATAACTCTTAGGGCCGAGGTAGATCTTTGATGAAATCTTGTCTTTGGTTCCTGAAAGAGAAACAGAGTAGATGTCTTCGTCTTTGCTCCACCGTACTGGAGTTGTCTCGTCTGGTGATATGAGCGAGGCCATAAAGTACTTGTCGCCGAGGCTTATCCATCTAGCAGCTGTCCCTTGCGTGGGGCCTTCTTCTGGGGTTGTAATTGGGAATGTTTCAAGCTCTTTATCCCCATCGCTTTCTAGTAAGAGAGAGTAGTTAGCTGGATTATAGCTATTTCCGGTCTCTTCTTCTGGAATCCATTTATTCCATGTGAGTTGCATAGGTGATCCGTCGCTTGCCGGAACGTCTGTTGTGGCTTCAAAGTCTATTAGGTAAGAGTTGCCACGCAGGGTAAGACTTTTGGTGATGGGTGATGTTGTGCCGCGTAATACGAGGCGAAGCTCATCTTGTTCCCCGAGAGTAAAGGTATCACCTGTACGTGAAATACCAGAGGTTGCGCCCTCTAGCTGGTAAAGGAGTGACGCGTCTTGTGCGCCTCCAAGGCTAATTTGAAGTGGGAACTCCGCAGCGTCACTCTGGTGACGGATGAAGTTAAAATCGTCTTCGCTCTGGAGCTCTCTTTTGTAGCCGTGAAGTTCAAAGCTAAGGATTCTTCCGCCAAGTTTACTGAGCTCTAATCTGTAGAGGGGAGCGTTAACGGTGATAACGCCGCTACTTCTAATCTCAGATTCAGAAGGAATTGCGCTTGAGACGGGTTGCGTTTCCTGTTGGATGACTTCAGGAGATTTTGCTGTCTCTGTAATTGTAGGGAGCGTCGGGAGTTCCTTTTTTAGTGTCGCTTCTTTTTTTACTTTATTGCCTAGTATTGCTCCTTCAGTTGACGATGGAGCTGCTTGTTCGGGGGTCTCTGGGCGAAGTACTGGGGTGATCACGTATTCTGAGTAGATCATGACCAGCATGAAGCAGAGAAAGAGCGCTAGAGCGGTTTTTCTATCTTCAAAGACACTGCCGTTGTTGTTCATCCGTACTATCCTTTTTTGACCTCTGAGAGTTTTTACTTGCGGGTTTGTCTTTTACGTGGCGGTACAGGATCGTGTCCACCATTGCAGTACGGATTACATCTGATTATACGGTAGATAGCAAGTAATCCGCCCTTGAAAACGCCGTGTATTTGCGTTGCCTGAAGTGCGTAATCTGAGCAGGTAGGGTGGAATCGGCATGTGTTTCCAAGTAGTGGCGATAAGAGCGTTTTGTATGTCTTGTGTAATATTAAAATGAGTGATCTCATCATATGCTTGCGGCATGAGTTGTGCCCAGAAGTTTAAGCTTTCTGAGCGCTCGGAGGAGCTCTCCTTTTAACTCCTGAAAGCCAATTTGCGTGGCGCTCTGGCGGACAATGATCACCACGTCGTATCCATCTGCTATTTCAGGGAGTGATGTTCTAAATACTTCTTTTATCCTGCGCTTTAGTAAGTTTCTTACAACGGCTCTCTTGTTTACGCGCTTAGATACCGTAACACCAAGTCGTGAGGTTGGTGCGTTTTTAGCGGAGGTTTTGCGGCAGGCTACCACAAGGTTTGTGGTGTGGGCTTTCTTTCCCTGATTCTGGGTTTTAATGTAATCACCGCGTTTTTTGATTCGACTCTTCCCAGAGAGGCGTAGCTTGTGTTCCATCTGGATTTCGTCCTGAGGTAAAAGAGGTTTTATGAGTCACTATACCACAACAGACGCTTCTGTGCTCTAAGGCACGTTAGTATAAGCTAAAATGGTGATTTGTGGCTTGTGATTGGAGCAAGATGCGCAGATCAGAGCTGATATAAGTCTGATGCTAGTCGAGTTACCTGTAGTGGCCCTTACGCGGGGTTACAACGGCAACACGCTTTCTGCCCTTGGCACGTCGGGCGTTAAGAACTTTGCGTCCAGCCTTAGTAGCCATACGAGCTCTAAACCCGTGTGTTGTACGTCTGCTCTTGTTCCCTGGTTGAAATGTACGTTTCATGATTACTCTTCTAAAAACTAACGAACGGAGACTATACAGCTAAATATCCGGAAATGCAAACGTTGTGGGGCAGAGTGATCTGGTTGATTTTGCTCTGTAACATTAGTGAGTTAGCTCCACTAGAACTCCTGTTCTTAATCCTCTTCTTCCTCTTAATCTTAATCTTCCTCTTGCACTTGCACCTGCGATTTTAGCCGTCCTGCTCTGTTCCGTCCTAAAAATTGCCTATATCTCCCCTCTGTGCTCTCTGTGAGCTCTGTGTTTTTTATGTGTATTGGTGGGGGCTCTCGCACTACAAGTTCGAGCTACTCTGCAACTAAGATATGGAAAACACAGAGAGCGCAGAGAGCACAGAGATTGGGGATTCGCCCTGAGCAGGAGTTAGTAATACGGATTCTCTTTCTGCAGATGGCTCTGGACGTAATCGCGTACGCCATCTTCGATGGAGGATTTTGGTAGCGGGCATCCTGTTGCTTCGAGTTTGCTCATCTCAGCTTCAGTAAAATACTGGTACTGATCACGCAAGTTGTCAGGCATATCGATGTATTCGATATTGGGCTCTTTGCCCATCGCGTTAAAAACAGCAGTTACTAGATCTTTCCATGTTCTTGCTTTTCCAGTTCCAAGGTTAAAGATACCGGAAGTGTTTGGATTCTCTATCAGCCAGAGCATGACGTCGGCGCAATCTTTTACGTAGATAAAGTCACGTTTTTGCTCCCCGTCTTTGTAATCATCGCGGTAAGACTTAAAAAGTTTTACCTTTCCGTCCTTTAGGATCTGATGGTACGCGCGATAAGGAACGCTCCACATTCCCTCTTTGTGATACTCGTTAGGGCCGTAAACGTTAAAGAACTTAAGCCCGGCTAGCTTGTCGGTGACTTTATTTCGTAAGGCCCAGAGGTCAAAGAGTTGCTTTGAGTATCCGTACCTATTAAGCGGGCGAAAGCTGCTTTGTACGTCATCGGCGTCGGAATATCCCTGCTCTCCGGCACCGTAAGTGGCTGCGCTGCTTGCGTAGATAAAACGAATATTGTTGTCGAGGCAGTGTTCTGCAAGAGAGATACTGTACTGCAGGTTGTTCTGCATCAAATAGTCGGCGTCTTCCTCGGTAGTTGAAGAGCAGGCTCCCATATGAACGATGGTGCGTACCTTCCCTCGAAATTTTCCGCCTTCAAGCTGCTCAATGAAATTGTCTTTGTGGATATAATCAACAAAGCCTTTCCCAACAAGGTTTTTCCATTTCGGAGAGGTGCTGAGATTGTCAACGATTACGATATTGTCTTCGCCTGCTTCATTAAGACGAGCAGTGAGTGAGCTTCCGATAAGTCCGGCTCCGCCGGTAATGATAATCATAGAGGCTATTATTGAACAGCAAAGGCTTTAAATGCAACACCAAGGCGGCGGGTATCGCTACTATTGCTGTAATCAGCAGGTGAGTGGATGTGTTGGATAAAGGTGTGAACCCTGAGAGAGCTTCCGTCTGAGTGTCCCTCCCCGAGCTTGAGTACTATACGCTGCCATTCCCCGGCTTTGAGTTCAAACTCCTCTTTGCTGCCGCTAATCATGAAGGCTATTTTTTGGTCCTGCCATGGGCTCATTGCACTAAAGGCAAGAAATCCGGGCTCGGTTCTGCTGCTGTCGAGATGAAGTACGCTCTGTTTCCAGTTAAGCCAGCAGTGGCCCTCTGTCGGTGTCGTCATATCATCTTTTGATTTGCCACATTTTATCTCGTCACCTGAGCTAACGTAGAGCTTTGGGGCATCAGCTAAGGGCTCAGCGTTGTATGGATCATTTTTAGCATCCAGAACAATAACCTCCGGGCTTACCGGAACTCTTTGCCGTTCGGCATTGCCCTTGATGTTGTGTTTGAGGGTGTAATAATCCAGTACATTACGAAGCGGCTCTTTGAGGTTTCCAGCAATCACCCGCTCAAAGCCACTTAAGTAAAGCTCCTGGCCAGTCGCGTTACTTAGTGGTTGTCTGGATCGCGTCCCTTGTTCCGCAAAATCGATTGGGAGTTGCAGCTCCCCGGAGATCGCAATATCTCCGGTAGAAGGATTTTGCTGCATCCAGCCCATTAACTCCGTGCGAGAGTCTTTCTTCTGAGAGCTCAGTGCGATTCGCTCCGTCAGGGTAGACTTTAATGGCTGTGCCAATAAGACACAGATAAGTATGCCGGGAAGAAAAAGGGAGAAGGTGTTTTTTCTGCTACTTATCTTTGAGGTAATAATATCAATAGTGAGAGCTCCAAAGATCGCAATATAAGGAATGAGAACGATCATGTTGCGCGTAAAGTTTGCTCTCTGCATTGCCATAAGCAGAAAGAAAAAGAGGGGGAACGTTAAAAGACTTAGAGTCTTCATCCGATACACGAGGAGTCCGTATAGAATGCCTATTGGGAGAGCCAGAGCGGCTAATAGGCCGACGCCGTCACTGGCGATCCATCGCACGTAGAATAGCGCCTGAGCGACTCCTGGTTCGGCAGTATGTCCTGTATGTCCTGCTATACCGTAGTGCCATATCTCATACGCAAGTTGGTTAAGAAATGTCGGAAAGGATGCCAAAATAAAGGGACTCGCTATAATGAATCCCAAGGCGATGAGTACTGAGCTTATCACTAGCTTTGCGCCTGTTGCGTTTCTTGAAACAAGAAGGGTTATGAGAGGCGTGAGCGCGATTGGAAGAGCGTTGTATTTCGTTGAAATGGCCAGCCCGGCCGCCAGTGCTGAGAAGTAGATGGTGCTTGTTGATGAGGTTCTAAGGAAGAGCACTGCGAGATAGCTACTTAGTATGCAAAAAAATGACATAGGCACATCTACGCCAATTGTCGCGCTATGTTCTAAGAGTGTAGGTGAAAACGCTACAAGGAGTGATGCGGTTGTGGCTGTAAGGAGTGACGGAGTTATTTCAAGTACGAGTACGAAAGTTAGTAGAAGTATTCCTAGAGAAAGAAGGATTGAGAATGCCCTATTCCATTTAACGATGCCCGGATGTGAGGCTGTAAATGCATAGCCAGCTAATCCGTAGGAGTCTTTTGTTCTTACTTCTTCAATCTTACGTATGTTTCCACGTCTTACCTCATAGAGAAAAGAGGCAGCAACAACGGGTGCTCGTAGGTAGAAGTGTAGAGATGGCTTGTGGAAGTAGTGTGGGTTCCAGTCACCACTCTGTACCATTCTTACAGTTCTATTAAAGTGGTGTGCTTCGTCTTCGTGCTGGAAGTAGGGCATGCCGCTGTATATAGATGGGAGGCGAAGAATAAAGCAGCACAGAGTCAGAAAGAGGGCGAGATAGAGTGTTTCCTTACGAGTGTTTTCCATGAGTCCTAGTATGCTGTGTCCTAATATGCTAGCGGTTTTTTGTAGAGATGAGCAGGGTTTCTTTTTCGCTCGTAGCAACAATAGCAGCTCCGATGCTGTCTCCCCAGACATTTAAGCAGGTGCGCATCATATCTAGGAGGCGATCCACAACGAGTACGAGTTTTACGCCTTCAGCCGGTAAGCCGACAGAGTTAAGCACGAGTACCATCATGATAAGCCCCGCTCCCGGTATTCCTGCCGCACCTATTGCCGAGAATGTGGCGGTAAGAAAGATTAAAAATTGCTGAGCAAATGTTAGCTCGACGCCGTACATGTTCGCAATAAAGACCACAGCAACTGCTTCATAGATAGCCGTGCCGTCCATATTTACCGTGGCGCCAAGCGGGGCTACGAAACTGCTGATCTTGTTAGAGATGCCCGCGTTCTTCTCCAGTCTGTCTAGAGTAATAGGGAGAGTCGCTGCAGAAGAAGCTGTAGAAAACGCTGTTGTAAGAGCTGGTGCCATGGCCTTTGCGAAGTACACTGGGCGTAGCGAATAGAGTCTGGCAAGAAGCGGTAATACTATGAGTCCATGAGCAAGAAGTCCGGAAGCGACGGTAAGAGTGTACCATCCAACGGCTCCGCCAAAGGCATCTAGCTTATCCTCTGCAACGTACTCAGCTATGATGCTCCCGGTTAGCGAGAAAAAGCCGATAGGGGCTAGAAGCATAGTCTTTTCAATCATCCAGATGACCGCGTCAAAAAGCGCGCTTATTCCAGCTATAATTGTAGCACTGGCACTATGCTTAATAGAAAGAAGGGCGATCCCTAAGAAGAATGAAAAGAAGATGAGCCCGAGCACGTTTCCTTCTGTTGCCGCGACAAAGATGTTTTTAGGGATTATGTTCCTTGCTACATCAGAGAGAGAACTTCCTGTCTTTGTCTGATCGAAGTCCTGTGATTGCTCGGGGAGTGTCAGTGGTGTTTCTCCCAGTCCGGGTTGAATGATATTCACTAGTGTAAGGCCAACGCATACAGCAAGCGCGGTAGTTGCCGTATAGTAGATGAGTGTTTTTACTCCTAGGCGTGCAAGGTTTCCCGTGCCTTCAAGGTTTGTCACTCCTGATAAGATTGAGAGAATAATTACTGGGACCACCAGCATCGTGAGCATTCGTAAGAAAAGCTCCCCAATGAGCGCTGTTTGGAGCATGAACTGTGGGACAAAAAAGCCTGAAAGCGCCCCCAGTGCTATAGCAGCGAGCATTGTTACGGTGAGATTCTTGTTATAGAGACGCAGCAGGTTCACGCAGGTTATTTAACCACAGTGAGGAGGTGATGTCAGTAGCTTAGCGTGCCGAATGCCTTGCGCTTGTCACTTTAGCATTTGCGAATTTTCTATTGAATAATGCTAAAACCGCTTGATGATTCAAGAGCTTCAGTAAGATAGTCATAAACCTGATCGGCAGTGTTTCGACACTTTGGATCGGTTTCAAGTCTTACAGGCTCGCTACCACACGTTGGGGCAGGATCTTCAGGTGTACATCCGGGAGCTTTTGGTCGAAGAGGTGCCCATACACCACCGGTAATGCGCACGAGGTTATACCAGTCGTAGTTTACCTGATAGAAGGGTGTATCAAGAAAGGCAGTTTGTGAAGCTGCCGTTGCATGTTCCATATCTTTTGAATTAAACCCCTGCCCTAAAACATAATCCACTGGAGGCATTTTCTTCCGTGCCTCTGAGTCGGAATAGCATTCGTCTGTAGCTGGGTTTTGAAGAAGAATGGTATGTGGAGCGACGTGATCTCCTATAAGGAAGTTGTGAAAGGAAACGTTATTGTTTCGCATGCCATTTGAGACCATGCGTTCAATCTGATGCATAGATCGCAAATAGTGTGCATGGCTTGCCGAGTCGCAAGAGAGGCCAGAGCCGTCATCTTTATTAAAACATGAGGTCAGTCCGTCACCGAAGTGCGCGATGAAGTCAACAGAGGGTGTTCCCATCTCATCATTTTCAAATTGACGTAGCGCTTCAGATATTGCCACTCCCGTATTTGTAAATGTGCCCGCCATAGGGAAAAGCCCGAGTCTCGCCCAGAGAGGCATGCAGCCATCTGACTCAACGTCACACATGCTCGTTTTGTCCCACGTGCCACTATTCGCTGCGATTGGCATGCTTCCAGAGTATGTATCTACTTCGCTCAGATTGTCAGGATCGCGAATCTGTTCAGGATCAAGAACTTTCCTCACATAGTCAAAGTTGTCGGTGAGATTAATAACACTCTTCCAGCTTAGCCGATCGTTATATAGTATGAGGCAGACCTTATCTCCAGCAACGGCACGGTCTTTGAAGATCTCACTTGCTCGGTGCACCCCTTCAAAAATTGATACCCACGGTTCGGGGCCATTGTACGTAATGGTTCCGTCGCCGGCAGCCGCTGTGTGACGATAGAGATCAACGAGGTGTGACTCTCGTTCAGATGTGCCTGTATAAGAGTAGGTCCCGCTGCTGCTTCCATCATCTTCTAGGAGCTCATTAACTTCACCAAGGGGGGGAGTATGATTCTCAGCGTATTGAGGATAATCTGATTGAAACATTTCAAATTCAGTAAGCGAATCATCGTAGGTTTCTACCAGTCCATAATCATCTTTATATCGCGTGATTGGATAAGAATTTGGAACATTAATCCCACGAGGGTAATCTAGTGAATCCCACGAAGTTTCAAATTCTGTAAATGGTGCTCCGCGCATTTCGGTGAGTATCTGTCCGTCATCGTCTAATGGGTAAGAGGGGAGGTGTAGAGGATTTTCGTTTTCAGGATGAGTGGTGTATGCGACAGAGCTTGAAATATCTACTAATACACACATCCTCATCGGAATAGCTCGTACTTTAAGAAAGAAGCTTTTATGGCCACTTGCGAGCTTAAAACCAAAGAGGTTTGAAAGTGCGTTAAGCACTCTGTTTTTGCGTACGGTTCCTGAGATGGTAAAGGCGTTTGCTATCTCTTCATTGTTTGCTTCTTCTCTTTGGAGTAAGCACGGAAAAGCTGCTTCGCCGGATCCCCCCATTGCATTTTCACAGCTTGTAATAATCGCGTCGCTATTTGGGGCATCTGCTTGCGGGATTTCATGAAAATAGTGCTGACTTCTAATTTCTGCGTCGAAGTCAAAAGAGTCTCCTCTGGCTCCAGAGCTGTTTGTTTCCTCAGAGCCAATAACGATACCTCCCAGAGCTTGGGAATTTTGATCGCTTACCTCATTAGCTCTTGTGAGTGCTGCATTGAGTTTGTAAATGTGACATGCGTCGCGCTCCGATTCTCCTTGGCCGGGTCCGCCTTCGGTTAGAGAACAGCTTGTAGCAAAGTATTCTTCTGCTGCGGCAAGGAGTGACATTTTTGCTGCAGCTTCAATTTGTTCAGTAGCTGAGGCATAGCTAAGGATCATATATGCCCCGGAGGCCATTAGGAGAATAACTGGTAGGGTAAGAGCAAGGAGTACGAGTATTCCCCCGGAGTTATTCTGCGCTCTTTTTTTGAAATAACTCATACGTTTTCTAGCCTGTGCCATTACCATCGTCAGAGCTTGGACATGCCCCGGCTGAATAAGGAATTAGTGGATTGTAAGAGCATACACACTGACAGTTATCATCGATATGAGCATTCGCTCCGCAGTCGTAGTCATCATCGCATATGCACTCACATGAATTTTCCTTATAAGTTTTATGGCGGCATGAATTTCCATCTTCGTCACAGTCACTTACGGGAGGACACTCCTCAACGTCAGGATGATCTGGATCACAGACACATTTATTGCCGTCCCATTTCTCTTTTGGGTTTGGGATAATGCTCCCTCCCGTTGGCTTCCAGCACTTACATTCTCCAGCACATGGTCCTGCATCGGCATCGGGATAAAAATAACGACCCGGGCCGCAATCTGGCCTCGGGCAGCCACACTCGCAGCCGCCTTGGGTCTCAAGTCTTGTTACTCCCGGTCCCCAGAGATAGTCACAATGTGTTTGACTGAAGGTTGATCCAGCAGGGGCTGTTATCGTTTGCCCAGCAAGCTCGGCCTTCTTGTAGTCTGCTGGGTAGGTAACTGAGACTTCCTCTTTTGTTGTGCAGCTACATTTGCCATCCACCAGTGCAGTAGCTCCCATGGATAGCTCATTTTCTGGCTGGCCCAGCCACTGAGTGAACCCGTTATGCGTTTCACGTTCAGTGTAGTTGTAGTCGCCGAGCGAGTTGTTACACCTGCAACCTCCCTTGCCGTCGCCTCTAAACGTCCTCCACCAGTTGCAATGACATCCACAACCTGTTCCTGATTTCCATTTTAATGCGCCAGCGGTATTGTTAAGTTTTTCTTTGCACGTTTCAGCCGTTGGGCACCAGCAGCCGTAGTGAGGATTTTCTTCGTATCCCTCAGG
The DNA here is from genome assembly GCA_030431715.1 of bacterium. Taxonomy (GTDB): domain Bacteria; phylum Bdellovibrionota_C; class UBA2361; order UBA2361; family RFPC01; genus JAUIIO01. Next base: position 58,549 of record JAUIIO010000015.1, read on the forward strand.
CTTCTCTCCTAAGGACTGATGTCCTTCCAGCTTGGGAATCGATCCCCATTTGCACGCCTTACAGGAACCGTCGCGAAGCGTAGCGTTATCTTCAGCACATTCACATCCTTCGTGATTATAGTCTGCCGAGCCGTAGGCATTTCCCATGCAATCAATTGGCACTGGATACGAAAGGGCAGATTGAACTTCATAAAATCCTCCAGTACGAACCGTGCGACGAATTGGTGGAAGTCCGTAAAAAATTGGTTTAATGGCAAAATCCACTTCGAGCCTGATAGGTATCTCTTTTAATACTTCCAGTGGATTGTCTGCTGCAGAAACACCTTTGCCATTGTCTTGAGGTATTATGATTCGAATAGCTTCGCTTTGCCCGGATGCAGGCTCAAGGTATGCAAAATGATCGTTGTCTCCATTGGCTGCAATAAAACCTTCACCGAGATTTTTGACAATGTCGTGCTTTATGTTGCTAAGTGAACAGCAGAACTTATCTTCATCAGTAGCATTTGCGTCATTTTGGCATGTCGGAGCTCGAGTAAAGCAGTCACTCGGTTGCGGTACCGGTATGTTTTCTAATTCAGGTGCGACAATGGCTGTTTGTAGTGCCTTGTGAATGGTGTATTCCGCAGTACCTTCAGCAATGAGAGTAAAGCAGTAGTAGATCAGTACGTAGATAAGGAACAATGCTACAGGGAGCATCAGGGCAATCTCTACGAAGCTTGCACCGCATTCTCTGCTAGGCCTATTGCCTTGACTCCGTGCTTTTCTTGATGAAGTCATCATGGTGTTCATTGTATTTGTCTTAATCACTACTGTCACTAATATATAAATAGGGGCCTTTTACACTTGCTGAAACGATAGCAATATTCTCTAGATAGCTATTAAAGAGATCGAGCTGAGGGGATGTGATTGACACGGTAACACTGTCATCAACGTCGTCTCTCGTCGTAGTAACGGTAAACCCATCGCTGCTCAGAAAGTAAGCCTCTATGACTTTTTCTATTCTTGAATGCAGTTGAGCGTGGGTGTAATCGGCGGCATTGTTTTGAGTAGTGAATGTACTCGCTGTAAGCCTTGAGTGGTCACTTGCGATCCGTACCCCTTCATAAGCGATATGTGACAGCGCTATTTGGCGCTTAATAAGAAGGCCTACGTCAATAATTGAAAAAATGAGCAGGATGCAAACCGTTAGCGAGATGGCCATTTCAACAAAGGCTACGCCACATTCACTATGCACTGGTTGATTTCGTTGCCGTACTTTCATTTTCGCACTCAAGAGAGCTTGTGGATACTAGCTCATTCCTGAACGTAACTATCGACACCTTCCTGATAAAACCTTAGGGAGGAGTCTAAAATTATTAAATTGAATCAGGTGCTTATCTTCAGATTCTAGATAGAAAAACCGTTAAGTGGGCGGGGCACCCACTTAACGAGGAGTCAGGCAGTCTGTGCTCTCCAGATAATTACTTATCTCTTGAGCTATAGGGTACAAGATTAGTATAGAGCATATCGCGTGCCAGGTTGTGAGGGATGGAGTTCCGAAAGATGTTACCAAATATCCCGTCACTCCCTTAATTGCCTGAATATAGTAGATAAATAGAGGTGTCTCATCCTGTTCTGGCCTCACGCAAACCCTCACCTGCACCTTGACCTGAACCTAAACCTGCACCAGCTCCCTCTCGCCTACCTAAGAATTTCTACTAGTATAATGCTTCTGGGTGTGTCGGTTACTAAAAAGCTATGTGCCACGAGGAGGTGTTTTTGGAGCAGGTTAAGGTTCAGGTCAAGGTGCAGGTGAGGGGGGCAATATGAATAGGTTGAGACACAGTACCATTCCCCAACAAAATGAATTAGGATCTCCTCATTATGATCAGTAAATTCATTAACCTCCGTACCTATTCCAAATTTGTTTCTTTCTCTGTACTTGTCCTGATCTTTTACGGCGCGCTCGTAAAGAGTCATGAAGCGGGGCTTGCTGTTCCTGATTGGCCGACGTCGTTTGGTGAGAATATGTTCCTATTCCATCCTTCTAAATGGATAGGGATTATCTACTATGAGCATGTACACCGACTGATAGCGTCCTTTATTGGGTTACTTACACTGATCCTTGCTATGTGGTTGTGGGTAAAAGAGGAGCGTACCACTGTTAAGCTACTCGGATTCTTTGCGCTCTTTCTTGTTATTATTCAAGGAGTCCTTGGCGGGCTTACTGTTATTTACAAGCTTCCTCTTGTCGTTAGCGCTTCGCATGGGGTTCTCGCTCAAACATTTCTCTGTATTACACTTATGATAGCCTACAGTCAGTCGCGTGAATGGAGCGAACGCGATCAGAGCCGTGTAAGAGGTGCTGAGTCTGAAGTTTTCTCGTGGGCAATAGTTTTGCTTGGACTTGTCTTTATGCAACTTATTGTTGGGGCTGTTATGCGGCACCTCGAAGCTGGCCTTGCTGTTTTAGATTTTCCTCGAATGGCTGGTGCGTTTTTTCCTACTATTAATAGCGACATGTTAGCTCTTATTAATAACAAGCGCTCTGCGTTGAATATGCCTGCGGTTGATGCGATGCAAGTTGCGATTCATATCCTTCACCGGGTTGGGGCACTTATTGTCTTTGTTGCAACTTGCGGATTTCTTGTTGTTGCAAAGGGGAAGTGGGCAGAGCTCTCGCCAAGAGTGCGGATGGCAGTTCATCTGTATGTGTTTGCACTTCTTGCTCAGATATCTCTGGGTATTTTTAGTGTACTAAGCCTGCGTGAGCCAGTACTTACAAGCTTGCACGTTGTAACTGGAGCTGCTTTACTTGGATCAACTCTACTCATGGCAATGAGGACTTATAGTGGCGTTAAAGATCCAGTTACATTTAAATCAAGACAACCGACAGCAGGAGTATCATAGGAGAGTCAGTCTCTCTTGGCGCCTGAAACGGTCACTCTTCCTCGCCGTTTTTTTATTATCTCTTCCACAACCTGGTGTCTCTCAGGAGTCTTTAACGGGATGGGAGTCTTTTGCTGAGCTTACTCGCGGAAACATGAGGTTTGTACAGGGGCTCCCCGCTCAGTACAAGAGTGACTATGCCGCTCGCATTAAGAAGATGAAACAGAATAGGCCGCATGCTGTTGTGGTTACCTGCTCTGACTCTCGCCTTGTTCCAGAGATCCTCTTTGATCAGGGGATTGGTAATTTGCATGTCGTTCGCACCGTAGGATTTGCTCAGGATGACGTTACGGTGGCGAGTGTTGAGTATGCAGTCTCAAAGCTTGGCGTTCAGATGATAGTGTTTTTGGTGAGTAAGTCTTGTCCTGCACTCCTGAAGCCAGATCTCGTAGGTGAAGAGTCTATTGAACTAAAAGACCTTAAGAAGAAGATCACCATCCAAGCTGTGGATAGCATGACGTTAACTGAAAAGCTTAGAGGGGCTCAGGTTCGCACACCTCTTGAGGTCATCTTACGAAATGTCTCAAAGCAGTACATTGAACGCTCAGATATCTTAAAAACAAAAGTTATGGAAAATAAGCTTCTCTTTGCTGAAGCGATATTCTCATTTCAGTCCGGTCACGTGGAGTTCATACAGGTCGGTATGCCAGAGCTTCATGATTACAAGCTCATGTTTCGTAAGGGCAAGCCAAAAGGGTTCACTAGTTCTGGAAGTTCTTAGTATTAACCGCCATAGCCGCAAAAACGCATAAAGAAAATAGAATTGTCATTGCGAGGAGCTGAGACATTCATGTCGAACGACGCGGCAATCCCCTCGCCTAAAGATCTTACTGCTTAGATACTGAGAGTACGGATGTTAGGCTGGGAGATTGCTTCGTCGTTCAGTCTGCGACCTCAGCTCCTCGCAATGACACATTCATACTTTTTGCGCTCTTTGGCGGTTAATACTATTTATTGTTGTTGTAGGATTTTTCCGGAGTTGTGTTGGGTCAGGCTGCTGCCTGTAAATCCTGAACCTACGTAAATTTTACTTTCGATATCGTAATCGAGTCTGTTTGAATTCATGAGTTGTTGAATCTTAGTAAGGAGCGAGATGTTACTCAAACGGAAGGTCACTTCCTGAGTGGCGGTCCCGAGTCGTGGAATAGTAAGGCTTTCATCGCTCATGGCTTTGCCAATATAGATGTCGTTTAACGTGAGTTCATGGACAGTGCCCGTTGAGCGAATAGCTTTATTTGATTCGTTTTCGTAACGCACCTTAGCTTTAAGATTTGTCTCAAGGAGTGACATCTCATCAAAGCGGACATCTACTAAGGAAACCTCAGGAGGAGTGAGTCCAACGGTACTGCAAGCAGAGATCGTAAGAAGGATTAAGATTGAAATGATTCTTTGCATGAGAGTTTCTCCATTACCGTTTAGAAACTGAGCCGAGGATGCCTCGGGAAATTTGACGACCTATCTGATAGCCAATACTTCGAAAGAGAGACTTAAAAAAGGCTTCAAAGGCTGATTGTCGCTTTGAAGGGCTTTTTTGTTCATCGTCTTTCGGCTTGTTTTTGAGCTCCTCTTCTTTTCGTTTTTGAAGGATCTCGTGAGCAGATTCTCGGTCAACGGCCTCATCATAGAGCCCTTTAAGCGGGGATTTTGAAAGTATGACAGTTCTATCCTCATCCGCAATTGGGCCGATGCGAGAAGCTGGAGGACGAATGAGCACCTGTTGTACTATAGCGGGTTGCCCCTTGTCGTTGAGAGAAGAAACAAGAGCTTCGCCAACACCCAGATTGGTTAGGGTCTCAAGGGTGTTTATAGCGGGGTTTTCGCGAAAAGTTTCAGCAGCTGATTTAAGAGCTTTTCTGTCTTTCGCTGTGAAAGCACGTAGAGCGTGTTGAACTTTACAACCAAGTTGACCAAGTACGGTGTCTGGAACATCAAGTGGATGCTGAGTGCAGAAGAAGATCCCCACTCCTTTTGATCGAATGAGTCTCACGACTTGTTCGATTTTATCAAGAAGTATACGCGGGGCGCGGTCAAAGAGGAGGTGGGCTTCATCAAAGAAGAAAACCATTTTCGGAAGTGACGCATCACCAACCTCGGGAAGTTCCTCAAAGAGTTCTGAGAGAAGCCAGAGGAGAAACGTGGAATAGAGTTGGGGGTATTCAATGAGCTGTCGGGCGTCGAGAACGCTAATAACTCCCCGACCAGAGAAGTCTGTTTGCATTAAGTGTTCAAGCTTTAATGCCGGCTCTCCAAAAAACTGTTCAGCACCGTTTTCTTCAAGAACAAGCAGTCGTCTCTGGATAGCGCCTACTGACTGTGTGGAAACATTTCCGTAGTTCTTTGATATCTCAGCTCTGTTGTCTGCCATCCAGCTAAGAAGTGATTGCAGGTCTTTAAGGTCCAGAAGAAGAAGGCCTTGCTCATCGGCGATTTTAAATGCGATGTAGAGAACTCCTTCTTGGGTTTCATTGAGATCAAGCAAGCGGCTAAGTAGTAGCGGTCCAAATTCGGTTATCGTTGTTCGGATCGGATGTCCTGATTTTCCGTAGAGATCCCAGAAAACGAGAGGGTTTCTTTCAAAACGAAAGTCCTTCATTGAAAGGATTGAGGTACGTTCCTCAATCTTTGGATGCTCTTTGCCGGCAGCAGCAAGTCCAGAGAGATCCCCTTTAACGTCAGCTGTAAAAACTGGCACTCCGAGTCTGGAGAAAGACTCAGCAAGAACCTGAAGCGTTACTGTCTTTCCCGTTCCGGTAGCACCTGAGATGAGGCCGTGGCGGTTTGCCATGGCCGCAAGAAGGTTTACGGGGGTGTAGTCTGGTGTTGCTCCACCAAGGAATATGTATTGATCTTCCAAACTCTTTAATCTCGCTAAGGGTTAAGGCGTTGGCTCAGGTTTTCTCTGTCCGAGCTCATTGCTCAGCATAAGGACACCGTAGCCGTTATCGCCAATCATCTCTAATTTATCACAGATAGTACTAACGGTAGAGACCTCCTCGACCTGTTCGGTAAGAAACCATTCGAGGAAGGTATAAGTCGTGTTGTCCTTCTCACTGAGTGCTTCCTGAGAGAGGGTGTTGAGCTTTGTCGCAAGTTTTTCTTCGTGTCCGAGAGCGGTCTTAAAGACTTCCAGTACACTTTTAAATTTGGTTGGTGGCTGCGGGAGCGCTAACATAACTGCTGCTTTGCCACGATCGTTTATGTAGTTATAAATGCGCATCGCGTGGCCAATCTCTTCCTGAGCCTGAAGCTTCATCCAGCTTGCAAAGCCGTCTAGGCTTACGGAATCCATGTACGCAGCCATTGAGAAGTAGACATATGCTGATTCGAGTTCGAAGTTAAGTTGTTCGTTTAATTTTGTATGTAGTGTGTCGCTAAGCATCATTTATCCTGTGGTAATATATATCTCTCGCAATGACGGGAGGGCTGAGGTTTCTTCTTTATCAGTTGATCTTATACCAGAAATAAGGAGTGGCAGCCATGTCTTTCACCACTTAAAGTGATAGAGATCATACGAGTGGGGGAGATATGTCACCAATGAATTGGAAGCTTATAGACGAAAAGAAACTTCATGAGTGTAAAGTTTTTGATGTTTATGAGGAGCGTTTTGAGCTTTCGCCTGATAGCACTATTACCCGTTTCACTGCGCGTCATCCCGGAGCAGCGGTGTTTTTACCTGTGACTGACAAGAACACAGTTCTTCTCGTCAGGCAGTACCGTGCACCTTTAAGGCAGTATCTTTTAGAGGCTCCCGCCGGGACGCTTGAACAAGGAGAAGCTCCTCTTGATTGTGCAAAGAGAGAGATTCAAGAGGAGGTTGGGTTTAAGGCCGCTGATTGGCGCGATCTTGGGATTCTTTATCCAGCGCCAGGTTTTTGTGATGAAAAACAGCACCTGTTTGTAGCGCGAGATCTGGAGCGTTCTGTTCTGGCTGCAGATGAAGATGAAGACATCGAAGTAGTTGAGTTACCCTTTAATGATTTCGAAGCGCAGGTCTGTAATGGAGCGATAGTAGATGCAAAAACAGTTGTGCTTTACGCTCGTGTAAGAGCCTTATTATCATGCCGAGAGAGCTAGGGAGCCTTCTTGAGTTTTAGCATTTTCTTCTGGTCTTATTCTAAGAGTGGCATTCTTTACAGGAAGTGCAGTAAAACCAAAAGGCGTATCGTCGTGTGAAGCAGGAAAATCTATCGTTCCAGAGATAATTAAAGACTCATATTGGTGAACGGTGTGTCCGGCGATGACCTCTATTTGCACGGTTTCAAATCCTTCAACTTTACCAGTAAAGACCATCTCTTGGTGTTCAAGCCCCTCGATAGTGATCGGTGCGTTTGTAAATTGCTGTGTACTTGTTTGTTGATAAACAAGATCTTCAAGCGTTGATGGCTCACCTAACTGGGCCGTTTTGGTTGTAATTGGTGATTTACTCATAGTACTTCTATAAACTACCTGTATACCCTCTCTTATCAAGGGTAAGAGCATGTCTGCTTCTCTCTAATGTTATGGCCTGCGCAGTACAGGACGTGATTTTTCTAACCTGTCTATAATACAGAGAAAAATAGCAAAAAGAAGGTCCTTAGGGAAGCTTATACTGCTTTGTCAGATCGTTCATGAGACTCTCTCCGCTTGCAAGCTCAAGTGCGTCAGCTAGGTGTTTTAGGGTGTTATTTCTTGTAAGAGGAAGAGGTTTACTTCCTTTCTTTACTTCTGAGGAGATCTCGATACTAAGCTCTTGTTGCCCAGCTGAAAGCGTGAGTGATTCAGTTACCATTGGGCTGTAGCCAAAGGCGGAAGTTGTAAAGCGGCTGGTGAAAAATTCGAGCGAAAACCTAAATGTGCTGGTTTTAATCCCTGGTGAGAATCCCAGTAAGTAATCAGGGATGTAGTCTGGTAAAGAGAGCGAACGAGTGCTGCTCAGAGTGTGCAAAATATGGCGCTGTCCCTCAAATGCCTTAAAATGAGAATGCATACTTGCTGTAAAAGGAACGGAATGAGAATCGTCTGGAGCTATTGTGCCTTCAAGGAAGTACACCTCTTCACCTGTTTTTTCTCCCTTTAGATCGTGTACGTCCCCGCCTTTTACATCATAGAGCTCCTCGCTGTTGTAGTTATCCTTTGAGAGGAGTTTTCTTAGACAGCAGTCTACAATGTATGGCAGATGGTGGGGGCGAATGTGCACGATGCAGCGGTAGTCTAGCTGCATATACCTTGAGAGGAGTGGTTTTTGAATTTTGAATTCAGAGTCCATAAGTGGTCGAGATATTAGTATTTACTGGAACTTAGTGCGGGTAAAGAGAGTGTCTCGTGATTTTTCTTATCCTTTTTGATTAGCGTCGAAAATTAAGATAAAACGAACAGTGTTTGAAATAACTTACGTTCTTTTACCTTGTTTGCGATTTTTTTTTCGGAAACACCACTAGGGCAGTGCTCGATATGTATGCCAGTGCCTTAATGGGAAAACAGCTGAAAGGGTAGTATGTCACAGCTCTATGTTCTTGAAAAATCAGCCGAGTTTAGAACTAGACTCACGCGCAAGTTAAGCGACTTCGTTTCGAGTGACGATAGTCCGCAAGACTTTATACCGCATGTAGACTTTAAGCCGGTCTCCGCTGAAGAGCTCCAATACTTAAGCCCACCAGATATCTTTGTCGTTGGTCCTCAGATTCTCATGCATGAGCTCACTGAGCTAACGCGAATCAAAAAAATATTTCCAGATGTTCCTCTCCTTGTTTGTACTACAAAGGAGCTAGAAAACTTAAGTACCATAGAGCAGATGGCGCGTATGGGCGCTGACGCCACACTGCCATCGCATGCTACAGCACAAGACTTTTTACGTATCCTCATTCATCTCGCTCAAAAGGCTCCAAAGGCTAGCACTGGTAAGCTTTATATCGTTGACGGTGGTAAGGGAGGCGTTGGGGTTACTAGTGTTGCTGCAGCGCTTGCTGAGACCTGTGCACGAGAAGGAAAAAGAACTCTTATCGTTGATGGGGATTCTGAGACGCAAGATCTTGCGAGATTTCTCCAAGCACGCCCGTACGTAAATGAAAATTTACAACTCTTACTTGAAGGGCAGAAGCCGCTTTCTAGAGAGTTTATTGAACAGTGCTATGTTCGGGTATGGTCAGATAACGATGATCTCTTTTGTATGCCGGCGATGCCTGATCACGATGCTATTTTTAACGCACCTTCAAAAGTACTTAGACAGTTTCTTCTTATCTTTGAAACGCTCGATCAGATGTTTGATACGATTATTGTCGACATGGGCTCGCTTGCAGGAATGTTCCAACGTGCACTTTACCGCGCAGCAGATGGAGTGGTTTTTGTCCTAAATGACGATCCAGCTTCGCTTTACGGCTCAGTTGAACGTCTTGCAGCTATACGTGAGGTGCTTCCAGCTGATGCAAAGCTTTGTGTTGTCGATAATGCTCCAACGGGCGGACTTTCAAGGAAGGTGCTCGTTCGGGAATTTGGTCGTGCGGCACATTTAGAAAGCACTCATTGGAGTACGGAAAGCTTGCCATTTTGTAAGCAGGGAAGAAGGTGGCCGGGATCTGGGGCAACGCTTGCGTCACTCGGCAGTAAGGCTCAACTCAAATCATGTGATCGACTAGCCGCGGACCTTGGGCTTATTGATGAAGTACCAACAGACAGCCTAATGGAAAGGATTTTTGCAGCTGTTGCTAGAATCTTAAAGAGTTTTAAGAAAAAACGCACAGTAACTGAACAAGTACAGGCTCTTCCTGCTTATGAAGATAATACGCAGAAGTTGCCAAACGGTCTCACTCCGGCATTTGTGCATCCACTGCCGCCGGGAAGTGGTGCTGCTCCAGAACAGGAGCCAGCGAGCTCATTTGAGGGCTCTCATCCGGGAGTATCCGGAGCTACAGATTCTTCAAAGGAAGAAACAAAGCAAGATTTGCAGGACATTATCACTCCTGCCTCTTTTGCTTCAATTAACTAAGGGTAACAGATAACTACATAGGAGTTAGAAATGAAAAAGCAAAGACTTATCGGATTAAGAAGAAAGAATAGCGAACGAGGATTTACTCTTCTTGAATACGCAGCAGGAGCCGTTGTCCTTCTTGGTGGTGCGTATCTTGCGATGTCTACGTTTAGTGACAGTCTTGGTACTTACTTTAGCTCGGTAAGTCAGTGGGTTACTACTGAAGCTGACGCTCTTCCTGGTAATACGACTCCTTAATCTTTAGGAAAGAAGAGCGAACGATAAGCGATCGTTGAGAACGTGATCGCTTTCGTTCGCAATGAATACGGAGGCAGGCATGGCAAAACGAGCCGATAAAACAACAAGTAGAGTGCGTAGGGGTGGTCGAGGAAAAGCTAATGGAGCGATTGTATTCGCTGCTATAGTAGTATCAGCCGGGCTCTTTTTTGGGCTCCGTTCAAAGACCGATGCGGCGAATGTCGTTAATTCTACTCCAGTTGTGTCCAAGTTAGATTCTGTTCGTTTACCAGTGCCAGTTGAGCCAGTAGCTGCTGGCACAAAGCTCTCCTCTATTCGTTTCCGTACGGTTGCGTATCCAGTTGCACAGGTTCCAGAGGGTGCCATTCGTAACATTACAAGTTACCTCGATGCCGTTGCGGTAACGTCACTGCCGGCAAACCTACCACTCTTTAAGCAGAACGTAAGTCACGCAGCAGGAAGCTCAAATCCCGTTATTGAGAGTATTCCAGAGGGAATGCGCGCAATGACAATTAAAGTTGATGCTACCTCTGCTGTAGAAGGCTGGGCAGGCTCAGGGGCTATCGTTGATGTGCTTCTCGTAAGAGGAGAGGGGACGAGTGTTGTTGCTGAAAAGGTCAAGATCTTATCTGCAGAGCGTTCCGTTAATCCGGTTAACGGAACTGAGAGCCCAAACGTTCCAAGTACGGTTACGTTACTGGTTTCTCAAGATCAGTGTCTGGCTATTAACACCGCTATACCACTTGGTAAGATTGCCTTTGCTCTTCGTAGTACTACTGATGATGGTGGCTGGCATCTTACGCGGTACCACGCCGATAACCTTAAAAACGTGGCAAATGGTGATGCGGCAAGAAAGCAGATTCAAGGCTTTATAGAAATTGAAGGGAAGGGTGGCTTTGCCTTGAGTAATGGTCAATGGGTTCAAGCAGAAGATGCTCCAGATGGATTTCGATTAAATAAGAAAGAACCTATCAAAGCACAGCTTAAGACTGACTCGGTAGCCAGCACTGATAAAAAGGCGAAAGAATGAAGAAGATCTCTGCTGAACACTTCAGCGAGCTTGCGGGCTCAGATAAGGTAAAGAAGCTTCCACTTCTGCCATCTGAAGGACCACCTCGACAGACACAGAATCTTACTCCAGCTCTCCTTCATATCTTGCGCCACGTTCAGCGTGAGCTCGGACGCTTAAAGATCGGAGAGGATGGTTCTGAGCAGCTCCTTGATCGCGGAACAAGAGAGCATGTCATTGCCCAAGTTGCTGAGAGGCTTGGCTTTGAGTTAACTCCTTACGAGCGTGATGAGATACTTGCTCAGATAGAAAAAGAGGATAAGCCGTTTGGGGTTCTCCAAGAATTAGTAGATAACGAGGAGATCTCTGACATTATTGTGACTGATTACTCGACGGTAGCAATCCAGAAAGGAAGGAAAACGTATCGTACCGATGTTCGGTTTGCAGATCCTGATGCCTATGAGTCGTTTGTTGAACGCCTCTTACAAACGGCAGGAACAACCTATTCTACAAAAAAACCAATCGCCGACGGTATGATTGGTAGTGAAGCAAGGGTGCACGTTGTTCACCGCGCTCTTTGTGATGCTGGTCCTTACTTAACTATTCGTCTTAACAGATTTGGTACTGTTTCAATGCAAGATCTGGCGTCTTCAGGGCTTGCTCCAATTGAAGTCCTAAACTACTTAGAGAGTGTTGTTCGGTCCGGACTTACTCTACTTCTTGTTGGAGAGGTAGGGACTGGAAAAACAACGCTCGCCCGTGCAGTAGCGAGTGCCATACCACCTGAAGAATCCATCCTTGTAATTGAGGATACCCCTGAAATACGAATTAACCATCCACAGGTAAGGTACGTTACCACGCGAGAAGAAAACACTGATGGCGCAGGTCGAATTGCTCCGAGTGAGTGTATCCGTGCTGGTCTCAGGATGGCGATGAATAGGATTATTTTTGGTGAGATTCGAGACGCTGAAGCAGCAGAAGCCTTTATCGATGTGTGTTCTTCGGGACACCCAGGGCTTTCAACCATTCATGCTCGAAATGCTACTGAAGCCGTGTCACGTCTTGAGCTCTTTCTCGGCCGGGCTCAGCGCGGCGCTGCAATAAATGTACTTACGAGGCAAATTATTCAGGCAGTGCAAGTCGTTGTGTTCCTAAATATCTGTCGGGTTACTGGGAGACGAAGGATTATGGAAGTAAAAGAGATCGTTCCTACAACAGATGGTACTTGTCGGCAGCGTGAGATTTTTCGCTACGAGGTTAGGCACGGCGAGCCAAGTTGGCACGTTGTGAGTAAAGCAAGTAGTTTTCGTGACCTCCTTGAGGCTGATGAGGACGCTGTCAGACTTCATGAGTGTGGTGAGTATCTAGAGCTTGCTCCTGAAATTAGATACTACGAAGCAAGTGAACGAGTTGCTTAGGAGGTGTTGGGGTGTTTTCTGGAAGTACGAGACAAATTCGCTCACTCCTTGGAGATAACTCTGTCTCAATCAAAGACCGAGCTTCGGTAGCTGAGGGGCTTAAGACTTTTAAGAAGAGTCTCGTCGATTCCACGCAGTGTAAGAAAGCCGGCATTTCAGTTACTTCTCAGAATAGAATTGCCAATATTCTCCTTGGCAGCACGGTAGCTATTACCGTTTTAGCACTCGTCACAGGAAACTTCTTCTTTCTTCTACTTGTGGCTGTTCCACCTCTTGTAGCGAGACTTTATATTTCATCTAAAATGGCAAAGAGAGTCTCCGCATTTGATAAAGATTTTGCGGCACTGCTTCTTAGCCTTGCCTCATCTCTTAAGGCAGGTGTTGATGCTACTTCAGCCCTTGAGCGCTCCGTTGAGCTCTTTCCAAATGAGAGTGTTATGCATGAAGAGCTCGCAGCTTTTGTCAGAGAGCTTGCATCTGGAACTCGTGAAGATGAAGCGATAGGCGCTTTTGCGAGCTCTGTAGATCATCCTGATATTGAGCTTTTTCGTCGCTCTTTTCTCCTTTCTCGAAAGCAAGGAGCTTCCCTTTCTATGTGTCTGCAGCGACTGGCGAGGTTTACGCGGCAGCGGCAATCATTTAGACGAAAAATCGCAGCTTCTCTTGCTATGCAAAAGCTCTCAGCTATAGGAATTGGTGGATGTGCAGCTATGATTGTGGTTATTCAGCTTGTTTCGCAAACGGAATCTTTTTTTGCGGCACTTGAGCATCCACTAGGATTTCGAATGCTTGTTCTCGGAGGGCTTTTTATCCTCACCGGGCTTGGCTTGATGTTACGTCTGGCTACCAATGGCGCAGGAGCAAGAGCATGACTTCTGTATTAATCGTTGCTGTAGCTTTGTGTGCCGCCTATATCGTTGTCTTTTTGACCGATCAGCGGAGTGCGCGAGATGTGCTTGATGATCTTGCGCGCTCAGATGATGAAATTTCTGAAGAGTCAAAACCCAGAGAAAGTAGGAGAAAAAAGAGTGATAACAGAAAGCAGATATTTCTTTTCTTTCTCTTGGCGCTCGTGCTTATTGTCTTGAAGTTTGTTTTTTTCATGCCGACAGAAATGCTTGTTGTTCTTGGAGGTATGGGAGCAGCGCTGCTTTATCTGCTTACTCGCTATATAGGATCGCGTAAGCCAGAGCATGATATTGAAGGCATTGAATATCATCTACCACTTATAATGGAGCAGCTCGTTATGGCTGTTCAGTCAGGATACGATGTTTTTAGTGCGCTTAAGGTGGTCTTAGATACTGAGATTGATGTTGTGGAGCATAAGCGTAGCCCGATGTATGCTCTCCTGCTTCGTACTCGTACACTTATCGAGTCAGGGCTTACGGTTGAAGAAGCTCTCAAGGAGGTTTCTCATACGGTGCCATCGCCCGCTCTTCGACACGCCTTTCTGCATCTAGCTATTGCCCACCGTGAGGGGGGAGAGCTTGTGAGACCGCTTCGAGAGCTGAGTGACGCCACGCAGCTTTACTACCAAGAAACGGTAGAGGAGCGAATTGCGAAACTTCCAGTGAAGGCGACTGTTCCGCTAGTCATTACATTTGCTGGGCTTCTCCTTATGTTCTTAACTTCGCCACTTATTAAAGTAATGGAGATGACATCAAAGGGCGTTCCGGGGGCTATGTAGTATGCTCAGCGGTACAAAAATAGCCATCAAAGATGAACGAGGTATCACTGCACTTTTTGTAGCTTTTCTTATTCTCCCTTTATTCTATCTCCTTTTTGTTTTTTCCTCAGATGTTGGGAATTACTATTACGTAAGAAGAAATAATCAACGAATCCTCGATTCGGCAGTTCTCTTTGGTGAAAAGTATCTTCCTTATGCTGAAGCCGCACATTCTGCGGTTGAATCATATCTTAAGAGCCAGAGTGTTGATGAAGGAAGTCAGATTCGAGTAACTGCTACCGCTGACGGCGTAACAGCAGAGTACCTCACCCATATGCCCCTTACCTTTGCTGGCCTGCTGGGGGTTGAACAGCAGATTCCCATATATGTAAAAAGCTCGAGTTTTTCTACCCCCCTTGATGTATTTCTCTTTGTTGATACCTCTTCTTATATGAGTCCCGATCTTTTTAACGGTCAGAGCTGGTCTGAGAATTATTCAACACAGGAAGATGCTATGATCTCCTCGGTATTTGCCGATTACCGATACGGAGTAGATGACCAGATTGCTCTTCCAGATCTTCAGGTAGCCGCCGAGCAGTGCCAGAATCCAGTTTTTAGACAGCATAAGCTTGCAGCGATTCAAACGTATGAATATCTGCAAGGGTTCGGAATGAATCGTCTGGGTTTGCGTTTTTATCCGGTGAGTGCAACGGAACCTGATGTACGAACGCTCTCTTATTCAACTGGCTCATCATCCCTTGAGCTCAGAAGAGGAGACGGACAGCACATCCGTAACTTCGATTGCCAACTCCTCGGTCAGCGAGAGGAAGCATTAACGAATGATTTTGATGAGAGGCGCTTTGTTCCACCGGGTGTAAGAGTTGATATCGGAAGTCCTGAGGACGAAGATGCCCTATCAATGCGAGAAGTTATCTGGTATCAGGCTGCAAGACATCAAAATGTAGAAACTGATGCTCTCCTTGTATCAGATATTCAAACTCTCTCAGATACCGTTGCCGTAAAGCTCTTAGCTGAAAAAGATACACTTACAAAGCGGGGGTCGCTAACAGCGAAAGCCCCAAAAGTGGCATTTATCTTTGCAGGTGATGTTCCGTGGAGTAATGGGATGCGGATGATTGATAGCTCAGGGAATGTACGAGCTTCGGTAAGACAAGAAGTTGTTGCTGCCCTCACTACACTTAAAACACATGCGGTTAATGCAAATGGATCGCTTTCGGTCTTTTACATTCTCCATGCGCATCGTGGCAATAGTAGTGTGCTTTCAAGTAGTGGATCTACTGATGATAACGTCGAGCTCGCTCTTGGAATTACTGCTCTTCAGGGTGTCTTTGCTGAGGTAAATGCCCTGCAGGTAGAGGGAGCAGATGATAAGGAAGGAGATTTGGAGCTTAAGCTTATAGCATCATCGGACCCTTCGATTCTTGTTTCAGATACCGCTGCATATCTCGGGCAGATTAAAAAGAAGGCGCTTCTTTCAGAGTCTGCCTCTACAGGAGCCAATAGTTTAACTGCGGGAGGCGGCTCATGAGCGGAGAACGTGCGATTGCGCAACTTGAACTTGCTGCCATGTTTGTGGTGCTTTTTCTCTTTCTCACCACGGGTGTGAGTGTTGGCCAATACGTCAGTATGTCTGCGTCGCTCGACCGCATCATGGACCGTGTGGTGTATGATAGTGGGTTTATTCCATACGAAATAATACCAGCGTCAGGCTCACCGACGCTTACATTAAGAAGCGAAGAACTCTCTGATTATATTGAAGAAAACATTATTCAAAGGCTTGAGTCTGAGCTCCAAGGCCTTCAAGGGGGGGAGGATCAGATTAATACCTTTGATATAGAAGCAAGTTACGTGGAAGTTGAGATAGATCCTGCAGCGGGGACGGTCTCTTCTTATGAGCAGGGAGAGTATTTTTCCAGTCAACTTTCAGCCCTAAAGAGCGATATTGTTCATGCGGTTTCAAACAATATGGAGAATCAAGTGGATGCCATTCTAGCAGAGACAAGAACTGATGAATTTGGTGACCAGATCTTCACACACGCCACTCCAACGGCCATGTACTCATTACAGGGCCAATCTTCACGCTTTTTTCCACGAAAAATCATTGTGAGTGTCTGGGTTGGGCTTGATGTTCGCGACAATTTCTGGATGCAGATGGCGCAGAAACTCTTTCAAGATGCGCTGCTGCAGCGTACGAAAACGATTGTTCTTAGAGGGGAGGCTTCCGCATGAAACGTTCTCTTTCTCAGATTTTTAAGAAGAAGACGCCTGAGTTTCCAGGCCTTGAGACGCTTCTTAGCGCTGTTTTGAGTAAAAAAGATATCAAGGAAGTTCTAAGCTTTTGTCCTGACAAACGAGAGCTTTACCGTGCTGCGGCACTCGCGCTCAAAGAAGACGAAGCCACTGTTATCGCTAGCATTGCGCAGAGATTTCATTTTGCTCATATAAGCCGTGTTCAACCAATGGATCTGGAGCTTATGCCAGAAGGAATCTCTTTAGAGCATTTTAAGAGAATTGGTGCCATTGGGGTTACCAGAGATGGGGTGTTACAGGGAGTAATAGCTGTTGATCCTTCACTTGTAAAAAAGCTTTTCCCTGCCATTGGACGACAAGAGATCATGCTTTCAAGCTGGCAAAATATTCATGCAGCATTGCAGTTAAGTGAAAAGAAGTATGTTGAAACGCTAAGACAGAAAAAGACTGAGAGTGGTGTCCAAGAGGACCTGCTTCGTCAGGTCTATGAATATATTTTTTCTGAAATGGTGCGATATGAAGCAAGCAGGGTGCTTATTGAGTTTGAAAGCGATTCTCTCTCCTACTCGGTTGTAACTCCAGATCAGAAGAGAGCTAAGGGCAGTATCCATCACAGCTTTCATCGAGGGATGCTTCATACCCTTAAGAGATCTCGAGAGCTTCTCCCTGTTGGGATAGCTGTAAATGAGATTGAAACTGATGCCGTATATGAACTTGTCCGGGTTGATAGTTTGGAGTCATCTCTTGAAGAGTCTGATAGGGCAGAAGAGCAGATTCAGGAAAGTGTTGAAGTACAAGAAGTAACTCAAGACACTGCTTCTGTAGATAGAACGACTTCTGATGCATCATTGTCAGAGAGTGGCACTCTTGGGTGTGTTGTGCAGATGCCACTTAGGAAGAAGGAGGAGGCAGAGGCTACCGACGATGATGGCTATACAGGGGATATCCTCATTATCGATGATAATAAAGTGTTTCGTGATGTGTTGCAGCGGTTTCTTGAGCGAAAAGGGCTTACTGTTAAAAGCATTGAGAGTGCGGAAGGGGCGTATCGCGCCCTTGTCTTAAAAAAGTTCAAACCAGATCTGGTGATATGTGATATGCACCTACCCGGAATGAATGGCCTTTCCTTTGTAAATAAGATTCGTGAGGAAGAAGAGATAAAAGATCTTCCTGTTATCATGCTGAGTTCCGACGATACCTTTGAGACGAAGCTTGAATGTATCGGGTCGGGTGCTGATCATTACTTGCAAAAAAGTGACGATCCACGTCTTCTCTGCGCGCATGTTTTGCGACTCTTACATCGTCACAAAAAGAGTGAGGCTGCGTAATGTTTGATGTTCTTTCATCATCGTTGCTGGCTGGTATTCTGGGATCTGTTTTTTTTCTCTTAGCGCTCTCTCGTTTCTTTACTTGGAGAGCCGGAAGGAAGTACAAGCACAAGCTTGAGCGTATCGCTGCCCTTACCGGAATACGCGATGGAGACGTCAGCTTTGAGAAGATTGAATTTGCGCTCCGCTCACTTGGATGGGAGCTAGATACGCTCAGGAAAAACCGAGTAGTTCCTCTTAGTGAAGATATCTTCTCAAGACTTACAAAGTTTTTTAGCGCCGCTGATGCCTCAGAAGAAGAATTCTTTGAGCAAACGCTCACCTTCCTTTCTAGGCACTTTCGCGCTCCTGGAATAGGACTGGTACTTATTGATGGGGCTCATGTGCGAACCTATACGCACGGTATTACAGGCCCAAGATTTCAGAGCGCCGTTCAGCAGATCGTGGTTTCTGAGATAGAACAGGGAGTTCCGGGTGATGAGATCTCTATAACCGATCTTCAAGGGGAAGCTCGCTTAAGAAACGACCTTTCTATTTTTAATATACGCTATTCTCTTACTTCTCCCTTTATCTGGAACGCTGAAGATGGACAGCGAGTATCAGGAGCGCTCTGGTTTGGCTACG
Source organism: bacterium (assembly GCA_030431715.1). Classification (GTDB taxonomy): domain Bacteria; phylum Bdellovibrionota_C; class UBA2361; order UBA2361; family RFPC01; genus JAUIIO01. Next base: position 76,994 of record JAUIIO010000015.1, read on the forward strand.
AAGAGGCTGCACCTCCGACTCATCTGGAGAAACACTGGGCAAGTGAATTTTCAAAGCGCCTAGGCGCTGATTTCTATTCCTGTAAGAAAATTCATGCGCTACAAGGTGAAGTTCAGCAGGTTCAGAGTAAGAGTGATGAGAAGGATGACTACCTTGCCCATGTCTCTCACGACATAAAGACGCCACTAAATAATATTAAGGCGATACTTCAACTCTTTCGTCTTGAAGCAGATGAGAGTCATCATGAATTTTTAGAGGTCGCTCTTACTAACTGTCAGAGCCTTGCTGAGCTTGTTGATGGTGTACTTGAGTATACCAGACATCGTGCCGGTAAATTAGTGGCGTCACCTGAGAGCTTTTCTCTCTATGAATGCGCTTCTGAGGTCGTTGAGCTCTTTCAGGTGTCTGCGTTTCGAAAAAATCTTCATTTGACTCTTGGGGGCGATGAATCGTTGCAGGTCTATGCTGATAGGAAGCAGGTAAAAAGAGTATTAACGAATATTATTAGCAATTCCGTGAAGTACACGGCCAGTGGAAGTATCTCCGTTGCGCTCTTTCAGAGTGAGAGCGGGCCACGTGTGGCTGTAGTCGATACCGGCCTTGGAATGAGCGAGGATCAGCTTGAAAAGTTATTTGAGCCATTCTCAAGATTTGCTGAAAATACTGCTGAAGGAAGTGGCCTTGGTCTAGCTCTTACGAAAATACTTACCGATCTCAATAAGGGAGCTCTCTCAGTAACTTCAAAACTTCACCGGGGTACAAGATTTGAGCTTACGTTGCCAGCAGGAGAAGCAAAAATTGAAGATGTAGAGTTAATAAAAGATAACAGCTTTCATGTACGAGCCCCGCTACCAAAAGCTAGCGAGTTAACTGAGCAAGAGCAGCCTGTTCTTCAAAGTTTTGCCGAAGAAGCGCAACCGTTTCCAGTAGCAAGAACAGATCGTGCAATGCCGCATAAGGTATCTATCTCCGAAGTCAGTGAAGAGATTGAACCTAAAAAGAAGGTGTTACTCATTGATGATGACTTTGATCTTGTAGAGACTCTTTCTCGACTTTTAACGGCAAAAGGATACACCGTATTTACCGCCACTAATGAGCAAGAAGCGCTTGGGATCTGCAATTTCTCAGTACCAGATGTCGTAGTGGCTGACTATGATATGCCGGGTGGTGGTGTTATGACCTTCTTAGAAGACTGCGGGGTGCTTAGAAAAGTTCCAAACTGTATCGTTCTCTCAGGTATAGAGAGGAATGTTACTCATCCAAATATCATTGGTATGATTCTCAAGCCAGTTGAGATAGGGGAGCTTACTGCTCTGATTGAAGGAGAAGAGTCAGAACCAGTAATAGCTCGTCCACGTGTCGCTCTACGCTAGTCACGTATACTGTTGGGAAGTAATACCCACAGAAACTGGAGAACATCTCAAAAATTGAAAGTGTTGTCATTGCGAGGCTGCAAGCCGAACGTAAGTCTGCCAGCCGAAGCTTTTTGCGAAGGATGGTGGCTATCTCCTCTCCGCACTCTCCTGTGTTAAAATTTATTCTTATAGCGGCTAAACGCTATTGCCGCTGAGCGGCCATAACTTATAGGAACACATAAACTGAATGAAAATAACAGGGAGACCGCGGAGCACGCGGAGGGTTAGTTTTTGGTAAGGCCCGTGTCGATCTCTTTTCCGAGGAGTTTTGGAAGCTCAGGGTGGATTTGCTTACCGCCATGCTCTCCAAGAAATGGTTGCTTTTCAGTTTGGATTCTTCCCTGTAAGTGGATAAGGGCATCGAGTACTGTCTCCGGACGTGGTGGGCAGCCGGGAATGTACATATCAACGGGTATAATCTTATCAATACCAGCAACTGTTGTGTAGTTGTCGTAAAATCCGCCAGAAGAAGCGCATGCTCCAAATGCGACTACCCACTTTGGCTCAACCATCTGTTCGTACACACGAAGAAGCACGGGGGCAAGTTTGTGTGAGATAGTCCCTACTACCATTAAAAGGTCTGATTGCCGTGGCGTGAACCGAGGGAGTGCTGCACCGAATCTGTCGGTGTCATAGTGGGAGCAGCTTACCGCCATGTATTCCATCCCGCAGCATGCGGTAACAAATGGATAGGGGAACAGGGAGTACTTTCTCATAAACCCGATAAAACCATCGAGTTGGGTATGAAAAAATCCTGCTTCGTCGTCACGTATCTCTGGGTTACTCATAAAAAATTCCAATAAGTCCTAGCAATGAGTTCAAGCGCCATTCTGTTTTATATCAACTAAGACGTCAAGATAAGAGTAATATTACAGATTTATCTGCTCTTTCACGCCGTGTTGACCCTTCTCGTTTAAGCAGATAGTAGCCGCGGCAACCTCAGGATCATGTTCAAAGACAACGGTCGCCCCAGAGGATACTGCCTGCTCAAGAAAGACAGCTTTTTCCTTTAATAGGGTATCCGTGCACATATCGTAGCCCATGTTGTAAGCAAGGGGCAGATGGCGAGAAGTAGGACAGAGGTCAGAAGGGAAGAGTAGGGTCTGATTACTGTCCTTAATCTCAAGGTGCTGTAAGCCTGTCGTGTGTCCATCTGAGCGTCTAACTGTTATTCCGGGGAAGAGTTCTGTTGTGCCATCCACTATTTCAAGTGAGGCTTCTTTAAGTGGTTCTACGTGATCTTTGAGGTAGCTTGCTTTTTCTCTTGTGTTTGGAGATTGAGCATTCTCGTAGTTAGACTTTTGTACTATGACCTTTGCGTTGGGGTATGTCAGTTCGAGTTCGCCGTTATCATTAAGGCGCGTAAGTCCAGCGGCATGATCAAAATGTAGGTGCGTAAGTATGATGTGAGTGATTTCATCATTGTTATAGGTTTTCTCTTCTTCGGGAGTGTTCTCGATAGAGTAGATTCTTTTAAGTTTTTCGGTCCACTTATCCCCATTTCCTACATCAACAAGAATGAGTTTGTCTTCACTTTTAATGAGTAGTGAACGTGTGGCTAGCCTAATCCTGTTCTGTTCGTCAGCCGGGATAAGTCTTTGCCAGAGGTTTTTGGGGACTGCTCCGAACATGGATCCACCATCGAGTTTGAGATACCCGTGGTTGTAGGTGCTGATAGTATAGGGGCCTATTTTCATTGAACTAAAGTCAGTCTAAGTGTTCCTTTTCATGCTACGTAAGATACGGAAGGTTTGAAGTCTTCTTTAGCATATTCGTTGTGCTAGAATCTCTGTAGCGCGCAGGTAGTATGCCACTGACTTGGATTCTCTGCAATTTTAAAAGCTGCGCAAGATTACGAATGATTTCACGTGATGATAAAAGCCATATACATTTGCCTCATGCAGATGTGGTTAATGGCGCACTCGCTGCAGGGCTTTCTGAGTCAGTCATCTCTGTTGATGTTTTGCAGCACCAAGGCAAAATAAACTTCGGATATAAAGTTCGCACAGAATCAAATGAGTACATTTTGAGAATTAAATTTGATTGTGAGGGTACTGGAGTTACTGAACATCGACGTGAAAAGAAATGCTCAGATCTTGTGCGTGAGAAGTGTGATTGTACTCCTCAAATTGTATCTGTTGGGGAGGTTGGAGCGCACTCTTATTCATTCCAAAAATCGATATCCGGGAAAAGAGGATCTGAGTATAAAGGGGATCTGAGGGCAATATGGTATCAGATCGGTGAGTATGCGGCAGAGTTTCATAAAATCGAAGTGCCTGGTTACAATTATGATCTCTTTAACTGGGATCAGGGAGAGCCAGATAAGCTCTGGTGTCAGTGGTATTTTGACTATCTCCTAGACCCAGCACAGTCGCGTCTTGCGCAGTCTGAGATTGTGACTCCTGAGGAGTTTAGCAGAGGGATTGCCGTTATCGAAACCCTCGCTGATTGGAAGTTTATTCCCCATCTTTGCCATAGCGACCTTAAGATGGAAAATACGATTATTACTTCATGTGGAAAGCCGTATATCATTGATTGGGGCACGGCCCAAGGACATAAAGCTCTCTCGATGGATATAGCAGAACTCCTTTATCGTGAGATCCCGCAAGAGCAGATTGCTGCATTTTGCCTAGGGCGGGGTGTGGGTACCAGTTATCTTAAGGAGCACCGACTTGAGCTTGATACGTTGCAACTCTTAAGAGTCATGCTCGCATCCGAATGGGCTTCACGTTCCTTTTCATTAAATGATCCGATTGTTTCCTCTTACAGTAAGAAACTTCAAGAGCTTATAAAGAAATTTTGAGAGCTTACGATTGTGTAAGGCTTTCATTAATTATTTGATTTTATAGAAGCTTAAGGCGTTTCTTGTTGTTGCACATGCTATTTCTTCATAGCTCATCCCTTTCAGCTCGGCCAATTTTCTGGCTGTCTCTACCGTATATGAGCTTTCACACCTCTTGCCACGAAATGGAACGGGAGCAAGGTAGGGGGCGTCTGTTTCTAACATAATCTGCTCGATCGGGATGTCTCTGGCGGCCTCTCGTACGTTTTCAGCTTTCGGGAATGTGAGGATTCCTGGGAATGACACGAGGAAATTAATGCTCTCAAGCCTTTTAGCGAATTTTGCATCTCCTGCGTAGCAGTGAAAAACTCCTCCTACCTCTTGTGCATTCATCTCTATGAGTACTTCGAGGCATTCCTCTAATGAATCACGTGAATGAATGACTAGAGGCTTTTCTGCTTCGAGAGCGAGTTCGACTTGAAGACGAAACCACTTGTACTGAAGATCGCGTGGGCTCCAATCTTTAAAAAAATCGAGCCCTGTCTCTCCAACAGCGACACACCTTGGATGGTTTAAGAACTTACGTAAACGTTCCTTGTCTAGTGGAGTCTCTGCGTCGTGAGGATGAATGCCCGCGCTGAACCAGATCTGCTCGTTCTCTTCGGCAAGCTTTAGGGAACGTTCTGCGCCAAGAAAGCCGTCTGTGGCCCCAATGTTCACTATCCTCATTACTCCAGCTTCGGTGGCTCGTACAAGTACTTCAGCGCGATCGTTGTCAAACTCTGCAGCGTCGAGATGGGTATGGGTATCAAATATTTCAGGAAGGGTCATGCTGCGATCTCAGCAATGCTCGGGGCTCGGGTATCGCCTCGCGCAACATTGGTAAAGATGTGGCCCAGAAGATATGCCGGGCTCAGGTTTCTTGAGAAAATATAGTAGTCCGCCAGCGTAAGCTCAGAGAGGAGGTACGCGATACGTGCGCTTGGATTCTTTTTCATCTCAGCGCGCGCGCTCATGCGCATCAGCTGCAGAACTCCAGCAAGCTCTTCTTTCTCACGAGGTAGATTTTCAATCATCTCTAGTGCGGAGAGGATATTTCCTTGGCAGATGTGACGAATGCTTGAGCTGATGTTTTTCCATTCCGAGAGATGCTGCTCGAGATGATCAATATTTTCAACAGAGCCATCTGCGAGAAGGGCTATTGATTTAAGTACCTCGGCGTCGATTTCAGGGAGCTTGTCTCTGGCGATAGCCATGATGTTTTCTGTGCTAAGCTCTTTAAGCCCCCAGCACTGACAGCGTGAGAGTATCGTCGGCAGCAGCTGAGATCTGTTTGAGGTGGTAAGGAGAAAGTAGGTTCCTTCTCGAGGCTCTTCTAGGGATTTTAAGAGGGCGTTTGCGGCCTGTGGCCTGAGATGTTCTGCGTCACAGAATACGACCACTCGATTCTGGTTTCCGTAGGTTTTGAGATGGAGCGAGTAGAGAAGCTCGCGTACTCCAGCGGTCGATGCCATCTCCTTGTCGGTGCAGTCGATCAAATGAAAGTCAGGACAGTTCTCACTCAAGAAAAGCGAGCATGCCGGGCAGGTGTTGCACGCACCATGTTTATCGGTGGCGTTACAGAAAATATGTTGGGCAATGTTTTTTGCGATGAGCCGCTTTCCAATTCCTTGTGGTCCATAGAGAAGCACCGCGTGATGAAGGGTGTTCTGTGCAACCTGAGCATGAAGCAATGCCAGTTCTTTGTCGTGTCCTATGATCTCGGAGCTCATGCCCGGATAATAGCTATACTTTTGTGAGTGTTGCAAGAACAGGTTCGAGTTCTGCAAATAAGTTTTCTGAGCTGAGCGTTCCGTCGAGTACAAGGAAAGGTTCTGTTGTATTTTCAGCAATTTCCAAGAATCCATCACGAAGTCGGTGGTGAAAGTCGAGGTCCTCGTTTTCAAAACTGTCGGCATCGGCTGCGCCGTTTGGATCTTGTCTCGATCTGGTCCGGCGTAGGCCTTCAAGTGGGTCCAAGTCGATAAGTACGACCAGATCTGCTCTAAGTCCTTGAATTGCGGTTTGGTTAATTGAGCGAACCGTGTTTAGACAGAGCTCCCTTCCGTACCCTTGAAACGCTTCAGTAGAATAGTAGTATCTGTCACAGAGTACGACCTGTGAGGTTGCAAGGGCCGGTTGAATTGTTCGAACGACATGCTCTGTCCTGTCTGCGGCGAACAAAAAGAGCTCGGTTAATGGATGAAGCTTATTTGCTTCATCCTGTCCGAGCACTATCTCTCGTACTTTCTGACCAAATTCCCCGTCACCTGGCTCACGTGTCGTCAGTACCGTGCGGCCCCCGGTCGTGAGGTAGTCGTTGCATTTTTTGAGTAGGGTTGATTTGCCTGCTCCGTTAACGCCCTCAAAGACTATAAATGCTGGCTGGTCGGCCTGAAATGTTATTGAAGATTGTGCAACTTTCACAGCGTATTGGCTTAGATGAAGAGTTTGATACCGTATTCAAGTTGTTTTGAGGTAAATGGCTTCGTGATGTAGTAGTCAGCGCCTGACTGATATCCTGCTAGAATCTCAGAGTCCTGGTCCTTGGCGGTCACCATGATAACCGGGAGGTTGCTGTATTCAGGTCGCTCCTTAATCTTATCCAGAAGCTCATATCCGTTCATTTTGGGCATCATGATGTCTAGCAGTGCGAGATCGAGCTTTTGCCCGTTGAGGCCAGCAAGAGCCTCCTCACCGGATGCAAATGCTAAGTGCTCATAACCCAGTGCCTCTAAAATGACACAGAGTGCGCTCCTACTGTCATTGTCATCTTCTACAACCAGTATCTGTTTGGCCATATTGTCTTAACCTCTAGAATTTTCAAGTCTGCTATAGATGCCGTAAACCGTGTCCACGTAAGGTTCGCTGTGGTTATACTCCCATATGACCCTTTTGTGAGCTGCTTCATCATCGTCTGGTTCCCAGCCGAAACCGGAGAGATAGTTTGCTACAGAATGGATGGTATCTTGCATGTTGTAAAGAGAAATGCGCCCATCGCGGTTACCGTCTACGCCGTATTTTAGGTAAGAAGAGGGAAGAAACTGAGGAAACCCAAAAGCTCCAGCATGCGAGCCCTTAATAGAGAGAGGATTGATGTCGTTGCGTCTGGCCACTTCGAAAGTTGCTTTAACCTCAGGATAGAAAATAGCGTGGAGATCAATAGCTCTATCAAAAACTTCTTTGCGCTCTAGTCCGGGGTGGCTCTTTCGTAAAACAAGGTAGTTTACGTCGATATTTTTCTCGTCACAGATATTTGCCAGTCTTGAGAGGCGGTAAAGTATGGGCTGGTTCCCTGTATTCTTGCCGAAGTTCGTTTCAATGAGAAGAATAGCGGCAATGATGTTTCGTGAAACCCCGTAGATATTCTCAGCAGCTTCAAGAGTGTCATGATACTGCTTTAAGAAGCGTTTAGCTTTTTGGATGTTCGCAGAGGTGTCAAATTTACTATACATCTGTGTGCCTTCCGCAGGATTGAGGCGGAACGTGACGCTTTTAAAGGGAGGTATCTGCCCACTCGAATACACATTCATAACCATGCCAGATGGAATGCCATCTTCGATGAGTTTTGTGGCAATGTGATCCCACCCGTTATACTTACTCTTTTGCGCGTAAGCGGTAGATGTGAGCGCAAACATGCACACAAAAAGTGCAGCAAGCTTGATGTTACGTGAGTATTTCTTCATGGACGACCTTTGCATAGCTCTGCGCCAAGCTCGCTCAAGAGGCACTCAGGCCCGAGCGATTTGTTTTTTAAACGACTATCAGTATGAAATATGACTCTACGCGCTTTTTCAAGTCGTGATGATGGATATCCTTTAAGCTGATTTGCATATTTATTAAAGAGCCACGGTTTTATACCTGCCCCACGCTGTATTTCAGCAGCTGTTTTGCCTGCTTTTAGGTGTTCCTTGATAACTATCATCTGAGAAAAAGAGCGAGCTAGGACATTGAGAAGTAAGAAAGGGTTTTTTCCATCATTAAGGAGTTGTTTCAGGAGTACCTCATACTTGTCAGGCTTTCCAGCTGTCAGTGCATCAATAAGGGCGTACTCTTTGGTGTCGGGGTGGGCCTTAAAGAGTTCGAATACGTTCTCCTGTGTAGCAGGTTCTCCGTCTAGATAAAGTGATAGATGTTCAGCCAAGCTTGAAATTCTATCAGGAGAGCCTTCCCCGATAGTCTCCAGCGCTGAGATGGTTGATTCACTAAAGTCATCAATTCCTTGCAGCTTAAGCTCCGCAGCTATCCATTTATGGAGCGCAGCATCTTTGAGCTGTGGGAGTTCAAGGAGATAGTGATCGTTTTCAAGCAGTTTCTTGGTTTTGTTATTAGAGGGGAGCTTTGTTCCTTCTAACAACATAACGGAATGCGCAGGCACAAGAGAGAAGAGTGGAGTGAGGTGTTCAAGAGTTGTGGCTCTTATTCGGTCAAATTCTCGAATGACAACGTTGTCTGATGAGCTAAAAAGACCGGGAGAAAGCAGTTCGTCTTTTATTTTCGTGATGTCATCCTTGAGGATTTCAGATCCGTAATAAATCGTAGAGGTTGAGTCTTTTACGGGGAGTAGCTTGCGCAAGGCTCGCTCTCTTCGGACTCTGTCTTCGCAGAGAATTAATATGACCGATCCGGCCCCAGAATCGCCATCTTTCTTGAGCTCAAGCTGGAGTGAACGTAAAGATGTGTGCTTGCTCAGTGTCAAATCTCCCTGAAGAAGTAAAAACGTACTTTATTATAGCAGTTTAGTCCTCCAATGAGTAGTCGATAGGGCCACTCACTAGCCCCCGAAAGCACTCTTTCTCCTCCTCTTCCTCCTCCTACACCTGCACCAATAGCCTTGAAGAATCTGGCTTATCCCCCCTTAGATCTCCCCGGACTTGTAACTCACCGAATATGGTGATAGAAATTACATCGCTCTTAATGCGTTAAGAGAGATATATGCCCAGGTAGCTTCCCCCTTCGCTCTTCGAGCTACGGAGGACAAGCAGTGGCGTATCGGAGAATCATCATGTGCCCAAGTAGCTCAGTCGGTCGTGGCGATGCGAACGAAGTGAGTGAGAGGTGCCACGAAACATGGCTGGTGTGAGCTAGCGCAGCACCAGAAGGGGAGCCCGGAAGGGCTCTATCGACTGAGAAGTCATTGCGTTAAAACTAAAGTATGCCCAGGTAGCTCAGTCGGTAGAGCAGAAGACTGAAAATCTTCGTGTCGGCAGTTCAAGTCTGTCCCTGGGCATTGTTTCCCGCTTACTCCTTCGCTAAAGCTACGGAGCACAGGCGCCGCCCACTTTTATCTTATCTTTGCGTTAATATATTGATATAGATGCGATGGCGAAGCCGAGCCGCCTCTCACCCCTCCCTCTACGTGAGAAAGCAGGTCTAACCACAAGCGAGCATGAAAGAGGGCACTCGCGCGCAGTTCCCGAAGGGCTGTTTGAAGCACGAGTGTCCTCTCTTAGACCCGCCTTCGGCCTTCTCCACCTCACCTCCCCCTCCTGACCCGTAATACTCAGAGCACTTGTGAGCTTTGTAAGATAGACGAGCGACGCAATGCATGTCATTACAAGAGCTTACGACTAGTATTGTGGATTAAAAATCTAATTTTTAATTGACAAGACTTTTGTGGAGCAGCTATTATAGAGCTATGTACATTGAGCGACTGATAACTCAAAAATTTAAAGGTTATTTGGACTCCTATAAGGTAGTGGCCCTTATAGGTCCACGTCAGTCTGGAAAAACTACACTCGCTCGGCATACGTTTCCGGAGTTTGAGTACAGAACACTTGAGAACCCAGAAACTCTTTTGAGGGCCCGAGAAGATCCGAAACTTTTTTTGTCTTCCATTACTTCGAATGTCATTCTAGACGAGATTCAGAATATCCCCGAGCTTTTTTCCTACCTCCAAGAAATTATTGATGACCGCTCTGATAGAAGAAAGTTTATTTTAACAGGCTCGAACAGCTTCCAATTGTCAGAAAAGATCTCCCAATCCCTAGCAGGACGAATCCGAATCCTGAAGATCTTGCCATTCCTCTATGAGGAATTCCCACGGCAGTTTAGAGATAGTCATGCTCGCCTTAACGATCTGGAGAGTGTCCTCTGGTCGGGATTCTATCCCCCAATCTACGAAAGAGACTTGCACCCATCGGATTGGTTTTCGGACTACTACAATACCTATGTTCAAAAAGATGTTAGAAGTACGCTTAATGTGCAGGACCTAGGGCAGTTCGATCGTTTCGTACGGGTTTGCGCCAGTAGGGTAGGTCAGTTGGCGCAGTATTCTGAAATTGCTAGTGAAGTCGGGATAAGTCAGCCTACTGCCGTAAAATGGTCAACAGTGTTAGAGTCGAGCTTTATCCTGTTTAAGCTTCAGCCTCATTTTAGGAACTTTGGTAAGAGGATCATTAAATCGCCGAAGCTCTACTTTTACGACACGGGCTTGCTTTGCTTTTTGCTTAGAATCAACTCTCCAGAGCAAGTCCTAACCCACCCGATGCGAGGCAGTATCTTTGAGAATATGATAGTCTCTGAGATTCATAAATTTTATTACTCACTGGCACAAGAACCTCCACTCTATTTCTGGAGGGATCAGCATGGTCATGAGGTTGATCTTGTTGCCGATCTCGGCGAGTCGTTATTTCCAGTTGAGATCAAGTCGGGTTCTACTTTTCATTCAGACTGGCTCAAAAATATTCTGTGGTTTAATAAGCTTCAAGATTTTGCAAAAAGTGTGGTTGTCTATGGAGGGACAGAGTCTTATCCGCACAAAGATTCAGAGATCGTTTCTTGGCAAGATTTACAGACGAGTGACGTTAAAAACACGTGGCGGCTAGGTTGAGATTCCGCAAGGAGAGCTATCTCACGCAAGTAAAAGTTTTCGACCACGAATCGTGTAGCAATTGTCTGTGTTTCCTAAATGGAACAAGCCACATGAGTACCACTGAGAGTGGGAAGGAAAATATCCTAACGAAATGTTGAGCGGCTGTTGGTTTCTTTCCGTTCTGGGAGATGACTTGCAAACCGACCAGTGACTGACCAGCAGAGCTCTGTAGCGTAAAAGAAGTAAGTAGAGGTACTAGAAAGAAGAGAGCAAAGCCGCTCATGAGCGTATATTCAATAAGTACTACAGCGTCGTAACTAAATTCATTCACGAGCAGGAGGCGGCCCAGTATGGCAGGATTAGTGAATTGAAGAGCGATTACTGCTGAGCTTAGCGAAACGAAGATAAGGAGTAGGACGTCAAGAAGGAATGCCAGAACGCGTCTAAGCGTGCCAGCAGTAGTCGCTTCTAGGAGGGGAGAGTCCGAACTTTCAAGAGCAAGATCGGACTCTGCACTTAAAGACGCTCCTTTCGTTCCAGAGAGCCCGTATACCGGTGCTTCAACAGCTTTCTTTGTTTTTTCAAGTATGTCTTCCAGTCTCTTCGAGTCTGCGATTGAGTGACGCTCAGCTTCATGTTTTGCCTCTTCGTAGACCTCTTCGATCTCAGGATTGCGTACAGCATCAAGAGCCACATCGAGTAATACTTTAATATCTTCGCGATCGGTGAAATCTTGGAAGTCATAAGTGTGCATCTCAATTGCTGCCGTAGATGCAGAGCCACGGATCTCTTGAAGGGTCACGTCCCATAGCTCTCCGGGATCCTCGATCGGCGGTGGTGGAGATTTGGGAGTTTCTGGCTCGTCTTCTAAAGCGGAGTCTTCTTCTAGGGGAGTGTCACTCAGGTCTTGAGGCTCTTCAGAAGGAGTGGGCGGTATGGAGGACTCTCTTTCAAAGGATGCCTGTTCGAGGCTTACTTCTTGTGCGCTCAGAGGTTCTTGTTCGCTGGAGATTTTTTTGTCCGATTGACTTACCCCATCTTCAAATTGGCTTACGCTATCTGCCAATTCATCCTCTGAAGATTCTGGATGCGCCTCTGTAAGGGAATAAAGCTCGTCAGTGGCGGCATCTATTTCTTCAGTAACATCTTCTATCGTAACCACTCTTTTCTGAATAATTGGAATGGTATGAGATACGGTAGGCTCAGGTGGCATTTCACTTCGAGGATAGTGTATCTCTGTTACTTCAGAGAACCACTCTTTGAGATCCCACTGCTTAAGCTCCTCGCTTTGCGTTGCTGATTCGGGGGCTGCCGTAAGAACCTCTTCAACGATCTGGCGATCACTCTCGCGTTCTTCCGAAGAGAGTTCCTCTTCTCCCTCTTCTCTATGGGCACTATCTTCATCGGGAGGCGTCTGAATCTCGACAGGTTCTTCTTCTTCTTGGTGAGCTTCGTCTGCTCTTAAAGGTTCTTCTGGGAGCTCTTTAGAGATCTCTACGTTTAGCTTGCTCTCTTCTTGCTCTGGGTTTACTGGTGTGTTTGTTGAGAGTGGCTCTGTTTCAGCGTCTTCTTGCTGCTTTGTAACGTAACCTATCGCATTTATGAGCCTTGATATCCCAGCGCCAGTATCGTCCTCATTTTTTTGTGATTTTTTTTGTACTCTTGAAAGAAGTTCCTCGTATGGTGTGTCAGGAAACGATATTCTTAAACCATTATCAGTTTTAAATGGCCTGAGATCGGTGTGGCAGCTAGGACATATATCCCGGAGATCGGAAAAGACTTTTGAGCATTCAGGACATTTCATAGCGTTAGCGCGTTTACCATGGCAATTGCTGTAATTGCAGCAGTCTCCGATCTTAAAGGGTAATCGCCAATACTGACAAGTTTAAAGCCGCGTTCGGTGAAGGCTTTTTCTTCTTCTGGTGAGAAATCGCCCTCGGGTCCTATGATAAGGTTTATCTCACTAAGTATGTCCCGGTAAGCGGGGAGCGGCAGGGCGCTTTCTTTTAGTGAACATACAAGCGTGTTTTTCGGGTTTAGCTGTGCGAGCATCTCTGCAAACTGTGTTTCCAGTGAGACTTTGGGGATAGCGCTACGTTTAGATTGCTTTGCTGCAGATTCGGCTACCTTTCTTAGTCGAGTAAGCCATTGTTCGCTCTTCCCAGTTGTGACGCTCCTGTCGCTTGTCCAGAAGACGATCTCTCTAACTCCGAGCTCAGTGGCCTTTTCGCAAACGAGCTCATTTTTCTTTCCTTTACAAAGAGCAAAGCAGAGCTTTTTGACGGGGCATCTGTTTTTATCTGTTTGAATTTCTTCCAGTAGCTTTACCGTGCACTCCTTGTCGACCACTTGGACCTCTGCTAGGAATTTCAGGTTGCTTACGGTGTCTACTACATGAATGGTGTCGCCGCTTCGTCGTCGAATGACGTTAAGTACGTGGTGAGAGTCCTCAGGAGAGAGTTGGATCTCTGCTCCTTGCTTAGGAGTTTCTTCAGCTTTAAGAAATACCTGCCATATCTGAGGCATGGCTAAGAGTGTAAGATCTAGTTCTTTAAGCCTGCGCTCTCAAGTCGTTCGCGCAGGTAAGGAATCTTATCGAGCCCAACAATCCGCTCTTTGTCGATGATGAATGTGGGGGTATCGAATATTCCGAGTTTTCTACCTCTTTTGTATATTCCCTTAACTCGCTCGCGGGTATCTGAGTTAGAGATTTTGCTTAGAAACTCTCCGAGGTCGATATCCATCTCGTCGCAAAGCTCGCTGAAAAACTCATCATCATTTGGGTTTTTTCCTTCTCCCCACCAGTGGTGAAAGACTTTGTAGTTATATTCCATCTGGAAGCCGAGATCTCCAGCAACAACCGCTCCTCTGGTCACACGACCTGGATCGTACTCTTCACTTGGCCAGCTTTCTGGAAATTCGAGCGGAATGTTATGCTCAGCGGCATAACGCTTAGTGTCTTCAAAAAGGTAAGAGAGCTTGTCGGGTATAATTGATCCAGACTGTCCCTGTTGACCGGAGGCTCTGGCAGAAAATGGCTGCCACAGAAGCTCAACGTCGAACTCCTTCGCTATTTCATAAATCGACTCGAGTGCAAGGTAGGAATATGGGCTTTGAAAAGAGTAAAAAACTTCAATACTTTGTGTCATGTGTGATCTCTAAATAAGTGTACTTGCAGGCTTTATTACTCTGCGCGTATCTTTTCTTTGGTAACGGCAAGACTATACTGTACTCGCTGATGTTTGCAAGGTTTTATGAATTTTTTCGGATATCTGGCTTTTGGCGCCGCGGAATGTTTCGCGGGGTCTTGCAGACGTTTCCATTGTCCTACAGTATAGTGGGCTGATAGGGTTATAGAGAGGATGAGGCTCATGAGACGACGTGAAGATATGACACTACTTGAGAAGGTCTATGTAGTTGAGATCGCTAAGGGAGTGTTTCTGACATTTGGCAAGCTTCTTCGCAATCTCATGTTTCACACTCTGCACGCTCTGGGGCTTAAGAAAGATGTCCGAGCGGCTGCAAGTATTCAATATCCCAATGAGCGCCGAGATTATCCCTCCCGTTACCGGGGGAGGCACCGTCTTACTCTTCATGACGATGGTGGGGTTAAGTGTACCTCGTGTTTCCTCTGCGCCACAGCTTGTCCGGCTAAGTGCATTTATATTGAGCCGGCTGAGCATGATGATCCTGAGATTGAGAAGTTTCCCCACCGCTATGAGATTGATACGTTGTTGTGCATATACTGCGGCTACTGTGTAGAGGCTTGCCCGGTGGATGCTATACGAATGGACACAGGGATTCATCCTCAGGTCTATCCTCCCGATCCGCGCAGGTTTATCGAGGATAAGGAGACGCTCATGCAGCGCTCAAGAGATCTGGAAGACCTCGGCTCCGAGAAGCTCTATCAGATTCATACTCGCAAACTCATACAGATTGAAGAAAATGCCTCAGAGCACATCGAATAGAGCCTTTCGGTTTAGGCCTGATTGCCTTTTTCTCATATTATCACTGCTTCTTTCTGTTGTTGCGGCTCAGGCGGCCCCTGAAAGCAGGCAGTTCTTTATTGATCAGACTTCAATCGGGCAACATCAGTCCTATGTTGTTCCTGAGGCCTTACCGCTGGTGCAGTCGGGGCAGTGGGTGCTCGAGGTGGAGGCTGAGGATGAGAGTTTTGATATCGAGGAGGCGGTATTAAATAAGGAGTATACTCCCGAAGATGTATCCAAGCTTCTCGCGACGCAGAGTCCTTATACTCGTAGAGTTGATACTTTTCGTGCTCAGACCTTTCATGGGTATGCTGTTTCTTACTCCATGGCTGGTAGGGTAGCGAGAGTTTTTCCTTCACGTATGGAAAACGAGAAGTTTAAAGAGCAGGATTTTCGCGAAACGCTTACACTCTCTTATTCTCCTGAGATTCCTTCACAGAAATGGCTTACCTATCGATTCTTGAGCGATGAAGATGACGTAGTGTTTTATTACTCACCGGTTCTTAAGGCAGTTAGAAGAATTGCTGCGGCAAACCGTTCAGATACTATCTTTGGATCAGAACTTAATCTTAATGATCTTTACGGAGCCTCTTACAAGACTGATATGCTTACCTTTGGTGAAACACGATTAGGTTTGTATGTTGCGCCGTTTCAAGAAGGCGGTGGTCGAGCAACCGTTGTGCAGAGCTGCGATCCCCTTCCTGAAGAGCCTCGTCAGGGAGATGGCGCTGATAGTGGTGGTTCTGCTGAAGGCAACAAGGGCTACCTTCTTGGAGCTGGTTGGTTGCCAGATGGCGTTCGCTATAAGCCAGCTAAGCTTTTAAGGGTTGAAGCCACTGTGCAGGACGCCTATGCAACAATTCACCAGCTTGTTCTTTATGTTGATAGTCAAACTGGACTAATCCCTTACAAGATCGCTCTTGGGAGAACCGGAGAGCCTCTTAAGTTTGTGATGACGGTGTATCGTACTATTGATGGGGTGCCGCACGTAGATAGTGTCGCTGTTAAGAACTTACAATCAGATAAGGCCACACTCTTAACGTTTGATGGTCACTCCGTATGCGCAGATGCTGCAGCTGATGGGCTATTAGAAGACTTTACTCCCAAAGCCCTCGCCAAATAATTACAGCCCACCGACGTGGATTACTTAACCCGCTTTAGGTGTGGGATTTTGCGTTTGGCGAGTTTGGAGCTCTGTTCTGTTGGTTCCTCTTCGAGCTTCTCTTGTGCAGGAGTTTCCTCTTCCTGATCGTCTGATTCCTCGGCAAGAGCTGCTGCCTCGGCTGGGTCTGTAACCATTTCTTCCAAGATCTCTTTAGGGGTGCTCTGTGGCCAGATCATGTTTTTGCCTGTTTCATCTGTGATCCCCCACACAGCGTCGAGTGGGATCTTGCAGGAGTGATATCCCTCTGGAAACAGGAGATCGGCGGCGATTTCGTCTGATTTAAGCTTAATCTCCCCTCGAAACTGTCTGCTGAGTTTTAGGGTGACATTATGCTTGGACATCAGCTGCTCCGGCAGCTCTACGCCCTCAAGGCGGGTATCTATGTGTATAAACGTGTGATCGCCCTCAAGGAGAGAGTCGATAGTGTTGAATTTTTCTTTTGTTTCTAATTCGTTATGGGTCATTTTTCGAGCAACGTTTAAGTCCGAGACTGAATCATAAAGGTACGAAGTTCTATGCTGAATTGAAAGATGAATATTGAAAAGAACAGATTTAAATCTCAGATGCGACCGGTTTTGCTTTCAGAGAATGAGCATATAGCCCATGTGACTGATCCCGGTGCTGAGCGATTGACGCGTAAGCCGTGGATTACTCGGAATATGGATGATGGTTCAATTGAGCTTGTTGTTATAGGAATGCTGGCTGCCCTTATTGTTCTTCTTGCGATTCCGCTCTTCTCGGGGTTTGAAGAAGGGCAACCAAAATCGAACGCGCAACCTGAACAGAGCGCTCAGGTTGAATCTCTTGAGCAAGTAAAAGATTAAATTTCAATTCTGCTATTTGAATTCCCGTAATTCCTTCTGATTGTTCTCTTTCCTCTCATAGTCCTCCTCCTCCTCCACTAAAATCATTTGGTGCAGGTGCAGGAAAAGGATTAGGATGAGGATGAGGATGAGGATGAGGAGGAGGAGGATGATGAGGGGGAGCGGGGGCTTGCCCAAGGATAAGATATCCCTTTGACTTTTTTATTCATTTTCATATAGCTACTGGCCTTTCTCGCTCTGGGGTGATACCTGATAGAAGTTATGACTGAGATTGATGCTTCTATTCGACAGGAATCAAGGGATAGGTACCTGACCTATGCTCTTAGCGTTATTACCGGACGCGCTCTTCCCGATGTTAGAGATGGCTTAAAGCCTGTACAGCGCCGAATTCTTTACGCAATGTTTCGCAACCTCAATCTCAAACCATCCAGCAGTCACCGAAAATCAGCTGCCGTTGTTGGTGAAGTTCTCGCCAAGTTTCACCCCCACGGAGACGTTGCCTGTTACGAGGCGATGGTACGGATGGCTCAGGATTTTTCAATGCGTTATCCACTTGTTGATGGCCAAGGAAACTTTGGCTCCCTTGATGGAGACAGCGCTGCGGCTTACAGGTATACCGAGGCCAAACTTCTTCCGATTGCTCTTGATGTTCTGGGCGAGATTAGCGAAGAGACGGTAGCCTTTGGTGACAACTTTGATGCTACGACCGTAGAGCCAGAGGTACTCCCAAGCAGGGTTCCAAACCTCTTAATGAATGGCGCCTCGGGAATAGCGGTGGGAATGGCCACAAACATTCCTCCTCATAATATCAACGACATCGTAAATGCCCTTCTGGCAGTACTTGATGATGCGGATATCTCCGCTGCAAAACTTGCTGGTGTCATTAAGGGACCGGACTTCCCGACAGGGTGTTCGATTTTAAATACCAAGGCGGAGCTTACAGATATCTATCGCACAGGCCGTGGGTCAGTTCGAATGAGGGCAGACTGGAAACTCGAAAATCTTGAACGGGGAAAACAAGCTATTATTGTCCACTCCCTGCCATATACCGTTAATAAATCTCAGCTTGTTGAGAAGATAGCGGATCTTATTATTAACAAGAAGGTTCCTCAGCTTGTTGATGTTCGAGATGAGTCTACCGAAGATATTCGTGTCGTTATAGAGCTTGCTTCGGGGGCGGATGCGGAAGTAGGCATGGCCTATCTCTTTAAGAATACTCCTTTAGAGCATAATTTTGCCGTGAATCTCACAGCCCTTGTCCCGACGGAAGGGAGGAGTTCTAAGCCGGAGCTTCTATCTCTAAAGCAATGTTTGCAGCACTTTCTTGATTTTCGAGAAGAGGTTGTAGTACGTCGCTTAAAATTTGAGCGGAAAAACTTACTTGAAAGGCTCCACATTCTTGAAGGCCTTATAAAGATCTACGACGCGCTTGATGAGGCGCTCAAGATAGTGAGGAAGAGTAAGGGGCGCTCTGATGCTGCCGAGAAGCTTCGTAAACGCTTTAAGCTCACCGAAATACAGTCTTTTGCCGTTGTTGATATGCGTATCTATCAGCTCTCTCAGACCAGTATTGATGAGATCACAAAGGAACATAAAGAGAAATCTACACGCGTAAAAGAGATTGAGGCGATCTTAAAGAGCAGGAGTAAGATTATCGCTCTTTTGAAAGCTGACCTTAAAGAGGTACTTAAGCTTTATGGTGATAAGCGTAAGAGTAAGATCGTTAAAGACAATATTGAGATTGAGC
Organism: bacterium; assembly: GCA_030431715.1. Lineage (GTDB taxonomy): Bacteria > Bdellovibrionota_C > UBA2361 > UBA2361 > RFPC01 > JAUIIO01. The sequence goes on from JAUIIO010000015.1 coordinate 95,769, forward strand.
TCAACGAATCTGATTACGTGGTCGAAGAAGAGGTGTATGCCATTGTAACGGCCGACGGTTGGCTTAAACGAATCCGGCAGAACAATGATGTGAGCACTACTCGTATTCGCGAAGGAGACAGTATTCTCCACGCCCATCCACTCTCCACCCTTGATCACGTCGCATTTTTTACCAGCCAAGGGTATCTCTACCTGCTTCCAGTAACTGAGTTTCCGTCCTCGAGTGGCTACGGAACACCTATTCAGAAACTTCTTAAGTTCCGTGACGGGGAAACGGTTGTAGAATCTTTTTGTGTAAAGAATGATGCCGCGCAGAAGAGCCTCATTGAGCTCGATGGTGACACGGTACTTGAAGAAGGCGAAACACTTCTGTTTCTCACAGCGAAGGGAATGGGTTATGGGTTTGAGCTTGAAGAAATTAGCGGCATAAAGCGAAATGGCAAGCGAGTTATGAAGGTGCGCGATAACGACAAACTTATTGGTGTTTGTAAGCTTAATACTAATATCGCCATGTTTACACGCAAGGCGTCAGGCCTTCTTATCACGAAAAAGGATGTTCCGGTTCGATCGAATGCCGCGGTTGGTGTAATCCTTATGAGTGTTCGAGACGGTGATGAGGTTGTGGGAGTTAAGGCCTTTAAAGGCTCACAGAAGATTACCCTTGCACTGAGTAATGGTAAGGAAAAAACTCTACAGTCGAAGAGTATCACGAAGGGGCGGCGCGGACTAAAAGGAACCAAGGTCGTAGCGCGCGGAGAGATCTTAGGTCTTTTAGCCGGGTTTTAGCTGGATATTAGGATATGGCAAAGAAGAAGTATACAGCATCAGATATTGAGGTCCTTGAGGGACTAGAGCCTGTAAGACGTAGGCCAGGTATGTATATTGGAGGCACCGGAAAGTCTGGGCTCCACCACCTTGCACGCGAGATTCTTGATAATTCGATTGATGAGGCCATGAACGGACATGCCTCTGAGATATCTATTACGCTTCATAAGAGTGGGCAGTGTATAACAGTAGAAGATAACGGGCGCGGTATACCGGTTGATAAGCATCCCAAGTTTAAGAAGCCGGCTATGGAGATTATCCTTACGACTCTTCATGCTGGTGGGAAGTTCTCTGAGCAAAACTACGCTTCTGCCGGCGGTTTGCACGGAGTAGGTGCCTCTGTTGTAAATGCGCTTTGTGAGAAATTTGAAGCTGTTGTCTGGCGAGATGGTTATGAGTGGCGACAGGAGTATTCGATTGGGAAGCCGAAGTCTGCTGTTAAGAAAGGAAAAAAGACCCGTAAACACGGCACGAGCATAACATTTCAGCCTGATCCTGAAATATTTAAGAGTGTTGATTTTGATACCGCTACCCTTGCGCAGATGATTGAGGAGAAAGCCTTCTTAAACAAGGGGCTAAAGCTTCATTACGAGGATGAGGCTCAAAAGAAAAAGGAAACGTACTGTTACGATGACGGTATACAATCTTATCTCAAATCTCTTTTAGCAGAGTCAAAGCTTAAGCCGGTAGCAGATGAGACCTTTTATCTTGAGAAAGATGAGGGGATTAAAACAGAAGCTGCGTTCTGCTGGACTGAAGCAACTCAGGAGAAAACGCTCTCTTATGTAAATGGAATCCACACCAAGGAGGGTGGTACGCATGCCGATGGCTTTCGTGGTGGGTTGGTAAAAGCGCTCAGGAACCATATTAATGTTCATAACCTACTTCCGCGCGGCGTGAAGCTCACATCTGACGATATCCGTGAAGGATTAACGGTTGTTCTCTCTGTAAATGTTCCGGGTTCGGTAAGTCAGCTACAGTTTCAGGGCCAAACAAAAGATAAGTTAAATAACCCTGAGGTAACCGCGCCACTTGAAAGTATCGGAAGGTCTTTTGAGAACTATCTGAACAAGAATCCCAAGCTCGCCTCTGCGATAGTAGAACGTGTTGTATTGGCGTCTAAAGCTCGTGCGGCGGCGAGAGCGGCCTCGCAGGGCGTCTCACGAAAGGTTGGGGTGAGCCACAGGCTGAATCTGCCTGGGAAACTCGCTGACTGTTCTTCTACGCGCCCAGATAAGTGTGAGCTTTTTATTGTGGAGGGAGATTCCGCGGGAGGAAGTGCGAAGCAGGGCCGAGATAGAAAGACACAAGCTGTTCTCCCGCTTCGTGGAAAGGTCTTAAATGCGATATCTGCCCCGCAATCCAAGGTGCGAGAGAATAAGGAGCTCTCTGATCTTGTGTCTGCTCTCGGGTGTGGTTTTGGCGACGGAATGAATCTAAAGAAGCTCAGGTACGGTAAGGTGGTGATTCTCACTGATGCCGATGCTGACGGTATGCATATCGCCTCGCTTCTTATGGCTTACTTTTTTCGTTTCATGAGGCCCCTTATTGAGAGTGGTAACCTCTATCTTGGCCTTTCCCCTCTCTATCGTATAAGACTCGGCTCAGGCTCTAGTGAGGAGCTGCACTGGGTGTTTAGTGAAGAGGAAAAAGAGGAAATACTGAAAAAAAAGGCAAAAAAGAAAAAAGTCCATATTACCCGATTTAAGGGGTTAGGTGAGATGAATCCGAAGACCCTTTGGGAGACCACATTGGACCCAAAAAACAGAAAACTCCTTAAAATTCAAATAGATGACTTCGATGAAGCGAGTGATATGCTCTCAAAACTCCTCGGGAAGGATGCTTCGTCTAGATATGATCTTATTCAAGAAAACGCCCATAGACTTGAACTAGATGTATAATAGATCTATTAATTTCAGGATGCTAAATTGGCTCGAAGCGTCACGGTGGTGGTATCCATCTGATAGCGTTTGGGTGGATATGAGAGATTAGTGACAGTTGCATGAACAAAGCGATCATAGAAGAAGTACAACGCTCGGCCGATAGAATGGGGGCTTGCGAACCCAAGTGGTTAAAGAAGCGAAAAGAGCCACAGTTTAAGGTAACCAGCAGCGGAACAGCGGGTCCTGAGCTCCTCCTCCTCCATGGGCTATTTGGGGCAATGTCGAACTGGGATAGTATGATCCCGTTTGTAGATGAGTACGCCCGCCCGACAGCCTTCTCGTTCCCTCTCCTTACTGCGCACAGGTCTGAGGTTAAGGTAAAGGCGTTAGCCGCTTACACTGAGTATTATATTCGTAGAGAAGGCCTTGCGCCTGTTGCCCTTTGTGGAAACTCGCTTGGTGGTCACGTTGCCATGAGGGTCTGCCTCTCTTCTCCCGAGCTTGTGGATTGCATGGTACTTTCCGCGACCTCTGGTCTTTATGAGCATTCAGTAGATACTCTTCCGGTGCGTATGGGCGAGAAGTTTGTGCGTGAGCATATGTCACGGGTCTTCTATAATCAGGAGTTTGTGACCGACGAAGCCGTTAACGAGGTTGTTGGAATTCTAACAAGTAGGCTCAATACTCTTAATCTCATTCATGCAGCAAGAAGCGCTAAGAAGGATAACCTCCTTGAGTATCTAAAAGAGATTAAAGTTCCTGTTCTTCTTTTGTGGGGAGAAGACGATACGGTTACAACAATGGATGTTGCAGAAGCTTTTCATAAACACATTCCTAATTCTAAGCTTGTTACCATTAAAGGCTGTGGCCATGCGCCGATGATTGAGCATCCCGAGTGGTTCTCTGGCGAAGTAGAGAAGTTTCTTCGCGAGCATTCACGTTACTTTAAAAAATAGAGTTTATACTCAGCTTTAAACTACTGCTAGATTGTGGCGCTAATGGGCCTTGTGTTGCTCTTGCCTTCTTTACCGGAGCATGAACTCTTAGCTGGGTTTCTTATTCGATGATAGTAAAGCTGCTTACTGACTTTAGAGCTTCGGTTAGGTAGTCCTCAACCTGCTGATTAATCTCGCGACAGTAAGGATCGGTAGTTTGCATATGAGGTATGAGCTCGTCATATTCACCATTTTGTTGAATCTCAAATGCCTCGTCTTTATCAATGGTACAAGATATAGGAGTTGGTGATTCAGGGTTACAGCCCTCTGCTTTTGGCCGAAGTGGTGCCCATACCCCACCGGTCATTCTTACAAGGTTGTA